>CAVQHF010000016.1:0-446554 GCA_963712205.1 uncultured Alphaproteobacteria bacterium | reverse complement strand
ATTTAAAGATGAACGGCTCTAGGCGCCGGCGGCGGCGAGAATCGCCTTCTGGCCGGCCGCGATAATTCCCGCCTCCGCGCCGAGCGCGATGAATCGGTAACCCATCTCGACATAGCGGGGGACCATGGTCATGTCGGTGGCGAAAATGCCGGCATGCTTGCCCGCGGACTTGGCGATCCCCGCAATGCTCGCCACCGCGTCCTGCATTTCCGGAAGCGTCGGATCGACCGCAGCGCCACCGGACCAGGCAATCGAGAAGTCGGACGGCCCGACGAACAATGCATCAATACCCTCCAGGGCGGCAATCTCGCCGGCAATCCCGAACGCCTCGCGCGTCTCGATCATCGCCATCGAGACGGTGCGTGTGTTGGCCGTATTGAGATAGTCCGATCCGCCGGCGATCCCGCGAACGGACAGGGCCCGCGTGGGGCCCCATGAGCGCTGCCCGACCGGTGGAAATTTCATGGCATCGCGAAAGGCGACAGCATCTTCGATCGTGTTGATCATCGGAGCGATGACGGCGTCGGCGCCCATATCGAGCGCGCGCGACGCCATGTCGAAGCGTCCGAGCGGTACCCGGACGACCGCGGCCTTGCCGCCACCGATAACGGGAACAAGGCCATGCAGCACGCTGTCGACGTCATGCGCGCCATGCTGCATGTCGAGCGTGATGGCGCCGAACGGGCCGGCGGCGAAATATTCTATAAGTCCGAGGTCAGGCGCGGAGGACCAGACGGTGTAGACGGTTTCGCCTGCGGCGAGGCGGCCGGACAGAGAATAGTCGCGCATTGGCCGCCCCATCCTTTCGAAGACCTCAGCCGTTCTTCACCTGCTCGATGGCCTGGGTCATCAGCTCGTCCATGGTGCGGCGGATCTGGTGATCCGACTGGTCGACGCCGGCCGCGTCGAAATCGGCGCGGATCTTCGCGAACACGTCGCCGTCGCCGGCTTCCTTGAGATCCGACACGATGACTTCCTTGGCGTAAGCTTCCGCCTCGTCGCCGGTCTTGCCCAGCTTGTCGGCCGCCCAGAGGCCGAGCATCTTGTTGCGCCGGGCTTCGGCCTTGAAACGCAGCTCCTCGTCATGGGCAAATTTGTTTTCGTAAGCGTCCTCACGATCTTTCATCGACATGGCGATCTCCATTGGAAGGCTTTTAGTGGCGCGCCTCTGCACCAATCAGATATATGTTGCCACGTCTAAATCAAATGGCCGTGAAAAGATCAACACGCTTCGACCTCCGTCGGCAGGGTTCGGGAAAAAGACTGGAAATGCAAAGGCTGCGTTTGTGCTTGCCCGCGGTTTGGAGTAAACGGCGCCAATGACACCTGCGGACGCCACTCGCCGCAAACCTCAAGGCAGAGCACCAGATACATGAAACAGCGCCGCCGCATCTACGAAGGCAAAGCCAAAATCCTCTACGAAGGCCCGGAACCGGGCACGCTTATCCAGTTTTTCAAGGATGACGCCACAGCGTTCAACGCCAAAAAACACGACGTCATCGAGGGCAAGGGCGTCCTGAACAACCGGATCTCGGAATACATCTTCACCAATCTCAACCGGATCGGGATCCCGACGCACTTCATCAAGCGACTCAACATGCGCGAGCAGCTGATCCGCGAAGTCGAGATCATCCCGCTCGAAGTGGTCGTGCGCAACATTGCCGCGGGATCGATGTCGAAGCGCCTCGGCATCGAGGAAGGCACCGTGCTGCCGCGCTCGATCATCGAATTCTACTACAAGGCCGACGCGCTCGACGATCCGATGGTGACGGAAGAGCATGTGACGGCCTTCGGCTGGGCCAGCCCGCAGGAAATCGACGACATCATGGCGCTTGCCATCCGCGTCAACGATTTCCTGAGCGGCCTGTTCCTCGGCATCGGCATCCAGCTCGTCGATTTCAAGATCGAGTGCGGCCGGCTCTACGAAGGCGACATGATGCGCATCGTCATCGCCGACGAGATTTCGCCCGACTCCTGCCGGCTGTGGGACATCAAGACCAATGAGAAGCTCGACAAGGACCGTTTCCGCCGCGATATCGGCGGGCTGGTCGAAGCCTATCAGGAAGTCGCCCGCCGTCTCGGCATCATGAACGAAACCGAGGTGCCGCGCCCGAAGGGGCCGGTGCTGGTGAAATAAGCCATCCGGAAAAAACCATGATCAAGGCACGCGTCACCGTCACGCTGAAGAACGGCGTTCTCGACCCGCAGGGCAAGGCCATCGAAGGCGCCCTCCACGCGCTGGACTTTTCGGGCGTCGGAAAGGTGCGCCAGGGCAAGGTCTTCGACGTCGAACTCGACGCCAAGGACCGCGCCAAGGCCGAAGCAGACCTCAAGGCGATGTGCGAGAAACTGCTCGCCAACACGGTGATCGAGGACTACGCGGTGGAGATCGCCTGACGATGAAAACCGCCGTCATCCTGTTGCCCGGCCTCAATCGCGACCGCGACATGATCGCGGCGATCACCAGGATTTCCGGCAAGCCGCCGGTGACCGTATGGCAGACCGACACGGAAATCCCCGATGTCGACCTCGTGGTCATTCCCGGCGGCTTTTCCTATGGCGACTATCTTCGCTGCGGCGCGATCGCGGCACGGATGCCGGTGATGGATGCGATCCGTCGCAAGGCGGAAGCGGGCGTGCGCGTCATGGGCGTGTGCAACGGCTTCCAGATCCTGCTCGAGGCGGGCCTGCTGCCCGGCGCGCTGATGCGCAACGCCTCGCTGAAATTCGTCTGCCGGGAAGTGAAGCTCGAAGTGGTCAATGCCGACACGGCATTCACCTCCGCCTACAGCCGGGGCCAGATCATCCGCTGCCCGGTGGCGCATCACGACGGCAACTATTTCGCCGACGCCGAAACGCTGAAGCGGATGAACGGCGATGGCGGGATCGTCTTCCGCTACGCCGAGGGAACCAATCCGAACGGCTCGATCGAGGACATCGCCGGCATCGTCAACCAAGCCGGCAACGTGCTCGGCATGATGCCGCATCCCGAAAACCTGATCGAGGACGCGCATGGCGGCACGGACGGGCGCGGCATTTTCGAAAGCGCGCTCGGACTGCTCGGCAAGGCGGCGGCCTGAGACCGCGATGGCGCGCCAGTCCCGAAAACCGAAATCAACCCATCCATCGCATCACCGGCGTTTCGACAGGACATCATTCGACGGATTGTTTCCGGCGCTTTTCGCCGGCGCGATCCTGTCCGGCTGCGCCGGGGAGCCGATCGGCGGCCCGCTGACAATGGAAGTCGACTCGAAAAATGCCGCGGCGGTGCTCGGGACCATCAATGAAAAGGCGCAAACCTGCTGGATCAGGTCCGGCGACAGGGCGTTCAAGACCTTCGCGGTCATTCCCGAACTCGACACGAGGGCCGGCAGCCCGCGCCTTCTTGTTGTGGAGAGAGGCAAGTCGGCGGGACTGCCGAAACTGGTGATCCAGGCGGATGGCGATCCGGTCAAGATCACCACCTACGGCCCGCTTGCGGGAACGCCGGTCTCCTCCCGCATCAATGCCGATGTCATGGCATGGTCCGCGGGACGGAACGGCTGCTAGATCAGACTACTGGCGATACCACCAGAACGGCTTGTCGGCCTCGAAACGGGCCTGGCCGCGCGTCACGCCGATATCGTACAGCTGGTCGTCTGTGAGATCGCGCAGACGTCTACGCGTGCGTTGTTTCACCATGCGCGCGCGTACGATCGCTACGAATACTTTCAGCCAAACATGCAGTGGCACTGCGCCAATGCCGGCAAATGTCCTGTAGCCGATGCGTACAGGGCCATTGTGCGGCACGATTGTATCAATTGATACCATTGTCCTGACCCTTTCAGTATGAGATGGTGACAATGTGCTCGTATATTGACTCGGATTGCACCTCAATATAATAATTGTCACCATGACAAATTGGCTTCCAGATCTGAAAAGCGGTGACGGGCCGCTCTATGTGCGGCTCGCGGGCCGTATCGAAGACGCCATCGAAACCGGCGCCCTGCCCGTCGGGTCCAAGCTGCCGCCGCAACGAAACCTCGCCTATGACCTTGGCGTCACGGTCGGGACGGTCAGCCGCGCCTATTCGATCGTCCGCGAACGCGGCCTCGTCTCGGGCGAGGTCGGCCGCGGCACCTATGTCATGGGGCGCAATGACAATGTGGTGCGTAGCGAGGCCGACAGCATTGTCTTCACACCCGATTCCAATACGCGTATCGCCGAACGGCATAGCGGCGGCGAAATGATCCGCTTCGATGCGTCGGCCGCGCCGCTGGTACCGGTCGCATCCACACTGGAACGCGTGACCTCCGAAATCTACCGGGAGCATCCGCTTCAGGTTTCCGACTATATCCGGTCGGTGTCGCCCGACTGGCAGCGCGCGGGCGTCGAATGGCTGTCGAACCGGCACTGGAAGCCGGAAGCTGCAAACATCGCGCCGGTACAAGGGGTGCATTCGGGGATTATCGCCATCATCGCGTCAATGACCGTTCCCGGCGACCGGATCGCCGTCGAGGAGCTGAGCTACGCGAATGTGCCGCGCGCGGCGCAGATGATCGGCCGGCGACCGATCAGTGTGCCGGTTGACGAATATGGCGCCATACCAGACGAGCTGGACCATATCTGCGCCCAGCAGCATCCCAAGCTGGTCTTCCTGATGCCGGCGATGCAGAACCCGACGCTGGCGGTGATGCCGGAACAGCGGCGCCAGGAAATCGCGGCGATCGCGCGCAAGCACAATCTCCTCATCATTGAAGACAATGTCTATGGCTGCCTGCATGAAGACCCCTCGCCGCCACTGGCCGCGCTTGTACCGGATCTGACGTTCCATATTTCCGGGCTTTCGAAATCGGTCTCGGCGGGTTTGAGGGCTGCATGGATCGCCTGCCCGCCGCACACATCCGGACGCGTCCTGACCGCGACGCGTCTGTTGACGGGCGGCAAGATCTTTCTGATGACCGAGCTTGCGGCGCGGCTCGTCAATTCCGGCGCCGCCGACGACATCAGCAAGCTGGTCGCTGCCGAAATCGCCGAGCGTGTCGCGATGGTGCGCGAGACCTTTGCCGGTTACGAGTTCAATTCGTACGAAACCGCGCCCTTCATCTGGCTAAAACTGCCGGAACCCTGGCTGTCCGGTACGTTCAAGACCGCGGCGGAGCGCGAAAAAGTGCTGATCGATTCCGAGGACGAGTTCAAGACCGGACGTTCGGACAGGACATTTCATCGTGTGCGCATCGCATTCTCCAATCCGGTGGACCGCGACGTCGTGCGCAGCGGACTGCAACGACTGCGCGCGCTGCTCGAGAGCGGCGCCGGCGGATACGAGAGCTACGACTGAGCCTGATTGAGCCGTCTTTTCGCGTTATCTCCGATTAGACCGGGAAAAAACCGTCCTGATGACCGCAAGGGCTTATCAGCCCTTTTAGCGTGCCCGCATTTTGGTGTATTCGGCTTTCACATACCTTGGCAGCAACCTCCGTACGGCCCTTTATGACCATTCGCAATTCGCTCCCCATTACTCCCGAACTCGTCGAAGCCCACGGCATCACGCCCGACGAATATGAACGCATCCTCGAACTGACCGGGCGCGAGCCGACATTCACCGAACTCGGCATCTGGTCGGCGATGTGGAACGAGCACTGTTCCTACAAGTCCTCCAAGAAGTGGCTGAAAACCCTGCCGACCACCGGGCCGCAGGTGATCCAGGGCCCGGGCGAAAATGCCGGCGTGGTCGATATCGGCGACGGCGACTGCGTCGTCTTCAAGATGGAGAGCCACAACCACCCGTCCTATATCGAGCCCTATCAGGGCGCGGCGACGGGCGTCGGCGGCATCCTGCGCGACGTCTTCACCATGGGCGCGCGGCCGGTTGCGGCGATGAACGCGCTGCGCTTCGGCGAGCCCGAGCATCCGAAGACCCGCCATCTCGTCTCCGGCGTCGTCGCCGGCGTCGGCGGCTACGGCAATTCCTTCGGCGTGCCGACCGTCGGCGGCGAAGTCGAGTTCGATGCCCGCTACAACGGCAATATTCTCGTCAACGCGTTCGCGGCCGGGATCGCCAAGACGGACGCGATCTTCCTCTCGGAAGCCAAGGGCGTCGGCCTGCCGGTCGTCTATCTCGGCGCCAAGACGGGCCGCGACGGCGTCGGCGGCGCGACCATGGCCTCGGCCGAATTCGGCGACGACATCGACCAGAAGCGCCCGACCGTGCAGGTCGGCGACCCGTTCACCGAGAAATGCCTGCTCGAGGCCTGCCTCGAACTGATGGCGTCGGGCGCGGTCATCGCCATCCAGGACATGGGCGCGGCCGGACTGACCTGCTCGGCCGTCGAGATGGGCGCGAAGGGCAATCTCGGCATCGAACTCGATCTCGACAAGGTGCCGGTGCGCGAGGAGCGCATGAGCGCCTACGAGATGATGCTGTCGGAAAGCCAGGAGCGCATGCTGATGGTGCTCCGGCCCGAAAAGGAAGAGGAAGCCAAGGCGATCTTCCACAAATGGGGCCTCGATTTCGCCATCGTCGGCGAAACCACGGACGATCTGCGCTTCCGCATCCGCCACGAGGGCGAGGAAGTCGCCAACCTGCCGATCAAGGAACTGGGCGACGAGGCGCCCGAATATGACCGCCCGTGGATGACCCCGGCGCAGTACCAGCCGATGGACGCGGCACAATTCCCGGAGCCGGAAGACTACGGCGACGCCATCAGGCAGATCCTCGGATCGCCGAACATGGCGTCGCGGCGCTGGGTGTGGGAGCAGTATGACACTCTGATCCAGGGCAACTCGCTGCAGCTTCCCGGCGGCGACGCCGGCGTCGTGCGCGTCGACGGGCACGAGACCAAGGCGCTCGCCTTTTCCTCCGACGTGACGCCGCGCTATTGCGAGGCCGATCCGTTCGAGGGCGGCAAGCAGGCGGTCGCCGAATGCTGGCGCAACATCACCGCCACCGGCGCCGAACCGCTGGCGGCGACCGACAATCTCAATTTCGGCAACCCGCAGCGACCGGAAATCATGGGACAACTGGTGCGCGCCATCGAGGGGATCGGCGAGGCCTGCACGGCGCTCGGTTTCCCGATCGTCTCGGGCAACGTGTCGCTCTACAACGAGACCAATGGCGAGGCGATCCTGCCGACGCCGACCATCGCGGGCGTCGGCCTGCTGCCGGATTATTCGGTCATGGCGCGCATCAACACCATGCAGGACGGTGACGCAATCTTCCTGCTCGGCGGCGACGGCACACATCTCGGCCAGTCGATTTTCAACCGGATCGTCAATGAGCGCACGGATGGACCGCCGCCGCCGGTCGATCTCTTTTGCGAAAAACGCAATGGCGACTTCGTCCGCTCGGCGATCCGCAACGGTCAGGTCACTGCCTGTCACGACCTGTCCGACGGCGGCATGATCATCGCGCTTGCCGAGATGTGCATCGCGTCGGGCAAGGGTGCGACGGTCGACGCGGGCGACGCAGCGCCGCTGCATGCGCTCCTCTTCGGCGAGGACCAGGGCCGCTATCTCGTGACGGTCAAGGCGCAGGACGCGCACTTCTTCGCGCTCAACGCCGAAGGCGCCGGGGTTCCGTTCCGGGAGCTCGGCAAAGCCGGTGGAGAAAACCTCTCATTGACGGGACCGGCCCCGGTGGCCATATCTGTAAGGGAACTGGCAGAAATCCATGAAGCCTGGTTTCCCGATTTCATGGACGCCGCGAAACATGCCGAAGCCGCAGAGTAGGAGACGATCTTCATGCCCATGAACGCCTCGGAAATCGAGAAATTGATCAAGGCGGGAATACCGGACGCCAAGGTGACGATCCGGGATCTGGCGGGCGACGGCGATCACTATGCGGCGGAAGTCGTTTCGGAAAGCTTCCGCGGCAAATCGCGGGTCCAGCAGCACCAGATGGTCTATCAGGCGCTGCAGGGAAACATGGGCGGCGTTCTGCACGCGCTCGCGCTGCAGACCAGCGCTCCGGACTGAAATGCCGCAAGACAAGCGAACCGCCGGGCGCTCGGCCCGGAACTGAAAGGAACGAAAATGAGCGGAATCAACGAATTCATCGACCAGGAAGTCAAGGCGAACGACGTCGTGCTTTTCATGAAGGGCACACCCGGATTTCCGCAGTGCGGTTTTTCCGGCCAGGTCGTCCAGATCCTCGATTATCTCGGCGTCGACTACAAAGGCATCAACGTGCTTGCGGATGATGATCTGCGCCAGGGCATCAAGGATTATTCCAACTGGCCGACCATCCCGCAGCTCTACGTGAAGGGCGAATTCGTCGGCGGTTGCGATATCATCCGCGAGATGTTCCAGGCAGGCGAATTGCAGGGCCACATGCAGGAAAAGGGCGTCGCCGTCAAAGGCGCTGCCTGAGAATGCCGGGCGATGTGACGGCGGGATTATGAACGCCGTCCCGCTTCCGCCGCACATCGCAAACGCCTTCCGCAAGCAGGAGAAATCCTGCCTTGCGCTGGGTTCACCGTTCACGGCGCGCCTTTGCGCCCTTGTCGCCGACGAGGGGGTGCCGCCCGGCCCGGTATACGACCGGCTCGCCGGATGGAGCGGCCGGCCCGATTCAGCGGGAGATGCCCTGCCCTTGCGTCTGACCGGCGCCCTGCACAATCTCGTCCTTGGCAAGCGGGACACAGCGCTCGCCGACGCCTACCCGCCGAACGACGCCAGCGACACGGCCGTTCGCGCTGCCGTATTGGGCGCGATTTCGCGCCACGGCGATTTCATCGACGGTTTCCTCGACAACGCACCGCAAACCAACGAAACCGCGCGCTCGGCCGTTCTGCTTCCCGCCTTCTTGCATCTGCAAGCGCGCTTCGGGATGCCCTTTGTCCTTTCCGAACTCGGTTCGAGTGCCGGACTGAACCAGAACTGGCACCGCTACCGCTATGAATTCGGCGGCTGGGGATGGGGTAGTCTCGATTCTCCGGTGACGCTTGCCTGCGAAGTGCGTGGCGATGCGCTGCCCGTTCCCGCACCGGTTTCTGTCCGCAACAGCGCCGGCTGCGACATCGCGCCGATCCCGGTCGACGGTGAACAGGAACGACTGCGTTTGGAGTCCTATGTCTGGCCGGACCAGCCGGCGCGTCTCGACCGGCTGCGCGGCGCGCTTTGCGTCGCGGCGTCCCATCCACCGGCCGTCGAAACGGCCGCAGCCTCCGACTGGCTCGAAAAACGGCTCGCCGAGCGCTATCCGGGCCGCCTGCACACCGTCTTCCACACGATCATGTGGCAATACATGCCCGACGGCGAACAGGCGCGCACGCAAGCGCTGATCGAAGACGCCGGCGCCACAGCGACCGCAGGACGCGCCGTTTGCCTGGCTGCGCTTCGAAACCGACGGCAAGCCCGACGGCGCGCCGATCGTCGTGACCACCTGGACGGGTGGTGAGACCGCCGGCGAAACGGTCACGCTCGGCCGCGGCGATTTTCACGGCCGCTGGGTCGATTGGGCTCCGGCGGCCTGATACCGGACTGGATGTTTCATCCCTCCGGCCGGCCCGGAGTCTCACTGGATGAAAAATTCGACCAGTCCGGTGGACTTGTGACACCGCTTGTCCTTTATGACGTCGCAGAAGAAGGAGTTCGCACCATGACCTGGACCGTCTACCTCTCCGGCGAAATCCACACCGACTGGCGTCACCAGATCGAGGACGGCGCAAAAGCCGCCGGCCTGCCCGTCAGCTTCACCGGTCCCGTGACCCATCACGAAGCCTCCGACGATTGCGGCGTCGCCATTCTCGGCGCTGAGTTCGAGCAAGTTCTGGCACGACCACAAAGGCGCGCAGATGAATGCGATCCGCACCCGTACGCTTATCGCCGCCGCCGACATCGTCGTCGTGCGTTTCGGCGAGAAATACAAACAATGGAACGCGGCGTTCGACGCGGGTTATGCAAGCGCGCTGGGTAAGGCCCTCATCGTCATGCACCAGGACGAACATGCGCACGCGCTGAAGGAAGTCGACGCCGCCGCCCTCGCCGTCACCAAGACGCCCGCACAGGTTGTGGATATCCTGCGCTATGTCATAAACGGAGAGTTGGCCGGGTATACCGGTCAGGCGTCGGCCACCGAATAACCGGACAATCCTGGACCATGCAAAAATCCGCGAACCTGCCGGAGACGGAAGAACTTGCCCGCATGGGTGTTCCGCGTGCGGAATTCATCGCCATCGTCGCCGGACTGATGGCGCTCAACGCGCTGGCGATCGATATCCTGCTGCCGGCGTTTCCGAACATTTCGTCCGCCTACGGGATCGACGGCAACGCGGTGCAGTTCATCCTGCTGTCCTATGTCATGGGCTTTGGCGGCGCCCAGTTGTTCTTCGGCCCGATTTCCGACCGGTTCGGACGGCGCAAGCCGCTGTTTTTCGGACTTGCCGTCTATATCCTGTGTGCGATTGCCGGCGGTTTCGCGCCGAATCTGGAAACGCTTCTGGTGTTGCGGTTCGTCCAGGGGCTCGGTGCGGCCGGAACCCGTGTGATCGCGCTCGCGGTCGTGCGCGACACGCATACCGGGCGTGCGATGGCGTCCACCATGTCGCTGGTCATGATGGTCTTCATGGTCGTGCCGATCATCGCGCCCTTTATCGGCCAGGGAATTATCCTTGTCGGCCCCTGGCAGCACATTTTCTGGTTCATGGCCGTGCTCGCCGTCGTCATGACGCTGTGGGGCGCGATCAGACTGCGTGAAACGCTCACTCCGGCGAATCGGCGGGCATTGTCCGCGAAGGTGATCGTTCAGGGCTTCCGCCTCGTCGTGTCGAACCGGGTTTCGCTGTTCTACACGCTGGCGACGGCATTCTTTTTCGGGTCCCTGTTCGCGTTCCTGAACCTGGCGCAGCCGATCTTCGGCGAGGTCTACGGACTGCACGCCTATTTCCCGCTCGCGATGGCCACCGGCGGCGTCCTGATGTCGGTGACGTCCTTCCTCAATTCGCGAATCGTCGAGCGCATCGGCATGCGCCGCCTTTCGCACGGTGCCCTGGTCGGCCACCTCGCCATCAGCGCAGCGGCTTCGGCCTGGTTCTACGGCCACGACGTGCCGTTGTGGCTGTTCATGGTCGTGCTGGCGCTGATCATGCCGCTGTTCGGACTGATCGGCGCCAATTTCAATTCGATCGCGATGGAACCGCTGGGCAAGGTGGCAGGGACGGCATCATCCGTCCTCGGTTTCACGCAGACGGTCGGAGGCGGGCTTGTCGGCGCGGCGATCGGCCAGACCTTCGACGGCACGCCGCTGCCGCTCATCGCCGGCAGTGCGCTGACATCGCTGATCACGTTGCTTTTCTTCCTGGCGGAAAAAGGCCGTCTTTTCACCGCCACCACATAGGGCGACCGGTTCGGTCGAAAGTCAGCCTCGACTTTTTCCAATATTAACATTTTCGGGTCATCGTCGCGCGTACAGGCGGATTTTCCTGTGACCGGAATTACGCGTCATGACGACACGCCGAATATACCGCCCGATGTCTGCTGTCATATCGCATCTCTTGCGCAGTCTCCTGCGCCGGCACGTGCGGGTAATTTCCGGTGTCCCGATGTTTCTCGACAAAACGCTCGCCGGCCTTTCGATCCGGTCGAAGGTCTTCATTTTCGTGCTGCCGCTGGTTGGCGGCATCGTCGGGCTTTCGGCGATAAACTATTATGCCGGATCGATGCTCAGCCAGCGCATCGGCGGCGCCAATGCCAGCATCGCGTCACTGAGCGGATTCAAGGAAGCCTACGCCGAGATGAACGGTTTCCTCTCGTCCGCGACAGAGGAAAGCCGTGACGCCGTCGTGGCCCGGCTCGATGCCCAGATCGCCACAATGCAGGACAGCATCGTTTACGCCGCGACGCGCGAAGAAGCGGATGCGCTTCACGCGGCGCAGGATATCGCGGTCGGCCTGAAGGCCGAAACCGGGAAGTTGTGGCAACTCCATCAGCAGGAAGCGCAAGCCCGCGCGGCGATCGAAACCGACATCGGCACGCTCGCCACCACGAAGACACGGCTGTCCGAAGAGGCCGACAAGCTCATGCGCGCAGCCATGCATGATGAGAAGGCGGCGACAGACTTGCTGAATGCCGCCAGCCGGTATTCAAACGCGGCCAGCGAAATCGAAGCCGATGCCGCGGAACTCGACGAGGCGATCACCGCCCAGGATGTGCTTGGCATCATCGGCAAGCGGAAGAGAGACCTCGTAAAAATCCAGCGCAAATTGGTGCGCGCGTTACCGGAGGAGCAGGCCGGACTGGCGAATGCCCTGGACAGCGCGATCAAGGACATTCTCGCGATCGGAAAGAGCAAAACACCCACCGACGCCGCGGTCGCCGAAGTGAAGATGCACGCCCGCTCACTTCTTCTGGCCGGCGCACGGTTGCGCGACCTTTCCCAACAATCCGCCAGCGCGGCATCAAAACGCTTCGCGGAGATCGAGAAACCGATCCGACGGGCTCGCGCGATTTCGGCAGCCGCGCAGGACCTCATCGAGACAATACAGCGCGTTCAATTCGCGACAGTGCGTCTTCTGGGTCGGGGGGACGGCAAAACCAAGGCCGCCCTGGCGGACGAAGTCTCGTTGCTCGGCAAGCAGGTCGTGACATTCGGGCTGACGGCAAGCGACGAAAAGGCGATTACCAGCCTGGTTGACGAAATCCTGCCGGGTCTTGCGACGCTCCAGGCCAATTCGGAGACACTCGTCGATGTTGTCGAGACACGCCGCCAGGCGTTCGATAAAGCCGCATCCCGTATTGACGACGCATGGCTCAACATCATCAGTTTTGCCGACAGCCAGAGCAGCAATGCCGTCGGAGTGCAGGACAAAGCACGCGGCATTTCGATTTCCGCGGCTGCCGTATTCAGCCTGTTCGGAGCATGCGCTGCAATCCTCCTCATCACGGCTCTCAAGGGGCCGATCGGCCGGCTGACCGATGCGATGCGCGATGTGGCTTCCGGAAACCTTGAAACGGATATCAGCGGCACCGAGCGCGGAGACGAAATCGGCGAAATGGCGCGCGCGCTTGGCGTCTTCAAGTCGAATGCCGCAGACAAGGTGCGGCTCGAACAGGAAGGGCGCGAGGCGCGCGAACGCGCGGCCAGGGAGCGCGAGGCGTCCGACCGGCAAAAAGCGGAAGCCGAGCGCCAGCTTCGAGACGCGATCGGGGCCATCGCGGACGGGCTCGGCCGACTTGCCCGGGGCGACCTGACCCGGACCATCGACACGGCGTTTCCGGGCGAACTGGATACCCTGCGCAGGGACTTCAACGAATCGATGCTGAAGATGCGCGAGACCCTGGCCAGGATTCGCGAAAACGCGCAAACGATCCAGGCCAACAGCGATCAGCTCCGGTCTTCCGCCGACGAGCAGTCGCGGCGAACCGAAAGCCAGGCCGCCTCGCTGGAAGAAACCGCGGCCGCCGTCGAACAAGTGTCCTCGACGGTCTCGATGTCGTCGGCGCGGACCCAGGAAACCGAAAAGCTGGCTTTCGAGACACGCCAGGATGCATCCGACTCCAGCGTCATAGTCACCGATGCGGTGGAGGCCATGGGCCGGATCGAAAAGGCGTCGCACGAAATTGGAACGATCATCGGGGTCATCGACGAAATCGCTTTCCAGACCAACCTGTTGGCGCTCAATGCAGGTGTCGAAGCGGCCCGGGCGGGCGAAGCCGGACACGGATTTGCAGTCGTCGCGCAGGAGGTTCGCGAGCTTGCCGGCCGTTCGGCGTCGGCTGCCAGGGAAATCAAGGAACTGATCGGCCGGTCCGGCAAGGAGGTCCAGAGCGGCGTGCGCCTGGTCGGCGAAACCGGCGAGTCGATTGCGCGGATCGCCGCCCGTATCGACGAGATCGGCGGTCATCTGGAAGTCATGGCAAAGGCCGGCGTCGAACAGGCAACCAGCCTGCGCGAAGTCAGCTCGACCGTGAACCAGATCGATCGCGCGACCCAGCAAAACGCCGCCATGGCCGAGGAAACGAACGCGGCGACGCACAACCTCGCCGAGGAAGCCGGGATCCTCTTCGATCTTGTCGCGGCCTTCCGGCTGGATAGTGACGAGCGTTACGTGGACGCCGCGTGATTTCAGCCTTTGGCGACGATGTCCGCGAAATCAAACAGGTTTCTGTCGAGCAGATGGCTCGGCCGCACGGTCGTCAGCGCGCGGATCATCGTGTCCTTGCGCCCCGGCATGCGGTGCTCGATATCGGCGAGCATCGCCTTCATGGCATTGCGTTGCAGCCCGTCCTGCGAGCCGCACAGGTCGCAGGGGATGATCGGGAACCGCATCGCCGTCGCGAATTTCTCCAGATCGTTTTCCGCGCAATAGGACAAGGGGCGCAGGACCAGCACGTCGCCCTCGTCATTGAGCAGTTTCGGCGGCATGGCGGCGAGCCGGCCGCCATGGAAAAGGTTCATGAAGAAGGTCTCGAGGATATCCTCGCGGTGATGGCCGAGAACCAGCGCCGAACAGCCTTCCTCGCGCGCGACCCGGTAGAGATGGCCGCGGCGCAACCGCGAGCACAGGGAACAATAGGTGCGGTTCTCCGGGATCTTGTCGGTGACGACCGAATAGGTGTCCTGATACTCGATCCGGTGGTCGATCCCGTTTTTCGACAGCCAGTCCGGCAGGATGTGTTTTGGAAAGTTGGGCTGCCCCTGGTCGAGATTGCACGCCAGCAGATCGACCGGCAGCAGCCCGCGCCACTTCAGGTCCATCAGAAGCGCCAACAGGCCGAAGGAGTCCTTGCCGCCGGAGAGCCCGACCAGCCAGCGCTCGCCCGGCTTGATCATGGCGAAATCATCGATCGCCTGGCGCATGTTGCGCAACAGGCGCTTGCGCAACTTGTTGAATTCGACGGAGCGCGGCGCATCGGCGAACAGCGGATGGAAAGTGTCCGCGGCGGCGTCTTCGGGTGTCGGCGTCGTAATGTTCATGCGGGCTTCCTAACCGATCGCCGGGCAAACAAAAAGCCGCCCCGGAAACCGGGGCGGCTCTGAAACCTGGCGAAGACCTCGATTAACGCGAGTAGAACTCGACCACGAGGTTCGGTTCCATCATGACCGGATAGGGCACGTCGCCGAGCGAGGGTATGCGCGAGAAGGTCGCGACCATCTTGTTGTGGTCGGCTTCGATGTATTCCGGCACGTCGCGTTCGGCGAGCTGGGTCGCTTCGAGAACCAGCGCCATCTGCTTCGACTTTTCACGGACTTCGATCACGTCACCGACGCGGCAGCGATAGGACGGAATGTTCACGCGCTGGCCGTTGACCATCACGTGGCCGTGGTTCACGAACTGGCGTGCGGCGAAAATCGTCGGCACGAATTTGGCGCGGTAGACGACCGCGTCGAGACGGCTTTCCAGAAGACCGATCAGCTGATCCGGCGTGTCGCCCTTGCGGCGCGCGGCTTCCTCGTAGGTCTTGCGGAACTGCTTTTCGGAGATATCGCCGTAATAGCCCTTCAGCTTCTGCTTGGCGCGCAGCTGCACGCCGAAGTCGGACAGCTTGCCCTTGCGGCGCTGGCCGTGCTGGCCGGGGCCGTATTCGCGGCGATTGACCGGGGACTTCGGACGGCCCCAGATGTTTTCGCCCATGCGGCGGTCGATTTTGTATTTGGACGATTCGCGCTTGCTCATCGCATTTCCTTTCAAAGAGTTGCACCCAAAACCTCAGGTTTCGGGTCAAAGGAAACGCACCCTCCTCTGCCGGCCTTTTTCGCCGACTGACAGGACATGCCACGCACGCTTTGCGGTTATGTCCACGGGATACGTCAAAGAAAATGCAGGGCCAACAGACCCTGCACCGGCAGGCTCTAGGCGAAACGGCGCGGGAAGTCAATTGCCGCGGCTCTTTCACGGCCGTCGCCGGCGAGTGGGGCGGCGGCGGGCGTGTTCTTGCCGTGTACTGCAACCCTGCGGCGAAAAAACCGTTGAGCGGCGGCGCGTTTGATAGTTTCATCATGACCGGGCAGTCCGGCGAACAGCCCGGACCGGATCAGGGGACGCCACATTGCGCTACGACTACTGGCAGCCGGCAAGCGACCTGCGCGCTCATGTCGCCAGCTATTACATCATGGAAATCCCGGACGGCGATGGCGGATCTCACCCGCGCGGAGGTTCCGCATATCCGCTTCATCCTGTCCGGCACGTCGACGCTGCGGCGCGGCAGGAGCAACGATGTGTTCGGACCGCCGGCGGCGATCGTTTGCGGGCCGACCATGAAGGCCGGCCATGTGGCCGTCAGCGCGGGCAGCGTCATTATCGCCGCGCTGATCACGCCTCTGGGCTGGCAGGAATTGCTCGGTCTGCCGGTCAACGAACTCGTCAATGCCTGCACGCGGCTCGGCGATCTGTGCCGCATCAACGAGGCACGGCTGCATGAACGTTTCCTCGCGGCGCGCGACGATGCCGGGATGTTCGGGGTTGCCGACGATCTCTTCCGCTCGCTGCTGCGAGAAAGGCGCGGGCTGAATTCCGAGTTTCTTGGAACGGCGACGCAATGGCTGCTCGATCCGAACTCGCCTTCCGTCGACGAGCTGATCAAGCGCTCCGGTCTGTCGCATCGCCAGATCGACCGGTTGTGCAATACCTATTTCGGCGCGCCGCCAAAGCGCCTGCACCGCACTTTCCGCGCGCTCAACGTATCAACCCATCTTGCCTGGAGCGGCGAAACGGACTGGCGCCATGTGGCCGGCGACCAATTCTATGACCAGTCGCATTTCATCAGGGATTTCAAGGATATCATCGGCTGCACGCCGGGTGAATTCGTGCGCGGACCCAACATGATGATCCGTTATGACCTGGTCCAGCGCCTTTCGATCCAGCATCGCGACCGCTACAGCCTGATCGGTTGATACCCGCGGCCATTCCGCCAATATGGCGAGTTTTTACAATAAGGCGCCATTTCCCGCCGCTACCGTATCCGCGACCGGTCGCTCTTGCGGGCGGCGGCGGAAAGACTACCGGACCTGTTGCGTTTCTTCTGACCAGCGCTTCATCCGGGCATTGCTCGCCGCAGTGCAAAATCCAGGCCCCAAGGCTGTCGCCGGACTGTCGCGCGCAAATCGCGTGCGTTAGTCTGGCGGCATGTCTGCCTCTTACCGCCCCTACGAACCGCTTGGCACGCTGAAACCCATCGGGCCGGAAATCTGGATCGCCGACGGACCTGTCGTCCAGTGGGGCTATATGGGCTGGCGCTTTCCGTTTCCCACCCGCATGACGGTGGTCCGACTGCCGGACGGTTCCCTCTGGATTCATTCACCGATCGCGCCGGACGAACAGCTCCTCGCCGAGATCGATGCGCTCGGCCCGGTCGCGCATCTCGTCTCGCCGAACGCCATCCACCACATTTCCGTCGGCGCATGGTCGAAGCGTTATCCGCAAGCGCGGACCTGGGCTTCGCCCGGCGTGCGCAAGCGCTCCGATGTATCGTTTTCCGACGATCTGGCGAACGCTCCGCCGCCGGAATGGGCCGACGTCATCGATCAGCGCATTGCCGAAGGCAGCAACGCTCTCAGGGAAGTGATCTTCTTTCACAAACCTTCGCGCGTCCTCATCCTCGCCGACATGATCGAGAACTTCGAGGCGGAGCGCCTCAACCGGCCGCTAACCCGGTTTCTCGCCCGTCTCGCCGGCATTCTGTCGCCGAACGGAAAAGCGCCGGGCGATCTCCGTCTCACTTATCTTGGCAAGCATGCGCGGCTCCGCCCGACGGTGGAGTGGATGCTCGCCTGCAAGCCCGACAAGGTCGTCATCGCGCACGGCAAATGGTTCGAGACAAACGGCGAAGCGGAAATCCGCCGCGCCTTCGCATGGGTCGGCGGGATCGGCTGATGGTCTAGCCGGCGACGGTCAGGCCGAATCCCTGCATCAGCCGCCGGAGTTCCGGCACAGGCTCAGCCGGAGGTGAAAATCGCGAGGTCCGGCTCGTGCGCGCCTGCCGGCCCGGTCTGCATCGCTTCGGCCAGCGCCTTGGCGCGGCGCGCGATCGCCTCCGACGTGTCGATCCAGTCGACGGGCCAGGGCGCGACCTTGCGGAAGCGATTGACCAGAAAGGGATAATGCGTGCAGGCAAGGACGACAATGTCGGTGCGGCGGCCGTCCTCCTCCATGAAACAGGGGGCGATCTCGCGGCGGACCTCTTCCTCGTCGACCATCTCGCCGCGCATATAGGTCTCGGCCATGGCGGCGAGATTGTCGCTGCCGACGAGACGCACATGACATTTGCTGGCGTATTGGCGGATCAGTTCGCGCGTATATTGCCGCTTGACCGTCCCGGGCGTCGCCAGGACCGAGACGAGGCCGCTCGCCGTCCGCTCCGCCGCCGGCTTGATGGCCGGCACGGTGCCGACGAAGGTTTCGCCGGGAAAGACGTCGCGCAGGTGATCGATGGCGAGCGTCGACGCCGTGTTGCAGGCGATCACGCAGAGCGCGGGGCGGTGTTCGGCAAGCAAGCCGTCGAACAGGCGGGTTATGTGATCGCGCAGCGCGCCCTCTTCCCACGCGCCATAGGGAAAGGCCGCATCGTCGGCGACATAGATGAAACGCCAGTCGGGCATCAGCACGCGCGCCTCGCGCAGGACCGAAAGCCCGCCGATGCCGCTGTCGAAGAAAAGCGCCGTGCGCGGACGCGGGTCAGCCATCGGAGCGCCCCGCCCCCGACCGTTTTTTCGTGCGCTTGCCGCCGGTCGAGACCCGGCGCGGATCGTCGCCGGGCGATCCGGCGCCGCGCGGATTGGCCGGGGAAAACCGGTCGAGGCTCGAAACGATGCCGCGCAATACGCGAATTTCCTCGACCGACAGTCCGGCGCGCGTGAATACCGCCCGCAGGCTTTCCACCTGCACCGGCTTTCTCTCCGGCGGGCGGAAATAGCCGCGGCTGTCCAGCGCCCGTTCGAGCTGATCGAACAGGCCGAACAACTGCTCCTTCGGCGCCGGCGCGAATTCCGGCCCGGAAAACGGCGTCTGGCTCTCGGTCGCGAGACCCGATTTCATCCACTCGTAGCTCATCAGGAGCACGGCCTGGGCGAGATTGAGCGACGCGAAGGCCGGATTGACCGGAAAGGTGACGATATCGTCGGCTAGCCCGACTTCCTCGTTGTCGAGGCCGAAGCGTTCGCGTCCGAACAGGATGGCGCCGGTCAGCGACCGCCGATGGTTTTCGCGCAGCTTGCGCGCCGCGTCGACGGGCCCGAGGACAGTCTTGAAGCCTTCGCGCTGACGCGCCGTCGTCGCCACAACGTAGGAGCAACCGACAAGCGCCTCCTTCACGGACGAATAGAGACTGGCGCGTTCCAGCACATGGATGGCGCCGCTGGCCGCGGCTTCGGCCTTCGGATTCGGCCAGCCGTCGCGCGGCTCGACCAGGCGAAGGTCTGCCAGGCCGAAATTCGCCATCGCGCGGGCGACCATGCCGATATTTTCGCCGAGCTGCGGTTCGACCAGAACGATCGCCGGGCCTTCCGCGATCAAATCTCGATGCTTGTCTGTTCCTGCCATGGCCTGCTTTTCAAAGTCCCTGCGCGCCTGCACCTGCCACAACCGGATCGGCATTGGAACAATCTTTGTGCAAATCGTCGGTCTGCTCGGGCGGCGTCTCGCCGACGGTTCACGGCATCGCTTTGCGAACCACGAGGATATCGGCCGGTTTCGTGCGCCGCGCCAGAGTGTCGAATGGCTGCATCGAAGGGCATTCCTCGCCGATATCAACGAAGCCGTCATAATGCGCGGCAAGTTTTTCCAGGAAACGCTGTCTATCCTCCCGGCCGTAGAGATGCGGATTGAACTCGATCACTTGCGGAATGCCGGCTTCGAGGACACGTGCCATCCCGTCGATGACGAACGGTTCATGGCCCTGCACGTCGATCCAGACCAGACCGATATCGCCAGCGGTCATTCCTTCGGTTTCAAGGATGGCATCCAGCGGCTCGACATCGACGCCCACGCTTTTCGCCGAAGACCTGTCGGCCAGGCGATTGTCGCCCTTGTTGGTTGCGTTCAGTTCGAGCGCGAGACGCTCCGCTCGGGCACCCGCAGCCTTTTTGCGGCAGACTGCCCGATCCGAAAAGCCGTTGAGCGCCATGTTTACATTGCAAAGATCGAAATGCGCCGGTGACGGCTCGAGCGCGAGAACGCGGCTGAACCGGCCCGACAACAAGGCATAGATCGATTGCGTACCGATATTCGCGCCGACGTCGATAAAGGCGGCGTTTTCGCGCAGCATCCCCTGCCCGTGCAGGAATTCGATAGCGCGTTCGGTTTCCGCGCGCTGCCAGTTTCCCGATGTGAGCACGCACTGGCCGATGACGAGATCGGACGGATCGACCGCAAGACGGTGATCGCCGCATTGCCTTATAATGAAATAGTTCAAGTTCCCCAGCTGCGAAACGGCCCGGAGAGCGTCCACATGCGACCATGTCCCGAAAATCCGATTCCGGATCAGGCGCATTCGGCTCTCGAAACCGCGCAAAACCGGGATTTTCATCGTTCGCCCCTCCGGCAATGCGATCGCCGCTGCGTCCGCCTGCGGCGGAATCTTCTCCGTCCCGCTTTCGCGGCCCCGTCCCGATTGCCCTCGCTATGCGCCCTTGCTATAGCCCACGCCAACCAATGCAAGGCGAAAAAGGGACTTCCTCCATGGCAAAGATCAAGGTCGACAATCCGGTCGTAGAGCTCGACGGGGATGAAATGACCCGCATCATCTGGCAGTTCATCAAGGAAAAGCTGATCCATCCTTATCTGGATATCGACCTGAAATATTACGACCTCAGCGTCGAGAAGCGCGACGAGACCGACGACCAGATCACCGTCGACGCCGCCAACGCCATCAAGAAATACGGGGTCGGGGTGAAGTGCGCGACGATCACGCCGGACGAGGCGCGCGTCGAGGAATTCGGCCTGAAGAAGATGTGGCGCTCGCCGAACGGGACGATCCGCAACATCCTCGGCGGCGTGATCTTCCGCGAGCCGATCATCATGAAGAACGTGCCGCGCCTGGTTCCGGGCTGGACCCAGCCGATCATCGTCGGCCGCCATGCCTTCGGCGACCAGTACCGGGCGACCGACTTCCGCTTCCCGGGCAAGGGCAAGCTGACGATCAAGTTCGTCGGCGAGGATGGCGCCGAAATCGAGCACGAAGTGTTCGATGCGCCGTCGTCGGGTGTCGCCATGGCGATGTACAACCTCGACGATTCGATCCGCGATTTCGCCCGCGCCTCGCTGAACTATGCGCTGCAGCGCAAGGTGCCTTGCTATCTCTCGACCAAGAACACGATCCTGAAAGCCTATGACGGGCGTTTCAAGGACATCTTCCAGGAGGTCTACGAGGCCGAGTTCGAGGCGCAGTACAAGGAAGCCAAGATCTGGTACGAACACCGCCTGATCGACGACATGGTGGCGGCAGCGCTCAAATGGTCGGGCGGCTATGTCTGGGCCTGCAAGAACTATGACGGCGACGTGCAGTCGGACATCGTGGCGCAGGGATTCGGCTCGCTCGGCCTGATGACCTCGGTGCTGATGACGCCGGACGGCAAGACCGTCGAGGCCGAAGCCGCTCACGGCACGGTGACGCGCCATTACCGCCAGCACCAGAAGGGCCAGGAAACCTCGACAAACTCGATCGCCTCGATCTTCGCCTGGACGCGGGGACTGGCGCACCGGGCCAAGCTCGACGACAACAAGGACCTGGCGAATTTCGCAGCGACGCTCGAAAAGGTCTGCGTGGACACCGTCGAAGGCGGTTTCATGACCAAGGACCTGGCGCTGCTGATCGGCCCGGATCAGCCGTGGCTGTCGACCACCGGCTTCCTCGACAAGATCGACGAGAACCTGCAGAAGGCGATGGCGTAACCGCCAGGCGCAATCCAGCCGGAGGGATGCCGTGATCGAAACGTTGCGCACCCTCTGGCGCACCAACCGGCTCCTGGTGATCGCATTCGCGATTGCCCTTTCCTTCACGGTCGTGTTCGGGGCCCGCACGGCCGCCTTCTACATCTACTGGTCCGGACACCAGAATGTCCCCGTCGCCGGCTGGATGCCGCCAGGCTATGTGGCGAAGTCCCACCGTGTCGATATCGAGGTGGTGCGCGAGGCGCTCGGCCTCGATCCGCAGGCGCGTGACCGGCGGCCTATCGCACGGATCGCGCATGACCGCGGGGTCCCGGTGCAAAGCCTCATCCGCGACGTGAACGAGGCGCTTGCGAAGGCGGAAGCCGGCAAGGCGCCGACGGAACGATGACGGAGTCGATTCTCGCCGTCTTTTCGCTTTACGGCGCGCCGGCGCTGTTTGCGATCATCGCCGCCGGCCAGTTCGGTCTGCCGCTGCCGACCTCGATCCTGCTTCTGACGGCAGGCGCGCTGCAGGCCGACGGAAACCTGTCGTTCTGGCAGCTTTACGCCTGGGGCCTTGCCGGCGCCGTCGCCGGCGACCACGCGGGTTATGCGGCCGGGCGGTTCGCAGCCACCGCCTTTCGCGACCGGATCGACCGTTCTCCGAGGCTGCAGGAGAGCCTGAAGAAGTCCGAACGGTTCATACGCAAATGGGGCGACGGCAGCGTCTTCCTGAGCCGCTGGCTGTTCACGCCGATCGGGCCATGGATCAACCTGACCAGCGGATTGTCGCAGCATCCGCTGCACCGGTTCACGCTCGCCGACATCGCCGGAGAGGTCATCTGGATCGGCGGCTACCTGCTGCTCGGCAGCCTGTTCGCGCAATCGATCGCCGAACTGGCCGATATCGTCGCCAACGCCGCCTGGATGATCGGCGCCGGCGTGATCACGATTCTGCTCGGCTGGCAGTTGGCGATCCGCATTCGCGGGATCAGGTTGCGCACCGAGCGGCCGCAAGAACGCTGACGGGCCGGTCGCGGCGCGGCATCGGCCTCACAATCCATCGCGCCGCTTGTCGGCCTCGTCGAGTTCCGCCTGCGCAATTTCGCGGGCGTCCTCCAGTTCGCGGAGCCGGATGCGCGCCACTTCATGAACGCGCTTGGAGAGTTCGGGATGCTTGGCAAGCAGGATCGCGAAATCGCCGGCGCTCAACGTCAGAAGCCGGCACTGGGAGATCGCCACCATCGTCGCGCTACGGCGCGTCTTGTGGATCAGCGCCCGTTCGCCGAAAAAGTCTCCGGGACCGAACCGGACCGTGCGCTCGGGCAGTTCCGCCTCGACCTCGCCGGAGATGACGAAATACATGGCATCGGCCGGCTCCCCCGCCGAAGCGATCACGTCGCCCGCCTTGGCCATGCGCGTCCGCAGCAGCGCCAGCACTTCACCGAGCACCCGCGCGTCGAACTCGGCGAATATGGGGACGCGCGACAACATGCCGAAGGTGACGACGAAATCACGCCGCTGGATGGCGCTGACGAAGGCGGTCGCCATAATACCGACAGGCAGGGCGAACAGGCCGAGCCCGACAATCATGCTGACGCCGCCGATCAGCCGGCCAGCCGCTGTGACGGGAACGACGTCGCCATATCCGACCGTGGTGAGCGTGGTGATCGCCCACCACATGGCCGCGGGTATCGAACCGAAGCTCTCCGGCTGAACCGAGCTTTCGGCCAGATACATGGCGGCGGCGGAAAACGTGACCGCGATCAGGAGAAGAAGCAGCGTTCCGAAAAGCGCGCGGCGTTCCTGCATCACCACTTCGGCAAGCGTGTGCACCGCCGGCGAGTATCGCGTGATCTTGAGCACCCGAATCAGGCGCAGCATGCGTATCATGCGCAGATCGATACCGGGCGCCAGAAACACGAGATAAGCGGGCAGGAAGCTGAGGAGATCGACCAGCATGAGCGGGCGAACGGCGAAAGACATCCTGCCGGCCAGCTTGCCCATATCCGCAACCCGCGGATCCTCGACCGCGCACCAAAGACGCACCAGATACTCGACCGTGAAGACCGCGACGGAAAATACCTCGAACTCGTCGAGCAGAAAGCCGTAGTGCTCCGAGAAGCTCGGCTCCGTTTCCAGCGCGACGGCCAATACGTTGAGAATGATCAGCCCGACCAGGACACTCTCGATCAGAGCGCCCAGAAAACCGGCCCCAACCCCGCCTTCAAGCGCCGCGTATAGACGGTGGCGGAGGCTGCTGCTGTCGATCGGCCGTTCCACCTTCCCCGGCGCCCTTTGTCAGGACGCCATCGCGGCGCGCACGGCATCGATCGCGGCATTCGCATTGCCGCCGTCGGGACCGCCGGCCTGGGCCATGTCGGGCCGCCCGCCGCCGCCCTTGCCGCCGAGCGCCGCGGAAGCCGCGCGCACCAGATCCACGGCATTGAACCGGCCGGTGAGATCTTCCGTCACCGCGACGACGACGCTGCCCTTGCCGTCCTCGGACGCCGCGGCGAAGGCAACGACGCCGCTGCCGAGCGACTGTTTGGCGTCGTCGGCCATCGGTTTCAGGTCGCGCGGCGAAACGCCGGTGACGACACGGCCGATGAATTTCGTGCCGGCGACGTCCTCCGGCCCTTCCGCCGCACCGCCCGCCGGGCCGGCCAGCGCCAGCGCCTTCCTGGCCTCGGTCAGTTCGCGTTCGAGCTTGCGGCGTTCCTCCACCAGCGCCTCGAGACGCGGCAGGATTTCGTCGGGACCGGTCTTCAGCGTTGCCGCGATCGCGCGGACGCGATCATCCTGTTGGGATAGATATTCGCGGGCGGCCTCCCCGGTCAGCGCCTCGATTCGGCGCACGCCGGAGGCGACGGCCGTTTCCGAAAGCACATGGGCAAGCCCGATTTCGCCGGTAGAGCGCACATGCGTGCCGCCGCACAGTTCGACCGAATAGGTCTTGCCCTTCTTCTTGCCGCGTTCGGCCGTGCCCATCGAGACGACGCGAACCTCATCGGCATATTTCTCGCCGAACAGCGCCATGGCGCCGGTTTCGCGGGCATCCTCCAGCGCCATCAGGCGCGTGCGCACCGGGGCGTTCTGCAGGATGATCTCGTTGGCGATCCCGGCGACCTCGTCCAGCTCCTGCTCGCTCATCGGCTTGGGATGGGAGAAGTCGAACCGCAGCCGGTCGGCGGCAACCAGCGACCCCTTCTGGGCAACGTGGGTGCCCAGCACCTCGCGCAACGCCTCGTGGATGAGGTGGGTCGCCGAATGGTTGGAGCGCAACCGCGCACGGCGCTGGTGATCGATCTCCAGTTCGACCTCGGCGCCCGGCTTCAGCACGCCTTCGGTCAGCGTGCCGTAATGAACAAAAAGACCATCGGCCTTCTTCTGGGTATCGGTAACCGTGACGAGAACGCCATCGCCCTTCATCATGCCGCGGTCGCCCTGCTGGCCGCCGGATTCGCCATAGAAAGGCGTCTGGTTGACGATAATGGCGACCTCGTCGCCCTGCCCGGCCTCCTGGACTTCCGCACCGTCGCGCACCAGCGCGAAGACAACGCCCTCGGCCTTCTCGGCCTCATAGCCCAAAAATTCGGTCGCGCCGTATTTCTCGCGCAGGCCGAACCAGACCGCTTCGGTCGCCTGCTCGCCCGAACCGTGCCAGTTGGCGCGCGCTTCGGCGCGCTGGCGTTCCATGGCGGCGTTGAATGCGTCCATATCGACGGTAGCGCCGCGCTGGCGCAGGGCGTCCTGCGTCAGGTCGACCGGGAAGCCATAGGTGTCATAGAGCTTGAAAGCGGTTTCACCGGGCAGCGCATCGCCCTCTCCGAGGCCGTCGCTCGCCTCGTTGAGAAGAGCAAGACCGCGGTCGAGCGTACGGCGGAAACGTGTCTCCTCGAGCAGCAGCGTCTCCTCGACAAGCGGCTGGGCGCGTACAAGTTCCGGATAGGCCTGCCCCATCTCCTGGACCAGCGCCGGCACCAGACGGTGCATCAGCGGATCCTTGACGCCAAGCAGTTCGACGTGGCGCATGGCGCGGCGCATGATGCGGCGCAGGACATAGCCGCGGCCCTCATTCGACGGCAGCACGCCGTCGGCGATCAGGAAGCTCGACGCGCGCAGGTGATCGGCGATCACGCGGTGGCTGGCGCGGTGCTCGCCCTCCGCCTTGGTCTTGGAGAGTTCCTCCGACGTCGCGATCAGATGGCGGAACAGGTCGATGTCGTAATTGTCATGCTCGCCCTGCAGAACGGCGGCGATGCGCTCGAGCCCCATGCCGGTGTCGATCGACGGACGCGGCAGGTCGGCACGCTCGTCCGGCGTCAGCTGCTCGTATTGCATGAAGACGAGATTCCAGATCTCGATGAAGCGGTCGCCGTCCTCGTCCGGGCTTCCGGGCGGTCCGCCGGGAATGCCTTCGCCGTGATCGTAGAATATCTCCGAACACGGACCGCAGGGGCCGGTGTCGCCCATCGCCCAGAAATTGTCATGGGTCGGGATGCGGATGATCCGCTCGTCCGGCAGGCCGGCGATCTTCTTCCACAGCGAGAAGGCGTCGTCATCGGTGTGATAGACGGTGACGAGCAGCTTGTCGGCGGCGATGCCGTATTCCTTGGTGATCAGCTTCCAGGCAAGCTCGATGGCGCGCTCCTTGAAATAGTCGCCGAAGGAGAAATTGCCGAGCATCTCGAAGAAGGTGTGATGGCGCGCGGTATAGCCGACATTGTCGAGGTCGTTGTGCTTGCCACCGGCGCGAACGCATTTCTGCGCCGTCACGGCGCGCGAATAGGGCCGCGTCTCCAGTCCGGTGAAAACGTTCTTGAACTGCACCATCCCGGCATTGGTGAACATCAGCGTCGGATCATTGTGCGGCACCAGCGCGCTCGATGCGACGACCTCGTGTTCGTTCTGCGCGAAATAATCGAGGAATGTCTTTCGGATGTCGTTGACGCTGCTCATGAATACCTGCCTGAAGAGACCCGGGAACGCCCCGGAAAGGCCTTGCCATAGCCAATCCGGATGCATCCTGTCCAGCATATCGGCGACGGCGCCCGCGCAATCAAGCGGCCATCATCCCAAACAACGAACCCGGCGGCCTTTCCGGCCACCGGGTCGCTGCAGACTGGTTTTGATTTGAGGCGCGAAACCGCGCCGCGATCACGCCTCGGCGGCGCTGTCGTCTTCCTGGTCGCCCGGTCCGCCCTGCTCCAGGAACTGCTCGGCGATCAGGCCGGCATTCTGGCGCAGCGCCAATTCGATCTCGTCGGCGATCTCGACATTGTCGCGCAGGAACTGCTTGGAGTTCTCGCGCCCCTGGCCGAGCCGCTGGCTGTTATAGGAGAACCACGCGCCCGATTTCTCGACGATGCCGGCCTTGACGCCGAGATCGATCAGTTCGCCGGTCTTGGAGACGCCCTCGCCATACATGATATCGAATTCGACCTGCTTGAAGGGCGGCGCCATCTTGTTCTTGACCACCTTGACGCGGGTCTGGTTGCCGACAACCTCGTCGCGGTCCTTGACGGCGCCGATGCGGCGGATGTCGAGGCGCACCGAGGCATAGAATTTCAGCGCGTTGCCGCCGGTCGTCGTTTCCGGCGACCCGAACATCACCCCGATCTTCATGCGGATCTGGTTGATGAAGATCACCATGGTATTGGAACGCGAGATCGAGGCGGTCAGCTTGCGCAGCGCCTGGCTCATCAGGCGGGCCTGAAGGCCCGGCAGGGAATCGCCCATCTCGCCCTCGATCTCGGCGCGCGGCGTCAGCGCGGCCACCGAGTCGACGACCAGCACATCGCAGGCGCCGGATCGCACCAGCGTGTCGGCGATTTCAAGCGCCTGCTCACCGGTATCGGGCTGGGATATCAGAAGGTCCTCGAGCGCGACGCCCAGCTTGCGGGCATAGACCGGATCGAGCGCATGCTCGGCATCGACGAAGGCGCAGATGCCGCCATTCTTCTGGGCCTCGGCGATCGTCTGCAATGCCAGCGTCGTCTTGCCGGAGCTTTCCGGCCCGTAAATCTCGATGACGCGCCCCTTCGGCAGACCGCCTATGCCGAGCGCGATATCGAGTCCGAGCGAGCCTGTCGAGATCGTCTCGATCTCGACGACCTGCTCGTTGGCACCGAGCCGCATGATGGACCCTTTGCCGAAGGTCCTCTCGATCTGCGAGAGCGCCGCATCCAGTGCTTTCGACTTGTCCACTTGTTTGTCCTCAACCAGACGCAAACTGTTCTGAGCCATGTTTCCCTCACCCTTAGGTTATCGCCGCGCGCCGCGCAAACTGCAAATTGTCCCGAATATTTGTACGCCATTTGTTCCGATTTGGCAATCCGCTACAACACATTGAAAACACGGAAGAAAGCGTATTTGTTTTATTTATGTTCCCTTAATATTTCCGCGAACAGCCGTCCTTCACCGCGGTTCCTCCGCGAAGTCCGCCATTGATCTTTGCCTGATTCTGCCGACATTGGCGCCGTCAAACCGATACAGCCCAGACCGGGAGGCCGTGTGGAGCAGACTGCCGACAATCCATTCGCCCTGCTCGGCATCGGGGGCGCTCATCTCGACCGCATCGGCCGTGTCGAGGGGCCCTATCATTCCGGCGCGTCCAATCCCGGCCATTTGGTATCGTCCGTCGGCGGCGGCGCGCTCAATGCGCTGCGCAACGCCAGGCTGCGCGGTATCGGCGCAACAGGGCTGATCTCGGCGCGCGGTGGCGACCATGACGGGACGATCGTCGGCGACACGATCGAAAAGGCCGGCATCACGGATATGTCGGCTGTCTTTCTCGACCGCCGGACAGCCAGCTATACGGCCATCCTGGAAACCGGCGGCGACCAGGTCGCCGGCCTCGCCGACATGGAGATCTACGAGACGGCCCTGCCCCGCCAGCTGCGCCGCAGGGCGCTTCGCGAGGCCGTGGGGTCCGCCAAGGCCCTGCTCGTCGACGCCAACCTGCCCGTCGCGGCATTGCAAACGATTTGCGATCTGGCGACGGGACCGGTCTTTGCCATCGCCATCTCGCCGGCGAAAGCCGGCCGGCTTCTTTCCGTCGCCGGCCGGATCGACACGGTGTTCATGAACCGTCGCGAGATGGAGGCGCTTGCCGCCGGAACATCCGCCGGAGGCCTGTCGGCACTTGCCGCATGCGGTTTCCGGCGCGCCGTGGTGACCGGCGGTTCCGCACCGGTACTGCTGCTCGACGGTGACAATCGATTCGCGGTCACACAGCCGGAAGCCGAGATCATCACCGACGTGACCGGCGCGGGCGATGCGCTTGCCGGTGCGACGATCGCGGCGCTGTTGCACACTCCACAGACCACGCTCGTCGAAGCGGTGCGCGACGGCATCGCCGCGGCGCAGCTGACGATCCGGACGGCCGGTCCCGTCGCCGACCGGTTGACCGGTACCGCGTTCGAGGCCATTCGGACGCAAACCGAAATTCACGCACTGCCCACCGGTAAAGAGGACGAAACGACGTGATCGCCACGACCAAATCAGACGAAGTCGCCGAAGCCCTTGAAACCGGCAAGCCGGTCGTCGCGCTCGAATCGACCATCATCACCCACGGCATGCCGTTTCCGGACAATCTGGCGATGGCGCGGTCGGTGGAGGCGCTGATCCGGGCACAAGGCGCGGTGCCCGCGACCATCGCGGTGATCGACGGCGTGCTGCATATCGGCATCGAGACGACACAGGCCGAGGCGCTGGCGCAAGCGAAGGATCCGCTGAAACTGTCGCGTGCCGACCTCGCCTTCGCGATGGCGCGCGGGCTCTCCGGCGGAACGACCGTCGCGGCGACGATGATGGCGGCGCATATGGCGGGCATCGCGGTGTTCGCGACGGGCGGCATCGGCGGCGTCCACCGCGGCGCGGAAACCAGCTTCGACGTCTCGGCCGATCTGGATGAACTGGCGCGCACCCCCGTCACGGTGGTCTGTGCCGGCGCCAAAGCCATACTCGACCTGCCGAAGACGCTGGAAATCCTCGAAACGCATGGCGTACCCGTCGTCGCCTTCGGCCAGGATGCGTTTCCGGCCTTCTGGTCGCGCGACAGCGGGCTTGCCGCGCCGCTGAGGCTCGATGACGTTGCGGCGATCGCCGAGTTCATGGCGGCGCGCGCGGAACTCGCGGCGTTTTCCCATGGCGGCATGCTGATCGCCAATCCGGTTCCCGCGGCTGATGAAATTCCGACGGGCGAAATGTCGGCGGTGATCGAGCGGGCTGTGCGCGAGGCCGGGCAAGCGGGCGTCAGCGGCAAGCAGGTGACGCCCTGGCTGTTGGCGCGCATCCTCGACATCACCAGCGGAAAGAGCCTGAAGACGAATATCGCGCTGGTGGAGAACAATGCGAGGCTCGCGGCGCAAATCGCCGTCGCCTACTCGGCGAAACGGGCAGGCGCCTGACCGCATCGCCTTTGTGACCGAATGCACACCGCCTCGCGGAGGCGTGGCCTAGGGTCTCCTCATCGCCACGGGCATATCCGTGGCCCCACGAAGAGGAGACAAGGTAATGAAAACCATCTCGATCAAGACCACCGTCGCCGGCCTTGCAACGGCCGCGACCCTTCTGACCTCCGGTATCGCGCCGATGGCCCAGGCGAGCGCCGGACCGCTCGGCCAGCCGAAGATCATCGCCCCGAATCCGTTTCCGCCCGGCCCCTGCGCCACCAAGCCATGGCTGTGCAAGAATGGCGGTTTCAAGCTGCCGCCTGCCGGTCCCGGCCCGCTGCCGCCCGCTCCGCCGCCGCCCGCACCGCCGGCTCCGTCGGCAGGCATCGATCCCGGCGCGCTTGCCGCCATGGGTATCGTCGGCGGCCTGATCGCCGGTGCCGCAATCGCCAATGCCGCCAACAAGAACGCGATCCCGGTCGAGTCAACCGGCGATGCGGATGCGCATGTCAACTGGTGCTTCGACAGGTACAAGAGCTACCGGATGTCGGACAATTCCTGGCAGCCGTTTCACGGCCCGCGCAAGCAGTGCATCTCGCCGTATTACTGAGGCAACGTCTTCGGATGACGCCGGTCATGCTCCCCCGCGCGGCGTCACCCGCTCCCGCCCCGGAAGCCTTACAAGGCTTTCGGGGTTCGGCTTGACTCAACAGGCAACTGTGCAACCATGGCGTTTCCTTTGCGACCACCTCCCGACCCGGAAACCTCCATGGCATCGCTGAAATCATTTTCGCTTTTTGCAGCGCTCACCGACGAGCAGGACAAGCGCTTTTCGAAGATGGCGCGGATCAGCGATTTCGGCGAGAACGAGCTGGTGCTCGACTATGACGACGAGAGCCACAATGTCTTCCTGATCCAGTCCGGCCGGGTACGGGTTATCCTGCGCATCGCGACGGGCCGCGAAGTGATTCTCGGCGAATTCTCCGATGGCGAATTCTTCGGCGAACTGGCCGCCATCGACGGCGCGACGCGCTCGGCGAACGTCACCGCCATGGTCAACACCCGCCTTCTGACGCTGCCGCAGTCGGCCTTCCTGTCGATCCTGCGCGAGGCGCCCGATGTCTCGCTGCAGCTGATGCGGTCGATGTCGTCGCTGATCCGCTCGCTCAATACACGGCTTGCCGAGCATGCCTTCCTGCCGGCGAAATACCGGCTCTATTCGGAACTGATCCGGCTGTCGAAGCCGCGCAAGGGTCATGACGGCCAGCGCATCGTCACGCCGCCGCCGATCCAGCTCGAGCTTGCCGAGCGCATCGGCTGCCGGCGCGAGGTCGTCTCCCGCGAGATCGCGAAGATGGAGCGCGAAAAGGTGGTCGAACGCTCGCGCGGCGGGCTGATTCTCGCCGACATGGCCGAACTGAACCGAAGGCTCACCGAAGGCTGGAGCGCCGGCGGGGACTAGCTCTCTTTGCCCCGCCTTTAAGCTCCTCATTTCATTCGTCGCTGGCGGACCCTAGCCGACCGCGACCATCACGGCGCCGGCGGCGATCAGCGCGACGCCGCTCCAGCCCATGGCCGACAGGCGTTCGCCGAGAAACAGCGCGCCGATAATCGCGACGAAGACGACGCTGAGCTTGTCGACCGGCGCGACCTGGCCCGCCTGGCCGAGTTGCAGGGCGCGGAAATAGCACAGCCACGAGGCTCCCGTCGCAAGGCCCGACAGGACCAGAAACACGACCGTCCTGGTCGAGAGTACCGAGAGGCTGTGATATTCGCCCGTGAACCAGAGCAGCGTGCCGAGCGCGACGACAACGACGATCGTGCGCAGGAAAGTGGCGAAGTTGGAATTGATGCCGCCGACGCCGATCTTGGCGAAGATCGCGGTCAGGGCGGCGAATACGGCCGCGAGCAGTGCCCAAAATTGCCAGGAATTCGAATATCCATGCATCGGCGTCTCCCTTGCGCAGCCGGTTTGACCGGCCGCACAGTACCAAGGGAGCGGCGAGATGGTGGAAAAAATGCGCGTGAAAATGCAGCGGCGGCGGCGCAATGGCGCACCAGCGATCCGGACGCTTTCGCCCAGGTGCACGACAGGTGGTCATGGCGCAAGAACCCGGTGTTCGCGCCGAGCGCCCGGATCAATGCCGGTCTTCGACTTTCCGGTCAGTTCCTTATGTGTCGTTTCAAGCCGCGGAGGACTGGGGCTCGGCAAACAACAGGCCGGAAGGCGCATGCAGGCGCGTACGGCCGCCCGAGTAGATCTTGGTGACAGAGCGGGATGTCATGGCGCGGAGCAGCGCACTGTAGTTCAACTGGAAAGCGATCTCGGAACCGACTGCCACGCGGCTTTCGCCGGTGCTGCAGACAAGATGGTCGCTGCTCGCGCCGAGAAGTTCTATCCCCGCCGGCGCCACAAGGCCGAGGGGATCGATATCCTGATGCCCGATCGCCAGGATCGCCTGCGAAATGTCGCCACGATCCTTGCGGCATGCCGGTTTGCCGAATGCCGTCTGTGCAATCTCGCCCCAGGGCTGCGACGGTTTGGACTTCATTTCGATCACCTCCGCCACGAGAGTGAAGGCATCGACATGCAGACCGTCTATCGGCCGCCGGTGAAGCGGCTCCTGCCCGAGCAGGATGGATTCGCCCAGACGAAGATCATTGATGCGGCCAATGTCCGGAGCGCCGAATGCCCAAAGCAGGTTGCTCGAATTGCCGCCGGACACGATACCGGAATAAGGGTGGAAGGTTTCGGCGATACCGTCCGCCAGAGAAGACAGTTCGCCCATATTTCCAGCGTCCGGAGATACACCGCTTTGGCAAGCGAGATTCGCGCCAATGCCCCTGAGGACGATATTCGGAAGTCGGCGCGTCTGCCGCGCGATCTCCGCGAGGTCGCCCGGCATGATTCCTTCCCTCAGGTCGCCCAGTTCCACCATCAGGACAACGCCATGCCGGCGTCCCGACTTTCGTGCGGCGGTCGACAGTGCGCTGATGACATCGGGCTCGGTGTTGAAACTCACATCCGCGTGCGCCACCACCCGATCGACCTGGCTGAGCATCGGCGAGCGGATAAGCGTGATCGGGACCGTCGCGTTCTCGCGGCGTATCGCCTCGATGTTTTCGATGCGTGAATCGCCAAGCGTGCGTATACCCGCCGAAAGAAAGGTTTCGGCGATTCTGTAATCGCCCATGCATGCTTTCGTGACGCCGGTTACGGCAACGCCGCGCGCCCGAAGGCGCGCCGCGAGGACCGTCGCATTGTGGCGGATCTTGTCGAGGTCGATCTCCAGCCTCGGCGCGGTCATGCCGCTGCAGCGTTCAACTTTCCTGCCAATTGCGGAAACGCCGAAAGCACCATGTCGACAAGCAGTTCCTTCGGGCGCGTCAATGCGTCGGTCACCGGAATGCCGAGCTGGCCCCGATAGGCCTCGATGGACGCGCTGACTTGGGTGTCCGTCATGTTCTCGTGGTTGATCGTGAGACCAATGACCTTCGTGTCGGAAAACGCCTCTATCAGGCGAATCTCGGACATGGGCGTCGGCATCTTCATGTCGGGGAAATCGCATCGGTGCGACCGTCCCGGAGCGTGCTGCAGAATGACGCCGTCGGGTACACTGCCACGCAGGATGAAAGCCGACGTGCAAAATGCCGGGTGGCTCAAGGCGCCCTGCCCTTCGATGATCACGATGTCGGGATTTTCACCTTCGCAAGCGTCGATCACGGTCGCTTCCAGTTCACCGCAGCAGAATTGCGATGGCACCGCGTCCAGCGCAACGCCATACCGCGACCCCTGGATCAACCCGGTCTGACCGGTCGTCACCATCACCGCTTTCACGCCGACCTCGACAAGCGCGCGGGTCAGGATGCTGGCAGTGGTCCGCTTGCCAATGGCGCAATCGGTACCGAGTACCGCGATACGGGGACAATCGAACCCGGCAATGCGACCGCTGAACAAGCGCAGATCATTCTTGGGCCGAGGCTTTCTGACGTCGAGGATTTCCACATTCGATGCTTCGCAGGCCGCAGCAAATTCCGGATCCTCATTGAGGAACTCGTGGAGTCCGTTGACGATATTCATGCCGCGGCCGATCGCTTCAAGCACGACCTCGCGTTCATGCGCCGACAACATTCCCGTTGCAGGTGCCATTCCGTAGATGAAATGGTCCGGCAGGCGATCGCAGTGGGCCAAGGCGTCCGCCAGGCTGCGGAAAACCGGAATCAGGTTCGGCTTGCCATCGAGGATTTCGCCGGCATCGCGACCCGCCTTCTGGCTGTCGATGACCGCTATGATGTTGTATCGCTCCGAATGGCGCACCAGCCCGTTGGCTGTCTTGCCGTCAATGGCGCCGAAATTCGCTTCGCAATAGACAATGGCTGTCGCGTTTTGCATCGCGCCGGCGTGCGTTCTCGCTGCAGGAGCGGTCGCGCGAGGTCTTTGTGCTGGTGACGGGTTAACGACATCCGGCGCTTTAGCCGGCACTTCGGTATTCAAAGGGATCATGGAATCTCCTGGATGGGGAACAACCGCCCGTCGCCGGATCGCATGTGCCATCCGGCGTTTCCGCGCGTTTGAAGCAACGCGGGCGTGTTCTGTTGGGAAATATTCAATTGTCGCGAATTGCCGAAGGCCGGCGATCCGAAGCGGCGTTGTCAGCCGTATCAACTCGTTTACAGGAGAGCCAAACACGCGTGGCCCGTTACAGCAAAACGCTGAACAGGATCGCGAGCACGCCTTCTGCCAACCGGGGACGTGACGGTCATCCGGGCAATCGGCGAGCCGATTGCCCTGAACATCATTTTATTTCGCTGAGCATGGACGCGCAGGCCCTTGCAACGCCGGCACTTGCCTCGTCGCTGCCGGGAAAGACCGCCCAACCGCCATCTTCAACAAAAGCGGCCTGCTTGTAGGAACTGACCTTGTTGAAGTCCTCGAAATTTTTCGACGCATCGGCGGACTGCTGGAACTTGTCGGCGCAAATCGGCGCAAGAACCGCAACGACCGCACTTTTTGAATCGCTTGCACTCTGCCGTTCGGCTGTGCTTCCAAGCACCCAGCCACCCCAGCCGAAGCCGATTGCAATGGCCGCGACGGCGCCCATGGCGGTGCCTTGCAGCAGTCGCGTCAGGGATTCTCCTTTGAATGCAGAAGGTATTTCCATAATATATCCCTTCGCCCGGCATATGCCGAGTTTGAATAACGTCCTGACCCGCATTTCGCGAAATCAGACAACACTCAAATTTTTTTGAGAAGCGCACGCTTTGAACTGACGTTTACGCAATTTCTAAAATGACAGAAATCGATATAGATGTCAAATTGTTACATTTGGTTTCATCGCGTTATCTTTTTTCTCTTCTGTTCTTCATATCTGGAAGACAGGCGAACGGTATTTCGCGCAGAAACAACGAACCCCGCACCCGACGCTGGTCCGAGCGGGTGCAGAAGAGGTTCCAGGCCGGCGCTATCGGCGAAGCGTTTACATTCCGCCTGCAGACGCGACGAGAGTCGGAGCATCAGCCGTAGCCTCGGCCGTCATCGGCGCGCTGTCGCGCAGTTCCGCATCGGCGAGCAGGTTGCCGACAGCGTCGAGGCGCCAGTCGATCACGACCTTCTCGCCAGGAGCAAGGCCGGGAACCGCAATGCAATCGGCGACGGCAACCGGAAAGTCGACGAAACGCACCCGCATGTCCTTGTCCGCCTCGCAGGCCTCCACCGAGGCATAATGCGGCGCGGGTTCGGGGACCTCGCGGCAGACCATCATCGAGTGGTCGCATCCGAGTATCAGCATGACGGCGGCAGTGATCGGTTCCATTGTCTCGCTCCTTGTCAGGATGAGAAACGGGTAACACCGCGCGGGGTTCCGCCACTGTGCGTTGCGTCACATCTCTGTCCGGCCTCAAGCTTCGGGCTACGTCCCCGATATCCCGGTCAAGGGCTTGTATCCGCCGCTGCCCGTGTTACTTTGGTAACAAGGTAACGGAGAATGCAATGGAAAAGACCCAGACGGGCGTCCGCTTGGCGACGCCGCTGCTCAAGGTCCTCAAGGGGCTGGCGGAATACAAGGATATGAGCCTCGGCGATCTCCTCGAGGGCATCGTGCTGCACGCCTTCGAGGGAAAGGCGCCGTTTTCCGGGGAGACGATCGCGGTGATCGACAAGCTGCGCGATGTCTACGATTGCCGGTTGACGGCGAAGGACGCGCACAGGCTGCCCGACGACGCGGAGACCAAACGATGAGAAAAGCCTTCAGCCACGAATTCGCCGTCGACCTCCCGGTCGACGAAGCCTTCCCGCTGTTCACGCCGAAGGGAGAAGAAGACTGGGTGCCGGGCTGGAAGCCGGACTATTTCGCGCCGGAAGACGGCGAGACGCGCGAAGAGATGCTGTTTGCGACCGGAGCCGGTGCCGAGCGCACATGGTGGACCTGCCTGTCCTACGAGCCGGAAGCCCGCCATGTGCGTTACCTGCGGCTGACGCCGGACTCGCGCGCGGCCTTTGTCGAGGTGACGTGCCGCGCCCGCGATACCCATTCGACGCTTGTCACTGTCGGCTACGACATCCAGTCGCTTGGGCCGTCCGGCGAAGCCCATATCGCTTCCATGACGGGTGAGGCCTTCGCCGGGATGATCGGCGAGTGGCCGGGGCTTATCGGGAAGATGGCGCGCGAGGGGGAGGCCTCGCCGCGCGATTAACATGGATTAATGCACTGATCTGGATTAGTCATGCTAACTTGGATTAATCGCACTAATCTGGATTAGTCCACATCCTCCACCTCGACGCCCTCGCCGCCATGAACGCGGTGGGCAAGCGCAGCCTCCATGAATTCGTCGAGATCGCCGTCGAGAACGTCGCCGGGCGACGTCGATTCGACGCCGGTGCGCAAATCCTTGACCAGCTGGTAGGGCTGCAGGACGTAGGAACGGATCTGGTGACCCCAGCCGATTTCGGTCTTGGTCGCCTCGGTGGCGCTGGCCTCGGCTTCGCGCCGCTTCAACTCTTCCTCGTACAAGCGGGCGCGCAGCATGTCCCATGCCCTCGCCCGGTTCTTGTGTTGCGAACGCTCGGCCTGGCACTGAACCACGATGCCGCTCGGGATATGGGTGATGCGCACGGCCGAGTCTGTCGTGTTGACGTGCTGGCCGCCGGCGCCCGAGGCGCGGTACGTGTCGATGCGGCAGTCGCTTTCGTTGACCTCGATATCGATGGAGTTGTCGATCACCGGAAAGACCCAGGCGGACGCGAACGAAGTGTGGCGGCGCGCATTGGAGTTGTAGGGCGAAATGCGCACCAGGCGGTGCACGCCCGATTCCGTCTTCATCCAGCCATAAGCGTTGTGGCCCTTGACGAGCAGGGTTGCCGACTTGATGCCCGCTTCCTCGCCGGCCTGGTATTCGACGACCTCGACCTTGAAGCCGCGGCGCTCGGCCCAGCGCGTGTACATGCGCAGGAGCATCGACGCCCAATCCTGGCTCTCGGTGCCGCCGGCGCCGGAGTGGACTTCGATAAAGGTGTCGTTGCCATCGGCCTCGCCGGAAAGCAGCGCCTCGACGGAGCGCTTGTCGATCGCGCCCTGCAGGTCGCGGATCGCCTGTTCCGCCTCGGCAATGGTTTCCTGGTCATCCTCTTCCTCGCCCATCGCGATCAGCTCAACGCTGTCTTCCAGCGTCTGGTCGTAGCTGCGGATGGCCGTCACCATGTCTTCGATGCGCTGACGCTCCTGCATGAGCTTCTGCGCTTCGTCGGCATTGTTCCAGAGGTCGGGATCCTCGGCGCGGGAATTGAGGTAGTCGAGGCGTTTCAGTGACTGTTCCCAGTCAAAGATGCCTCCTCAGCAGGCTGATTGCCTGCTTGATGTCGTCGACGAGCGTCGCGGTTTCGGCGCGCATTCTCTTGTCCTTCGGATTCGCGTGAAACGGTGTACCGGCGCCGGGTTTTAGGCACCCGGCACGGCCGTGTAAAGGGTGCAGGTCAGAACAGGCCGGACGATCCGCTCTGGATGGCTTCCTGGGCGCGCGGCGAGATCTTGCGCTGCTCTTCCATCTGGACGGCGACCGTCTCCAGACCGATGACCTGATAGGAATCGGCGGGGCCGGTGCCGGGCTTGAAGGCCTCGAGAATGGTATCCTCGCCGCCGGTGGCGCGCATGCCGGTCTTGCGGTCGATCTCGACCACGTTCATCCCGGCAGGCAGGCGGAAATCGGCGATCGGCTGGTCCTTCAACGCCGCGGTCATGAATTCCTTGAACACCGGCGCGGCGAGATGGCCGCCGGTCGCGCCGCGGCCCATCGGCGTCGGCTTGTCGAAGCCGATATAGACGCCGGTCACCACATTGGGGGTGAAGCCGACGAACCAGGCGTCCTTTTCCTCGTTGGTCGTGCCCGTCTTGCCGGCGAGCGGACGACCCATGTCGCGCAGCAGCGTCGCGGTGCCGCGCTGGACCACGCCTTCCATCATCGAGGTGATCTGGTAGGCGGTCATCGGATCGAGGACCTGTTCGCGGTTGTCGATCAGTTGCGGCTCGTCCTGGCCATGCCAGTCCGAGGCATTGCATCCCTCGCAAACGCGCTGGTCATGCTTGTATATCGTGCGGCCGTAGCGATCCTGGATGCGGTCGATGAAGGACGGCTCGATCGAGCGGCCACCATTGGCGATGACCGCATAGGCGGAGACCAGACGCAACGCGGTGGTCTCGCCCGAGCCGAGCGCCATGGCGAGATAGGGCGGCAAGTGATCGTAGATGCCGAAACGCTCGGCATATTCGGCGACCAGCTGCATGCCCATGTCCTTGGCGAGGCGCACGGTCATCAGATTGCGCGAGCGCTCGATGCCAAGGCGCAGCGTCGATGGACCGGCATGGGTGCCGCCGTAGTTCTTCGGCTCCCAGACCTGGCCGCCCGAGACGAGCTGGATCGGCGCGTCGAGCACCACGGAGGCCGGCGTGTAGCCATTGTCGAGCGCTGCCGCGTAGACGAACGGCTTGAACGCGGATCCGGGCTGGCGATAGGCCTGCGTGGCGCGGTTGAACTGCGATTCCGAATAGGAGAAGCCGCCGACCATGGCGAGCACGCGGCCTGTATTCGGGTCCATCGAGATCAGCGCGCCGGAGACTTTCGGCACCTGCTGAAGTTCGTAGCCGTCGTCCTTCTTCTCGACATAGACGACGTCGCCGACTTGAAGCACGTCGCCGATGCCGCTGGCCTTCTTCCTGTTGCCGTCAATGTTCGTGGTCTTGATCCAGTCGAGGCCTGAAGCGGCAAGCTCGATCGTCTCGCGTTCCGGAGCGACATCGCCGGAGGCCTCGCGGTCGGGACGCAGGCCAAGCTTGGCGCTCTCCTCGTCGACAGAAAGAACCACGGCAAGGTTCCATTCCGGAACATCGCTCAGACGATCGACCTTCGCGAGCGGAATGCCCCAGTCTCCCGACGTGTCAATCGTCGCGACCGGCCCGCGATAGCCGTCATGCTCGCGGTCGTATTTGATAAGTCCGTCCTGCAACGCCTTGCGGGCGAGCACCTGGAGATGCGGATCGAGCGTGGACCGCACCGACAGGCCGCCTTCGTAAAGGGCGTCCTTGCCGTAACGGTCGATGATTTCCTTGCGCACTTCCTCGGTGAAATATTCCGAGGCGAATACGTGGTTGGCGGTGCGGCGGAAATGGACCCCGAGCGGCTCGGCCTTGGCGACCTGCGCCTCGTCCTCGGTGACGTAGCCGTTCTCGGTCATCCGGTCGATGATCCAGTTGCGGCGCGTAATTGCCGCCTCGGTATCGTTATAGGGATCGTAGTTCGACGGCGCCTTGGGCAACGCGGCGAGATAGGCCGCTTCCTGGAGGTTCAGCTCGTTGACCGATTTTCCGAAATAGGTCAGCGCGGCGCTGGCGATGCCGTAGGCGCCGGACCCGAAGAATATCTCGTTGAGATAGAGCTCGAGGATGCGGTCCTTGGAATAGGCTTGCTCGATGCGGAAGGACAGCACGGCTTCGCGGATCTTGCGGTCGACGGTACGCTCGTTCGACAGCAGGAAGTTCTTGGCGACCTGCTGCGTGATCGTCGACGCGCCGACCATGCGCCGGTCGCCTCCCGAAAGGACGTTCTCCGCATTGGTGACGACCGCACGCGTCAGCGCCATGAAGTCGACGCCATGATGAGAGTAGAAGTTCTTGTCCTCGGCGGAAATGAAGGCCGCCTTTACGCGATCGGGAACCGCCTGGATCGGGATGTAGAGGCGCTTTTCGCGCGCGAATTCGCCCATCAATTGACCATCGGCGGAATGGATGCGCGTCATCACCGGAGGTTCGTAGCGGGCGAGCACCTCGTAATCGGGCAGATCCTTGGTCACATCGCCGACATAGATAACCACGCCGGCCGCCACCAGCAGGAACACTACCGTTCCGATTCCGAAGAAATATCCAATCAACCGAAGCATATCGTCTCTTTCATCTGCGCTGCGGCGCCTCGCGCGAAAAACTACAAGAGTTGCCACGCACTTGTAACCAGCCATCGTACCGAAATTGGACGGCACCGTGGCACCGGTTCAAATATGGCGTGTCCTTTCGGCAACAAGGACGCGCAAACCGGGTTCGCAGATCGCGTTAATCCGATGAGGACTTCGCCGCAAGCCGTCTCGACGACAGGGCAGCGAACTTTTCGATGGCATCGACCAGTCTGTCGGCGAGACCGCGACGCCACTCGTCCTCGTTCAGCAGCTTTTCGTCGTCCTTGTTGGACAGGTAGCCGAGCTCGATCAGGACGGAGGGAACGTCGGGCGCCTTCAGGACGCGGAAGCCGGCATAGCGATGCGGATTCTTGATCAGGCGCGCAAAGCCCTTCATGTCGGAGATTGCCAGGCGCGCGAACTGGACCGAAAAGCCAAGCGTCTCGCGGCGCGCCAGGTCGACAAGGATGTCGGACACGTCGCTCTCGTCCGACGGCAATTCCACACCGGCGACGGAATCGGCGAGATTTTCGTTTGCGGCGACCGTTGCGGCGACCTGGTCCGACGCCTTCTCGGAGATCGTGTAGACCGTCGCGCCGCGCACCTCGTGCTGACGCAGGAAATCGGCGTGGATCGAGATGAAGAGATCGGCCTCGTGCTGGCGCGCGAATCCGGTGCGGTCGGCCAGCGCGACGAACACATCGTCATCGCGGGTCATGAAGACCTGCGCCTCGGTCTCTCGGGTCAGGGCATCGCGAAGCCTCTTCGCGAAGGCCAGCGTCACATCCTTCTCGAGCGTGCCGCCGATCCCCTTGGCGCCGTCGTCGATGCCACCGTGACCGGGATCGATGATGATGGTGAAGGGCCTGTCCTTTTCGCGCGTTGCGCCGAGGCGGTCGCGTTTCTGCGCGGTGTTGACGACGGCGCTGGTCGTGATCGACCGGTCGAGCGCCTTCTCGAATGCCTCCTGGCCGGTAACCTCCAGGTCGATGACCAGATTGTATCGGCCGCTTTCGCCTTCCGCGCGCGTGGCCATCTTGCGGATTCGAAACGGATGGCGTGCCTGGAAGATGATGCGCGAGTGATTGCCGCCCATATCGCCATAGCGCAGGCCGGAAATCAGCCCCTTGTCGCCGACCACATCATCGCTGAAGCCGTACCCGATCTTGTTGAAATCGAGCACCAGGCGCCAGGGCTTGTCGAGCAGCTGGTGGGAAACATCGATCGGACGGTCGAATTCGACAACGATACGGGTGACCGAATCATCGCCCGCGATGCGCATGTCGAGAGCCACCGGTGCGGGCGCAGCGAACGCCGCAAGCGGCGACAGGACAATCATAATTACGGTCAGAAGCAGTCCCGCCTGGCGCATCAGTCCCCTTCCGCAAATCCCTTTCGTCAGCAAAGCATGTCCACTTTCCGGCCGAACAGCAACCGTGCCGCCGCTGCAATCATGCCGGTTCGGATATGCCATCATGGTTAACCGGTTCTTTACCGCGCCGACCGATGTCAAGCAATTGCGGGAAACGCCCGGAACGACCCCGAAATTAAATCGCTTGCAGCGCCGGAACCAAAATTCTAAATTAACGATGCAGAGGAGCGTCAATCCGCACCCTGTCAGTTTCGAAGGTTTCGCCTGCCAGTTCGGTTGTAAGCTGGCGGCAGTATCCACCGGGCTCCATGAATGCGAGCCCAGCTCTTGAACAAGGGCAAATTGAGCCGGCTTCCGTTGGGGAGCCCTAATGCAGTCGTTTTGTTGGCCTTTTCATGGTGTATTTTTCGACCAGACCAAACGCAGAAACGCGGCAGAAGCTAGATGCTCCCGTTTCTGGCGTTGCGTCATGGCCGCCAGCAAGACTTTCAATGAGCAGCAGAACTCCGTCCGCAATGCGCGGACGAAGCGCACCCGGTTGCAACCTCCGGATGAATGCGCGGCTGCCGGAACAAGAATCAATGTCAAACAAAATGCTCATCGATGCCTCCCACCGGGAGGAAACCCGAGTCGTCGTCGCCAAAGGTAATCGTCTCGAAGATTTCGATTTCGAATCCGAACACAAGAAGCAGATCCGCGGCAATATCTATCTTGCCAAGGTAACGCGGGTCGAACCCTCCCTGCAGGCAGCGTTCGTGGACTATGGCGGCAATCGCCATGGCTTCCTCGCCTTCTCTGAAATCCATCCCGACTACTACCAGATCCCGCTCGCCGACCGCCAGGCGCTGCTCGCCGAGGAGGCGCGTTTCGCCGAGGAGGAAGAGGAAGAGCAGGAAGAAAGCGATAACCGCAAATCGCGGCGCCGCCGCGGCGGACGCAAGAGCCGCGGACCCAAGCGCGAGACACGTTCCGAAGCGCGTTCATCCGTCCCCGACGCGGAACCCGTCGCGATGGATGACATCCTCGCCGCATGGGAGGATAGCGAAACTGTCGAAACCGAAGACGGCGGCGATGACGACGCAACGCCGGAAACCATGGCCGCGCGCGCGGACGACGACGGCAACGTGATCTCCGAAGCGCCCTTGGACGAGGACGACGAAGAAAACGGCGACGAGGCCGACTCGGACGATGGCGACGAGGAGGACGGCGATTCACGCCGCCGGCGCGGCCGCGGCCGTCGTCGCGGACGGCCCGGCCGCGGGCGCACCGCCAATGACGACAACAACGATGATGACGACGACGACAGCGAAGACGACGAGATCGATACGGTCGGCAGCGACGACGCGATGGACGAGGCGCGGCCGCGCCAGCGCGTGCAGCGCCGCCAGTACAAGATCCAGGAAGTCATCAAGCGCCGCCAGATCATCCTCGTGCAGGTGGTCAAGGAAGAGCGCGGCAACAAGGGCGCCGCGCTGACGACCTACATGTCGCTTGCCGGACGCTATTCCGTCTTGATGCCGAACACGGCGCGCGGCGGCGGCATTTCGCGCAAGATCACGCAAGCGACCGACCGCAAGCGGCTGAAGGAAGTCGTCAAGGAATTACAGGTGCCGCAGGGTATGGGCGTGATCCTGCGCACGGCCGGCGCCAACCGCACCAAGGCGGAAATCAAGCGCGACTACGAATATCTGATGCGCATGTGGGACAGCGTGCGCGACCTGACGCTGGCGTCCACGGCACCAGCCCTCGTCTACGAGGAAGGCAGCCTGATCAAGCGCTCGATCCGCGACCTCTACAACAAGGATATCGACGAGATCCTCGTCGCCGGCGAGGACGGCTACCGCGAGGCCAAGGACTTCATGCGGATGTTGATGCCGAGCCACGCCAAGATGGTGCAGCCGTGGCGCGAATCGCAGCCGATCTTCGCCAAGACCGGCATGGAAGCGCAACTCGACGCGCTGCTGCAGCCGAGCGTCAGGCTGAAATCCGGCGGCTACATCATCATCAACCAGACCGAGGCGCTCGTCGCAATCGACGTCAACTCCGGCAAGTCGACGCGCGAGCATTCGATCGAGGACACCGCGCTACAGACGAATCTCGAGGCGGCGGAAGAAGTGGCGCGGCAGTTGCGCCTGCGCGACCTCGCTGGCCTGATCGTGATCGACTTCATCGACATGGAGGAGAACCGCAACAACCGCTCGGTGGAGAAAAAACTCAAGGATTGCCTGAAAAACGACCGCGCCCGCATCCAGGTCGGCCGGATTTCGCATTTCGGCCTTCTGGAGATGTCGCGCCAGCGCATGCGTGCCAGCGTGCTCGAAAGCACCATGCAGACATGCCCGCAATGCGGCGGCACCGGTCATGTGCGCTCGCAGCAGTCGGTCGCTTTGCATGTCATCCGCTCGCTCGAGGACTTCCTGATGCGCAACGGCCAGCACCATGTCACGGTGCGAACCTCTGCCGACACGGCGCTCTACATCCTCAACCACAAACGCGACACGCTCACCGACATGGAAGGCCGGTTCGGCCTGCACATCGCGGTGCTCGCCGATCCCGACATCGGCACGGAAATGTTCGCCATCGACAAGGGCGAAGTCTCCGACCTGCCGCGCGTCCAGCCCGTCCGGCCGGATTACGGCGACTTTGAAGAGGACGAGGACATCGAGGTCGTCGAGGAAGAGGAAGAAGCGGAAGACACCGCGGAAGCCCGTAGCGACGACCAAGACGAAGACGACGGCCGGAACAAGAAGCGGCGGCGGCGCCGCCGCCGCGGCGGCAAGGGTCGCGACGATGGCGACGAGGCGGACGTCGAGGCGCAGTCCGGCCAGGATGGTGACGAGGAACGCAGCGAAGACCGCGGCGACCGGGGCAAGAAGCGCCGGCGCTCGCGCGGACGGCGCGGCGGTCGCGACCGGCGTCCGTTCCGCACCCCGGCGGCGGAGCCCGTCGGTCCGCTCGCCGACATGATCGCCGCCGAGGAAGAAGCCGCCAGGATTGCCGCCGAACAGCAGCAGGCCGAGGCCGAAGCGCAAGATGTGACGGAAACGCATGACGTACCGGTCATGGCGGAACCCGAGCCCGCGCCGGCGCCTGAACCAGAGCCGGAGGCTGCACCAGCCGAGCCCGAACCGGTTGCCGTGCAAGCACCGGCCACGCCGCAAGAGGCTGCCGTCGCCAATGACAATGCGGCCGAAGCGCCGGAAGACGAGAAAGAAAAGCCTTCACGCCGTCGCGCGACGGCCGAAACGCTCAATCTCGACGTCGAACCGGTGGTGACCTCCGAGGGCGATGCGAAAGCGAAGCCGAAGCGCACCGGCTGGTGGTCCCGCAAGGGGTTCTTCTAGGGTTTAAAGAAAAGGCGGGGTCTTCCCCGCCTTTTTCATTCCGGGAGGTACGAACATGGCCACATGGATCGTGTTGCTGCGCGGCATCAATATCGGCGGCCATCACATCGTCCCGATGAAGAAACTGAATGAACTGCTTGACGGTGCAGGCTTTTCCGGTGTTCAGACTTACATCCAGAGCGGCAATTGCGTATTCCGTTCCGAGATCGAGGACCGGGACCGCATCGGCAAGACCGTTTCCGGCCTGATCGAGGGCGAATTCGGTTTCCGTCCGTCGGCCATCGTGCTGACGCCGGAACAACTGGAGGCCGCGCTCGCCGCCAATCCGTTCCCGGCCGACAATCCGAAAGCGGTGCATCTGCAGTTTCTCGCGGGGCCGCCCGCCAAGGCCGATTTCGACGGATTGCGCGCTGTCGCCCAACCGGGCGAAGACTTCGCATTGACCGGGAACGTCCTCTATCTCTACCTGCCGCATGGCGCCGGCCGTTCGCCCGTCGCCCAGAAACTCGGCCAGTTCGTCAAGGCCGACATGACCGGGCGCAACATCGCTTCTGTCAGGAAGATCGCCGAGATGGCGCGCGGTCTGACGGACTAGCGGCCGAGCCATTCCGCCATACGGTCGAGCGCGCGGGCGACGGTGTCGGTCGAACCGGCATAGGAAAACCGCATGAAGCGCGGCCCGTTCACGGGTTCGAAGTCGAGGCCGGGCGCGGCGGCGACATGGATTTCGGACAGCATGCGTTTGGCGAAGTCCATGGAGTCATTCGTATGGGCGCTGACGTCGCACCAGGCGTAAAACGCGCCGTCCGGCGGCGCGGCGAAGGAAATGCCCATCGCCGGCAGACGCTCGAGCAACAATTCGCGGTTGGCGCGGTATCCGTCCTTGATGGCCTCCAGTTCGCCGGTGCATTCGAAAGCCTTCGGCGCGGCGATTTGCGACAGGTCCGGCGCGGAGATGTAAAGGCTCTGGGCGAGACGCTCGACCTGGCGCACCATATCCTCGGGCAGCACCATCCAGCCGATCCGCCAGCCGGTCATGCAGTAGTATTTGGAAAACGAATTGATGACGATGACGTCGTCCGAATGCGCCAGCGCGGTGCGGTCGTCGCCGGTGTAACGCAGGCCGTGATAGATCTCGTCGGAGATGAAGGCGATTTTCTCGTCGCGGCAGAAATCCATCAGCGCGGCCAGATGGTGCCGATCGGTGACGGCGCCGGTCGGATTGGCGGGGCTGGCGATCAGCAGCGTGTCGATGCGTTTGTGCCGGTGCGCCATTTCCAAAGCTTCCACCGTGAGCATGTGATCTTCCGCCGGTTCGGTCTCGATCTCGACGGCCTCAAGCGACAAGGCCTTGATAATATTGCGATAAGCCGGATATCCCGGCGCGGTGATCGCGACGCGGCCGCCGGGGTCGGTAACGGCGAGAAAGGCCAGCGAAAACCCCGCCGACGACCCGGTGGTAACGGCAATGCGGCCGACCGGCACGTCGACACCGTAACGGCTGGCATAGTGCGCCGCGATTGCGCGGCGCGTCTCCATGCGCCCGAGTGCATCGGTGTAGCCGAGTTTCTCCGCGCGCAACGCCGCCACGGCGGCATCGAGCACGCCCTGCGGCGCGGAAGCCGAGGGCTGGCCGACGGCCAGCGACAAGACGTCATGGCCGGCGCTCGCCAGCGCATTCGCCTCGCGCAGCACGTCCATGGCATGGAAAGGCTCCACCGCGCCGCGGGCCGACAATATGGTCATCAGGCATTCCCCTTGGTGCAGCCCCGCATTCACGATCGGGTGTGCGGGCCTTGTTTTTGCTATGATTGACGGGCAAATCGCGTTAGCCCACTTGGCTGTGTGGGCTGTAAAAGCACAGACAACGGAGATTTGCCAATTGGCTAGACGTCTGGCGACGTGGATTACCGCAGGCGCAGTTCTTTTCAGCGCGGCATTGCCCGTGCACGCCCAGCAATCCAAGCTTCCGATCGTGCGCGATGCGGAAATCGAGAAGCTGTTGAGCGACTACGCGACACCGCTGCTCAAGGCCGCCGGTTTGCAGAGCCGCCACACCGAAGTCGTGCTCGTCAACTCGCCGTCCTTCAACGCTTTCGTTTCGGGCCGCAAGATCTTCGTCAATACCGGCACGATCATCGAATCGGAGACGCCGAACGAGGTGATCGGCGTCCTGGCGCATGAAATCGGACATCTTGCCGGGGGGCACCAGCAGCGTCTGCGCCAGCAGCTCGACCGGGCACAGACCATCTCGGTCGTCACCGCCCTGCTCGGCATGTCTGCGGCCATTGCCGGCGGCGCCAGCGGCAACAGCGCGGCCGCCAGAGCAGGCACGGGACTGGCGCTTGGCGGCGCCGAGGCTGCCAAACGCGGCCTGCTGACCTATCAACGCAGCGAGGAACTGACCGCCGACCGCTCGGCCGTCAGTTACCTGAACAAGACGCACCAGTCGCCGAAGGGACTGCTGACGACCTTCGAGCATCTGCAACGCTCGATCGCGCTGATCAGCGACCGGATCGATCCCTACCGGGTCAGCCATCCGATGCCGCGCGACCGCATTTCCGCGCTCGAGGACATCGCGAAGAAAAGCCCGTATTTCAGCAAGACCGATTCCGCCAAACTGCAGGAACGCCACGACATGGCGCGCGCCAAGATCCTTGCCTATACGGACGGGCCGTCGGCGGTGGAAAGCTTTGCCAGAAAGACCAGGAGCCCGCGCGCCGCGCAGTATGGACGCGCGATCGCGACATTCCTCTACGGATCGCCGCGCCAGGCGCTGCCGATGATCGACAAGCTGATCGCCGGCGATCGTTCCAATCCCTATTTCTACGAGATCAAGGGCGAGATCGAGTTGAAGGCGCAGGACGCCAAAGGCGCCGTCGCGGCATTCAGCGAGGCCGTGAAATACGAAAAGGACGGCTCGGGTCTGATCCAGAGCGCGCTCGGCCATGCGCTGGTGCTGGAAGGCGATCCGCAAAGCCTGCGCCGCGCGGTCGGCGAACTGGAAGTCTCGCTGTCGATCGATCCGGTCAATCCGGCCGCCTACCGGCACCTCGCCATGGCCTATGGACGGCTCGGCGATATCGGCAACGCGGATCTGGCGACGGCGGAAGAGAATTTTCACTCCGGCCGGTATAGGGATGCAAAGGCTTTCGCCGAGCGCGCCAAACGCCGTTTCAAGAAGAATTCGCCTGAGTGGCTCCGCGCCGACGACATTCAACGTTTTCAAATCCCGCGGTCTCGCTGACCCGCAAATTTCGAAAGGTCCGCATATGGCATTCAGTCTTCGCAAGTTCCTCCTGACATCCGCGGTCGCCGCCACGGTCGTGCTTCCGGCCGCCGCCGGCCCGGCTGCCGCGTTCGATGCGGCGCAGCGCAATGAGATCGAGTTGATCGTTCGCGACTACCTGCTCGCCAATCCCGAAGTGCTTGCTGGAAGTGCAGGACGCGCTGGAAGCCAAGCAGAGCGCCGCAGCAGCGCGAACAGCAGAAGGATGCGATTACCGCGCAGAATGCGAAGATCTTCGACGATGCGACCGATCCGGTTCTCGGCAATCCCGACGGCACCGCCACGGTGGTCGAGTTCTTCGACTACAATTGCGGTTTCTGCCGGCGCGCGCTCAGCGACATGGTCTCGATGATGGAGAACGACAGCGAGTTGAAGTTCGTGCTGAAGGAATTCCCGATCCTCGGCCAGGATTCGGTCGCCGCGCATCGCGTGGCGTTCGCCTTCAACGATCTCTATCCGGACAAATACACCGCCTTCCACCTGCGCCTGCTCGGGTTCGACGGACGCGCCGACGAGGATGTCGCGATCCGCATCGCGAAGGAACTCGGCGCCGATGAGGACGCGTTGCGCGCGAAGATGGCCGACGCCAGCGTCACGCAGCGGATCCAGGCGACCTACAAGCTCGCCAACGACCTCGGCATCAACGGCACGCCCGCCTATGTGATCGGCGACGAAGTGATCTCCGGCGCCCTCGGAGAGGACGTCCTGACCACCAAGGTCGCCAATGTGCGCGCCTGCGGTTCGACCGTCTGCTAGGCGACACGAAGCGGTTCAGGGTTTTCGTGCGCAGAATCATGTGCGCATGACGGGTTTTGGAGGGCAAAAAGGGGCAAACCCCTTGCCCACGGCTCCCGCAAGCACTACCCATCCGCGAACGGCAATTCGCGATAACAACGAATGACGGCAAACCGCGCGATGGCACAGAGAATCCTGATCCTCAACGGCCCGAATCTGAACCTGCTCGGCAGGCGCGAACCGGCGACCTACGGATCACGGACGCTGGACGACGTGATTGCGGCCTGCGAAAGCCTCGGCAAAGAACTCGGCTTCGAGGTCTCGGCGTTCCAGTCGAACCACGAGGGCGAACTCGTCGACCGGCTGCAGCAGGCCGGCATCGAAGGCACGGGCGTAGTGTTCAATCCCGGAGCCTATTCGCACACTTCGGTGGCGCTGCGCGACGCAATCGCGGGATCGGGCGCGGTGGTTGTGGAGGTTCATATCTCCAACATCCATTCCCGCGAACATTTCCGCCATCGCTCATACGTCACCCCGGTGGCGAAGGGCATGATCTGCGGTCTCGGCACCGAGGGCTATTTGCTTGCGATGCGCGCACTGGCCGTTCATATGAGAAACGACGGATAAGAGATATTCGAGGGCAACATGGCTGAACGCAAGCCGGCGATTGACACGGGACTGGTCAAAGACCTCGCCGCCATTCTGACGGAAACCGACCTCACCGAAATCGAGATCGAACAGGGCGAATTGCGCATCCGCGTGTCGCGCGAAATGCCGGCGCCTGCCTATGTCCAGGCGGCCCCGGTCCCGCAGGCAGCGCCATCGGCGGCAGCGACGCAGCCGGCCGCGGCCCACCAGGCGCCGCAGGGCGAAGCCGCACCGGCGCGCAACGGCCATGAAGTGCCCTCGCCGATGGTCGGCACCGCCTATCTTTCGCCCGCACCGGGCGCCGCCGCATTCGTCGAAGTCGGCCAGGCGGTCAAGGAAGGCCAGACCCTGCTGATCATCGAGGCGATGAAGACGATGAACCAGATCCCGTCGCCGCGCGCCGGCACGATCACGGAGATCCTCGTCACCGATTCCGAGCCCGTCGAATACGGCCAGCCGCTCGTGGTCATCGCGTAAGGCGGGCGGCATGTTCAACAAGGTTCTCATCGCCAATCGCGGAGAAATCGCACTGCGTGTGCTGCGCGCCTGCAAGGAGCTCGGCATTCCGACGGTTGCGGTGCATTCCACCGCCGACGAAACGGCGATGCATGTGCGCCTCGCAGACGAGAGCGTCTGCATCGGTCCGCCGCCGTCGCGCGACAGCTACCTGAACATCCACCAGATCGTCGCTGCCTGCGAAATCACAGGCGCCGACGCCGTCCATCCGGGCTACGGTTTCCTGTCGGAAAACGCCAAATTCGCCGAGATCCTGGAAGCCCACAACATCACCTTCATCGGCCCGACCGCCGAACACATCTCGATGATGGGCGACAAGATCGAGGCCAAGCGCACCGCCGCGCGTCTCGGCATCCCGGTCGTGCCCGGCTCCGAAGGCGGCGTGACGGATGAGGACGAGGCAAAGAAGATCGCCGCCGACATCGGCTATCCGGTCATCATCAAGGCGACCGCCGGCGGCGGCGGACGCGGCATGAAGGTCGCGCGCTCGGAGGACGATCTCGTTGTCGCGCTGCAGACAGCGCGCTCGGAGGCGGGCGCCGCCTTCGGCAACGACGCCGTCTATATCGAGAAGTTCCTCGGCAAGCCGCGCCATATCGAGGTGCAGGTGGTCGGCGACGGCGCAGGCGCGGGCATCCATCTCGGCGAACGCGACTGCTCGCTGCAGCGCCGGCACCAGAAGGTGTGGGAAGAAGCCAACTCGCCCGCGCTCAACGCGACACAACGCAAGGAAATCGGCGAGATCTGCGCCAACGCGATCGCCGAAATGGGCTACCGCGGCGCAGGCACGATCGAATTCCTTTACGAAAACGGCGAGTTCTTCTTCATCGAGATGAACACCCGCCTGCAGGTCGAGCATCCGGTGACGGAGGCGATCACCGGTATCGACCTCGTGCACGAACAGTTGCGCGTCGCGTCGGGCGCCGGCCTGTCGGTGCGCCAGAGCGAGATCACCTTCGAGGGCCACGCCATCGAATGCCGCATCAACGCCGAGGACCCGAATACCTTCGTGCCCTCGCCCGGAACCATCACGCATTACCACACGCCGGGCGGCCTCGGCGTGCGCGTCGATTCGGGCGTCTATGCCGGCTACAAGATCCCGCCCTATTACGACAGCCTGATCGGCAAGCTGATCGTGCATGGGCGCAACCGCGTTGAATGCATGATGCGGCTCCGGCGTTGCCTCGACGAATTCGTCGTCGACGGCATCAAGTCGACGCTGCCGCTGTTCCAGGACCTGGTGCAGAATCACGACATCGCCAATGGCGACTACGATATTCACTGGCTCGAAAAATATCTCGCGGCCAAGAACGCCGACTGACGGTATCACCGGGGCCTATCCCGGATAGCGGCCGGGCGCACGGCAGGAATGCCAGCCGATGACACGTGACGGAAACGAAGTGAAACGGCGCGGCCTGACACCGCAGATCCTGTTGCGCGCCTATGCGGCGGGCATCTTTCCGATGGCCGACGACGCCAACGACCCGGAGATTTTCTGGGTCCAGCCGGAAATGCGCGGCGTCATCCCGCTCGATACGTTCCACGTTCCCAAAAGCCTCGCCAAGAAGGTGCGCCAGGCGCCTTACGACATCCGCTTCAACAGCGCCTTTCGCGCGGTGATCGCCGCCTGCGCGGAGACGACGGAGACGCGCGAACGGACCTGGATCAACTGGCCGATCCGCGAACTCTATTGCCAGTTGCACGAGATGGGGCACGCGCATTCGGTGGAGGCCTGGGAGGACGACCAGCTCGTCGGCGGGCTTTACGGGGTGACGCTGGGGCGCGCGTTTTTCGGCGAGAGCATGTTCTCGCGCAAGACGGATGCCTCGAAGATCTGCCTCGTCCATCTCGTCGAGCGGCTGAAGGAGCGCGGCTTCATCCTGCTCGACACGCAGTTCACGACCGACCACCTGAAGCGGTTCGGCGCCATCGACGTACCGCACGAGGAATACGAGGACATGCTGGCCGTCGCGCTGATCGGCGAAGCGAAGTTCGACTGAGCGGAAAGCGGCTTACTTGTCGGTGGACGTCTTGCCGGCGGACTGCTGGTCGGGCGGCGGGACGTCGGAGTTCTGTTTGCAGCCTTTCAGCCAGATGTCATAGACCGGGTGCTCGACGGCGTTCAGGCCCGGGCTGTCGGCATACATCCAGCCGGTGAAGATGCGCCGGATCTTGCGGTCGAGCGTGATTTCGTCGACCTCGACGAAGGAGTCCGATCCCGGCGCCTCATTGTCGGTACGCGAATAGCAGACGCGCGGCGTCACCTGCAGCGCGCCGAACTGCACGGTCTCGTCGATATAGACGTCGAAGGTGATGGTGCGGCCGGTGATCTTGTCGATACCGGAGAACTGCGCGACCGGATTTTCCGACCGCTCGGCCAGGGCCGGCGCCGCGACAAGTGTGGCCGCAAACACGCCGAGAGCCGCGAGGGATTTGAGCAAACCGGGCATTGTCGTCCTGTGCAATTTATGGTTCCGCCGAATGAGCGGAATCACTAATGCCTAGTTGTGGCAGAAGCGCGGTCGCAATGCGACCTGCCGCAAGACTGCCTATTCGCCGGGCGTCCAGGCGTCATAATCGCCGGTGACGACCGGACGGCTTTCCGGCGTGTACATGGAACCATGCGGGCGGTAGGCGCCCGAGGTGCCGGTCTGGTTCGGCTTGTGCGGCTTCTGCCACTCGCGCGGCTTGTAGTCTTCCTTCGACGGCGGCGTGTCGGTGCGATGGTGCATCCAACCGTGCCAGCCCGGCGGAATCGAGGTCGCCTCGGCATAGCCGTTATAGATCACCCAGCGGCGCGTGCGCCCTTCGGCGTCCTTGCCGCCCTGGTAATAGACATTGCCGAATTCGTCCTCGCCGACGTGTTCGCCCTTGCGCCATGTGTGGAAGCGCGTTCCGAGCGTCTGGCCGTTCCACCAGGTGAAGAACTGAATGAGGAAGTCTTTCATCGTGTCATGTCCGGCGCGGTTTCGTCGCTTCCCCGCTTATGGCGCTGCGAAAGGGCGAATGCAAGCCGATGCGGCGCGCAAATCAGCGCAATTTCATCTTGAAGCCGGCATGCGACTTCACGAAGCCGAGCCGTTCGTAGAAACGATGCGCGTCGGTGCGCACCGCGTTCGACATCAGATCGACCAGGCCGACGCCCTCGGCGCGCCCGAGTTCGACGCAATGACGCATCAGCGCCTCGCCATACCTCCTGCCGCGCATGTCCTCGCGCACCTGCACGGCCTCGATCGTCATCTTGGTGGAGCCGCGTCCGGTGAGCGTGGTGATGAAGGTGATCTGGGCCGTGCCGACGACGGCGCCGCCGGCCTCGATCACCAGAAGCCGGTTGTCCGGGCTTTCCCCGATGCGGCGAAAGGCGGCGATATAGGCCGGCAGAAAAGCGGGATCGGCCGTGTCGCCATGGCCGCCCTTGTCATCGGCGGCGAAGATCGCCGCAAGCGCGGGTATGTCGGCCTCGACCGCGTCGCGGATGACCGGATTGTCGTCGGATTGCAGCAAGCGCGTTCCTAACCGATGCTCATCGCCAAAGTCCGGCTGATCTCCTTCATCGACCGGCCGGAATCCTTGGCCCAGCCGTTGAAGGCGGCCTGCACGGACTTCATGGCCGCTTTCGAGGTCGGTTCCTTGTCGACCACGCCCTCGGCGATCAGCCTGGCGACGACATCGCGCGACAGGACGTAGCTGTCCGCGCCCATGAAGCGGAGGAAATACTGGCCCGTATTGCCGCCAAGGCGCGAACCGCGCTTCTTCAGGAGTTCGAGCAGTCCGGCATAGTCGTCCGCCGGCCAGTTGGCGACGAAACCGCCGACGGACCCGTGTTCGGCGGCGAGATCGCGGAAGAAGACCGCATTTTCCTGCACCGACCGGATCTTGGTGCCGTGGCGCACGATGCGGCTGTCGGAGGACAGACGCGCGATGTCGTCGTCGTTGAGCATGGCGCAGCGCCCGATGTCGAAGCCCTCGAAGGCGGCCTCGAAACCGGGCCACATCGCCTCGACGACCTTCCAGTTGAAACCGGCGTTGAAGATGCATTTCGCCGCGCAGGCGAGCCAGCGGTCGTCGGGAATCGCGGCCAGATCGGACGCCGGCAATGGCGGCTCCAGCAATGCTTCCAGCGCTTCCGCCCCGCCCTTGCGGTCTGCGGCGATAGCGAAAATCTCCTCAAACGAGCGCATCGTCACCGACTTCCTCGACCGTCACCCTGGCGGGCCAGAATGCGACACGGCCCCGCAATTGTTCCGACGATTCGAACGGCCGGTCGTAGGTCCAGGCGATCTCCTCGCCGTTCAGGGTGAAATAGGCGGCATCGCCCTTGAGCGGACAATGCGTGCTCTTGTCCCGCTGCGGCTCGAGCGGTGCGATAACGTCTTCAAGCGGTATGTATAACACGGGATCGTAGACATCCCTGCCGGTCTCGAGAACACGCAACGCCTGCGTCGTTTCGGCAATTGTCTTTCCGCCCTTTCGGATTCGCACCGTCGCCTTGATCGGCTTGATGCGCATGAAATGGGCGTCGTTATCCGGATTGTGGATGGTCAAGCGCGTCATCTCTTCTTCCTCGCATCTCCAACGGCGGGACGGTATTCCGCTTTTTGCCGCCGTGCCAGCCTCGCTCCATCACGAACAGGAGAGCGACATGTCCAGGCGATTTCACCTCATCGTCGTCTCCGCCGCCCTCACCCCGCCCGGGCCCGTACCGGCACGAGGTGATCTGCGGCATGCCGCCGGAGGCCATCGCCAAAGCCGCCGCGCTGCATGTCGGTGACCGCAGCGAGCGGGACGCCCTGATCGGGTGTTCGGTCATCCATGTCCAAGATCGAACGGCAAGGAGAATATGTAGGCCGATCCGCCAAGCGCGGGCCTACCAGATCACCTTTTCCATGATCACCGCCGGGATGCCGGAACCCTTGACGCCGCAATCGGGCGTCGTGCCGACCTGCTTGAAGCCCTCGCGCTCGTAAAAGGCGACGGCGCGGTCGTTGGCTTCCTCGACCTCGAGGCGGATCTTGCGGACGTCCGGAAAGCAGGCCTCGACCTCGATCAGCAGCTTCTTGCCGACGCCCTGCCCCTGCGCCGACGGACGGACATAGAGCTGGTGCAACATCGAGGTTTCGGAGTCGATCTGGCTGACAAAGGCCATGCCGGTGATCTCGGCGCCATCGTCGCAGACGACGAATTCCGAGCGCGGCTTGGTCAGGCGCTGCTTCAGCGCCGGCACGGAATGCCACGCCTCCGTCAGTTCGGAAACCTTCTCCTTGCCGTAGATCGCGTCGTAGGTGTCGTGCCATGTCTCGGACAACATGGCGCTGATGGTCTCCAAATCCTCCAGCGATGCCGTCCGTAACCACATGGCGCGGGTCCTCCTAGTCCTCGATGCCCAGTTTCGATCTCACGAGGCCCTGAACGGCCTGCGGATTGGCCTTGCCGCCGGTCGCCTTCATGACCTGGCCGACGAACCAGCCGGCAAGCGAGGGCTTGGCCTTGGCCTGTTCGACCTTGTCGGGGTTGGCGGCGATGATCTTGTCGACTTCCGCCTCGATGGCGCCGGTATCGGTGACCTGCTTCATGCCGCGGGCCTCGACCACATCGGCCGGGTCGCCGCCCTCGTTCCAGACGATCTCGAACAGATCCTTGGCGATCTTGCCGGAGATCGTGCCTTGCTTGATGAGGTCGATGATGCCGCCGAGTTGTGCCGGTGATACCGGGGTTTCCTCGACGCCGAGGCCAGCCTTGTTGAGCGCGCCGAGCAGATCGTTGATCACCCAGTTCGCCGCCGCCTTCGCGTCGCGCCCGTCGGCCACCTTTTCAAAATAGTCGGCGATCGCCTTCTCCGAGACCAGAATGGAGGCATCATAGGCAGAAAGCCCAAGAGAAACAAACCGCGCCTTCTTCTCGTCCGGCAATTCCGGCAGATGCTCGGCGAGCGCGGCGACGAACGCGTCGTCGAATTCGAGCGGCAGCAGGTCCGGATCGGGGAAATAGCGGTAGTCGTGCGCCTCTTCCTTGGAGCGCATGGCGCGCGTCTCGCCCTTGCCGGGATCGAACAGGCGGGTTTCCTGGTCGATCGTGCCGCCATCCTCGATGATCGCGATCTGGCGGCGCGCCTCGTATTCGATGGCCTGGCCGATGAAGCGGATCGAGTTGACGTTCTTGATCTCGCAGCGCGTGCCGAATTCGCCGCCGGGCTTGCGCACCGAGACGTTGACGTCGGCGCGCATCGAGCCCTCGTCCATGTTGCCGTCGCAGGTGCCGAGATAGCGCACGATCGAGCGCAGCTTGGTCATATAGGCCTTGGCCTCGTCGGAGGAGCGCAGGTCGGGTTTCGACACGATCTCCATCAGCGCCACGCCGGAGCGGTTGAGATCGATATAGGACATGGTCGGATGCTGGTCGTGCATCGACTTGCCGGCGTCCTGTTCGAGATGCAGCCGCTCGATGCCGATCTCGACATCCTCGAATTCGCCTTGTCTGTCGGGGCCGACGGAGATGACGATCTGCCCCTCGCCGACGATCGGGTCCTTGAACTGCGAAATCTGGTAGCCCTGCGGCAGGTCGGGAAAGAAATAGTTCTTGCGGTCGAAGATCGAGCGATTGTTGATCTGCGCCTTCAGGCCGAGGCCGGTACGCACCGCCTGCTTCACGCATTCCTCGTTGATGACGGGCAGCATGCCGGGCATGGCCGCGTCGACCAGCGAGACGTTGGCATTCGGCTCGGAGCCGAATTCCGTCGAAGCGCCGGAAAACAGCTTCGAATTGGAAATCACCTGGGCATGGACTTCCATGCCGATGACGATTTCCCAGTCGCCGGTCGCGCCGGGAACAAAGCGTTTGGGATCGGGAGTGCGTGTATCGATAAGTGACATTAGGCGTTTGTTTTCTTCTCGGGACTCTTCATCCATTCGATAGTGCAACGCAATATTGCCCGCAAGTCGCGTTTTCCGGAATACGGGCGTTCGCGCCGCGCGGGAACGCGCGCTATTCCGTCTGGATGGAAATCCCCCCCTCTCCGACCTTGATGTTGATGCCGGAGGGTTTCTGTCGCTCCTGATAATACTGATAGCCCAGGACCGCCGCGGCGACCGCGAGTACGCCGATGACGATATAGAGAACATTGCGATTCATGACTGGTGGCCTCGTTCGGATCCTGATGCTGCGTATCGTGATACTCGATTTGCCATTGCTGGGAAATATCCGGACAGCCGTCAATGGCGGAGTTTCAGCGCGACGGCGACCGGAGGCATGCCTCGCCACCGCGCTTGATCTCGATCAATGTGACAGCTCCCGAACGATTGAAAGATACCGGGCAGAATCCGGATCGATCGAGGGGAGATACCGATGTTGTCCTTGCGCCATTTCTTTGAAGCGCCCGAACGCGGCAAACTGTTCCACGTCATGGTGGAAAAGCTTGGCCTGCGCGAAGCGATCGAATCGCGGCCGCATGCCAAGGACGTCATGAAACGGGCACAGGCGCGCTGCGCCGACTGCGGGCGCGAGGACAGCTGCATGACATGGCTGGCGGAAAACGAAGAGCCGGCCGGGGCGCCCTATTTCTGCAAGAACCATGACATGTTCGAGCGATTGAAGCACGATATCGAGGCCGAGAACGACTTTCAGGCCGCATAACGCTTCGCGCTTCCGGCAAATTCCATCCTGCGGCCTCCCTGCACTGCCGGAAGCGAGGAAAGAGCCCCCGGGCCCAGATCCGGGGGCTTTGCTTTTGTCCCAGCCGGCGTGCCTCGGCGCTACTCCACCTTCACTTCGGTGCGCTCGGCGGCCGTGATGGTGGCCTGCGTCTCCTTCTTCTCGCCCTGGGCATTGTCGCCCATCGTCGCGACGACGAGATAGTCACCCGGGTTCAGCGTGATCTGATATTCCTCGCCATAGGCGCCGTCGAGCTGCTTGCGCTTGCCCTGCAGGTCCGTTTTGGCCTCGAACACGTCGATGCGGTAGGCGCCGGGCGCGGACGCATAAAGCACGCCGGCATTGAGATTGACGACGACATCGGTCATCTCGCCGCGCGTCACCGTGACCGGCTGCTGGGCGATCGCCTTGTCGAGCCGGGCCTGCACGATGTAGTCGCCGGGCGGCAGCTTGAACTGGTTGCCGGGGCCGTAACCGCCGTCGAACTGCTTGCGCTTGCCGTCGAGAGACTTCTTCGCCGACAGGACATCGACGCGCAGGCCGCTCCCCTCGACCGCCGGCCCGCCGTCGGCATAGACGGCGTTGATCGCAACGATGCCGATGCCGACAACGATCTTGCGGTCGACGATTTCGCCGGGCGCGAGCGCGAAGCTTTCCTCGGCGCTGCCCTTGCCGAGCCGCGCGGAGAGCCGGACATCGCCGGCCGGAACGACCATCGTGCCGCTGCCATATCCGCCATCCTTCTTGCCGCCCGATTCGATGTCGAAGCGCGCGGCATTGTCGACGCCCGCGCCATCGTCGGGAAGGACCGAAACCGAGACGACGCCGGCGCCGAGCGGAAGATCGCGCTTGATCGCCTCGCCTTCCGTGACCTCGACGGCGGTTTCGACCGTGACCATGTCCTTGCGGTAACGCAGAAGATAGCTGCCGGGCTGGAGCGTGGTCGTGAACGACGTGTCGTAGCCGCCCTCGACGGACTTCTTCGCCGGCGCGCCGTTTTCGACCGGGAAGAATTCCCAGCGGCCGTTGAGATCATAGTCCGGCCCGCCCTCGGCAAGAACCGCCTTGAACGTGACGTTGTCCTGAAGCGCCGCCCGCTTTTCGATCTTGCCGGAAATGCAGCACGCGTCCTTCACCTGCTCTGGCGCCGGCTTCTTCAGCCAGCAGCGAGCGTTTTCTCCCTGGATCCCCGGCTTCACGAAGGTCCAGGCAACGCACTGGTTGTCGCCGGCGCATTCGGACTGGCAGAGCGCGGGATCCGCCGTCGTGAGGTCCAGGCTGCGGTAATCGTTGCCGGGCCGGTCGATGCCGTCCTCCATGCCCTCGCCGATCTTGAAGCTCGGCTCGGGCGGCGCGGCGACCGTCTGGGTCAGCGCGTCGGTCAGTTCGGCGGCGTCTTTTGCCTGCAGGTAGCGGCCGCCGGTGTTCTCGGCGAGGCAGGCGACCTGTTTGCCCTCCTCCTCCGACAGGCCGAAGCCGACGACATGGACGGTGAAATCGACGCCCGCCTTCTCGAGCTCGCTGGCGACGGCGCAGGGATCGGCCTCGCAGGTCTCGATGCCGTCCGTGACGAGGATGACCGTTGCCTTGTCCTCGGTGTATTTCAGCGCCTGCGCGGCCTTGCGGACCGCGTCGGACAACGGCGTCTTGCCCTTGGGATTGAGGCCGTTGACGGCCTTGGCGATCGCGTCTCGGGTGCCGGGCGCCGGCGCGACGATCTCCTCGATATCGGAGCAGACGCCCTTTTCGCGATGGCCATAGGCAATCAGGCCGAGTTCCATGTCGTCGGGAATGGACGAAAGAACGCCGGCAAGCGTTTCGCGGGCGATCTCGATCTTGGTCTTGCCGCCGATCTGCCCCCACATCGATCCGGACGCGTCCATGACGATGATGGCCCGGTCGGCCGCGAGAGCCGAACCCGCGACGAGGATAGATAATGCAGCCGCGGCTGCCAGCACTTTGCGGAACATGACGCCTCCTTCGATGCCTTGATGGCCGAATGTTAGCCTACTTTGCGGAATTGTCGTGCGACGTGTGTGCGAAAATGCACAGCGGCGATTTTCCCGCGGCGGAGGCGCGGCGTCCCGCTTTACCCTGCACCGCCGGACAGCGCCTGCCTCAAATCGGCCCATTCCTCGGCAATCGTGCCGGCGCCACGCGCCCGGCCGGCGCGGCGATACCAGTAGTCGGCGTTCCAGTCGTCGCCCTCGATGCGGTGGCAGAGCGCGTGCACCCAGTCGAAATCGGCAACGCCTTCGCGCGCCTGGCAGATTTCGTGCGCCTTTTGCCAGTGCGGGCCGGTTTCGAACTCGCCCGCCTTGAGATGGTCGAGTGCCTCGATCAGCAAATCCGTGTCGGCGGCCATGGCGTGTCTCCGGTTTGGGGTAAAGGTCGCCGCTTGCCCGAAAACAATCAAGTCCAATGCCGTTTTGCATCGCTGGCGGGCCGCCACGGCGCGATCGGCCCATGTATTTCCGTCCTTTTTAACGATAACGGCAAAGCATGAGTGATTCGCTCAAGGATTTATTCATTTGATTGGGGGATATTCCCGGCTGAATGCGGGAGTTGTTGTGAGTTTCAAGGTCGTCGTAATCGGTGTGATGCTCGCGTCAGGCGCGCTTGGTGGCGGACTGGCCTACTTCGGCGCGAGCGGAACCGTTCCGTCGGTCAAGGTGGTGACGTCCGACGCAAGCGACATGTTCCGCAGCACGATGCGCAAATTCGACGGGCGCGTTTATGTACGCGGCCCCGACTACGGCATCTGCATTGCCGATTACGGCCGCCACGCCCTCGGCAAGACCAATGCCGAGATCACATTGTCCTGCGAATGTTTCGACAAGAATCTGCGCCTGCTCAGCGGATCCGACCGCGAGGCCGCCATTGCCGCGCTCAACCCGTCGGACATATCGTCAAAACCCGCGTCTAGCGCGGCGGGAACGCAGGTGGCGGATCTGCATGGAACCAGCGTGACCGCGACGCGGGTCTTGCGCAAATGCGGGATCGATCCCGCCCCGAGCGGTTTTCTCAGCATGCGCGGGACGATGTAGCGCCGCGCAGGCGGCCTGTTCAGATATCGGCCAGAAAACGGCGCATCGCTTCCAAGGTTATCGGCGTCGTCGATGACGCCGAGATGTGACGCGCCGGAGACAATCATTATTCGGCCCCGGCCCGGCGTGTGCCTACCACCACTTCTCCGGCGTGAACCTGCCCGCCGCCTGCTTCGATGACATGGCCGGCGCGGAACAGCGTCTCCTCGTCGAACGGCTTGCCGATCAGCTGCAGGCCGAGCGGCAGGCCCTGATGGTCGAGACCGGCGGGAACGGCGATGCCCGGCAGGCCGGCCATGTTCACCGTCACGGTGAAAATGTCGTTCAGATACATCTTGACCGGATCGGCATGCAGGTCCTGGTCGGCGATGCCGAAGGCGGCCGACGGGGTCGCCGGCGTCAGGATCGCGTCGACGCCGGCGTCGAAGACGGTCTCGAAGTCGCGCTTGATCAGCGTGCGGACCTTCTGCGCGCTTCAGGTAATAGGCGTCGTAGTAGCCGGCCGACAGCACATAGGTGCCGATCATGACGCGGCGCTTGACCTCGTCGCCGAAACCGGCGGCGCGGGTCTTCTCGTACATCTCGATGATGTCCTTGCCGGGGACGCGCAGGCCGTAGCGCACGCCGTCGTAGCGCGCCAGGTTCGACGAGGCCTCGGCCGGCGCGACGATGTAATAGGCCGGCAGGGCGTATTTGGTGTGCGGCAGCGAGATGTCGACGATCTCGGCGCCGGCGTCCTTCAGCCAGGCGATGCCCTGCTGCCAGAGCTTCTCGATCTCTTCCGGCATGCCGTCCATGCGGTATTCGGCCGGAATGCCGATCTTCATGCCCTTCACGGACTGGCCGACCGCCGCCTCGTAATCGGGCACCGGGCGGTCGACGGAGGTCGTGTCCTTGTCGTCGACGGAGGCCATCGACTTCAGCAGGATCGCCGCGTCGCGCACGTCGCGGGCGATCGGGCCCGCCTGGTCGAGCGAGGAGGCGAAGGCGACCATGCCCCAGCGCGAGCAGCGGCCATAGGTCGGCTTGATGCCGACCGTGCCGGTGAAGGCGGCCGGCTGGCGGATCGAGCCGCCGGTGTCCGACGCGGTCGCGCCGGCGCACAGATGCGCGGAGACGGCGGCGGCCGAACCGCCCGACGAACCGCCGGGGACCAGATCCTTGTTGGAGCCCTCGGCGCGCCACGGGTTCTTGACCGGGCCGTAGTAGGAGTTCTCGTTGGACGAGCCCATGGCGAACTCGTCCATGTTCAACTTGCCGAGCATCACCGCGCCGTCGGCCCAGAGATTGGCGGTGACGGTCGATTCGTAACGCGGCTTGAAGCCGTCGAGAACGTGGCTGCAGGCCTGGGTGTGGACGCCCTCGGTCGCGTAAAGGTCCTTGATGCCGAGCGGAATGCCCTCGAGCGCGCCGCCCTCGCCCTTCGCCAGCTTCTCGTCCGAGGCCTTCGCCATGGCGCGCGCCTTGTCCGGCGTCGGCATCACATAGGCGTTGAGCGCCTCGTTGGCGGCGTCGATGGCGGCCAGATAGGCGTCGGTCAGCTCGGTTGCGGAAATCTCCCTGGCCGCGAGCTTGGCGCGGGCCTCGGCGATGGTCAGGCTTGTCAGGTCGGTCATGCGGTCAGCTTCTTTTCGTAAAAGACGTTGTATTGCGTATCGGGGTAGTCGGCGAACACGCCGCTGCGGGAGAACCCGCAACGTTCGTAAACCGCCCATGTACCCTCGAATCCCGGCGTGCCGCCGGTTTCGAGACGAAGCTCGTTGCAGGCCGCGTTCATGAGCGCGCGGCCTCGATGGCGCCGAGCAGCTTCCGGCCGACGCCGGAACCGCGCACGGACGGGTCCGTATACATGCGCTTGACCTCGCCGAATTCCGCGTCGTGCACCTTCAGCGCGCCCATGCCGATCGCCTTGCCGTCATTGTCGCGGGCAACGAAGAGGATCGTGTCCGGCCCGTTCATCTGCTCGACGGTCATCTGGAACTGGAACTCGCGCGGCGACAGCGGAATAAGGTGGTCGTTGAGCGCCGCCACCATGGCGCGCACGTCGTCCTGCAGCGGCGTTTCTCGGGCGATGGTGACCGCCATGTCGGCTCACTCCACCACCTTCGGGACGAGGAAGAAATTGTCGTCCGACTCGGGCGCGTTGGCGGTGATATCGTCCGCCTTGCCGCCATCGGTCACGACGTCGGTGCGCTTCTTCATCTCCATCGGCATGACGGAAGTCATCGGCTCGACGCCCTCGACATCGACTTCGTCCAACTGCTCGACGAAGCCGAGGATCGTGTTCAGTTCGCCCTCCATTTTCGCCGCTTCTTCTTCGGTGACGGCGATGCGGGCAAGTTTGGCGACGCGCTTGACGGTGGCAAGGTCAACGGACATGGAATTCTCCGGGAGGAATGTCGGTTTTGCCCGCTATAGCGGGCGGAATTGCGCGGCGCAACACGCCGCGCAAGCCGTTACGGCGCAAACGCCTTGCCGACCTCCGGCACGATCACCTTTCCGGCGTCCCCTTCCATCGCCGCCATGAAGGTGTCGGCGTTCGGGTCGAGCATCGGGAATGTTGCGTAGTGACACGGAATGACCTTCGAAAATTCGAAGTAGCGCCGGCAGGCGATCGCGCCGACCGCGCCGCCCATCGTGAAACGGTCGCCGATCGGCACGATGCCGATATCGGGCTGGTGCAGTTCCTGGATCAGCGCCATGTCGGAGAATATCCCGGTGTCGCCCATGTGGTAGATCGTCGGCGCGTCGGGGAAATGCAGGACGAGCCCGCCCGGATTGCCGAGATAGACATTGTTGCCGCCGCCGATCTGGCTCGACGAGGAATGCTCGGCGCGCACGAAGGTCGTGGTGAAGCCGCCGCAATCGACGGTGCCGCCGACATTGCCGGGATTGATTTTTGCCTGATCGACGCCCTGGCCGACGAGATACATGCAGATCTCGAAATTGGCGACCAGCATGGCGCCGGTCTTCTTCAGGATGGCGCACCGAATCGCCCAGATGGTCGTCGTGGCCGTGGGTGAGCAGGACATGGGTGACGCCGTCCGACACCTCTTCCCAGCCCCTGCCCCAGGACGGATTGTCCGACAGGAAGGGATCGATCAGGATCTGCGCGTCGCCGGTTTCGACGCGGAAGGCGGAATGGCCGTACCAGGTGAGTTTCATCGCGTTGCCTCCTCGTAATGGCTTTGGATTCGCTATAGAAACCCAACATAAGGGCATATTACGGACACGCACCACCGGTCATGGCAGAAATCGCGATAGAGGACATTTCGTCCGTCCTGGACAAGGGCCAGGTGGTCGCCGGGCTGGACCTCGGAACCAGGACGATCGGCGTCGCGATCAGCGACCGCGGCCTGTCGCTGGCGACGCCGCGCCCGGTGATCCGGCGCACCAAATTCACCGCCGACGCCGACGCGCTGCTTGCATTTCTCGCCAGGGAGAATGCCGGCGCGATCATCCTCGGCCTGCCGCTCAACATGGACGGTACGGAAGGCCCGCGGGCGCAGGCGACGCGCGCATTCGCGCGCAATCTGTCGAACAGGACCGAGCTGCCGATCGCGTTCTGGGACGAACGCCTGTCGACGGTCGCCGCCGAACGATCGCTGATCGAGCAGGACGTATCGCGCGCCAAGCGCGCCGACCGCATCGATTCGGCGGCGGCGGCCTTTATCCTTCAGGGTGCGTTGGACCGGATTTATTCCGCCGGAACCTGAACGGCCTCGGCCGTGTCGAGATTCTCGGAAATCGCCTCGCGGTTTCCGCGCCGCGCGGCCCACCACTCGCGGATCTGGCGGCGCTTGCGGTAGGCGATGATGCCGACGATCAGAAAGGTGTCGAAGATGCAGGCTTTCAGGAACAGGACCGGGATTGCGGACGGCTCCACGCCGAGTAGCGAGCCATAGATCCGGAAGACGAGGTCATGCAAGTTCGCGGCGCAGGAACAAAAGGCCAAAATTGATGTCGTAATAGGACAGGCCGAACCAGCCCCAGAACAGAACCAGCGGTGTCAACCAGAACCAGAACAGGAAACGCATCGTCTATTCTCCGTCCCGGCCGGCTTGCGTCATCGCGGCAAGCCTTGCGCTCGACGTGGCAAGGTGCTTCGCGAAACGCGCGGCAAAGCCATCCTCCTCGGTTTCAGTCGCCGATGCCGGCAGCAAGGCCTCCCAGGCGAATTCGACGCCCCCGGCCGCAAACATCGACAGAAGTGTCGCCACCTGAATGGCGAAAAGCATTCCCGCCACCTCGCCGGCGCCGCTCAGGGCGGCCGCGATCATCCACACGGACGTGACGGCAAGAACCAGGCCGAAGCCGGCCGCGACCGACATCACCCGTTCGCGATGTTCGTTGTCCGACGAGGTCACCGCGATCATCAGCGCCCACAGCGTGACCGAAAGCGTCGCCACGACGACGCCGGTCAGGATCGCGCGGGCCGTCTCGAAGGCCATCGGGAAAACCGGAAACTCCATCAGCATGCGCTGCAATTCCTGCAGCAGGCCGATACCGCCATGGCCGAGGCCGCCGACGGTCACGCTCGCGAGGAACGCAATCCAGGAAAACAGGATACTGCCGAGAAGAAACCGTCGCATACCATCACCATTGGGGTCGGCCCGACTATCGGCCTCATGGAATTGCGTCGCAACGTATACTCTTTGTTAAGGTTAACACCTGTGGACAGGCCTTGCCGCACCGCCGCGCAGTGGTGCATGAACGGCTTTTCCAGCCACGACAGGCCCTCCCGCGCATGTTCGCAATCTTCGCCGCCATCCTGCCGATCTTCCTGCTGATCCTGTTCGGCCAGGCGCTTCGCCGGGTTCCCCTGTTCCCGGTGGAGTTCTGGCGCGGGCTGGACGTCATGGGGTTCTACGTCCTCTATCCGGCGCTCCTGTTCGTGACGATCGTGCAGGCGGATTTCTCGGCGCTGACCTTCGATGTGATCGTCGTGGCACTGGGTATCGCCGGCACGGCGATCGCGGTCGCGACGCTCGCCGTCTGGCCGCTGCTGCGTGACCGGTTGTCACTGAGCGGTCCGGCCTTTTCGTCGGTGTTCCAGACGACGGTGCGGTGGAACGGATTCCTCGCCTTCGCGGTCGCCGAAAAGCTGTTTCCGCCGGAGGGCGCGGCCATGGTCGCGCTGGTGATGGCGATCGTCATCATCCCGATCAATGTCGAATCGGTCGCCGCGGTCGCCTGGTTCACCGAAAAATCGCCGAATATCGGCGGCGTGGCGCGCAAGATCGCGGTCAATCCGCTGGTTCTGGCGGCGGCGGCCGCGCTGATCATGCGGTCCCTGCCCTTTTCCCTTCCCGGGCCGGTCATGGAGATGCTGCATTTCGTCGCGCGCGCCGCGCTCGGCATGGGCCTGATGGCGATCGGCGCGGGCCTGCGCCCGCAGGATGCATTGCGTCCGAACATGGCGGTCCTGCTGGCGGTCGCAAACAAGCTCGCGATCTTTCCCGCCCTGGTGATCGCGATCGCGTTGGCGATGGGCCTCGATGGCCAGCAACTGTCCTATCTGGCGCTTTGCGCGGCCGTTCCGACGGCGATGAACGGCTATGTCCTGGCGCGCCAGATGGGCGGAGACGCCGAACTTTACGCCGCCATCGCGACAATCCAGACAGCCTTCTCGTTCCTGTCGATCCCGCTGGTGCTCGGCGTCGTCACTCAGCTTTCGGGCGGATAGAGCGCGTCGAGCAGATTGGCCGCGTCGAAGCGGCTGTCCAGCATGCCGTAGCTCGAACGCCAGGCGCCGCCGAGTCGTGTTTCGGCAAAGGCGTCGGCCAGCCGGCCGGCGCCCATTCGGTAGAGTTCCGCCGCGGCCGCCGCCAGCGCCAGCTGCTCGACGACGATGCGCGTCGCGCCCTCGTCGGTGCGGGCGAGATCGAAGGCGGCGTTGAGAACATCGAGCGTACGCGATGCGCGGGGGCCGAGATGGCGCGCGATATTGTCAAGGACCATGTCGTAGAGTTCCGGGGCCCGGCGGAAGACCCGCAGCAGGTCGAGCGCCATCACGTTGCCGGAACCCTCCCATATCGAATTGACGGGCGCCTCGCGATAATGGCGCGCCAGCGCGAAATCCTCGGTGTAGCCATTGCCGCCAAGGCTCTCCATCGCCTCGCCGATCATCGGCGGCGCCACCTTGCAGACCCAGTATTTGACGACCGGGGTCATGGCGCGCGCATAGGCGGCTTCCTGTTCGTCTTTCTGGGCGTAATCGAAGGAATGGGCGAGACGCATCGACAGCGCGGTCGCCGCCGCCGTGTCGACCGCCATGTCGGCGAGCACGCGGACCATCAGCGGCTTTTCGGCGAGCACGGTTCCGCCGACCATGCGATGGCGGGCGTGGTGGACGGCTTCGGACATGGCGGCGCGCATCAGGCCGGCGGAGGCGACGGCGCAGTCGAGGCGCGTCAGCGTCACCATTTCCAGAATGGTGCGCACGCCGTCGCCCTCCTCGCCGATCGCCTGGGCAATCGATCCGTGGAATTCGGCCTCGGATGACGCGTTGGACCGGTTGCCGAGCTTGTCCTTCAGCCGCATGAAATGGATGCCGTTCGGTTCGCCGCCCGACAGCAGCCGCGGCACCAGAAAACAGGTCAGCCCGCCGGGCGCCTGGGCCAGCACGAGAAACGCGTCGCTCATCGGCGCGGACATGAACCATTTGTGGCCGGTCAGCCGGTAGAATCCCTTGCCCTCCGGTTTCGCGCCGGTCGTATTGGCCTGGACATCAGTGCCGCCCTGTTTTTCGGTCATGCCCATGCCGACGGTCAGGCCGGCCTTCTCGACGGGCGCCCGCTGGGATGAATCGTATTTTCGCGACGCGATGCGCGGCGCCCATTCGCGCGCGAGATCCGGCGCCCCTGTCAGCGCGGCGACGGACGCATTGGTCATCGTCATCGGGCAGAGATGGCCGGTCTCGAGGCCCGCGACCATGTAGAAGGAGATCGCGCGCCGGACATGGCCCGGTACTTCGCCCTTCTCGCGCGCTTCCCAGATCGACCCGGAGAGGCCCCAGCCCGCCGACCGGCGCATCAGGGCGTGATAGGCGGGATGGAACTCGACCCTGTCGATACGCCGTCCCTGCCGGTCATGGGTCTTGAGGCGCGGGATCTCGACATTGGCGAGCCGGGCGAGATCGACTGCTTCGGCAGAGCGCACATAGGCGCCGATCTGCTGCCATTCCCGCAACTGGGCGTCCGATGCGCCCGACGCCGCCTGCAACAGCAGCGGATCGTCCTGGAATGCGTTGCCGGACAGCGGCGGGGTCTGGTTGGTCACGTCGTGGGTGGCGGTCACTGGAACTCGGGCCTTCGCTGATTCTCGGATCGGAACGGGACACTACCAGATATCACCCGGCTCCGGTCCACGCATCATCGTATCGAATAAGTTGGCGAAAACGGCACGAAGGAACAAGCGCGTGCTTGCCGCGTCCGTCAATTGCGCCTAGACGCTGGTTTCGAGATGAGCGCCCAGACCGACTTCCCGATCTTCCCGCACCGCCACCTGCTTGGCATGGCCGGGCTTTCCTATCCCGATATCGAAACGCTGCTGGACCGCGCCGACGCCGATGTCGACGTGTCGCGGCAGCGCGAAAAGAAAAAGTCGGTCCTGCGCGGGCGCACCCAGATCAACCTGTTCTTCGAAGCCTCGACGCGAACCCAGGCCTCCTTCGAACTGGCGGGAAAGCGGCTCGGCGCGGACGTCATGAACATGTCGGTGGCCTCGTCCTCGGTCAAAAAGGGCGAGACGCTGATCGACACGGCGATGACGCTCAACGCGATGCGCCCCGACATCCTGATCATCCGCCACTCGGCCGCCGGCGCGGCGGCGCTTTTGTCGCGCAAGGTCGGCTGTTCGGTGATCAATGCCGGCGACGGCGCGCACGAGCACCCGACGCAGGCGCTGCTCGACGCGCTGACCATCCGCCGCGCCAAGGGCCGGCTCGACGGGCTGACCGTCGCGATCTGCGGCGACATCCTGCATTCGCGCGTCGCGCGCTCCAACATCATCCTGCTCAACACGATGGGCGCGCGGGTGCGCGTTGTCGGCCCGTCGACGCTGATGCCGGCGGCAATCGCCCAGATGGGCGTCGAAGTCTTCACCTCGATGAAGGAGGGGCTGAAGGACGCGGACGTCGTGATGATGCTGCGGCTGCAGCGCGAACGCATGACGCAGGCGCTGGTGCCGTCGGTGCGCGAATATTTCCGCCACTACGGGCTCGACGCGGCCAAGCTGGCGCTCGCCAGACCGGACGCGCTGGTGATGCATCCCGGTCCGATGAACCGCGGCGTCGAGATCGCCTCGGAGATCGCGGACGGCCCGCAAAGCGTGATCGAGGAACAGGTCGAGATGGGCGTCGCCATGCGCATGGCGATCATCGAGGCGCTGCTGGATCCGCGCAAGAACGAAAGCAGGGCCGCCTGATGATGACCCCGCACCAAGGCACTGCGGTCTACCGGAACGCCCGCATCGTCGATCCGTCGCTCGGCCATGACGGCGTCGGCACGCTGGTCGTGATCGATGGAAAAATCGCAGCGGCAGGCGCGGACGCGCTCAACCAGGGTGTGCCGGACGGCGCCGAGGTGCATGACTGCACCGGTCTCGTCATCGTTCCGGGCCTCGTCGACATGCGCGTCTTCATCGGCGAGCCGGGCGGCGAGCATCGCGAGACCATCGCATCCGCCAGCGCGGCGGCGGCCGCCGGCGGGGTTACCTCGCTGGTGATGATGCCCGACACCGATCCGGTGATCGACGACGTGGCGCTGGTCGAGTTCGTGTTGCGCACGGCGCGCGAAACCGCGATCACCCGGGTCTTTCCGGCTGCCGCGATCACCAAGGGGCTGAAGGGCACCGAGATGACCGAAATCGGCATCCTGCTCGATGCCGGCGCGGTCTGCTTCACCGACGGACACCAGACCATCGCCAACGCGGCGGTGATGCGCAACGCGATGCGCTATGCCAGGGATTTCGGCGCGATGATCGCGCACGAGACGCAGGACGCGGATCTTTCCGCCGGCGGCGTGATGAACGAGGGGCTGTTCGCGAGCTGGCTCGGCTTTCCGGGCATCCCGCGCGAGGCCGAGGTGCTGCCGCTCGAACGCGACTTGCGGCTCGCCGCGCTGACCGGGGCGAACTACCACGCCGCGAAGATTTCCACCGCGATGTCCGCCGACGTGATCCGCGCGGCCAAGGACAGGGGGCTCGCCGTCTCGGCGGGCGTGTCGATCAACCATCTGTCGCTCAATGAAAACGATGTCGGCGAATACCGCACCTTCTTCAAGCTGTCGCCGCCGCTGCGCCACGAGGACGACCGCCTGGCGATGGTCGAGGCGCTGCGCGACGGCACGATCGACGTGATCGTCTCGTCGCACGACCCGCAGGACGTCGACACCAAGCGCCTGCCGTTTTCCGAATCCGCCGATGGCGCGGTCGGTGTCGAGACGCTGCTTTCCGCCGGACTTCGCCTCGTCCACAATGGCGACGTGACACTGTCACGTCTGATCGAAGCCATGTCCACGACGCCCGCCAGACTGCTCGGCATCGACGCCGGTACGCTTCAGCCCGGTGCGTCCGCCGATTTCGCGCTGCTCGACATCGACATGCCCTGGGTGCTCGATGCCAACACGCTGCATTCGCGGTCGAAGAACACACCCTTCGAGGACGCGCGCTTCACCGGCCGGGTGATGCAGACTGTGGTTGCAGGCAACCGCGTTTACAGCGCATAAAGCGCAACACACGGTTCAACGTCTGACAGCCGGGGCATCATGGATTTCGCCGATACACCGCCATTCGCGCTCATACTGTCGCTCATCATCGGATATCTTTCCGGATCGGTACCGTTCGGCCTGTTGCTGACGCAGATGGCCGGGCTCGGCGACATCCGCTCGATCGGGTCCGGCAATATCGGCGCGACCAACGTCTTGCGCACCGGCAACAAGAAACTCGCCGCGCTGACCCTGCTGCTCGACGCGCTGAAGGGCATGGTGCCGGTGCTGATGGCCAACCACTTCCTCGGCATCGACGCCGCGGTCCTCGCCGGTCTCGGCGCCTTTCTCGGCCATCTCTACCCGGTCTGGCTGAGGTTCAGAGGCGGCAAGGGTGTGGCGACATTCGCCGGCATCTCGCTCGGTTTTTCCTGGCACGTGCTGGTGCCGTTCGCCGTCACCTGGATCGCGATGGCCGCCATATTCCGCTATTCGTCGCTGGCGGCGCTGACGGCAAGCGTGGTGACGACAGTCGCCCTCTTCTATGTCGGCCTCACCGAGATCGGCATGCTCTATATCATCCTCACCGCGCTCGTCTTCTGGAAGCACCGGCAAAACATTTCGCGCCTGCTCGCCGGCAAGGAGAGCAAGATCGGCCAGAAAGCCTGACAGGTGGCGGAGGCGAACGGAAAAGGCGGCAAGCCGGTCCAATTCGTTCTCTCCGACCGGCAACGCCTCGCCTGGCTGCGCCTCTACCGGTCCGACAATGTCGGGCCGGCGACCTTTCGGGACCTGATCAACCATTGCGGCTCGGCCGAAACGGCGCTGGAAATGCTGCCCGACCTCGCCGCGCGCGGCGGCCATCTCAAATCGATCCGCATCGCCAGCGCGGAGGATGCCGAGCGCGAACTGGACGCCGCCGGGCGGTACGGCGCCCGCATCGTCGGCCTCGGCGAGCCGGACTATCCGCCGATGCTTCGCGTCACCGATCTCGCGCCGCCGCTGGTGACGATCAAGGGCAATGCGGATGTGTTCAAGCACAACTGCGCGGCGATCGTCGGCGCGCGCAACGCCTCGATGACCGGGATCAAGCTGGCGCAGCGCCTGGCGCGCGATCTCGGCGGCGCCGGCTACACGGTGGTCTCCGGCCTCGCCCGGGGGATCGACCGCGCCGCGCACGAGGCGTCGCTTGCGACCGGCACGGTGGCGGTGCTCGCGGGCGGTATCGACAAGCCCTGGCCGCCCGAAAACGTGCAACTGCTGGAACAGATCGAAAATGACGGTATTGGCGCGTCGATCACCGAAAAACCGTTCGGCCTGGAAGCGCGGGCGCGCGACTTTCCACGCCGAAACCGCATCATCGCGGCGCTGTCGCTCGGCCTTGTCGTCGTCGAGGCGGCGATGCGGTCCGGTTCGCTGACATCGGCGCGGCTCGCCAACGAACTCGGGCGGCTGGTCTTTGCCGTTCCCGGCTCGCCGCTCGACCCGCGCGCGGAAGGCACCAACATGCTGCTGAAGACCGGCGCGATCGTCACGACGTCGGCGGAAGACGTGATCGAGGCGCTGTCCCCGCTCGACGAGCGCGCATCGGCCGGACCGAAAGGCCAGATGCCGCTGTTCGAGCCCGACGAGACGATGACGCTCCCGCCCGACGACGATCAGCGCGCGCGGATCCTGTCGCTGCTCGGGCCGGCGCCGGTCGATATCGACGACATCATCGGCCATACGGGCATGACGCCCGCCCAGGTTTTCCTCGCCATCCTCGAACTCGATCTCGCCAAGCGGATCGAGCGCCATTCAGGCAACCGCGTCTCGCTTGTTTCGGCCGCGCCCTGAGGCGCCGTCCCGCTCCATGACGTCGCGGGCCTCGATATAGGCCATCTCGAGCAGATAGCTCAGCATGCCGCACTCTTCGCCGCCGGCCATCTGGCGCAACTCGGCAAGCATGGCGCTGACATATTCCAGCCGATCACGATCGGTCTGACGGATTTCGACCACCCAAATCCCCTGTGCGGTTTCGGCTCAGTCCGGTGCCGGGCAAGGCGCGCCGCTTCGACGGCTGGGGCGCGATTCCGGCGCGCCGTGCCCTGCGGCCCGACTTTAACATTACTATTAAGGATTGCAAATCTATCACCTCTCAACTACTGCGTGTATTTGCGGCTATAGGGGCGCAATTCGGTCCCTGCCCTCTTGACCAAACCGCGCCATACCGCCATGTGCGGAGCCTGAGGCGGCGTATGTCCGCCATTTTTTGACCCCTTTACCCATTTGATCGTCATGGATGTTGTCGTCGTAGAATCGCCTGCCAAGGCGAAAACAATCAACAAATACCTCGGTTCAGGCTACAAGGTGCTGGCATCGTTCGGCCATGTGCGCGACCTGCCCGCCAAGGACGGTTCCGTGCGCCCGGACGAGGATTTCGCCATGTCCTGGGCCGTCGACACGGCTTCCAGCAAGCGGCTGAACGACATCGCGACCGCGATGAAGTCGGCCGACTCGCTGATTCTGGCAACGGACCCCGACCGCGAAGGCGAAGCGATTTCCTGGCACGTGCTGGAAGTCCTGAACAAGAAGAAGGCGCTGAACGGAAAACCGGTCAGGCGCGTCGTCTTCAACGCCATCACCAAGAAAGCCGTCACCGACGCGATGGCGCAGCCGCGCGACATCGACATGCCGCTGGTCGACGCCTATCTGGCGCGCCGCGCGCTCGATTATCTCGTCGGCTTCACGCTGTCGCCTGTCCTGTGGCGAAAGCTCCCGGGCGCACGTTCAGCCGGTCGCGTTCAGTCGGTGGCGCTGCGTCTCGTCTGCGACCGCGAAGGCGAGATCGAACGGTTCAAGCCGGAGGAATACTGGCAGATCGCCGCGCATCTGAAGACCGAGGCGGGCGCCCCCTTCGTCGCGCGGCTGACCGGCTTCGACGGCAAGCGCATCACCAAGATGGATGTCGGCGACGGCGATCACGCCGGAACGATCAAGGCGATGCTGGAATCGGCGTCGTTCCGCGTCGACTCGCTCGAAGCCAAGCCGCAGAAGCGCAATCCCGCCCCGCCCTTCACCACCTCGACGCTGCAGCAGGCGGCATCCGCCAAGCTCGGCTTCGCGCCGGCGCGCACCATGCAGGTGGCGCAACGCCTCTACGAAGGCATCGATGTCGGCGGCGAAACTGTCGGCCTGATCACCTATATGCGAACCGACGGCGTGCAGATGGCGCCCGAAGCGATCGTCGCGGCGCGCGACGCGATCGGCAAGGAATTCGGCGCCAGCTACGTGCCCGAGAGCCAGCGCGTCTATTCGACCAAGGCGAAAAACGCCCAGGAAGCGCACGAGGCGATCCGCCCGACCGACTTCATGCGCACGCCTTCCTCGGTGCGCGGAGCGCTCGATGGCGACCAGTTGAAACTCTACGACCTGATCTGGAAGCGTGGCATCGCCAGCCAGATGGCGTCGGCGGAAATCGAACGCACGACGGTCGAGATCATCGCCGAGGCGAATGGCAAGACCGCCACATTGCGCGCCACCGGGTCCGTGATCAAGTTCGACGGCTTCCTCGCCGCCTATACCGAGCACCGCGACGACATGAAGCCGGACAGCGACGAGGAAGACGACTCCAACCGCCTGCCCGCGATGACGACCGGCGAGAAACCGTCGCGCGAAAAGATCGAGGCATCCCAGCATTTCACCGAGCCGCCGCCGCGCTATTCGGAAGCCTCGCTGATCAAGAAGATGGAAGAGCTGGGCATCGGCCGCCCGTCGACCTATTCGGCGACGCTGACGACGCTGCGCGACCGCGAATATGTCAAGCTCGACGGCAAGAAGCTGGTGCCGGAAGCCAAGGGACGCCTCGTGACGGCATTCCTCGAAGGCTTCTTCAACCGCTATGTCGAGTACGACTTCACGGCCTCGCTCGAGGAGAAGCTCGACGAGATCTCCGCCGGCAATCTCGACTGGAAGCAGGTGCTGCGCGACTTCTGGCGCGAATTCTCCGCTCACGTCGAGGAAACCAAGGAACTGCGCATCACCGATGTGCTCGACGCGCTGAACGAACAGCTGGAACCGCTTGTCTTCCCGACGCGCGAGGACGGCTCGAACCCGCGCATCTGCCCGAAATGCGGCACCGGAAACCTGAGCCTGAAGCTCGGACGCTACGGCTCCTTCGTCGGCTGTTCCAACTATCCGGAATGCAACTTCACGCGCCAGCTCGGCGAGGAAGGTCCGAAGGGCGAGGAAGGCGATCTCGCGGACGGTCCGAAACTGCTGGGCACCGATCCCTACACCAATGAAGAGATCACGCTGCGCTCGGGCCGCTTCGGTCCCTATGTCCAGCGCGGCGATGGCAAGGAAGCCAAGCGCTCCAGCCTGCCGAAGGGCTGGAAGGTCGAGGAAATCGACCACGAGAAGGCGCTGGCGCTGCTGGCGCTGCCGCGCGACGTCGGCCAGCATCCCGAGACCGGCAAGATGATCTCGGCCGGCATCGGGCGCTACGGCCCGTTCGTCCTGCATGACGGCACCTACGCCAATCTGGAAAGCGTCGAGGACGTTTTCTCGATCGGCCTGAACCGCGCCGTGACCGTACTCGCCGAAAAGGTGGCCAAGGGGCCCGGCCGCGGCCGGTCGACACCGGCGGCGCTGAAGGAACTCGGCGAACATCCCGAGGTCGGCGGCCCGATCACCGTTCGCGACGGGCGCTACGGCCCCTATGTCAATCACGGCAAGATCAACGCCACCATCCCCAAGAACACCGAACCGATGTCGGTGACACTGGAGGACGCGGTCAAGCTGATCGCCGAGCGGGCGGAGAAATCCGGCAAGAAGGTCGGCGGCAGCCAAGGCCAAGAAGGCGACCGCCAAAAAGCCGGCCGCAAAGAAGAAGGCTCCGGCGAAGAAGAAGACCGCCGCCAAGGCCGATGGCTAGGCGCAAGGGCGATCCCAAGCCCCAGCCGAAAGAGCGTTCCGCGCATCTGCCGACCCGCGACGACGTCATCGCCTATATCCGCGACAATCCCGATCGCGCCACGAAGCGCGACGTCGCCAAGGCGTTCAACCTGAAGGGCGACGACCGCGTCGCGCTGAAGCACCTGTTCAAGGAGCTGGAAGAGGAAGGCGTCTTCCAGCGCCGCGGCAAGCGGCTGATAGCGGCCGGCGTACTGCCGCAGGTCATGGTGCTGACGATCACCGGGCGTGACGGCGGCGGCGGCCTGCTCGCCCGCCCGCTCGAATGGGACGAGGCCGAACTGGGCTCGCCGCCTCTCATCGCCATTCGCGCGCCGCGCCATCCCAAGCAGCGGCAGCCGGCAGCCGGCGTCGGCGACAGGGTGCTCGCGCGCATCGCGCCGCCGCACGACGAAGACGGCGTCCATACGGCGCGTGTCATCAAGAAGCTCGAAAAGCGCCGCTCCGCGGTTCTCGGCGTTCTTCGCCGGATGGACGACGGCGGCTACCGGCTGGAGCCGGTCGACCGGAAACAGTCCGAACTGATCATCGACCAGGACCAGCTCGCCGACGCAAGCCCGGGCGACCTGGTCGAGGTCGAGGTGACGCGTACGGGCCGCTACGGGCTGCAGCGCGCCGCCGTCACGCAGCGCATCGGCTCGTTCGCGTCGGAAAAGGCGGTCTCGATGATCGCCATTCACGCCAACGGCATCCCGCATGTGTTTCCCGAGGCGGTCATGGCCGAGGCCGCAGCCGCCAAACCGGTCGTGGCCGGAGGCAAGCGCGAGGACTGGCGCGAGCTGCCGCTGGTCACCATCGACCCGCCGGATGCCAAGGACCATGACGATGCCGTCCACGCCGAGCCGGATCCGGACGTCGCCAATCCCGGCGGGCATATTCTCACCGTCGCGATCGCCGATGTCGCCCATTATGTGCGGCCGGGCTCGGCGCTTGACCGCGAAGCGCTGAACCGAGGCAATTCGGTCTATTTTCCGGACCGGGTCGTGCCGATGCTGCCCGAACGCATCTCCAACGATCTGTGTTCGCTGCGCGAGGGCGAGGACCGCCCCGCCCTTGCCGTGCGCATGATCTTCGGCGCCGACGGACACAAGCGCGGCCACACGTTCCACCGCATCATCATGCGCTCGGCGGCAAAGCTGTCCTATCGAGCAGGCGCAGGCGGCGATCGACGGCGCGCCGGACGACAAGACCGGGCCGCTGCTGGAGCCTGTCCTGAAGCCGCTGTGGGATGCCTATCACTGCCTCAAGAAGGGCCGCCACGCGCGCGGACCGCTCGAACTCGACCTGCCCGAGCGCAAGATCGTGCTCAACGCCGAGGGCCTCGTCGACCGGATCGTCATCCCCGCCCGCCTCGACGCGCACAAGCTGATCGAGGAGTGCATGATCCAGGCCAATGTCGCCGCGGCGGAGACGCTCGAATCGAAGCGCCAGATGCTGGTCTACCGGGTGCACGACCAGCCCTCGATGGCCAAGGAAGAAGCGCTGCGCGAATTCCTGAAGACGATCGAGATCCCGCTGGCGCAAGGCGCGCAGCTGCGCCCGTCTGCCTTCAACATCATCCTCGACCGGGTCAAGGACACCGACCACGCCGCGCTCGTCAACGAGGTGATCCTGCGCAGCCAGGCGCAGGCGGAATACGCGCCGGAGAATTACGGCCATTTCGGCCTCAACCTGTTGCGCTATGCCCATTTCACATCGCCGATCCGCCGTTATGCCGACCTGATCGTCCACCGGGCGCTGATCCGCGCGCTCGGCCTCGGCGACGGCAAGGACGGATTGCCGGACGTGACGCTCGACCAGTTGCGGGAAATCGCCGGCCTGATCTCCGCGGCGGAACGTCGCGCCGTCAACGCCGAGCGCGCGACCGTCGACCGGCTGGTCGCGTTGCATCTTGCCGACAGCGTCGGCGAGGAGTTCGACGGCCGCGTCGCCGGCCTGTCTTCGGCCGGGCTGTTCGTTTCCCTTCCGGCCTATGGAGCCGACGGGTTCGTGCCTGCCTCGACGCTCGGCGACGAGTATTTTCACCACGACGAGGGTTTGCACGCCATGGTCGGCGAGCGCACCGGGACCGGCTACCGGCTCGGCGATCCGGTGACGATCAAGATCGTCGAAGTTCTGCCACTTGCCGGTTCCATGCGTTTCGAGATGGTCAGCGAGCCGCGCAAGCTTGGCACGTCGACGAAATCGTTCCATAAGGCACGCAAGGGCGCCCGTGGCGCGCCGCGCGGCAAACGCAGCGGTCCCGTCTCCAAGGGGCGCGCAAAACCAGGACGCAGGCGATGAGCGAGACGACATTCTTTCATGCCGGTGAAGCGGCGCGCGACGAGCGCCCGGTCATGCCGGCGGTCAAGCGGGGCTTTTTCGGGCGCTGCCCGAAATGCGGCGAAGGCAAGCTTTTCGGTTCCTTCGTCAAGCCGGTCGACACCTGCGCGGTCTGCGGCGAAGAACTGCACCATCACCGCGCCGACGATTTTCCCGCCTATCTGAACATCCTCATCGTCGGCCATCTGATCGTCGGCGGATTCACGCTGACCGAGGTGATGACCAACTGGCCCGGCTGGGTGCATCTGGCGATCTGGATCCCGCTGATGCTGCTGATGTCGGTCGTGCTGATGCAACCCTTGAAGGGTGCGGTGATCGGCTTCCAGTGGGCAAACCACATGCACGGTTTCGGCGACGAGGAAGATGTCCTCGAAAGCCATCCCGAGGCCGAAGGCTGAATCACGAACGCATGAGCAATACGGACGAGATCAAGCCATACGGGAGCGCGCCCTATCGCCGGCCGCGCGACGCGGCGACCCTGATCCTGTTGAAGAAGGACGCGCCCGCGCCGCAGGTTCTGATGGGCCGGCGCAGCGCCAGCCTGGCCTTCATGCCCGGCCTGTTCGTCTTTCCGGGCGGTCGGACCGAACGCGCCGACCTGACGGCGCCGCGCGCCGGCGCGTTGCACGAGGGCGATGCACAGCGTCTCGTCAAGGGCATGGGCGCAAAGGGAAGCCGCCGCCGTGCCGAGGCGCTGGCGATGTCGGCGATCCGCGAAACGCACGAGGAGACGGGGCTTTTCATCGGCCGCAACGGCGGCGCGCCGTCGTCGTCCGGTTCGGACGCATGGAAAGCCTTCACCGCAAGCGGCGTTCTGCCCGACCTCTCCGCCATCCGCTTCCTGGCCCGCGCGATCACGCCGCCCGGTCGGGTGCGCCGTTTCGACACGCGCTTTTTCGTCGCCGATGCGGCCCATGTCGCCAACCCCGACGAGCTTGTCGCCAATCCGGAAGAGGAACTCGACGAGGTGCGCTGGGTCGATCTGGCGGAAGCCCCGCATCTCGAGACGCCGGCGATCACCAAGACGATTCTCGCGATTCTCTCGTCACGGCTGGAAGAGGATCCCGGGCTTACGCGCGACCTGCCCGTGCCGTTCATCCGGGCGCAAAACAGGCGTTTCGTCCAGACGCTCGAATGACATCTTGACTTTTAGCCCGCAATCCGTAGTTTCCGCGCAAATTCGCCGGCGGTCTTGCAAGTGGCCCGTTTTCGGCTTGCTCTCATAAAACGACAGGTACAGGACCATGGCAAAGGCCACGACGATCAAAATCAAATTGCTGTCCACCGCGGACACCGGCTTCTTCTATGTCACGAAAAAGAACAGCCGCACCTTCACCGAGAAGATGGTGAAGACGAAATACGACCCGATTGCCAAGAAGCATGTCGAGTTCAAGGAATCCAAGATCAAGTAAGATTCCGCGCATTAGCGCATAACGACGAACCGCCGTTCGAAAGACCGGCGGTTTTTTGTTGGCCATTCGGCGGCGCGCGGGCAAAATCGCTGACATGCATGAAATGACCGTCCGCGATCCGCACGACACCGAACAGCAGCAATTGGCCGAGCTCTGGCACCAGGGCTGGCATGACGCCCATGCCAATCTCGTACCGGCGGAACTCTGCCGCCTTCGCACGCTGGAGAGTTTTTCGGAGCGAATAGCGCATCACTTCGGGGATACGCGAACTTCCGGCCCTCCAGGCGCGCCCGTAGGGCTTTGCATCATCGACGGTGACGAACTGGACCAGCTTTACGTGGCACGCCGCGCACGCGGGACCGGTGTCGCCGCGAGCCTGATGGCGGATGCGGAAAATCGGATGATCGCCAATGGGGTCGAGACCGCCTGGCTGGCCTGCGCCATCGACAACATGCGCGCGGCGCGGTTCTACGAAAAAAGCGGCTGGCATCTGGCGGGAACGCAGATCGTCGAGTTGAAGGCGCCTGGTGGAGGTTTTCCGCTGCAGATCTGGCGCTACGAAAAACGCCTTGCCGGATAGCCGTCAGGCGGCGTCGGAGACGACGCGATTGCGGCCGGACTGTCTTCGCCTCGTAGAGCGCCTTGTCGGCGCGCTTGAGCAGGGTCTTCGCGTCCTCGCCGTCGCGGCGAATCAGGCTCGCGACGCCGACGCTGACGGTCACGTCGATCGTCTGCGCGCCGTTGTCGATGGCAAAGCCGTCCGCTTCGATCTGCGCGCGCAGGCGCTCGGCGACCTCGGCGGCGACATGCGGCGGCGTGTCCGGCATCACGATGACGAACTCCTCGCCGCCGTAGCGGCAGGCGAGGTCCATGCCGCGCACATTGATGCGCAGGCGGCGGGCGAACTCGCGCAGCACATCGTCGCCGGCCTCGTGACCGTGACTGTCGTTGACAACCTTGAAACGGTCGATATCGGTGATCAGCAGGGCCAGGTGCTTCTCGCGGTTCAGCGCGCGGGCAACCAGCGTGTCGAGATGCGTGTCGAGATAGCGGCGGTTGTGCAGGCCCGTCAGGCCGTCGGTGACGGCAAGTTCGATGGAGGCGGCGACATTGTCGCGCAGCCCGTCATGATAGCGCTTGCGGCGCACCTGCGTGCGCAGGCGCGCGATCAGTTCGTTCGGATCGACCGGGCGCACGATATAGTCGTTCACGCCGAGTTCGAGCGCGCGCTTGATCAGTTCCTCGTCCTCGGCATCGGCGACGAGGATGATCGGAACGAACCGGGTGCGGTCGAGCGAACGCAGTTGCGAGCAGATGCGCAGCGCGTCGAACTCCTTGAATTTCGCGGCGATGAAGACACAATCGAAGTCGCCCTCGGCGGCCTGGAAGACGCCGGCCTGCGGATCCGCGGCATGCGCGATCTCGAAGCCCTTGCGCAGCGGCTTGACCAAACGGCCGAAGGCAGTCTCGCGCTCGTCGATAACCAGGATTTTCGCGCGCGCGGCGGCGTCGCCACCGGCGGCGTCGAACAGCGTGTCGAGGCCGATGTCACGCGCGGTGACGGCGCGCAGCCGCAACTCGTCGGTCAGCATCTTCAGGCGGAGCAGGCTTTTCACCCGCGCCAGCAGCTGGATTTCGTTGACGGGTTTGGTGAGAAAATCGTCGGCGCCGGCCTCGAGCCCGCGCACGCGGTCGGCCATCTCGTCCAGCGCGGTGACGATGACGACGGGGATATGGCAGGTCGCGGCATTGGCCTTCAGGCGCCGGCAAACCTCGAAACCGTCGATGCCCGGCATCATGATGTCGAGAAGCACGAGATCGACCGGCGTCTCGGCGCAGATCGCCAGCGCGTCCTGACCGTTTTCAGCGGTGGTGACGTTGAAATATTCTGCGGTCAATCGCGTCTCGAGGAGACTGCGATTCGCCTCGATATCATCGACTACCAATATGCGCGCGGTCATGGGACGCGGTCCTGTTCACAATTCAAGCGTCGCCAAGATACGACCGAATGGTTTCGATAAATTTAGGAACGGAAATCGGTTTCGAGATGTAGCCCTCGCAGCCGCCCTGGCGAATCCGCTCCTCGTCGCCCTTCATGGCGAAGGCGGTCACGGCGATTACGGGAATGGCGTGGAGTTCGTCGTCCTCTTTCAGCCACTTGGTGACCTCGAGGCCGGAAACTTCGGGCAACTGAATATCCATCAGGATCAGGTCGGGCCGGTGGACGCGGGCGAGATCGAGCGCTTCCAGACCGTTTCGCGTACGCACCGTTTCGTAGCCGCTCGCCTCGATGAGGTCGCGAAAGAGCTTCATGTTGAGCTCGTTATCCTCGACGATCATGACTGTTTTGGCCATTGTCTTACCCCTGCCGCCTTTTCGCACAACGCTGTCCGGCGCGCAAAACCACTGTCGTTTTTAGCCCTGCGCAACGCTATAACGCGATTCGATTGAGAAAAAGCGAACGGACCTGACCGATGAGCGACGAGAATGCCGATACGGGCCCGGAGGCGGTCGCGGTGAGCGCGTTGAGCTGGATCGCGGGCCATGACGAGATGCTGAGCCGATTCCTTGCGCTGACCGGCATTGAAGCGGGCCAGATCCGCGAAGCGGCCGCCGAGCCGGGCTTTCTCGCCGGCGTTCTCGACTTCGTGCTGGCGCACGAACCGAGCCTGATGGCGTTCTGCAACGAGACCGAGACCGATCCGGAAGTCGTGCAGCGGGCGCGCGAACAACTGCTCGGCAACCCCGGCAATGAATGGCTTTCGACGTGACGCCGGAAGAACAGGACCGCATCGAGGCGCTGGCGCGGTCGGACCGGCCGCTGGTCGTCTGCGACATCGACGAGGTCGTGCTGGAATTCGTCGGCCCCTTCATGGCGTTCCTCGACAGCCATGGCCACGAATTGCGCACGGACTCCTTCCGCCTCACGGGCAATGTCTACTTCAAGAAAACCGGCGAAGCTCACTGATCAGGCGAGCTGTTTCTGATTTTCTCGAACGCTTCTTCGGCGAGCATGACACATGGCAACGCCCGGTCACCGGCGCGCTTGGAGGCGCTGGCCGGCATCGAGGACACGCATGGCGCCGACATCGTGTTCCTGACCGCCATGCCGCCGCGCCACCATGCCCGCCGGCGGGCGCTGCTCGACAGTCACGGTTTCCCGCATCCGATGATCGCGACCGAAGGCGCCAAGGGCGACGCGGTCAGCGCGCTGACGCGCCACAGTCGCGGCAAACCCGTTATCTTCATCGACGACCTGCCGCCGAACCATCTCAGCGTGCTCGGCGCCGTTCCCGAGGCGCTCGGCCTGCACCTGATGGCCTATGAGCCGCTGCGCCCGCACCTGCCGCCCATGCCGGAGGGCGTGAAAAGCGTGGCGGACTGGAACGCCGCAGCGGCCGAGATCGCCGATTTTCTGGAGAAACGCGGGGCCTGAGAACCTCACAGCGGCAGGCGCATGAGCGGGCGTCCGTCCTTGCGCAGCGCCACTTCGGCAAATCCGGCCTTTTCGAAGACGCGCGTCGATCCGACGAAAAGCCCGACGGATTTCGACTGTTTGGCGCGGTCCATCGGGCAGGCCTCGAGCAACCGGGCGCCGTTCTCGCGCGCGTAATCGATCCCCGCCGCCACCATGTCGTGCGAGAGCCCCTGCCCGCGTTTCGCCGATCGGGTGAAGAAGCACGAAATCGCCCAGACGGCGCGATCCTCCACCGGTGCATCGGGGAGCGGCGCGGAAACGCGGCCGGCATTGTTGAATTGCGGCACGTCGGCGCGCGGGCCGATCTGCATCCAGGCGACTGCCTCACCGTCGGCATAGCCAAGCAGGCCCGGCGGCGGACCGGCCTCGATACGAGCGCGGATGAACGCCTTGTTGTCTTCCGACGAATTGGCCTTGCGCTGCTTGGGCAGAAGACGGAAATACGTGCACCAGCAGCCGTAACAGGCGCCCTGCCGGCCGAACAAAGCCGCAAAATCGTCCCAACGATCGGCGGTCAGCGGCACAACGTCCAACTTTGCCATGACGGCTTCCTTGCTTGGTGATAACTTTGCCCGCGATATCGCGGGCACTCATGTTCATGGTACGTTCTCATCGATGACAGTGGCTGTCAACATCTCGGGAACCGGCTTTTGCCGCGACTGCCTGCGCCCGACCAAGGGTGCGGAGAAGCGCTGCCTTGCCTGCGGCAGCCCGCGGCTCGTCCGCCATGCGGAACTCGACACGCTGTCGATCGGACATATCGATTGCGATGCCTTTTACGCCTCGGTGGAAAAGCGGGACAATCCGGAGCTTCGCGACAAGCCGGTGATCGTCGGAGGCGGAAAACGCGGCGTGGTGTCGACCTGCTGCTACATCGCGCGCGTCAATGGCGTGCGCTCGGCCATGCCGATGTTCAAGGCGCTGGACGCCTGCCCCGACGCTATCGTCATCAAGCCGGACATGGAGAAATACGCCCGAGTCGGCAAGGAAGTGCGCGAAATGATGCGCGAACTGACGCCGCTGGTCGAGCCGATCTCCATCGACGAGGCGTTTCTCGACCTGACCGGCACGGAGCGGCTGCACAGGGACACCCCGGCGCGCGTGCTGGCGAAATTCGCCAAGCGCGTCGAGACCGAGATCGGCATCACCGTCTCGGTGGGGCTGTCCTACTGCAAGTATCTGGCGAAGGTCGCCTCGGATCTCGAGAAACCGCGCGGATTTTCGGTCATCGGCGAGGCGGAAGCGCTCGACTTCCTGCGCGACAAGCCGGTGACGCTGATCTGGGGCGTCGGCAAGGCCTTCGCCGCCACGCTCGAAAAGGACGGCATCCGCACCATCGGGCAGTTGCAGCGGATGGAGGAAACGGTGCTGATGAAGCGCTATGGCGTGATGGGTCGGCGGCTCTATCACCTGTCGCGCGGCGAGGACGACCGGGCGGTGCATGTCGAGCACGAAGCCAAAAGCATTTCCGCGGAGACGACCTTCAACGAGGATTACGCCGCCGCCGCCGACCTGCTGCCGGTGCTGCGCGCCTTGTCGGAGAAGGTATCGGAGCGTCTCAAGGCGTCGGACCTGGCCGGCCGCACGGTCACGCTGAAACTGAAGGACAAGGCGTTCCGCACCCGCACGCGCAACCGCCAGTTGCCCGATCGCACGCGGCTGGCCGACAGGATCTTCCGGGTGGCGGCGCCGATGCTCGAAAAGGAACTGGACGGCACGCAATACCGGCTGCTCGGCGTCGGCGTCTCGGATCTGGCGCAGGATGCAATGGCCGATCCGTCCGATCTCGTCGACACCGACGCACAGCGGCGCGCCAAGGCGGAAGCGGCCATGGACAGGGTGCGGGCCAAATTCGGCAATCGCGCCGTCGAGACCGGCTACACCTTCGGCACGGGCAGCCGCGGCAAACCGCAGCGGGATCAGGAGAACTGACAGATATAGTTGCTAGTCGTCGTCCGCGCCCGGCTCGCCGCTCTCGGGCATGGCAGCGCCCTTGCCCGCAATGACGGCAAGATGGTGGGTGATGCGCCACAAATGATAGGCGGTGCGGTGCAGCCAGCGCGCGGCGTCGAGACGCAACAGCGTCGTTCCCGTGCCGACCTCGCCGTGAGCCGCGGCGTCGATCGTCCGTTCGCGGACCACGTGGCGCTGCTTCGCGCAGGATCGCCCGCAGCTTGTCGAACCGGCCTTCGAGACGCGGCGGCATCGCCCGTTTCGGCGAACCGGGCCGTCAGGCTGCGCATGACGCGCGCCAGCCGCCACAGCCTCTTGTCGCCGCGCAGCGCCCGGATGCGCGATGTCTGCTGGCAGCGATTGAGGAGCCTGTTGGCGTGATCGAGCGCATGCATCGCCGACAGAAAGCGGACGTGCAGCCGCGTGCCGTCATGGCCGGTTCGAATACGCTCCATGTAGCGGCGCGTGGCGTCGAACGCGTCGCGCAGTTCGAGCAGGCGCGCCGGATCGAGTTCGCGCGCACCACCCGGGGAGAGCAGATTTTCCACACCGCGCGCGAGTTCAAGCGCGATCGCGCGGATCGTGGTGATGGCCGCATCGAGCGCGGCCGACGGGCTGGAGAGAAGCCGCTCGTCGAGCCTGTCGATGAGCGGCGTGCCGCTTTCCGGCACCAGGCGCATGACGAGGCGCGCGAATGCGTTGGTGAAAGGCAGAACGAGAATGACGCCGAGCGTGTTGAACAGGGTGTGGAAGGCGACGAGCGCGAACTGGGCATCGCCGCCGGCGGCAAGATAATCCTCCGCCTTCCAGACGTAAAAAGGCAGGATGAGGAAGGCCATCACGCCCGTCGCCAGATTGTAGATGATGTGGGCGTAGCCGGTGCGGCGCATCGCGGTCGACCCGCCGAGGACGGCGAGCACCGTCTTGAAGGTCGTGCCGACATCCATGCCGATCACCATCGCGCCGGCCTGGGTGAACGAGATCGCGCCGGCATGCAGCGCCACCAGCGCCGTGGCAACGCCGGCGCTGGACGACTGGGTGACCAGCGTGATCGCGATGCCGATCAGCACGAGTTCGAAGCGGCCGAGGATCGTGTCGCCGGGAAAGCTCGCGGGCGTCACGATGCCTTCCAGCGCGCCGAGGCCCGCCTGCATCATGCCGATACCGATGAAGAGCAGCGCGAAGCCGGCGATGCCCATGCCGAGATGCGCGAGGCGCCCGGAGGCGAAAAGGCGCAGGACGACGCCAGCCAGAACCAGCGGCATCGCGGCAAGGCCGAGCTTGAACTTGAAACCAAGCGCGGCGACCAGCCATCCGGTGATCGTCGTGCCGATATTGGCGCCGAAAATGATGCCGAGCGCATGCGGAAAGGTCATCAGGCCTCGCGCCGACCAGGCCGATGGCGATGATCGTGGTCGCGCTCGAGGACTGGATCAGCGCGGTCGTCACCGCGCCGGTGGCCGCGCCCGACAGCGGGCTCCTGGTGAAGGCGGCGAGGACCTGGCGCAGCCGGTCGCCGGCAAGCGCGCGCAGGCCGTCGGTCAGCAGAAGCATGCCGAGGAGAAACAGGCCGATACCGCCGGCCGCCTGCATGAGATCGGGAACCATTTCCCTTTCTATCCCGCTAATCACGGCGCGAACAGCGGCTATCGGGCCGGCCCGTATTGCGGTCGTTCAAAGACCCGCTATATTCAAGCTGTGGGTCCGGATGCGAACCGGCCCCGGCACAAGATTTCAATGAGCGAGGGAAGGGTTTTTGATGATTGTGCTGGCAGCCCGGAAAGCCGGGCGGAGGCACAGATAGGTCGAGCGGATAGTTCCGCACGGCGCCTGACTTCTGTCGCCTCCGCCATCGGCTGAACTCCCGAACGCCCGCCCGGCTGACGCCGGTGGCGCTTTCGGTGCTTTTCAATGGCTGACCCGGATCACCGGGTGGACGCCGCTACCGGTGCTGGACCAATGACCATCGATCTTTCCGAACTGGCCGATTTCGGCTGGAAACCGCATTTCACATCACAACTCGATACCGACGACTTCGACGAAACCATCGCGGCGCGGGTGATCGCCGTGCACCGCAGCGGCCTCGATATCGCAGGCGCAGCGATCAACACGCTCATTCCGCCCTATTCGGACGGGGAGACCGCAGAAGGCGTCGCCACGGTGGGCGACTGGTTGCTGCTCGACCCGGCGACGATGCTTGTCAGGCGGCTGCTGGACAGGAAAAGCCTGTTCAAACGCCGCGCGGCGGGAACGGGCCGGCAATTGCAGTTGATCGCCGCGAATGTCGACACGCTGTTCATCGTCACCTCGTGCAACCAGGATTTCAACGTCGCTCGGCTGGAACGCTATCTGGCGCTGGCGCGCGAAGCCGGCGTCACGCCGGTGATCGTGCTGACAAAGGCGGACCTGACCGACACGCCGGAGGATTTCGAGCGCGAGGCCGCCCGGCTCATGCCTGCGCTGTGCGTGGAAACGGTCGATGCGCGCGACCGCGCGAGCGTCGAGCGCCTCGCCGCATGGTGCGGACGCGGCGAGACCATCGCGCTTGTCGGCTCGTCCGGCGTCGGAAAGTCGACCCTGATCAACACGCTGACCGGCGGCGGGGCGATCGCCACGAGCGGCATCCGCGAGAACGACGCCAAGGGCCGTCATACGACGACCGGCCGGATGCTGCACCGGTTGCCGGCGGGCGGCTGGCTGCTCGACACGCCGGGCATGCGCGAACTGCAAATGACCGACGTCCTTTCGGGTATCAGCGATGTGTTCTCGGATGTCGTCGACATCGCCGAAAACTGCCGCTTCCGCGATTGTGCGCATGAGTCGGAACCGGGTTGCGCCGTCAACGAGGCGATTGCCGCCGGCACGCTCGATGCGGACAGGGTGCGGCGCTGGAAGAAGCTCGTCGCCGAAGAAGCCCACAATTCCGCGAGCCTGACGGAGCGGCGGGCGCGCGACAAGAAATTCGGCAAGATGGTCAAACGCGTCATCAGCGAGAAGAAGCAGAAGCGCTAAGTCCGGCACGTATTTTGAATCTGACCGGAGCCGCCTCGCATCCGCGAGGCGGCTCGGCTATGGTTCGATACAAACAGCAAGCCGCAGGGATTCGAACTCATGGCCGAACAGCGCTCCGCCCGTCTCGCCGTCCTGATCGACGCCGACAACACCTCCGCCAAGATCGCCGACGGGCTGTTCGAGGAAATCGCCAAGATCGGCGAAGCGAGCGTACGGCGCATCTATGGCGATTTCTCCAGCACGCGCATGAGAAGCTGGAACGAGATCCTGGCCAGCCACGCCATCGTGCCGCAGCAGCAATTCGCCTACACCTCCGGCAAGAACGCCTCCGACATCACGCTGGTCATCGACGCCATGGACCTGTTGCATTCGGCGCGTTTCGACGGCTTCTGCCTCGTCTCGTCGGACAGCGATTTCACCCGGCTCGCCTCGCGCATCCGCGAGCAGGGTATCGATGTCTACGGCTTCGGCGAGAAGAAGACGCCGGAGAGTTTCCGGCAGGCATGCCGGCGCTTCATCTACACCGAGAACCTGCTGCCGGAGACGGCGGCCCCGCAGGACAGGGCCCCGAAGCGCGAAACGGCAGCGAATGCGATCCCGCTGATCGAAAAGGCCATGGAGCAGCTGGAAACCGAGGAGGATGCCTGGGTGACGCTCGGCGCGGTCGGCACGCAGCTCTCCAACCTGTCGTCGGATTTCGACCCGCGTACCTTCGGCTCGCGCAAGCTTTCCGATCTCGTGAAGAAGACCGGCGCCTTCGAGATCGACCATCCGGAAGGCGGATCGATCCGAATCCGGAAAAAACAGGCGGCAAAGGGCCGGAAGTAGCGCCAAACCACGCAACCTTCCGCGGGCATTGGCGCTAAAATGCGCCATGTTCGGCGATTCGCCCATATCCGCGGCAACGATGCGCGTCCTGGTTCTCGGCGCCTACGGTCTCATCGGCGCGGGGGTGAGCCGCCATCTGCGCGGCTGCGGATATGCCGTCACCGGGCTTGGCCGGAACGCCTCGACGGCGCGGCGTGTTCTGCCGGAGCTGAACTGGATCATACGCGACATGGCGGCAATGCGCTCGCCGGACGAATGGCTGTCCGTGATCGACGGCTTCGATGCGGTGGTGAATTGCGCCGGCGCGTTGCAGGACGGCCCGCGCGATGCCTTGCAGGCGATCCACGTCAAGGCGGTTACGGCGCTGGCGCGGGCCTGCGCGGAGCGCAATGTCCAGCTGGTACAGATTTCGGCGGCCGGCGTGTCGCCAGGGGCTTCGACGCATTTCATGCGAACCAAGGCCGAGGGCGACGCGGCGATCCGCGCGATCGGCGCCGACTACACGATCCTGCGGCCCGGTCTGGTGATCGCGCCCACCGCCTATGGCGGCACGGCGCTTCTGCGCATGCTTGCCGCCTTTCCGCTGATCCAGCCGATTGCCCATCCGGATGCGCCGGTGCGCACGATCTCGCTCTACGATCTGGCGACCGCCGTGAAGATGGCCCTGCACGGCGATCTGGGATCGCAGCAGACAATCGACCTCGTCGAGGACAAGCCGCATTCGCTCGGCGCGGTCGTCGCGGGCATGCGGCGATGGCTCGGCTTTACACCGGCGCGCGCGCAGGTCGTGATGCCGCCATGGATCACGAAACTCGTCAGTCTCGGCGCGGACGGTCTTGGCAGGCTCGGCTGGCGCTCGCCGCTGCGGCACACGGCGATGGAGGTTATCCAGGAAGGCGTTGACGGCGATCCGGCATGCTGGCGGAACCTGACCAGCCGGACCATCTCGCCCTTCGAGGCGACGCTCGCCGCCATGCCGGTGCGCACGGAAGACCGGATTGCCGCGCGCATGGCGCTCCTGTTGCCCTTCATGGTCGGCGCCCTGTTCTTCCTGTGGGCCATGTCGGGGATCGTCGGCTTCTGGCAAGCCGGGGCGGCGTCGGGCGTGCTCACCGCCGGCGGCTGGAACGACGGGCCGGCAAGGGGCGCCGTGCTGCTCCTGTCGGCCGTCGATCTTCTGCTGGCGGCGCTGCTTCTGGTGCGCCGTTTCGCGGCCCTCGCCTGTCTCCTGATGGCGGCGCTGGGCGTGATCTATCTCGTCGCCGCGAGCGTCGTCACGCCATGGCTGTGGACCGATCCGCTCGGCTCGCTGGTCAAGATCGTGCCGGCTGTCGTGCTGGCGCTCGCCTGCCACGCCCTGCTGCAGGAACGATGATGGACCATGCGAACTCGCGCTGCGCTGGCTGCATGTCATCGGCGCCTGCGTGCTGCTCGGCACCGGCGCCGGCATCGCCTTCTTCATGGTCATGGCGGTCCGGACGGCAAAGCCGGCGCTGATCGCCCATGTCGCCTCGACGGTCGTCATCGCCGACATGCTGTTTACGGCGACGGCGGTGATCGTCCAGCCGGTCACCGGCTATCTGCTGGCGCGCGAGACCGGCTGGCCGCTATCGGAGGGATGGATCGTGCTCTCGCTGATCCTGTACGTTGTCACCGGCCTGTTCTGGCTACCGGTGGTCTGGATCCAGATCCGCCTGCGCGATCTCGCTCGGCGGGCAGAGGCGAACGGCACCGCCCTGCCCGACCGCTTCCACCGGCTCTACCGCATCTGGTTCGCCTGCGGCTTCCCGGCCTTCGCGGCGGTGCTTTCCATCGTCTGGCTGATGCTGGCAAGGCCTGCTATCGATTTCTGACGGAGGTGACGATGCCAGCGCTCAAGGCCGGAACGGTCTATTTCATGCTTGTGTTCGCCGCGGGATTCGTGCTCGGCACGATCCGCGTCCTCGCCGTCGTGCCGCGGTCGGCGAGACGATCGCCGTGCTGATCGAAACGCCGGTCATGCTGACCATCTCCTGGATCGCCTGCCGCTTCATCATCCGCCGGTTCCGATGTGCCGGCCGTTCTCGCCGACCGTGTGACGTCATGGGCGCCTTCGCTTTCGCCCTGCTCATGGCCGCGGAAATCGGTGTCGCATGGCTGCTCGGCCGCCGCTCCGTTTCCGCCTATCTGGCGCATTACGTGACGGTGGCCGGCGCGCTCGGCCTTGCAGGCCAGATCGCGTTTGCAGCCTTCCCGGCGCTGCAATTGCGGTTTCCCGAAAAAGCCGGTTCCTAGACCAGTTCCACATCCACCACGCCGGGGATCGCCTTGACGGCGCCGGCGATCGGCGGCGAGACCTGATAGGTCTCGGGCAGCGATATCTCGACCTCGCCGCCGCCCTCGCCCTTGATGACGATCAGCGAGACCGGGCTGTCGCCCTTCTTCTTCAGATGGGCGGCGATGCTTTTGACCGGCGACGGATCGCGCAGATAGATGCGCAGCGCGTGGTTCTGGCGGTTGGCCTCGTCGTCGAGGCGCTGCACCTTGTTGGCGCGCAGGCTGATGCCCTCCTCGCGGTTTTCCGCGCCCACCTCCAGCACGACGGACTTGCCGGGCTCCATCATCTCCTCGTAGGCCAGGAGCACCTCCGAGAACATGATCACCTCGAACTGGCCGGTCGCATCCGACAGGACGAAGATGCCCATCTTGTTGCCGGTGCGGGTGCGCCTGACCTGCTTGGAGGCGACGGTCCCGGCGAGCCGGCCCGCCGTCGCGCCGCGTTTCACGGCCAGTGCGAAATCGGCATATTGCTGCACGCGCATCTTCTCGAGCACCGGCCCGTAATCGTCGAGCGGATGGGCGGAGAAATAGAAGCCGAGCACCTGGAACTCGCGCATCAGCTTTTCCGACATCGTCCAGGGATCGGTGACCGGCAGGTGCAGGCGCTCCGGCTCGACGGCCGACAGCGTGCCGAAAATATCGGCCTGGCCGCTCTCGGCCTGATCCACGGCGCGTTGCGACAGGCCCATGATGCGGTCGATGCCGGCGACGAGCGCGGCGCGGTCATGGCCGAAACAGTCGAGCGCGCCGGCGGAGATCAGCCCCTCCAGCGTGCGCCGGTTGACGATGCGCGTGTCGATGCGGTTGGCGAAGTCCTCGAGGCTTTCGAAGGGCTTGTCGCCGCGGCGCTCGACGATGTGGTCGACCGCCGCCTCGCCGACGCCCTTGATGGCGGCCAGCGCATAGAAGATCGTCTTCTCGGCGACCTCGAAGGGGCGGTAGGAGGTCTGAACGGAGGGCGGTTCGACCTCGATGCCGAGCCGCATCGCGTCGCGGCGGAAGTCGTTCAGCTTGTCGGCGTTGGCCATGTCGTAGGTCATCGACGCGGCGAGGAACTCGGTCGGGTAATGCGCCTTCAGATAGGCCGTCTGGTAGGAGACGATGGCGTAGGCCGCGGCGTGCGACTTGTTGAAGCCGTAGTCGGCGAATTTCGCCAGCAGGTCGAAGATGAAATCCGCCTGCGGTCTTCGAGACGCCGCGCTCGGTCGCGCCCTCGACGAAGATGCCGCGCTGCTTTTCCATCTCGGCGCGGATCTTCTTGCCCATGGCGCGGCGCAGCAGGTCGGCCTGTCCGAGCGTGTAGCCGGCCAGTTCCTGGGCGATCTGCATCACCTGCTCCTGGTAGACGATGACGCCCTGCGTCTCCTTGACCAGGTGGTCGATCTTCGGGATGGATCGAGGCGATCTCCTCCTCGCCATGCTTGCGGGCATTGTAGGTCGGGATGTTCTCCATCGGGCCCGGCCGGTAGAGCGCGACCAGGGCGATGATGTCCTCGATGCGGTCCGGCTTCATGCCGAGCAGCGCCTTGCGCATGCCCGCCGATTCCACCTGGAACACGCCGACCACCTCGCCGCGCGCCATCATCTCGTAGGTCGGCTTGTCGTCGAGCGGCAGATTGCCGAGGTCGATCTCGACGCCACGTCGCTTGATCAGGTTCACCGCCGTCTTCAGCACGGTCAGCGTCTTCAGGCCGAGGAAGTCGAACTTCACCAGCCCCGCCTGCTCGACCCATTTCATGTTGAACTGGGTGACCGGCATGTCGGAACGCGGATCGCGATACATCGGCACCAGATGCGACAGCGGCCGGTCGCCGATGACGATGCCGGCGGCGTGCGTCGAGGCGTGCCGGTAGAGGCCTTCGAGCTTCAGCGCCATGTCGAGCAACTGCCCGACGATCGGCTCCTTCTGCTTTTCCTCCTCGAATTTCGGCTCGCCCTCGATCGCCTTGCCGAGCGGCGTCGGATTGGCCGGGTTGTTCGGCACCAGCTTGCAGAGCCGGTCGACCTGGCCGTAGGGCATTTCGAGCACGCGGCCGACATCGCGCAGCACGGCGCGCGCCTGCAGCGTACCGAAGGTGATGATCTGGCCGACCTGATCGCGGCCGTATCGCTCCTGCACGTAATGGATCACCTCCTCGCGGCGGTCCTGGCAGAAGTCGATGTCGAAGTCCGGCATCGAGACGCGGTCCGGATTGAGGAAGCGCTCGAACAGCAGCGAGAAGCGCAGCGGATCGACGTCGGTGATGGTCAGCGCCCAGGCGACCAGCGAGCCCGCGCCGGAACCGCGGCCGGGACCGACCGGAATGTCGTGCGCCTTGGCCCACTTGATGAAGTCGGCAACGATCAGGAAGTAGCCGGGAAACTGCATCTTCTCGATGATGCCGAGCTCGTATTCCAGCCGCTCGTCATAGTCGCCGCGGGTATAGCCTTCGCTCATGCCCTGTTCTTCGAGGCGCTTGTCGAGGCCCTCGCGCGCCTGGCGGCGCAACTCCGCGGCCTCGGCCGCGACAGCCTCGTCGTGGCTGACGCCTTTCGCGTCGGCGGCGAAGCGCGGCAGGATCGGCTTGCGGGTCTGCGCATAATAGGAACAGCGCTTCGCGATCTCGACGGTGTTCTCGACGGCTTCCGGCAGGTCCTCGAAAAGCGCGACCATCTCGGCCTCCGGCTTCAGCCAGTGATCCGGCGTCAGGCGGCGGCGCTCGTCGATCGACAGAAGCGAGCCCTCGGCGATCGCGATCAGGGCGTCATGCGCCTCGAAATCATCCGGCTTGAGGAAGAAGGCCTCGTTGGTGGCGACCAGCGGCAGGCCATGCGCATAGGCGAGTTCGACCGTCGCGTGTTCGACGGCGCGGTCATACCCCTTGTGGCGCTGCAGTTCGACATAGAGCCGGTCGCCATAGATCTGCTTGAGCGCGAGCAGCCGTTGTTCGGCCACCGGCTGGTGGCCGTCGGCGATCATGCGGCCGATGGGCCCGCGCGGCCCGCCGGTCAGACAGATGATGCCCTCGGCGTATTCGGCCAGCCAATCGGCATGCAGTTGCGCGCGCGCGCCCTCGCCGGTGTCGAGATAGGATTTCGAGACCAGTTCGACGAGATTGGCGTAGCCCGTCTCCGTCGCCGCGATCAGGACGACGGATTCCGAAGCTTCCCTCAGCGAGACCTTGCCATTGCCGCCGCGCGGCGTCGCAAGATCGTCGCCGAAGACGAGATCGAGCTGGCAGCCGATGATCGGCTGGATGCCGGCTTCCGACGCCTTCTGGGCGAATTCCAGCGCGCCGAACAGATTGTTGGTGTCGGCGATGGCGATCGCCGGCATGCGGTTGGCCTCGGCAAAGCCGATAACCTTCTTGAGCGGCAAGCGCGCCTTCGAGCAGCGAATAGGCGGAATGGACACGCAGATGAACGAAACGTGGCTCGGCGAGCGCCGCACCATTGCCTTGCATGTCTTTCCGGTTTTCCGCGCCCATATCCCTGACCAATCCCCGCGCCCGTTTCACGGCATTTCAGATGCCGTATCAGAGTCGTCACAGGCACACTATGGGAGGGTGGGCGGCGCAGGTCCAGCATTGCCGGGAGCGGGTCCCGGCATCGCTGTGGATAGGCAGTCTCAGAGCGCGTTGACGCAGATCGAGAAGGTCGCGACGAACGCGGCGATGGAAACGAAAGAGGCGATATCGCGGAGGATGAGGGTCATGGATCAGTCTCCTTGTTTTGCGTCTGTCGTGTTTATGTTCTATCTATGTTCTGTTTTCAAGGGAAAAGAGTTCCTATCGTCCGCTCGGGGCGCGATCGCGGTTAACGGAAGGTAAATCCGGTCTCAGCCGGTATAGGGAATGATGTGGCCGTCCTCGAGCGTGACGACCCGGTCCATGCGCTCGGCGAGCGCGTGGTTGTGGGTCGCGACCAGGGAGGCAAGCCCGGACTGGCGGGCCAGCGCCGACAGCGCCTCGAAGACATAGCCGGAGGTTTCGGGATCGAGGTTTCCGGTCGGTTCGTCGGCAAGCAGGATCAGCGGCGCATTGGCGACCGCACGGGCGATGGCGACGCGCTGCTGTTCGCCGCCGGACAATTCGGCCGGGCGGTGCTCCGCGCGCGGCCCGACGCGCAGATAATCGAGAAGCTGGCGCGCGCGCTCGGCGGCCTCGGCGCTCGGCAGGCCGCGGATCATCTGCGGGATCATGACGTTTTCCAGCGCCGAGAATTCCGGCAGCAGATGATGAAACTGGTAGACGAAGCCGATGTCGTTGCGCCGCCGCGCGGTGCGCTCCCCGTCGGAGAGCGTGCCGCATGCCGCGCCGGCGATATAGACCTCGCCGCCGTCGGGGCGTTCGAGAAGACCGGCGGTGTGCAACAGCGTCGACTTGCCGGCGCCGGACGGCGCGACGAGCGCGACCATCTCGCCCGACTTCAATTCGAAGTCGGCGCCCTTGAGGATTTCGAGCTGGTGGTCGGCCTCGACATAGGCGCGCCGGACTCCCTCCAGGCGCAGAACGCATTGAGCGGGCGCCATCACTCGTACCTCAGCGCTTCGACCGGATCGAGCTTGGCGGCCCGCCACGCCGGCAGGATCGCGGCGAGGAAGGACAGGCCGAGCGACAGGAAGATCACGGCCGCCGTCTCGTATGGGATTCATCCTGGCCGGGATTTCGCTGAGGAAGCGGATCGTCGGATCCCAGACATCGGTGCCCGACATCCAGTTCATCACCCGCTGTATGCCCTTGATGTTCCAGCACACCAGCAGCCCGAGGATCAGGCCCGCCGCGGTGCCGACGAAACCGACGCCGATGCCGGCCATGATGAAGATGCGCATCACCGCGGCCTGCGTCGCGCCCATGGTGCGCAGGATGGCGACACCCCTCGCCTTCTCCTTGACCATCATGATCAGGCTCGCGACGATGTTCAGCGAGGCGACGACGACGACGATCGACAGGATCAGGAACATGGCGTTGCGCTCGATCAGAAGCGCCGAGAAGAACGCCTGGTTTCGCTGCCGCCAGTCGGAGATGTAGACCGGCCGCCCGGCCGCCTTTTCGATCAGCGGCTTGTAGCTGTCGACGGCGTCCGGCTCGTCGACGAAAGCCTCGATCACCTGCGCCTGGCCCTCCTGATTGAAATAGAGCTGGGCCTCCTCCAGCGGCATGAAAATGATCGACTTGTCGTATTCCGACATCCCCATCTGGAAGATCGCGCGGACGGGATAGGATTTCACGCGTGGCGTCGTGCCGAAGGGCGTCACGTCGCCTTCCGGCGAGATCACCTTGATCAGGTCGCCAACCACAAGCCCGAGATCGAGCGCCATGCCGCGTGCCGATCGCGACGCCGTCGCCGGTCAGGTAGGATTCGACGGAGCCCTCCTTGATGTTCTTGGAGATCGAATCGAGCTTGACGAAATCCTCGCCGCGAATGCCGCGCACGAGCACGCCCGATCCGGCGCCGGAATTGCCGGTCGCCAGAGCCTGGCCCTCGACGATCGGCATGACCATTTTCACGCCCTGCACCTTGGCGATGCGGGCGGCGACTTCCTCGTAATCGGTAAGCGGCGTATCGACGGCCGAGATCACGAGATGGCCGTTGAGGCCGAGAATGCGGTCGAGCAGTTCGGCGCGGAAACCGTTCATCACCGCCATGACGATGATCAGCGCGGCAACGCCGAGCGTGACGCCGACCAGCGAGATGATCGTCACGATGGAGACGGCCGCCTCCTTGCGGCGCGGCTTCAGATAGCGCCAGGCGACCAGCCGCTCGAAGGCCGAGAACGGGTGCGCCGAACCGTTGCGCGACGCGGGCCCGGATGTCACTTCTGTTTCGGCGACAGCGCTCACGCGTTCAGGCACCCTTTGCGATCAGGTTGACGGCGGCTTCCGGCGAAAGCTCCTGCTTCTCGCCGGATTTGCGGTTCTTGACCTCGACCACGCCGGACCCGATCCCGCGCGGGCCGACGGTCACCTGCCAGGGCAGGCCGATGAGATCCATGGCGGCGAATTTCGCGCCGGCGCGCTCGTCGGTATCGTCGAGCAGAGGATCGACACCGGCGGCGGCGAGCTTCGCGTAGAGGTCGTCCGACCACGAGTCGCAGTTCGCGTCGCCGGGCTTCATGTTGATGATGCCGGCGCCGAAGGGCGCCACGCTTTCGGGCCAGATGATTCCATTGTCGTCATGGGAGGCTTCGATAATGGCGGCGATGAGGCGGGTCGGCCCGATCCCGTAGGAGCCCATCGATACGGCGTGTTGCTTGCCGTCCGGACCGGTCACGGTCGCTCCCATCGGCTCGGAATACTTGGTGCCGAAATGGAAGATATGGCCGACCTCGATACCGCGCGCCGACAGGCGGTCGCCCTCGGGCGTTTTCGACCACTCGGCCTCGTCATGCATCTCGTCCGTCGCGGCGTAGGGCGTCGTCCACTTCCCGACGATCGACGCAATTCCCGCGTCGTCGGCGAAATCGACATCGGCGCCCGGGACATCCATTTCCAGATAGTCGCGATGGCAGAAGACCTCCGATTCGCCGGTATCGGCGAGGACGATGAATTCGTGGCTGAGATCGCCGCCGATCGGGCCGGTGTCGGCGCGCATCGGGATTGATTTCAGGCCGCAGCGCTCGAAGGTGCGCAGATAGGCGACGAACATGCGGTTGTAGGCCGCCCGCGCGCCCTCGAAATCGAGATCGAAGGAATAGGCGTCCTTCATCAGGAACTCGCGCCCGCGCATGACGCCGAAGCGCGGCCGCACCTCGTCGCGGAACTTCCACTGGATGTGGTAGAGGTTGAGCGGCAGGTCCTTGTAGGACTTCACGTAGGAGCGGAAGATGTCGGTGACCATCTCCTCGTTGGTCGGGCCGTAGAGCATGTCGCGCTCGTGGCGGTCGGTGATGCGCAGCATCTCCTTGCCGTAATCGTCGTAACGCCCGCTCTCGCGCCACAGGTCGGCCGGCTGGATGGTCGGCATCAGGATCTCGATGGCGCCGGCCCGGTTCTGTTCCTCGCGGATGATGTTGCAGACCTTGTCGAGAACCTTCTTGCCGAGCGGCAGCATGGAATAGATGCCGGCGGCCTGCTGGCGGATCATGCCGGCGCGCAGCATCAGCCGGTGCGAGACGATCTCGGCTTCCTTGGGATTTTCTTTCAGAAGGGGCAGAAAATAACGCGACAGACGCATGGCGGGTTCCAGAAGGGTGCAGTTCGGTTCGTACGAGAATCAGGCGCAATTCGGGCGTGACGGCAGTGTTCTTAAAGCGGTTCGGGCATAAATGGAAACGGTTCTGTCTCCGATGATCGCGCCACGCCCGGCAGGCACCGCCGGACGGGTCCCGAATTCACCTTCTACTTTACATCGATGCGCGGGCTTCATTTTTTCGGTGACAACGGCGCCAAGCATTGCTACGAAAGGTTCCGGTTTTATTCGGCGGAAGCCGGAAAAGCCGGTGAACGCGGCCAAAGTCTTGGGAGGATCAGATTTTCCGCGCTCGGTAATCGAGCTGCGACGCTGTCAAAACAGCGGACGAAAATCAGGCCCGTTCTGAGTGGCAGGGTGCAAACCCTGCCACTTAATTTTTTGGGTCATGGTATTGGTACTCGGGCACGATCCGCGGCAGGTCATCGAAGCCATATCCCATGACGGCCGTCACCACATAGAACGCGCCGAAGATCACGAGCGAAACCAGCGTCGTCAGCACGATCTTGCGCAGCAGCGCGGGCTTTACGGGCGCGCCGTGGTCGGTCCCCAGCGTTATGTCGTTGTTCTCGATCTGGCTGCGCACGCCGACGGGCAGCATGGTGAACAGCACGAGCCACCAGATGACGAAGAAGATGGCGATTATCGATACCCAGCTCACGGTTCAGACCTGCTCCAGTTCGATGAGGGTGCCGTCGAAATCCTTCGGGTGAAGGAACAGCACCGGCTTGCCATGCGCACCGGTCCGCGGTTCGCCGTCGCCGAGCACGCGTACGCCCTCGGCGCGCAGCGCATCGCGCGAGGCGATGATGTCCTCGACCTCGTAGCACATGTGATGAATGCCGCCGGACGGATTCTTCTCCAGGAAGGCGGCGATCGGCGACCGGTCGCCAAGCGGCTCCAGCAGCTCGGTCTTGGTGTTGGCCAGTTCGACGAAGACAACCGTGACGCCGTGTTCGGGCAACGCCTGCGGCGCGGACACCTTCGCGCCGAGAACGTCGCGATATTTGCGCGTGGCGGCCTCGAGATCCGGCACGGCGATGGCGACATGGTTCAATCGTCCAAGCATGGTGACCTCCAATACCGCGTCTAGGCGCTCGATACGAGCACGCTGACCAGCGGCTTCTTGCCCCAGGCATTGCGCGCGGCGGCGCGTACCGCTCCGTGTACGGCGCGCTCGACCAGATCGAGGTCGCGGCGCCGCGCCCGCGGAATGCTTTCGACCGCTTCCACGGCGGCATCGTACATCAGGTCCTCGATATCCTCGCCGCGGGCGTCGGTCTGCGGCACGCCGATGGCGACGACATCGGGATCGGCGCTCAGTTCGTGGTGCTTGTTCAGCACGATGGACACGGCGACATGGCCGGCAAATGACAAGCGGCGGCGGCCGGCGATGCCGAGTTCCTCTTCGTCGCCGATCAGCGCGCCATCCTTGAAGACCTGGCCGTGCGGCACGTCGTCGGCAATCTCCGGATCGCCCGGCGCCAGGCGCACCACATCGCCGTTGCGCGCCGGAACCACATCACGGATGCCGCATTCGGTCATCAGTTTGGCATGGGCGGCGAGATGGGCCGCCTCGCCGTGGACGGGCACGCCGATGGCGGGACGCGTCCACTTGTACATCTCGCGCAACTCGTTGCGGCGCGGGTGTCCCGAGACATGCACCAGCGCATCGCCATCCTCGATGACCTCGATACCCATGTCGATCAGGCGGTTCTTGGTCTCGATCACCGCCTTCTCGTTGCCCGGGATCATGCGCGAGGAATAGACGACGGTATCGCCCGCCGTCAGCGCCACGTCGCGCATTTCGTCGCGCGACAGCTTGGCGAGCGCGGCGCGCGATTCGCCCTGCGACCCGGTCAGGATGATGACGACCTTGGCACGCGGGATATAGCCGAAGTCCTCTTCGGACAGGAACGGCGGCAGGCCTTCCATGTAGCCGAGTTCCCTGGCGACATCGACAACGCGTTTCATCGACCGCCCCAGCAGCAGAACCTCGCGCCCGCAGTCGCGGGCGGCTTCGGCAATCGAGCGGATACGCCCGACATTGGACGAAAAGGTGGTGACAGCCACCCTGCCCTCGGCCGCCTCGATCACCTTTCGCAGGCCGTCCGAAACGTCCTGCTCCGACGGCGAGACGCCCTCGCGCATGGCGTTGGTCGAGTCGCAGATCAGCGCCAGCACGCCCCGGTCGCCCAGCTTCTCGAAGGCGTTGCGGTCCGTCTTCGGCCCCATTGCCGGTTCGTCGTCGTCCTTCCAGTCGCCGGTATGCAGGACGGTGCCGAGCGGCGTGGTGATCGCAAGCGAGACCGGTTCGGGAATGGAGTGGGTAACGGTGACGGTCTCGATATCGAAAGGACCGGCCTGGAATTTTCCGCCTGGCTCGAACACGGTCACGTCGATCTTGGGCGCCCCGGGCTCCGATTGCGCCTTGGCCTCGAGCAGACCGGCGGTGAACGCGGTCGCGTAAACCGGCAGCGTGCCCTCGGGCGAAATGCGCGGATAAAGCGTCAGGACCGCGCCGTAATGGTCTTCGTGGGCGTGCGTGATGATCATCGCGCGCACATTGTGACGCTCGGCCTCGAGGAAGCGGATATCGGGCAGCACGAGATCGACCCCGGGCAGGTTCGGTCCCGGGAAGGTCACGCCGCAATCGACGACGATCCATTCGCGATTGTTCGCCGGGCCAAATCCGTACATCGCCAGATTCATGCCGATTTCACCCACGCCGCCGAGCGGCACAAACACCAATTCGTCCATGCTCATTCTTGTTCTTTTTCGAGCGCGCGTCCGGCGCTGCCTGTCAAATTGTCAAAGAAAAGATCACCAGCGGATATCGGCTGGATGGTCCCCTGCCGGGTACGGAGAAGCAAAACCCCGTCGGCATCGATACCTTCAAATAAGCCTTCCACCCGTTCGGTTGCAAGGTTGACGGTGATGGATTCGCCCAGCCCGTGCGCGTGGGCGAGCCAGCCGTCGCGGATCGCCGTCATGCCGCGCCCGCCATCCCAGAGCGCCAGCGCCTTGTCCATGGCCCGCGCCAGATGCGCGAACAGCGTCGCCGGCGTGGCGCTTATGCCTTCCCGGTTCAGCGCCGTCGCCGGATAGAGGCCCGGATCGGGATGGCTGACGATGTTGACGCCGCAGCCGGTGACGACCGCCAGACGCCCGTCGCGCAGGTTCCGGCTTTCGAGCAGCATGCCGCAGCATTTCGCGCCGTTCAGCAGGATGTCGTTCGGCCACTTGATGGAAAGCCGCGCGCCGGCCGGCAGCCCGCAGGCGGCGATCGCCTCGCGCACGGCGACAGCGACGACCAGCGGCAGCGCGCCGAGCCGGGCAACCGGCGCCGGGTCGATCAGCAGTGCGGATGCGTAGAGATTGCCCGGCGGCGACGACCATTCCCGGCCGCGCCGGCCACGTCCCGAGAGCTGTTCGGCGGCGGTGATCCAGAGATTGCCGGGATCGCCGGCTGCCGCCAGCGCCATCGCCTCGGCATTGGTCGAGCCGACGGCCATCAGGTCCAGGTGTCGCCAGGCCGGCAGGCCCTCGATCGCTGATCCCGTCACGGGCCGGTCCCGGCTCCCGGGCTCAGAAGAGCGCCCGGGCGGCCGCCTCGGCGGACATGGCGATCGGACCGCCGATCAGGACATAGCCGAGGACAAAGAGGCCGGAGACGCCCATGACGAGGCGCAACTCGCCTGCCGCCGGGACGAAACCGCCGACGGACTCGTCGAACCACATGATCTTGATGATGCGCAGATAGTAGAAGGCGCCGACGACCGATGCGAGCACGCCGATGATCGCGAGCGGATAGAGCCCGGCTTCGACGGCCGCGAGGAAGACGTACCACTTGCCCCAGAAGCCCGCGAGCGGCGGAATGCCGGCAAGCGAGAACATCAGGATCGTCAACAGCGTCGCCATTACCGGGTTGGTCGAGGAAAGGCCCGCAAGGTCGTCGATGTTCTCGACATTGCCCTCGTCCTTGCGGCGCATGGCGAGGATGAAGGCGAAGGTGCCGAGTGTCATCGCCAGATAGATCGTCATGTAGATGATCACACCCTTGACGCCGACCATCGTGCCGGCGGCGAGGCCGACAAGCGCATAGCCCATGTGGCCGATCGAGGAATAGGCCATCAGGCGCTTGATGTTGCGCTGGCCGATGGCGGCGAATGCGCCGAGCACCATGGACGCGATCGAGATGAAGACGATGATCTGCTGCCAGTCGGACGTGACCGGGCCGAACCCGTCGATGACGACGCGCACGAACATCGCCATGGCCGCCATCTTGGGCGCCGCGGCGAAGAAGGCCGTTACCGGTGTCGGCGCGCCCTCATAGACGTCCGGCGTCCACATGTGGAACGGCACTGCCGAGATCTTGAAGGCGAGGCCCGTGATCAGGAAGACCAGGCCGAACAGCACGCCGATGGAGCGGCCCGTTCCGGTCAGCGCGTCGGCGATCGCGGCGAACTCGATATGGCCGGTGAAGCCGTAGACCAGCGAGATGCCGTAGAGCATCATGCCCGACGACAATGCGCCGAGAACGAAATATTTAAGGCCTGCCTCGGTAGAGCGGACGCTGTCGCGATTGATCGCGGCGAGGACATAGAGCGCCAGCGACTGCAGTTCGACGCCCATATAGAGCGTCAGCAGGCTGTTGGCGGAAACCATCAGCATCATGCCGAGGGTCGCCAGCACGATCAGGATCGGGAATTCGAACCGGTCGAATTTCTCGGCGCGGGCGAAACCGACCGACATCGCGAGCGCGACGATCGAACCGATCAGGGTCAGCGTCTTCATGAAGACGGCGAAGCCGTCCTGGATATAGACGCCGCCAAAGGCGGTGCCCTCGCCGCCGATCAGCAGCATCCAGCCGAGGGCGGCAATCAGGAGCGCGACGGCAAGACCGGTGACGGTCGAGTTGGCGCGGCCGGCCGGCGCGAACACGCCGACCATCAACAGCGCCATCGCACCGATCGCGAGGATCAGTTCGGGAAGTGCCAGCGTGAGGCTCTGGGACAACATTTCGGCGGACATGACTATCTGGCTCCCCGGATCAGTTTACCGCCATCGCGACATCGGCTGCGGCGCGGGCCGCATCGATTGCCGCGGAATAGTCGGACAGAAGCGCGTTTACGGACGCGGCAGTGACATCGAAGACCGGCGCCGGATAGACACCGAAGAAAATGGTGAGCGCGATCAGCGGATAGAGGATCACCTTCTCGCGGACCGACAGGTCGAGCATGGCTTTCAGGTTTTCCTTTTCCAGCACGCCGAAGATCACGCGGCGGTAGAGCCACAGCGCGTAGGCCGCGGACAGGATCACGCCGGTCGTCGCGAAGAGCGCGAACCAGGTGATGACCTGGAAGATGCCCATCAGCGTCAGGAACTCGCCGACGAAGCCGGACGTGCCCGGCAGGCCGACATTGGCCATGGTGAAGATCATGAAGGCGACGGCGTAGCGCGGCATGATGTTGACGAGACCGCCATAGGCGTTGATCTCGCGGGTGTGCATGCGGTCGTAGACGACGCCGACGCACAGGAACAGCGCGCCCGAGACGAGGCCGTGCGACAGCATCTGGAAAATCGCGCCGTCGAGCCCCTGATGATTGGCCGCGAAGATGCCCATGGTCACGTAGCCCATATGGGCGACCGAGGAATAGGCGATCAGCTTCTTGATGTCTTCCTGCATCAGGGCGACCAGCGACGTGTACATGATCGCGATCACCGACAGCGTGAAGACGAAATCGGCATAGTGGGCAGAGGCGACCGGGAACATCGACAGCGAGAAGCGGATCAGGCCGTAGCCGCCGAGTTTCAACAGGATGGCGGCCAGGATGACCGAGCCGGCGGTCGGCGCCTCGACATGCGCGTCGGGAAGCCATGTATGGACCGGCCACATCGGCATCTTGACGGCGAAGGACGCGAAGAAGGCCAGCCACAGCCAGTTCTGCATCCCGACCGGGAAGTCATGCGCAAGCAAGTCCGGGATCGAGGTCGTGCCGGCGTTCCAGTACATCGCCATGATGGCGAGCAGCATCAGCACCGAGCCGAGCAGCGTGTAGAGGAAGAACTTGAACGAAGCATAGACGCGGCGCTTGCCGCCCCACACGCCGATGATGATGAACATCGGGATCAGGCCGCCTTCGAAGAAGACGTAGAAGAGCACGATGTCGAGGGCGCAGAAGACGCCGACCATCAGCGTTTCGAGCACCAGGAAGGCGATCATGTAGGCCTTGACGCGCTTCTGCACGGCTTCCCAGCTGGCCAGGATCGAGAGCGGCATCAGGAAGGTCGTCAGGATGACGAACAGCATGGAGATGCCGTCGACGCCCATGTGATAGGAAATCCCGCTGTCCAGCCAGTCGACCTTCTCGACGAACTGGAAGCCCGGATTGCTCGTATCGAACCCCACCCAGATCAGGAGCGAGATGACGAAGGTGAAGGCCGTCGTCAGCAGCGCGACCATGCGGATGTTACGCCGCGCGATCTCGCTGTCGTCATTGATGAACAGGATGATCAGAACGCCGACGAGCGGCAGGAACGTAACCAGTGAAAGGATCGGCATACCGGCCATCAGACACTGCCCCCGAGCATCATCCACGTAACAAGCGCGGCAACACCGATCAGCATCGCGAACGCATAATGATAAAGGTACCCGGTCTGCAGCCTCACGACCCGGGTGGTCACCTGGCGGACGCGCGTGGCGATGCCGTCGGGACCGAAGCCGTCGATCAGCCAGCCGTCACCCCACTTCCACAGGAAGGTGCCGAGACGCATGACCGGCTTGACGAACAGGAAGTCGTAGAGCTCGTCGAAATACCACTTGTTGAGAAGGAACTTGTAGAGCCCCTCATGCTGCGCGGCGAGCGCCTTCGGTGCCTGTGGCGAGCGGATATACATGTACCAGGCGATCACCAGGCCGAGCACCATGACGATGAAGGGGCTCAGCTTCACGAACAGCGGCACCGAATGCATGTCGGCGAGGATGTGGTTGTCCGGACCCGCGACCAGCGCGGCGCGCCAGAACTCGTTGTACCAGCCCTCGTGATGCGCGCCCTCGGCGGCATGGCCGACGAAGGATTCGTGGAACAGGAGGCCCGCAAACAGCGCGCCGGCGGCCAGAACGAAAAGCGGGATCAGCATCACCGGCGGCGATTCATGGACATGATGCATCACGTCGGCGGACGCGCGCGGCTTGCCGTGGAAGGTCATGAAGATCAGCCGCCATGAGTAGAAGCTCGTGAACAGCGCCGCGATCACCAGCAGGCCGAAGGCGAAGCCGGCGGCCGGATTGTGGGCGACGAAGGAACTCTCGATGATGGCGTCCTTGGAGAAGAAGCCGGCGGTGCCGATCAGCGTGCCCGGCAGGCCGACGCCGGTCAGCGCCAGCGTGCCGACGATCATCATCCAGTAGGTCATCGGGATATGCTTGCGCAGCCCGCCCATCTTGCGCATGTCCTGCTCGTCGGAGACGGCATGGATGACCGAGCCTGCGCCGAGGAACAGCAGCGCCTTGAAGAAGGCGTGGGTGAACAGGTGGAAGATCCCTGCCCCGTATGCGCCGACGCCAAGCGCCACGAACATGTAGCCGAGCTGCGAACAGGTCGAATAGGCGATGACGCGCTTGATGTCGTTCTGGACGAGGCCGACGGTCGCGGCGAAGAAGGCGGTAATCGCGCCGACGGTCGTGACCACGGTCAGTGCGGTCGGGCTCAGTTCGAACAGCGGCGACATGCGCGCCACCATGAACACGCCCGCGGTCACCATGGTCGCGGCGTGGATGAGCGCGGAGACCGGCGTCGGGCCTTCCATCGCGTCCGGCAACCAGGTGTGCAGCAGGAACTGCGCCGACTTGCCCATCGCGCCCATGAAGAGCAGCAGGCAGACGATCGTCAGCGCATGCGCCTTGTCGAGCTGGTAGCCGAGGAAGGTCAGGACCGTGCCGCCATCCGCCGTTGCCGCCTCGGCGGCAGCATGGGCGCCTTCGGCGGGAAGGAAGGATGCGGCATTGGCGAAGATGGTGCCGAGATTGACCGAGCCGAACAGGACGAAGACGCCGAAGATGCCGAGCGCGAAACCGAAATCGCCGATGCGGTTGACGATGAAGGCCTTCATCGCGGCGGCGTTGGCCGACGGTTTCTTGTACCAGAAGCCGATCAGCAGGTAGGACGCGAGACCGACGCCTTCCCAGCCGAAGAACATCTGCACAAGGTTGTCAGACGTCACCAGCATCAGCATGGCGAAGGTGAACAGCGACAGATAGGCGAAGAAGCGCGGCCGGTTCGGGTCGTGGTGCATGTAGCCGATCGAATAGACATGGACCAGCGCCGACACGGTGTTGACGACGACGAGCATCACCGCGGTCAGCGTGTCGATGCGCAGGGCCCAGTTCACGTCGAGCGTGCCCGTCGTTATCCAGCGCAGCACGTGGATGGTGAACACCGGCTCCTCGGAAAAGGCGACCGTGGCAAACGCGATCCACGACAGCACCGCCACCAGGAGCATGATCCCGCAGGTGATGTATTCGCTGGCCTTGGCGCCGATCGAGTTGCCGAAAAGCCCGGCAATCAGGAACCCGACCAGCGGCAGAAAGACAATGGCGTGATACATGGTGCCGTCAGCCCTTCATCATGTTCACGTCTTCGACCGCGATCGATCCGCGGTTGCGATAGAAGACGACGAGGATTGCGAGACCGATGGCGGCCTCGGCGGCGGCAACCGTCAGCACGAACAGCGCGAAGACCTGGCCGACCAGATCGTGCAGATGCGCGGAGAACGCCACGAAATTGAGGTTCACCGACAAGAGGATCAGTTCCACCGACATCAGGATGACGATGACGTTCTTGCGGTTGAGGAAGATACCGAACACGCCGATCACGAAGAGGATCGCGCTGACGGCCAGATAGTGGGAAATGGTGATGGTCATGGGCCTCAGATCCCCTTGCCTGTCTCGACGTCGACCACTTCGATCGCATCGGCCGGCGTGCGCGCGACCTGTCCGGCCATGTTCTGGCGCTTCACGTTCGGGCGCGGCGCGCGCAGCGTGAGCACGATGGCGCCGATCATGGCGACCAGCAGCACCATGCCGGCAATCTGGAAGTAGAAGATGTAGTCGGTGTAGAGAATGTCGCCGAGCGCGGCGGTGTTGTGGCGCACCGCCGGATCGGGCGTCGGCAGCGCGGTGACCGCCGGCGCGACGATGTGGACGGCGTTGCCGGCCAGGACGATCAGCAGTTCGGCGGCGAGCACGACGCCGACGACGGCGCCGATCGGCGCGTATTCGAGCGCGCCGCGTTTCATCGAGGCGAAGTCGACGTCGAGCATCATGACGACGAACAGGAACAGAACCGCCACCGCGCCGACATAGACAACCAGCAGGATCATCGACAGGAATTCCGCGCCCGTCAGCAAAAACAGCGCCGCCGCGTTGAAGAATGTCAGGATCAGATAAAGCACCGAATGCACGGGATTGCGCGCGGCAATCACCATGAATGCGCTAAGAATCGCGATGAAGGCGAAGAGGTAGAAGAACGCCGCCCCTAACCCAGTAATCATGATCGCTTCCCCGATCTCCCTTTCCGGTCCCCGCATCGACGTGCCGGCCCCGGAGTTCCACTACCCAGGCGGGCAGCGTTTGAAATGGTTCGTTCCCCTAGCGGTACGGCGAATCGAGCGCGATGTTGCGCGCGATTTCGCGCTCCCACCGGTCGCCGTTCTCCAGGAGTTTTTCCTTGCTGTAATAGAGTTCCTCACGGGTTTCCGTGGCGAACTCGAAATTCGGTCCCTCGACGATGGCATCGACGGGGCAGGCTTCCTGGCAGAAGCCGCAATAGATGCATTTCACCATGTCGATGTCGTAGCGCACCGTGCGCCGCGTGCCGTCATTGCGGCGCGGCCCGGCCTCGATGGTGATCGCCTGCGCCGGGCAGATCGCCTCGCAGAGCTTGCAGGCGATGCAGCGTTCCTCGCCGTTCGGATAGCGGCGCAACGCGTGCTCACCGCGAAAGCGCGGCGAAACCGGCCCTTTTTCGTGCGGATAGTTGAGCGTGAATTTCGGCTCGAAGAACCGGCGCATCGACAGAAAGAAAGCGCCGACGAACTCCTGCAGCAGCAGTGCCTTGGCGGCTTGTGTGAGCGTGCTCATCGTTCCATGCCTCCGGTTCTCAGGCCCAGCCCGTCAGTTTCAGGAATGCCGCGGTCGCGAACACCATGAACAGCGAGATCGGCAGGAACACCTTCCAGCCGAGCCGCATCAGCTGGTCGTAGCGGTAGCGCGGCACGAAAGCCTTCACCATGGAGATCATGAAGAAGACCATGCAGAGCTTGAGCACGAACCAGAAGACGCCCGGCAGCCAGGTGAACGGCGCGAAATCGAACGGCGGAAGCCAGCCGCCGAGGAACAGGATCGTCGTCAGCGCGCACATCAGCAGGATGGCGATGTACTCGCCCAGCATGAACAGCATGTAGGGCGTCGACGAATATTCGATCATGTGGCCGGCAACGAGCTCGGATTCGGCTTCCACGAGGTCGAAGGGCGGGCGGTTGGTCTCGGCAAGCGCCGAGATGAAGAAGATCACGAACATCGGCAGCAGGCCGAGCCAGTGCCAGTCGAGGAAGGTGTTCGGCAGGCCGAGGCGCGTGCCGATGCCGTCCGTCTGGGCCATCACGATGTCGGACAAATTGAGCGAGCCGACGCAGAGCAGCACGGTGACGATCACGAAGCCGATGGAGACCTCGTAGGAGACCATCTGCGCGGCCGAGCGCAGCGCGCCGAGGAACGGGTATTTCGAGTTCGACGCCCAGCCGGCCATGATCACGCCGTAGACCTCGAGCGAGGAGATGGCGAAGACATAGAGGATGCCGACATTGACCGAGGCGATCGACCAGCCGTCGGCAAGCGGGATCACCGCCCAGGCGGCGAGCGCCAGCGTCGCCGACACGAAGGGCGCGAGCAGGAAGATGCCCTTGTTCGAACCCGACGGGACGATGGGCTCCTTGAAGACGAATTTCAGAAGGTCGGCGAAGGACTGCAGCAATCCCCACGGGCCGACGACGTTCGGGCCGCGCCGCGACTGGACGGCAGCCCAGATCTTGCGGTCGGCATAGAGAATGAACGCCGTGAACACCAGGAGCGCGACCAGCAGGACGAGCGTCTGCAGCAGAATGATCAGCCCGGGAATGACGTAGGTTTCAAACATGGATGCTGTCCGTTTCCTGTCCCTGTCCCTGCATCATTCGGCGGCTTGCGCGAAGCCGTTGCGCGCGAGGCTCGAACATTCGGCCATGACGGCGGAGGCCCGTGCGATTGGGTTGGTCAAATAGAAGTCTTTGACCGGCGATGCAAATGCTGACTTGCCCAATCTGCCGCCTTTTTTCGCAACTGCAGCAATATCGCCCGGGTTCGCGGCCTCGATGGCGTCGAGGCGGGCAAAATGCGGGTGGGCTTCGTAGAGTTTGGCACGCAGTTGCGCCAGCGAATCGAACGGCAGCTTGTGGCCGAGCACGTCAGAAAGCGCGCGCAGGATGGCCCAGTCCTCCTTGGCGTCGCCCGGCGCGAAACCGGCGCGAGTCGTCATCTGGACGCGGCCTTCGGTGTTGACGTAGGTCGCCGATTTCTCCGTGTAGGCCGAAGCCGGCAGGATCACGTCGGCATGGTGGGCGCCAATGTCGCCATGGGTGCCGACATAGACGGTGAAGCCGCCCTGTTTGCGCTTGCGCAGATCGATTTCGTCGGCGCCGAGCAGGAACAGGACGTCCGTGTCGGCCACCATCTTGGCCGCGTCCTTGCCGTCCTTGCCCGGCACGAAGCCGAGATCGAGGCCGCCGACGCGCGCCGCGGCGGTGTGCAGGACGGCGAAGCCGTTCCAGTCGCCCTTGGTCGCGCCGGTTGCTTCCGCGATCTTGGCGGCAAGACCCAGCACGACGGCGCCGTCGCCGCGCGCAAGGGCGCCCTGCCCGACGATGATCAGCGGACGCTTGGCAGCCTTCAGGGTGCGGAAGAACTTGTGCTTGCCGTCGGCCAGTTCGGCCAGCGTTTCGGGGCCGGACCCCAATTGTTCGTAGTCGTAACGCAGATCGCCCATCTCGCCGATGACGCCGATCTTGATGTCGTTGGCGCGCCACGTCTTGCGGATGCGCGCGTTCAGGACCGATGCCTCGAAGCGCGGATTGGCGCCGACGATCAGGATCGCATCGGCATCCTCGATGCCTTCGATGGTCGGATTGAAGACATAGGAGGCGCGGCCGAGCGACGGATCGAGCGCCGCCCCGTCCTGGCGGCAATCGATGTTCGGCGAACCGAGCGCGCCCATCAGGCCCTTGAGCGCGAACATTTCCTCGACGCCGGCGAGATCGCCGGCGATCGCGCCGATCTCCGCCGCCCTTCTTGCCCGACACCGCGGCCTTGATCGCGGCGAAGGCGTCGGTCCAGGACGCCGGCGTCAGCCGCCCGTCCTTGCCGCGCACATAGGGCCGGTCGAGACGCTGGGTGCGCAGTCCGTCCCAGATGAAGCGGGTCTTGTCGGAGATCCACTCCTCGTTCACCGCCTCGTTGACGCGCGGCATGACGCGCATGACCTCGCGGCCGCGCGTATCGACGCGGATCGCCGACCCGACGGCGTCCATCACGTCGATCGATTCGGTCTTCGACAGTTCCCACGGGCGGGCATGGAATTCGTATGGGCGAGAGGTGAGCGCCCCAACCGGGCAAAGATCGATGACATTGCCCTGCAGTTCCGAGGTCATCGCCTGTTCGAGATAGGTGGTGATCTCGGCGTCCTCGCCGCGGCCGATCAGGCCGAGTTCGGAAATGCCGGCCACTTCCGTCGTGAAGCGGACGCAGCGCGTGCAGTGGATGCAGCGCGTCATGATCGTCTTGACCAGCGGGCCGATATACTTGTCCTCGACCGCGCGCTTGTTCTCGTGGTAGCGCGAGGCGTCGACGCCGAAGGCCATCGCCTGGTCCTGCAGGTCGCATTCGCCGCCCTGGTCGCAGATCGGGCAGTCGAGCGGGTGGTTGATGAGCAGGAACTCCATCACGCCTTCGCGGGCCTTCTTGACCATCGGCGTGTTGGTGAAGACTTCCGGCGGCTCGCCGTTCGGGCCGGGACGCAGGTCGCGCACGCCCATGGCGCAGGAGGCGGCCGGCTTGGGCGGGCCGCCCTTCACCTCGACGAGGCACATGCGGCAGTTGCCGGCGATCGACAGGCGCTCGTGGAAACAGAAACGCGGCACTTCCGCGCCCGCCTCCTCGCACGCCTGCAGAAGCGTGTAGTGATCCGGGACTTCGACCTCGTTGCCGTCAACCTTGATCATTGCCATGATGCGAAATCCAACCTTCAGTTCCTAGGCGCAGCGCTGCGTCTGCCAGAGTTTGACATGCGGCAGGTGCGCCCATCCAAATGCTTCATCGGTGTCGCCGTGACGGGCGAGATGTTCGAGCTTGCCGCGTGCCTCGGCGAGCGTCGGGACATGTCCTTCCTCGACCCACCACATCGCGAAATGATGTTCGGCGAGCGCCTTAAACCACTCCGCCTTGCGGCGGTAAACCTGTTTGTGCACCGTGTTCCAGACAAAATGCTCGAGATGCTCCGGCGTCTCCCAGACACTCATGTTGATGATCAGCGTCGGATCATCAAATGCCTGAATCTCCAGCGCATTCCCGGATCTCCTCCTGCAGCCGCCAGACAAAGCCCTCCGACCGGTCGGCGACGGCGTTGACCGCGTCGAGCCGGTTCACGAAGCCGGCGATCCGCGGATCGTCGAGCGCGTAAACCGGCTTGGCTATGTTGATTTCGGCAAGATGCATCCGCGAACCGCTTTCCCTACTTCTTTTCCGCCAGAGCGGCTGCCTGCGCGATCCATTCATCGCGCTCGATCCGGCCCTTGAACTGCAGGTAATCGTCGATCCAGGCGACCTCGTAGGGCGTCCAGTCCGCAACCTGCGCGTATGTCCAGATGCCGAGGCTGTTGAGCACCTGCTCCAGCTTCGGCCCGATCCCGGCGATCGCCTTGAGATCGTCGGGCATGTCGGGCTTGTCCATCGCTTTCGGCTTGACGAAGTCCTCCGGCATGATCGGTTCGATCCTGCCCGTGGCGACCGGCGCCTCCTCGGTTGGCGATGCCGTCATCGCGACGGGCTCGGCGGCGACAGGTTCCGCCTGAACCGGTTCGGGCGCGGCCTCCGGCATCTCGAACGTCGCCTTTGGCATTTCGGCCTTCGCCTCGGGAGCGGCGGATTTGGCCTTGGCTTTCGGCTTTGCCGGCGCAGAGGCCTTTTTCGGAGCTTTCGGCCTTGACCGGCGGCTGATGCGTAACCGGATCCTCTTCCTTCGTGTCGTCGAAGGAGCCGGCGGCAATATCGAAATTCAGCGGATTGGAAACGCCGTAAAGTTCGGAATGACCGCCGGTCGTCTCGTTGGCGAGCATGTTGGCCGCCTGCATGGCGCCGGCCATGGTGCCGGCCATCATGCCGAAGAACTGGCTGGCCATGCCCATGCCGAGCGCGGATGCCGCGACCATCGCGCCCATCGGATGGGCGGCGAGGTTCGACATGCCGGCGAACTGCGGCAGGGCCGCGCCGGACATCCATTCCGCCGCTTCCTTCTGCATCTCGGTCATGTCGTTAGCCAGTGCGGCAAACGGGTTGTCCTTGGTCATCGTTTTATCCGGGAAATTAGACATCGACATCAGTCCCTCCTTGGGCTCTACGCGTCTGTTCCGTTCCCCTGCCTTCAACGTTTCCTCTTAACGCGGTTGGTTCCGCGATCCGGGCCGTCACCGACCCGCTGTCAGTCTCATTCCGCCGCTTCGAGCACCGGCTTCGCCTGGTGCGCATTGCGCGAAAACTCGTCGATGCGCCGCTCGATCTCCGGGCGGAAATGCCGGATCAGGCCCTGGATCGGCCAGGCCGCAGCGTCGCCGAGCGCGCAGATCGTGTGGCCCTCGACCTGCTTGGTGACGTCGAGCAGCATGTCGATCTCGCGCTTCTGCGCGTTGCCGGTGACCATGCGCTCCATGACCCGCCATCATCCAGCCGGTGCCCTCGCGGCACGGCGTGCACTGGCCGCAGCTCTCGTGCTTGTAGAAATAGGACAGCCGCGCGATCGCCTTCACGATGTCGGTCGACTTGTCCATGACGATCACGGCCGCCGGTGCCGAGGCCGGACTTCAGGCCGCGCATGCCATCGAAATCCATCGGGCATCCATGATCTCCTCGGCCGGCACCACCGGGCACCGACGAGCCGCCGGGAATGACGGCGAGCAGATTGTCCCAGCCGCCGCGAATGCCGCCGCAATGGCGTTTCGATCAGTTCGCGGAACGGAATCGACCCATCGCTTCTTCGACGGTGCACGGATTGTTGACGTGGCCGGAGACGCAGAACAGCTTGGTGCCGGTATTGTTCTCGCGTGCCGAACGACGAGAACCAGGCCGCGCCGCGGCGCAGGATGGTCGGCGCGACCGCGATCGATTCGACGTTGTTGACGGTGGTCGGGCAGCCATAGAGGCCGACATTGGCCGGGAACGGCGGCTTCAGGCGCGGCTGGCCCTTCTTGCCTTCCAGGCTTTCGAGCAGCGCGGTTTCCTCGCCGCAGATATAGGCGCCGGCGCCATGGTGGAGATAGACGTCGAAGTCCCAGCCGCACTTGTTGTTCTTGCCGAGAAGGCCGGCATCGTAGCACTCGTCGATGGCCGCCTGCAGCGCCTCGCGCTCGCGGATATATTCGCCGCGTACATAGATGTAGGCGGTGTGCGCCGCCATGGCGAAGCCGGCGATCACGCAGCCCTCGATCAGCGTGTGCGGATCGTGGCGCATGATGTCGCGGTCCTTGCAGGTGCCGGGCTCGGATTCGTCGGCATTGACGACGAGATAGTGCGGACGCTCGCCCGGCTCCTTGGGCATGAACGACCATTTCAGGCCGGTCGGGAAGCCGGCGCCGCCGCGCCCGCGCAGGCCGGACGCCTTCATCTCGTTGATGATCCAGTCCTTGCCCTTGTCGATCAGGCCCTTGGTGCCGTCCCAATGGCCGCGCGCCATCGCGCCCTTGAGGCTCTTGTCGCGCAAGCCGTAGATATTGGTGAAAATGCGATCCTTGTCAGCGAGCATCGTTCAGTTCCTTCACCGCGGCTCTTTGCCGAAGACCTTGACGTATTCGTCACGGCCGCCCTTGGCGAGCGCCTTGGCCTGCTTGACCCAGTCCTCGCGCTCGATCCGGCCCTTGAATTTCAGATAGTTGTCGATCCATTCGCGCTCGGCCTTCTTCCAGCCGGCGATCTGCTTGAAAGTGTAGATGCCGAGCGAATGGAGCGTGCCCTCGATCTTCGGGCCGACGCCGGAAATCATTTTCAGATCGTCCGGCCTGGCCGGCTTGTCGATGCCGGCGGGACGGTTCTTGTCGTCGAGCGACGGCGCGGCGGCTTCCGCCTTCTTCACCGGCGGCTTTGCCGCCGTCGGCTTGGCGCGGCCGGAGGCCGTCGCGGCCACGTTCATGGTCGCATTGCCGCTCTCGACATTCTTTTCGACCGGCTTCTTCTTCGGCTTGACCGAAGCCGCCGTGCTGGCGATCTTGACGGTGGAACTCGTCGCCTTCTTCGCAGCCTTTTTCGGCGCGTCCTCCAGAAGCGTCGTCGGACCGCCGACAGGCGCGGAGTAGATGCGGTCGATCTGCGGTCCGGGCTTGACGGACGCGCCCTTGCCCGCCTCGAAGGCGTCGATGATCTCTTCGAGACGCTCCGGCGTCAGATCCTCGTAGGTATCCTTGCCGATCATCACCATCGGCGCGTTGACGCAGGCGCCCTGGCACTCGACCTCTTCCCAGGACAGCGTGCCCTCGGCGTTGGGCGCGAGAGGATCGTGATTGATCCGGTTCTGGCAGACCTTCTTCAGGTCCTCGGCGCCGCGCAGCATGCAGGGCGTCGTGCCGCAAACCTGGACGTGCGCCTTCGTGCCGACCGGCGCCAGCATGAACTGGGTGTAGAAGGTCGCGACCTCGAGCACGCGGATGCGCGGCATCTGCAGCGTTTCGGCGACATGCTCGATGGCCGCGCGCGTGACCCAGCCGTCCTGTTCCTGCGCCAGCATCAGCAGCGGGATGACGGCCGACTGTTCGCGGCCCTTGGGATATTTGTTGATCCACTTCTTGGCCTCTGCGGCCATGGCGCGCGAGAACTTGAACTCGGCCGGCTGGACGTTTTCTTCTGCGAGACGACGAACGGACATTAGCGGTCCACCTCACCAAACACGATATCGAGGGAGCCGAGGACGGCGGAGACGTCGGCCAGCATGTGGCCGCGGCAGATGAAATCCATCGCCTGCAGATGCGCGAAACCCGGCGCGCGCAGCTTGACGCGATAGGGCTTGTTGGAGCCGTCGGAGACGAGGATACACACCGAATTCGCCCTTCGGCGCCTCGACGGCGGCGTAAACCTCGCCCGCCGGCACGTGGTAGCCTTCGGTGTAAAGCTTGAAGTGATGGATCAGCGCTTCCATCGAGCGCTTCATCTGGCCGCGCTTCGGCGGGACGATCTTGCCGTCCATGTTGGAGACCGGGCCGGTCGCCTCGGCGCCGAGCAGACGATCGACGCACTGGCGCATGATGTGGGCCGACTGGCGCATCTCCTCCATGCGGATCAGGTAGCGGTCGTAGCAGTCGCCGTTCTTGCCGATCGGGATCCGGAAATCCATCTCGTCGTAGCACTCATAGGGCTGTGCCTTGCGCAGGTCCCATTTGGCGCCCGATCCGCGCACCATGACGCCGGAGAAGCCCCAGGCCCAGGCGTCTTCCAGCTTGACCACGCCGATATCGACGTTGCGCTGCTTGAAGATGCGGTTGCCCGTCAGAAGCGTGTCGAGGTCGTCGACGACCTTCAGGAACGGATCGATCCAGTTGCCGATATCCTCGATGAGCTGCTGCGGCAGGTCCTGATGGACGCCGCCGGGGCGGAAATAGGCGGCATGCATGCGCGCGCCGCAGGCCCGCTCGTAGAAGACCATCAGCTTCTCGCGTTCCTCGAACCCCCAGACCGGCGGTGTCAGGGCGCCGACATCCAGCGCCTGGGTGGTAATGTTGAGGAGATGCGAGAGGATTCGGCCGATTTCGGAGTAGAGAACGCGGATCACCTGCCCGCGCTTCGGCACCTCGATTTCGAGCAGCCGCTCCACGGCCAGCGCGAAGGCGTGTTCCTGGTTCATCGGCGCGACATAGTCGAGGCGGTCGAGATAGGGCACGGCCTGAAGATAGGTCTTGGCCTCCATCAGCTTCTCGGTGCCGCGGTGCAGCAGGCCGATATGCGGGTCGACGCGCTCGCAGACCTCGCCGTCGAGTTCGAGGACGAGGCGCAGGACGCCGTGCGCGGCCGGGTGCTGCGGGCCGAAATTGATGGTGAAGTTGCGGACGTTGTGTTCGGTCATGCCACGCCTCCGGCGGTCAGGCCGATAGTGGTTGGTCGGTAGTCGGTAGTTCGAGTTGTCATTTTTCCGAGCCACCCGATTTCAGCGAGTTGATCAATCCACGTATCATTTTGCCCACTTCCTCGGCCCGATCCATAACGGATTTCAAATCGGTTTCGCCAAGATACTTGATCCGCGAGGCCAGCAACATTTGGGTTTCCAACTCCTTCAGCGATCCTTGGGCAATGCGCAGGAACTGAGTGAAGGACCCTCGATTCTCGCGGCCGAACCCTTCCGCGATATTCGACGGAACAGACACCGCGCACCGGCGCAATTGGGCCGTAAGCCCATAAATCTCGTCCTTGGGAAAAGCACCTGTCACTCGATATGTCTCTTCTGCCAAATCCATCGCCGCACTCCAGACCTTCAGATCCTGATATGACTTGATGGGTGTCTTTTCCAAACCAACTACCGACTAACGACTACTCGCTACTGACTCTTCTTCTCATCGCCCGGCAGCACGTAGTCGGTGCCTTCCCAGGGCGAAAGGAAATCGAAATCGCGGAATTCCTGGCGCAGCTTGACCGGTTCGTAGACGACGCGCTTCTGCTCGTCGTCGTAGCGGACCTCGACGAAGCCGGTCAGCGGGAAGTCCTTCCTCAGCGGATGGCCCTCGAAGCCGTAATCCGTCAGCAGGCGGCGCAGGTCCGGATGGCCGGAAAACAGCACGCCATACATGTCGTAGGTCTCGCGCTCATACCAGTTGGCGCCGGGAAAGACGCCGACCGCGCTTGGAATGGCCGTGTCCTCGTCGGTCTCGACCTTGATGCGGATGCGCTGGTTCAGGGTCGGCGACAGGAGATGATAGACGACGTCGAAACGGCGGTCGCGGCCCGGATAGTCGGCCGCGGTGATGTCGATGATGGAGACGAATTTCAGCTGCACATTGTCGCGCAGCGCGGTCAGCAACTGGATCAGGCTGCCGATGCCCGTCGTGACCGTCAGTTCGCCAAAGGCGACATGCGTCTCGTAGTCGATACCGTCCAGCTCGTCGGAAAGCGTGCTGACAAGATCCTGTAGGGTTTCTGTCGTGGCCATCTTGATTGCGGCTCCGTTGCCTTCCGACCGATCAGCGTTCGATCGTGCCGGTGCGGCGGATTTTCTTTTGCAGGAGAAGGACGCCGTAGAGCAGCGCCTCCGCGGTCGGCGGGCAGCCGGGGACGTAGATGTCGACCGGCACCACGCGGTCGCAACCGCGCACCACGGAATAGGAATAGTGGTAATAACCGCCGCCATTGGCGCAGGAGCCCATGGAGATGACGTAGCGCGGCTCGGGCATCTGGTCGTAGACCTTGCGCAGGGCGGGCGCCATCTTGTTGGTCAGCGTGCCGGCGACGATCATCACGTCGGACTGGCGCGGGGAACCGCGCGGCGCGAAACCGTAGCGCTCGGCGTCATAGCGCGGCATCGACGTCTGCATCATCTCGACGGCGCAGCAGGCCAGACCGAAGGTCATCCACATCAGCGAACCGGTGCGCGCCCAGGTGATCAGTTCGTCCGTCGAGGTGACGAGAAAGCCCTTGTCGGCCAGTTCGTTGTTCATCTCGCCGAAAAACGGATCGTCGGCGCCGGCGGGCTTGCCGGTCTTCGGATCGATGACGCCCTTGGGCTGCGGCGCGACGAGCGTGGTGTCGCTCAATCCCATTCGAGCGCTCCCTTCTTCCATTCATAGATGAAGCCGACCGTCAGGACGCCGAGGAACACCGTCATCGACCAGAAGCCCAGCATGCCGATCTTGGAGAAGGAAACCGCCCAGGGAAACAGGAAGGCCACTTCGAGATCGAAGATGATGAACAGGATCGAGACAAGATAGAACCGCACGTCGAATTTCATGCGGGCGTCGTCGAAGGCGTTGAACCCGCACTCGTAGGCCGACAGTTTCTCGGGATCCGGATTCTTGTAGGCGACGACGAAGGGAGCGATCAGCAGAGCCGCTCCGATGACGGCGCTAACGGCCAGAAAAATGATGATCGGCAAATAGGATGCGATGACTGCGTCCATGGTCTGGCTTCACCAATTCGTTGCGCGGCGGGAGGCGTCCCTTTCCCCTCCGGGGAATTCGCAAACAGACGCCCGCGCCGCTGTTCCGATGTCCACGGGTTAGACCTTGGGGCGTCTCTACGCAAGTGCAACATACGCCAAAATATGCGTGAAACTTCGCTCGAAAGCGCGTTTTCGCCCGCGCGATGCGCCCATGCGCGCGGCAACGCAAAATGTGCAAAAAACACGATATATATGGCAAGAAAAATGGCGCGAGTGACGGGGCTCGAACCCGCGACCTCCGGCGTGACAGGCCGGCACTCTAACCAGCTGAGCTACACCCGCGCATTGCTTCGACTTGAGGGCCGAAGCGTGAGCGGTCACTTAAGCGGTTCCCCATACCCTGTCAAGCGCGCTGCGGAGCTTGTATCGCGTTTTTATGAAAGGGCGAAAATGCGTGCCGTGCGGGCGGTGTCCGAACGTCGACAAACGCTTGCATCGGAGCGCATTCCCGCTTAGATACGCGCCACGGTCCGGGCGGTTAGCTCAGTTGGTAGAGCGCTTCGTTTACACCGAAGATGTCGGGAGTTCGAGCCTCTCACCGCCCACCATTCCCCTTCCTTTAAATGTCCTGTCCCGGCGGATATTTCTGTCTGTGCGCACCGGCACAGCGGCGTCGGTCTGGCGGCGCAAAAATCCGTTAATTCTCCACAGCCGCTGGCCTGCATTTTCAAAGCGAACATGCTAAAGGCGCATTACGAGCCGTAACAAACCGATATCGCCGATGGAGCCCATCCTGAATTTCCAGCTTCGCCCGCGTGCGCGCTTTCTCATCGTCCTGCTCTCGCTCATATTCACCGCCGAACTGACGGCGTGCTCCACCTCCGACACGCTCGATGTCGCGGCGCCGCTGGCCGAGCCGTCGAAATACGCCGCGATCGTCGTCGACGCGAAAGATGGCAAGATCCTCTATGAGGTCGCGGCCGACCAGATTCGCTATCCGGCATCGCTTGCCAAGATGATGACGCTCTACCTGACGTTCGAGGCGCTCGAGAGCGGCCGGCTGAGCAAGACCACGATGATCCCGCTATCGGCGAACGCGGCCAGAAAGCCGGCGACAAAGCTTTACATGAAGGCGGGCGACACGATCGACGTCGACACCGCGATCCGCGCACTCGTCGTCAAGTCCGCCAATGATGTCGCGACGGCGCTTGCCGAAAATCTCGCCGGCAGCGAGGCGGGCGTTCGCGCGCCAGATGACGGCGAAAGGCCGGTCGCTCGGCATGACCAGGACCGTTTTCACCAACCCGTCCGGCCTGCCCGATCCGAAGATGACGACGACCGCGCGCGACATGGCCGTCCTCGGCTTGGCGCTGCGGCGCGACTTCCCGCAATATTATTCCTATTTCGCGCTGCGCAGCTTCCAGTTCCGGGGCAAGACGATTCGCGGGCACAACAAGTTGCTCGGAATGGTCGCCGGCGCCGACGGCATCAAGACCGGCTATATCAAGGCGTCCGGATACAATCTGGCCGCCTCGGTGAACCGCAACGGCCGCTCGCTCGTGGCGGTCGTCATGGGCGGCAAGACCGGCAAGGCCCGCGACGCGCACATGGCGCAGCTTCTGACCGCGACCTTCAACCGCTCCCGCCGCAAATAGCCTCGGTTCCGCGCCCTGCGCGCAGGCAACAAAAAACCGCGGCTGCCATGGCAACCGCGGTCCAAGAAGAATCGTCTGTCGACCCTATCAGCTGTTGAGCGCGTCCTTCAGGCCCTTGCCGGCCGAGAACTTCGCGACCTTTTTCGCCGGAATGTCGACCGGAGCGCCCGTGAGCGGGTTCCGGCCCGTGGTCGCGGCGCGGTCGTTCACGCTGAAGTTGCCGAAGCCGAGGATGCGGATATCGCCGCCCGATTTCAGCGTGCTGGTGATCGTGTCAAAAACAGCGTCGACTGCCGACGCGGCATCTCCCTTACCCAGACCGGTCTTCTCCGCAACGGCGGCAGAAAGCTCGTTTTTATTCATTGTCATAATCCTTCTCAATCTATGCGGCAGGCTGCCGGTGTCTTGCCGGCCGGCCAACCGTAAACAGGGCGGACCATAAATGGATTCGCCCCCAACCCGAAGGGGAATGGCACCGAAAAGCCCGGAAATCCAAGAAAAAACGCCGCATTTCTGCGGCGTTTACAAGTTTTTGGGATCAGCCGGGCCTAGTGGGCGACGTTAGGGAGGCTATCGTCGTCAATCGGGGCGACTCCGCTGGCCACCGATTCGACCTCCTCGGTCCATTCGATGGGCTCCGGTTTGCGCGTAAGGGCGTGTTCCAGAACCTGACCGATGCGGCCGACCGGGATGATTTCCATCTCGCTTTTCACGTTTTCCGGAATGTCGGCCAGATCCTTGACGTTGTCCTCGGGAATGAGAACCGTCTTGATGCCGCCGCGCAACGCCGCGAGCATCTTTTCCTTCAGGCCTCCAATCGGCAGCACGCGGCCGCGCAGCGTGATCTCGCCGGTCATGGCCAGATCCTTGCGCACCGGAATGCCGGTCATCACCGACACGATGGCCGTGGCCATCGCGACGCCCGCGGACGGGCCGTCCTTCGGCGTCGCGCCCTCCGGCACGTGCACGTGGATGTCGCGCTTGTCGAACAGCGGCGGCTTGATGCCGAAATCGATGGCGCGCGAGCGGACATAGGATGCCGCCGCCGAAATCGATTCCTTCATCACGTCCCGCAGGTTGCCGGTGACCGTCATCTTGCCCTTGCCGGGCATCATGACGCCCTCGATCGTCAGCAGTTCGCCGCCGACCTCGGTCCAGGCCAGCCCGGTGACGACACCGATCTGGTCCTCGCCCTCGATCTGGCCGAAGCGATACCGCGGAACGCCGAGATAGTCGTCCAGGTTTTCCGGCGTCACCTCGACCGTCTTCTTGTCGGTGCGCAGGATGTCCGTGACCGCCTTGCGGGCAAGCGTCATCAGCTCACGCTCGAGGTTACGCACGCCGGCTTCCCTCGTGTAGGTGCGGATAATCTCGCGCAGCGCCTCGTCGGTGATCGCGAACTCGCCTTCCTGGAGGGCGTGGTCGCGGATCGCCTTGGGCAGCAGGTGCCGGCGCGCGATCTCGACCTTCTCGTCCTCGGTGTAACCGGCGATGCGGATGATCTCCATGCGGTCCATCAGTGCCGGCGGAATGTTGAGCGTGTTCGCCGTGGTGATGAACATCACGTCGGACAGATTGTACTCAACCTCGAGGTAGTGATCCATGAAGGTGGAGTTCTGTTCCGGATCGAGCACCTCGAGCAGGGCCGACGACGGATCGCCGCGGAAATCCATGCCCATCTTGTCGATCTCGTCGAGCAGGAAGAGCGGGTTGGATTTCTTCGCCTTCTTCATCGACTGGATGACCTTGCCGGGCATCGAGCCGATATAGGTGCGGCGGTGACCGCGGATCTCGGCCTCGTCACGCACGCCGCCAAGCGCCATGCGCACGAATTCGCGGCCCGTCGCCTTGGCGATGGACTTGCCGAGCGAGGTCTTGCCGACGCCGGGTGGTCCGACGAGGCAGAGGATCGGGCCCTTCAGCTTGTTCTGGCGCTTCTGGACGGCGAGATACTCGACGATCCGGTCCTTGACCTTCTCGAGGCCGTAGTGGTCGGTGTCGAGCACCTCCTGGGCAACGTCGAGATCGTATTTGACCTTCGACTTCTTGTTCCACGGAATCGACAGCATCCAGTCGAGATAGTTGCGCACGACGGTGGCTTCGGCCGACATCGGGCTCATCTGCTTGATCTTCTTGAGCTCGGCCTCGACCTTCTCGCGCGCCTCCTTGGAGAACTTCGTCTTGGCGATGCGCTCTTCCAGTTCGGCAAGCTCGCTATGGCCGTCCTCGCCGTCGCCGAGCTCCTTCTGGATCGCCTTCATCTGCTCGTTGAGATAGTACTCGCGCTGGGTCTTCTCCATCTGGCGCTTGACGCGCGAACGGATGCGTTTTTCGACCTGAAGAACCGAAATCTCGGATTCCATGTGGCCGAGCGACTTCTCCAGCCGGTCCTTGACGCTGGCGGTTTCGAGAATGTCCTGCTTTTCGCTGATCTTGATCGACAGGTGCGATGCGACCGTATCGGCAAGCTTCGACGGTTCCTCGATCTGGGTGACCGCGGAGACGATGTCGGGCGAGATTTTCTTGTTCAGCTTGACGTAGTTCTCGAACTCGGAGACGACCGAGCGGCCGAGGGCGGCCAGTTCGACTTCGTCTTCCTCGGGCTCGGTGACCGGATTCGCATAGGCCTCGAGATGGGTATCGCGGTCCGTATAGTCCTGGATCTCCATGCGCGACACGCCCTCGACCAGCACCTTGACGGTGTTGTCGGGCAGTTTCAGCAGCTGGAGAACATTCGCCACGGTGCCGTGGCTGTAGATCGCGTCGGGCGCCGGATCGTCGTCGCCGGCATCCTTCTGCGTCGCGAGCAGGATCTGACGGTCGTTCTCCATCACATCCTCAAGCGCGCGGATCGATTTTTCACGCCCCACGAAAAGCGGCACGATCATGTGCGGGAAAACAACGATGTCGCGCAACGGCAGGACGGCATAGAGCCCGTCAGCGCCGCCCGCTGCTGTTTTCTTTTCGGCTTCAGCCATTCGTTTTTCCTTTCATGCCTTATCGGCTTTGAAATACCCGTATCCGTGCCACATGGCCCCGGATGAAGGGCTCCCCCTGTAAGTGGCGCCGCAGAAACCCGATTTCAACGGTTTGAAACAGACGGAATCGATTTTGATACTCGCGCCGTTGGCCGTGCGCCGCAATGGTCCAAAAGAGTGAACCAACGGAAAAAGGCCGGTTGCCCGGCCTTTTCGCGTTCACGGAACGTTTCGACCGTCAGGCCGAGGCGTTTTCCTTGTCGTCGGCCCTGTCGGCATAGATATAGAGCGGGCGGGCGCTGCCGGACACCACCTCTTCGGAGATGACGACCTCGCGCACGCCTTCCAGCGCCGGCAATTCGAACATCGTGTCGAGCAGAATCGATTCCATGATCGAACGCAGTCCGCGCGCGCCGGTCTTGCGCTCGATCGCCTTGCGGGTGATGGCGCGCAGCGCATCCTCGTGGAAGATGAGGCTCACGTCCTCCATCTCGAAAAGGCGCTGATACTGCTTGACCAGCGCGTTCTTCGGCTCGGTCAGGATGCGAACCAGTGCGTCCTCGTCGAGGTCCTCGAGCGTCGCCAGAACCGGCAGGCGGCCGACGAATTCCGGGATCAGGCCGAAACGCAGCAAATCCTCCGGCTCGACCTTGCGGAACAGTTCGCCGGTCTTGCGATCCTCGGGCGAATCCACCGTCGCGGCAAAGCCGATCGAGGTATTGCGGCCGCGGTCGGAGATGATCTTGTCGAGGCCGGAAAACGCGCCGCCGCAGATGAACAGGATGTTTGCGGTATCCACCTGCAGGAATTCCTGCTGGGGATGCTTGCGCCCGCCCTGCGGCGGAACGGAGGCGACCGTGCCTTCCATGATCTTCAGAAGCGCCTGCTGGACGCCCTCGCCCGACACGTCGCGGGTGATCGAGGGATTGTCCGACTTGCGCGAAATCTTGTCGATCTCGTCGATATAGACGATGCCGCGCTGGGCGCGCTCGACATTGTAGTCGGAGGACTGCAGCAGCTTGAGGATGATGTTTTCGACATCCTCGCCGACATAGCCGGCTTCCGTCAGCGTCGTCGCGTCGGCCATGGTGAACGGCACGTCGATGATGCGCGCCAGCGTCTGGGCCAGCAGCGTCTTGCCGCAGCCGGTCGGCCCGATCAGCAGGATGTTGGACTTCGCCAGTTCGACGTCGTCGTTCTTTTCGGCGTGGGCGAGGCGTTTGTAGTGGTTGTGCACGGCAACCGAAAGGATCCGCTTGGCGTGGCCCTGACCGATCACATAGTCGTCGAGGACCGCCATGATTTCCTGCGGGGTCGGCACGCCTTCCTGGCTCTTCACCATCGAGGACTTGTTCTCCTCGCGGATGATGTCCATGCACAGTTCGACGCATTCATCGCAGATGAAAACGGTCGGACCTGCAATCAGCTTGCGGACTTCGTGTTGGCTCTTCCCGCAGAAAGAGCAGTAGAGGGTGTTTTTGGCGTCACTGCCGCCACTACCACCACCACCGTTGCCAACCTTGCTCATGCCCATTCCTTTCAGCGGATTGCAGATTTCGCGCGGCTCATGCGCATCGGCAATCCCGACTTATATTTCCGTGACGCGCTTACTCTACAACCACATTGCGTCACAAAGGCTTCAAATCACATTCGTACACATATCCACGTTACGTGCAACGATTCGACATATTCCTTTACAGTTCCCTTAATCGGGACATCACATTCCAATCTAGACGGCTTTTCCAAGCGCGCAAAGCTTACAATGCCTTAGCTTTCGCGAAGCTTCCCATGCGTCACACGGATGCAACAGCATGCTGCGGCCCGCGGCTATTTTTCCTTGGGCTCGATCGCATCGCGGGATTCGATCACGCGGTCGATCAGGCCGAATTCCTTGGCCACATCCGCCGTCATGAAATTGTCGCGCTCGAGCGCGTTTTCAATGTCATCGTAGGAGCGGTCGGTGTGTTTGACGTAAATCTCGTTCAGGCGGCGCTTCAGGGCCTCGACTTCCTTGGCGTGGATCAGGATGTCGGTCACCTGACCCTGATAGCCGCCGGAGGGCTGGTGGACCATGATGCGCGAATTGGGCAGCGAGAAGCGCATGTCCTTGGCGCCGGCGGTCAAAAGCAGCGACCCCATGGACGCGGCCTGGCCGATGCACAGCGTCGAAACCGGCGGCTTGATGAACTGCATCGTGTCGTAAATCGCCAGACCAGACGTCACCACCCCGCCCGGCGAGTTGATGTACATCGCGATTTCCTTCTTCGGATTCTCCGCTTCCAGCCACAGGAGCTGCGCGCAGACGAGCGACGCCATGCCGTCCTCGACCGGACCGGTGATGAAGATGATGCGTTCCTTCAGGAGGCGCGAGAAAATATCGTAGGCGCGCTCGCCCCGATTGCTTTGTTCCACGACCATCGGAACGAGGTTCATTGCGGTGTCGATCGGATTGGCCATGTTTTACCTTTCGGGGATTTTGTCTGATAACGCGCAAAGGCCTTTGCGCTGGGGGAATCGGCTACATCTTGCCCTTAAATAGGGCGTGCGAGCGGCACTTCGCAAGACATGCCCTGCCGTAAACCTTAATGCGGCAAAACTGTGAACAATCAGGCCTCGGCGCGCATCCATGATTTGAGCGCCGCGAAATCCCGGTTCTCCACGAACCCGGCCACACGCCGGCCGACGGCGGCGCCGAACTTGTAGCCATGGCCGGAACAGGCCGAAACGACGAGGCAGCGGTCCTGTTCGCGCACGAAGAAGCGCTCGTCCGGGGTGAACGTATAGGCGCAGGTGACGACATCGGTGATCGCGTATCGTTCGATATCGCGCATCGGCGGTGCGAACAGATCGCGGATCGCCTCCCCCTCGCCCGCGACCGGATCGCGGTTCGCGTCGGCATCGGCGCTGGCATATTTGTGCAGGCCGGACCCGAATTTCAGGCCGCCATCGCCCGACGGCGGCAGGATGTAGCCGTCCGTCTCGCCGCCGACATCGAGGATCACCGGCGCACGCGCCCAAGCTTCCTTCAGATGCGCCGGCGGGTCGAGATAGACGACCGCCGTGCGGTAGGTCGTCAGATCGGAAACGAGATCCGGAAAGAGTTTCGTCACCCAGGCGCCGGCGGTGACGATCACGTAGTCGGCCTCGATCATGCGGCCGTCCTCCGTCGTCACGCTGGCCTTGGCCGGGTCGACGCCGGTCACCTTCATGGTCTGGCGCAGCAGGACGCCGCGCGCCTGCAGCCAGGCGGCCATGGAAAAGGCGATGCGGCGGCAATGCAGCGCGCCGCCCTCGGGCGAGGCAAAGGCATAGCGGATCGTGTCGGGATCGAGGAAGGGCCAACGTTCGGCCGCCTCGCCCGGCTCGAACACCTCGCAGGGCCAGCCGCCTTCGCGCAAGCCGTTCAGGTAATCCTCGGCCTCGTCGCCGGTCTCGCGGCTGACGGCCATGAAGCCGCGCGCATCGAGATGGCTTTCGCCGAGATCCGCCCACAATTCGTCCCAGGCGTCATAGGCCTCGGTGATCGCCGCGCCGTAGCCCGACCCCGCGCCATAGGCGCGGCGGATGATGCGATGGTGATCGCCGGACGCCGCCAGCGGATTGGGGATCGGCCCCTGCTCGAACAGCATGACCTGATGGCCCTGCTTGGCGAGCGACCAGGCGGTGGACAGGCCGGCAATGCCGGCCCCGACGACGGATATTTTCATGCATTGACCCCGATATCGCGAACGCGTCGAATTGAACGGATTGCTGATGGAGTTGCAAGCGGCCGTCAGAGCCGGATCACGTATTCCTTGCGGGTGGTTTCCAGCACCTCCCAGGTGCCGGCAAAGCCCGGGCGCAGGATGAAACTGTCGCCCGCCCTGACGGTGCGCGCCGCGCCGCCGTCCTCGGTGATCACCGACACGCCTTCGAGGATGTGGCAGAACTCCCACTCGTCATAGGAGATCCGCCACTTGCCCGGCGTCGACTGCCAGATGCCGCAATAGAGCCCGTCGCGCTCCTCGAGATTCCACGTGGTGAAGACGGGATCGCCGGAGACGAGCTTTTCGGGCGCCGGGCGCTCGGTCTCGGCTTCGGCGCCCCCGGTGAGCGACAGGCAGGAAGAGAGGATCGGTCATCGACGGCTTCGCCTCCTCGGCAGACTTGCTCAACACACCTGCACGCCGCATTCCTTGATGGTGAACTCGGTTTCCGGTTCGGTCAGCGCGGCATCGAACTGGCGGCCGTCGCGGCATTGCGCGCGCGCCTCGTAGGTCCTGCGTCCGGCCAGTTCGCCTTCCCTGGTGTTCAGATAATACTCGACCGCGCAGGCATGCTCGATTGCGAGCTGGTTGGACAGCACATCGAGCCAGGCCGGGTCCGCGGACTGGGCATAGGCAGGCGCGGCGGCAGCCGCCGCAAACGACAGCGTTGCGGCAAGGGTCAGCGATTTGAAGCGCGGCATGGAGGTCTCCACCTGTTGATTCCGTCAGGAACCTACAGGATTTCGTCGAAACTTTGATTGCGGAAGATCAATTGCGCCGGACACGACGCCGGCGGTCCGCCTCAAAGCGCGTCGAGCACCTCCCTGGCGAGCGTCATGACGGCCGGTTTCGCCTTGTCCTCGTCGATGCCGGACACGGTCACGGATATGCTGACGTCGTTCTTGCGCGCCTGCAGGCCGTTCCCCACCCAAATCGCCTCGTCGCCCATCGTCACCGGCTCGGGCTTCGGCAGATCGGCATATTGCTCCGCCGCGTCGCGGAACGACTGGATATAGCTTTGCGCGCCCTTCGCTTCCGGCGGGCCATGACCAGACCATCAGCGTCAGTGTCGGCAGGCGCGGCGTGTCTTCGGGCGCCTGCCAGCTGCAGGTCGAAAGGACGCCCTCGTTCTCGCCGCCGCCGGCGCTTCTGCCCTCCGCGCCCGGCTGGACCGCAACGCCGATGGCGGCGCCGACCCGGTCGGCATCGAGAAGGCCGCAGGCGTCGATCTTCACCGCCGTTGCCGCCGAGGACGAACTCTCGTCGGAGCAGGCCGACAGGACAACGGCCGCGATCGCCATGACGACCGCCGCGAGACGCAGTTTCGGGAATTTCGGCATCATCGTTTCGCTCCCGGCCGACCGGAACCCGGCCCGGCATCGCCACTCGAGGAAAAGACATGCGAGACTAGCATCGGCCCGCGGCCCCGTCCAACGATCGTGGACGGGGCCGCGGGCGCGATATGCAAGTGCGACCTAGCCGGCTTTCGCCAGCGCCTGGTCGATATCGGCGATGATGTCGTCGACACTCTCGATGCCGATCGACAGCCGCACCACGTCGTTGCCGGCGCCGGCGGCGGCGCGCTGCTCGTCGGTCAGCTGGCGGTGCGTGGTCGATGCCGGGTGGATGACCAGCGTGCGGGTGTCGCCGATATTGGCGAGATGCGAGACGATCTCGAGCGATTCCACGAACTTGACGCCCGCCTCGTAGCCGCCCTTGACGCCGAAGGTGAAGACCGCGCCGGCGCCCTTCGGGCTGTAACGCTTCTGCAGCGCGTGGTTGGCGTGGCCCTCGAGGCCGGAATATTCGACCCAGTCGACCTTCGGATGGTCCTTGAGGTGCTTGGCCACGGCGAGCGCGTTGTCGCAATGGCGCTGCATGCGCAGACCCAGCGTTTCGATGCCGGTCAGGATCAGGAACGCGTTCATCGGCGCGATCGCCGGGCCGAGGTCGCGCAGGCCGAGCACACGGCAGGCGATCGCGAAGGCGAAGTTGCCGAAGGTCTCGTGCAGGACGATGCCGCCATATTCTTCGCGCGGCGTCGACAGCATCGGGTACTTGTCGGTCGCCGACCAGTCGAAGGTGCCGCCGTCGACGATCACGCCGCCCATCGAATTGCCGTGGCCGCCGAGGAACTTGGTCAGCGAATGGACGACGATGTCGGCGCCGTGCTCGATCGGGCGCAGCAGGTAGGGCGACGCCATCGTGTTGTCGACGATCAGCGGAATGCCGGCATTGCGCGCGACTTCCGCCAGCGCCTCGATGTCGGTGACGAACCCGGCCGGATTGGCGAAGCTCTCGATGAAGATCGCCTTGGTCCTGTCGTCGATCTGCGCGGCGAAGCTCTGGGGATCGGCGACGTCGGCCCAGCGGACTTCCCAGCCGAAATTCTTGAAGGAGTGGCCGAACTGGTTGATCGATCCGCCGTAGAGCCGGCGCGCGGAGACGAAATTGTCGCCCGGCGTCATCATCGTGTGCAGGACGATCAGCTGGGCCGCATGACCGGACGCGACGGCCAGCGCCGCGGTACCGCCCTCGAGCGCGGCAAGGCGTTCCTCCAGAACCGCCTGGGTCGGGTTCATGATGCGGGTATAGATGTTGCCGAACGCCTTCAGGCCGAACAGCGAGGCGGCGTGGTCGGCGTCGTTGAAGACGTAGGCCGTGGTCTGGTAGATCGGCGTGATCCGCGCCCCGGTCGCCGGGTCGGGCTGCGCGCCCGAATGGATTGCCAAAGTGTCGAAACCGGGTGTCTTCTGGGCCATGGTCGCCTCCTCCTGAACAAAATCGAATGACGTTGTGGCGGGGATCGGCGGGCGTGTCAAAGACGATTATTGTCCGCCGCGGCGCGAAGTCGAAATGAAATTGCTTAAAACCCGGCGCGCATTCGCGCCGGCAGGCGACGACTGTCAGCGCCTGATGCCGAAACTCTGGAAACCGGTCCGCAATTCGGGGCGGCGCGAGGACAGCACCTTCGAGTTGACGCCGTTCCAGCCGATCTCGCGCGACAGGCGGCCATATTCGATCTTCGGGCAGCGGTTCATCACGACCTTTATGCCCTTATCCTCCAGCCGCGCGGCGCTGTCGTCGTCGCGCACGGTCAGCTGCATCCAGACCACCTTCGGCAGCGGGTCCATTTCCAGGATCTGGTCGGTGACCGCGGGAACGGCCGACGAGGCGCGGAAGATGTCGACCATGTCGACGGGTTCCGGCAGATCGGCGAGCGACGCAAAGGCCGTCTGGCCGAGGATCTCCCTGCCGGCCTGGCCGGGATTGACCGGGAACACCCCGAAGCCCTTGTCGAGCATGTATTTCATGACGAAATAGCTCGGCCGCACGTCATTGGCCGACGCGCCGACGACCGCGATCGTCTTCACGGAGGTCAGGATGGAGCGGATGTATTCGTCGGGATAGGAATCGTGGTTCATGGCAAAGCCGTAACATCCGACGCGCGGATTGTCGCCTGCCGGAAATGACGCATGCCCTATTCCGGCAGCTGCATGAAACCGTCCGCGTCGTTCGCCATGAACGGATTGAACGCCAGTTCCCAGAGATGGCCGTCGGGATCGGCGAAATAGCCGGAATAGCCGCCCCAGAAGACCTTTTCGGGTTTCTTGACCGGCGTCGCGCCGCAGGACAGCGCATGATCGAAGGCGGCGTCGACCTCGGCCTCGCTGGCAAGATTGTGGGCCAGCGTCACGCCGGAGAAGCCGGGCTTGGAATCCTCGACACTGGCGTCGGCGGCAAGCGCCGCGCGCCCGAACAGGCCGAGCAGCGTGCCCTTTAGCCGAAAGAACGTCACCGCCTCCTGCGAGGCCGACGATTTCGTAAAACCGAGCTTCTCGTAAAACGCCGTCGAGGCGGCGACATCGGCGACGCCGAGCGTCACCATGGAAATGCGGGGATCGAAGCTCATGGCAGCGCCCATCCAGAACAAAGAGAGAACATGCTAGGCGATAGCCCGATCCGGCGCAAGCCCCCTATTCCCCCGTCCACTCCGGCTTGCGCTTCTGCAGGAAGGCGCCGATGCCTTCCTCGGCGTCGCGGAACAGCATGTTCTCCACCATGACATTGGCGCAGTAGTCATAGGCGTCGGCGAGGCTCATCTCGGCCTGGTGATAGAACGCCTCCTTGCCGGTCTTCAGCGTCAAAGGCGATTTGGAGGCAATGACTTCCGCGTATTTCTGGACAACCTGGGCCAGGTATTCCTTCGGCACGATCCGGTTGACGAGGCCGTATTCCTTGGCGCTGGAGGCGTCGATCTGCTCGCCGGTCAGAAGCATCTCCATCGCCTGCTTGCGGTGGACGTTGCGGGTCAGCGCGACCATCGGCGTCGAGCAGAACAGGCCGATATTGACGCCCGGCGTGGCGAAGGCGGAGGTATCGGTGCAGATGGCGAGGTCGCAGCTTGCGACCAGCTGGCAGCCGGCCGCCGTCGCCAGCCCGTCGATCTCGGCGATCACCGGCTTCGGGTGGGTGACGATCGCCTGCATCATCTGCGCGCAGAGCCGCATGGTCTTCTCGAAGAAGGCCCTGCCCCGGTCGTCGTCGGCGCGATGCAGCGTCAGTTCCTTCAGGTCGTGGCCGGCGGAAAACACCTTGCCGGCCGCCGCGATGACGATGACGCGCACCGCGTCGTCGGAGCGCGCATCCTCGAGCGCGGCCATCATCGCCTCCATCGTGGCGATCGACAGCGCGTTGGCCGGCGGGTTGGACAGCGTCAGCCGCAGGACCGGGCCGTTCCGGTCGCGGGTGACGAGCGGCGTTTCGACAAGGGCGGGTGCGACGGTCATGTGTGTTCCTCCGGCGGCGTGGGCTTGACGGCGAACCTACCAGCGGGCCAAACCCGGCGGCAAGATATTCCGAATTCACGCAATTGGTATTGTCCCGCCATGACCAGGATGCCTTCCCCGATCGTTTCCGCCGAAGAACTCGACCGCTTCATGGAGACCGAGTTCGCGCAGGTCTTCATCGACGGGCGCATCTACACGATCACCGATCTCGGCCCCGGCACGCTGACGATGCGGCTCGACCCGGGCGAGCGGCACTTGCGGCCGGGCGGCACCGTGTCGGGCCCGACCCTGTTCACGCTTGCCGACTATGCCGCCTATTGCGTCATCCTCGCCCATATCGGCCTGAAGGGCCTGTCGGTGACGACGAGCTTCCATATCAATTTCATGCGCAAGGCCGAGCCCGGGCCGGTCTTCTGCACCGCGCGGCTGCTGAAACTGGGCAAGCGGCTGGTCGTCGTCGAGATCTCGATCGCGGACGAAAACGACGACCTGATCGCGCACGGATCGTGCACCTATTCGATCCCGCCGCGGGATTGATGTGTGGTAAAATAATACCGTATTTATAACCAATTGATTTTGTTTGATTTTCGGCGATGCGCCTGCAATTTCGCGCTTGACGCGCCCGAAAATTGCCCCTAAAGCACCCTTGATCGCGCTGGGACCGTCCGGCGCGGTTTGTTTTTGCCGGGCGTTCCGGCAATCCAAGCAACAAGAAAAGCCCTTTCCGGCATGGCCGGTCCGGGATCGAACCAAGGAAAATTCCCATGCGGACATTCTCGCAGAAGCCCGCTGACGTACAGAAGAAGTGGGTGCTGATCGACGCCGAAGGTCTCGTCGTCGGCCGTCTCGCATCCCTCGTCGCCATGCGTCTTCGCGGCAAGCACAAGGCCACCTACACCCCGCACGTCGACGATGGCGACAACGTCATCATCATCAATGCGGACAAGGTCGCGCTGACCGGCAAGAAGCGGTCGGACAAGATCTACTACTGGCACACCGGCCATCCGGGCGGCATCAAGGAGCGCACCGCGGAGCAGCTTCTCGACGGCCGTTTCCCCGAGCGCGTCGTGGAAAAGGCGGTTGAACGCATGATCCCGCGCGGTCCGCTCGGCCGCCGCCAGATGAAGAACCTGCGCGTTTACGCCGGCGCCGAACATCCGCACGAGGCCCAGCAGCCGGAAGTGCTGGACGTCGCCGCGCTCAACCCCAAGAACAAGAAAGTGGCCTGATCACCATGGCTGAATTGAACTCTCTCGAAGAACTCGGCGAAGCAACCGGCACGGTGACCGAAGAGGTCCAGGAAGCTCCGGTTCACGTCCAGAAGCTCGACGCCCAGGGCCGCGCCTATGCCACCGGCAAGCGCAAGGACGCGGTCGCCCGCGTCTGGATCAAGCCCGGCACCGGCCGCATCACGGTCGGCGGCAAGGACTTCACCGAATATTTCGCACGGCCCGTCCTGCAGATGGTGCTGCAGCAGCCGATCGTCGCGACCAACCGCGCCGGCCAGTACGACATCGACGCCACCGTCGCCGGCGGCGGCCTGTCCGGCCAGGCGGGCGCCGTGCGTCACGGCATCTCCAAGGCGCTGACCTATTACGAGCCGTCGCTGCGCGGCGTGCTCAAGAAGGGCGGCTTCCTGACCCGCGACAGCCGCGTGGTGGAACGCAAGAAATACGGCAAGGCGAAAGCCCGTCGTTCGTTCCAGTTCTCCAAGCGCTAATCCGCATTCCGGATTTTCCGGTGTTCAAGGGGTGCTCTTCGGGACGCCCCTTTTTCGTTTGTCGCGGCGCGCCCGGACCCGGAATTCCGCTCCCGTCATTCGAATATCGATTATGTTTTGCGCTTTCCTCGCGTAGAACGATACCCGCTTGGAATCGGTAGAAAGCGGCGAAAAGACACCATGCCAAAGCCGGGATCCCTCCTCGGGCTCTTCAACAACCAGACATTCCGCATGCTGTGGATCGCGGCGCTGGCGTCCAATTTCGGCGGATTGGTGCAGTCCGTCGGCGCGGCGTGGATGATGACCGAACTGACGGCATCCGAGAGCATGGTGGCTCTCGTGCAGACGTCGGTGACGCTGCCGATCATGATCTTCTCGCTCGCCGCCGGCGTCTTCGCCGACAATTTCGACCGTCGCAAGGTCATGCTGGTCGCCCAGGGCTTCATGTTCGTCGTTTCGGTCGCCCTGACCGTTCTGGCGCTGGAAGGCATGCTGTCGCCATGGCTGCTCCTGTCCTTCACCTTCCTGATCGGATGCGGGACGGCGCTGCACAATCCGTCCTGGCAGGCCTCGATGGGCGATATCGTCACCCGCGAGGAATTGCCCGCCGCCGTCTCGCTCAACTCGATGGGCTTCAACATCATGCGCAGCGTCGGCCCGGCGGCCGGCGGCGCGATCGTCGCCATCGCCGGCGCCGCGGCGGCTTTCGCGGTCAATGCGGCCAGCTATGTCGCGATCATCACGGCGCTGTTCCGCTGGCATCCGTCGCTGCCCGCGAAAAGCCTGCCGCGCGAGCCTTTCGGCATCGCCTTCCAGGCCGGGCTTCGCTACGTGGCGATGTCGCCCAACCTGATGAAGGTGATCCTGCGCGGCTTCCTGTTCGGCGTTTCGGCCGTCGCCCTGCAGGCGCTTCTGCCGGTCGTCGTTCGCGACAATCTGGGCGGCGACGCCTTCATCTTCGGCACGCTTCTCGGCTGCTTCGGATTTGGCGCGGTCATCGGCGCCATGGCCAACGCGGATTTGCGCGCGCGCTTCCACAACGAGAACATCACCCGGATCGGGTTCACCGGCTTCGCCGTCAGCACCTTCGCGATCGCCGTCAGCAATCTCGTCGTCGTCTCGGCGGTCGCCCTGCTCGTCGCGGGCGCGTGCTGGGTGGTCTGCCTGTCGCTGTTCAACGTGACGATGCAGATGTCGACGCCGCGCTGGGTTGTCGGCCGCGCCATGGCGCTCTACCAGACCGGCGTTTTCGGCGGCATGGCCGCCGGCAGCTGGGTGTGGGGGTCCCTGTCCGAAAGCATCGGGACGAGCAACGCGCTCATCGGCGCGACCCTGATCCTGCTGCTCGGCGCCATAACCGGCCTGCGCGCGCCGCTGCCCGATTTCGGCCTGCTCAATCTCGATCCGCTCAATCGCTTCACCGAACCGCCGCTGCGCCTCGATCTGACCCAGCGAAGCGGACCCATCATGATCATGGTGGATTACGAGATCGCGCAGGAGGACGTTCAGGAGTTTCTCGCCACGATGAGCCTGCGCCGCAGGATCCGGATACGCGACGGCGCGCAGCAATGGGCCCTGCTGCGGGATCTCGAAAACCCCGATATCTGGACGGAGAGCTATCACGTGCCGACCTGGGTCGAGTATATCCGGCACAATGAAAGGCGAACCAACGCCGATGCGGAGGTCTCCGACCACCTTATGGCGCTGCACAAGGGCGCAAAACCCCTTCGCGTTCACCGGATGATCGAACGCCAGACCGTCACGCCGCATGACGACATGCCGCGCCTGCGCGAAGAGCCAGGCTGACGGGCGACAGCGCGTAATCCGCGGCGAAACCGGCGCGCCGACATCGAAAAACGGGGCCTGAGGGTCGTTTTTTGTTGCGCGCGGGCCATGCGAGGATATGAACGCAGCAACTGCCACGGGACCATCGATCATGCCTTCGAAATCCATCGATCACGCCTTCACCGCGCGCGCCCTGACCGGCGCGGCCACCGACCCGACCCATGCCGGCGCCTTGTCCTTCATGCGGCGCAAATACACCAAGAGCCTGAAGGGCGCGGACGCGGTCGTCTGGGGCATCCCGTTCGACGCCGCCGTCTCCAACCGGCCCGGCGCGCGCTTCGGCCCGCAGGCGATAAGGCGCGCCTCGGCGATCATGGACAACGACCCGCAATATCCGTTCCAGCGCGACCTGTTCGAAAGCCTCGCGGTGATCGATTACGGCGACTGCCTGCTCGACTACGGCAACCACCAGAAGACGCCGGCGACGATCGAGCGCGAAGCGACGAAGATCCTCAAATCGGGCGCGTTCCTGGTGACGCTCGGCGGCGACCATTACGTCACCTGGCCGCTTTTGAAGGCGCATGCGGCTCGGCACGGCAAGCTGGCGCTGATCCAGTTCGACGCGCACCAGGACACCTGGTACGACGACGGCAGGCGCATCGACCACGGCTCCTTCGTCGGCCGCGCGGTGCGCGACGGCGTCATCGATCCGGCGCATTCGATCCAGATCGGCATCCGCACGCATGCGCCGGAGGATTGCGGCATCGAGATGATCCATGGCGAGGACGTCGAGACGATGAAGGCGGTGAAGATCGCCGACGCCATCTACAAGCGCGTCGGCGACATGCCCTGCTACGTCACCTTCGACATCGACTGCCTCGATCCGGCCTATGCGCCGGGCACCGGCACGCCGGTCGCCGGCGGCCCGTCCTCGGCGAAGATGCTGTCGGTGCTGCACAAGCTCGTCAACCTCGATATCGTCGGCGCCGACATCGTCGAGGTTGCGCCGGCCTACGACCATGCCGACATCACGGCGATTGCCGGCGCGGCCGTCGCGCAGCATTATCTGGGCCTGCTCGCCGAACGGCGCGCCAGGGGAAAGTGATGAACCGCCCTGCCCCGTTTACCGCCCTTCAACTGACCGATAGATAAAACCATGAAACCGAAAATCTTCATCGACGGCGAACACGGAACGACCGGGCTGCAGATCCGGCAGCGCCTCGCCAAGCGCGACGACATCGAGGTTCTGTCGATCCCCGAGGCCGAGCGGCGCAACCAGGCGATGCGCGAGCAGCTGCTGCGGGACGCCGATTTCGCGATCCTGTGCCTGCCGGACGACGCCTCGCGCGAAGCGGTCACGATGATCGGCGACGCCGGCACCCGCGTCATCGACGCCTCGACGGCGTTCCGGGTGACCGAGGGCTGGACCTACGGCATGGCCGAACTCGACGCCGACCAGGCGGACAGGATCCGTTCGGCGCAATTCGTCGCCAATCCCGGCTGCTGGCCGCAGGGCCCGATCGCCACGCTGCGGCCGCTGGTCAAGGCCGGGCTGATCCCGGCCGATTTCCCGGTCACCTTCACCGGCATCACCGGCTATTCGGGCGGCGGCAAGGCGATGATCGCCGATTACGAGGCGATGGGCGACAATGCGCCGGAATATCTGCCCTACGGGCTGACGCTGTCGCACAAGCACCTGCCCGAACTGAAGAAGAACGCCCTGCTGTCACGCGACCCGCTGATGGTCCCGGTCGTCGGCGATTTCGCGCAGGGCATGGTGACGATGGTGCCGCTGCAGCTCGGCGCGCTTGCCACGGTGCCGACCGGCAGGCAATTGCACGAAGCGATCGCCGACCACTACGCATCGCTTGCCGAATGCGTCATCGAGGTCGCGCCGTTCGAAAAGCTGGAGCGCAACCCCGACATCCAGCCGGAGGCGCTCAACGGCACGGACGGCATGACGCTTTACGTCTTCGCCAATGACGACCGCGCGCAGGCGGTGCTGATCGCCGTCTACGACAATCTCGGCAAGGGCGCGTCGGGCGCGGCGGTGCAGAATCTGGATCTGATGCTCGGGCGGTGAGGAGCGGCCGGCTCCTCACGCTCCACCTCCCGGTCTAGTGCCGCGCGATCGCGTAATCGCGCATCACGTCGGTCTCGGCCTGCATCTCGGCGAGGCGATACTTGACGATGTCGCCGATGGAGATGACGCCGACCAGCTTGCCGTTTTCCACGACGGGAAGGTGGCGTATGCGCCGCTGGGTCATCTGCTTCATCAGGTCCGCAATCGACGAGTTGCGCGTGCAGGTGACGACCGACCGCGTCATCAGGTCCGACACTTTCATCCCCAGGAGATCGGCGCCGTGTTCCGCCAGGCCGAAAGCCACGTCGCGTTCGGAAATGATGCCGTCGACGCGGCTGCCGTCGCTCGAGACGATGATCGCGCCGACGCGCAAGGCGCGAAGCCGGTGCGACAGCGTGTTGATCGTCTCCTCCGGTCGCACGGTGAAAACGTCGGTACCTTTGACTTCGAGAACGTTGGAAACTTTCATGGACACGGCTCCTTACCGGTACGCTTGCACATCCGGATCCAAGAGCAGATATCCATTGTGGCCGTTCGACGGTCGGATACCGGCTTGGACACGCAATTCATGAATTTAGTCCCCGATGCGGCCTCAGGCAAGGAATGCGCGAATAGTTGATCGGTTGCCGGCGCGGCGGGGCCGGTGGCGCACGGGGAACGCCGGCCTTCATTTTTCGAGAACATAGCTGCCGGGCGCGTCCTCGATCGGCTTCAGCTTGCCGTCGCCGGGCCTGCGGGCCGGAACGCGCGGCTCGGTCTCGTGCGCGTCGAGCCACCTGCCCCATTCGGTCCACCAGGATTCCTGGTGGTATTCGGCGCCTTTCAGCCATTCCTCGGCCGACTCCGGGAAATCGTCGCGCGTCCAGTAGCCGTATTTGATGTGCGGCTCCGGAGGATTGATGACCCCGCGGACATGGCCCAACTCGCCGAGCACGAATTTGACCTCGCCCTTCAGCAGGCGGGCGGTCGGGTAGACCGAGGCCCAGGGCGCTATGTGGTCCTCCTTCGTGGCGAGCACGAAGAAGGGCGTGTCGATCCTGGTGATGTCGATGGGCGTCCCGTCCAGGGTCAGGTGGCCCGGCTTCTTCAGTCCGTTCTCGATATAGATCTTTTCCAGGTACCAGAGCAGCATCGCCGCCGGCAGCCGCGTGCTGTCGCCGTTCCAGTACAGGATGTCGAAGGCGGGCGGCTTGTCGCCCATCAGGTAGTTCATGACATGGAACGACCAGACGAGATCGTTCTCGCGCATCATCGCGAACATGTCGCGCAGATGGTAGTTCTCCAGATAGCCCTTTTCCTTCAGGTGGGTCCGCAGCATCTCGACCCGGTCGCGGTCGACAAAGACGCCGATCTCGCCGACATCGGTGAAATCGACCAGCGTGGCGATGGTGGTGGCGGTGGCGATGCGCTTGTCGCGCTTCGCCTTGAGATAGGCCAGCGTCGCCATGACGAGGATGCCGCCGATGCAGAAGCCCTGGATGTCGCAGCGTTTTTCGCCGGTCGCCTCGCGGATCGCGTCGAGCGCCGCCAGGGGCCCGAGATTCATGTAGTCCTCGAAGCTCATCGCGGCATGTTCCTTCGTGGGATTGACCCAGGAAATCAGGAACACCGTATGGCCGCGCTCCACCAGCCAGCGCACGATGGAGTTGTCCGGCCGCAGATCCTGGATATAGAACTTGTTGATCCAGTGCGGAACGAACAGGAAGGGCCGTTTGCGCACCTCCTCGGTCATCGGATCATACTGGATGAGCTGCATCAGCGCGTTCTGATAGATGACCTTGCCGGGGGTGGTGGCGAGGTTCACCCCGACCTTGAATGCCGTCTTGTCATAGGTGTTCATCTCGAGCCGGCCATCGCCGCTCTCCAGATCCTCGACGAAGTTGCGGAACCCCGCGAGCAGGCTCTCTCCCCCGGTCTCGAAGAATTTCTCGCGCGCCGCCGGATTGAGCATCAGGAAATTGCTCGGCGCCGCCGCGCTCAGGAACTGCCGCGTGTAGAACTTGACACGCAGCGTGTCCTTCGACTCCTCCGGCAGGGCCGAGAGGAATGTGTCGGTTGCCTTTTCCAGCGCCAGATAGGAATTGCGCAGGCCGCGCGATACCGGCTCCATCTCCCAGTGTTCGTCGCGGAACCGCTTGTCCTTCGGGACGGGCTTGTCGTCCGAACCGCCAAGCGCGCTGTTCCAGGCCACCGCCCATCCGGTCCAGAGCTGCTGAAAATACCCGATCGCCGCGCCGGGGTGAGACCAGAGGAGCCGGGCGGAGCGGAGATAGGCCTCCCAGAAGGCCCTGGCATCGACCAGGGAGAATTCCTCGCCGGAAACCTTGGCGGCCTCGACCGCCTGGCTGTGCTGGATGGCCTTTCCGGCGCGTTCCAGCAGCTCGAGCCATTCCGCCGCATTGTCCTGCGGTTTCGTGTTCATTGCATCATTGCCCTCCCGCAATGCCCGGCAACCCGCGCCTCCCGTTCCGCTCTTCGGGCAGCGTTCACCGGGGCGCGCGCCATCGGTTTCGGCCGCGAAGCACGCGGATCAACCGACGCTGCTCCAGGGATGCTGCGCGGGCGCGGCTTCCGGGTGGCTGCGGATGAAATGATGCAGGACATGCAACAGGGAACGGACATGATCGCGATCATCCTTGGCCTGTGCCGCGCGAATGTCGTCGACGATCATCCGGCACACGGCCTCGAGACCCTGCTCCCGGTTGACGAAATACTGGGCGTAGGCCGTCGCGACGATCTCCGGGACATGTTCATGCTCGGCAATCGCCAGCACCTCCTCTTCGGTGAGGCCGCACATGCCAACGCAGTCTTCGAGCGAAATCATGACAGCATGTCATCACAAGGCCGCGCTCGAGGCAACCGAAGTTCGCAGGTCGGCAAGGGCGCGGGCGCCGGGCCGCGGGCCGGTTGCCGTCCATGAAGATCCCGGCAAGGGGGCGGTGGCGGTGACGGTGCGGAATCTCGACTTGATGACCGGGGGTACTCCCCATCACTCCTCGAAGAACCGCGACGATCTCCTGACAATCGTCACATCGCTGTTCGGGACGGCCGGGATCCGCACCGGACCAGCGGCGCCTCAGCGCCGCTTTTCGGTCTGGCGGCGGCCGGCGCGCGACCGTTCGATGACCGGCCGGGATCCGTGCCCGGGCGCTGTTCCCGGAGAAAAGACCGAGCTGTCGGCCTCGACCCGGTTCCGGCCGGCGGACTTGGCCGCGTACAACGCCTTGTCGGCGGCGATCATCAGATCGTCGACGGTGGCATGCGGAGTCGGAATCATCGACGCGGCGCCGATGCTGACCGTAACATGGCCGTTCGGCCCCAGGGCTGGATGCGGCAGGTCCATCTGTTCGATGGAACGCCTGATCGTTTCGGCTTCGGCCATGAACGGTTCCGGCTCGAGATGCGATACAACGGCCATGAATTCTTCGCCGCCATAGCGTGCCAGATATTGGTTCGCCTGGCTGACTTGCCGGTCAAGTTCACCGGCAATCGCGATGAGGCAGCGATCGCCTTCGTCGTGGCCCGCGGTGTCGTTGAAATCCTTGAACTTGTCGATGTCGATCATCAGGATGCCGAGCCAGTCATTGTGCTCGCGCGCTTCCCGCCACTTCTCCTGCAGCGTCTGGACCAGATGACGCCGGTTGAACAGGCCGGTCATGGGATCGGTCTCCGCCAACTTGCCAAGGGCCTGGGTCAGCGCGACCAGGCGGGCCGACTTGATTTCGTCGCGCAGCCCGTCGAGAAACAACAGCCGAGCATCCCATTCGGCCCGATAGCGAATGACGAGCGAAAGGCCCCCGGCAACGGCGATGAATGTCATGAGTGGAAAATCTCCGATTGCCAGGTCCGAAAAGACTAGCCGCCAGGCAATCAGTGTCGCAAACGAGGCCGCGGTCATGGCAAGCGCATTGCGAAAGTGGAGCGGCATGGCGATGTTGACGAAAAGGATTATCACTCCGGCCATCATGAAATAGCGGTCCGAGTGCTCCGGCGGCACCACCTCCGCCAGGAATCCGGAAGCGGCCACGAAGACCACCGATGGCGCGGTCGCCGCGGCCGTGCGCAGCCATTGCGGACCGCGATCGAGCAGAAGCAGCGCGAGCAGGTAGACCGGGACAACGAAACCGAAGCGGGCGATCAAACCATACTCAAAAACATGGGAAATCGGGTCCAGGGCGAGACTGGCAACGTTGACGGCAATAGCGATCCAATACCAGTAGCGAATAACCCGCATGCGCTCCGGACCGGTCTTGGCGCGAAACACGGTCTCGAAATGCGGCGTCATTCCCAACCGGGAATACGGTCGCTCAAGCTCGGCATTGATTGCCGCCACATCTTCGTCGAACGGCGTCTCCTGAGGCATCAGCCCTGTGGTTCCACGCTATTGTTCTCGATGCGCAACAATAACGTCCGGCGATTAAGGAATAGTGTCGAGGCCGGTTGGTCGCGGAATGTCAATCGCAGTTGAGGATGTAAAAATTTTTACGATGCGCATCTTTGCCAATGCCCGGATGTCCGGTTCCAAAGGCTCCATGCCGAAGCAAGATAGTCTTCCGCCGATGAAGAGGCCCGCCATAATATTTGCGAAGTCGGAGGATCAGGGATGGGAGCCAGCCCCCTCTTCCCACCCTCCCTCCGTTAGATAACTCCGCCTCGTTTCCGCCCCAACCCCTTGTTTTTCCTCCACCCTGCCCCTTCCCTTATCCACCTGCCCGCACCGCCCCTTAGCCTGATCTTCGATTTGGCGGAGACAAGGAGCAACGCCACGCAATGGACTGGGCAGGCGCTATCAGGATAAACCGCGAGGCTCTGCTGACGATCGTCACCTCGCTGTTCGTGTTGGCCGGGATTCGCACCGGGCGCGCGGTCGCGGCACTGCCGCGTTCAGCTTGCGCATCAGCATCCTCGCCATGCTCCGCCCCGCCGAATTCGCGGTGCGGCGGCTGATCGTCATGGCGGCGAGAGGGGTGGAGGTCAGGTTGCGCCCTGTCATGGAGCGCGAAAGGCGCGCCGCCAGCTCCGTCATCCTCGGGCTTGACCCGAGGGCCCATTCTGTGGAGGCGGAGCCTACCGCCAATGACCGAAGAAGTGGCTGCGTTCTTCATCTTCGAGGGTTTCGCGGAGTCTCAGGAATGGGTTCTCGGGTCAAGCCCGAGAATGACGGCCTTTGTCGTGCATCGCGGCTCACCGCGGAACCCCTGCCCGCCTTCGCGCTGTTCGACCCGTTCAAGCGCTTCGGCCATCCCTGGCTGGAAGACGGCGAGGACGATCAGGCCGGGGCGTGGCTCTACCGGGAAACGGAGCTCGCGCCGGACGACCCGGTCGACGCACAGCGGCATCTGCCGCCGGATCAGGGTGCTGGAGCGGGCGCTGCAGGATCTGGAGGGCCAGGCGATGCGGCTTGCCCGCTGGCGCGCGCGGCGCGACCGCGAAACCTGCAAGCCGAAACGCTTCAGCCCGCTGCGGCCGGGCCGTCCGCCCGGCTGGCGCAAGCGGCCGAAAACGGCCGTCGAAGAGGTGCTGAAGGAGTGCCATTTCCTCGCCCGCGACGCGTGGAACACGTCATGAGCGGGGTGCGTCATTGGCGATCTGTCAGCCGCTTTTCCATGAAACGCGGCGGCGATGTCGCGCGCCCACTCTCCCCCACAAGGGGGGAGAGCGGAGGGCCGCCCCACCCGTCAGTCGCGCACGCCGATGAATCCGAGCCGGTGCGGCGTGCCGTCGGAGAGCGGCATCGGCCCTTTCAGGCCGCGCCAGTGGGCGACGGCGAAGCACAACACGATCAGAGCCGTCGCCTGGTGCGCCAGCGCCCAGCCGAGCGGCACATAGGTCAGAAGCGTGATTATGCCGAGCGTCGCCTGCAGCGTGACGAGGCCGAACAGGATCGCGGCGCGGCGGGCATGGGTCGATCCCGGCGCATAGCGCCACGAGACGATCATGTGGACCAGGACCGAGAGCCAGACGATGTAGCCGAAGGTGCGGTGGGTGAACTGCACGATGGCGCGGTTGTCGACGAAATTGAGCAGGCCCATCGCCGGCTCCCACTGCGACGCCGGGAAGAAACCGCCATCCATGGTCGGCCATTCGTTGAACACCAGGCCGGCGTCGAGGCCGGCGACCAGCGCGCCGAGATAGATCTGGAACAGCACCATCAGGACCAGCACGCCGGCCGCCGTGGCGGAGCGCGCGGTCGGCTTCAGGTCGGGCGCGTGCGGCGCGATCGAACGGGCGATCGCCATGATCGGCGGCGATGATCAGGCTCGCCATCGTCAGATGGACCGCGAGCCGGTAATGGCTGACATCGGTGCGTTCCGACAGGCCGGACGACACCATCCACCAGCCGATGAAGCCCTGCAGGCCGCCGAGCGCAAGGATGCCGGCAAGCGGCGCCTTGAGGCGCCGGTCGAGCCGTCCCGTCACCCAGAAGAAGGCGAGCGGCAGCGCGAAGAAAAGCCCGACGGTGCGCGCCAGCAGGCGGTGCGCCCATTCCCACCAGAAGATCCCCTTGAACTGGTCGAGGCTCATGCCCTTGTTGATCTCCTCGTATTCGGGAATCTGCCGGTACTTGGCGAATTCCTCCTGCCATTCGGCGAGGTTCAAGGGCGGGATGACGCCGTGGATCGGCTTCCATTCGGTGATCGACAGGCCGGAATTGGTCAGCCGCGTCGCGCCGCCGACGACGACGAGCGCCAGCAGGATCAGCACCATGAAATAGAGCCAGCCGCGCACCTGGGCGCGGTGGCGCATCTCGATGGCCTCGGCGGTCGGGGATTTCGTGTGGCCGTGAACGGCGGTGTCGAGGGATTGTGCTTGCCATGTGCGATGCCTTTGTGGCGGCTGACATAGCGCCCGGCGGATTTTCATGGGAAGCGGTAAGATGCCGCAGAAGCGGGATTGGCTTTGCCGGGCAGAGTGTTACATACCCGGACACCCTCGAAAGAAAAGCAATCGATGCCCTATCGCCTGAAAAAATTCATCGGCATGCTCATCCTGGTGGCGCTGGTCATCTTCTACGCGCTGACCGCGATGACCGTCGCCGCCTACCGGCTCGCCGAAAGCCCGTGGTACATCCACCTCGCCTTCTTCGCCTTTTCCGGCATCCTCTGGGTGCTGCCGGCGATGTTCGTGATCAGCTGGATGGAGCGCCGGCCGAAGGGCCGCGACGGCGACGTTACACGGTGACGCAAGGCTAACGGTACGAGTGCGGCCGCGATTGGCCGCCGGCATGGTGATGCCGGTCAGCATCGTCTCGACATAGCCGACGCGCTGGTAATTTCCGTTCACCGAAATGCGCGGCAATGCCTGCATGTTGTCGGCATGGGCGGGCATCAGCGTGCCGTGCCGCGTCGTCACCGCCGTTGCAAAGCCCGCCTCGCGCGCGATCTCGACCTCGCGCGGGCCGACGGCTTCGGGGCCGCCATAGGGATAGGCGAAGTGGCGCGGCCGTTGCCCGAGCTTCTCGCCGACCACGTCCGCCGAGCGGACGATTTCGTCGGTCGCCCGTTCGCGGCTCAGGCGGCGCAGCTGGAAATGGTTCATCGTGTGCGCGCCGATCGTCGCCAGCGGGTCGGCATGCAGGCCGCGCAACTCGTCCCAGTCGAGCAGCGACTCGGCGGCGATGCGCCTCGCGGTCGACGCCGTATCGGTCGCACAGCCGCCGCACGAAGGCGCGCTGTTCGTCCTCGTCGACTTCGTTCAACGCATGGTTCATCAGCGCCGCGAAGGCCTGATGCTTCTCGCGACCGGTCCGGCAGGACAAGGTCCTCGTCGCGCCCGCCGCATCGAACGCGACCTCGCCGCTCGCCTCGACGACCTTCTCCAGAAGCTCCCACCACAAATCGGCGTCGCCGTCGGTCAGCCCCGGACTGACATAGATCGTGAAGGGAACGCCATGCGCATGGAAGACAGGCGCCGCATGGACGAGATTGTCGCGATAGCCGTCATCGAGGGTGACCGTCAGGAAGCGTTCGTCGACATGGCCGCTCTTCAGCCGGTCGGCGGCCTCGTCGAGGCTGACGAAGCGGGCTCCGTCGGCCTTCAGCTCCGCCAGCAGGCGGTCGAGGAACTCCGGTTCGATATGCAGCAGAGCGTTGAGGCCGGCGCCGCCCTCGCGCGGGCGCACATGATGCAGCATCAGGACCGCGCCGACACCGCTCAGGGCGGGGCTGAACAGCGCCGACAGCCCGCTGTAACGGACGCCGTTCATGAAGCTCTTGCGCATTAAGGTTTTGATAACCGACATCGATTTTCCCGACGCGTTTTCACCGCCCGATTGCCGGATCGAAGGAATTTCGAAACCCGGCCATGTCACCCTTGGCAGCAAAGGATTTAGACATGGTTGACATCCAGGCCCGGACATTTCCTGTTTCCGTTGCGTCGTCGCAGAGCGCCCCGCGCCTGCGCATCGCGCTGCATGCGAACAGGAACGCCGCGCTTGCCGCCATCGACGCGTTGCCCGCCGACATCCTCTGCTCCGGCTACCAGAAGCCCGATTTCCTGCGCGCCTGGGTGCGCCATTCGCCGCACGAACCGGTTTTCGTCACGTTCGTTCCGGACCGCGCGGGCCCGGTCTTGATGCCGCTGGAGCGTGTCGACGGTCATCTTCTCGCCTATGCCGGCGAGCGGCACGCCAATGCGAATTTTCCGGTCGGCCGCCCGGACGACATTGCCGCGCTCGCAGCCACCGGCGAGCGGGCCATCGTCCAGGCGCTGCGCGCCGCCAGGCCCGGCGGACATGCCATTCTGCTGGAGCGCCAGCTCGCCGAGTACCGCGGCATCGCCAACCCCTTCGTGTTCGAGCATTCGGTCGTCAGCCCGAATCCGGCGCTATCGCTGTCGCTGGAGGGCGGTTTCGACGATGTCCTGTCACGCCACTCGGGCAAGCGGCGGCGCAAGCGTTTCCGCGGCCAGGAACGCCAGTTCGAGGACAAGGGCGGATATCGTTATGTCGCCGCGGTGGATGCCGACACGGTCCCCGCGACGCTGGAACGGTTCTTCGACTGGAAGGCGAAGCATTTCGAGGCGGCGGGAATTCACGACGTCTTCGCCGACGATCGTATCCGCCGCTTCTATCTGGACCTGTTTGCCGAGGGCGTGCGCAGCGAACCGCACGGACGCGAGTTGAAGGTGCTGGAGACCGGCGGCCAGCCCGTCGCCATCATCGGATGCACCGTCCATGACGGGCGTCTTACGGTCGAATTCGGCAGTTACGACGCCGCACAGGCGGAACTGAGCCCCGGCGACATGCTGTTTTTCCTGGCGATCCGCGAAGCGACGGAGAACGGCCTGGATTTCTTCGATTTCGGAATCGGCGACGAGCCCTACAAGCGCGGCTGGTGCGAAATCGAGACGCTGCAGCACGACACGGTCATCCCGCTCGATACAGTCGGACGCCTGGTCGGCGCAGCCAAGGCGGCGCGCAGCAGCGCGGTGCGTTCGATCAAGACCAATCCGGCGATCTGGAAGGCGGTCAAGCAGCTGCGCAGGCGCGTGCCGATCCTGCGCTAGACCGCCTCAGCGCGCATAGGCGCGCCGCGGCCCCGGATCCTGCGGGCCGTTGCCTGTCTCATCGGCCGCTATCAGCGTCAGGTCCTCGAACCCCGCATCGAGAAGATTGCCGGCCGTCTCGACGATTTCAGGCGCGTCCGGATCGACCACGGAAATCGCAATCTGGCCGCCGTCGCTGACCAGCCGCTTCAGTCCGTCCGCGTTTGTCGGACCGCATTCGACGATGACGATGTCGTAAGCCGAGGCCAGGGCGTCGAGAATGATCGGCAACCGGTCCATGGCCCGCATCGCGCGGGCCGGATCGGCGATACCGGTCGGAATGATATGCGCATTGGTCGCGAAATCCGGATAGATGACATCCGAATAGGACGACGAAGCCGCGAGAAGGTCGGTGATGCCGGGGCAGTCGGGATCCTCCAGCATGCGTTTGGAGGCCGCGCCGGCGCTTGTCAGGTCGATCAGGACGATACGCTGCCCTTCGCCTGCCAGCGCTCGCGCCAGTCCGACGGAGGCGGCCGCGCCGGCATCGCCTTCCGGTGAAACGACGATCGCGCGGTCGGCGCCGGTTTCGATCAGCCGGCGCGTCAGCGACGGAATGCCGTAATTGTCGTTGTCCGCCGGCGCTTCGACGTCCTCTTCCGACTTTGGCTCGGCAGAGGCCTCTTCCGGTCGCTCGGCGACCAAAGGTTCTTCCGGCGCATCGGCGGGCACCACAGGCATTTCGGCTTGGTCTTCCAGCACCGGCCCGGCTTCGGCGACGACCGCGGGTTCGGCGCGCTCGACAGCGGGCGATATCCCGCCCGCAACCGGCACAAAGGCGCGGCCGGAAAAGAGCTCGCGCATCAGCGTCGCCAGCATCATGACGAGAAGCGACACGAAGAAGGCGGCGCCGAGAAGCGGGATCATTTTCGGGAAGGTCGGTTCGGACGGGACCACCGCCCGCGAAATCAGGCGCGCCTTGGCCGGGGCGTATTTGCCCTCGTCGCGCGACGCCGCCTCGCGATAGCGCACGAGATAGCTTTCGAGCAGCGCGCGCTGCGACTGGGCTTCGCGTTCCAAAGCGCGCAACTGGACTTCGCGCTCATTGGCCGAAGCCGACGCCGCCTTGAGCTTGTCGAGATCGGCGGACAGTTCCGTCTCGCGCGAACGGGCGATGTCGGCCTCGCTGCGGACGCCGTCCAGCACCTTGCGCGCCTCGTCGCGGATCTGGCGCGACAGGTCCTGCAACTGCGACCGCAACCCCTTGATGCGCGGATGCCCCGGCAGGAGCGTTGTCGACAGGTCTGCGATTTCGGCCTTGAGCTGGATCTCGCGTTCGCGCAGCCGGACGATCAACGGCGACTGGACGACGTCCGGCAGGGTTTCGATCGCCGTGCCGCGGTCGAGCGCGGTCTTGATGCTGTCGGCGCGGGCCTCGGCGCTGGAACGCGCGGCGCGCACCCGCGAGAGTTCGGATGCCATTTCCGCCAGTTGCTGGGTCGCCAGACCGGAGTTATTCTGGCCAACAAACAGATCGGATGACGCCCGGAAGTCCGCGACAGCGGCTTCCGCCTTGCGAACACTTTCCTGCAGGTCTTTGATTTCCTTGCCAAGATAGCTTGCGGCCTTGCCCGTCGTGTCAAGCTGGGATTTGCTCTCGAGCGCCAGATAGGCCTTCACCAGCGTATCCGGGAATTTGGCCGCCAGTTCCTTGTCGCGGGATTTGAAGCCGATGGCGATAACCCGCGAATTGTCGATCGCATAGACGTTCAGACGCTTGCGGATATTGTCCAGAATGCGCTTCTCCGACGAGACGAGAGACGGATCCTCGATCAGGCCGAGCGCGACCAGCCCGGCCTTGAGGCTCGACATCGACAGCGTTTCGTCGAATTCGCTGCTCTGGTCGAGCTTCAGTTGCTTGGCGACCTGCATCAGGAGGTCGCTCGACGTCAGGATCTCCACCTGGCTCGCCACGCCTTCCCGATCGAGCAGCGAGGCGTCCGGGGCCTGGCCCTGGTCGCCCTGCGGGCGGGTGAACACGGATTCGCTCGATTCGATCAGGATGCGGGCGTCGGACGAATATTCCGGTGTCATGAAGCTGAGGATCACGAAGACGAGCCCGGTGAGGAAGACCGCACCGCCGAGGATACGCAGCCTGTCGCGCCAGACGGCACCGAACAACCGGCCGATATCGATATCGGCGTCCTGCGCCCCGTACTCTGTTCGCGACATGAAAATACCCCGGCACTCGAATTCTTTGCGCCAGCTGTAAACGAACATGGTTTCTGCGCGGTAAATGGCGCCGTAACGCTTTGTTAGGCCGCAAGGCGAAGCCTTTACCCGGAATTAACCCTAACAGACCGATAACGGGCCATGGCGGCGGGGCCGTCAAAATGATTTTGGGGTTCCTTGATGATCCGGCACAGACGCAATGCTCCTGTCCTTGCGATGAGCATTCTGATTGTTGCTTTCCTTGCGGGCTGCACGGGCTACCGGCCCGCGCCGGCCGCATTCCACGAAGCGATCAACCAGCCTTACGTGCTCGGCGCCGGTGACAAGGTGCGCGTCACGGTGTTCGGCCAGGCCGATCTCACCAATACCTATTCCATAGACCAGTCCGGCTATATCGCCTTCCCGCTCGTCGGCGCCGTGCCGGCGCGCGGACGCACCGTCCAGCAGCTGGAAGCACAGATCGCGGAGAAACTGCGCAAGGGCTATCTGCGCAATCCCGACGTGTCCGTCGAAGTGGACCAGTACCGCTCTGTCTTCATCATGGGCGAAGTCGGCGCTTCCGGACAATATGCCTATTCGCCGGGCATGACCGTGCAGAACGCAATAGCCGCGGCCGGCGGCTTCTCGGCGCGCGCCAACCAGTCGAATGTCGACATCACCCGGCAGATCAACGGCAAGGTGATGACCGGGCGGGTGCTGATAAGCGATCCGCTGCTGCCGGGCGACACCGTCTTTGTCCGGGAACGCCTTTTCTAGGGACGGGTTCAACCAAATCCATGCGAGATCCCGAACCCCTGCGCATCGTCCACGTCCTGCGTGCGCCAATGGGCGGCCTGTTCAGGCATGTGCGCGATCTCGCGCTGGCGCATGAGGCGGAGGGTAACCGGGTCGGCGTCATCTGCGACCTGCCGGGCACACCCGGCTACAACGAGGACATGGCGAGCGGCCTCGCGGAATCGCTGTCGCTCGGCCTGCACCGCGCCAAGATGCAGCGCGAGGTCGGATTGGGCGACGTGTTCGGCGCCCGCCGGATTCTCGGGATTATCAAGGAATTGCAACCGGATGTCCTGCACGGGCATGGCGCGAAGGGCGGCGTTTACGCCCGCGCGCTCGGTTCACTGGTACGGGCAGAAAGGTCTCGCGTCGCCCGTCTCTATTCGCCGCATGGCGGCAGCCTGCACTACGACCCGGCGTCTCGGGCCGGGCAAGTGTATTTCCGAGTCGAACGCATGCTGGAGCGGTTGACCGACCACATCCTGTTCGTCGCCGAATACGAGCGGCGCACCTATGTGCAAAAGATCGGAAAGCCCTCCTGCCCCTGGTCGATCAACTACAACGGCCTGACGGACGAAGAATTCGAGCCGGTCGTCCCGGCGGACGGTGCGGCGGATTTCCTCTTTCTCGGCGAACTGCGGATGCTGAAGGGGCCGGACCTCTTCCTGAAGGCGCTTGCGGAGCTGCGTGCCGGCGGCAATACGGATGTTCGCGCCGCCATGGTCGGCGACGGCCCGGATGCCGCCGCCATCAAGAAACTCGCGCATGATCTCGGCCTCGACGATGCGGTCCGCTTCCACGCACCGATCCCCGCGCGGCAAGCCTTTGCGCTGGCACGGATCTTCGTCATGCCGTCACGGGCCGAAGCCCTTCCCTACGTCATCCTGGAAGCGCTCGGCGCCGGCATGCCGATGATCGCCACCGCGGTTGGCGGGATCCCGGAAATCTTCGGTACCGGCAATCCGGCGCTGATCGCCCCCGACAGCGAGGCCCTGGCGCAGCTGATGCAGACAGCGCTCAGCGAACCGGAAACACTCTCGGACTGGATGCCGGGGCGCGCGGCGCTCGAGGCCCGATTTTCGGCCCGGGCCATGGCCGGAAACGCCCTCGCTGCCTATCGCGGGGCGTTAACCTTGCGCGCAGGCCACGCCGGCAAGAACAGCGCTTTATCAAGCGTTTCTTAGGGCCTTTGGCCTATATGAACTTCGCATCAGCTGCGAAGGCATCTCATGAACGAAGTCGATCCACGTCTGCGCTACTCGCCGGAGACGGTCAAGAATTACGACAGCGGCGAGGAGCCAAGTGTGCGCGAAAGCGCGCTCGAACCGCTTGTCGAACGGATCGCGGACGAGTTACGCGCCGACACGATCTCACCCGTCATGGTCAGCGGCCTTCTGCGGATCGGCGAATTTCTTGGCCTTTCGGCGATCGCCGCAGCCATCATGCTTTCCTATGTCGGCGCGGGTTCGGCCTGGCCTTACGGGCTCGCCATTGCCGGAGGCAGCACGCTTTTCGTCCTGCTCAACGAAATTGCCGAAGGATACGGCATGCGCGCGCTGCGCAGACCTCTGCGCTGGTTTCCGCGCGTCGCGCTTGCCTGGACGGCGACTTTCGCGCTGCTCGCACTTGCGGCCTTCCTCATGAAGACATCGGAGGATTACAGCCGGTTCTGGAGCGGCTCGTGGTTCGTCGGCGGCCTCCTGTTCCTGTTCCTGACGCGGATGCTGCTCAACGTGCGAATCCGCAAATGGGCGCGCGACGGGACGATGGAACGCCGTGCGGTGATCGTCGGCGGCGGCAAGCTGGCCGAGAAACTGATCCGCGCGCTGGAGCGCCAGCACGACAACGACATTCGCATCTGCGGGATCTTCGACGACCGCGACGACGCCCGCTCGCCGCCGATCGTCGCCGGATACCCGAAGCTCGGCAATATCGAGGAACTCGTCTCGTTTACCCGGCGCGCCCGTATCGACATGCTGATCGTCTCGCTGCCGCTCGACGCCGAAGACCGCGTTCTCAAGATGCTGAAGAAACTCTGGGTGCTGCCGGTCGATATCCGCCTGTCGGCGCATTCCAACAAGCTGCGATTCCGGCCGCGCACCTATTCCTTCATCGGTTCGGTGCCGATGCTCGACATTTTCGACCGACCGATCCGCGACTGGGATTTGGTCGCGAAGCGGGCCTTCGACATCGTCTTTTCGCTTATCGGAATCGCCGCCTTCTCGCCAGTCATGCTGGCGACCGCCATCGCGATCAAGCTCGACAGCAAGGGACCGGTACTGTTCAAGCAGAAGCGACACGGCTTCAACAACGAAGAGATCTGGGTCTACAAGTTCCGCTCGATGTATGTCGAGCAATGCGATCCGTCGGCGCGCGCCCAGGTGACCAAGAACGACCCGCGCGTGACCCGGGTCGGGCGCTTCATCCGCAAGACCTCGATCGACGAATTGCCGCAGTTCTTCAACGCGTTGCGCGGTCAACTGTCGCTGGTTGGACCGCGTCCGCACGCTGTCAGCGCGCAATCGTCGGACCGGCTCTACGGCGAGGTCGTCGACGGCTACTTCGCGCGCCACAGGGTCAAGCCGGGCGTCACCGGCTGGGCGCAGATCAATGGCTGGCGCGGCGAGATCGACTCTGACGAAAAGATCCGCCGGCGCACCGAGTTCGACCTCTACTATATCGAAAACTGGTCGCTCTGGTTCGACCTGAAGATCCTGTTCCTGACGCCGATCCGCCTGCTGAACACGGAACACGCATATTGACGGACATGACGCTCACGCTGCCGCATGAGACCGCCAACCGGGCGCTGAACGCGCATCTCGCCGCGATGGCGATCTGGTTCGGCGTGTTCCTGAGCGGCTTCGTGATCGACGAGCCGGCGCCCTACGAACTCTACATGGTGGCGCTTATCGGCGTCTGGGTGATCGCCGGAATGACGATCCCGCGCAGCGTCATGCTACCGCTTGTCCTGCTGGTCGTCTTCAATATCGGCGGCGTCATCGCGATGACGCAGATGGACGACTGGAACACGGCGCCGCTTTACATCGCCGTTTCGCTTTTCCTGGCGTTCACGGCGGTCTTCTATGCCTCGATCATCGCGACAAATCCGAATCTTCTGCGGCTGATCTTCAACGGCTGGACCGTTGCCGCCGTGCTGACGGGGCTTGCGGCCATCATCGGCTATTTCCACCTGGTGCCCGGCGCCGGAATCTTCACGCGCTACGGCCGCGCCCAGGGCGCGTTCCAGGACCCGAACGTGTTCGCGCCCTACCTGGTGTTGCCGACGATCTACTGCCTGCACGGCATTCTGACCGGCCGCGCCCGCAATCTCGCGGTGTCCGTTGTCGTCCTGCTGATCCTGCTGCTTGCGACGCTGCTGTCGTTTTCGCGCGCCGGCTGGGGGCTGCTCGTCATCTGCGCCGTTTGTCTTGCGGCCGGGCTTTTTCTCGGCAGTTCCTCGGGGCGTTTCCGGCTCAGGATCATGCTGTTGTCGATCTTCGCTTTCGCCGCCGCGGCGGCGTTTGTCGTCGTGGCGCTGCAGTTCGACGCGATACGCAACATCTTCTTCGAGCGCGCCCACCTGCTGCAGGATTACGACGCCTCCCGGCTCGGCCGTTTCGAACGGCACTGGCTCGGCTACATCAAGGCGACCCACACGCCGCTCGGGATCGGGCCGCTGGAGTTCGGCCGTATCTATGGCGAAGACCCGCACAATATCTGGCTGAAGGCGCTGTTCGCCTATTCCTGGCTGGGATTTCGCCGCCTATGTGACGCTGATCATCGTCACGCTCGGCGCCGGCTTCAGGATCCTGTTCCGCGACCGGCCGTGGCAGCCCTTCCTGCTCTGCGCCTATATCGTCTTCGCCGGCCACGCCGCGATGGGCAACGTGATCGACACCGACCACTGGCGGCATTTCTACCTGCTGCTCGGCATCATCTGGGGATGCGTGGCGCTGGAAGCGCGCCACGGGAAACCGGCGGGAAGAGAGAAAATGGTCGGAGCGGCGGGATTCGAACCCACGACCCCTTGACCCCCAGTCAAGTGCGCTACCGGGCTGCGCTACGCTCCGAACCGTGGAAAGCCCTATATTTCCCAAGATTTTGAGGCAAGCGCTTTTTCCGTCCACTCGCCGTTTTATGCAAATAAGTGCACCCGGATGCATCTGCGTGAACAGAAAGCGGTCCATGTTGCCCGCATCAAAACAGCAGCCACAGGAAAAACTTAACAAGCGGAATACCGGCAAGCATAACACCAACGCTCGCGAGGATCGGAGCATAGTCGGCATACCACCACGGCCGATACAGAAGACCTTCGTTAATTCCTATGTGCAGGACGATCACCGCAATACCCAGGACCGTTCCGGCAGCAAAACTTACAATGAGAAATGCGGTCTCCAAAAACCTCCACATCCGCACCTCCTATCGGCGGCTGTGATCGTCCGCCACGCCAGCCGCCCATGCGACCGAGCCAACCAAGTGCTTTCCATACGTCACCGCGACTGGTCGAGCAGCCGCTTGCATTCGAGAAGATCGAACAGCGCTTCCTGAAGCAAGGCCCGATTCTCGCGCGACAATTCCGATTTTCCGGACGCTTCCGCTTCCTCGCCACCCTTGCCGCCAAACCCGAAAATGCCCTTGCCGCGCGCCTTCGCCTCGCCGACGACCATGTCGGCTTCGGCTTCCGCCATGGCCGGCTGACGCGCCGAACGTTCCGTTTCCGCCTGGGCGGCCTTGGCCGCGTCGGCGTTCTTGCGCGTCAGTTCCTCGAAGGCAGACATGTCGCCGGTTCCGATGGCGACGGCGAATTGCACGCCGTTCTCGCGCAGGAGCTTCTGCACGCCCTTGATGGTGTAGCCTTCCTCGTAAAGCAGATGCTTGATGCCGCGCAGCATGTCGACATCGTTCGGCCGATAGTAGCGCCGGCCGCCGCCGCGCTTCATCGGCTTTATCTGCGAAAACCGCGTCTCCCAAAACCGCAGGACATGCTGGGGAAGGTCCAACTCCTCGGCGACTTCGCTAATGGTGCGGAACGCGTCCGGGCTCTTTTCCATGGGGGCTCTGTCTTCTTTCCGAATCCTTCGAAAGTCTAACGTCTACTCCGCCCAGCGCAAAGCTTCAGTACGCCTTTCAGTCCCGTTTTTTGCGGAAGTCTTTGAAAATATTCCGGAAGAAAACCCGGAAATTCAGTCGCCGGCGCCGTCGGTACGCTTGGCGTGCGAATCGGCGATCTTCTGCTTGAGGACGTTGGACGCCTTGAACGTCATCACCCGGCGCGGGGAAATGGGAACTTCCTCGCCGGTCTTCGGGTTGCGCCCGATCCGCTCCGACTTGTTGCGAACCTGAAAGGTCGCGAAGGATGATAGCTTGACCGTTTCGCCGCGAACGACGGCATCGCAAATCTCGTCAATGATCATCTCGACGAGTGAAGCAGACTCGCTTCTTGACAGTCCCACCTTGCGATAAACCGCCTCGGCCAGATCCGCACGCGTAAGCGTTTTGCCTCCCATATGATCCGGCTTCCCTCAACACACTGAAAATCCAAAGGAAAGGCTAGCGTGTGACCGCCCACCGGTCAAGCAAGCTTGGCCCGAAACGCGGAAAATATTACCAGCGGAGCAGAACGGCACCCCAAGTAAAACCGCCGCCCATTGCTTCGAGCAGAATGAGATCGCCCTTCTGGATGCGGCCGTCCTCGACGGCGACCGACAGGGCGAGCGGAACGGAAGCGGCCGACGTATTGCCGTGCCGGTCCACGGTGATAACCACCTTACCCTCGGGAATTCCAAGCTTTTTTGCCGATGCCTCGATGATCCGGCGGTTTGCCTGGTGCGGCACGAACCAGTCGATATCATCGGCGGTAATGCCGGCCACGCTGAAGGAATCCTCGATCACGTCGGTTATCATGCCGACCGCATGCTTGAAGACTTCGCGGCCCTGCATGCGCAGGTGACCGACAGTCTTCGTGGTCGACGGACCGCCGTCGACATAGAGTTTTTCCTTGTGACAGCCGTCGGAACGCAACTTGGCGGCAAGAATGCCGGTGTCCGAGGTCAGGCCGACGCCTTCGGCGGCTTCGAGAACCACGGCCCCTGCCCCGTCGCCGAACAGCACGCAGGTCGTGCGATCCTCCCAGTCGAGCAGGCGCGAGAAGGTTTCGGCGCCGATCACCAGAACACGGCGCGCCATGCCGCCGCGAATGTAGAGATCGGCGGTCGTCAGGGCATAGATGTAGCCGCTGCATACCGCCTGCAGGTCGAAGGCGGCGCCGTGATGGATCCCGAGCCGGTTCTGGATGTCGACCGCGGTCGCCGGGAAGGTGTTGTTCGGGGTCGATGTCGCGAGAATGATCAGGTCGATGTCGGCGGGCTCGCGGCCGGCGGCGGCAAGCGCGTTGCGTGCCGCTTCCTCGCCCAGCGACGCGGTCGTCTCGTCATCGCCGGCGATGTAGCGCTGGCGGATCCCGGTGCGCTGGATGATCCACTCGTCCGACGTCTCGACGATGTGCTCGAAATCCCTGTTGGCCATGGCGCGCTTCGGCAGCGCGCGCCCAATACCGGTTACCGCAGATCTGATCATGTCCGGATGTTACCCTGAAGTTTGAGCGGAGGCCGCCTTGAAGGCCACGTCCCTTGCGCGGCGTCCGTGGAAGCTCTGGAGATCGGTTTCGATCTTTTCCAGGAGCGCGTTGCGGACCATGTCGTAGCCCACATCGATCGCCGCCGCGAATCCCTCGTCATCGGTGCCGCCATGGCTCTTGATGACAATCCCGTTGAGGCCGAGAAAGACCCCGCCATTGACCTTGCGCGGATCCATCTTGTCACGCAGGCGGTTGAACGCCCCGCGCGCCAGGAGATAGCCGATGCGGGCCATCACGGTGCGGCTCATCGCGGCTCGCAGATACTCGGCGATCTGCTTGGCCGTGCCCTCCGCGGTCTTCAGCGCGATATTGCCGGCAAATCCTTCCGTCACCACGACGTCGACGGTTCCCTTGCCGAGGTCGTCGCCCTCGACGAATCCCTCGTAATCGAGCGTCGGCAAGCCGGCTTCACGCAGCAGGCGGCCTGCCTCCTTGACCTCTTCCTGGCCCTTGATCTCCTCGACCCCGACATTGAGCAGCCCGACCGACGGGCGCTTGACCTCGATGAGGGCGCGCGCCATGGCGGCCCCCATGACCGAGAAATCCACCAGCTGCTGCGCATCGGCGCCGATCGTCGCGCCGACATCGAGCACGATGCTCTCGCCGCGCAGGGTCGGCCAGATCGCCGCGATGGCGGGACGTTCGATGTCCGCCATGGTGCGCAGGCAGAATTTCGACATCGCCATCAGCGCGCCGGTGTTGCCGGCTGAGACGCAGGCTTCGGCCTCGCCGTTCTTGACCGCCTCGATGGCCTTCCACATGGAGGACTTCCAGCGGCCCTGGCGCAGGGCCTGGCTCGGCTTGTCGTCCATGCGCACCGCGATATCGCAATGGACGAAACGCGACGCCTTCTTCAGCTTTTCGTAGCGGTCGAGGATCGGCAGGACCTTGTCTTCCTGGCCGAAAAACACGAACCGCAATTCGGGATGGCGTTCCAGCGATTTCGCGGCTCCGGGAATGACGACGGCTGGTCCGAAATCCCCTCCCATCGCGTCAATCGAAATTGTTATCAAAACGTCCAGTCCCGTGTTCGTTTTCTGCCTTTGGCAGTTGGCCGGGCGCGATGGGCCGCAGCGGGCAGACCATAGACGTTCTGCCGAAGGTCTCAACACCTTATTTCGCGGCTTTTTGCGGTTTCACAGCTTATCGCGCAACGCGGCGAGCCTGGCGAAGGGATTGTCGGCGCCGCCTTCGCCGTCGTCTTCCTCTGCGTCCGTCGATTGCTCAAGTTCCGCATCGGGCGCGCGGGGATAGGGATCGATGGCAAGCTCGAAAAACTCCTCGGCGACCGCGCCGGCATCGATCGCGCCGCCCTCGAAAGTCTCCGGCAGATCCGGCCCGTCGGGATCGACGATCATCGCGCCATCATCGTCGAGCGGGCGGGCAAGCCGCGAGCCCTCGGGCAGGAACACCGCGTCGACGGCGACGTCCAGCTCCGAGGGCACCGGCTCGAGCGTGACGATGCATTCCTGGACGATTCGCGCCTTGACCGTGCCGCGAATGCGCACGCCGTCCTTGCGCCAGCGCTTCAGGTCCAGTTCGGCGAGAAAGCTGTCGACGGACAGCAGCCCGTGCGTCTGCGCCAGCGCTTCGCGCTCGGCCTCATTGGCCTCGATGCGGACGGCAAATCCCGCCGACGGCAGGACCGAGACGACGACCGGCCGGGCGATCGGGCCGGGAGCCCGCGGATTGTCATGCGTACTCATGGTCACACCTGCCCGAGGGCCGCTGCTTCGGGATACCGGACGATGCCGGCGAGCAGCTCGTCGTCGGAGACGCCCTGCAGAAGCCTTGCCGACCGCAACATGTAATCGGCGATGGCGGCGCGGTCGATCGTCTCCGGCGCCTCGGGGGCGATGTTGCGCGCGACCGCCTCGCCAAGAACGCCGGTATCGCCGTCGTCGAGCGCGGACCAGTAGTGACCCATGCGGCCGTAGAACATGCGCGCGAGCTTCTTCATGCGCTTGGGCACCGACGGATCGCCGACCCCGAGTTCGCGAATCGAATGATCGACATCCTTGAAGAATTCGTCGAGCACGTCCTGCGCCAATTCGTCGATCGGCTTGGCGGCGGTGCGGGTGCGGTGGAGGAAAAGAATCATGTGCAGGCCGACGCTTTCGTAGCGCCCGAGCGGCGTGTCGGGCACGCCCCAGTCACTGTAGAACACCGGCTGGCGCCCCGCGGCGACGACCGAGGCATAGACCGTGTCGACGATCTTGCGGTTGAGGTTTTTCGGCGCCCGCCGAAAGAGTGACATAATCATCGTGCAATCGCACCTTCCGTCGTTGGGCCCGAGCCTCGCGGCGATCTTGCAACCGGGCCTGAGACAGGTTACCGAACCAGACCCAAGACAGGCATCGGGCCAATCTGATTGACGGAGATGATGGTGGCGTCGGAAAAAATCAAGAAAAGAATGTCTTTAGCACGCGCCCTTCCCGTCCTGCTTGCCGCCGGCGCCGTATCGCTCGCAGGCTGCACGACATCGAAGGTTCTGCCGATCTCGGAAACCTTCAAACAGGGCTACGTGATCGACGAGCAGACCCTGCAGCTGGTTCCGCCCGGCTCCAGCCGCGAACAGGTGCTGCTGGCGCTGGGAACGCCGACGACGACGGCCGAATTCGACAACGAGGTGTTCTACTACATCTCGCAGACGCGCCGGCGCGCCGCGGCTTTCCTGAAGACCAAGATCGTCGACCAGCGCATCCTCGCCGTCTATTTCAACAAGGACGACACGGTGGAGCGGATCGCCAATTACGGGCTGCAGGACGGCAAGATCTTCGACTTCGTCACCCGCACGACGCCGACCGGCGGCCGCGACGAGACCTTCCTTGCGCAGATCTTCTCCGGAACGATCGGCGGTCCGAGCGCCGAGAGCATCCTGCGCCGCTGACGCACAAGGCATTTCCCAACAAAAAACCGGCGGTGGTTTCCCACCGCCGGTTTTTGTTTCGATATCGCCGCTATCAGTGCGCCAGAACGGCGAGCAGAAGCAGCGCAACGATGTTGGTGATCTTGATCGCCGGGTTGACGGCCGGACCGGCGGTATCCTTGTAGGGATCGCCGACCGTGTCGCCGGTGACCGAAGCCTTGTGCGCTTCCGAACCCTTCTCGTGCTTGACGCCGTCCTTGTCGACGAAGCCGTCCTCGAAGGACTTCTTGGCGTTGTCCCATGCGCCGCCGCCCGAGGTCATCGAGATGGCGACGAACAGGCCGTTGACGATCACGCCGAGCAGCATGGCGCCGAGCGCCGCGAAGGCCGAGGCCTTGGAGCCGGAGATCAGCAGGACGCCGAAATAGACGACCAGCGGCGCCAGGACCGGCAGCAGCGACGGAATGATCATTTCCTTGATCGCGGCCTTGGTCAGCAGGTCCACCGCACGGGCATAATCCGGACGGTCCTTGCCTTCCATGATGCCCGGCTTCTCGCGGAACTGACGGCGCACTTCCTCCACGATCGAGCTCGCGGCGCGCCCCACCGCCGTCATCGCCAGACCACCAAAGAGATAGGGGATCAGGCCGCCGAAGATCAGGCCGGCAACCACATAGGGGTTGGACAGCGAGAACGAAATGTCGCCCATGCCGGCGAAATACGGAAACTTTTCCGAATTGTCGGCAAAGAACGCCAGGTCGTTCGAATAGGCGGCGAACAGGACCAGGGCACCGAGACCGGCGGAACCGATCGCGTAGCCCTTGGTGACGGCCTTGGTGGTGTTACCGACGGCGTCGAGCGCGTCGGTCGACTTGCGCACTTCCGGATCGAGGCCGGCCATCTCGGCGATGCCGCCGGCATTGTCGGTAACCGGTCCGAAGGCGTCGAGGGCGACGATCATGCCGGCGATGCCGAGCATGGCGGTGACCGCGACACCGGTGCCGAACAGGCCGGCCAGCTGGTAGGTCACGATGATGCCGCCGGAAATGACGATGGCGGGAAGCGCCGTCGATTCAAGCGAAACGGCAAGACCCTGGATCACGTTGGTGCCGTGACCGGAAACCGAAGCCTGCGCGATCGAGTTCACCGGGCGCTTGTTGGTGCCGGTGTAGTACTCGGTGATCACCACGATCAGGGCTGTTACCAGCAGGCCGATCAGCCCGCAGATGAACAGGTTGGTACCGGAGATCATCGAACCGTCGCCCAGAGCGATGTCACCCCAGCCGATGGTCAGCGAGGTTGCGCCGCCGAGACCGATCACCGACAGGATGCCGGTGACGATCAGGCCCTTGTAGAGCGCGCCCATGATCGAGCCGTTGGTGCCGAGCTTGACGAAGAAGGTGCCGACGATCGAGGTCAGGATCGAAGCGCCGCAGATCAGCAGCGGATAGAGCATGACGGATTCGAGCACCTGGGTGCCGGCGAAGAAGATGGCGCCGAGCACCATGGTGGCGACAACTGTCACCGCATAGGTCTCGAACAGGTCGGCGGCCATGCCGGCGCAGTCGCCAACATTGTCGCCGACATTGTCGGCGATGGTTGCCGGGTTGCGCGGATCGTCTTCCGGAATGCCCGCTTCCACCTTGCCGACGAGGTCGCCGCCGACATCCGCACCCTTGGTGAAGATGCCGCCGCCGAGACGGGCAAAGATGGAGATCAGCGATGCGCCGAAGCCGAGCGCGACGAGGGAGTCGACGACCACGCGCGGTACGTTCGCCGTCAGCGGTGATCCCGTATCCCATCACGTTGGTCAGGATGTAATAGTAGACCGAGACGCCGAGCAGCGCGAGACCGGCAACCAGCATGCCGGTGATGGCGCCCGACTTGAACGCGATCTCGAGACCGGCGGCGAGGCTGTGCGACGACGCCTGCGCGGTGCGCACATTGGCGCGGACCGAAACGTGCATGCCGATATAGCCGGCAAGGCCCGAAAGCACCGCGCCGATCAGGAAGCCGAAAGCGGCCTCGACGGTCAACAGAACCCACGCAGCGATGAACACGATCACGCCGACGATGGCGATCGTCGTGTACTGGCGGTTGAGATATGCCTGTGCGCCTTCACGGATCGCCGCGGCGATCTCCTGCATACGCGCATTTCCCTGGTCGGCGGCCAGGACCGACTGCGTTGCCCAGATCGCATATACGATCGAAAGCAGCCCGCAAGCGATGACAGCTAGAAGAACCATTCCCGTTTCCTTTGATTTTTCCTCGGACCCGAAATCCCCTCCACGGCCCGTTCAAGAGCGACCGAGTGCGCCGAAAAGCGCGCACGATGTCGCACCTTACGTAGTTTACCGCGCAAGTGAAGGTCAAGCGGCGATCCGCGGTGTCCAGCGGGATTCGCTACTCTCCGGCTTGTGCTATGGTCGTATGCCGGGAGCCGAAGACGAGAAGGCCGAGAAGAACGAGGCAGAAAGCCGCCACCGGGAAGACGATCCAGTTGAGCATTTCCCAACCGAACGCGTTGAGCGTGAAGCCGGACATCAGCGACGCGAAGGCGACGGTCGAGAACAGCAGGAAGTCATGCAGACCCTGGACCTTGTTCTTCTCGCTGACGTGGTAGGAGTCGGTCAGCATCGCGGTCGAGCCGATGAAGGCGAAGTTCCAGCCGACGCCAAGCAGGACCAGCGCGGTCCAGAACTGCCACAGCGCGATGCCGGACAGCGCGACGATGGCGCAGCCGACGAGCAGCACCATGCCGAAGGCAACGATGCGCTCCCTGCCGAAACGGGCGATCAGGCGTCCGGTGACGAAGCTCGGCGCGAACATCGCCATGACGTGGAACGAGATGCCGATCGCCGCCTCGTCGGTCGTGAAGCCGCAGCCGACCATGGCGAGCGGCGCGCCGGTCATGACGAAGCTCATCAGCGCGTAGGAGCCGACTCCGCAGGCAAAGGATACCATGAAGCGCGGCTGCAGCAGGATCTGCATCAGCGGACGCGCGGCGGGGCCGGTGACCACGACGTCGCCCGCCTTGACATGGCGGATGTTCAGCGTCGAAAGGATGCCGATTCCGATCAGGCCGAGCCCGATCATCGAAACGAAGGCGCCGGCAAATTGCACCGGCTGAAAGAGGTCGCGCGTCCAGACCACCGTCTGCGGGCCGATGACGGCCGCGAAGACGCCGCCGCCCAGTACCCAGGAAATCGCGCGCGGCCGGAATTGCGGCGGCGCGTTGTCGGCGGCCGCAAAGCGATATTGCTGAACGAAGGAGCCGCCCATGCCGATGATCAGCATACCGGTGGCGAAGAGCCAGAAGTTGAGCTGGAACAGCGCGATCGCCGCGAGCGCGCCGCCGAGCGCGGTGACCATCGCGCCCGACATGAAACCGACGCGGCGTCCGAGCGCCCGCATCAGCAGGGCCGCCGGCAGCGCACCGAGCGCGACACCGACATTGAAGCCGGTGACCGGCGCCGTCGCGATCGACGGATCGGCATTATTGACCGCCAGCAGGTATTTTCCGGCGAGGCCGCCGAGCGAAATCGAGATCGGCGCCGCCGCGCCGATGATGGCCTGGGCGCTCGCCAGCGTCAGCGCGGTGCGTTTCGCGCTGGTTTCGGTGATCTCGCTCGTCGTGGTCATGAATCCCCGGCCTGTTTGGCCTCCCTTAAACTCTTCGCGATCCGGTCGAGCACGGCATTGACCATCCGCGGCTCCTCGCCTTCCTCGTAGAAGGCGCGGGCGATGTCGACATATTCGGAAATTACGACCGCGGGCGGCAGGTCCTTGATGCTTGTCAATTCATAGGCCCCTGCCCGAAGGATCGCACGCAGGGTGGAATCCAGCCGCGACAGCGGCCAGTCGTCGGTCAGCGCGTTGCGCAGCACGGGATCGAGCTGCTTCTGGCGGTTGACGACGCCGGACAGGATGTTGCGGAACCAGGCCGCATCGGCCTCGCGATATTGTTCGCCGTCGATCTCCTTGCCGAGCCGGAAGGTCTCGTATTCGGCGGCGGTTTCCAGCATGCCACTGCCCGCCACGTCCATCTGGTAAAGCGCCTGTACGGCGGCGAGACGCGCCGCGCCGCGCTTGTTGGCGGGCTTCGGACCGGTGTCCGAGCGCTTTCCGGCGGGCTTCTTGTTGTCGACTTCAGTCATTGGCGCCCATCTGTTCACGCAGCGCGATCATCGTCAGCGCCGCACGGGCGGCAAACCCGCCCTTGTCGCTTTCTTCACGGCGCGCACGCGCCCATGCCTGCGCCTCGTTTTCGACCGTCAGAATGCCGTTACCGATAGCGACGGCTTCCTCGACGGCGAGGTTCATCAGCGCGCGGCTGGATTCATTGGCGACGATCTCGAAGTGATAGGTTTCGCCGCGTATGACGACGCCGAGCGCGACGAAACCGTCGAACTCCCGGTCGCCTTCAAGCGCAAAGGAGATCGTGGCCGGAATTTCGAGCGCGCCCGGTACGGTCACGACCTCGCAAGTCGCACCCGCCTCGTCCAGCGCGGCTTTCGCCCCGTCCAGAAGGGCATCGGAAAGGCCCTCGTAGAAGCGCGCTTCCACGATCAGCAAATGCGGTGCGTCATCGGCCATAGATGGGGTCTCCGGAGGAATTCTGTGCAGGCGCGTGGACCTACGCTTCTTTGGCGTGGTCCGCAAGGCGTTTCACGTATCGTTCGACGTAGCGCGCGATCTGGTCGATTTCGAGATTGACGGTGTCGCCGACCGCCCGATCGCCCCAGGTCGTGACCTCCAGCGTATGGCGGATCAGCAGCACGTCGAAGACATCGCCCTCGACGCCATTGACGGTCAGCGATGTGCCGTCGAGCGTGACGGAGCCTTTCGGCGCGATATAGCGCGACAGCTCCGACGGCGCCTCGAGGCGGAAGCGGACCGCCTCGCCTTCCGGTTCGCGCGCGATGATCGCCGCCTTGCCGTCGACATGGCCGGATACCATGTGGCCGCCGAACTCGTCGCCGGCCTTCATGGCGCGTTCGAGGTTGATGCGCGTGCCCGGCCGCCAGCCGGAGATCGTCGTCAGGCGAAGCGCCTCCTCCCAGGCCTCGACCTCGAACCAGCGCGCGTTGCTGCCCGTATCGGGTTTGGCGACGACCGTCAGGCAGACGCCCGAACAGGCGATCGACGCGCCGATGTCGATCGTCTCGGGATCGTAGGCCGTCTCGATGCGCAGCCGCCTGCCCTGGTCGCGTTCCGTGACGGCGGCGACACTGCCGATATCGGTGACGATTCCGGTAAACATCAGGCCTCCCGCGTGAATTCGTAGCAGCGGTCGGCGCCGAACAGCCACTCGCCGCTTTGGATATAATCGGCCGGCAGCGTCGCGCGCGAGAATGGCGCGGCGATACCGTTGGCGCCCACGACGACGTCGCTTTCAAACAGCACGATCCGGTCGGCCAACCCTTCCTCCAGGAAGGTCCTGGCCACCTCCGCGCCGCCCTCGACCAGCAGGCTCGAAGTCCCCTGGGCCGCAAGATCGTCGAGCAGTTCGGGAAGCGCGATGCGGCCGGAATGCTCCTCGCAGGCAAGAAGGCGCACGCCGGCGCCCTCGAGCACCTGGGCGGCTTCGGAAGCGGGCGCGACGGTGGCGATCGCCAAGGGTGCGTCGCCCGCCGACTGGACCAGCCGCGAGGCGACCGGCAACCGCGCGTGGCGATCGAGCACGATGCGAAGCGGCGAGCGGTGGCCGAGCCCTGGCAGACGGCAGGTGAGTTCCGGGATTGTCAGCAAGCGCGGTGCCGATGCCGACGAGAATGGCGTCGTGCTCGGCGCGCAGCACGTGGCTCTGGGCGCGCGCGACATCGCCGGTGATCGGCACCTGGCCGGCGGCCGCGCGGCCGATCATCCCGTCGGCGGAAACGGCAAGCTTGAGAGTCACCTGGCAGCGTTTCTTCGCAGATCGAATCAAGTAGCTCGACAAGACCGGGAGCGTCTCTTCGGCGAGCACGCCGGGCACGACCTCGATGCCGGCGGCGCGCAGGATCTCGTAGCCCCTGCCGGATACGCGCGGATCCGGATCGCTCGATGCCGCGACGACCCGCGACACGCCGGCGGAGACGAGCGCCTCGGCGCAGGGCGGCGTGCGGCCATGATGGGCGCAGGGTTCGAGCGAGACATAGGCCGTCGCGCCGCGGGCGCGTTCACCCGCCTCGGCCAGCGCGACCGTCTCGGCATGCGGACGTCCGCCAATCGCCGTGATGCCGCGGCCGACGATCTCCGGGCCATGGCCCTCGCTGGTCACGATCAGCGTGCCGACGGACGGATTCGTCCCCGTCTGGCCGAGATGGCGGCGCGAAAGGCGGATGCAGGCCGCCATGTAACGGCGGTCGAGGTCGGTCAGTGTCTGCGTCATGGCGCGAAAGTGGCGCTATTCCTTGGATGGCGCAACCGGTTCGTCGGACACCGGCGGCAAATTGCCGCCGAGTTCGCCGAGAAGGTCCTGGAAGTCCTGCGGGTCGCGGAAGTTCTTGTAGACCGAGGCGAAGCGCACATAGGCGACGTCGTCCATGCCCTTCAGCGCCTCCATGACGAGCGTGCCGATCTCTTCGGCCTGAATGTCCTGCTCGCCGGAAGACTTCCAGCTGGCGCACGATCCCGGAGACGGCCCGCTCGACCCGGTCGGGATCGATCGGCCGCTTGCGCAGCGCTATCTCGAAGGACCGGGCAAGCTTGTCGCGATCGAAGGGCACCTTGCGGCCGCTCTTCTTGATCACATAGAGATCGCGGAGCTGGACGCGCTCGAAGGTGGTGAAACGGCCGCCGCAGTCCGGGCAGACGCGGCGGCGGCGAATGGCCGCCCCGTCTTCGGCGGGACGGCTATCCTTCACCTGGGTATCGAGGGATTGGCAAAATGGGCAGCGCATGCCCGCTTGCTAGCCCAGGTAGCCATAGATCGGGAAGCGACCGGTGAGCGCAATCACATCTTTTTTCACCGCTTCCTCGACGGCGGAATTGTCGCCTTCGGGCCCGGCGTCACGCAGACCGTCAACGACGCGGGCGATCAACTGGCCGATCTCGCGGAACTCGGCCTGGCCGAAACCGCGCGTCGTGCCGGCCGGCGTACCGAGACGGATGCCCGACGTGACGAAGGGCTTTTCCGGATCGAAGGGGACGCCGTTCTTGTTGCAGGTGATGTTGGCGCGGCCAAGCGCGGCCTCGGCCGCCTTGCCGGTGACGCCCTTGGGGCGCAGATCGGCCAGCATCAGATGGTTGTCGGTGCCGCCGGAGACGATGTCGAGACCTTCCTGCTTCAGGCTTTCGGCCAGCGCCTTGGCGTTGGCGACGACAGACTGCGCATAGGACTTGAACTCCGGCTGCAGCGCCTCGCCGAAGGCGACGGCCTTGGCGGCGATCACATGCATCAGCGGTCCGCCCTGCAGTCCCGGAAAGACCGCCGAGTTGATCTTCTTGGCGATCGCCTCGTCGTTGGACAGGATCATGCCGCCGCGCGGGCCGCGCAACGACTTGTGCGTCGTGGTGGTGACGACATGGGCATGCGGCACCGGCGACGGATGCGCACCGCCGGCGACGAGGCCGGAAATGTGCGCCATGTCGACCATCAGCCAGGCGCCGATGGAGTCCGCGATCTCGCGGAAGCGCTTCCAGTCCCAGACGCGCGAATAGGCGGTGCCGCCGGCGATGATGAGTTTCGGCCGGTGCTCCTCCGCCTTTGCGGCGATATCATCCATGTCGAGCAGGTGATCCTCCTCGCGCACGCCGTAGGAGATGACGTTGAACCACTTGCCGGACATGTTGACGGGCGAACCATGCGTCAGGTGACCGCCGGAATTGAGGTCGAGGCCCATGAAGGTGTCGCCCGGCTCGAGAAGCGCCAGGAAGACCGCCTGGTTCATCTGGCTGCCCGAATTCGGCTGGACGTTGACGAAGTTGCAGCCGAAGAGCTGCTTGGCGCGTTCGATGGCGAGTTCCTCGGCGATGTCGACGAACTGGCAACCGCCATAATAGCGGCGGCCCGGATAGCCCTCGGCATATTTGTTCGTCATCACCGAGCCCTGGGCTTCCAGGACGGCGCGCGACACGATGTTTTCCGATGCGATCAACTCGATCTCGTGGCGCTGGCGGCCAAGTTCCTTGCGGATGGCGGAAAAGATTTCGGGATCACGGTCGGCAAGCGATTCGGTGAAGAAGGCATCCGAATACGCATTGGAGGTTGCCGCGCTGCTCTGGGACATCGGTTCATTCCTTTTCGGTAAATGGGAAAACGCCATTTGCGGGCGCATTATCACGTATCCCCCCGCCAATCCATCGCCTGAACGCGAATTGATTTTGCCGTTTTCAGGCATGGCGGCCGGCTGCACACAGCAAAACGCCGGCACGAGGCCGGCGCTGAATTTCGATCCCGCGATGTCGCGCTACAGCGTGTTGGACGACAACATCAAAGCGTCGACGCCGTCGCGGCCGTAGATATCGTCGCGGAAATGCACGACGCCGGCGTCCGTCGACCATGCGGTGATGTAGACGAAATAGACCGGAACGGGCTCGCTCAGCTCGATTTCGGTGTTCTCGCCGGTCTCGATGACCTGCTCGATTTGGGCGCGCGACCAGCCCGGCGTGTCGCGCAGCAGCCACGTCGTCAGTTCACGCACGTCCTGGACGCGGACACAGCCCGACGATTCAAAACGCAGCAGCTGACCGAACAGGCTCTGCTGCGGCGTATCGTGCATGTAGACCGCGTGCGGATTGGGAAAGTTGATCTTGGTCGACGCCATGGCGTTGATCTTGCCCGGATCCTGACGGAAGCGCAGGTTGACGGCCTCGTCGGTCGACCAGTCGACCATTTCCGGCTGCACTTCGTTGCCCTGCTGGTCGAACAGACGAATCGAGTTGCGCGTCAGATAGGTCGGATCCTTGCGCATCAGCGGAATGATATCCTTCTGGATGATCGATTTCGGCGCCGTCCAGTAGGGATTGAGGATGATCTGGTTGATCTTGGAGTTCAGAATCGGCGTCTGACGCTCGATCCGGCCGACGATGGCCTTGTGGTTCTGGGCGACACGGCCGTTTTCCACCGCCTCGATCTCGGCCGCCGGGATGTTGACCATCACGTAACGGTCGCCGAGGAATCCGGACATCGAGCGCAGGCGGACCAGGTTCGTTTCGAGCTGGCCCAGACGGACGTCGGCCGACACATTCAAGGCGGCGAGCGTGACATTGCCGATGACGCCGTCCGCCGGCATGCCATGACGCAACTGGAAGCGCTTGACGGCCGCATCGAGGAAAGTGTCGAAGACATCGCTGTCCCCGGAATTGCCCGGAAGGTCGCCGGAGATGATCAGGCGGCTGCGCAACTGACGCACCGCGGGATCGGTCGAACCGACCTTCAGGCGCTGCGAAAGGTTGACTTCGGGCCATCCGCCGCGCGCAACGATGTCGCGATAGACGTCCATGGCGCGTTCGACATAGGAAACGGTGAAGGGGCCGAGGATCGGCTGGCGGGACTTGACCGACGGCGCGCGCGTTCCGACGGCGTCGAACTGGTCATCCCAGTTTCCGCGGCGGGGCGACTGAAGGATCTCGTCGAGCGTATCCTGTGCCCGCACCGGGGAGATGCCGGCCGCCAATGCGCCGAGAACCCCCGCGTTTTTCAGGAAAGACCGTCGACTGTTTTTTCCAAATCCGCTCATCACCCACCTGCGTATGCGCATTCACAAAACCGGTTCCACCGGCCTTATGTCGGTCGGTAGCTATCACGGTCAACTTAACAAAGCGGAAACCATGATCACGGTTCCGCGAGCTGGAAAACAAGCGCTCGACTGATGACTGCCGCCCTCTACATCACCCTCGCCCTCACGGCCTCAACTTTCACAGGAATATGGCTAATTCATGTTAGGTTAAGTGACGCCGGGATCATCGATTATTACTGGGGCCCGGGCTTTGTCGTCATCGGCGCGGCGCATCTCGCGATCAATCCGCATGTTTCGTTCTACCAGTTGCTGTTCCTGGTCGCGGTCTTGTCATGGGCGGCGAGAATTGCCGCGTATCTGATCCGGCGTCATCGCCGCTCGGGCGACGAAGACGGACGCTACCGCGCCATGCGCGAGGCCGGCGGAGCGAATTTCTGGTGGACCAGCCTGTTCACGATCTTCCTGCTGCAGGCGGTGCTGATGTGGGTCATCGCCGCGCCGGTTCACATCGCGCTGGGCGCAGCCGGCGCGACGCCGCAGGGGCTTGGCGCCGCACTCTACTGGGGCGGGCTGATCCTGTTTTTCGCCGGCCTGACGCTGGAGACCGTCGCCGACAGCCAGCTTGCGCGCGGCAAAACGGCGGATGCGGGCACGACTTTCGCCGGCGGATTGTGGCGCCTGTCGCGGCATCCGAACTATCTCGGCGAGATGATCGTGTGGTGGGGGCTCGGCTTCAGCGCCTTCGGGCTCTCGGGATCGCCGCTCGCCCTTGCCGGACCGGCGATGCTGACCGCCGTCATGGCCGGCGTGTCGATGCCGCTCACCGAAGCGCATCTGCGCCGCAGCCGACATGACTACGGCGCATACGCGGCGCGGGTGCCCGCACTTCTCCCGAGACTTTTAAAAGACCGCCGCAACCATCAGCCGGTGGAATAGCAAATGGGGCGCGGCCGGGCCGCACCCCATTTCACAGGCCGGTTTCCGGCAGATCAGAGACGATACAGGATTGTGTCGTTCCAGAAGCGATCGAGGCGTTGCATGGCGCGGTTCATCGCCTGGAACTCGTCCGCCCCAATGCCGCCGACGGCTTCGATCGACAGGATGTGGCGATTGTAGAGTTCGGTCACGACTTCGGCGACATCCTTGCCCTTATCGGTCAGGCTGATGCGCACCGAACGGCGGTCCGTCTTCGATTTCTTGTGATCGACGAAGCCCAGCTCAACCAGCTTCTTCAGGTTGTAGGACACGTTCGAGCCGAGATAATAGCCGCGCGAACGCAGTTCGCCGGCGGTCAGAACGCTGTCGCCGATATTGAACAGCAGCAGTGCCTGGACGGCGTTGATGTCGCTACGGCCGTTGCGGTCGAATTCATCTTTCACCACATCAAGCAGACGCCGGTGCAACCGTTCGACGAGCTGCAGCAATTCCAGGTAGAGATCGCGGACTTCAGCTTCAGACGGCTTAACGGGCTTTGCGCCCACCATATTGGTCGCATTCATCATGATCAGATTGCCTCTCTGTTATGCCGGTGATTGTTTTTTTATTTCACCGTTGGGGGCAAACTACCCAATGCGACTAAAATTCGACTTAAAGCCCATCGTTAACGGGCCATTACCGAGTGTTCGTTTCCAAATATCGTTAATAATTATTTACGCGCTCGCGATAGCGCTGAATGGCCAGTATGACGATGAAAACGAACAGCACGGCAAGCGAAACCGTGTGGCCGATCACGACATTGGGCCGGGCGGCGTAGCTGTCCGACCAGACGCCGTAGATCGCGATCTCGATCAGGCAGGCGATCGTCCACAGCACGATGCCCCACGAGGTCACCATCCACAGCCCCATCGAGGCACAGGGCAACAACACGGCAAGCGCCACGCACGGCACCTGCCAGTGCACCGGAAGCAAATCGAAGCGCGGCAGCGTGTCGTTGGCAAGGCCGATCAACTGCGCCCAGTAGGACAGTCCGGAGACCATGGCGATCGCGGCCATCAGGCGCAAAAACCAGACGAACACGGTCTGGACCATGCTCTGGCGCTGTTCCTTCATTTCGCCGCTAAGCGTCACCATGTGACTTCGTTCCGATCCCCGGCCGCGTGATTCCCCGGCAGATAGCTTTGACGGATTTGGCATGCTAGGCAAACCCGGCAATCAAACAAAGGCAATATGTCGGGGTACGACAATGACGCGGAGCGTTGACGAGATTACCGGAGGAAAGCGGCTGCGCCGCATGCGCAAGGCCGACTGGTCGCGCCGCCTGGTGCGCGAGACCGAACTGACGACGAGCGATCTGATCTGGCCGATCTTCCTGATCGAGGGCGAGAACAAGACCGAGGAAATCGCGGCGATGCCGGGCGTCGAGCGCCTGACCGTCGACCGGGCGGTCAAGGCCGCCGAAGAGGCCGCGAAACTCGGCATTCCGGCGATCGCCACCTTTCCCAACGTCGCGATGGAGAAACGCGACACGACCGGCAGCCATTCGCTCGACGCCGACAATCTGATCAACCGGGCAACACGCGCCATCAAGGCCGCCGTGCCGGAAATCGGCATCATCACCGACGCCGCGCTCGATCCGTTCACCGACCATGGCCATGACGGCATCCTGCGCGACGGCATCATCGTCAACGACGAATCGGTCGCCCAGATCGCCAAGGCTGCGGTCGGACAGGCCGAAGCCGGCGCCGACATCATCGCGCCGTCGGACATGATGGACGGGCGGATCGGCGCGATCCGCGACGCGCTCGACGCGGCCGGTTTCCAGGACGTTGCGATCATGTCCTATGCGACCAAGTTCGCCTCGGCCTGCTACGGCCCCTACCGCGAGGCGATCGGCACCTCGGGCCTGCTGAAAGGCGACAAGAAGACCTATTACATCGATCCCGCCAACACCGAGGAGGCGCTGCGCGAAACCGAGGCCGACATCGCCGAGGGCGCGGACATGGTGATGGTCAAGCCGGGCCTGCCCTATCTCGACATCTGCCACCGCGTGAAGCAAACCTTCCAGATCCCGACATATGTCTATCAGGTCTCCGGCGAATACGCGATGATCGAGGCGGCCGCGGCGAATGGCTGGATCGACGGCGAACGGGTCATGATGGAGAGCCTGCTGGCGTTCAAGCGCGCCGGATGCGACGGCATCCTGACCTATTTCGCGCCGCGCGCGGCGCGGTTGCTGAAGGGATAGCGCGGCCCCGCAATCTTGATATCGCGGACGCGGCCTCCCACCTCAGTCGAAAGAGGAACGCACATGCAGGACACACAGACATTCGACGCACCAGGCGGCAGCTATTCGGACCGCTACGATGACTGGCGGCTGTTCGAGGGCGTGCGCACGCGGCGCATCTTCGCCTTCCTGATCGACTACGCGATGGTGTTCATCCTGATCGTCGTCGCGGTGCCGATCATCTTTCTGATGGGTTTTGCGACATTCGGCGCAGCCTGGCTGCTCTACGCGATCCTGACGCCGCTGGTTGCGCTGCTCTATATCGGCTGGACGGTCGGCGGCCAGTCGCAGGCGACGATCGGCATGCGGATCGCCGGCATCCGGCTCGAGCGCTATGACGGGCGGCGAATCGATTTCATCACGGCAATCGTCCACGCGGTGCTGTTCTGGGCGCAGGCTGCGGTCTTCATGCCGCTGCTGCTGGCGCCGCTGCTGCTCGAACACAAGCGTACACTGCATGATTTGGCGCTTGGAATCGTCGCTGTGCGCTCCGAGCGGTGACGCTAGCGGAAAGGTATATTGACCTTTGGCCGCTTCTCGCCAAATCTGGTGGTGAAGCGAGACTGGCGGCATGACACAGCATTCACCGAAATCTCCGCAGTTTTTCCTGACGTCGCCGTCACCTTGCCCCTATCTGGAAGGCCAGTACGAACGCAAGGTGTTCACCCACCTCGTCGGCGAGAAAGCCGCGGAGATGAACGACCTCCTGACGCAGGGCGGGTTCCGCCGCAGCCAGAACATCGCCTACCGGCCCGCCTGCGAGACCTGCCGGGCCTGCGTCTCGGTGCGCATCCTCGTCGACCAGTTCGAACCGTCGAAGAACCTGCGCCGCATCATGGGCGTCAACAACGACCTGATCGGCACCGAACACAAGGCCGAGCCGACGAGCGAACAATATTCCCTTTTCCGTCGCTATCTCGACGCCCGCCACAAGAAGGGCGGCATGTCGGAGATGACCGTGCTCGACTATGCGATGATGGTGGAGGACACGCATGTACCGACGACGATCATCGAATACCGCAAACGCGGGCCCGACAGTTTCGTGACCGGAACCGGCGACGGACCGCTCATCGCGGTCGCCCTGTCGGACCGCATGTCGGACGGTTTCTCGATGGTCTATTCCTTCTTCGACACGGAACAGCCGCACCGTTCGCTCGGCACATGGATGATCCTCGACCATATCGCGAGAGCGCGGGCGCGCGGCCTGCCGCATGTCTATCTCGGCTACTGGGTCGAGGGATCGCGCAAGATGGCGTACAAGACCCGCTTCCAGCCGCAGGAACACCTGACCACAACCGGCTGGGAACGCTTCGGAAGCTGACCGCCGCCATATTTCCGGACAATCCCCCGACATGACGCCACACCAGAAAGGCCTGCTGCTGACCGGATTCGGCGGCCTTGTCCTCTCCTTCGACATCCCGGTGCTGCGCCTTGCCGACGGCGACATCTGGTCGGTCCAGCTGGTAAGGGCCGGTCTCGGCCTCGCCATGGCGCTACTGATGTCGGGCGCGATCGGACTTTGGCGCGGCCGCGCCGTCGTCCTGATTCCGGGCAAGACCGGCGCCGCCGTGGCCGTGCTTTACGGCCTGTCGGCCATCGCCTTCGTCGCCGCGGTCTTCAACACGGCGGCGGCAAATATCGTCTTCATCCTGTCGTTCAACACGATGTTCGCCGCGCTTTTGTCCTGGCTTTTTCTCGGCGAGCGCCCTGCCCGCGCGACCCTCGCGACAATGGCGGTGATGGTCGCGGCGGTGACGCTGATCGTCGGCGACGGCGTGCGCACCGGCAACCTGTTCGGGGACCTGATGGCGCTCACGGTCGCCTTGCTGCTGGCGACCGGCATCACGATCACGCGCCGAAGCGGCCGCGACATGGGCTTTGCGCCGATGATCGGCGGCGTGCTGCCGTTCATGTTCGCCATCGCGATGATCGTGCCGCAGGAAAGCGTCGCCGGAAGCATCGGCAATCCGTGGTGGCTGTTTCTCGACGGCGCCGTCCTGATCCCGATCTCGTTCTGGTGTCTTGCCACCGGGCCGAAATACATTTCAGGGCCGGAGGTGGCGATGTTCTATCTGCTGGAAACGGTGCTGGCCCCGGTCTGGATATGGCTGGTTTTCGAGGAAACGCCAACGCCGGCAGCCCTTGCCGGCGGCGCGATCATCACCGCAGCGCTGGCGGCGCATTCGATCTGGCAATACCGGCGCGGGAAAAGCCGCGCAGCGGCGCCGGTCGCGGTCAGGAGCTGAGACCGATAAAGCGGCCGTGCACATAGCCGAGCGGCGCGCCGGGCGTGGAGGCGAATTCCAGCACCCGCCCGATCAGGACGTCGTGGTCGCCTGCCTCGACGATGTTCTCCAGCACACAGTCGAACCATGCGACCGCGCCGTCGATCACGGTCCGGCTGGTCGGCAGGCGCGTTACCGGGAGGCCGGCAAAGCGCTCGGCCGAAGTCCCGCGCGCAAAGCGGTGCGCGATGGCTTCCTGGTCGGCGCCGAGAATGCTGACCGTGTAGCCGCGCGAATTCGTGAAGGCCTCGTGGCTCGCCGTCGTCTTCTGGACGCTCCACAGCACCAGGGCCGGATCGAGCGACACGGTGTTGAAGGAATTGCAGGTCATGCCGACATCGGCGCCCATGTAATGCGTCGTCACCACGGTGATGCCGGTGGCGAAGCATCCCATGGCATCCTTCAGGGCCGCCTGGTTCAACGCTTCGAGATTGAGATGGGCGTCGGCGTTCATGGTGCTGGTTTTCCTCAAGGAATTTCCTTGCCTTCGGCGAGAGACCGCTGTCACGACGCATCCCGCGTTTCGTTTCGTCCGTCAGGCGTCCGGCAAACTGCCGGTGATTTCAAGCCCTTTCGCGCCCAAGACCGGCATAATGCCAGCCGGATGCGCCATAATCCATGCCCTCGCAGCCGAGGATGCGGCAGCTTCGCCTTTTACGGTTACCGGACGCGCGACCGGCAACCTCACCGGCGCATCCCGGCGCCGAGCGGCGTCGCCGGCGTTTCGGCCGGAATGCGGCCATAGATTTCGGGCAGCGAACAGGTCCGCAACTGGGGCAAGACCCTGGTTCCGAAGATCTCGCATTCCTGCGCATTCGGATAGCCCGACAGGATGAATGCGCGAATTCCCATGGCGCGATAACGCTCCAGCTTCGACAGGACCTGATCGACCGAGCCGACAAGGGCGGCGCCGCATCCCGATCGCGCCCGGCCAATGCCGGTCCACAGATTGGGTTCGGCATAACCGCTTGCATCCGCACTCTCGCGCGCCGCGGCCTGCAGCGACACGCCGTAGCTTTTCGCATCGAGCGCGCGATTGCGAATTTCCGCGCCGGCTTCGTCGTCGAGCTGCGAGACGAGTTCGTCGGCATATTCGCGCGCCTCGGCCTCGGTGTCGCGCACGATCACGTGGACACGCAGTCCGTAGTCGATCTCGCGGCCATGGGCTGCGGCACGGGCATGGACCGTTTTCATGCGTTCGGCGAGCAGTGCCTCCGGTTCCGGCCACATCAGGTAGACATCACACAGACGGCCGCACAATTCCGCCGCCTCCGGCGAATAACCGCCGAAATACAATAACGGCCCGCCGTTCTGCTGATATGGCTTCACCGGATCTGTCGGCAAGCCCCTGAGCACATAGATTTCGCCCTCATAGTCGATCGTGTCGCGCGTCCAGGCCTGGCGCAGGATCTCGACGACTTCGGTCGAGCGCCGGTAGCGATAAGCGCTGGACGCATCCTCGCCAGGAAAAGGCGACGATATGACGTTGAGCGTCAGGCGACCCTTCATGATGTGATCGACCGTCGCCACGGCGCGCGCGAGCATCGCCGGATGCCATTCGCCGCAACGGATCGCCGCCAGCAGGTTCATCCTTTCGGTCAGCGGCGCCATCGCCGACACGAAGCTCCAGGTGTCCTGCCCGACCTGATAGGAGGACGGGCAGAGCATGTTGCGGTAGCCCAACCGGTCGGCCAGGCGGGCGACAGTGCTGGTGTGCTCCCAGGACGAGCGCAAATCGTCCTCGGGAACGCCCAGATGGCGGAAATCATCGGAACATATCGGCGCGAACCAGGCCACTTCCGCGGCATCGAGGTCGGCGCTTTTCACCGGCACGACGGTCATTCAGGCTTTCTCCCGGCAGCATGCGAACACAAAATTCGTATATTGTTCGTATGTGTATCAATGGTGAATGAATTTCATTCGGATGACAAGCGGATTCTTGCTTTGCTAGGGTGAAATGCGTTTCGGCGGGGTATGACGTTGACCAATACGAGAACGAGGGGCGGCAGCCTGCCGCTCTACCTTCAGATCGGCGAATTGCTGAGCCGGGAGATTTCCGCCGGCATCTGGCCGGTCGGCTCGCGCCTGCCGACCGAAGCCGATCTGGCGAAGCACCTGGGCGTCGCCATCGGCACGCTGCGCAAGTCGCTCGCGCTGCTGGAACAGCGCGGCCTGCTGGAGCGCATCCAGGGATCGGGCACCTATGTGCGGCGCAAGGACAAGACGGGCAGCATCTACGAGTTCTTCCATCTCGAACTGAAGAAGGGCCCCGGCCTGCCGACCGCGCGCATCCTCTCGCTGGATCTGCGCGATGCGCCGGACTTCCTGCCCGGTTTCGGCGACGGGTCGTCGAAACGGGCCTGGCGGGTGCGGCGGCTGCGCTATCTCGGCGGCATTCCGGCGGTGCTGGAGGAAATCTGGTTCGACGCGCGCCATGCGCGCAGCCTGTCGGCGCACCAGATGCCGGAATCGATGTATTTCTTCTACCGCGAGCGGCTGGGGTTCTGGATCGCGCGGGTCGAGGACAGGATCTCGGTCGCGCCCTGCCCGGACTTCGCGCCGAAGGGGGAACCGTTCGCGCCGGGCGCGCCACTCGGCTGCGTCGAACGCGTCTCGTGGGGCAATGCCGACACGATCGAGGAGTTTTCACGCAACTGGTTCGACCCGGAAACGGTCTGCTACGTCGCGCGGTGGAGCTAGGCTTCAGGCGTTGGGAACCAGCGGTCGAGTAACGCCGCGTACCAGTCCTTCAGGGCCGCGTCGTGGGCGGCGAAGCCGGCATTCTGCTCCTCGATCGACTGCGTGCCCGGCTTGCCGATCGTCCCGCCGTGGTCCTGCTGCCACTGGTCGAGGATCGCGCGGGTCACCTCCGGATGGAACTGCAGCGCGATGGTCCTGTCGCCCGCCAGGAAGGCCTGGTTCGGAAAGACCTCGCCATGGGCGAGCGGCGTGACGCCCCTCGGCATCTCCCAGCCCTGCAAATTGCCGGCGAGCACGTTCATGGCGTCCGGGAAATGCGCCCTGCCCGCCTCGGTCGGCTGCAGTCGATAGAAACCGAAGGTGGCGTGATCCTCGGGATGGAAGTCGACGCGCGCGCCGTGAAGATGGGCGATCATCTGCGAGCCGAGGCAGATGCCGACCAGCGGCACGTCCTTCTCCATCGCCCGTTCGGTGAAGCGCAACTCGTCGCGCAGATAGGGCGCGTCGTCGAGCGCGGTGACATATTGCGGCCCGCCCATCAGCAGGACCCCGGCCTCGTCGCCGGTCAGTTCGGGCAGCGGCTCGCCGCGCCACGGATCGACGACGCGCACGTCATGGCCGCGCGCGACCAGATGCTGCCGGCCGAAATCGGGTTCGACGGGCTCCCAGTGCTCGATGACGTAGATTGTCCTGTTCAATGCGCGCGCCGGCTCATCCACTCGTACCAGCCGCGTTCTGAACCATTGAAAACGTTCAGGTCAATATTTTCCGGAACGCCGCGCGCCTGGCCGGTGCCGGAATATTGCCAGAAGGCCCAGTCGCGGTCGGAATAGATTTCGTCCGGATGCGCCGCGACCGAGCGAAGCCAGAACGGATAGTCCCTGAACTGGCCGCGCAGATTGTCCTTGTAGAAGTCCGGCGACGTATAAATGATCGGGCGCTGACCATAGTGACGCTCGAGCGCGTCGAGGAAGACCTGCATCTTTTCGAGGACGTCCTGGCGCGTCGGGCGGTGCCTGCAGGTCTGGGAATGGGCGTTCCACTCGACGTCGAGCACGGGCGGCAAGGCGCCCTTCACCTTCGGCACGTTGCGGATGAACCATTTGGCCTGGTCGCGCGCGGTGCGGCACCAGTAGAAGAAATGATAGGCGCCGCGCGGCACGCCGGCTTCGGCCGCCGCCTTCCAGTTGCGCCTGAAGGCGTCGTCGACGTGATCGATGCCCTCGGTCGCCTTGATGAAGGCGAAATTGGCGCCCTGCTTGCGCAAGGTGTGCCAGTCGATGTCGCCCTGCCAGCGCGAGACGTCGACGCCGTGGACCGGGAAATGCTTCGGCGCGGCGCGGCCGAAGCTCACCGGCTTGGCGTCGTCGAATTTCTGGTTGTAGACCCGCGGACGGCCGGACGGCACGGCACCGGCCGGGGCGACGAAGGCGACCTCCTCCTCGGGCATGGCTTCCGGCGGGAACAGGGCCGCGCGCGCCGGCGACACCGGCGTTCCGCCCTCCATCGCCATGACATCGCCCTCGCCGCCGACATCCTCGGAAGGGACCGGCGCGGGAACGATGGAACTGACGGTCTCGCCGGAGGGCTGCAGGTCGAGCACGTCGAGCTTGGACGACGCGGTACAGCCGCTCACCGCCACCGCGAGGATGGCCGGAATAAGAAAACGCATGATCACCCGTACGCAAAACAGAGTGGGGTCCGGCGCGCATTCGCGCGCCAAACTTCAGCGTTAACGGAAAATGACTAAGGCCGAGTCAATTCGAATGATTAACGGAGGGTAAATCGGGGCGGGTTTTCGCCGCCGAGTCGCTCGCTGTTCCAGCGACAGCGCCAGCGACGTGACACTCGCGCGAGCGACATCGTCGACCTCGTGAAACGGCCGCTTGCGGCGGCCGGGCGGCCAGCCGGGGCGCATCAGCGAGAAATATTTGCTGCGGTTCAATCCGAGATCGCGTTTGGCGCGCCAGCGGGCGAGGCGTCTGGCCTGTCCGGGAAGATCGTCCAGCGCGCGTTTCAGCCCGGCGAGCCGGCGGCGCAGGCGCGCGGCGTCGATCTCGTCGTCGGGCGTGGGGTTCCGGATTTCGGGGATCGGGCGCGGTTCCGAAACGCCGATGACGCAGATGCGCGGGAAGGATTTCGCGCGGCGCCGGCGCGGGCGGAATCGAAGCGCTTGCGCGGATCGAGCAGGGGAAGGCCCGTGAAGGCGGGGACGGATGTGCCTGTGGTTGTTGTGGTGGATGGTGTGGTGGCTTGTTTGCGGGGCGGACCACCACCACAACAACATCGCGCGCGGCGATCACGATCAGGCGCCGGGCGGCGGATTCGGCCGCACGGAGAATGCGCAGGATGTGATTGTGGAGATGGCGCGGCACCGTCGCTCCGCACCGCCCTCGTCCAGCCCGGCCATGGCGAACAGCGCCGCCAGATGCGCAGAAGCGCGTCGCGGTTGCGGGCAATCGCCCTGTCCCAGTTGATCGTCTTCGTTCGCGTTCGTCATTCGGGAAAGGATAAGGGAGGTGGCGGGGCGGTGGATAAGTGCGGTGCGATTGGCGATTGGCCGCCGAGTAGCGGACTGCTGGCGATTTTGGCGGTCGCTTAGCGACGACCCCAGTGCATACATCGCACAAGAGGGGCAAAAGCGCGAAAGCTGAAGCCGGCGAATATCCACCATCGCGCCCTCGCAAAGCTACGGACTTGGCTGCGCCACGACCCCCACCTTGTGCGGTCGCGCCGCAAGGGGGGGGACAATGTGGCCGCCATGCGCACCGGATTTGCTGACTGTTTCTGGTGGTCGCTTCGCGACGACCCTCACCGCCCATCGCCTCGCGCAAGCTCGGGACCTGCCCTGCGCGTTCAGCACTCGAAACCGATCACCGGATCGCTTCGCCCGCCCGCAACGCCACATCTCGCAATCGGGCGGATTTGCGTCCGCGCGGCAATATCCGCAAATGCAACGCTAGCGTGTAATCGATCACAGACGGAGATCACCGGCAAAGGAACAATGACCATCACGGAAGGGACAATTTCCACACCAGATGCAAAAAGGAGTTCCAGTGATGTCAATGACCAGCCCCAGGCAAAGGCCGCAGCCGCCCGGACGCCGTTTATCCATTGGCCGTTCGATCCTCGGTTCCTCGCGGGCCTTCATCAGGAAACAGCTTGGCCCTCACAGCATGGGCTTTGGGTGTCGCCGGAATGATGGCGACGCCGGCCGCGGCCGACGCTCCGATCTTCAGCAGTATAGCGATCGGAGGCGCGCCCGGCTCCGATACGATTACCGTCGAGCAGGAAAACGACATGTGGACGCGGATTTCCGATGATGAGCGGAAAATATCCATCTACATGTCCATCGAGACGTCCCGCGGCTATATCGAGTTCTATCGTGTCGGCCGCAACCTGACCGACGGCGCCGTCCGCGGAATCTTTTCGACCTACACCGAAGGCAACACCGGGAACCCGATAGAGACCCCTATCGATTCACGGCGTTCAGTACGCGGTTCGATGAACATCTTCATCGGCGAGCATACCAGACTCAATCCCACGGACGAGCAGGCAATCGTCAATCGCTGCAATTCCAAGTGGACCGAGACCGAATCGGGCCATTCGTTCACCTACAACCTGCCGCTGGCGATCCATGCGGATGCCAGGGAGCATCGGCGCAAACGCTTTCCGCCCCAATATGGCGACGTCTATGTCGGGTATGGCGACTCTACCCGGGCACGAGCGACCGGTTTCGCGCCCGTTCAGGTGAAATGCCTGGGCAAAAGCAAACCCACCCTGGACGATGTGGTCGAAGATCAGGGCCTGCACTTCGATCACGGGGCGATGAAGGTCAACGACATCAGGATGACGCTGACCACCTATTCCAACGCCTATAGCGAGCCGACGCCGGGCACGAAGTGCAAGAAGGCGAAGCTCAGGGTGACGATGGAGACCAACCAGGAAGGCCCCCTCTCCTTCAAGCTCTGGAAGCAGCGCGGCGACGGCGCGATCAGGAACGAGACGGTGAACGTGACGGCCCATCACGAGGACGGCCGCTTCTTCGCCGTCCACGAGCGCTGGATCGCGGTCGAGAAGACGACGAATGTGCAGTTCAACGCCCGCGACCTCGTCAACGAGACCTTCAGCCACGAAACCGGCTGGAAGGACATCACCCTGCACTGCACCGGGGCGGGCGGCGAAGGCTTCGCAAATCCGACCGGCGATGACGACGACAACACGCCGGATATCGCGTCGTTCGAGGGACATTTCCAGTTCATCGACAATGGTCCCCTCGCCGACCGGTACACCTGCCCGCGCGACGCCAAGGCGCTGGTCTGGTTCGATGCGCCGAAGGCCGACAATATCCACTATTCGCTGGATTGCGGATCACTCGGCAATTTCTCCGGCGTGTTGCAGCCCGAGAAGATCGCCAACAACCATTACCGTGCCGGCAAACTGATAAAATTCGAGCTGTCCGACACCATCGAGGCCGGCTGCACCCTGCGCACGGTATCCCCCGGAGATCCGGTCGACCACGCCTTCGCCTCGCACACGTTCCAGTGCGCCAAGACGGCGGGCCACAGCAGCGATATCGGCGGCCTGACCGTCGACCAGGGCAACCCCGGCGGGGACATCCCCGCCCCGCAGCCCAAACCGAAGGTCAATCCGGCCGTCGGCGGCGGCGTGGGCGGACTGGTCGCCGAGCCGAACCCGACGCATGCGCCGGCGACAGCCTCGGACGATCCGGTGCGCACGAATCCGACGCCTTCGAAGCCGCAAATCGTCTGCAAGGGCGGCAAGGTCTCCAAGGGCAAGTGCACCTGCGGCCAGAACAAGATCCTCAGGCAGATCGGCAATCGCGCCTATCAGTGCCTGGCCGTCGCCAAACCGCCGGAGAAGAAGAAGCCGGTCCGCGTCACGCCCGCGCCGAAAAAGGCCAAGCTGGTCTGCAAGGGCGGCAAGGTCAAGCGGCGGCAAGTGCCGCTGCGGCTCGAACGCCAAGCGCGTCAAGCTCGGCGCGAACGCCTTCGCCTGCCAGAAGAAGAAGGCCGTGCGCACCACCGTCAAACCGGCGAAGAAGGCGAAACAGCCGGTGCGGGTCAGCCCCAAGCCGGCGAAACAGAGCCTCGTATGCCGGGGCGGCAAGGTTAAGGGCGGCAAATGCCGTTGCGGCAAGAAGAAGGTCGCCAAGCAGTTGGGCGCGCGCAAATTCGCCTGCGTCGCCCGCCGCAGCTGACCGACAACGGACCGGGCCGTTCGCGGCCCGGTTCCGCAATTGAGGAAAGAACCGCCATGTCTCCCCATTACCCGCGCGACACGATCTATTTCTACGCGCAGACCGACCCGTTTTCGGAGTTCTCGAACTTTGCGCCCTATGGCATCGCGATGGATGGCGCGTGGTGGCGCACGGTCGAGCATTTCTTCCAGGCGCAGAAGTTCCACGACGAGGGGTACCGGGAGCGCATTCGCCTCGCCAACCGTCCCAAGGACGCGAAGGCCCTGGGGATGACGCGCTCCTATCCCCTTCGTCCGGACTGGGAAGAGGTGAAGGACGCGATCATGTTGCAGGCCGTGACGGCGAAATTCGAGACGCACGAAGAGCTGGCGCGACTGCTGCTATCGACGGGCGAGCGGATGATCGTCGAGAACGCGCCGATGGATGCCTATTGGGGGTGCGGTCCCGACGGCAAGGGACAGAACAAGCTCGGCAAGATCCTCATGGCGGTTCGCGACCACCTCAAAGCGTAGGCTCCCGGCGCGGTCAGCTCCCTGCCCCACCCTTGGCGCAGGAACACGACTTGCAGCCGGCGACCAGATCGTGATGGCGTTCGCCGATGCGCGGCTCGGTGCCCGTCAGGCAGGGCCGGCGCGACGCGTCCTGTGCGGGGACCCTGGCCATGACCTTCCTGACGGCGTCGAGGTCAAGGGCCGCTTCGGCGTTGAACTTGCCGGCATAGGCGAGCTGTTCTTCCTTCAACTCGTAGCAGGTGGCGCCTTCGATATCGAGCAGCACCGCGTCCATGCCGGAGTCGCGGAAGGCATGATGGCGCTTCAGGAAGAACTCGCCGCAGCACATGCCGACATAGCTTTCCACGCCCTGCGCCTTCATGTCGTCAAGCGTATCGGCGAGGTGTTCGAAATTGGTGATCGTCACCACTTCCATGTTGCGCTCGCGCGCCATGAGATAGGCGTCGCCCACCTCGCATTTGCCGCATTCGACGCAATCCATGGTGTGGCGCCACTTGCACCAGCTCGGCTTGGCGCAATAGGGCACGAGCATGACGCTGGCGCGTTCCAGCGCGTGGGCCGGATCGGCATTCTGCCCGGCCAGCATCAGGCCCGAGGTCTGTTCCGGGGTCAGGCCCAGCCATTCCTGCATCGACCATTTCGACGCGGCGCGGTCGATCAGCTTGACGAGATCGCCGGCTTCGAAGCCCGCCGTGTCGGGCGCTTCGGCGGCCAGCCATGCATCCGCCGCCGCGGCAAGGCCGGAGACCTTCCTGCCGCGAAGATGTCCGGCCAGCCGGGGCAGCGTATCGGCCGGGGACAGATGGCCGTCGGTCGCGAAGCGGACGTCGGCGGCGATATCCCCGGCGCCGATCCCGAGCAGCACCCTGAGCGTGGCGCCGGCGACCTTGTCCTTGGTCTCGAAGCGGGCCTCGCCGAGGTCCCAGGGATGTTCGGCCGGCGGCTCGGCGGCAAGCGGATCATCCGCGCCGATCACGAACGGCCTGCCGAGACGGGCTTCGGCGGCGGCGGCAATCGCCTGCGCGACGTCTTCCGACGGAGGCAACCAGCCGAGCACCTCCTCCAGCGAGGTCATGCGTTCCTTCGCATGTTCGAGCCCGGTCACGGTCAGTTTCTCGGTCGGCACGAGCAGCGCCTGCATCGCGGATTTCAGGTCGAGCTCGAGGATGATGCTGGCGCCGAGCAGCGCCGTGCCGCCCTCCCCGGCCAAGAAGACCGAGGCGATCTTCTGGCGGCCGGCGACCTGGAGATCGTTCGGCGGCTTGAATTCGGTTTCGACGCCGATCCGGGACAGCGCGTCGGCGACGATCGCCGCGCCGGTTTGCAGCCTGCCGGCGAGGTTCGCGCCGAGAGCTGCGGCAGGCAGGACGAGGCTGACGCCCAGCTGGCCCTCGTCGAGATAGAGCGCGCCGCCGGCGGTCGCACGCCGCACCACGTCGACGCCGGCGACCGGCGCAATAGTCGCGCCGCACCTCGTGCTCGAAGGTCTGGTGGCAGCCGATCGAGACGGCCGGGCGGACGCGGTGGAACGCGATGCGGTCGGGGACTTCGCCGGCGGCATGGGCGGCGAGAAGCGCGCGGTCATGCGAGACCGCCTCGGCGGCGGACAGCGATGCGGACCTCCTGTTGCGGGACCGCCTTGCGTCTCAACGTGAACGTTCATCTCCTCCTCCGTACCTCCGGATACATACTGAAATCAGCATGTGATGGTGTCAATGGGAGAATGAGCCGCAGCCGTACCCTCGTGGTGACGGCCCCATGAGGGGCAGTTGGCCGATCTCGGTTGTCAGCCGGCTGGCGCCCGCGGAATTGTCAGGCCGATCGACGTGCCAGGGCTGTTCCGGTCGAGGAGTTCCAGCTTGTAGCCGTGGCGTCTCGCCAGTTCGACGACGATCGCAAGGCCGTAACCCTTTCCGTCGCCGACCGTCAGCGCTGGATCGAGCCGCGACCCGCGCTTGCAGGCGAGTTCGAAATCCTGCGCCGTCAGGCCAAGTCCGGTGTCGTGCAGTTCGACGCGCACCGCGTCCTCCAGGCGGCGCACGCCCAGGAGCAGCTTGCCCGACGGCGTGTACTTGACGGCGTTCGACACCAGGTTGGAAAAGATCCGCATCAGGGCAAGCGGCTGGATCGGCGTCGCGAGACTCGTCGGAACGTATCTGAAGACAAGCCCCTTGGCCTCGGCGTCCGGCAGGAACATCTCGTGGACGCTGCGCAGGATCTCGCCGAGCCGCATGTCCCTGACGCTCTCCTCGGGCGGGTCCTCTCCCGGCCCTTCCAGGTGGCCGGCGACCAGTGCCTCCAGATAGTCGAAGCTCTCGTAGACGTCGCCGTAGCTCCGCTCCGGGGCCGGCGTGCGGTCGTTCATGATGCCCTGCACCGCCAATCTCAGCGCCCGCAGCGGCTGGCGGATATCGTGCACGGTGTTCTCGATATGCAGCTTGTGCTTGCCGGCGGTTTCGAGCGCCAGTTCGTAGCGGGCTTCCAGGTTGCGCAGGCGCGTGTTCATGTCGAGATTGCGCTCGGCCTGCTCGAGGCTCACCCTGAGCGCATGCTGGCGCTCCTCGCGCAACTGGTGGAACCGGTCGACGATCGCCAGACCCAACATCACCGCGTCGAAGATCATGACGACGCGCATGCTGTCATACTGGAACTCCTGCGACACATCGATGCCGACCCAGTGCCGCAACGCCATGAGCGAGGCGGAACCGGTCGCTCCCAGCCATGTGAAAACATAAAAGCGCACCTGCTTGAAGCGATGGCGGGCCGCCAGAAGCGCCGCCGCCGTGAACAGGCCGATGGCGAACAGAACGACCAGGATGAGTATTCTCTTGATGAGCCGCGGCTCGAAAAAGACACCGGTCGCCATCATGGCCAGGATGACGACGATAACCGCGATGAGAAGCTTGTCGACGACCGGATGATACTTCGGGGTGTTCAGGAATATCCGCGCAAATATGGCGGCGAACACCGCATAGGAGCCGCCGGTGACGACCGATGCGTAGCTGTTGAAGGCCGGAAGACCCGGCCAGAGATACTGAAACGCGACACCGTCGGAATGCATGAGATAAAGCAGTGTCGAGGTGGAATAGGCGATGTAGGCGGGAAAGATCGGATGGCGCAGGACCAGGCCCGCCAGCAAGGCCGCGACGATCAGGATGAGCATCATCCCGTAGAAGATGAACTGCTTGGCCGCAGTGTGCGTGCTTATCTCGGTGAAACTCTGGGCCGTCTCCACGTAGAGCGGCAGATAGGTCGCGCCTTCGGTCCAGAAGCGGACATAGACCGTCGCCTCGTCGCCCGGGTTCAGGGCCAGCGGCACCACGACCTCCGGATAGGAGATCGGACGCGTGGAGAACGGAAAGTCGATATCCTGGGCCAGCGGATGCGTCACGTTTCCGTCGGCATCGACGATGTAGAGGTGGAAGATCTGCTTGAAGTTTTCCTTGAAATATAGACGCCATTCCGATGTTTCGGCCGTCGCGTTGGCGAGCCTGAGCCGCAGCCAAACCATCGAATCCGTATAACCGACATCAGGCACCCTGGTCGTTATTGGCTTAAAATCGTCCGCCTTCGCTCCCATCACGTCCGCAATGTCGAGCGAATGGCTCTCATCGAGAAGAAGGTCCATGTGCCGGCCGACCGTGTCCGCATCGACCGGCCCGTCAAGCACCAGCGTCCGGTCTTGCGCCAGCGCAACCGGCGGTTGGCAAATCAGCGCCAGACATGCGAGAAAAACGGCGGCAATCCCGGCGAACCGGGATTCGCGATGTTTCGGGGGAGACAGGGCATACCGACCAGCATTGTCATTGCCGACGATCACGCTCTGACCATTGACGGCACCCGTTCGGTCATCGAGTCCCTGCACGGATTCGAGGTAGTCGGCATCGCCGCCAACGGTATCGAGGCGATTTCGCAGATCAAGCTGCACTCGCCCGACCTGGCCGTGCTGGACCTCATCATGCCCGGCGCATCCGGGCTCGAGGTGCTGATCGAGGCGCGCCGTTGGAGCCCGGCGACGAAATTCGTCATCGTGACCGGCAGTCCGTCCGCGCAATCGCTGCGGCAACTCATCGATGCAGGCACCGCGGGCATTTTTCTCAAGACGGGTTCCGTCGACGAATTCTGCGACGGTTTGCGCGACATCGCCGCCGGTCGGAGCGTTATCAGCCCCGACGTGAACAGCTATATCGACGAGTACCAGGCGCGCGACAGCCTTTCGAACCGCGAGATAGAGGTGCTGCAATGCATCGCGCGCGGATTGTCCAACAACGGTATCGCGGAGCGCCTGGGCATAAGCCCGAAGACCGTCGACAACCATCGCACGAACCTGATGCGCAAACTTGACGTGCATTCCACGGCCACCCTGTTGGTTCGCGCCATGCGCGACGGTCTTATCGACGTGTGATCTTGCGACACCATCCCGGCCGATTCAATTCAGGGGCAGCGTCCCTCCCCCGACGGACTTCCCCGCGCGCAGATCGGACGGACGCCAAGTTCGATCATTTCCCAGCCTTTCCCGGACCTGATGATCGTTCCGCGATGTTGTTCGCCGGCGACGGAGTTGTCGCCGAAACCGGTCTCCGTCAGGTCGAAGCGAACGTTTCCATGGATACGCTCGATCGTCAGCGTCATACGCGGTCGGCCTTCCCCGCCACCCGGAAAATGCTCCATGAAGGGCGCGAGAACATCCAGCACCGTCGCACCTTTCGAAAGCCCCGGCGCTATCCGCAGCTGGCGGAATCCATCCGCGTCGACCGGGAATTCGGCCTGCTGCGCCGTTCCGGGCACCGTCACCGCGAGAAGGCAGGAACAGGCGCCGAAGGCATGGATCAGTATTGAGTTTGCAGTGGCTTTCTTCACGACAACCTCGCGCTGCCGGCCCGGTGAAATTCGAAAACCCGCCGGAACACGCGACCCGGCGGGCATCGGGTCCGGGCGGACCTAGTCGTTCATCGTCACGTTGCCGAAGGGCCCGTTCCAACTGAAGCTACGGGACGAAGTGACCGTCACCGAATCCTTGCCCGACCGATAGGTGTTGCCGTTCGAGTAGCGGTAAGTCTGCGAGAAATTCCGGCCGGTCTTGGAATCCACCCGTATGATCTCGCCCGAGCGAGTCACGAGGGCGCGGATCTTCTGGCCGCTGCCATCGCGTCCGCTGTAGAACGAACTCGACTGCAGCAGGATGCTCGGCCCCGACGGCTGCGGCTGTGGCTGTGGCTGTGGCTGTGGTTGTGGCTGCGGATAGGGTTGCGGTTGCGGATAGGGCTGCGGGTAGCCGCCATTCTCCGGCACGGTCACGGTGCATCCCGCCAGCGCGACGGCACCCAGCATTGCGACAAAGGTGGCACGATTGATGTGTCTGATCTGCATTTCAAAGGTCCTCGCTTCAAAGATGCGCAGACCATGCCGTTGGGGAATGCACCCCGCCATGGGGTGAATCCCTTAATTGCGAACCCGTTCAGACGGTAATCTTCCAGCGTTTCGGATGAGCGGGACGGTACACGCGAGGATCGCGCGCCTGCCCGGGCGGGCCCGCTGCCTCCGGCAGCTCCCGCCCGTTCGAAACCTGCCGATGATTCACCGGATCATCGGCTTGCCGCTATCGCGGCAACCGGTCTCTCACCCAAATTTCCCGTTCCGCGGGAAGCCCTTCGGCACCATGCGGCCGGCGCTCGCGCGCACGCCCATCCATTCGGCCAGGTCGTCCCTGCCCTTGGTGAAGTTGCGGCCCGAGGCGTCCTGCCAGGTCAGGCCCTCGGCCGAGCGTGAAGACGCGCAGGTCGGCGATGCCGCCGTCCTTGTATCTCTGCAGGCGGACGCCCTTGCCGCGGGTCATTTCCGGGATCTGTTCGAGCGGGAAGATCAGCAGCTTGCGGTTCTCGCCGACGGTGGCGACATGGTCGGCGGCGACCGCGCCGTCATCGCCGGCCGGCAGCGGGATGCAGAGCTTCGCCTCGTCCGGCATCTTGACGTTCATCACCTGCTTGCCCTTGCGGGTGTTGGCGACGACGTCGGCCTCGGGAACGACGAAGCCGTTGCCGGCGCCCGACGCGACGAGCAGCTTGCCCTTCGGCCGGTGGACGAAGGCGGAGACGATGTCCTGGTCGTTTTCCATGTCGACCATGATGCGGATCGGCTCGCCGTGGCCGCGGCCGCCGGGCAGCCTGTCGGCGCCGAGCGTGTAGAACTTGCCGCCGGTGGTGAAGACGAGGATCTTGTCGGTCGTCACCGCCGTGGAAGGCGAGCTTGAGCTTGTCGCCCTCCTTGAAGGTGAGCGTCGACATAGTCGGACAGATGGCCCTTCATGGCGCGCATCCAGCCCTTTTCGGAGACGACGATGGTGACCGGCTCCTTCTCGATCATCGACTGCGCGACGGCTTCGAGGTCGATCTCGGCGGCTTCGCCGAAGGTGGTGCGGCGCGCGCCCAAGCTCGGTGTCCTTGCCGAACTTCTTCCTCACGTCCTCGATCTGCCAGGCGATCGTCTTCCACTGCGCCTCCTCGGAGGCGAGCAGCTTCTCGATGCCCTCCTTTTCGGCGGTCAGCTCGTCGTGCTCCTTGCGGATCTCGATTTCCTCGAGCTTGTTCAAGGCACGCAGACGCAGGTTGAGGATCGCCTCGGCCTGCACTTCGGTCAGGTCGAAGCGTCTCGATCAGCTTCGCCTTCGGCTCGTCCTCGAAGCGGACGATGCGGATCACCTCGTCGATGTTGAGATAGGCGATCAGGAAGCCGCCGAGCACCTCGAGGCGCTTCTCGATGATGCCGAGGCGGTGGCGGGAGCGGCGCAGCAGCACCTCGCGGCGATGCTCGAGCCATTCGCGCAGCACCTCGCGCAGGTTCATCACCTTCGGCACGATGCCGCCCGACAGGACGTTCATGTTGAGCGAGATGCGGGTTTCGAGCTCGGTCAGCTTGAACAGCGATTCCATCAGGATCGCCGGATCGACGGAGCGCGACTTCGGCTCCAGAACGATGCGGATATCCTCGGCGCTCTCGTCGCGCACATCCTCGAGCAGCGGGATCCTTTTCGCGATCAGCAGTTCGGCGATCTTCTCGATCAGCCGCGACTTCTGCACCTGGTAGGGAATTTCGGTGACGACGATGACATAGCCGCCGCGCCCGGTGTCCTCCTTCTCCCAGCGCGCGCGCACGCGGAAGGAGCCGCGGCCGGTGGCGTAGGATTCCAGGATCGACGCCTTCGGCTCGACGATGATGCCGCCGGTCGGGAAATCCGGACCGGGGACGAATTCGACCAGCTTCTCGATGGAGGCGTTCGGGTGCTTGATCAGGTGCAGCGCGGCGTCGCAGAGTTCGGCGGCGTTGTGCGGCGGGATCGAGGTCGCCATGCCGACGGCGATGCCCGACGAGCCGTTGGCCAGAAGGTTCGGGAAGGCGCCCGGCAGGACGACCGGCTCGTCGTCCTCCTCGTTGTAGGTCTTGCGGAAATCGACCGCGTCCTCGGTGATGCCCTCCAGAAGCAGGGTCGCCACCTCGGTCATGCGCGCCTCGGTGTAGCGCATGGCCGCGGCGTTATCGCCGTCGATATTGCCGAAATTGCCCTGCCCGTCGACGAGCGGGTAACGCACGGCGAAATCCTGGCTGAGGCGCACCAGCGCGTCGTAGATCGCCTGGTCGCCATGCGGGTGGAACTTGCCCATCACGTCGCCGACGATGCGGGCGCATTTCTTGTAGGCTTCCTTCGGATCGAGCTTGAGCAGCCGCATCGCGTGCAGGATGCGACGGTGCACCGGCTTGAGGCCGTCGCGCGCATCCGGGAGCGCGCGGTGCATGATCGTCGACAGCGCGTAGGCGAGATAGCGTTCCTCGAGCGCCGACTTCAGGTCGATCGGTTCGATTTCCTTTCCGGGGCCGTCGCCGGAACCGGGCGGTGTGACTTGTTTGGACATGCAGACTCGTTAGCGAGGATGGCGATTCGCGGCAAGTCAAGGCTGTCAGCAAAGCCTTCGACTTCCCCGGATTTCGGCGGTTCCGGCAATGCCGCAGATCATTAAGGTGCAACCGGCTCGGAAAAACCAAGCGTTAAGGCAACGCTGCTATAGCACGGTGGATTTGTCGCATGAGGGTATTGCGAATGACCTATGCTGGCTCCGGCCTTGGTCTGCTCCCGGATGAACGTATCGATCTGTCGGAACGGCTCATCCGCAACGAAGAAGATAACGGAAAGTCGCTTACCGACCCGGTCACCGGGCTCGGCAATCTCCGCAGGATGAAGGTCAAGGCCGAAAGGCTGATCGAACAGCGCGCCGACGACCCGGCGCCGTTCACGATCGGCGTTTTCGACATCGACCGCTTCCGGCCCGTCAACGACCTGTTCGGCCGCAAGGCGGGCGACGAGATCCTCGCCCAGGTCGCCTTGCGGATTTCCGCCTCGCTGCCCGACGACGCCACGCTGGTGCGGATCACCGGCGACATGTTCGGCATGGTGCTGCCGACCTGCTTCTTCGAAAAGGACGCCGAACGGCTCGGATACCTGCTGAAGGAGGTGTTCACGGCGCCCTTCGATCTCGGCGAACGGACGGTGCGCATGTCGGCGACCTTCGGCTTCTGCCAGTATCCGTTTGGCGGCAACACGTTCGACGAGCTCTTCGACAAGTGCGAGTCGACGCTCTACCTGGCGCGCAAGTCCGGCCCGGCCAGCGTGCAGGTCTACACGCACCAGATGGCCGACGACATGCGCAAGCGCACGCGCATCGAGCAGGCGCTGCGCAAGGCGATCGCGGCCGAGGAGGTCGAACCGCATTTCCAGCCGATCGTCGATATCGACACCGGCATCATCAGCGGCTTCGAGTGCCTCGCCCGGTGGACCGACGCCGAACTCGGCGAAATCTCGCCGGCGGTGTTCATCCCGCTTGCCGAACAGGCCGGCTTCATCGATTCCCTGACCAAGCTTCTTTTCGCCAAGGCGATAGAATGCGCCAAGGAATGGCCCGAACACATCTTCCTGTCGTTCAACCTGTCCTCCATCCAGCTGATAGACCCGACCACGGGCCTCGCGGTGATGGCGATGTTGAGCAAGATGGAGTTCGATCCGCGCCGCATCGAAATCGAGATCACCGAGACCGCGATGATGTCGGACCCGCAGACCGCCGAGCGGATCATCGACGAGATGCGCGCCATCGGCATCCGGGTGCTGCTGGACGATTTCGGCACCGGACAGTCGAGCCTCGGGCGGCTGCGCGACTTTTCCTTCGACAAGCTCAAGATCGACCGCTCCTTCATCGCCGCGCTCGGCGAGGACGCGCAGTCGGAACATATCGTCAGGGCGATCCTGAACATGTGCGAGGCGCTGGATCTCGGCGTCATCGCCGAGGGCATCGAGACGGCCGAACAGGCGAAAATGCTGGTACAGCTCGGCTGTACCACCGGTCAGGGCTATTACTTCGGCCGGCCGGCGGACAAGGACAAGACGCTGGCCTATTTCAGCGGCAGCGACGCGGACGGGATGCTTACGTGCCGAGTGACCGCGCCAGATTATTGCGCCGGCTGAGGCTTTCTTCCCAGGCTAGCGCCGAGGACACGATTTCCACCAGATCGTCATGCGCCGGCTCCCAGCCGAAGGCGCTGCGCGCCGTGTCGGCATTGGCGACGATGGCAACGGCGTCGCCGGCGCGCCGCGCGCCGTAGCTTACGGGCAGCGGACTGCCGGTCACGCGCTGGACGCAATCGAGCACTTCAAGCACCGAATAGCCGCGGCCATAGCCGCAATTGGCGATGATGCTGTCGGCGCCGGCGCGAAGCCGCTTGAGGGCGAGCAGATGCGCATTCACGAGATCGGTGACGTGGATGTAGTCGCGGATGCAGGTGCCGTCGGGCGTCGGATAGTCGGTTCCGAACACCTCGATGCCGGGGCGCTTTCCGAGCGCCGCCTCGCAGGCGACCTTGATCAGGTGGGTGGCGCCGGCGGTCGACTGGCCGGTGCGGCCCTTCGGATCGGCTCCGGCGACGTTGAAGTAGCGCAGCGCGGTGAAGCGGAAATCATGCGCCTTGGCGACGTCGCCGAGGATGATCTCGGTCATCAGCTTGGACATGCCGTAGGGCGAATCCGGGTTTCTCGGCTGGTCTTCGGTCACCGGTTCGTCGCCGACCGAGCCGTAGACGGCCGCCGTCGAGGAGAAGATGAAATTGCGCACGCCGGTCTCGACCGCCGCCTCGATGAGCGTGCGCGAATTGGACGTGTTGTTGGCGTAGTAGGACAATGGATCGGCGACCGATTCCGGCACCACGATCGAGCCCGCGAAATGGATGATGGCGTCGACGCCATTGTCGCGGATGATCCCGGTGACGAACTCCTTGTCGGCAATGTCGCCGACACAAAGTTTCGCTTCCGGCGCGACGGCCCATTCGAACCCCGTCGACAGCCGGTCGATCACGACGACATCCTCGCCGGCGTCGAGCAACGCCCAGACCATGTGACTGCCGATGTAACCCGCACCGCCGGTGACCAGTACCGCCATTGCCGCGCACTCCTTCTATGCGTGCATCGCGAGCCGTGATAAGGGCTCGCATCGGGCAGCCGGGCCTCTGGCCGACTGCCGCGCGAAAACTAATTGCCAAGGCTTAACACTCAATGGATATCTCGCCGGCTTCAACCCCCGATTTCGCCACTCGCTATCCCAATCTCGCGTCCGCGGGGCTCGGCGCCAGGATCATTTCCGTCAGCGACGACTTTTTCGCCGAGGCGCCGCGCATGCTCGCCGACGACGACGCGGTGTTCATCGCGGACAAATACGACGAGAACGGCAAGTGGATGGACGGCTGGGAATCGCGGCGCAAGCGCGGACCGGGCCACGACCACGCGGTCATCGCGCTCGCCGCGCCGGCGGTCATCCACGGTTTCGACATCGACACCAGCCATTTCACCGGCAACTACCCGCCGGCCTGCGCGATCGAGGCCTGCCGCCTGCCCGCCGGCAGCAAACCCGATGCCGACACCGAATGGCAGCTGATCGTGCCAATGACGCCGCTCGGGCCGGACAGCCACCATTTCGTCGCGCATGGGGACGCAAGCGTCTGGACGCATCTGCGCCTGAACATCTTTCCCGACGGCGGCGTCGCGCGGCTGCGGGTCTACGGGCTGGCGCAGGCTTCGGAACATGCCGCCGGCGAGGCGTTCGACCTCGCCTCGCTGATCAACGGCGCGCGCATCGTCGGATTTTCGGACGCCCATTACGGCAATTACCACCGCCTGCTGACCCCGACCGTTCCGAAGGACATGGGCGACGGCTGGGAAACGCGCCGCCGGCGCGAACCGGGCAATGACTGGATCATCATCGCGCTCGCCGCGCCGGGCCATGTCGAGCGGGTCATCGTCGACACCGCCTATTACAAGGGCAATTTCCCCGAAAGCTGCTCGATCGACGCCGCATTCCTCCCGGACGCGCTTGCCGCGGGGCCCGACGCCGACGCGATGCTGGTGACGGCGTCGATGTTCTGGGAGCCGCTGATGGGACGCCAGCCGCTCGCACGCCGACCGCGTGCACGAGTTTGCCGACATTGCGGCACACGGGCCGGTGACGCATGTGCGGCTCAACATCCATCCCGATGGCGGCGTCAGCCGTTTCAAGCTGTTACGGGCGCAAGGCCTGAGACAAACCCGTGCTATGGCGCGGAGCGGGGTCAGTTCCGCGCGCCGATATGGCGTTCGAGGCGCTCCGCCGCCTCCGCGATCTGGCCAAGGTCGCGGTTGAAGCAGAGCCTGAAATACCCCTCCCCGGACGGGCCGAAGGCGCTGCCCGGCGCGAGGCCGACACCGGTCTCGTCGACGACGCGTTTTGCCGTCGCCATCGAATCCGTGACGCCGTCAATGGCGAAGAACAGGTAGAAAGCCCCCATCGGCGGCGCGATGCGGACGCGGCCGGTCGCCCGCAGGCGTGTCGTGACCAGGTCGCGGGCTTCTGCCGCACGGTCGCGCTGGGTCGCGATGAAATCGTCGCCACCGTCGAGCGCCGCCACGGCGCCGCGTTGCAGGAACTGCGGCACGCCCGAGGTCGAGTATTGCACGAGGTTCTCGAACATCGGCATCAGCGCCGGCGGCGCCTTGATCCAGCCGACGCGCCAGCCGGTCATCGCCCAGTTCTTGGAAAAGGAATTGACGTAGAGAATGCGGTCATCGGGCGCCTGGATATCGAGGAAGGACGGCGCGCGGCGTCCCTCGCCGTACCAGAACAGCGAATAGATCTCGTCGGCGATGATCCAGATGCCGTGCTTGCGGGCAATCGCGAGAATGGCGGCCAGCGTCTCGCGCGTCGCCACCCAGCCGGTCGGATTGGACGGCGTATTGATCAGCATGGCGCGGGTACGCGGCGTGATCGCGGCTTCCAGCCGGGCGAGATCCAGCGTCCAGCCGGTTTCGTGAAAATCGAGATCCACCGGCACCGCCTTGCCGCCGGCGATTTCCATCGCGGCGGCGAAGTTCGGCCAGGCGGGCGCCAGATAGATGCATTCGTCGCCGGCGCCGGCCACCGCCTGGAGCGACAGCTGGACCGCCTGCATGCCGGATCCGGTGACGATGTAATCCCGCGGCCCGGTCTCGATGCCGAAATGGCGGGTGAAATACCGCGCCAGCGCCTCGCGAAGCGGCGGAATTCCCTGTTGATACGTGTAGAAGGTCTCGCCGCCGAGCAGCGCATCGGCGGCCGGCCGGGCGATGAATTCGGGCGTCGCGAGATCGCCCTCGCCGACCCAGAGCGGGATCAGGCCCTCGCGGCCGCGGGCATGATCGAAGACGGCCACGATGCCGCTCGGCGGCGCGTTCACCGCCTCCTTGCGCAAGCCAAAACTTTCAAGCGATGCGGCAGGCTGGTTCATGGTGGTTCCCGGGAAGAGAGGACAGAGAAAAACCCCGGCGAAACGGCCGGGGTTTTTCAACATTCGACGCGCTTGGCCTATTTTTTCAACAGATCGCGGATTTCGGTCAAAAGCGCAACATCGGCGGGCGGCGCCGGCGGCGCTTCGGCCGCCGGTTCTTCCTTGCGGCGCAGGCTGTTCACGGCCTTGACCATCAGGAAGATGATCCAGGCCAGGATCAGGAAATTGATGACCTGGGTGACGAAGCTGCCATAGGCGAGGACAGCGCCCTGCTCCTTGGCCGCATCCAGCGTGCTCGCGGTGACACCCGAGGCCAGCGGGATGAAGAAGTTCGTGAAATCGAACCCGCCGAAAATAGCGCCGACGATCGGCATGATGACATCGTCGGTCAACGATTTGACAATGGCGCCGAACGCCCCGCCAATGATCACGCCAACGGCAAGATCCATGACGTTGCCCTTGGCAATAAATTCCTTGAATTCATTGAGCATGGAAATTCCTCCAACTTGCTCGTTATCGACAGGACCAGCCCCGGCATTTGACGCAGATGCGCGGGGTATACCAAAGTCGCGATGTTGTTAATTCACAATAAATCGCTTTAAACAGGGTAATGTCGGAAAGTGTGCGGCCGTCTTGTCTGAATGACGGAGCCGCGCGGGAGGATCAATGCAGGGCGGCCTGATCATCGTCGTCGCGCTGGGCTATCTGGCGATCCTGTTCGCTGTCGCCGCCTATGGCGACCGCAGGTCACGCGGCGGTGCGTCGACCGCGCCGCGGCCGAACATCTATGCGCTGAGCCTCGCGGTCTACTGCACCTCCTGGACCTTCTTCGGATCGGTCGGCGTCGCCTCGCAAAGCGGCTTCCAGTACTTCACGATCTATCTCGGGCCGATCCTCGTCTTCACCCTCGGTTACCGGCTGATCGAGCGCATGGTGCGGCTGTCGAAGGCCGAGAAGATCACCTCTATCGCCGACTTCCTGGCCTCGCGCTACGGCAAGAATGCCTGGGTGGCGGCGCTTGCGGCTGTCATCGCCGTCATCGGAACCGTTCCCTATATCGCCTTGCAATTGAAGGCTATTTCGGACTCGGTCACGCTGATGGTCAGCCATTACGACGTGTTTTTGGCCTACCAGTCGTCCTTCCATGTCGATATCTCGCTTGTCGTCGCTGTCTTCCTCAGCGTCTTCGCGATCCTGTTCGGAACGCGCCACGCGGACGCGACGGAGCACCAGGACGGACTGATCCTCGCCGTGGCGCTGGAATCGCTGGTCAAGATCGCGGTCTTCATGCTGGTCAGCGTCGCGACCGTGTTCTTCATGTTCGGCGGCGCCGGACCGATCCTCGACGCCATCCGGAACAACGACCGGGTCGTCTCGGCGATCTCGGCGGGAAGCAACGGCACGACCTGGCTGGTGATGACGCTGCTGAGCGCATCGGCGATCCTCGCCCTGCCGCGGCAGTTCCACGTCACCGTGGTGGAGAACCGCGCCGATGTCGAACTGCGGCGCGCGCGGTGGCTGTTTCCGCTCTACCTGATCGTGATCAACCTGCTGGTGCTGCCGCTCGCCGTCTCGGGCATGCTCAATCTCGGTCCGCATGTCGCGCCGGACAATTACGTGCTGGCGCTGCCGCTGGCGGCGGGCCACGAATTCCTGGCCTTCCTGACATTTACCGGCGGACTGTCGGCGGCGACCGCGATGGTGATCGTCGCCTCGGTCGCGCTGGCGATCATGATCTCCAACGACCTCGTCATGCCGCTGCTGCTGTGGCGGTTCGGCAACCGCCTGCGCACGGCCGCCGGCGACTGGACCAGCGTCATCCTGAATATCCGGCGCGTGTCGATCTTCATCATGCTGATCGCAGCGTTCGCCTATTACCGCGCCGCCGCCGACACGACGCAGCTGGCCGCCATCGGCCTGTTGTCGTTCGCCGCCGTGGCGCAATTCGCGCCGGCCCTGATCCTCGGCCTGTTCTGGCGCGGCGCCAATGCGCGCGGGGCGATCCTCGGCATGGGAGGCGGGTTCGTCGTGTGGGCCTACACGCTGCTGCTGCCGACACTGCTCGGCCAGGACACGCCCTTCATCCAGAATGGCGTCTTCGGCGTCGACATGCTGAGGCCGCAGGCGCTGTTCGGCATCGAGGCCGAGCCGCTCAATCACGGCGTCTTCTGGAGCCTGCTCGTCAATGTCGTCCTGCTCGTCGCCGGATCGCTGTCGCGCGCGCAATCGCCGCTGGAGCGGCTGCAGGCGATTACCTTCGTGCCGCGCGACACGCCGCAGGGCGTCAAGATCAGGCGGTTCCGCACGACGATCACCATCGACGACCTGAAGGGCACGCTGGCGCGCTATGTCGGCCAGGCGCGCACCGAGCGCGCCTTCACGGCTTTCGAGGAGCGCGAGGGCCGCGCCCTCGACGGACGCCAGATGACCGACATCTCGGTGGTGCGGTACGCCGAGCAGATCCTGGCCAGCGCCGTCGGTTCGTCGTCGGCGCGGCTGGTGCTGTCGCTGCTGTTCGAAAAGGACGGCGCCTCGTCACGCGAGACCGTGCAGTTGCTCGACGATGCGTCGGAAGCGCTGCAGCAGAACCGCGACCTCCTGCAAATGGCGCTCAACCAGATGGATCAGGGCATCTCGGTGTTCGACAACAACCTTCGGCTGACCAACTGGAACACCCAGTTCCGCGCCCTGCTCAGCCTGCCGAGCGAGATGGGCCAGTTCGGCTTTCCGATCAAGCTGATCATGGAGCGGCTGGTCGACGACAAGCAGATCGACGAGGCGATGGCGTTCGAGGCCGTCGACAACATCACCTCCTTCAAGCGCGCCTGGCAGTTGCCGATGAAGCGCGGCGGGCGGATCCTGGAAATCCGCTCCAACCCGATGCCGGACGGCGGCACCGTCGTCACCTATACCGACATCACCGGCCGGGTCGAGGCCGACGAGGCGCTGCAGCGCGCCAAGGAGAGCCTGGAACACCGGGTCGCCGCGCGCACCGCGGAACTGATGAACGTCAACCGGGAACTGGCCCGCGCGCAGGCGCTCGCCGAGGAGGCCAATCTCGGCAAGACGCGCTTCCTCGCCGCCGCCGGCCACGACATCTCGCAGCCGCTCAATGCCGCCCGGCTCTACACGTCCTCGCTGGTCGAGCGCACCGCCGCGAAACGGACCAAGGACCGCGAAATCGCGCTGAAGATCAACTCCTCGCTGCAGGCGGTGGAGAGCATCATCGGCGCCGTGCTCGACATTTCGCGCCTCGACGCCGGCGCGATGACGCCGAGCCCGTCGGTGTTCTCGCTCGGCGACCTGCTGGCGCAGGTGAAGACCGACTTCCAGCCGCTCGCCGACGAGAAGGGGCTCGAATTCGTCGTCGTGCCGTCGTCGATCGTGGTGGAATCGGACCGCAACCTGTTGCGCCGCCTGATCCAGAACCTGGTTTCCAACGCGCTGAAATACACCAGGAGCGGCAAGGTGCTGGTCGGGGTCCGGCGCGACGGCGACGACGCGCTGATCTGCGTCTGCGATACCGGGATCGGCATCGCGTCGAAGAAGGCGAAGGCGGTGTTCCGCGAATTCGAGCGCCTGTCCGAAGGCGCGCGCATCGCCAGCGGGCTCGGCCTCGGGCTGTCCATCGTCGACCGCATCTCGCGGGTGCTCAACCTGTCGATCGAGATGACGTCGAAGCTCGAAAAAGGCACGATCTTTTCGGTGCGCATCGAGCGTTCGGCGGCCGTCCTGATCGCCAAGCCGGCGCGGATCAGCAAGGCGTCGTCGGCGCGCCAGATGCTGGCCGGCATGACCGTCGCCTGCATCGACAACGAGGAAACGATCCTGTCCGGCATGACTGTGCTGCTGGAAGGCTGGGGCGCGAAGGTGATCGCGGCGCCGACCCAGTCGGGCCTGATGAAGAGCATCGCCAACTCGGGAACGGTGCCGAACGTCATCATCGCCGACTATCATCTCGACGACGAAAACGGCCTCGACGTCATCGCGGCAATCAGGTCGCGGCTCGATCCGGAGATGGACGCGATCCTGATCACCGCCGACCGGTCGGCGGAACTGCGCGACGCCGCCGCCAATGCCGACATCCAGCTTCTCAACAAGCCCCTGAAACCGGCGGCGCTGCGGGCGCTGCTGGCAAGCGTTTCGCCTGACAGGGTGGTGGCTGCGGAATAGAGGGCAAGACGTGCGGACCGATCCGTCGCGGTCTACGCGTCAGTCCTGATCCTCGCGCAGCATGTCGGCGCCGATCTTGGACAGCAGGATCACCGCCTGGGTGCGGCTGTCGACATTGAGCTTCTGCAGGACGGCGGAGACATGCGCCTTGATCGTCGCCTCGGAGACGCCGAGTTCATAGGCGATCTGCTTGTTCAGCAGCCCCTCCGCCAGCATGCCGAGCACGCGGGCCTGCTGCGGTGTCAGCGTGCGCAGGCGGCGGATCAGTTCGCCGATCTCCGGATCGTGCTCGCTGCCGAGATTCATCCCGTCGGGCAGTGCGATCTCGCCGGCAAGCACGTCGGCGACGCCCTTGCGGATCGCGTCGGTGCGCGCGGATTTGGAGATGAAACCGGATGCGCCGAGCTCGATCGAACGGCGCACCGTCGATACGTCGTCGGTGCCCGAAATGACGATCACCGGCACGGCGGGAAAAGCCGCGCGCACCGAAACGAGGGCCGAAAGACCGCTGGAGCCGGGCATCGACAGGTCGAGCAGGACGAGATCGGTCTCCGGCTCGGCGGCAAGCGCCGCCATCGCCGAACCGAAGTCCCCGGCCTCGGTGACGACCGGCGGTTCGAACTCGTCTCCAAGCGGAATGCTGATGGCGGACTTGATCGCATCCCTGAACAAGGGATGATCGTCCGCTACCAGTATGTGTACCGCCATCGCCGCACTCCCCCAAATCGTCCACGCGCCACATCTACGACTTTAGGCGATTATGACGGGGCCAAGGCACATGCTGTCAAGGCAATCGCCTCGATCTTGCCCCGCCGCCGGCCAGTTTGCGGTTCATATGGGCCGGAAAACGGACAATGAACCAGATTACCGTCCAGATATTGCCGAGAAAGGGAATCGGCGCGATCCACAGCGCGGCGCGCCAGTTTCGCTCGAAGGCCGCGATGACAAGCGACGAGAGCAGGAAGCCGAGATAGAGATCGGCGAGCGTCACGACGCCCCAGGGATCGCTCGTCAGAAAGCGGCCGGCCGCCCGGAAATCGCCGGCGAAAACCGCCCATGCGACAAGGGCCACCAGAGCCAATCCGGCAAGTACGAGAACGGCGCGCAGCAGGATCATGAAAATCTCCGTGGGTTCGCTTGCCGCCGCGCCGGCCAGGCGTTGGCGGAAGCCTGTCAGGCGTGATACGCCGTTTTTGCCCGACTTGATCACAACGCCCTCGGGGGATTTTTCGGCCCGCAGGGGAATTTTCGGCCGACAGGGGAATTTCGATGGCATATCCCGGCAATCCGCAATGGCCCGGCGCGGAGGTTTTTTCGGACGAGGCAATCGCCCCGGAGGTGCGCGAGTACAATGCGGCGATCCTGGACCGGCTGACGAAGGCGCCCGACATCTGGCGGTTTTCGCTGCCCGACATCCGCACCGCGCGCGCCGCCGGACGCGGCTCATTTCCGCTCTGCCCGCCCGACCCGCATGCCGAGATCTACATGGCCGACGGGCCTGGCCACGACATTCCGCTGCGGGTCCTGCATCCGCGAACGCGCAAGGCGCGCGGCACCTATCTGCACATCCATGGCGGCGGCTGGGTGATGGGCGCGCCGTCCGAAAACGACGAGCGGATGCGCCGGCTGGCGGAGCATACGGGGCTCGTCACCGTCTCGGTCGACTACCGGCTGGCGCCGGAACATCCCTACCCCGCCGCCGCCGACGACTGCGAGGCGGCCGCGCTGTGGCTGATCTCGTCGATGGGCCACGACATTCCGCGCCAGTTCCTCGCCATCGGCGGCGAATCCGCCGGCGCGCATCTTTCCGCGGTGACGCTGTTGCGCCTGCGCGACCGGCACGGCGTGTGGCCCTTCCATGCGGCGAACCTCGTCGCCGGATGCTACGACCTCGGCGGCACCGCGAGCGTGCGCAACTGGGGCAGCGACAAGCTGATCCTGACGACGCGCGACGTGTTCAAGTTCACCGAAAACTTCCTGCGCCATGACGAAGACACCCGCGATCCGGACGTCTCGCCGCTCTATGCCCGTCTCGACCGGATGCCGCCGGCGCTGTTTTCCTGCGGCACAAGGGACCTCCTGATCGACGACACGCTGATGATGGCGCAGCGCTGGCATGCCGCCGGCAACGGCGTCGAACTCGGGATCTATCCCGGCGGATGCCATGTCTTCCAGGGCTTCCCGACGGCGCAGGCCGAGGAAAGCCTTGCCCAGATGGACGCTTTCCTCAATGCGATGATCGACGAGATTAATCGATGAGCCTGGCGACCTTGGCGCAATAGGCCCTGGAAACCGGATTCATGCGCTTGGCGCCGTGGCCGGCATTGTATTTCAGGATCGTCCCGCAGGTCGTCCCGCCGGCAAGCTTGTAGGCGCCGCCGAGATACCGCATGCCGTATTCGATGTTGGTTTCCGGATCGTAGAGGCCCTTGGCCGATCCACGGTATCCGACGCCGCGCGCCGTGGCGAGCTTCAGCTGCATCAGCCCGATTTCGCCCGCCGACCCGCGCGCGTCGGCGCGGTACTTGCTTTCCGTGAAGATCACGGCATGCGCGAGTTCGACCGGAACGCCGTATTCGGCGGCGTATTTCCTGACGATCCTGTTATAGGGTTTTTCCTTATGCTTTCCGGTCTCGGCCGTGTTGTAGGCCATCGGCTCGATGCCGGAGGATGAGGTGGTCTGGCAACCGGCGGCAGCCAGCGACAAAAGCACGATCGTGCCCATGACGGTGTATTTCGACATTGTGGTCCGTTTTGAATGTTTCGGATGACCGCGCTGATTCGTGCGAAAAAGTGGCGGGGTTCCGGCAACCCGCTTCACTCTTTGTGAGCAGGTGCAACATTTCTGTTATTTGCAATGTCTTCAGGCGTATGCGGGCAGTGTCGAAAGCAGCCTGTGAAGTGTCGCAATCGACGAGGCGTCGGCGACGCCGTCGACGCGCGCCGGACGGAAATGGCGCTGGAACGCGGCAATGCCGGCGGCCGTCGCCTGATCGAACTCGCCGGTGACCTCGATGCCGTAGCCGTAGAGCGCCAGCATGGATTGCAGCGCCTCGACCGGCTGGCCGCGGTCGCCGAGCGAGAAGAAACGCCCGCCGCCGAGCGGCTCCGGATCGACCCAGTGGCCGACGCCTTCGGCGGCCAGTCCGGCCCAGGGGAACAGTTCTCCCGGATCGCGCTTGCGCCCCGGTGCGACGTCGGAATGGGCAAGCACGCGCTCCGGCGCGATCGCATGGCGCGCGACGATGCCGCGCGACAGCGCGATCACGGCCTCGATCTGGCGATCCGGAAAGGGCGGCAGGCCGAATTCGTGGCCGCCATTGACGATCTCGATGCCGATCGAGCGCGAATTGATGTCGGTCTCGCCCTTCCACCGGCTGCGACCGGCATGCCAGGCACGCATCGCTTCGGGCACCATCTGGACGACGCGTCCGTCCTCGTGGACGATATAGTGGCAGGAAACCTCGCTATGCGGGGCGCAGAGCCAGTCCTCGGCGGCCGGGCCGCTTTCCATGCCGGTATAGTGCAGCAGCAGGATATCGGCCGGCTTGCCGTCGCGCCGTTCGCCGAAATTCGGCGAGACGCGGATGTCTGCGCCGTCGTGATCGGGCGCGAAACGCTCGTCGCTCATCCGCGCTTCGAGCCCTGTTTCGGCGCGGTTGCGGACGACGAACCGGTTTCCACGTCGCCGGAAGCCGCCTTGAGCCCGGGCTCGATCACCTCCCAGGCGTCGTTGATCGCGGCGATGCGATCGTTGGCGATCTTGACGAATTCCTCCGGCAGGCCGCGGGCCATCAACTGGTCGGGATGGTTCTCGCGCACGAGCTGCAAATAGCGGCGGCGCGCATCGGCGTGGGAGACGCCGCGCTCGAGCCCGAGGATGCGCCAGGGATCGCGGTGTCCCCTGTCGACATGGCGCGCCGTGACGCGCTCGAACTCGTTGCCGGAAATCCCGAAAATCCCGGCGACATCGGTCAGGAAATCGAGCTCCTTGCGATGGATCACACCGTCGGCCTTGGCGATATGAAAGAGCCCGTCCAGAACATCGATCAGCAGCGGGCAATCGGGCGCGCCGGTGCCGCAAAGCCCGGCGACCTGTTGCGCGTAGGCGCGGTAACCGGCGACATCCTGTTTCGCCAGATTGTAGAGGCTGGCGACGCGCCTGGCGTCATCGGCGGGAATTTCGAAGATCTCGCGAAACGCGTCGACCTCGTCATTGGTGACGATGCCGTCGGCTTTCGCCATCTTGGCCGAGAGCGCGATCATGGCGATCGAGAAGGCAACGCGCCGGCGCGTCGCCGGATCGCCGGCAAAGACCGTGCGCACGGTCTCGACGACGCCGGAGAGCGCCGTGGTCGCCTTCGCGGTAACGAAATCGGATATGCGGACCCAGATCGACATGGACTTTCCATAATGGATCGGATTTCGATTTGTAAGAGCGGTTGCGCAAGGACCCGTTGCCGTGCAACGTCGGCGCCTGCTCTCCGGATTCCCCCCATTCTAACGCAAAATGTCTCGTTCGAACCGCAATATTCCGCTCGGCTACGCGCTCGGCTTTATCGGCGTCGTCATTTTCGGCGGCACGCTGCCGGCGACCGTGCTGGCGCTCGATTCGTTCGGTCCGCTGTTCATCGCCAGTTCGCGGGCCTCCGTGGCGGCGATTCTCGCGGCCATCGTGCTCGCGGTGCGCGGCCGGCGGCTGGCGCGGAGCGACTATGCGAGCGTCTTCGGCGCGGGCCTGATGGTCACGTTCGGCTTTCCCGCCTTCTCGTCGCTGGCGATGCAGAGCGTGGGCGCGAGCCATGGCGGCGTCGTGCTGGGCATCCTGCCGCTGGCGACGGCCGTCTTTTCCGCGCTGATCACCGGCGAACGTCCCGGAAAGGCGTTCTGGGCGTGGTCGGTCGCCGGCGCGGCGCTGGTGATCTGGTTCGTGATCGGGCGCGACGACGGCGGCCGGTTCGGCGTCGAGACGGGCGATTTCTGGCTGCTTGCCGCGGCTCTCTCGGCGGCGGTGGGCTATGTGATCATGGGCCGGCTGTCCGGCCGGATGCCGGGATGGGAAGCAATCTGCTGGGTTCTGGTCGCGACCGCGCCGATCAACTTCGCGCTGACAGCCTTTCTCTGGGAAGGCCGTTATCTGCATCCCGCCCCCATCTCGGCGCTGGCGCTCGGCTATCACGCGCTGTTTTCGATGTTTCTCGGCTTTTTCGCCTGGAATGCCGGACTGGCGATCGGCGGGATCGCGCGCGTCGGCCAGGTGCAATTGCTGCAGATCTTCGTGACGGTGGCGCTCTCGGCGCTGCTGCTCGGCGAGGCGGTGACCGTGCGCACGATCCTCTTTGCCGTCGCGGTCGCGGCGACCGTCTGGTTCGGCCGGCGGGCGAAGGTCTCGTGAGTACGCCATGAGCGCACTTCCCGAAGCGAATGCCGAGGATCTCCGCGCGGCGGAAATGTTGTGGGACTATCACTGCATCTACGAACCGCCGCGCGCGGCCGACGCGATTGTCGGCCTCGGCAGCTACGACCTTCGCGTCGCGGACTGGTGCGCCGACCTTTACGAATCCGGCTTCGCGCCGGTGATCCTTTTCACCGGTTCCGCGGGAAACTGGACCTCGGATCTCTATGCCGGAACCGAAGCCGCGGCATTCCGGGACCGCGCATTGGAGCGCGGGGTTGCCCGCGACGCGATCCTGCTTGAAGAACGGGCGACAAATATCGGAGAGAACTTGCGTTTTTCGTCCGCGGCGCTCCCTTTCGCGCGGATCGTGATCCTGGTGACGAAGCCGCAAACGCAACGCCGCGTTCTCGCGACGGCCGAGCGGCAATGGCGAAAGGTCGAGGCGATCGTCACCGCTCCGCTGCACGGATTTCAGGAACAGCCGATGCCGCATCATCCGATGGAAGAGCTGATCTGCGAGATGGTCGGAGACATGTGGCGGATCAAGACCTATCCGACGCTCGGCTACCAGAGCGAACAGCCCCTGCCCGCCGATGTGAAGGACGCATTCGATTATCTCGTTGCGCGCGGCTTCACGCGCCACCTGCCCGCCGGTTACGAAGAGGACCTGCCCTCCGGGTGATGACAAGTGCGGTCCGGCGGGCGCCGAGGGTTGCTCCCGCCCGATTTCTCCGTCACAAAACCGGCTGACACCGAGGAGCTTTTCATGACCGACAGATGGGATTTCTGGATCGACCGCGGCGGCACCTTCACCGACGTTCTCGGCGTCGACCCGGCGGGCAAGATCCATCCCTACAAGCTGCTGTCGGAAAACCCGGAAGCCTATCGCGACGCCGCGGTGCAGGGCATCCGCGACCTGCTCGGCGTGCCGAAGGGCCAGCCGGTGCCGACGGTCAGGATCGGCACGGTGCGGATGGGCACGACGGTCGCCACCAACGCGCTGCTGGAGCGCAAGGGCGACCGGACGCTGCTGCTGATCACCAGGGGATTCCGCGACGCGCTGCGCATCGCCTACCAGGCGCGGCCGGACATTTTCGCCAAGGAAATCATCCTGCCCGAGCAGCTCTACGAGCGGGTGATCGAGGTGCCCGAACGGGTGCTCGCCGACGGCACGGTGGAGGTCCCGGTCGATCTCGCCGCCGTCGAGACCGACATTCGCGAGGCCTATGACAAGGGCATCCGGGCGGTCGCGATCGCCTTCATGCATGCCTGGGCGTATCCGGAGCACGAGCTGGCGGCCGAGGAAATGGCCGGGATGATCGGCTTTACCCAGATCTCGGTGAGCCACAAGGTTTCGCCGCTCGCCAAGCTGGTCGGGCGCGGCGACACGACGGTGGTCGATGCCTATCTGTCGCCGATCCTGCGCCGCTATGTCGACCAGGTCGCGAGCGAACTCGGCGTCTCGGACGCGCCGGGCGGCACGCGGCTGCAATTCATGATGTCGTCGGGCGGGCTGACGGCGGCCGACCTGTTCCAGGGCAAGGACGCGATCCTGTCGGGGCCGGCGGGCGGCGTGGTCGGCATGGTGGAGACCGCGAAGGCGGAAGGCTTTTCCGACGTGATCGGCTTCGACATGGGCGGCACCTCGACCGACGTCGCGCATTATGCCGGCAGCTTACGAGCGCGCCTTCGACACCGAGGTCGCCGGCGTGCGCATCCGCGCGCCGATGATGCGCATCCACACGGTTGCCGCCGGCGGCGGCTCGGTGCTGCACTACGACGCCGGACGGTTCCAGGTCGGCCCGGATTCGGCCGGCGCCAATCCCGGCCCCGCCGCCTACCGGCGCGGCGGCCCGCTGACCGTCACCGACGCCAATGTGATGACCGGCAAGCTCGACCCGGTGCATTTCCCGGCGATTTTCGGCCCCAACCAGGACGAGCCGCTGGACGCCGACATCGTGCGCGAGAAATTCCGCGAGCTGGCCGACAGGGTCGGCGACGGGCGCACGCCGGAGGAAGTCGCCGAAGGCTTCATCACCATCGCGGTCGAAAACATGGCCAACGCGATCAAGAAGATCTCCGTGCAGCGCGGCTACGACGTCACCGGCTACGCGCTCAACTGCTTCGGCGGCGCCGGCGGCCAGCATGCCTGCCTCGTCGCCGACGCGCTCGGCATGAAGGCGGTGCTGATCCATCCCTATTCCGGCCTGCTGTCGGCCTATGGCATCGGCCTGTCGAAGACCTATGCCTCGCGCCAGCACGCGCTGGTCGAGACGCTCGGGGAAGACAGCCGCGAGGCGATCGACGGGTTGATCGCCGATCTCGAGGCCGATGCCGTCGACGAACTGACCGGACAGGGCCTTTCCGCGGACGGGATCGCCACGCAGCCGGTGCTGCATCTGCGCTATGACGGCACCGACACGACGATCGAGATCCGCTATGACGGCAAGGACCTCGACCGGGCGGCGAAGGATTTCGAGGCGGCGCACATGGCGCAATTCGGCTTCACCGACCCGTCGCGCAAGCTGATCGTCGAAGCCGTCGGCGTCGAGGCATCGGAGAGAATTCCCGAGCATTTCGAGAGCGGCAGCGACACCGGGCCCGACCGGCGCGACCGCGACGCCGACACCACCCAACGCATCTTCACCGGCGGGGAACACCAGGACGCAGGCCTCTTCCTGCGCACGAAATCGGCGTCTTCGCCGCTGGTGCCGGGCGACCGCGTCCGCGGCCCGGCGATCATCGTCGAGGACAACCAGACGATCGTCGTCGAACCCGGCTGGCAGGCCGAGGTCAGCGGCCACAACCAGATCCTGATGACGCGCCACGTCGCCAAGGCGCGCGTCGCGCCGATCGGCACCGAGGCCGACCCGGTGATGCTGGAGGTGTTCAACAACCTGTTCATGTCGATCGCCGAGCAGATGGGCGTGACGCTGCAGAACACCGCCTCGTCGGTGAACATCAAGGAACGGCTCGACTTCTCCTGCGCGGTCTTCGACCACACCGGCGCGCTGGTCGCCAACGCGCCGCACATGCCGGTGCATCTGGGATCGATGGACCGCTCGGTGGAATCGATCATCCGCCAGAACCCGGACATGAAGCCCGGCGACGTCTATGCGCTGAACGCGCCCTACAATGGCGGCACGCATCTGCCCGACATCACCGTGGTGACGCCGGTCTTCGCCTCGCCCTTCGAGGCGGCGCCTGACGGCGCCGCACCTCAGGATGAGGGCGAGAAAGATCCTGTTCTTCGTCGCCTCGCGCGGCCACCACGCCGATATCGGCGGCATGGCGCCGGGATCGGCGACGCCGCGCGCCACCCATGTCGACGAGGAAGGCGTGCTGATCGACAATTTCAAGCTGGTCGAGAACGGACGGCTGCGCGACGAGGCGTTCATCGAACTCCTGACCGACCACCCGTGGCCGGCGCGCAATCCGCAACAGAACCTCGCCGACATGCGCGCCCAGATCGCCGCCAACGAGAAGGGCGTCGCCGAACTGCGCAAGATGGTCGCCCATTTCACCCTGCCCGTCGTGCAGGCCTATATGGAGCATGTGCAGGACAACGCCGAGGAAAGCGTGCGCCGTGTCATCGACGCGCTGTCCGACTGCGAGGCGGAGTATCCGACCGACAACGGCCAGACGATCCGGGTGAAGATCACCGTCGACAAGGCGCAGACGCGAGGCGACGGTCGACTTCACCGGCACCTCGCCGATGGAAAAGAACAATTTCAACGCGCCGGAACCGGTGGCGCGCGCGGCGGTGCTCTATGTCTTCCGGCTGATGGTCGAGGCGAACATCCCGATGAATGCCGGCTGCCTGCGCCCGATCAACATCGTCATCCCGGACGGCTCAATGCTGAAACCGAGCTATCCGGCCGCCGTCGTCGCCGGCAACACCGAGACGAGCCAGCACGTGACCAACTGCCTGCTCTACGCGCTCGACGCGCTGGCGCATGCGCAGGGCACGATGAACAACCTCACCTACGGCAATGCCCGCTACCAGAATTACGAGACGATCTGCTCCGGCTCGCCGGCCGGCCGGATGAACTCGGGCCGCGGCTTCGCCGGGGCGTCCGGTGTCCACACCCACATGACGAACACGCGCATGACCGACCCGGAAATCCTCGAAATGCGCTATCCGATCGTGGTCGAGGAATTCTCGATCCGGCAAGGCTCCGGCGGCAAGGGCAAGTTCGACGGCGGCGACGGGACGCGGCGGATGCTGCGCTTCATGGAAGACATGGAATGCGCGATCCTGTCGGGCCATCGCACGATCCCGCCGAAGGGGCTCGACGGCGGCGGCGACGGCGAATGCGGCAAGACCGAGATCCGCCGCCTCGACGGAACGCTGGAAAAGCTGAAGCATTGCGACCAGACGTCGCGTGAAGGCCGGCGAAGCGGTGATCGTCACCACGCCGACGCCGGGGGGATATCTGGCGGAGTAGATCGCGCACCGCATCCGATTGCATTTTCTCCAATATTTCTCGTATAGGTTGTAAAGACAGCCTGAGTACGGGAGGCCATCTTGTTGGTACGATTGGTTTTTGCTGTTCTCGCGAGTTTCTCGCCAACTCGAACGGAATCGGTGCGAGAATGGAACGCCTTTCTCGACAAGATCTATCTGGTGCCGCTTGAAGAAGTGGAACCGCGCGATCGCGGCCCGTATCTGGCGTTCTTCTATTTCTCCGAAGTCTATAATGGCGGTCACCTCCAATACTTCCTCAACAAGACGTACCTCCCTTGGGATGAGACTGCCGACGCTATCGCTGCGATGGGAGCAATCGACCATGCCGAAATCATGCGCGAGGCTATCGAGCGCTGGCAAAGCCAGTCGCGTGTGCGACCAGAAAGCGCGGAGGAATATGTCGAGGAAGCGCTGGAAGCCGAATTCGACGATCTCGATGGGGCGATGTACGATCTCGATCCGCCCTTGGAGGACTACGTGAAGGAAGCTGTGCTGCGCGCGGCGAAAGAGCGAGAAAATCGCTAGGCAAATCCGGACAGCCGATATGGACTTCCGGAATGCATATCTCGAATGTACCGCAGATGAATGCGCCCAGCAAAACAAGCGTCAATGCGTTGGTCGAAGCCCTGCTCGACCGGCACGGGACGACCTATGCCGGCGAACTCGGGATCGACCTCGCCGCAAACACGCCGTCGGCGCTGTTCCGCTGGCTGTGCGCCGCGCTGCTGATGAGCGCGCGCATTTCGTCGCCGATCGCGCTGAAGGCCGCGCGGGCGCTGGCCGATGCCGGATGGACGACGCCGCATGCGATGGCGGAGAGTTCGTGGGAGGAGCGCGTGCGCGTTCTGAACCATTCCGGTTACGCCCGCTATGACGAAAGCACCGCGCGCATGCTCGGCGATACGGTGCAGTTGCTCATCGACGAGTATGGCGGCGACCTGCGCGAATTGCGCGAGAAGGCCGGCCGGGAACCGCGGCAGGAGCGGAAATTGCTCAAGGCGTTCAAGGGTATCGGCGACGTCGGCGCCGACATCTTCTTTCGCGAGGTTCAGACCGTGTGGGACGAATTGTTTCCCTTTGCCGACCGGAAGGCGCTCGCCGGCGCGGCGAAGCTCGGCCTGCCGGAGACAGCGGACGGCCTGGCGCCCCTCGTCGCGCAGGAGGATTTTCCGCGCCTGGTCGCCGCGCTGGTGCGCACCGAGCTGGCGAAGGACCATGACGCGGTGAGGCAGGCGGCGAACAGGCGTTAAGCATCCGCGCATTTTCGCCGCCTTTGCCCGGAAAAAGCCCGAAAGCCGGGATATCCGGCGGACCACAGAGAATCGTTGTCACGAGCGGTCATGCGCAGAATCCGAACTGTTTCCGCCCTTGTCGGCGCCTTCGCCCTTGCCGGCGTTTCCGGTTGTACGACCAGCGGCGGGAGCGAAACCACGGCCTTCGCGCCGGTGCAGGAAGCGCCGGCGGACACGGCAGCCGCCGAGGCGCAGGACCCGATGGACGCGCTGATCTCGCGCTATTCGGACGAATACGATGTGCCCGAAAACCTGGTCCACCGGGTGGTCAAGCGCGAGAGCACCTATAATCCGCAGGCGCGAAACGGCGGCCATTACGGGCTGATGCAGATCAAGCCGGAAACGGCGCGCACGATGGGCTATTCGGGTTCGGCGACCGGCCTGTACGACGCCGAGACGAACCTCAAATACGGCGTCAAATATCTGCGCGGCGCGTGGCTTCTCGCAGACGGCAGCGAAGACCGCGCGGTCCGGCTCTATTCCTCGGGCTATTACTACGAGGCCAAGCGGCGCGGCATGCTGGAGGAAACCGGCCTGCGCGCCGACTGAGCGCTACCCGTTCAGCGCCGCAATCACCGCCTGCACGAGATTTTCGACCTTGTAGCCTTCCCTCGACGGCGTCAGGCCGAGGCGGACGACAACCAGGTTTTCCGACGGAACGATCGACACCGACTGGCCGTCATGGCCTTCCATGAAGAAGGCGTCCGCCGGCAATTCGGCTTTCGGGCCCGGCATGTCGGTATTCGGCGGGCTCAGCCAGACATGGCCACGGCCATAGACACCATGCGAGGCGGGATGCGGTTCGACCATCCAGTCGACGTAACCGACCGGCAGCAGCGAACGGCCGTTCCAGACGCCGCGCTGCGCCAGGAACTGGCCGAACCGCGCCCAGTCGCGCGCGGTCGCGTACATGTAGGAGGAGCCGACGAAGGTGTCGCGCGCATCGGCTTCCAGCACCGCCGAATGCATGCCGAGCGGACCGAACAGCGCCTTGCGGGGATATGCCAGCGCCTCGGCCGGATCTGTGAATGCGTTTTCCCAGATCCGCGACAGCATCACCGTCGTGCCGGAGGAGTAATTGAAAACCTGCCCGATGCTTTTGCCCGTCTCGTCCTCGAGCGGGTTGGAGGCCGCGAAGGACGCCATGTCGGGTTCGAGATAGAGCATGCGCGTGACGTCGGAGACGGAGCCGTATCCCTCGTTCCAGACGAGGTCGCTGGCCATGCCGAGCATGTCGGCAAGCGAGATGTCCGCGCGCTTGTCCGTCCATTCGGGGAGAAGCTTCGTGCGGTCGCGTTCGAGACGCCCCTGGCGGATCAGCGTTCCGATGATGGCGGATGTCACGGACTTGGTCATCGACCAGCCGAGAAGCCGGGTCCCGGCGTCGAAACCGTCACCATAGCGTTCGGCGACGATCCTGCCGTCCCTGACGACAACGATCGCCCGCATGCCGGGGCCGGCCAGCGCCGGATCGTTCAGGACGGCATCGAGTTCCTCGTTGGTGACCGGCACGACGTCTTCTCCGGCGGGCCAGAGCCCCTCGCCCGGCGCGACGACTTCTTCCGGCTTCGGCGTCGGCTGGGCGCGGACGGCATCAATGTCGCCATCGGGCACGCTCGCGCAGCCGAGGCCCTGCCGATAGAGCGCGACGCCGTTTCCGAACAGGCCGAAAAGGCCGGCGCGCACGACGCCGGCGGCGCGATCGACGGAGACATTCATGTAGCGCAGAAGCCAGTGTCCCGGCGCCTGGACATCGACCCGGAGCACGGTCCGCGGATCGCGACCCGTCAGGAAGGCATTGGAACAGACGATCTTCGCGGAATAGCCCGATCCGACCCGGATCAGGTCGGGCGGCGCGACATAGAGCCATCCGGCCAGGCCGATCACACCTGCCACGACCAGCACCAGAAGCACCTTCAACGCACGCATGACGCTCCTCCATGTCTACCACGCCAGGTTGAGCTAGGCGCGCGGCGGAGCCGGCGTCAACCGTTTCTCCGGACCGCATGCGATATGTCGCAGGAGCCAGCCATCGAAGCGTCACAATCGATCACGATTTGTCACACCGATAACATCGCGTTAAAACATATGCGCGTTAGGTATTCGTGGGGCGAAAAAAAGGGGACGAATCGGTGCTTTCGCGCGTCTTTCGCTGTTTCATTCTGCTTTGCGCCGTCGCCGTCACGGGCTGCACGCAGGTCTCCTACGACTTTACGGAATCGGTGCTGCCGCTGGCCGCTCCGCGCTTCGCCGACAGCGACCCGGTCGACAGGTTCGAGGGCGGCGCGCCGCATGGCTATTCCGTGCACGGCATCGACGTGTCCAAATACCAGGGCCCCATCGACTGGAAGGCGGCGAAGACGCTCCGGCGTGACCTTCGCCTATATCAAGGCGACCGAGGGCGGCGACCGCGTCGACGACCGGTTCGAGGACTACTGGCGCAGCGCGAAAGCCGCCGGCATGCATCGCGGCGCCTATCATTTCTACTATTTCTGCCGTCCGGCGATCGAGCAGGCGCGCTGGTTCATCCGCAACGTCCCGCGCGAGGCGGGCGCGCTGCCGCCGGTGCTCGACATGGAGTGGAACCCGGCTTCGCCGACCTGCAAGGACCGTCCGTCGCCCGAAAAGGTGCGCTCGGAGATGAAGATATTCCTCGATACGTTGGAGCGCCACTACGGCACCCGCCCGGTGATCTACACGACCCCGGATTTCTACGAGGACAACATCGCCGGCCATTTCAGGGGCGAGACCTTCTGGCTGCGCACCGTCAAGGCGCATCCGCGGGTCGCCTATCCCGGCCGCAACTGGGTGTTCTGGCAATATACCGGGACCGGCGTCGTTCCCGGCGTTCCCGGCGACACCGACATCAACGTCTTCGCGGGCAGCAAGTCCGACTGGCAGGAATGGGTTTCCGCCAACCGGGTCTGACCGCCATCTTTCCCCAATTCGCCGGAGGAGCATTCCGACCATGAAGACCCATGCCCGTATCGCCATGGCCATCATCGCGCTTGGCGCAACCGCCCTGCCCGCCGCGGCGCAGGCAAATGTGCAGTGCGGCGGCGATTTTTCGGCATGGCGCAGGGGCATGGTCGAGGAAGCGCGCGCGGCCGGCATCGGCGAGAAAGGCTTGCAGGCGCTCGCCTCGGGACAGATCGACCAGAAGGTCCTGAGGCGCGACCGCGCGCAGGGCGTCTTCACGCTCGATTTCGTGACCTTCGCCCGGCGGCTGATCTCGCAGAACCGCATGGATATCGGCCGCTCGAAACTGAAGAAATATGCCGCCACCTTCAAGCGCGCGAAGGCCGAATACGGCGTGGCGCCGGAGGTGATCACCGCCTTCTGGGGGCTGGAGACCGATTTCGGCGGCTTCCAGGGCGATTTCAACACGCTGAACGCAATCACGACGCTGGCGCATGACTGCCGGCGGCCGGAACTGTTCCGGCCGCAATTGCTGGCGCTCGCCCGGCTGATCGATCTCGGCGTCGTGCCGCGCGACATCACCGGCGCATGGGCGGGCGAAATCGGCCAGGTGCAGGTGCTGCCGGAGGACTATCTGACGAAGGGCCGCGACGGCGACGGCGACGGCCGGATCTCGCTGAAGACGTCCGCCCCCGACGCGATCATGACGGCGGCCAATTTCCTGCATTCGCTCGGCTGGCGGGCGAACGAACCGTGGCTGATCGAGGTGAGCGTGCCGGCCGAAATGGACTGGTACGATTCCGGCATTCACAGGGAGCTGCCCGCCTCGGAATGGCAGAAGCGCGGCGTGCGGGCCCGCAACGGCTCGCTGCCGGCCAGCGACGGCGTCCATCTGCTCTTGCCGATGGGACGCAAGGGCCCCGCCTTTCTCGCCTATCCGAATTTCCGCGTCTTCCTCGAATGGAACCAGTCTCTGACATATGTCACGACGGCGGCCTATTTCGCCACGCGGCTCGGCGGCGCGCCGATCTTCGATCCGGGCAATCCGGAGCCCGGCCTCGACCAGCCGCAGACGAAAGCGCTGCAGAAGAAGCTGACGGCGAAGGGCTACGATGTCGGCAAGATCGACGGCATTCTCGGCGCCGGCACGCGCGACGCGGTGCGCAGCGAGCAGAAACGGCTTGGCCTGCCCGCCGACGGCTGGCCGACTTCACGCCTTCTTGGCGCCCTTTGATGCCGAGGCGCGGCCTGGGGCATTGAGCCGCGCCTCGGCAAGCACCTTCCCGGCCGGCGCATTCACCATAGCGCGGGCGGCACTCGATGTAGCGCTCCGCCCGTCACGCATGGACAGGAGCGCAATTCCGGCGAATACGAGGATGACCGCGAAAAAATCGCGCACACCGTACCGCTCGTCGAGCAGGAATATCGCGCAGACCAGCGTCAGAACGAATTCCAGCGCGAGGATGATGATGAAAGTGCGCGCCATTTCGGCGGACTTCATCGCCTCGATTTCAAATACCGCGGCGAGCAACAGCGCGCCGCCGCAGGCCGGCAGAACCAGCAACAGGGGCTGACCGCCCCAATATTTCATCACAAATGTCGCCGCCATGTAGAAAGCGGCGGAAATAAAAGCACAGGCGAGCGCCATACCGCCAAGCATAAAGTCTCTCCGGGCGCCCCTGCCGAAAATAGGACGGCGACCGGCAGCCCGGCATCACCCAATCGGGTGATGGACATCGTTTCATGCACAGGATTCAGTCGAGAAAGGTTTCCGCCAAATCGAGAATCCGCGGCCAGTCCTTGAAAAAGATGAGCTGACCGGCGTTCGAATCCTCGTGGAAGACGATATTCGGAAACTCGATCCGCATCTCGGCAATCGTCGCCATCGGCATCTGCGGATCCTGGTGGCCCTGCCATATGTGGATCGGGATATCGCAGGCATGGACAATATCCCGCCAGTCGGACTGCTGGATGATCGTCTCGTTGGCAAAGGAGTCATGCGCGGAGTGCCAGTCGGAAAGGCAGACTTCGGAACCGTGCACCATGGCTTCCATGACCTCCGGATCCTCGAACGTCTGGACGTCGGCGGGCGATGCGCCGTAGACCGCATGCACGAAGCCGCGCTTGCCGATACGGCGGGCCAGCGAAAAACCCGCCTTGACCATGAAAGGCAGCATGGCCGGCGCATATCGGGCATTGGCCATGATGAAGCGGTGCCATTTGTGCATCCGTTCGTACTGGGCGCGCTTGAAAAGCGGCAGGCCGGCACTGCAATTGATAACCGCCGCCAGCCGGCCCGGATGCATCCGGACGAGATGATAGGCGAAGAAGGCGTCATTGGAGAGCGCGACAACCGGACAGCGCTCTATGCCGTAATGATCGAGCAGGGCGACGATGTCGGACACGACAGCCGTGACGAGGTGCGCGCGGTCGCGGACCTGGGTTGAGTGTCCAAAGCCGGGCCTTATCGGCACGATGACCTTGAGGCCGCGCCGCTCTGCCGCTGCCTCGGCGGACGCCGGCCATCGGATCAGCCCGTAATCCTGCGGGAAATAGAGCACCGGCCGACCGGCCTCATCGCCTATGACGATATGATCGGCCCTCCGCCCGTCGGGGCGCTGCATCGAGCGAAACGGCCGGTGGCGAAGCCGGGCACCGCCGCGCAATGTCTTCAACGATGCCTTGCGCTCGGTGACAGCAACGACATCCATCAGGCCAAGCGTGACACGCACCAGCTCGGCCTGCGCGCGCGTCTCGGTCTTGGCGAGGATCGAGCGGATCTGGCTCTTGACGGTTTCGCGCGACCGGCCGCGCATGGCCGCGATCTCGGCGATGCCCGCGCCTTCGACAAGGGCGCGCAGCACCTCGACCTCGGCCTCGGTCAGTCCGAAGGCTTCGCGCACCGTGGCCGAAAGCCCGTCGGGCCACGCCATCTCGCTGGTGACCGCCAGGACCTGGGCTTCGTCACCGATTTCCTGCTCGATCGGCGACAGGCGCACCACGATCGGGCGGCCTGTCGTCGTCAACCGGAACCGCGCAAAGGAGCTTCCCCTCGCCTGCGGATCGGAGATGCGAGCCACCTCCCGCTTCAGGTGGGCCGCATCGTCGGGGTCGATCGGAAGCGAGGACAAGGGCTGTCCCGGAAACGTCTCGAAGACCGATTCCGCCGCTGCGTTCACGGCACTGACGACGCCTGCCCCGGATACGGTGAATGCCGCTGTCCGCTCGAAGGAGGATACGACGTTTTCCAGGATCTTGTCCGGCGAATGCCGGTCGAGATGGTCGAGTACCGAGGTGGCGCGCGCCATGTGGCTTTCCAGCTCGGCATCGCGCATCAACAGTTGCTGGTCTTCGCCGGGCATGCCCTTGATGCCGCGCGCCGGCCCGAGCCGGTCTTCCCATATGTCGAGGAGGTCCTCGTAGCGCTCCGGATCGATGGCGACCTGATAAATACGGTCTATTATTTCAAGCTTGTCGCTCTGTTCGACGCCTTTGGCCGCTTTTTCCGGGCTATACTCCATACGACGAACATCTCTCGCGCCTATACGACATGCTCCCCGGCGGAAGTTGGGATCGATTTTATCAAAAAGTCAAATCCCGACAGCCGGCGCGAGACGAGATTCCGCGGAGTTTTCACATGCGGTCGAAATCGTCCTTGTTGGTCGGGATCAGCATCACCGCCGTGGCGAGATAGGCGAACCCGAAGGTGATGCCGAAAGTCATGCCGAGCAGGAAGATCGCCGCGACCTTGCTGTTGGTGTGACTGATCAGTTCGCCGAGATTGGCGATATTGAAATGCACCATCGCCGCCGCGATCACCCATCCGATCACGATGCCGACGATGCTGTTGATCAAGACGAAGCGAACGAGTTTCGGCATGGCGGAAATCCTGCATCTGACATGCACAAAACTATAACGTCGCCGGCTGCCTTCAATAGGACAAGTTGAAGCGTCCTGTCGAAGCATCCCGGCGATCTCAATCCAATCGCCTTCAGGCGGATCATGGCGACGATGCCGAATGCCGGGCCGATGGCGAGAACCGCAAGCACCGCCGGCCAGCCCCACCACCCGGCAAATATCGGCGTCACCTGAACAGTGACGAAGGTCAGGGCGAAACCGAGCGCGGTCTGCAGCGTCATCAGACTGCCAGCCTGGTCGGGCGGCGCGTTGTCGGCGACGAGGGCGGAGAACTGCGCGGAATCCGGGCTGATCGAGGCGCCCCAGAGTACGACAATCACAAAGGTGATCCAGACCGGCCCGCCGAACGTCAGTGCGGTCAGGACGGCGCATGTCCCGCTCACCGCCATGGCATAAAGCGCGACGTCCGCCTTGCCGATCCGGTCGGCGCTTTTTCCGGCAAGGACGCTTGTGATCGCGCCGGCCGCGATGGAAAGAAACGCCATGATCGTGGCCAACCGGACGGCCTCGTTTTCGGGAAGGGTCGCCCGAAAGGAAGCCGCGGATGCGACCGCGATCCAGGCCCACATCGAATAGAGCTCCCACATGTGGCCGAGATAGCCCGCATAGGCGAGACGGACCCGCCTGTTCGTCCATGCCGTCGCCACGACGCGCGGATCGAAGCGCGCGGCCCGGGCATGGTGCGGACCGAGCGACACGATCTGGCTGATCACCCCGCCCAAAACCGCCGCGGCCGACGCCAGGGCGACGGTAAAGCGCCAGTCGCTTCCGCCGACAAGAGAAAAGATATGCGGGGACGCCGAACCGAGGATCAGGGCACCGACCAAAGCGCCGACGAGGAACCCCCGGTCGCGCTGCCCCCAGCCGACCGCGATCTTCATCCCGACCGGATAGACGCCTGCGAGCAAGAGCCCCGGTCAGGAACCGCGCCGCGATCGCGGCGGCGCTTCCCGGCACAGAGACGAGCAGTGTCAGGTTGACGCCGCCGGCCAGCACGGCCGCCGCACCGAACACGCGACGCGGATCGAAGCGGTCCGGGAATGCCAAGTACGGCGGAGAGAAGCGCGCCGGCGACGAAGCCGGCCTGAACGCCGCTCGAAAGCGCGGCCTGCCGGAACGGCGACATCGCCGTTTCCGCCATCATGCCCGGGAGGATCGCGGCGGACACGAACCACAGCGACATGGCGAAGCATTCCGCGACCAGCAGAACCGACAGCGAGAGGCCCTTGCCCGCCGCGCTCATGGTCAGTCCGCCATGGTTTCGAGGCTGGCGAAGCTTTCCGGCGCGTCTCCGGCGTCGAAGGGCTCGTCGATCTCGACGAAGGTGTCGGGATAGAAGCCGTTGAAGCGGGTCCGAAGCGCCATCGAATAGGCGCCGATATGGCCGATCTCGATCCAGTCGCCGGTGATCGACGGTTTCCGGCAGGTAGAAAGGGCGGGTCAGGATATCGACGGAATCGCAGGTCGCGCCGCAGACCTTGAACGGCACGATATTGGCCGGATCGCCGTTGCGTCGCCGGATGTTGGGATCGGGAATGAAACGGGCGGGCAGCGTGATCTTGCCGGTCCAGGAGTCCGACAGCGAGGCCCAGATCCCGTCATTGATGTAGAGCCGCCTGCCCTTGCGCAACAGCACGCGCACGATCAGCGAGAAGGCGCGCGCGACGATCACCCGGCCGGGCTCGGCGACCAGCGGCAGGTCGGAAAAACCCCATTCGTCGATCGCCGCCGTCAACCTGCCCATGAGATAATCCAGCGGCGGCGGCGCGGGCGCGTTGCTCTTGCGGATCGTGGCGATATTCGGCCGGAAAGCCGCCGCCGACATCGAGCCCGGCGAGCGGCACGCCGGCGCGGTTGCGCACCCAGTCGGCGGAGGCGAGCGCCTTTTCGTAGGTTTCGGTCTCCTCGACCTGGCTGCCGACATGGAAGCAGATGCCGGTCTTGAAGCCGATGCCGTGCAGGCGCTGCAGCAGTTCCACCGCATGGCCGGGCGCGGCGCCGAATTTCTTCGACAGTTCGTAGGCCGCGTGTCCCTTGGTGGCGATGCGCACGAAGACGGTCATCGCGGTATGGTCGATATCGAGGCCGCGGGCGATGCGCAGGATCTTGGCGATCTCGTCCTCGTGGTCGACGACCAGCGTGCGGATGCCGTATTTCTCCAGCGCGAGCCTGATGTCCGACTGCGCCTTGACCGGATGCATGTAGAGGAGTTCGGCGTCGGACGAGAGCGCGCGCACCGTCTCGATCTCGGCGGGCGACGCGACGTCGAAGGCGTCGATGCCGGCTTCGAGAAGCGTCCGGATCACCAGCGGCTCGCCATTGGTCTTGACCGCATAGGCGGTGCTGCCGGGAAACAGCGCCTTGAATTTCCGCGCGTCCTCGCGCAGCACATGCGGGCGGAAGCAGTAGACCGGAACGTCCGGCCGCAGTTTCAGCGCCGCATCGCGCGCCGTGGCAAATCGTTCCATGGAAAGAACTCCCTGATTCCTTTCGCCGGGCCGTTACTTGTGGTTAGAGCAGAGATCATCAAGCCGCGCAAAGGGGGATGCCGGTGCTATCCGTTTCGAAGATCCTTGCCGATATCGCTGCCGGAAACGACAGCCCGAACGCGGCCGTCGCCCGCAGCCGGGCGCTGATCGCGCAAAAGGACGGCGCGCTGCACGCCTTTGCCGCGCTTTGCCCGGACGATGCCGCGGTGGCGACGCAAGGTCCGCTGGCCGGCATCGCGGTCGGGGTGAAGGACATTTTCGACACGTTCGACATGCCGACCGGCTACGGCTCGCCGATTTACGAAGGCTACCGCCCGCCATCGGATGCGCCGATCGTCGCCATGGCGCGGGCGCGCGGCGCCCACATCATCGGCAAGACGGCGACGACCGAACTCGCCTTCCTGCACCCGACGACGACCGTCAATCCGCACGATCCGGCGCATACGCCGGGCGGTTCCTCGTCGGGATCGGCGGCGGCGATCGCGGCCGGCATGATTCCGGCGGCCGTCGGCACGCAAACCGGCGGTTCGGTCATTCGCCCGGCATCGTTTTGCGGCATCGCCGGTTTCAAGCCGAGTTTCCGGCTGTTTCCGACCACCGGCATGAAGACCTTCTCCTGGTCGATGGACACGACCGGGTTCTTCGCCGCCAGCGCGCAGGACGTGGCGCTGTTCGCCGCGCTGCTGTCGCGGCGCGATCTCACCGCCGATCCGTTGGAAGCTGCCCCGCGCATCGGCCTCTATCGCACCGAATGTGTGGGACGAGGCGTCCGGCGAGATGCAAGCCGCCGTCGAAAAGGCGGCCGCGATCGCCGCGCGCGCCGGCGCGACCGTGATCGAACTGGACGAACCCGCAGACCTGACGCGCGGCCGCGACATCCACGCGATGATCCAGAATTACGAGGCCGCGATCTCGCTCGGCGACGACCTCGCGCGCCACCGGGATGCGCTGAGCCCGATTCTGCGCGACGCGCTGGAGGAAGGCGCCACCATTTCCCCGCCGGACTACGATCAGGCGCGGCGTATCGCGCGGCATGCCCGCAAGGCCGCGACGGCGCTGTTCGACACCGTCGACGTGCTGCTGACGCCCTCGGCGCCGGGCGCGGCGCCGCGCGACCTCGGCCAGACCGGGTCCGCCCTTTTCAACAAATTGTGGACGCTGACGGGCAATCCCTGCGTCAACGTGCCGGGCCTATGGGACGACGCGGGCATGCCGCTCGGCGTGCAGGTCGTCGGCCGGTTCGGCCGCGACAAGCTGGTTTTGCGGGTCGCGCACTGGCTGGAGGGCCAAATCGCTGCCTGATTTGTGCCATGTTTCGGAGCCCCGCCCCCTGGGAGAGCGCCGGCGGCGATTTTTTTTCACAGAATTAACAATCGAAAAAATGCAGGCAGGCGGCACGTTTGGCGCACTGCGCTCTCAAATCGATTCAATTTTTTCCGCAATGCAGCATCGATTCTTCTTGTACGTTGGTATGAGACGCATAGATTCGGAGACTTCACAGCAAGGAGGCTTGCTATGGGACTGACACGGTCTATCAACCTTATGATGGTCTGCGCTGCGTTCGTATTTCTAGGCGCCCTTGTATTCGGAGTCCTGCCCTGAGCGGGGCCCGGTCGCGGCGATAGCGCCGCCCCCCTGAAAACATGAAAAACCCGGGCCGTTTTTCAGACGGCCCGGGCTTTAGCGCGATTTTTCAAGGGCTTGCGGTCAAGCCGCGTGCAGTTCGCCGGCGTTGTCGCCGCGAATGCCGATCAGCCTGCAGATCGCAAAGACAAGATCGGGGCGGTTCATCGTATAGAAATGGAAGTCGTTGACGCCACGGTCGACGAGATCGAACACCTGTTCGGCGGCGACGGCCGCGGCGACAAGGGCGTGGGTGTGCGGATCGCTCTCCAGCCCTTCGAAGCGGTCCGAAAGCCAGTCCGGGATGTTGGTGCCGCATTTCGAGGCGAAATTGCGGATCGAACCGAAATTGTGGATCGGCGCAATCCCGGGGACGATCGGGATGTAGATCCCGGCCCGGCGCACGCGCTCAACGAAACGCTCATAGATGTCGTTGTCGAAGAAGAACTGGGTGATCGCGCGGGTGGCGCCGTTGTCGACCTTGCGTTTCAGCATGTCGATGTCGGTGGCGAAATCCGGGCTTTCGGGATGGCGTTCCGGATAGGCGGCGACCGAGATGTCGAAATCGCCGAATGCCTTCAGCCCGGCGACGAGATGCGCCGCGTTCTGGTAGCCGTCGGGATGCGGCTGGTAGCGCGAGCCGACACCGCCGGCGGGATCACCGCGCAGCGCCACGAAACGGCGAATGCCCATCGACGCGAAATCGCGCACCACGGCATCGACCTCGTCGCGCGTCGCGTCGACGCAGGTGATGTGGGCCGCCGCCGGCGTGTTGCCCGTGTCGATGACCGCCTCGAGCGTCTTTCTGGTGGTGTCGCGCGTCGAGCCGCCGGCGCCGTAGGTAACGGAGACGAAGTCGGGATTGAGCGGGCTCAACCGGTTGATCGTGTCGGCCAGCGTCGCTTCCATCTGCGGAGTCTTGGGCGGAAAGAATTCGAAGGACACGCGGACATCCTGGCCGGAACCGCGATTGCTTGTGACTGACTTCACAAAATTCCTCATGCCACATACTCCAAGGGCGATTGGGTTGACTGTTCTTCTTCGGCGATTTCGATGCGCGGGTCCTGGGCGATCCAGATTTTCACCGTCAGCCGGCCGCCATCGACCTTGGCCGCGGCAAGGGCCTTCGACGGCCCGGGTGTCAGTTCGGCAGCGGTGAACCAGCCCTCGATATCCGCATCGAAGAAACCGAGACGCTGATGGGCATGTTCCTCGCGCAGGAAATCGAGATCGTGAGGAGCGAAATCGACGATCACCAGCCGCCCGCCCGGGCGCAGCGCGCGCGCCGCCTGGCGGATGGCGGCCGCCGGATCGTCGAGATAGTGCAGCACCTGATGGATCGTGACGAGATCGAAGCCGTTGCGCACGATCGGCAAATTGTAGACATCGCCAAGGCGCACTTCGGCGTTGCGCACGCCGGCGGCATCGAGATTGGCGCGCGCGACATTCAGCATGTCGCGATTGGAATCGATGCCGATGCCGTATTGATAAAGGTCGGAAAAAAGCTCCAGCAGCCGGCCGGTGCCGGTGCCGAGATCGAGCATGTAGCGGACCGGCTTGTCGCCGACGAGCGCCAGCAGCGCATCCTCGACCTGCCTGTCGGCCACATGATGCGAGCGGATCTCGTCCCAGCTGGCCGCGTTCTTGGTAAAGTAGGACGACGCCTTGTCGCGGCGCTTCTCCTTGACCTCGGCGAGGCGTTCGGCATCGCGCCGGACGGTTTCGTCGCCGCTGTCGATGCGGCTGAGAAGTTCCTGTACGAGAACGTCGCTCGCCGCATCGCGGCTGAGGCGGAACAGCGCCCATGACCCTTCCTGCTGACGCTTGATCAGGCGGGAATCGAGCATCAGCTTCAAATGCCGGGACACGCGCGGCTGGGACTGGCCGAGAATGCCGGTCAGCTCGGAGACGGTCAGGTCACCGTCGGCGAGCAGCTTCAGGATACGCAGCCTGGTCGGCTCGGCTATTGTCTTCAGGACGTCGACAATCGTATCGAGATGGAAACCGGACGTGCTCATGCTCTCTCCGCAAAGATATAAAGATATGTTTATGTCATTTTCGGATTAAGCGCAAGTTACCCGCGAGCGAAAAAGCGATGGCGACCAAAAGACAGACCGACATGGCCAAGGCGCTCAGGGCGCTGACACCGATGATTCCGTTCAACGAGGCGGAAGAGGTCAAGCAGCTCGCCTCGCAGCGTCACCTGCGCGCCCTGCCCGTCTCGGTGGCGATCTGGCTGTCGCTGGTCGCGCATGTGCGCCACGTCCACACCGATTACGACCAGCTGCTCGCCGAGGGCTACGACCGCGACGCGGCGCGCCATTTCGTGATGGACGACATCAATGCCGTGCTGACGCGCTGGCAGGCGACGCGGCTGCTCGACGGGGCCGAAACCGAACCCGGCCTGCCCGATCCGGTCGAGGATCAGGGATAGATCCACTGCTCCGGCACACGCGCCTCGACCTTGGCGCCCATCGCGATGGTTCCGGGCTTTTCCACCCAGGCCAGCAAGCCGCGGCGGCGCTTGGCGGCCGGCACGAAGGACAGCGCCAGACCGGCATCGTCGGGACGCCCGACGTGGCGGGCGATGGACGCGCCCGAGATCTTGCAGGGCCCGTTCTGGAAATCGACCTTCAGGGTCGCGCCGCCCTCGAAGAAGAGCAGCGTCGCCGCCGGCAGCATCGACAGCATCGGAATGCCGGTGAGCGTGATATTGCCGCCGATCCATTCCGGTTCGATGGCGTCGATACCCATTTGCGCGGCGGCTTCGGCGAGTTCGTCTCGCGAAAGCAGCGTGATCTGCCGCTCGTTGCGCATCTCGGTGCCGCGCGGATACCACGGTTCGCGGCTGCCGGACTTGCGCGTCAGACCGGAATGAAAGTCGCCGGGAATGCCCTCATAGGCCAGAACCAGTTCGCCGGCCGGTTGCGTGACGAACTCGTCGCCGGACGCCGCAAACAGGCCATCGACGGTGCCGGTCAGCTTTTTGGAGGGGATGATAGTCGGAATCGTCATGGCGGCCTCGCGATGGATGTCTTCACCAGGGAATGGTCGAACCGTCGTAATCCACGAAGGTCCCGGTATCGGCAAGTGTCGTTGTCTCGGCGATTCGCAGGATAGCGGCGGCGCTTTCCCGCGGCGAGATATCGGCTTGCGATCCGCCCATGTCGGTGCGCACCCAGCCCGGATGCATCAGGCGCACCGCGATGCCCTCGCCCTCGAGATCGACCGCAAGGCCCTGCATCACCTTGTTGACGGCCGCTTTCGAGGCCCGATAGGCGATGCGGTCGGACTTCATATAGGACATTCGACCCATCGCCGACGAAATCGTGAGGATACGGGGATTGCCGGACCGGCGCAGATGCGGAAGGAAGGCCTGGGCGACCCGCAACGGCGCCATCGTGTTGACGGCGAGAGTTTCGGCGAAACCGGCGAAATCCATGTCCAGCGTGGACTGGCGGTCGGGGCCGATGATGCCGGCATTGTTGATCAGGATATCGATGGCGCCGGGGCATGCGGCCGCAGCCGCGCTGACAGCCTCGGCGTCGGTGACGTCGAAGACATAGCCCTTGAACCGCTCCGGAAATTGCCGTTCCAGCCGATCGGCGGTTTCCCTGTCGCGGACGGATCCGGCAACATCCCAGCCGAGCCCGACCGCCTGACGCACCAGTTCGGCCCCGATGCCCCGACCGCAACCGGTCACGAAAAGAGAAGCCAAGGCTTCCTCCCTGTTCAGCTGAAATAAAAGATGACGTCTTGCATCCAACGCCTAACGCGCGCATCCAGTCACGTCCAGAGGAAGCGCGGCGCGCGCGAAAAGGCTTCGTAAGGCAAAACCGGACGAATATCCGCCCGGCTCTTGCCATCACGATGTGCACGTTGTCACACTGACCGCCACCGCGGTGGCGTAAAACGCCCCTGCCCCGATTTTCAGGAAAGGCCTGTTCATGAACCTTCGTCACCACGCATACAAGGCAACCGCCGCAGTCGCGGTCGTTTTCGCACTCAGTTCGCATGCGTTCGCCAAAGTCGACGCCAATGCCGTATTCGACGCGCTTGTCCGCCAGATGAGCGCGCAGGGGTTCGAGATGACCTCGGATTCCGTCCAGGCGCGCGGCAATGACATCGTCATATCCAACCTGAAGATCACGGTGCCGAACGGCAATGACGGCTTCCAGATGGAACAGCTGCTGCTCGAGGACGTCGAGGAGGCCGGGCGCGGCGCCTATGTCATCGGCCGAATCGCGGCCCCCTCCTTCAGCGCTTCGCGCGAGGGCACGGAGATCAGGTTCGAGGGCGCGACGGTCGAGGGATATTATCTCTCCGGACCGGACGAGCCCGACCCGATCGCCTCCGTCGGCGTCTATCGCGCGCTCAATATCGGCGCGATCGACATCAGCCAGAACGGCAACACGATGTTCGCGCTGGACGGCATCACGTCGACCATGAGTCCGTACGAGCCGGGCGCGACGCTCGAGATCGAAGGCAAGGTCAACGATTTCTTCATCGATTTCTCGAAGATGCCCGACCACAAGATCCAGGCGACGATGGCACAGGTCGGCTATCCGCAATTGCGCGGCCGCATCAACGGCAGCGGCACGTGGAACACCGACAGCGGCGACCTCAAGATCGAGGAAAAAGTCGAGCTCGACGACGCGGCGAAGCTGAACATCAACTTCGATATCGGCGGCTACAGCGCGGAACTGATCGCGGCCCTGAAGGAACTGCAAAAGAACATGGAAGGCCAGAGCGACCAGGCCGTCGGCTTCGCCATGCTCGGGCTGACGCAACAGATCGAGGTCGGAAACATCGCGATCGAACTGGTCGACGATTCGGCAACCGGACGCATTCTCGACTATGTCGCAAAACAGCAGGGCACCAATCGCGAGGCCGTCATCGCGCAGGTCAAGGGCGTCCTGCCCTTCGCACTCGCGCAACTGCAAAACGACGCCTTTGCCGCCAAGACGGCGGCGGCGGTCGGCGCTTTCCTCAGCGATCCGAAGATGCTCAGCATCGTCGCCGCGCCGGCAAACCCGGTTCCCGTCGCGCAGATCATGGCGGCGGGCATGAGCGCGCCCGGTTCGGTGATCGACATGCTCGGCGTCTCGGTCACCGCGGGCGAGTAGTCGCCGCGCCGCCCTGATTTGGACTGATCGAAGCCCGGCGGAGCGATCCGCCGGGCTTATTCGTCTTCGCCGCGGAAGCTCCGGACGCATGTTTCCAGGATGATCTGCGCGCCCTGCACGAGCGCGCCGAAATCCATCGCGGCATCGGCCGCCGCGGCACCGGGCAGGCGAACCGGACCGACATGGACAAAGCCGCTCATCGCGGCGCCCAGGCCGCGGCACAGACCGGCCGCGGAATGATAGAAGACGTAGTTGCAGAGATAACCGCCGGCGTCTTCCGACCATTCGACGGTCAATCCGCGCAATCGCAACGCCTCGGCCATGCCGACAAGCGGCAGGGTCGACGCGGCATGGCCCGCATCCGGCCGGATCACGGTCCGTTCCGGCTGGCGGCCGGCATTATCGGCAATGCGCGCGGCGATCTCGTTGCGGGCAAGCGTCTCGAAACGGAACCCGGAGGCTTCCCCTGCGAGGCCGAAATGCACGGCGACATGCGGATCGAAGCCGTCCACGGCCTGCTCCAGCGCCGGTATCGCCGCGCCGTAATCGACCGGCAGGACGGCGAAGCGGAATTCCACCGCTTCGTCCGCCAGCGGCGGGTTGGCCTCGAAATGACGAATGAGATGCTCGGTCGGATTGACCGGCGCGCCGGGAAAGGGCGTGAAGCCGGTGACGAGGAAGCGGACAGGCGTTGTCATGACGACCCCCTCCCCGCTTCCCGCCCGGTCAGTCCTTGGCCGGCGGAAGCGAGCGCAGGTGCAGTTCGCGCAACTGGGCCGGCGATGCCGGCGCCGGCGCGCCCATCAGGAGGTCGGCGGCCTGCTGGTTCATCGGGAACAGCGTCACCTCGCGCAGGTTCTTCGCGCCGACGAGCAGCATGACGATGCGGTCGACACCGGCCGCCATGCCGCCATGCGGCGGCGCGCCGTAATGGAAGGCGCGGAAGAGCCCGCCAAAGCGCTCCTCGACCGTCTTGGCGTCGAGCCCGACGATCCCGAAGGCCTTGACCATCACTTCCGGCAGATGGTTGCGGATGCCGCCCGAGGCGATCTCGAAGCCGTTGCAGACGAGGTCGTACTGCCAGGCCTTGATGTTGAGCGGGTCCTCGTTTTCCAGTGCGCCGAGGCCGCCGCGCGGCATGGTGAAGGGGTTATGGCCGAAATCGACCTTCTTTTCCTCCTCGTCCCATTCGTAGAACGGGAAGTCGACGATCCAGGCGAGCTCGAAGCGGTCGCGGTCGATGAGATCGAGATCCTCGCCGACGCGCGTGCGCGCGTCGCCGGCAAAGGACGCGAATTTCTTCGGATCGCCGGCCGCGAAGAAGCAGGCGTCGCCGGGCTTGAGGCCGAGCTGCAGGCGGATCGCCTCGGTGCGCTCCTCGCCGATGTTCTTGGCGATCGGGCCGGCGCCCTCGACGCGGTCATTGTCCTCGCGCCAGAAGATGTAGCCGAGGCCGGGCTGGCCCTGCCCCTGGGCCCAGGAGTTCATGCGGTCGCAGAAGGCGCGGCGACCGCCCTTCGGCGCCGGAATCGCCCAGACCGCGCCGCGCGGATCGTTGGCGAGAATGTTGGCGAAGACCTTGAAGCCGGAATCGCGGAAATGCTCGGACACATCCTCCATGATGATCGGGTTGCGCAGGTCCGGCTTGTCGGTGCCGTATTTCAGGATCGCGTCGTCATAGGAAATGCGCGGGAATTCCCGCGTGACGGGCTTGCCGCCGGCGAATTCCTCGAAGATCGAGCGCATCACCGGCTCCATCGCCTCGAAGACGTCGTCCTGCTCGACAAAGCTCATTTCCAGGTCGAGCTGGTAGAACTCGCCGGGCAGCCGGTCGGCGCGCGGGTCCTCGTCGCGGAAACAGGGCGCGATCTGGAAATAGCGATCGAAGCCGGAGACCATCAGCAGCTGCTTGTATTGCTGCGGCGCCTGCGGCAGGGCGTAGAACTCGCCGGGATGGATGCGCGACGGCACCAGGAAGTCGCGCGCGCCTTCCGGCGACGATGCCGTCAGGATCGGCGTCTGGAACTCGGTGAAACCGGCTGCGGCCATGCGGCGGCGCATCGACGAAATCACGTTGGTGCGCGTCATGATGTTCCGGTGAAGCGTCTCGCGGCGCAGGTCGAGGAAGCGGTAGGTCAGACGGATATCCTCGGGATAGTCCGGCTCGCCGAAAACCGGTAGCGGCAGTTCGCGGGCTTCCGACAGGATTTCCATCTCGCGCGCGAAGATCTCGATCTCGCCGGTCGGCAGATTCGGGTTCACGGTATCGCCGGTGCGCGGCTTGACCTCGCCGTCGATGCGGATGACCCATTCGCCGCGCACCTTTTCCGCTGTCTTGAAGCAGGGAGAATCCGGATCGGCGACGACCTGGGTCAGTCCGAAATGATCGCGCAGGTCGATGAACAGCAAGCCGCCATGATCGCGCACGCGATGGACCCATCCGGAAAGCCGGACCGTCGAGCCTGCGTCCGTTTTGCGGAGGGCTCCGCATGTGTGGCTGCGGTAACGATGCATTGGTATTCGCCTTTGTCAGCTTGGCGCGGCGTACGCGCCGCATTGTCGTGGTGCGGGAAATCGCGCGGAAAAGCGCACGGGCGGCATGATTTGTCAAGGCAAGCAGCGGCCGAGGTCCGCCCGGCGCGCCGCGATGTCGCAAATGCCGCTATCGCCTTACCGCGACCGGTTGCATAGTGGGTGGAATCATCCCTGTCCCGCGCCGAGTTTCATGCCTTCCATCCGCCCCCTCGTGCCGCTTCTGATCGCCGCCGGCATCCTGCTCGCCGGAAACGGCGTGCAGGGCACGCTGATCGCCGTGCGCGGCGCCGAGGAAGGCTTCTCGGCGGGCCTGATCGGTCTGATGGGCACGGCCTATTTCGGCGGCTTTCTGCTCGGCTGTCTCTATATCGCGCGGATCCTGCGCAATGTCGGCCATATCCGCACCTTCTCGGCGCTTGCCGCCCTCGCCTCCGCCGTCTCGCTGATCCTGGTGCTGGTTCCCGACGGCACGGTCTGGCTGGCGGTGCGCTTCATCAGCGGGTTCTGCTTTTCCGGCCTGTTCACGACGACGGAAAGCTGGCTCAATTCCGGCGTCAGCAACGAGAACCGCGGCCGCGTGCTGTCGGTCTACCGCATCATCGACATCGCGGCGGTGACCGGTTCGCAATATCTGATCCCGGCGGTCGGCGCGGGCGGCTTTGCGATCTTCGCCATCGTTTCGATGATGATCTCCCTGTCGCTGGTGCCGGTGTCGCTTGCCGACCGCTCCAGTCCGAAAGCGCCCGAGGACATCAAGCTCGACCTTGCCGGCGTCTGGCGGATTTCGCCGATCGCGGCCATCGGATGCATCGCGATCGGCATCACCAACAGTTCCTTCCGCATGATCGGCCCGATCTACGTGCAGGAGACCGGCTTCGGCATCGCGGAAGTCGCCACCTTCATGAGCGCGGGCATCGTCGGCGGCATCGTGCTGCAATATCCGCTCGGCTGGCTGTCCGACCGCTGGGACCGGCGGCACGTGCTGATGCTGTCGACGTCGGGCGCCGTGATCTCGGCGCTGGCGATTTCCTCGTTCGCCGGCAGCTCGCTGGCGCTCAATCTGGCCGGCGTGCTTGCGTTCGGCGCCTTCGCCATGCCGCTCTATTCGCTGTCGGCCGCGCATGCCAACGACCACGCGGTGAAAGGCAACTACGTGCAGGTCGCCGCCGGGCTGATGCTGTTCTACTCGGTCGGCGCCATGGCGGGACCGCCGGCCGCCGCAACCCTGATGGAAACGTTCGGGCCGCGTGCGCTGTTCGTCTTCATCAGCGCGGTGCACGCGTCGCTTTTCCTGGCGACCGCGTGGCGGCTGCACATGCGCGCGCCCGTTCCGGCCGAAAGGCGCGGCCGGTTCACCGTCCTGCTCCGGACATCGCCGGTCATCGCGCGCCTGGCGCGCGCCGGCCAGACCCGCAAACAGGGCAGCGGGAAACAATCGACAAACCATGGCGACGCCGCTAAAGACCTGACCTCATGAAACTGATTGATTCAACGGAAGAGCTTTCCGCTACCTGTGCGCGTCTTGCGCATCACCCATTCATCACCATCGACACCGAGTTCATCCGGGAGACGACGTTCTGGCCGGTGCTGTGCCTCGTCCAGGTGGCGAGCGCGGACGAAGCGGTGATGATCGACCCTCTCGCGAAGGGGATCGACCTTTCGCCGCTGTTCGAGCTCCTCGCGGACACGAACGTGCTCAAGGTGTTCCACGCCGCGCGCCAGGACATCGAGATCTTCTTCAACCTGACCGGCGCCGTGCCGGAACCGATCTTCGACGCGCAGGTCGCCGCGATGGTCTGCGGCTTCGGCGACGCGATCGCCTACGACCAGCTGGTCAAGCGCATCACGGGCGCCCATATCGACAAGTCGTCGCGGTTCACCGACTGGCGCGCGCGGCCGCTCAGCGAGCGCCAGCTTTCCTACGCGCTCGCCGACGTGACGCATCTGCGCGACGTCTATGTCGACCTGTCGGAACGGCTGAAGACCGAGAACCGCGAACATTGGGTGCGCGAGGAAATGGGCGTTCTGACCGCGCCCGAGACCTACGACCTGAAGCCGGAAGACGCCTGGCAGCGGCTGAAACTCAGGGTGCGCAAGCCGATCGAATTGCAGATCCTGAAAAACATCGCCGCCTGGCGCGAAACGGAGGCGCGCTCGCGCAACCAGCCGCGCCGCCGCATCCTCAAGGACGACGCGATCTACGAAATCGCCCAGCAGCAGCCGCAGACGCCGGAGGCGCTGGCGCGGCTGCGCTCGCTCAACAAGGGCATCGAGCGCTCGTCGATGGCCGCTCCGCTGATCAAGGCCGTCACGGACGCCCTGGAGGTCGACAAGCACGACCTGCCGCCGATCCCGCGGCCGCCGGCCTCGCCCGAGGGCACCAGCGCCGCGGTCGACCTCCTGCGCGTGCTGCTGAAGCTTACCGCCGAGGAACAGGGCGTCGCGCAGAAGATCATCGCGACGACCGACGATCTCGAACAGATCGCCATCCACGGCGAGGCGGCCGATGTCGGCGCGCTCAAGGGCTGGCGCAGGGAAGTGTTCGGCGACAAGGCGCTGCGCACGGTCAATGGCGAACTCGCCATCCGCTTCGAGCAGCGAAAACTGTCGGTCCTCGACGTCGGCGAGAGCCTTTCAGAGCTCTAACGGGTTACTGCTCGACGACCAGATTGATCTCGCGGCCGACCGTCTTCGACAACTGGTTGATGCGTCCGAGCGGACGGTTGCCGTACAATTCGGCGAGGCGGCGCGGCAGGACCAGATCCATCGCGCCGCCATCGGCCTCGCGCCAGACAATGTCGCCGATCACGCCGGGCATGGCGGCCGAGAACAGATAGGCGACCCGGAAGAACGCGCCGAGATAGCGGCTGCGCTCCCATATGCGGTCGGAGGTGATCTTGCGGATTTCCGGCGCCAAGGTTCCGGACTTCAGCCCGTCATGGCGGAAATAATTCGCCAACGCTATGTAGGCGCGGCCCGGATGATCGATCTGGGTGAACGATCCGTAGGCGATCACGTTGAGCGCCTGGTCGCCGCGATAATCGGGATGGGCGCGCCACGAGATGTCGGCGAGCCGGCATGCGGCATCGCGGTAGCGCGCCTCGTCCTCGGTCTCGTCGATCCCGAAGGTCCGGAACGCCTTGCCGGTCCATGCCGCGAGTTCGCGCGCGTGGCGCGGCGAACGCGAGCGCAGCACCGACAATTCCTCGGAGGCCTCGATCAGCGCGTCGCGCCTGCGGCTCTTGTCGTCGAGCAGGCCGTAGAGATAGCCCTCGCGCACGCCGGCCGACGAAAAGATTACCTTGGCCGGTTTCATGGCCCGGATCAGTTCGGCCAGAACGATCGCGCCGTATGGCAGAAGCGAACGGCGCGAACGCGACACGTCGTCGATACCGGGCAGTTTCTCGACATTGTTGCGGCCGACCTTGGTCAGAAAACCGACCGAGCCCGGCGCATCCATCTCGTAATGGTGGGTGACGTGGAGCGGATAACCGGTCGAGGCCATGTGCAGCTTGGCGAGGTTTCGCCATGTGCCGCCGACGGCATAGAAATTGCGGCCCTTGCCGTGTTTCAGGAAATCGGCCGTCTTCAGATCGTCGCGGGCGATCAGCGCGGCCTTTTCCAGATCGCCGCCGGCACGTTCCGACAGGCGGATGACGCCGATGGGCAGAGTCAGGCCGTCGCCGATATCGTCGCCTTTCATGTCGACGATCTCGAGGCTGCCGCCGCCGAGATCGCCCATGACACCGTCGATGTCGCGGAAGGCGGACTGGACGCCATAGGCCGAGTAAAGCGCTTCCTCGCGGCCGCTGAGCACCGTGATTTCCTTGCCGAGGATGCGCTCGGCCTCCTCGATGAAGGCCGGGCCGTTGCCGGCCTCGCGGGCGGCGGCCGTTGCCAGGATAACCAGTTTTTCGACCTTGGCCTGGTCGGCGAGAGCGCGGAAGCGGCGCAGCGCGCCGAGTGCGTTGCCGACCGCGTCCTCGTTCATGTTGCCGGTCTCGGCGATGCCGCGGCCGAGCCCGCACTGGACCTTCTCGTTGAAAAGCATGGAGGGCGCGCGCACGAGGCCCTCGTAGATCACCAGGCGAACGGAGTTCGAACCGATATCGACAACGGCAATCGGATGCCTGTTTCGCAGGCGTCCCTGGGCGTCTTCGGTGTCAATCAAATGTCAGTTCCACAACCGGGTCGCGTTGGTCAGACTTCCTTGTTCTCTGCCCTTTTTTTGTGGGCGATCAAACGGGGTGCGGAAGATTTCAACGACTTTCCGCGCCCTGACAGGCTCGGATTGGTCATGAAATATTTCTGGGCGTCGAAGGGCTGCTCGTCCTTTGCCCGCGTCATCCGCCGCGAACGCCCGTCGGCCATGAGTTCGAAGCTCTGCTGGTTGTCGAGCAGGTTGGCGAGCATGATCTGGCTCAGCACCTGTTCGTGGACGGTCGGGTTGGTCAGCGGCACGAGCGTTTCGACGCGACGATCGAGATTGCGCGGCATCAGGTCGGCCGAGCCGATATAGACGATGGCCTCGTCGCTCGGCAGGCCGTAGCCGTTGCCGAAGCAATAGATGCGGCTGTGCTCCAGGAATCGGCCGATGATCGACTTGACGCGGATGTTCTCCGACAATCCAGGCACCTGCGGACGCAGGCAGCAGATGCCGCGCACGACCATGTCGATCTGAACGCCGGCGGCGCTCGCATCGTAGAGCGCGTCGATGATCCTGGGCGTCGACGAGCGAGTTCATCTTGAACCAGATTTCGGCCGGGCGGCCGGCCCTTGCGTGAGCGATTTCGTCGGCGATGTGCTTGAGGATGCGGTTGCGCATGAAGCGCGGCGAAACGGCGAGCTTCATGTCGGAGCCGGGATCGGCGTAGCCGGTGATGAAGTTGAACACCTGCGCCACGTCGTGCGCGATCACCGGATTGCAGGTGAAGAAGGACAGGTCGGTGTAAATCTTGGCGGTGATCGAATGGTAGTTGCCGGTGCCGAGATGGACGTAGTTGCGCAGCTTGCCGTCCTCGCGGCGCACGATCAGCGACATCTTCGCATGCGTCTTCATCTCGAAGAAGCCGTAGACGACCTGAACGCCGGCACGCTCGAGGTCGCGGGCCCAGCGGATATTGGCTTCCTCGTCGAAGCGCGCCTTCAGCTCGATCAGCGCGGTCACCGACTTGCCGGCCTCGGCGGCGTCGATCAGCGCCCGGATGATCGGGCTGTCCTTGGAAGTGCGGTAGAGCGTCTGCTTGACGGCGAGGACGTTCGGGTCCTGCGCGGCCTGGCGCAGGAACTGCACGACGACGTCGAAGGACTCGTAGGGATGGTGGACGATGATGTCCTTTTCCGTGATCGCCGCGAAGCAGTCGCCGTTGTGCTCGCGGATGCGTTCGGGAAAGCGGGCCTGATAGGGCTCGAATTTCAGGTCGTCGCGGTCGACCGAGACGATCTCGGAAACGGTGTTGAGGGCGAGGAAACCGGGCTGGATGCTGACGCGCGATTCCGGCACTTCCAGTTCATGCGCCACGAATTCGCGCAGGTCATGCGGCATTTCGTGGTCGAACTCGATGCGGACCACCTGGCCGCGCCGGCGCCGTTTCAGCGCGGTTTCGAACAGCCGCACGAGATCCTCGGCCTCTTCCTCGACCTCGATGTCGCTGTCGCGGATGATGCGGAAGGTGCCCTTCCCCTTCACCTCGTAGCCCGGATAGAGCTTCGAGATGTAGAGACCGATGATGTCCTCCAGGCTGATGAAGCGGAATTTCGAACCTTCGGTCGGGATCGAGACGAAACGGTCGAGCGCGACGGGAAAGCGCAACAGCGCGTTCATCTGGGCACGCGATGCGCGGTTGACGAGTTCGAGCGCGATCGAGAAGCCGAGATTGGGGATGAACGGAAACGGATGCGCCGGATCGATCGACAACGGCGTCAGCACGGGGAAGATCGTCTGCAGGAAGTGGTCCTCGAGCCAGGCGAGATCGGCGTCGGCGAGTTGCTCGCTGCGCACGATTTCGACGCCCTCGGCTTCCAGTTCCTCCTGCAATTCGGCGAGTACGACCTGCTGTTCGGTCTGCAGCTTGCCGGCTTCGTCGAGGATGGCATCGAGCTGTTCCTGCGGCGTCAGGCCGTCGCTGGAGCGCTCGGTGATGCCTTCGCGGACCTGGCCGGCAAGGCCGGCGACGCGGACCATGAAGAATTCATCGAGGTTGTCGGCCGAAATCGACAGGAAGCGCAGCCGCTCCAGAAGCGGATGCTGGGTGTTGCGGGCCTCGTCGAGGACGCGCCAGTTGAACTGCAGCCAGGAGAATTCCCGGTTCACGAAACGCGCCACGTCGTTGCGCATGTCGCCGGCAATCTCGCGCGCGGTCTCGGTTGTCATCGTTCCTGGAAGAATGGCGTCGTTCATGGCGCGTTCAGCGTTCCTGTCTGGCGTGTGCAATCCGTTTTCCTGCGTAATCACGAATTGGCACCGTTCCATGACACCGCCGAATGCCGGCCGTGCCTAGAAGTCGAATTCGTTCTGGTTGGTATCGTACTCGCGAACGAAGGCGGCCGCAAAGGCGCGCGTGATCTTCGCCTTGCGCGCCAACGACGCCTTGTCGAGCCGATCGACGATCGCGCGGGCGCTGGCAAGCGAACGCTCGATGCGGCTCGCCAGATAGCCGATGACCGCGGCGTCGACCACGATCTGGCGGTCGGCGAAGAGCTTGGTCATGACGCCGACCAGCAATTCGTCGTCCGGCTCGGCGATCTCGACCGTCGTCGCCGCCTGGATGCGCGAGCGCAGGTCGGGCGTTTGCACCCGCCATGCGCCGGGCCAGTGCGCCGATGTCATCAGCAGGCTGCCGCCATTGGCGCGCACGGCGTTCATGATGTGGAACAGTGCGTTCTCGTCGAAGCCGCCCGGCTCGACACCGTCGAGCAGCAGCGCCCTGCCGGCCTGCGCGGCGTCGAGATCGCCGGCCGTCAGCGCATTCGGGTCGCATGGCGCGGGCATCGGCCAGTTCGCGCCAGATCGTCGCCAGATGGGTCTTGCCGGATCCGGGCGGGCCGGCAAGGACGACGGCGGGGCCCGGCCAGTTCGGCCAGCTTTCGATCAACAGCACGGCCTCGCGGTTCGAGCGCGTGACGATCAGGTCGTCGCGCGACATCGATCCCGACAAGCCGATGTCGAGAAGAAGCTGGGAATCAGTATCGGTCATGGCGCAAACGAAAAACCTGGCACTGCGTTCAACCGGTCAGTGTTCGGCGGAGGAGCTTTCGCCGTCCTCCGAATTGCCGACATAAAGGTCGGAGTCGAGGTACCGTTCAAGTGCGAAACGGACAAGAACGCCGACGGCGGCGGCGGCGGGAACGGCGACCAGAAGGCCGGTAAATCCGAACAGGCTGCCGAATGCGAACAGCGCGAACATCAGCCAGACCGGATGCAGCCCGACGCTGTCTCCAACGAGTTTCGGCTGCAGGATGTTGCCCTCGATGGCCTGGCCGACAAGGAAGACGCCCAACACGACGACGATCATCGGCCAGTCCGGCCAGAACTGCACCAGCGCCACGCCGACCGACAGGACGAGGCCAACCGTCGAGCCGACATAGGGAATGAAACTGATAAGCCCGGCAAAGAGCCCGATGAGCAGGCCGAAATTCAGCCCGGCGATCGTCAGCCCGAGGGCATAGTAGATGCCGAGAATGAGGCAAACCGTGCCCTGGCCGCGCACGAAACCGGCGATTGCCTTGTTTATGTCACGGCCGAGCTCGCGGACGTTTTCGACGTGATTGCGCGGCACCCAGCTGTCGACCCTGGCGACCATCTTGTCCCAGTCGAGCAGCATGTAGAATGCGACGACCGGCGTGATGACGAGCAGCCCCATCACGTTGATGATCGCCTTGCCGGACGACCAGATGCCCTGAAACAGCGTCGTCAGGAAACCGGTGCCCTGCTTGAGCAGTTCGTCGACGCTGCTCTGCAGGTTTTTCGGATCGATGCCGACATATTTCGCGAACCAGCCGGTTTCCAGGCTGAGATTGGCGAGCAATCCCTGCAGCTGCGAAACATAGCCCGGAAAATGCTTCAGGAAGTCCGATGCCTGTGACGCCAGCAGCGGCACGATCACCGCCAGCGCAATGATGAACAGGACGATGAAGGCGAGAAGGATGACGATCGTGGCGGCGAAACGCGACAGGCCGCGCCGCTCCAGAAAGTCGGCCACCGGGTCCATGAAATAGGCGAGCGCGAGGCCGGCCAGGAACGGCAGCAGGATCGCCCGAAAGACGAAGACGAACAGGATGAAAACGGCGGCCGCGCCGAGCCAGAAAATCGCCTGGCGTTTCAGATAGGCGGTTGAAATATGTTCTCTCATTTCATCCCCTTCCGTCTTCAACCCGGCGGACAGTGCGCGCCATGCGGCGGCCGTAGGCGGCGGCCGACACGGCCGTCAGCGCGACAACCAGCCCGATCAGACCATACTCGAGCGCCGGAAGCGACCATTCGAAGGCGTGCGCGGCGAGCAGCCAGCAGGCAAGCAGGATCAGCACCGTCGTGTTGACCTTGGAGATCATCAGCGGCTGTATGGCGGCGGCGCTGCCCCGCGCCGCCATCATGCCGGCACCGGCGACGATCGCCACATCGCGCGCCACGATCAGGACAGGCAGCCATATCGGCACGATATCGTGCGCGGCGAAGGCGGAAAACACCGCAATCGTCAGCGCCTTGTCGGCAAGCGGATCGAGATAGGTGCCGAGCTGCGATTTCTGGTCGAAATGCCGCGCGATGTATCCATCCACTCCGTCGGAAGCACCGGCAAGCGCGAACAGGACGAAGGCCTGCATCCACGCACCGTGCAGGATGGCGTGGACAATGAACGGGATCGCCAGAATACGGGCGATCGTGATCGCGTTGGGAATGGTGAAATACACACTGGCCATCGATTGCTGTTTGACCGTCATATAGAGATGCCTTGTGGCGGGCGCAAAAGCCTTTCTTGCAATGATGGCGAAATTGCTGTGACGGGATCGCGCTGCGCACTGGAAACAGCGCCGCCGCCATGCAATAGACGCCCGCAAACACCCACGTTTTGCGGACGCGACCATGGCGGACACATCGAAGACCCAAGACGGACAGAACGGCCTCAGCTATCGCGACGCCGGAGTCGACATCGACGCGGGCAACGCGCTCGTCGAGGCGATCAAGCCGATGGTGAAGTCGACCCGGCGCTCCGGCGCCGACGGCACGATCGGCGGATTCGGCGGATTGTTCGACCTGAAGGCCGCCGGCTACGACGACCCGATCCTCGTCGCCGCCAATGACGGTGTCGGCACCAAGCTGAAGGTCGCCATCGAGGCGGATATCCACGACACGGTCGGCATCGACCTCGTCGCCATGTGCGTCAACGACCTGATCGTGCAGGGCGCGGAGCCGCTGTTGTTTCTCGACTATTTCGCCACCGGCAGGCTCGACGTCAAACAGGGCGCGGCGATCGTCTCCGGCATCGCCGAAGGCTGCCGCCAGGCGGGCTCGGCGCTGCTCGGCGGCGAAACGGCGGAAATGCCGGGCATGTATTCGGAAGGCGACTACGACCTCGCCGGCTTCGCCGTCGGCGCGGCCGAGCGCGGGACGCTGCTGCCGCGCGCCGATATCGCGGAAGGCGACGTCATTCTCGGCCTCGCCTCCTCCGGCATCCATTCCAACGGCTATTCGCTGGTGCGCCGCATCGTCGAGATGTCCGGGCTTTCCTATGGCGCCTCGGCGCCGTTCGACAAGGAGCGCACGCTCGGCGCGGCGCTGCTCGACCCGACCCGCATCTATGTGAAGCCGGTGCTGGCCGCGATCCGCGAAACCGGCGCGATCAAGGCGCTGGCGCATATCACCGGCGGCGGCTTCCCGGAAAACATCCCGCGCGTCCTGCCCGACGGCATGGCGGCGGACATCGATCTCTCGGCGATCCACGTGCCGCATGTCTTCGCCTGGCTCGCCGCACAGGGCGGTGTCGCGCGCGACGAGATGCTGCGCACCTTCAATTGCGGCGTCGGCATGATCGCGGTCGTCGCGCCGGAGGACAGCGAAGCGGTCGCCGAGGTGCTGGAACGCGAGGGCGAGACCGTGACGCGCATCGGCGTCATGAAGGCACGCGACGGCGGGCGCGTGACCTATCACGGGACGCTCGACCTTTGAGCGGCCGCAAGCGCGTCGCCGTGCTGATCTCGGGCCGCGGCTCCAACATGGAAACGCTGATCCGGGCGGCGAAGGCGCCGGACTATCCCGCCGAGATCGTCGGCGTCCTCTCCGACAAGCCCGACGCCAAGGGGCTGGAAACGGCGTCAGTCCGAAGGCATTCCGGCGTTTGCGATCCCGCGCGCCGACTATGCGTCGAAGCGCGAGCACGAGGCCGCGATCCAGGCCGCGCTTGACGAGTTCGGCGCCGAGATCGTCTGCCTCGCCGGTTTCATGCGGCTTTTGTCAGGCGACTTCCTCGCGCCTTGGCAAGGCCGGATCATCAATATTCACCCGTCCCTGCTGCCCAAATACAAGGGCCTCGACACGCATGCGCGGGCGATCGAAGCCGGCGACACGGTGCATGGCTGCTCGGTGCATCACGTCACCGCCGGGATGGATGACGGCCCGGTGATCTGCCAAGCCGAGGTGCCCGTGCTTCCCGGTGATACGCCGGACACGCTTGCCGCCAAAGTGCTGAAGGAAGAGCACCGGATCTATCCGCTGGCGCTGGCGAAGGTCGCGCGCGACGCGGGCAATTGAGGCCGGCTTTCCGCAAAAACCGCCCCGTGCGGCGTTGAGATATTCCCATTTATTGCTATGAACCGCGGGCTTTGCGGAGGAGCGAGAAGAATGACCAAACCCCTTGTCATGATTGCCGGCGGCGGCATTGGCGGGCTCGCCACGGCGCTGACGCTGCACCAGATCGGCGTTCCCTGCATCGTGTTCGAATCCGTGCGGGAATTGCGCCCGCTCGGCGTCGGCATCAATATCCAGCCCAACGCCGTGCGCGAACTCCACGATCTCGGCATCGGGCCGGAAGACCTCGACACGGTCGGCGTGCCGGCGAAGGAATGGGCGCTGGTCGGGCTCAACGGCAACGACATCTATTCCGAGCCGCGCGGCCTGCTGGCGGGCTACAACTGGCCACAATACGCGGTGCATCGCGGCCTGTTCCACGTGCTGCTCTACAACACATTCGTCGAGCGGGCCGGGTCTGACGCGGTGCGGCTTGGTTGCCGCGTCACAGGCTACGAGAAGAACAGCGACGGCACGGTGACGGCGATCATCGAGCACGCCGACGGCTCGACCTCGCGCGAGACCGGCACGCTGCTGATCGGCGCCGACGGCATCCACTCCGCCGTCCGCGCGCAGATGCATCCGGACCAGCCGCCGATCCACTGGGGCGGCGCGATCATGTGGCGCGGCACGACGCAGGCGAAACCGATCCGCACCGGCTCGTCCTTCGTCGGCCTCGGCACGCACAAGCAGCGGATGGTGATCTATCCGATCTCGCATCCGGACCCGGAAACCGGCCTCGCCACGATCAACTGGATCGCCGAGGTGACGCTGGACAACACCGAAGGCTGGAAGAACAGCGGCTGGTTCCGCCAGGTCGAACTCGAGGAGTTCGTCCACCATTTCGACGGCTGGACCTGGGACTGGCTGGACGTGCCGGCGCTGCTGCGCGGTGCCGATATCGCCTATGAGAACCCGATGATCGACCGCGATCCGGTCCCGACATGGCGCGACGGCAATGTCGCGCTGATGGGCGACGCGGCGCATGCGATGTATCCGACGGGCTCGAACGGCGCGAGCCAGGCGATCATCGATGCGCGCGTGCTCGGCACATGCATGCTCGAACACGGCGTGACCCGGCAAGCGCTCGCCGCCTTCGACGAGAAACTCTGCGGCCCGGTCTCCGAACTGATCCTGCGCAATCGCGGCGCCGGGCCGTTCGGCCTGCTCAACATGGTGGACGAGCGCTGCGGCGGAGAGTTCGACAATATCGACGACGTGATCCCGGCCGAGGAACGCGCGGAGTTCATGGCGAAATACAAGGCGGCCGCCGGCTTTGCCATCGAGAAGCTGAACAATTCGCCGCGCACCATCGCAGAGGGAGCGAAGGTGACAGTTTCCCGCAGAGGCGTGAGGGCTAAAGCGCCCTCACCCAGACCCTCGCGTCATGCACCGCGGCGCCGCCATAGGGCGCGACGCGTCGGCGCCGGTCAGGGTGTTGATGCCGCAGCCGTTCAGATGCGCCCTGTTCGGCCACAGGCCCTCGGCGACCAGCGTGCCGCGCTTCGGGCGGTCCGAGACCTTCAGATGCAGGTGCACCTCGCCGCGCGGATTGCCGAGCGCGACGGGCGCGCCGTCCTCAAGGCCGAGCGCCGCCGCGTCGTCAGGGTGGATCATCACTTCCGGCCTGCCCTCCTTCTTCACCGAACCGGGGGTCTCGGCGAAGGTGGAGTTGAGGAAGGAGCGCGCCGGCGACGTCGCGAGGCGGAACGGGTGGTCGGCGTCCGGTTCCTCGGTGAGATCGACATGGTCGGGAAAGGCCGGCAGCCGCGCCGGCCGGGCCCTGCGGCCCCATCGATTTCGGCGGCCTGTTGGGTGACGGCCCCGCCATCCAGTCGGGCGAGAAGCGGAACCTGCCGTCGGGATGGCCGAAGCCGCCAATGTAGTGCGCCGTGTCGAAATCCGGCTGGATGTCGATCCAGCCCTTTTGCTTCAGGCTTTCGAAGGTCTCGCCATAGCCGCCGGCGGCGAGCATCGCGTCGATCAGTTCGGCCTCGGTCCTGCCGAAACCGGCCATGTGATCGACGCCGAGCCGCTTGCCCAGTTGCTCGAAGACGAAATGGTTCGGCCGCGTCTCGCCCGGCCCGTCGATCAGCTTCGGCCCGAGCATGATGTGCTGGTGGCCGCCGCCCTTGTAGATGTCGTCATGCTCGAGGAACATCGTCGCCGGCAGCACGACGTCGGCGAGGTCCGCCGTCTCGGTCATGAACTGCTCGTGCACGACGGTGAACAGGTCGTCGCGCGCCAGCCCCCGCCGCACCAGCGCCTGTTCCGGCATCACATTGGCCGGATTGGTGTTCTGGATCAGCATGGCGGTTACCGGCGGTCCGTTCTGCAAGGCCTCGGCGTCTCCCGTCAGGACACGGCCGATCTTCGACTGGTCGAGCCAGCGGATATCCGGATCGGCATAAGCCGCGCCCATGATCTCGCTCTTGTCGAACCTGTAGATCGCGCCGTTGTTGTGGAACGCGCCGCCGCCTTCATGTTGCCACGAGCCGAGAACGGTCGGAACGCAGGCCGCTGCGTGCATGGAGACCGTGCCGTTGCGGTTGCGCGTAAAACCGTAGCCGAGGCGGAAAAAGGTGCGCCTGGTCGTGCCGACCAGCCTGGCGAAGGCCTCGATCTCCTCGACCGCGAGCCCGGTGATCGCGGCGGCCCATTGCGGCCCGCGCGTCGCCAGATGCGCCTCGAGGCCGGCCGGATCGTCGGCATATTCCGCCATATAATCGCGGTCGGCATAGCCGTCGCGGAAGGCAACATGCATCACCGCGCAGGCGAGCGCCGCGTCGGTTCCGGGCTTCAGGACCAGCCCGATGTCGGCCTGGGCGATGGTGTCGTTGGCGTAGATGTCGATGGCGACGATCTTCGCGCCGCGATCCTTTCGCGCCTTGATCGCATGGGTCATCACATTGACCTGCGTGGCGACCGGATTGGTGCCCCAGATGACGACGCAATCGGCCAGCGCCATCTCGCGCGGGTCCGGCCCGGCGAGCTTACCGGTTCCCATGACATAGCCGGTCCAGGCCATGTTGGTGCAGATCGTGTCGAACTGGTTCGAATAGCGCTTGGCGTGGCGCAGGCGGTTGATGCCGTCGCGCTGCACCTGGCCCATCGTGCCGGCGAAGAAATAGGGCCAGACCGTCTCCGAACCGTGTTCCCGCTCAGCCGCCAGGAAGCGTTCGGCGACCAGATCGAGCGCGGCGTCCCAGGATGCGCGCTGCCATTCGCCTGCGCCCCTGGCGCCCTTGCGGATCAGCGGATGAAGCAGGCGATCGGGATGATGGATGCGCTCGGCATAGCGGGCGACCTTGGCGCAGACGACGCCGGCGGTGTAGCTGTTGTCCTTCGCGCCGCGAACCCGGCCGATCCGCGCGCCGTCCTCGACCTCGACATCGAGCGCACAGCAGGACGGGCAATCATGCGGGCAGGTTGAACGGAATGTCTCGATTTTCGGTGCGATATTCATGGCCAGGACACTAGCGGCAAGCGCAAGAGCGCGATAGGAGCAGCGGAATGAATTACCGCCACATTTTCCACGCCGGCAACTTCGCCGATGTGTTCAAGCACATCGTGCTGACCCGCGTCATCGCATACATGCAGAAGAAGGATGCCGCCTTCCGCGTGCTCGACACCCATGCCGGCCTCGGCGTCTACGACCTGTCGTCGGAACAGGCGCAGAAGACCGGCGAATGGAAGACCGGCATCGGCAAGGTGCTGGACGTCGCCGATAAGGCGCCGGCCGACGTGCGCGAGCTGATCGCGCCCTATCTCGACTGCGTGCGCGCGCTCAACCCGGCCGGTGGCCTCGCGCTCTATCCCGGCTCGCCGATGATCGCGCGGGAACTGTTCCGCAAGCAGGACCGCCTGACGGCGCTGGAACTGCATCCGGAGGACTACGAGGTCCTGCAGTCGCATTTCGCCGGCGATTATCAGGTCCGGGTGAACGAACTCGACGGCTGGCTCGGCATCAAGTCGCACCTGCCGCCCAAGGAACGGCGCGGCGTCGTGCTCGTCGACCCGCCGTTCGAGGTCTATCACGAGTTCTTCAACATCCTGACCGCGCTGAAGGAAGGCCACAAGCGCTTCGCGTCGGGCACGTTCCTGCTGTGGTATCCGGTCAAGCACCGCAAGGGCATCAGCGAATTCCGCGAGGAACTGCGGGCGTCGAAGATCCCGCGCATTCTCGACACGACGCTGGAAGTGCGCTCGTCCGGCGCCGACATACGATTCGACGGATCGGGGATGATCGTCGTCAATCCGCCCTACACGCTGGAAAACGAGTTGCGCACCATCCTGCCCTGGCTCGTTTCCGTGCTCGAATTCAGAAAAGGGTCCGGCAGCTACTCGATCAACTGGCTCGCCGGCGAGTAAAAACCGCCCGACTGTGGCATCCGTGCCATAGGAAGCGGGGTGACGGCGGCCCGCGAATAAGGTAATCAGCTTGCAACAAGCGATTGCGGAGAAGGAGCATCCGATGTCCAGCCGAATTTCATCTGCCATGCGCGGAATTCTGGCCGCAACGATTTTGGCGGCGGCTCCGGTAACCGCCTCGCAGGCCGCCGATCTGGTCGCGCCGGGCCCCTATGTGGCCGCCCAGCCGGATTCGCTTTGCGCCGAAGCCGGCCATTTGGCGTCGATCGAGCGCCGGTTCGGCATTCAGGCGCGCGAAGTGCACCACCAGCCGGAACTGTCGATCGTCTCGATCTCGAACTTCCGCGAAAACCGCTATGAGCCGATCGAGGAAGACAACAGCATGGTCGAGCGGCTCTATTGCCAGGCCAGCGCCGCAACCTCGGACGGTCAGACCCGCACGCTGTGGTATCTGATCGAATATGGCGAAGGTTTCGCAGGGGCATTCGGCGACAATGTCGAGTTCTGCCTGTCCGGCCTCGACCGCTGGAACGTCCATGACGGTTATTGCCGCGTCCTGCGCTAGGCACAGTCCCGACTGATCCATGTTGCGCACGCCGCCAGCCCTGACCGGCGCCCTGGCGGCAGTGTTGCTGATGCTCGCCGGCTGCGAAGACGATAGCGCCACGCCAGTAACCGGCAACGCCGCAGCCGAGGCACCGGCGGTTCCCCGCGGCAGCGGCTACGATTTCCTCGTCCTCGCGCTGTCCTGGTCGCCGAGTTATTGCGCCTCGGAGGGCGAACACGCCAACAAGCAGCAATGCGGTACGTCACGCAGCTATGGCTTCGTCGTGCACGGGCTTTGGCCGCAATTCGAGACAGGCTATCCGAGCGACTGCCCGACGGACCGGCCGCTCAGCGTACCGCGTTCGCTGTCGGATTCGATGCTCGACATCATGCCCTCGACGGGGCTGATCCGTCACGAATGGAAAAAGCACGGGACCTGTTCCGGCCTGTCCCAGGAAGACTATTTCAAGCTGACGCGCATGGCCTTCGAGGCGGTGGCGATACCAGGCGATTACCGGGCGGCGAAGAACATCCGCTCCATCGACCCGGATAGCGTCGAGACAGCCTTCAAAGCCGTCAATCCCGGTATGCACGGCAACGCGATTGCAGTCACCTGCGACCGCCGCTACCTTCGCGACGTCCGCATCTGCATGACGCGCGATCTCGCCGGTTTCGTTTCCTGCCCGGAAGTCGACAGCGCCGCCTGCGACCGGGAAACCGCCGTCATGCCCCCTGCCCGATAGATCCAAGCCAGACAGAAAGACATTCCATGGCCCGCCTGCTTTTTTCTCCCGCATCCCCCTACAGCGCCAAGGTCCGCATGGCAGCCGCATGGCTCGGCCTGCCGATCGAGGCGGAGACGGTGAACACCTCGGACGAACCGGCCCTCCTGGTCGGCAACAACCCGCTCGGCAAGATTCCGACGCTGATCCTCGATGACGGCACGGCGCTGTTCGACAGCCGGGCCATCATGCAGGAGCTCGACCGGATGAGCGGGCGCAAGCTGTTCCCGCGCAACGCGCAGAAACGCATGGAGGCCGAGCGTCTCGAAGCGCTTGGCGACGGGATTTCCGATTGCCTCCTCGCGCAGGTCTATGAAAAGCGGTTCCGGCCGGCCGAAAAGGTTCACCAGCCCTGGCTCGACCTGCAGGCGCGCAAGGTCGCACGCGGGCTCGACTGGCTGAACGAAAACCCGCCGCGGGTGACGAGCAAACTTCACGGCGGGCAATTCGCCGTCGCGGCGATGATCGGCTATCTCGACCTGCGTTTCGCGGATATGAACTGGCGGCGCGGCCGGCCGAAACTGAAGCGGTTCGAGGACCGGTTCGCGAAAGCCTTCGAGGACTACGCGACGCTGCGCCCGCAGGGTTGAGGCGGATATGAAAAACCCGCGCGGATCGCTCCGCGCGGGCTTCTCGTTGGCCGATTGCGAACCGGTCAGAACTTCACGCCGATGCCGGCATTGACCGTATGCGCGGTGAAGCCCGAGGACACGGTTCCGGCGCCCAGGGTAAAGTCCTTGGAGCCATAATCCGTGTAGCGGTACTCGAGACGGCCGAAGACATTGTCGGTGAGCAGTGCCTCGGCGCCGGCGCCGACGGTCCAGCCGACGAGCGTGTTGCTGTCCTTGACCGTGCCGTCGTTCAGTTCCGCGCCGGTGATCGCGACACCGCCGGTGCCGTAGATCATCAGCGGGTCGAAGGCATAGCCGACACGGCCGCGAAGCGAACCGAAGCCGGTCTGCTTGGCCTCGACGCCGCCCAGTGTGCCGCTGGCGCCGGAATATCCGGCATCGAGTTCGGCGCCGAGGACCAGCGGACCGGTCTGCCAGTTATAGCCGGCGAAGGCGCCGCCGCTCCAACCGTCGGCATCGATGTCGCCGAGGGTGGTCACGTCGAAATTGCCCCAGTTGTAGCCGGCGAAAGCACCGACATAGATGCCGGACCACGTGGCTGCCGGCGTCGTCACCTGCACAGGAGCCGCCATCGGCGGTTGAGGCGGCGCCTCCACGGCATCGGCCGCGAGCGCCGCATTTCCGGCCAGCGCCGCAATCGCGATGCCACCGGCAAGTTTCGTCAAAATACGCATTTCATTCTCCTTCAGATTCCTGAATACGTGCTCTCGCGCGGAGCGCCGTTCGGCGAGCACGTCTGTGCCCCAAACTCCCGGTTCCAGACTTGGTTCCCGAATGCGGCGTTTGCGTTGCCGGAATGAGGAGATTCGGTGGCCGAAAAATGAAGGCCCGCAGGTGTGTTTTTTCCGCAACAGCCCGAGGGCTCACTTTTTTCGCGCAGACAACGCCTATATAGAGGGAACGTTTTTCCCCGATTGCGGATGCTCATGCTTTTTGATGCCCTTATGCTCGTCGCCGGCCTCGTCCTTCTCGTGTTCGCCGGCGATTTTCTCGTCAAAGGCGCGGCCGGGCTGGCGGAAAACCTCGGCATCCCGCCGCTGATCATCGGGCTGACCATCGTCGCCTTCGGAACGTCCGCGCCCGAACTGATGGTTTCGCTGCAATCGGCGCTTTCCGGGGCGCCCGACATCGCCGTCGGCAATGTCGTCGGCTCGAATATCGCCAACATCCTCCTTGTCATGGGCATTCCGGCGCTGTTCGCGCCGATCCACGCCAACCAGCACGGGCTGGCGCGCAATGTCGCGGTGATGCTCGTCTTCACGGTCGCCTTCATGTGGATGATCAGCGACGGCATATTGCAGCGTGTCGAGGCGGCCGGGCTGTTTGTCGGGCTGCTGCTGTTCATCCTCGCCCAGATCCTGCGGGCGCGGGCCCATATCGACGAGGAAGAGCCGGAAGACTATCACGCCGAACTGGGCGAGATGCCGCACGCGCCGGCCAGGATCGCGCTGTCGCTGGGCGGCGGGCTTATCGGCCTGCCGCTCGCCGCGCATCTGACCGTCGGGGGCGCGTCGGGGCTCGCCGAGACCTTCGGCGTCTCGCAGGCGGCCATCGGCCTGACCATCGTCGCCGTCGGCACCTCGCTGCCGGAACTGGCGACCACGCTGGCCGCCGCATGGCGCAAGAACGCCGATGTCGCGCTCGGCAACATCATCGGCTCGAACATCTTCAACATCGCCGCGATCATGGGCATTACCGGGCTGATCGTCCCGGTTCCGGTCTCGTCCATCATGATCGATCGCGACATGTGGATCATGCTGGCGACGGCCACCGCGCTTGCCGTCATCTGTTTCATCCGCTTCACGACGGGCCGCATTCTCGGCACCGCTATGTTTGCGGCCTATCTGGCCTATATCGTGTCGGTGTTCTGAAAGGGCGGAGGTTTCTCGTGCAGACAAAAGGCGTGGCGCTGGTGACCGGCGCGGCAAAGCGGATCGGCCGGGCGATCGCCGAAGACCTGTCGGAAAACGGCTTCGGCGTCGTCATCCATGCCAACCGCTCGATCGCCGAAGCCGAGGCATTCGCGGCGGAGCTGCGCGCAAGGGGCCGCGAGGCCGTCGCGGTGCGCGCCGATCTCTGCGACCTCGAAGCGGTCTCCGGCCTGATCGCGCAGGCGTCGGAACTGGCCGGCCCGGTCGACCTTCTGGTCAACAACGCGTCGGCCTTCGAACGCGACGAAATCGGCGATCTCGACGCGGACGTCTGGGACCGGCATTTCGCGGTACACCTGAAAGCGCCGGCCTTTCTCGCGCAGGCGTTCGCGGCAAATCTGCCGGAGGGACGCGCGGGCCTGATCGTCAACATGATCGACCAGCGCGTCTGGCACCTGACGCCGCATTTCTTTTCCTACACGCTCTCCAAGGGCGCCGCGTGGACGATGACGCAGACGATGGCGCAGGCGCTCGCGCCGCGCATCCGCGTCAACGCTATCGGCCCCGGGCCGACCATGAAGAGCGCGCGCCAGAGCGAGGAGGATTTCCGCAAGCAGGCCGAATCCGTGCTGCTCGGCCACGGGCCGGACCTGAGTGAGATCGGCGCCACGATCCGCTATCTGTGGGAAAACCGGTCGATCACCGGCCAGATGATCGCGCTGGACGGCGGCCAGCATCTGGCCTGGGAAACGCCGGACGTTGCGGGAATCGCCGAATAGCACCATCTGTCAGCAGGGCGCGACTTGCGCACCGCCCTTATGCGCCGCGGGCTTGATGCCGCGTCGCGACACCGATGATATGCAGAGATGACAGCGAAACCGATTCCCGACGTAGACAAGATTGCCGAGACCGAACTGGACGGCGGCGACGATCCCGTCGTGGCCGCGCTCGGCAAGGATCTCGTCTGGGATACGGCGGACAATCTGGCCGAAGACCTCAGCGGCGCGGAGCTGATCAAGGCCTATGTGAAACGGCTGCCGAACGCGCCCGGCGTCTACCGCATGTTCAATGCCGAGGGCGACGTTCTCTATGTCGGCAAGGCGTCGAGCCTGAAGAAACGCGTGACGAACTACGCGCAGGGGCGCGGCCACTCCAACCGCATCACGCGGATGATCGGGCTGACGGCGGCGATGGAATTCGTCACCACGCGCACCGAGACCGAGGCGCTGCTGCTCGAGGCGAACCTGATCAAGCGGCTGCGCCCGCGCTTCAACGTGTTGATGCGCGACGACAAGTCGTTTCCCTATATCCTGCTCACCGGCGACCACGAGGCGCCGGGCATTTTCAAGCATCGCGGCGCGCAATCGAAAAAGGGCGACTATTTCGGCCCGTTCGCGTCGGCGGGCGCGGTCGGGCGCACGATCAACGCGCTGCAGCGCGCCTTCCTGCTGCGCACCTGCACCGACAGCGTCTACGAGAGCCGGACGCGGCCGTGCCTGCTCTACCAGATCAAGCGCTGTTCCGGTCCGTGCACCGGGGAAATCTCCACCGAGGGCTATGCCGAACTGGTCGGCGAGGCCAAGGCGTTCCTGTCGGGGCGCAGCCAGGCGATCCAGTCGGCGATGTCGAAGACGATGCAGCAGGCGGCCGAAAATCTCGATTTCGAACGCGCCGCCGTCTATCGCGACCGCATCGCCGCCCTGACGGCGATCCAGAGCCACCAGGGCATCAATCCGCAGACCGTCGACGAGGCCGACGTCTTCGCCATCCAGCAGCAGGGCGGCATGACCTGCATCCAGGTGTTCTTCTTCCGCACCGGCCAGAACTGGGGCAACCGCGCCTATTTCCCGAAGGCCGATACGGCGCTGGAAGCCGACGAGGTGCTCGGCGCGTTCATCTCGCAGTTCTACGACAACAAGCCTGTGCCGAAGCTCGTCCTCACCTCGGAAACGGTCGCCGAGGCGGATCTGCTGGCCGAGGCGCTGTCACTGAAGGCGGGGCGCAAGGTCGCGGTGTCGAAACCGCAGCGCGGCGAACGGCGCGACCTGATGGACCATGCGCTGGCCAACGCGAAGGAAGCGCTCGGACGGCGGCTCGCCGAAACATCGTCGCATGCAAAGCTGATGGCCGGCGCGGCCGAGGCGCTGCAGCTCACGCGCGTGCCGCGGCGCATCGAGGTCTATCGACAACTCGCACATCATGGGCACCAACGCCGTCGGCGCGATGATCGTCGCCGGGCCGGAGGGCTTCGCCAAGAACCAGTACCGCAAGTTCAACATCAAATCCGAAACCGCGACGCCGGGCGACGACTTCGCGATGATGCGCGAAGTTATGGAGCGGCGCTTCTCCCGGCTGGTCAAGGAGGAAGGCATCCCCGACCGGTCGGCGGAAACCGAGGCCGAGGAAAGCGACGCCATCCCCGCATGGCCGGACCTGCTGCTGATCGACGGCGGCCTCGGCCAGATCAACGCGGTGATGACGATCCTCCGGGAACTCGGCGTCGACATGGCGGTCGATGTCGTCGGCGTCGCCAAGGGCGTCGACCGCGACGCCGGCCGGGAGCGGTTCTTCATTCCCGGCAAGGCGGATTTCACCCTGCCGCCGCGCGATCCGGTGCTTTATTTCATCCAGCGGCTGCGCGACGAGGCGCACCGTTTCGCCATCGGCTCGCACCGGGCGCGGCGCAAGAAGGAGATGGTGAAGAACCCGCTCGACGAGATCGGCGGCATCGGACCGGCACGCAAACGCGCGCTCCTGCACCATTTCGGAACCGCCAAGGGCGTCGCGCGCGCGGCGCTGGACGACCTGGAGAAGGTCGAGGGCATCTCCGAAGCGATGGCGCGCCAGATTTACGATCATTTCCACCAGTCGGGATAAGCCCTTGACCGCCGGGGCTTCCGGTGCTTCTCACAAAGACATGGCACGCAACGCTTACAATCTGCCGAACATCCTCACCTATGCGCGCATTCTCGCGGTGCCGTTGATCGTGGCGTGTTTCTTCCTGGAGGGCCGGCTGCAATCGAGCGATTTCGCGCGCTGGCTGGCATTCGGCATCTTTACCGTCGCGAGCCTGACGGACTTCTTCGACGGCTATCTCGCGCGCAAGTGGAAACAGACCTCCAATATCGGCCGGATGCTCGATCCGATCGCCGACAAGCTGGTCGTCTCCGTCGTGCTGCTGCTGCTCGCCGCCGACCGTTCGATCGCCGGCTGGAGCCTGTGGGCGGGCGTCATCATCCTGTGCCGCGAAATCCTGGTCTCGGGCCTGCGCGAATATCTCGCCTCGCTGGAAGTCTCGGTGCCGGTCACATGGCTCGCCAAGTGGAAGACGGCGATCCAGCTCGTCGCCATCGGTTTCCTGCTCGTCGGCCCCGCCGGTGACAAGGTCATGCCTTATGTCACCGAAACGGGCCATGTGCTGCTGTGGATTTCGGCGATCGTGACCCTCTATACCGGCTGGGACTATTTCCGCTCCGGCCTGAAGCATGTGATCGAGGACGAGTGATGACGAAACTGGTCTATTTCGCCTGGGTGCGCGAGCGCATCGGTGTCGGCGAGGAAGATGTCGACCTGCCCGAAACGGTCAGGACGGGCGCCGACCTGCTTTCGTGGATGAAGACGCGCGGCGAAAACTACGAGGCCGCGCTCGCCGTCGACAACGCGATCCGCATCGCCGTCGACCAGGAACATGTCGATCACGACGAGCCGATCGGGAGCCCGCGCGAGATCGCGCTGTTCCCGCCGATGACCGGGGGCTGAGGTGACGGCGACGGATCCCGTCATCCGCGTCCAGCGGGAGGATTTCGACATCGCCGCCGAAAGCGCCCGGCTGACGCAGGGCCGGCCGGATGTCGGCGCGGTCGTCACCTTTGCCGGACTTGTGCCGCGACGAAGGCGGGACGCTGGCCGCGCTGGAACTGGAACATTATCCGGGCATGGCGGAGGCCGAGATCGCCCGCATCGCGAAACAGGCCATCGAGCGCTGGCCGGTCACGGGGCTGACCGTGATCCACCGTTTCGGCAAGATCGCGCCGGGCGAGAACATCGTCCTCGTCGTCGCTTCGTCGGCGCATCGCCAGGCCGCCTTCGACGCGGCGAGTTTCCTGATGGATTTCCTGAAAACCCGCGCGCCCTTCTGGAAGAAGGAACACCGCAAGGACGGAACGACGGGCGAATGGGTGGAGGCGAAGGACGCCGACGACAAGGCCGCCGAGCGCTGGTAGTCACGCCGGACTTCGCCCGGGCGGCAACTTCAAATCCGAAAGGAAACTGGTGGAGCCGAGGGGAATCGAACCCCTGACCTCGTCATTGCGAACGACGCGCTCTCCCGACTGAGCTACGACCCCATCAACAGGACCGCGATTTTCTGCACCCGGCGGCATTTGTCCAGAGGGCTGATGCGTTTTTTTGTCAGGCGAGCGTGAACGTTCCGGCGGCGACCGCGGTGAAATGGCAGGCCGACGCGGCAAGCACGAATGCATGCCAGATTGCATTCTGGTATTTCAGCCCGTTCCACTGGTGGAAGATCACGCCGATCGAATAGAGCAAGCCGCCGGCGAGGATCAGCATGGAGGCTGCGACCGGCAGCGTGGCGAAAATCGGCCAGGCGAGCGTCAGGCTCGCCCATCCGAGCACCAGGAAGATCCCGACCGTGATGCCCTCGAGCTTGTGCGCCATGAAGATCTTGGCGGCGGCGCCGAGGATCGCCACGATCCACACGAAGGCCAGAACGCCATAGGCGAAAGCGCCGCCGATCAGAATCACCAAAGGCGTGTAAGTGCCTGCAATCTTGAAGAAAATCGCCGCCTGATCGAATTGCCTCAGGATCGGCTTCCATGTCGCATGGCTGACCATGTGGTAGGACGCGGAAACCGAAAAAAGCGTGACGACCGTCACGCCGTAGATGGCGAGCGCCGTGGTGGAAAACACGTCGAGGGTCGGTATCGCGGAGACGAGAAGCATGATGACGGCGACCGTGCTCGCGGCTATCCCGACAACATGAATGATGCCGTCGGCGATGCGTTCTGCGCGTGTATAGTCCCGGTTGGCCATCTCACCCCAATATATGCGTGCCGAAATCCTACATGCCCAATTGCAGCAAGTCTGTGTTAATTGCCCGTGAAGCCATTTTGTCGCACCGCACAATGCACTAGAAGGTGACAGATGCCAGACAGCCGGAGCACGACATGAAGGACGCCATCGCCAGCCTGCCGCTCGACGCCTACCCCGCGCGCACGGTCCAGACGCTGCGCTACAACGATCAGGACCAGGCTGGTCACGTCAACAACGCGGTCTTTTCGACGATGTTCGAAGCGGGTCGCGTGCCGGTTCTCTACGACCCCGCGCGCCAGATGCCTCCGGACGGCTGCCATTTCTCCCTCGTGCGGATCACCATCGACTACCTGGCCGAAATGACATGGCCGGGAGACGTGACGATCGGAACGGGTGTCACCCGGATCGGCAATTCCTCGGTCGGATTCCGGCAGGCGGTGTTTCTCCAGGGGCGTTGCTGCTCGGTTGCGGACTCGATCGTCGTGCTGACCAATTCGGCGACGCGAAAGTCCGAGCCCCTGCCCGACCATGCCCGCGCCTTGTTCGAGGAATTGCTGCTCACGCAGACCGCATGAAAAAACCGGGCTCGAAGGCCCGGTTTTCCCGATTTCCGAATTTTCGGGCCGGTTAGCCGACGATGTCGCAGCCGGCGAACCAGAAAGCGATTTCCTCGGCTGCGGTTTCCGGAGCGTCGGAACCGTGCACGGAGTTTTCGCCGATGGAGTTGGCGAACCGCTTGCGGATCGTGCCTTCGGCGGCGTCTGCCGGGTTGGTCGCGCCCATGACTTCGCGGTTCCTGGCGATCGCGTTCTCGCCTTCGAGAACCTGGACCACCGTCGGGCCGGACGACATGAACTCGGTCAGTTCGCCGAAGAAGGGGCGTTCCTTGTGAACGGCGTAGAAGGCTTCCGCCTGGCGCTGGCTCATCCAGACGCGGCGGGAGGCGACGACGCGAAGGCCGGCTTCCTCCAGCATCTGGGTGATCGCGCCGGTCAGGTTGCGCTTGGTGGCGTCCGGCTTGATCATGGAAAAGGTGCGCTCGATGGCCATGTGACTGTCCTCTTGGTCGTAATGGGGGGAGAAATGATGAAATCCGGGCGGTCTATAGCCGTCCGCGCGTGGCTTGCCAAGGGGCGCGCGCCATCGCACCATCGCCCCGAAAAATCGGGATTCGAACAATGAACGGATTGCAGCACTACCGCATGTTCGCGGCCTATAACCGCTGGGCGAACGAACGGCTTTACGACGCGGCCGAATATCTTTCCGACGAGGAATGGGAGCGCGACGTGCGCGCCTTTTTCGGCTCGATGTGCGGGACGCTCAACCATGTTCTGGTGGCCGACCGGATCTGGATGAACCGCTTCACCGGCACCGGCCAGACGCATACGGTGCTGAGCGACCTGCCGCATCCGCGTTTCGCCGAGCTGAAAGAAGAACGCGGCGCGATGGATGACCGCATCGCCGAATGGATCGACACGCTGGACGAGGACGCTCTCGACGGATTGTTTTCCTACACGCCGGTCACCAATCCGAAGGAGGTCACGCAGCCGCTGGCGCCGGCGCTCGCCCATTTGTTCAACCACCAGACGCATCACCGGGGCCACGCGCACATGATCCTGTCGGTGCTCGGCCACGAACCGCCGGCGCTCGACCTGATCTATTTCCTGCGCACCGAGGAAGGCGCGGAATTCTTTTGACCCGGCAGCCGCCCGATGCCGCGCATCGCCCGCCATCTTTTCGATAGCGCCCGGAACGGGTTGCGATTCCGCCGGCTGTCGGTCACAAGCCCGGCATGACTGTTTGATCGGATCGCAGACCTTCCATGACCACCTGCCCCTGCCAGTCCGGCAAGACCTTCGAGGCCTGTTGCGGCCGCTTCCTGTCGCGCAAGGAACAGCCGGAGACGGCGGAAGAGCTGATGCGCTCGCGCTATTCGGCGTTCGTGCGCCGCGACATCGCCTATCTGAAGGAAACCCTGTGGCCGAAGCTGCAGAAGAGCCTCGACGTGACGGGACTGGCCGAATGGGCCGAGACCAAGCAATGGATCGGACTGGAAATCCTGCGTACCGAGGCCGGCGGCCCGGATGACACGCGCGGCATGGTGCTGTTCATCGCGCGATCGCTGGACGGCGGCAGCGTCACCGAACACCGCGAGAACAGCGCCTTCCGCAAGAAGAAGGGCCGCTGGTACTATGTCTCCGCGGTTTCGGAAAATCAGGCCCTGGCGCTACTGAGGTCGGTGAAGGGTGGGTAGTGCCGTTCGCTGAGGTGTTGTTTTTAAGCGCCCTCCCGCTTGCGATTCCGCCGGCTTTCGGCCACAAGCCCGGCATGCTTCAAATCACCGATCTCACCTTCCGCATGATGGGCCGGCCTCTGTTCGAGGGCGCGACGGCTGTCATTCCGGAAGGCATGAAAGTCGGCCTCGTCGGGCGCAACGGCACCGGCAAGACGACGCTGTTCAAACTCATCACCGGCGACCTGTCGCCCGAAGGCGGTTCGATCGAACTGCCGAAGGGGCTGCGCATCGGCCAGGTCGCGCAGGAAGCGCCGGGAACAGAGCAGACGCTGCTCGAGGTCGTGCTCGCGGCCGATACCGAACGCACCGCGCTGATGGAAGAGGCCGAGACCGCCACCGACCCGCAACCGCATCGCCGCCATCCACATCCGGCTGGCGGATATCGAGGCCCACTCGGCGGAAGCGCGCGCCGGCGCGATCCTGCACGGGCTCGGCTTCGATGCGGAAGCGCAGCAACGCCCCTGCTCGGCCTTTTCGGGCGGATGGCGGATGCGCGTCGCGCTCGCCGCGGTGCTGTTTTCCGCGCCCGACCTGCTGCTGCTCGACGAGCCGACGAACTATCTCGACCTCGAAGGCACGCTGTGGCTGGAAAACTACGTCCAGCGCTATCCGCACACGGTGGTGATCATCAGCCACGACCGCGACCTGTTGAACTCGACCACCAACGCGATCCTGCACCTGGAACAGCGCAAGCTGACCTTCTACCGGGGCAATTACGACCAGTTCGCGCGCGCCCGCTCCGAGCGGCTGATGCAGATGACGAAAATGGCGGAGAAGCAGGCCGCCAAGCGCAAGCACATGGAAGCCTTCGTCGAACGGTTCCGCGCCAAGGCGTCGAAGGCGCGCCAGGCGCAGAGCCGCCTGAAGGCGCTGCAGCGCATGGCCGAGGTCGACGTCGCCATCGACAGCGACGTGCAGCCGATCCGGCTGCCCTCGCCCGAACGCCAGCCCGCCTCGCCGATCATCAACATGGAAGGCGCCAGCGCCGGCTATGTCGAAGGGACGCCGATCCTGCAGCACATGAACCTGCGCATCGACGCCGACGACCGCATCGCGCTGCTCGGCGCGAACGGCAACGGCAAGTCGACCTTCGCCAAGCTCGTCGCCAACCGGCTCAAGCCGATGGGCGGGAAGATCACGCGCGCCGACAAGCTGCGGATCGCGATGTTCGCCCAGCACCAGCTCGACGACCTCGTGCCGGAGCACACGCCCTACGACCACGTGCGCGCCCTGATGACGGACGCGCCGGAATCGAAGGTGCGCGCCCGGGTCGCCCAGATGGGCCTCGGCGGCGACCGGATGAACACCAAGGCGAAGGACCTGTCCGGCGGCGAACGGGCCCGGCTGCTGATCGGCCTGGTCACCTTCGACGCGCCGCATCTGCTGATCCTCGACGAGCCGACCAACCACCTCGACATCGACAGCCGCGCGGCACTCGCCGAGGCGCTGAACGACTATCGCGGCGCGGTGATCCTGATCAGCCACGACCGGCACCTGATCGAGGCCTGCGTCGAGCGGTTGTGGCTGGTGCATGACGGGGCCGTCGAAGCCTATGACGACGATCTCGACGCTTATCGGCGGCTGATCCTGAAGGGTCCGGCGAAATCGGGAAACGGGTCGAACAGCGCCGAACAGGACGGCCCGGCCCTGTCGGGCAAGGAAAAGCGCAAGCTGGCGGCCGCACGGCGTCAGGAATTCGCTCCGATGAAGAAAAAGATCAAAGATTTCGAACATTTGATAGAGAAAGCGCAGAAAGAGATTCTGGTTATCGAGGCCGAGATGGCGACGCCGGCCGTTCTCGAAGACGCCGACAAGATGGTGGCGCTGTCGAAAAAGCGCTCAGACCTGGAAAGCCGCATCGCCGCCTGGGAAGAGGAATGGATGGAGCTGTCGGCGCAATACGAGGACGCGATGGCCGGGGCCTGATCCGATCGTGCCGAAGGCGGACACGCGGGTTATGGCTCGTGCGGCTTTTCGGCAATGAGGCTGACGAACAGGATCGCACCGTAGAAAGACCCCTCGGCCACCCTACGGGACGCTTCACTCTTGAAACCCGCCGCCAGTTCCGTCCCGAAATCGCCGGCATCCGTCGCCGCGTCAACGCTTCGCGCCATCAGGCTCAGCAAGTAGTCCGGATTTTCGGTCTGCATGTAGCCGTGCGCTTCGGCCTGAAGATTCCCGAAGCCCGCGGCCCGGACAAGGGCGGGCAGACGGCGCATGACATACGGATCATGGATCAGATTGCGCTGCGCGGCGGTCATCGTCGCCTGCAGCGGATCGCCCTCATACAAGGCGACGGTGTTGGTCGCATAGTCGCCATCGAAGACCGCGAGCGTACCGCCGGGCCGCAGGACCCGACAGGCCTCGGCGAGCGCGCCGGCCGGATCCGCCAGATGCGAAAAGACCGTGTGCGCCACCACGACATCGAAGGATGCATCGGCTTGACCCGTTGCGAGTGCGTCACCGACGCGAAAATCGACATCGTCCCGGTCGCTGAATTTCTCGCTGGCGCGCGCGATCAAGCCGTCAGAGGGATCCACCCCGACAAGGCTGCGCGGCTTCACGTTTTCGAGCAGCAACGCGGTTGCCGCGCCGTTTCCGCAGCCAATCTCGAGCAACGCGTCGACAGGCTGCGGGAGATTGGCCATGTAACTGGCGCATATCCGCGCCATCGCAGGCTCTGCCGCCCGTTTGTCCATGGATGCGGCAATCGCATCTATCACGTTATCCGGCTGATCGGCGATGCTGAGATACAGGTCTGACATTGAGCCCACTCCGAGTCGGTCTCCTCGCAGTTGCCCAAACTAAACCTTACGCTACGGAAACTCCAAATCCCGGGCGAAATCAAACGCGGAGCGCGCTGTCAGTCGTCGTCGCCGTCGCGGCCCCAGACGATGTCGGGTTTGCGTTTTTCCGGTTCGGGCTCCGGTTCCGGCTGGCGGTAACCGATGCTCGAGGTCTTCGAGACCGCCTTGCCGGCCTCTTCGCGGCGCGCCTTGCCCTTGCGCCGTCCGCCGAGCAGGAACAAGACCCCGCCGACGGCGATCAATACGAAGCCGATGGGCTGGTATTCGCCGGCCGGCAGGCCGATATCCAGGTAGTCCCGCGCGAAGGCCGCGACGAGACCGGCCGCGAGGATGATGAAACCGAGAAACCGCATGCGGGCGCCCTAACCGGATTTCGCCTTGCGCCAGACCGCGAAGGAATGGGGGATCGTCCGGCCGGGACGATCGACCGTGAACAGGTCCTCGTGTTCGAGCGAGAAACCAAGGCCCGCGAACACGTGCAGCGCGGATTTTTCCAGCGGCCATGGCGGACCGTTGGCCGCGGCGCCGTCCTCGCGCCAGCGCGCATAGACCAGCAACGTGCCGCCGGGCTTCACGAGGCTCGCGACCGCCGCCGCCGTTTCCGGCAGCATGCCGGGCGCCATGGATTGCAGCGTGTAGCACTCGTTGACGAGATCGAAATGCTCCCGCCAGGCCTCCGGCAGGTTGAACAGGTCGGCGGTCCGGTAGTCCACCGGCGAGTTCGGAAACCGTTTCCGTGCCCAGCGAATGGCGTGATCTGACAGGTCGAAGGCCGTCGTCGCGTAACCGGCCGCCGCCAGGGCCTCCGCATTGTCGCCGAGGCCGCAGGCTACGTCGATCGCGGTCGATTCTTCCTTGCCCGGATTTCGCACCAGCCATTCGTGGAGCTTCGCCTTCGCGACCAGATCCGCCCACGGCACCATGCCGGGATCGCCATCGGCGCGGCGATAGATGTCCTTGAAGAACGCCTTGCGCTCGGGAAGCGTCTCGCCTTCCCTGTTGCCGTTTTCCGCCGTCATGCCGCGCGCTCCCATCCGCCGCCGGAATTTTGCTTGTAATAGGCAAGCGTGTGGCCGCCTTGCTTGAGCGCCTTCCAGTGCCCGCGCGCTTCCGACAGTGCCTGATCGTCGAGGCCGTCGAACATCAGCACGACGCGGTCGTAGCCGGAAAGATCGTCAGGCGGCGCGGCGCCATCGACCAGGAAACGGATCTTCGCGCCATTGGGATTTTCGGGATGGACGGTCAGGAACACCGGCTGGTCCGGCGGCCGCTCCGAGCCGTCGCAGGCATGGGCGATGAAACTGTCCGGCCGATAGGTCCACAGATAGCCGTCCAGATGGTCCCGCTTCTCCGCGCCGCCGGTCTGGATGACGACGCGCCAGCCTCGTCCGATCGACTTCTCGACGAGGCCCGGAAGCGCCTCGTCGAGGGTCGTTTCGGTCATGTGGTAGAAGAAGACCTCGGACATCGGCGCCGGATCAGCCCTCGTAGTGATCGGCGACGAGCCGGTCGAGCAGACGCACGCCGTATCCCGATCCCCATGACTGGTTGATGTCCGTCGACGGCGACGACATGGCCGTCCCCGCGACGTCGAGGTGGACCCACGGCACATCGCCGACGAAGCGCTTGAGGAACTGGGCGGCGGTGATCGCGCCGCCGAACCGGCCGCCGACATTCTTCATGTCGGCAAACTTCGAGTCGATGAGCTTGTCGTATTCCGGCCCCATGGGCATGCGCCAGACCGGTTCGCCGGTGGCTTCGGCCGCCGACGCCAGATTTGCGGCGAGTTCGTCGTCGTTGGAGAACAGGCCGGCATGGTGCTGGCCGAGCGCGATCATGATGGCGCCGGTCAGCGTCGCCAGATTGATCATGAATTTCGGCTTGAAGGTCTCCTTGCAGTACCAGAGCGCATCACCGAGAACGAGCCGGCCCTCCGCATCCGTGTTGATGACCTCGATCGTCTGGCCGGACATCGACGTGACGATATCGCCGGGGCGCTGGGCATTGCCGTCGGGCATGTTCTCGACCAGGCCGATGATACCGATCACGTTGGCCTTGGCCTTGCGCGCGGCGAGCGTGTGCATCAGGCCGGTCACGGCCGCGGCGCCGCCCATGTCGCCCTTCATGTCCTCCATGCCGCCGGCCGGCTTGATCGAGATGCCGCCGGTATCGAAAACCACGCCCTTGCCGATAAAGGCGACCGGCTTGTCCTTCGCCTTGCCGCCGTTCCATTTCATCACCACGAGGCGCGGCGGACGAACCGATCCCTGGGCAACGCCCAGAAGCGCGCCCATGCCGAGTTTCTTCATTTCCTTTTCGGTGAGGATGTCGATCTCCACGCCGAGGCCGGAGAGCGCTTCCGCGCGGGAGGCGAATTCCACCGGGCCGAGGATGTTGGCCGGCTCGTTGACCAGGTCACGCGCCAGCATGACACCGCGCGCCACCGCTTCGGCGGTGTCCCACGCCTTCTTGGCCGCGGAAGGATTGTCGACCATCAGCGTCACCTTCTGGGCGACGTTCTTGTCGGCATTGTCCTCGTCGTCCTTCCTGGTCTTGTACTTGTCGAATTCATAGGCGCGCAGGATGAGGCCCTGGGCGAACGCGGCCGCGGCTTCCGGCGAAATTTCGAGGCCCTCGCATTCGAGCAGCACGGCAAGGTGCTTCTCCGAGCCCGTCTTGGCGCGTATCTGGCCGCCGAGCGCCGCCCAGTCGGTCATCTTGATCTTTTCGGCCTCGCCGAGACCCGCGACCAGGATACGATCCGCCGGCGAACCGGCAGGCGCGACCACGTCGACCACCGACTTTGCCTTGCCGCCGAATTTCGAAACCTTGAGCGCCTTGTCCAGCACGCCGGACGGATCGATCTCGGAGGCGAGCGCCGGCGTCTTGCCATCCTTTAAGGCCAGAAGAACGGCAGTTCCCTTCTTGGGAGCTGCAACTTTTGCGAATGAAATGGAGGGAAGAACGGTCATGGATGTCCTGTCGGTTTGAAAAGAAGCCGTGAACTCGCGAATCCGGTATCGAAATCGAGAACCGGCATCTTGATTTTGGCGTTCCGGGTGGCGATAGCAAGGCCCTGCGGATGTGGCAACGCAATGTTAACCACGTCCTTTCGCGAAAGCTTAGCACGCGGATCGATATTGTTAACATTCCATTGTCCGCCGCCGTGCAATTTTAGGAAATGCGGGCGGATACAGGTTTCAGCGCCCGGTCCGGCGGTCCCAAGAGGTGGGTATTGAATACGCTACAGCGTTACATATTTCGCCGGATTTCCGTCATTACGCTCGCGTCGTTTTTCGCGGTTCTCGCCGTCGTCTGGGTGAGCCAGGTGCTGACCCGCATCGATGTCGCCACGGCGTCCGGCCAGTCCATGTTCACCTTCCTGAAACTGGCCGCCGTGCTGACGCCGCAGCTGGCCGCGCTCGTGCTGCCGATCGCGGTGGTCATCGGCACGGTCCAGGTCTTCACGACGATGAACTCGGATTCCGAACTCGCGGTGATGTCGGCCTCGGGCGCATCGCGTCAGATGATCGCGAGGCCGGTCCTGCTCGTCGCCGTTCTCGCCAGCCTGTATGTTTTGGTTTCCAACCATTTCATCGAGCCGCGCGCCAACAGAATCCTGCGTGACCTGCTCGTCTCGTCGCGCACGGACCTTTTGACAAGCCTCATCCAGGAAGGCGTGTTCACCAGGATCGACAACGACCTGACGATCTATGTCGACCGGCGCCTGCCCGGAAATGTGCTTTCCGGCATCATGGTTTCCGACACGCGCGACGAAAATCTCGCGCTTCTCTACTACGCCCAGTCCGGCGCCGTCGGCAAAGTGGACGGCAACGACGTGATGGTGATGACCAACGGCCAGATCCAGCGCAAGAACCTGGATGACAATTCGCTGTCGATCATCCGCTTCAATTCCTATGCGATAAGCCTGTCGGAATTCGCGTCCGCGACGGGCACGCCGTTCTATTTTCCGCAGGAACGCGAGACGGCGGATCTTCTCGATCCGTATCCCGACGACTCGTTGTTCAAGAACAAGCCCGGCTGGCTCTATGGCGAGTTCCACCGGCGCATGACGGACTGGCTCTATCCGATCCTCTTCGCCTATGTAGCGCTCGTCGTCGCCGGCCAGACCCAATCGCACCGCCAGACCCGGATCAACGCCTTTGTCCTGACCATCGGCGCAACGCTGGTCTACCGCTGGGCGGCCTATGCGATCTTCAACGTCAACCGGACGAATGGCGATTTGTGGTGGCTGTTCTATGTGGTACCGATTGCGGCCATCATCATCAGCGCGCTGATGTACAGATACGGCATCACGGTCGCCGTTCCCGATCGCGTCGCCGCCGCCTATGAACGGTTCGCCGATCATGTCCGGCAATTGCGCATTCGCGCGGCCCGCGCAAGGACGGTGTGACGCGATGGGACGGACGCTACAGACCTATTTCTTTGTCCAGTCAGTGCGGATGATCCTGTTCTTCTCGCTTGGCGTGGCAGCCGTCACCTATCTGATCGACTTCTCCGAATTGTCGAACCGGACCAGCGGGTTGCCGCAATATTCGGTCTCGGCGGCGCTGACGCTTTCGGCGATGCGCGTTCCGTTCATCGTCCAGCTCGCGATGCCCTTCACGGTGCTGTTCGCGACGATGACGACGCTGATGCTGCTCAACCGCAAATACGAACTCGTGGTGGCGCGTTCGGTGGGCATCTCGGCATGGCAGTTCCTGTTTCCCGTCATGACCGCCGCATTCATCATCGGCGTTCTCGGTGTCACTGTCCTCAATCCTTTGGCAGCCAACGGCTACTCGCACGCCGAAGCGGTCGAGGGAGAGTGGCGCTCGCGGCCGACGCAGTCGCTGATCTCGCAGGAACGCCCCTGGCTGCGGCAGGCGCAGGAGGACGGCGGTTCGATGCTGATCGGCGCCGACCGGGTCTCGCGCGTGGGTACCACGCTGTTCAGCGTGGTTTTCCTCGATATCGATCCGCAAGGAGCGGTGCGCCGGCGAATCGACGCGGCAACCGCGCGCCTCGGAACCGGCGAGTGGATCCTCAGCAATGTCGAGATCAGCAAGGCCGGCGAAGCCGCGACGCGCCAGGACAGCATGGTCATACCGACCATGCTCAATGCCGCGGTGATCAACCAGGCGATCATCCCGGCGGAAATGATCCCGTTCTTTTCGCTTGGAAAACAGATCGATACCGCCCGTTCCTTCGGCGTTTCGGCGAATCCGTTCCGGATGCAATACCATTCGCTGCTGGCGCTGCCGCTGATGCTCGTCGCAATGGCGCTGATCGCGGCGACGGTTTCGCTGCGATTCATACGATTTGGCCAGTCCGGCGGGATGATTTTGGCTGGCCTGGGGGCGGGCTTCATGCTTTATGTCGTGACCGCCATCGCTAAATCCTTCGGAAGTGCCGGAGTGATTCCTCCCGTGGTGGCGGCATGGCTGCCGGTAGCGGTTGCGACTCTTTTCGGGGTCGCGTATTTGCTTGACCGGGAGGACGGGTAGTGAACGGAGTCGGCGGGCGGGTGTTTTCCAAACACTTGAAATCATTGGCATGCAGCCTCGCGATCGGGGCCGTCGTCGCCAGCGTGGCCGGCTCGCCGCCGGCGCTCGCCCAGACGAATGACTCCATTGCCGGCCTGACCGAGGTCCAGTCCGATGCGCCGCTGCTGCTGCAGGCCGACGAGCTCGTCTACGACAACGACCGGCGGACGGTTGCCGCGGTCGGTGGTGTACAGGTCGATTACGGCGGCACGCGGATGGTCGCCGACCGCCTCGTCTACAACCAGAAAACCAACCGGCTGATCGCTATCGGCAATGTCGAGATCGTGCAGCCGGACGGGACGCGGGCCTTCGCCGACGAATTCGACGTGACCGACGATTTCCGCGACGGTTTCGTCAACGCGCTGAGGATCGTCACGCCCGAGAAAGCGCGTTTCGCCGCCGAAAGCGCGGTGCGCGAAAACGGCGAGACGACGACTTTCAACAATGGCGTCTACACGGCTTGCGAGCCCTGCCGCGAACACCCCGAAAAACCGCCGGTCTGGCAGATCAAGGCGCAGCGGATCATCTGGAACGGCAAGGAAAAGACGATCCGCTTCGAGCACGCGTCCTTCGAGTTCCTCGGCATGCCGCTGGCGCGTTTCCCGGTCTTTACGACCGCCGATCCGACGGTGAAGCGCAAGACCGGCTTCCTGATGCCGAAGGCGCGGTTTTCCGACCAACTCGGTTTCGGCCTGTCGATCCCCTATTTCATCGCGCTTGCGCCCAATTACGACCTGACGCTGACGGGCACCGGCCTGACCGAGCAGGGTTTCCTCGGCGAGGCCGAATTCCGCCACCGGCTGTCGAACGGCATCTACACGCTGAAAATGGCCGGCATTCACCAGATGACGCCCGAGACCTTCCCGATCGGCGAACAGGACCGCACGCATGTCGATCGCGGCATGATCGGCACGACCGGCCGTTTCGACATCAATCCGCGGTGGACATTCGGCTGGAACGTGCTGGCGCAAACCGACAAGAATTTCTCGCGCACCTACGGGATCGTCGGCTTTTCGGATTACGTGCAGCGCAACGAGTTCTATCTGACCGGGCTCAACGACCGGAACTACTTCGACCTGCGGGCGATGAAGTACGACGTGCAGGAAGTGGCTGCCGACGGAACGGGGCGTGACGAGGCCCAGCCGTGGGTCCTGCCCAGCCTCGATTACGAAACGATCGCATCGGAGCCCGTCGCCGGCGGCGAACTGGCCTTCAACGTCAATGTGCGCGGCATTTCGCGCGATATGGCCGATATGCGCGGCGTCTTCGGCGACGCGAACTTCGCCACACGCGGCCTGGAGGGCGAAAACGCCCGGTTTACCGCCGAGACCGAGTGGAAACGCACCCTCATCGCGCCCGGCGGGCTGGCGGTGACGCCGATCCTGGCAGCGCAGGGCGACATCAATTACTTCAACACCGCGACGACGGGCCCGTATTCGGCGACCGGCGCGGCGCTGACCACCGATACGACCGCGACCCGCGGCATGGTGACTGCGGGCGTGGAAATGCGCTGGCCGTTCCTGTTCGCGGCGGCGCATTCGACGCATGTGTTCGAACCGATCGCGCAGGTTTTCGCGCGGCTGAACGAGCCCGATGCCGGACTGCTTCCCAACGAGGATGCGCAGAGTTTCGTTTTCGACACGACGAACCTGTTCGAGCGCGACAAATTCTCCGGCTATGACCGCATCGAGGGCGGCCACCGCGCCAATCTCGGCATTCGCTACACCGGCAGCTTCGACAATGGCTGGTCGCTGTTCGGCGCGTTCGGCCAGTCCTACCACCTGGGCGGCACAAATTCCTTCGCCAGCGCGGACATGCTGAATGTCGGCGCAGACTCGGGGCTGGAGACCGATGTTTCCGACTTCGTCGGGATGTTCGGCGCGTCCTACCGGAATGCTGTCAGCGGCGCGGTGCGTGCGCGGTTCGACGAAAAGACCTTCGAGGTGCGCCGCGCGGAGACCGAAATCGGGTACCGCTCGCACGACCTGTCTGCATCGGGCGGCTACGCCTTCATCCAGGCGCAACCGACTTACGGTTTCAGCGCCGACCGGCACGAGGTGAATGGCCGCGCATCGTTCCGGCTCGGCGAAGCCTGGCGGGTCATGGGCAACGCGACCTACGACATCACCAACAAGCGGCTGGCACGGAACGGCATCGGTCTGGCCTACGACAATGACTGTTTTGCCATCGGGCTGCTGTTTCAGCAATCACGCAGCAGTACGGATGCATTGTCGAATTCGGTCGGCTTGAGGCTCGCGTTTCGCACGCTTGGCGATTTCGGGTCGAGTTCAGCCGAATTCGACGGCTACTAGAGCGGTCCGGACCAAGGCGGAAATGCCGCAGGCTGGCGCGGCGTCACGCTTTCGCCCAAGATATCGGGCAACGCGGGGCACAAGACCGGCCATCCGGCAACAAACGACACAAGCAGACAACATGGCGGACATGATATGACGGGCGGGATGAGGACATCGAATTTCAAAGGGCGGCTGATTGCGGCCTGCGTGGCGCTCGCGCTCGCCATACCCGCAGCGGTTGTCGCACCCGCACCTGCGGCCAACGCCTCCGACATCAAGGTTGTCGTCAACAACCAGGCGGTGACGTCCTACGACATCGCGCGGCGCAAGGCCTTTCTGCGGCTGCAGCGCCGCAAGGGCAATCTCACCGAGGAGGCCACCAAGGAACTGATCGACGAAGCGCTCAAGCGTGAGGCGGTCCAGCGGGCCGGCTACCGCATCCCGGACAGCCAGGTGAATGCCGCTTATGCGAATTTCGCCAGAAACAACAAGATGCAGTCGAGCCAGCTGACGCAGATCCTCAATCAGGCCGGCGTGACACCGAAACACTTCAAGGAATTCATCCGCCTGCAGATCGGATGGAACCAGCTCGTCTCGGCGCAGTCGCGCGGGAGCGGCGGCCTCATGAACGAGCAGGACGTTGTCGCCAAGATGCTGGAGCAAGGCGGCAAGAAGCCGACCTCGACCGAGTATACGCTGCAGCAGGTGATCTTCGTCGTACCGTCGTCGCGGCGCGGCGCCGAACTCGCCCGCCGCCGCAAGGAAGCAAACAACATGCGCGGCCGCGTCGACGGGTGCAAGAATACCATCGAACTGGCGACCCAATTGCGCGACGTGACGGTTCGCGACCTCGGCCGCGTCCTCGAGCTGCGTCTTCCGGAAGCCTGGAAAAAGGATGTTTCGGGCCTGCAGGCCGGACAGACGACGCGAATAAAGGATACCGACAAAGGCGTGGAATTCCTGATCGTGTGCAGTGCGCGCAGTGTTTCCGACGACCGCGTGGCACAGCTGGAGTTCTCCACCGAGGAGCTCAAGAACGGCGGTGGCGGCAAAGGCGAAGAAATGCTGAAAACGCTTCGCGAAAACGCACGCATCGAGCGTCGTTGATTTCAGCCTGAAAGGGCCGGCACGATCATGGCGAACGCCCTTCCCCTCGCGGTCACGATCGGCGATCCCGCCGGCATCGGTCCCGACATCATCCTGGAAAGCTGGCGCCAGCGCGGCGACTTTGCGCTGCCGGCTTTCTACGCGATCGCCGATCCGGAACAGCTGCGTGCCCGCGCCACGCTTCTGGGCATTGATATAGCCGTCGAGGCCTGTACGCCGGAAACGGCGGCCGACCTGTTTGGAAATTGCCTGCCCGTCGTGCCTCTCGGCCATGCCTTTTCGGCCGCCACGGGCGCGCCCGATGCGGCCAATGCGCCCGGCATCATCGCGTCGATCGACCGCGCGGTGGCCGATGCCTTCGACGGGCTCGCTGCCGGTGTCGTGACCGCGCCGATCGCCAAGAAGCCGCTTTACGAAGCCGGATTCGAATATCCCGGCCACACCGAATATCTCGGCGCGCTGGCCGAACGCCGCACGGGGCAGAAGGCCATGCCGGTGATGATGCTCGCCGGACCGAAGCTGCGCGCGGTGCCCGTCACCATCCACATTCCGCTGTCGCAGGTGTTCTCGGAGCTGACCACCGGACTGATCGTCGATACCTGCCGGATCGTCGCTCGGGATCTGGCCGCCCGGTTCGCTGTCGCCAGTCCGCGGCTTGCCGTGGCGGGGCTCAATCCGCATGCCGGCGAAGGCGGCGCGCTCGGTCACGAGGACGAGGACATCGTTCGCCCGGCGGTCGACGAATTGCGCCGCCTCGGCATCGATGCGCGCGGGCCGCTGCCCGCCGACACGATGTTCCACGACCGCGCCCGCGCGACCTACGATGCCGCCATCTGCATGTATCACGACCAGGCGCTGATCCCAGCCAAGGCGCTCGGTTTCGACGACAGCGTGAACGTGACGCTCGGCCTGCCGTTCATCCGCACTTCGCCGGATCACGGCACCGCCTTCGAGATCGCCGGCACCGGCAAGGCGCTGCCCGACAGTTTCATCGCGGCCCTGCGCATGGCCGCCGAAATGGCGGAACACAGCCGGCGGGCCAAAGCCGCGTGACGGACGACAGCGCCGAAAAGACCGCCATCGACGGACTGCCGCCGCTGCGCGCGGTGATCGAGAAGCACGGCCTCGCTACCAAGAAGTCACTCGGCCAGAATTTCCTGCTCGACCTCAACCTGACCGGCCGGATCGCCCGCGCCGCCGGCGATCTCAGCAAGTGCACGGTGATCGAGGTCGGTCCCGGCCCGGGCGGGCTGACGCGGGCACTTCTGATGCATGGCGCAAGGAAAGTCATCGTCATCGAACGCGACGCGCGCTGCCTGCCGGCGCTGGAAGAGATCGGCGCGCATTATCCCGGGCGTCTCGACATCATCGAAGGGGATGCGCTGAAGACGGATTTCGCGGCGCTTGCCGGCGGGGAGCCGGTCAGGATCGTCGCCAACCTGCCCTACAATGTCGGCACGCAATTGCTGGTGAACTGGCTCGAAGCCGACCCATGGCCGCCCTATTACACGTCGCTGACACTGATGTTCCAGCGCGAGGTGGCCGAACGGATCGTCGCTGTGCCGGGAGACGGCGCCTACGGCCGGCTGGGAGTGCTTGCCGGCTGGCGCACGGTCGCGCGGATCCAGTTCGACGTGCCGCCGCAGGCCTTCTGGCCGCCTCCGAAGGTCACCTCCTCCGTGGTTCATCTCGAACCGCGCGCGGAACCGATTGCCGCGGACGGCAAGCGGCTTTCGCTGGTGACGCAGCATGCCTTCGGACAAAGACGCAAGATGCTGCGCCAGAGCCTGAAGCCGCTAGGCGGACAGGCGCTTCTCGACGCCGCCGGCATCGATGGCGCGCGGCGCGCCGAAACGCTTTCGATCGAGGAATTCTGCCGGCTGGCGAATGCCCGGCCCGCCGCCGGCTGAACCCGGGGCCAGACAAGCAAAAGCGGAGGTCCGAGGGGAAGACCTCCGCTTTCTGACAATGGGAAACCGCGTCAGTTCAGCACTTTAACCTCGCTGGCGGCGTGCTTGCCCTTTGTCATGGACCAGCTGATCTGAACCCTTTCGCCCTTTTTCAGGCCGGGGTTCTTGAAGTCCTTCGGCAACGTGTAGACCGTTCCGTTGTCGAGCGTGATCGTATCCGCCTTCAAATCGAACGACTTGATCTTGCCGGTCACATTATCGGCGGCCATTGCCATGGACGACGTCAGCACAACGGCCGCGACAGCGGTCGGGACAATAAGATTGCGCATGTCAGCACTCCTGATGGATTGACGGCCTGCCCTCCTGATTGGCAGGCCCTCTTCGAAACCGTCCGGACCTGCCGCTTCTCGGCGTCCCTGCGGGGCGTCGCCGACATGTCCCGGTTACGGGCTGGAATGTGCCTCGGCGAGGTGCTGCTTACAATTTACAAAAAGGTATTTTTTCGGGGCCTTTACACGCCACAATTTGCCGCCGTAACGCCGGATTTTTTCCAAAATCCGGCCGGCAAAATCAACGCCAGGACCCGTTAGATCTCGCGGAAACGGGATGACCGGTCGGAGCCCACTCCACCAGATACCGCACCACACCAAATACCGCGCCACGGCCGAACGGTCGCGATGCGTGCAAAGCGGACCGGGGCTCAGAGGGAGGGACAGAGCGGTTTTCACGAATGGCCATATACTGCCAACCGCTTGCAACAATGGGGTGTCCTCACGGCAAGAGGATCAGTTTGCCCGCAAATTTTTTCGACTGAAAATCCGCTTGAGCCTGGGCAATGTCGCGCAATGGATAGGTTTTCGCGACGGTGGGCTTCACCCGCCCTTCAATCACCAAATCGACCAGGTTCGAAAAAACCTCGCGCGGCATGAAGGAACAGCCGTGAATTGTGATGTCGGTCAGATAGATTTCACGCAAATCCGCCTCGACCAAGGGCCCGGCGATTGCACCCGACACCGCGTAATGTCCCCCCGGTCTCAAGGCGCGGATCAGGTCGGGCCAAATCGCACCAGCCACGACATCGATTACAACATCAAACTGTCGAGTTGGCAGTGTGGCGGAGCGTGACAGCACCTCTTGGGCACCCGCCTGTCGCACAACCGCCGCCTTTTCATCCGCAGAAATCCCGGTCACCCGCGCGCCGCGCAGTACCGCGAGTTGCACTGCCGCAAGCCCTACAACACCGGACGCCCCGGTGATCAGAACCTTCTGCTCCCCGCACACTCCAGACCGCGACAGCAAGTTGAATGCGGTGCCAAAGCCGCACGGAATTGCGGCAATTTCCTCGTTCGAAAGCGGTGATGCACTGACATCGAAAATCTCGTCTTCCTGCAACAGGCAATATTCAGCGAAAGCTCCGTCGAGTTCCGAGCCAAGCGCCACATAGGCAAAGCGGTTGTCGGGCGTCGGCCTGGGAATATTGATCTGGCTGGTCACCCGCGCGCCCGGCCCGACAGACTTGACGCCGTCCCCGACGGCAACGACGGCGCCACAAATATCTCCGCCTTGAATGCGTGGAAACCTGATCGCGCCGCCCCATCCGCCAACCTCAATATCGGCATTCTCGCCGACATCCTCTGTGGCGCCGGAGACGTCAGAGGAATACCACCCGATGCGGGTGTTGATATCGGTGTTGTTCACACCGGCTGCCAGCACCCGAACCAGGACCTGCCCGGCGCCCGGCGACGGCACTGGAATATCGTCGCGCCATTCCAGCGCATCAGGACCGCCGTGACGGGTCAGATAGACGCCTGACATGACTTGGGGAATCATGGAACGGCCCCTTCCTATTCGATACTCCCTAGATCACACAGCATCCCAGCGAGGTTAGGTTCGTTGTTTTGTTCTGGCAATGGTATCGAACCCGGTCGCTATCTGCCGGAATTCGCAGTTTTCATGGATGCTGCGGCGGCCCGCAATGTCCGTATTGCCGCCATCGGCCGCGGCCAAATTGGCGGATCATTCCCCTAGCCGCGGCCGCGATAGGGCGCGACGCCCTGATCCGGGGCCCAGACGCCGTCGGGCAGCGTTCCGTGCTGCCAGAACACGTCGATCGGGATGCCGCCGCGCGGATACCAGTAGCCGCCGATCCGGAACCAGCGCGGTTCGAGCAGGTCGACAAGCCGCTTGCCGATATGGACCGTGCAATCCTCGTGGAACGCGCCGTGATTGCGAAACGAGGTCAGAAACAGCTTCAGGGACTTCGATTCGACCAGCCACAGGTCGGGCACGTAGTCCAGCACCAGATGCGCGAAATCCGGCTGGCCGGTCACCGGGCAGATCGATGTAAATTCCGGCACGGTGAAGCGCGCGACATAGTTCGTATCGGGATGCGGATTGGGCACGCGCTCCAGCTCGGCCTTTTCCGGCGATTCCGGGATGCCGACAGCATGGCCGAGCTGCGACAGATGCTGGTCTTCGTGAGCCATGGCGATTTCCTCGCGTTGAGTTTCCCTGCGTCCGGCAATCGCCGCAGAACGTTGCGGCGTATGGCGCCTAGATCTCTTCTTCCAGAAGGCCGGTGACGAAATCGAACAGGCCGGGCCGGCGGTCGCGCCTGAGCCGTTCGGCCTTCACGATCGCCAGAACGGCATCATAGGCGCGGTCGAGATCGTCGTTGACGATGACATAGTCGTAGGAGCGCCACTGCTCGATCTCGGCGGCGGCGTTCTTCAGCCGCTTGGCGATGGTTTCCTCATTGTCCTCGGCGCGGCGGTGCAGACGCACCTTCAGTTCCGCCATGGAGGGCGGCAGGATGAAGATCGAAACAACGTCGGTGCGCATCTTCTCGGCAAGCTGGTGGGCGCCCTGCCAGTCGATGTCGAACAGAATGTCCCTGCCCTCGGCCATGGCGCGCTCGACGGGCTCGCGCGGCGATCCGTAGAAATTGCCGTGCACTTCGGCCCATTCGAGCAGATCGTCGCTGTCGCGCAGCCGTTCGAATTCGCGCTGGCTGAGGAAATGATAATGAACGCCGTCGATCTCGCTGGCCCGACGCGCACGCGTCGTCACGCTGACGGACAATTCCAGCCCGTTGTCGGTCTCCAGCAGGTTGCGCGCGATGGTCGACTTGCCGGCGCCGGACGGCGAGGACAGTACGAGCATCAGCCCGCGGCGCTGGATCCGGTCGGAAGCAAGGGGTCGGGTTCTTCTTGTCGGTCGTCATGGCGCGCCTATTGGAGGTTCTGGACCTGCTCGCGGAGCTGGTCGATCACGGCTTTCATGTCGAGACCGGTCGCCGTCAGCGCCGCGGACGCCGATTTCGAGCAGATGGTGTTGGTTTCGCGATTGAATTCCTGCGCGAGGAAGTCGAGTTTGCGGCCGACCGGGCCGCCATCGCGCAGCATGGCGCGCGCCGAATCGACATGCGCCTTGAGGCGGTCGATCTCCTCGCGGATATCGGCCTTGGTGGCAAGAAGGGCCGCCTCGGCGTGAAGGCGCGCCTCGTCGAACGAGGACGACCCGTCGAGAAGCGCCGCGACCTGTTCCTTCAGGCGCGCGAGAATGGCGGCGGGCTGGCTGGCCGGGTCGGTTTCCGCCTTCCGCGTCAGAACCGCGATCGTTTCCACATGCGACGCCAGGATAGCGCGCAGCGCCTCGCCTTCCTGGCGTCTGGCCGCGACAAGCGCGGCGAGCGCATCGCCGATCGTCCCGAGACAGGCCTCGCCGGCGGTCTCCATGTCGAGGCGGCCCTCCGGATCGTCGGACATGACGACGCCGCGCACCGCGAGCAGGCCGTCGGCGGTGGGCGGCGCCACGGCGCTTTCGCGCGCCAGCCGAGTGGCGGCGTCCGCAAGCGCGCGGAACCGCGCCTCGTCGATCGGCGCGGCAGCGCTCTCCGCGGCCGATTTCACCGCCAATGTTATCTGGATGCTTCCGCGCGCGACGTGCTCGCCGACAAGCTTCTTGACCGCCGGTTCGAGCGCTTCCATCCCCGCCGGCACGCGCAGGCGCACGTCGAGGCCCTTGTTGTTGACGGAGCGGATATCGCAGTTCACTTCGAGACCGGCAACGCTGCGCGCCGCACTGGCGAAACCGGTCATGCTTTGCACTGCCGTCATGTGTGCCCCCCGAACATGCGCGTATCAGTTTTCAGCCGGCTGTTCCGCGGCCCCGTTCTCGCCCGTCTTCGCTGCTTCCCCGGCCGCTTTCGCAGCCTCCTCGGCACGCTGCTTTTCGACCTCGCGCCAGCGCCGCACATTGTCGTTGTGCTCTTCCAGCGTCTTGGAGAAAACGTGCCCGCCGGTTCCGTCGGCGACGAAATAAAGTTCGTCGGTGACCGACGGATTGGCAACCGCCTCGAGCGCCGCGCGGCCGGGAATGGCGATCGGACCGGGCGGAAGCCCGTTGATCTGATAGGTGTTGTAGGGCGTCGGCTTGTCGAGGTCGGAACGGTAGATCGGCCGGTCCGCCGGCTTGCCCTCGCCGCCGAACAATCCGTAGATGATCGTCGGATCGGATTGCAGCTTCATGCCCTTTTTCAACCGGTTGATGAAGACGCCGGCGACGCGCGAACGCTCGTTCGGCACGCCGGTTTCCTTCTCGACGATCGAGGCGAGCGTGACGAACTCGTTGATGTCCTTGAGCGGCAGGCCGGGGCTGCGGTTCGCCCAGATCTCCTCGACCAGCGCGCGCTGCTGCGCCGCCATGGCCGCGATGATCTCGGCGCGCGACGTGCCGCGGGAGAATTTCTGCGTATCGGCGGCCAGCATGCCTTCCGGCGGCACCTCCGTCGGCATGTCGCCGGTCAGGAACTCGTTTGCCGCGATACGCTCGAGCGCCTGCGACACGGTCATCCCCTCGATGATCGTCAGCGGATGCAGGATCGAACGGCCGGAAACGAGGATGTCCATGATATCCTTCATGGAGGCATTGGCCTTGAACTCGTATTCGCCGGCCTTCAGGTCGTTCTCGTGGCCGAAGACGCGCACGCCCGCTTCGAAGATGCGGGCATTGGTGACGATGCCGCGGCTTTCGAGGCTGAGCGCGATCTGGCCGATACTCGATCCCGGACGCACGTTGTGGGTGACGGCAATCGCCATCGGCCCCGGCTCCTCGAAGCGGATCTTGCCGTAGTAAATCGCGCCGCCGATGGCGACCATCGACAGGATGACCAGCGTCAGGAGGAAATTGAAGAACACGACCACCTGGTTGCGCGCGGTCCTGGCGCGGCGGCGCGGCGGCGGGCCGACGGCCGCCTCGGTGCGCAGCGCCTGGCGCGGAGACTGCGGGATCAGACGCTCGCCACGCGACGCGCGGGACTTGCCAGCACTATCCGGAGATGATGGCCTACGCCCAAAATGGTGCTCGGTGCTCACATCGAAACCCTGTTTTCGGTGCCCGGTTCACACGCAAATGCGCGACAATCGGACAAATCAGCCATATGCCGGTTTTCCGGTCCGGCGGGAAAGCCGCATGCCGGAAGCGGATACCGTTGATAAATGATTATGGCGAAACCTTGCAGCCGGAATCAGGCGCCGTAGCGGCGCAGAACCAGCGAGGCATTCGTTCCGCCAAATCCGAAAGAGTTGGACAAGGCAACATTGATCTCGCGCTCGCGCTTCACATGCGGCACGAGGTCGATGGCCGTTTCCACATCCGGATTGTCGAGGTTCAGCGTCGGCGGGGCGACGTTGTCGCGGATCGCCAGCATGCAGAAAATCGCTTCGACAGCGCCGGCCGCGCCGAGAAGATGGCCGATCGACGATTTGGTCGACGACATCGAGATCTTCGCGGCGGCATTGCCGACAACGCGCTCGACTGCGCCGAGTTCGATCGTGTCGGCCATCGTCGATGTGCCGTGGGCGTTGATGTAATCAACATCGGAGGCCTCGAGCCCGGCCCGCTTCAGCGCGGCGCGCATGCAGCGTTCCGCACCCTCGCCGTCCTCGGACGGCGCGGTGATGTGATAGGCGTCGCCCGACAGGCCGTAGCCGATCACCTCGGCATAGATCTTCGCGCCGCGGGCCTTGGCGTGTTCCAGCTCTTCCAGAATGACGATGCCGGCGCCTTCGCCCATGACGAAACCGTCGCGGTCGCGATCATAGGGGCGCGATGCCGCCTTGGGATCGTCGTTGCGGTCCGTCGACAGTGCCTTGCAGGCGGCAAAACCGGCCAGCGATATGCGGCTGATCGGCGATTCCGTGCCTCCGGCCACCATCACGTCGGCATCGCCGAACGCGATCAGACGGCTGGCGTCGCCGATGGCGTGCGCACCGGTGGAACAGGCGGTGACGACAGAATGGTTCGGGCCGCGCAGCTTGTGGCGGATCGAGACCTGGCCGCTGGCCAGATTGATCAGGCGGCCCGGAATGAAAAACGGCGAAACGCGCCGCGGACCGCGATCGCGCAGCGTGTAGCCGGCCTCGACAATGCCCTCTATGCCGCCGATGCCCGAACCGACGAGAACGCCGGTCGCGCATTGGTCCTCATCCGTCTCCGGATGCCAGTCGGCGTCGTCGAGCGCCTGGTCGGCCGCCGCCATCGCATAGATGATGAAGGGATCGACCTTGCGCTGTTCCTTCGGCTCCATCCAGTCATCGGCATTGAAGGTGCCGTTGCTGCCATCCCCGAAAGGAAGACGGCAGGCGATCTGCGCCGGAAGGTCGCTGACGTCAAAATCGGTCACGCGAACCGCGCCGCTCTCGCCGGCCAGGATCCGTGTCCAAGTGTGTTCGGCACTGGCGCCCAAAGGAGACACCATGCCGATGCCGGTAACGACAACGCGCCGCAAGGTCATGACGATGCACCTGAAAACGCCGGCACGGATGCCGGCGTGATTTCAAAGCGACGCGGGTTACGCGTTGGCTTTTTCAATGAACTTCACGGCGTCGCCGACCGTCAGAATGGTCTCGGCAGCGTCGTCCGGGATTTCCACGCCGAATTCTTCTTCGAACGCCATCACCAGTTCGACGGTGTCAAGGCTGTCCGCGCCGAGGTCATCGATAAAGCTTGCGCCCTCGTTCACCTTCTCGGCGTCGACGCCCAAATGTTCAACAACGATCTTTTTGACCCGTTCTGCGATGTCGCTCATGTCGGATTCCCTCGACTTTGGAGTTTTCAGATTGTGGTTATCTTCAAGGTTCGGGCTAATCAAGTCGCAAGACGTTCTTTGCGACAACTTTGTTCACCCGGCAAGGCCGCCAAAGGCCCTTAAATCATTGCCATTCCACCATTTACGTGGATCGTTTGACCCGTGATGTATGCGGCTTCATCGGCGGCCAGAAACGCCACCGATGCCGCCACCTCCGCGCCTTTTCCCATGCGCTTCATGGGAATTGCCCCCATGATCGCCTCTTTCTGCTTGTCGTTCAGCTTGTCGGTCATCGCGCTTTCGATGAAGCCCGGCGCGACGCAATTCACGGTCACGTTGCGCGAGGCGATTTCCTGGGCGAGCGACTTGGAGAACCCGATCATGCCGGCCTTCGAGGCGCAGTAATTGGCCTGGCCGGGATTGCCGGTCACGCCGACGACGGAGGTGATGTTGACGATGCGGCCGTAGCGGCGGCGCATCATCGGATGGGTGAGCTGCGCGGGTCAGATGGAAGACCGAGGTCAGATTGACTTCAAGCACCGCATCCCAGTCCTCGTCCGACATGCGAACGAACAGCCCGTCCTTGGTGATGCCGGCGTTGTTGACCAGGATATCCACGCCGTCGAGCGTCGATTCCGCCGTCTCGCCAAGCGCCTTGACGGCGGCGCGATCGGTCAGATCGGCCGGGAAGACATGCACCCGGTCGCCGAGATCGGCGGCAAGCGATTCCAGCTTCTCGCGGCGCGTGCCATGAAGTCCGACGATGGCGCCCTGGGCATGCAGCGTGCGCGCGATCGCCTCGCCGATGCCGCCCGATGCGCCTGTTACCAGGGCTTTGCGGCCCGTCAGTTCAAACATGTCGTCGTCCTTCCGATTTTCGGATCAGGCATTCGCCTGGAGAAACGCTTCTATATCGGCGGGGCCGTTGATGGCAACGCCGGCAAGCGCCTTGTCGATACGCCGCGCCAGGCCGGTCAGCACCTTTCCCGATCCCGCCTCGACAAGCGTCGTGACGCCGCTTCCCGCAAACCACTCGACGGTTTCGCGCCAGCGCACCTGGCCGGTGACCTGCTCGACCAGCCGGGCGGCGATCTCGTCGGGAGCGCTGACCGGCGCGACCGTGACGTTGGCGATGACGGGAACGCGCGGCGTGTTGATGGTCACCTGCGACAACGCCTCGCGCATCGCCTCGGCAGCCGGGGCCATCAGCGCGGAATGGAAGGGAGCGGAAACGGGCAGCATCAGGGCGCGCTTGGCGCCCTTGTCGGAGGCGAGCGCCGCCGCACGTTCGACGGCGGCCTTGCCGCCGGAAATGACCAGCTGGCCGCCGCCATTGTCATTGGCGATCTGGCAGACACCGCCGGTCTCGCCGGCCGCCGCCTCGCAGACGAATTCCACGTCATCGTTTTCGAGCCCGATGATCGCGGCCATGGCGCCCTCGCCGACGGGAACGGCCGCCTGCATGGCGTTGCCGCGAATGCGCAGCAGGCGCGCGGTATCGGCGAGCGAGAACGTGCCCGCCGCACAATGGGCGGAGTATTCGCCGAGCGAATGGCCGGCGACATAGGACGCCTTTTCGGCGAGATCGTAGCCCCTGGCCTCCAGAACGCGCACAACAGCGACGGAGACCGCCATCAGCGCCGGCTGCGCATTGGCGGTCAGCGTCAGTGTCTCCTCCGGGCCGTCCCACATCACGGTGGAGAGTTTTTCGCCCAGCGCCTCGTCGACCTCGGCAAAAACGTCGCGCGCCTCGGGAAAGGCGTCGGCGAGTTCCTTGCCCATGCCCACGGCCTGGCTGCCCTGCCCCGGAAATGTGAATGCTGTCGTCATAACGGCCTCGTTCAAAGTCGCGACGGTTTGGTAAATGCGTCCGCCCCTGTCAAGGCCCTGACGCCACCGCGGCGCCCGCAATCGCGATTGCGCCGCCGTTCGCCGACTGTATCATGCCGGGCCTGGGGAGACACGGGAGGCAGGCTTGGACACTTCTCATGACGTCATCGTCGTCGGCGCCGGCCTTGCCGGGTTGGCGGCGGCCGCGGAGCTTGGCGACCGGGGCAAACGCGTCCTCGTCCTCGACCAGGAGGGCGAACAATTCCTCGGCGGCCAGGCGTTCTGGTCGCTCGGCGGCCTGTTCATGATCGATACGCCCGAACAGCGGCGCATGCGCATCCGCGACAGCCTCGAGCTTGCGCGGATCGACTGGATGGGGTCGGCGCAGTTCGACCGGGAGGAGGATCACTGGCCGCGGCAATGGGCGGACGCCTATCTGGATTTCGCCGCCGGCGAGATGCGGCCCTGGCTTTCCGCGATGGGCATGAAATGGTTTCCCGTCGTCGGCTGGGCGGAACGCGGCGGAGCGTTTGCGTCGGGGCACGGCAATTCGGTGCCGCGTTTCCACATCACCTGGGGCACCGGGCCCGGCGTGCTGGCGCCCTTTATCTCCCGTGTGCGCGCGCACGAGGCCGCCGGTCTGGTCACTTTCGCCTTTCGCCACCGCGTCTCGGCGATCGAGAAAAAGGCCGGCCTCGTATCCGGCGTCAGCGGCGAAACGCTAGCGCCCGCCGCGGTCGAGCGCGGCCAGGAAAGCAATCGCGACGTCACCGGCGACTTCCGATTCGAGGCGGCCAATGTGATCGTCACCTCCGGCGGCATCGGCGCCAATCTCGACCTCGTGCGCAAGGCCTGGCCGCGCGACCGGCTCGGCGCGCCGCCGGAACACATGATCAGCGGCGTTCCGGCGCATGTGGACGGCAGGATGATCGGCATCGCCCGCGATGCCGGCGCGGCCACGATCAACGACGACCGGATGTGGCACTATACCGAAGGCGTGAAGAACTGGGCGCCGATCTGGCCGAATCACGGCATCCGCATTCTGCCCGGCCCGTCCTCGTTGTGGTTCGACGCGACCGGCAACCGCCTGCCTGCGCCCTGCCTGCCCGGCTTCGATACGCTGTCGACGCTGAAACACCTGCGCACGACCGGCCATGACCATTCCTGGTTCATCCTGACCCAGAAGGTGATCGAAAAGGAGTTCGCGCTTTCCGGGTCGGAGCAGAATCCCGATTTCACCTCCGGCAAGTGGCGCGAAGTGCTGAAATCGCGGCTCGGAAAGGGCGCGACCGAAGCGGTCGAGGCGTTCAAGCGGCATGGCGAGGATTTCATCGTGCGCGACTCGCTGGAAGAACTCGTCGCCGGCATGAACCAGTTGACGGGCACGCATCTGCTCGATCCGGCGAAGATCCGCGCCGAGATCGAGGCCCGCGACGCGCAGATCGACAATCCCTTCTCCAAGGACGCCCAGATGATCGCGATCCATGCGGCACGCAACTATCTCGGCGACAAGCTCGATCCGTACCGCGAAGCCGCACCGGTTCCTCGATCCGGCGAACGGACCGCTGATCGCCGTGCGCCTGCACATCATCACCCGCAAGACGCTCGGAGGGCTGCACACGAACCTGTCCTCGCAAACGCTCGGGCCGGACGGGGAACCGGTCGCGGGGCTTTACGCGGCAGGCGAAGCGGCCGGTTTCGGCGGCGGCGGCTATCACGGCTACAACGCGCTGGAGGGCACCTTTCTCGGCGGCTGCATCTTTTCGGGCCGCGCCGCGGGGCGCGCGGCAGGCTAATCGAACGGGCGCAGATGCCGGACCGCGAAAATATTTCTGCGCCGACCCGAAGACGGGCTTGAAAGCGCGTTCTCCCACTCAAATCTGATTCAGCGCACAGCCCCGCATGGTGGCTCAGACGAGTAACGGACATGTCGCAAAACGCGGCGCTCTCCAAGCAATCAACCCTTCCCTCGAACGACAATTCCCGAAAAATGCCGCTGACGCCCGCCATGGTGATCGGCATCGCCGGACTTTTCCTGTTCCTGTCTTCCCAGATCCTGATCGCCGCCGGCGCGGTGGTCTGGGCGGTCGGCGGTTATCTGCATTTCGGCCTGACGGGCTTCGCCGTCCTGTCGGCGGCGCTGGCGCCCCCGGTGCTTTACTTGTGGTGGAAAATCCTTGTTATGGCGATCAGCGCCGAACGGGATCCGGTCAACAACTGAACCGAGGCATGGAATGCTGACAGATATCGGCCTCGTGGCCGTGGGGCTGGTCGCACTTTTTACGGGCGGCGAATGGCTGGTGCGCGGAGCCGTCGCGCTGGCCGCCCGCCTCGGCCTGCCGACGCTGATGATCTCGCTGACAGTTGTCGGTTTCGGCACCTCGATGCCGGAATTGCTGGTCTCGGCGCGCGCGGCGCTCGCCGGGCAGGCCGATATCGCGCTCGGCAATGTCGTCGGCTCCAACATCGCCAATATCCTGCTGATCATCGGCCTGTCGGCGATGATCGCGCCGATGCACAACTGGAACGACACCGTCAAACGCGACGCGGTCGTTATGGTCGCGGCGGCAATCGTGGCGCTGGTCCTCGTGCATTTCGAGCGGATCGGAGCCCTCAGCGGCATCCTGATGCTCGGCGTCCTGGCGATCTATCTCACGGCGTCCTATGTCGCCGGGCGCAAGGCCGGAGATGACGGCGAATTCGAGGAAATTCCGAACATTTCCGGCCTGATGACCGGCATTTTCATCATTGTCGGGCTTGCCGTGCTCTTCGGCGGCGCCGAAGCGCTGGTGCGCGGCGCGACCGGCATCGCGCGGACCTTCGGCATCCCCGAAGCCATCATCGGCCTGACGATCGTCGCCGTCGGCACGAGCCTGCCGGAAATGGCGACCTCGCTCGTGGCCGCGTTCCGGCGGCACTCCGACATCGCCATCGGCAACATCGTCGGCTCCAACATCTTCAACATTTTCGGCATCCTCGGCCTGACATCGATCATCACCCCGGTCCGCGTCGCCGACAATTTCCGCCATTTCGACGCACCCGTCATGCTCGGCGTCAGTCTCGTTTTCGCCGCCATGCTGATCGGCGGCAACGCGATCGGGCGGCGTTTCGCACTGATGTTGCTGTTCGGATATGCCGCCTATCTGTTCGCGCTGTTCGCCTGCTGGCTGTGAAAGCTTGCGCGCGGCGCCAAATTCTGTATAAGCGCGCAATCTGCCGGTCAGCTGGGGGCTGAACGGAGGGTGGTCTTGTACCATAGTCAGGCTTAGACGCTTGCGCCTCCGGTGTCTCCGCTCTCGACCCGTCAAGTTCGAAGCGCCTTTCTCTCCCTCTCCAAGAGGTTCGGGACAGTCGCAGAGGCTTAGCCGCTGAACGGCCGATGAAAGAGAAACGAAAGGCAAGAAACAATGGCTTATTACGAGCACGTGTTCCTTGCACGTCAGGACATCACGTCCCAGCAGGCTGAAGAGCTTGTGGCACACTTCAAGGGCATCCTCGAAGAGCGCGGCGGCAAGGTGGACAAGGTGGAAAGCTGGGGGCTGAAATCGCTCCAGTTCCGCATCAACAAGAACCGCAAGGCTCATTTCGCGCTGATGAACATCGACGCGCCGGCAGACGCCGTCCAGGAAATGGAACGCCAGATGCGCATTCACGAAGACATTCTGCGCTACATGACGATCCGCGTCGACGCGCTGGAAGAAGGCCCCTCGGCCATGATGAAGCGCAGCGACCGTGACGACCGCCCGCGCGGCGACCGCGACGACCGTCCGCGCCGCGACCGTGACGACCGTCCGCCGCGTGGCGATCGCGACGACCGCCCGCCGCGCCGTGACCGCGAAGACCGCAGCGAAGCACGTACCGGAGACGCATAATGGTCGACATCAACCAGATCCCGACACGCCGCCCGTTCCATCGCCGCCGCAAGACCTGCCCGTTCTCCGGCGCCAACGCCCCGGCGATCGACTACAAGGACGTTCGCCTGCTGCAGCGCTACATCTCCGAGCGCGGCAAGATCGTTCCGTCCCGCATCACGGCGGTCAGCCAGAAGAAGCAGCGCGAACTGGCGAAAGCCATCAAGCGTGCCCGTTTCCTGGGCCTGCTTCCCTACGTGGTGAAGTAATTTCCGGACGCCGGGACGCGCCAGCGTCCCGGCTTTCGACTACGCGCCCGCTTCGGGTACGGACGCGAACAGAAAAATCCCGAGTTGGGGCGCGCACCGAATTCCGCCCCTAACTGCTTGAACCGGCAGGACAGCGTGTAAATGACTGCAAGACTGACACCACAAGCCATCGGACTCGGCGCGCTCGCAGGCGCGACGACAGCGATGCTATGCCTCGGGCTTGCCAGCGGTTCGACGCTCTCGATCATTCTTTTCTTCATCTCGCCCGTGCCACTGATGGTGGCCGGCCTCGGCTTCGGGCTGAAATCGGCGATCATCGGCGCCATCATCGCCCTCGCCGGGACACTTGCCTTCGCCAACGGCCTGGTTGCCGTTCTGGTCGCGCTCGCCATCGCGGCGCCGGCCTGCGCCATGGCCTTCTGGCTCAATCTCGCCCGCCCGGCGGAGGAGATCGGCGGTCCGAAAGGCAAGCTCGCCTGGTATCCGCTTGCCGACGTGCTGTTTGCCGTCGCGCTGATGACAGCGCTCGCCTATGTCTCGCTCGGTGCCGCGATCGGCTTCGGGCCAGAGGTCGCGGGCCAGCTGGCGTCGGAACTGGTCGCCCAGTTCCACGAAACCAATCCGGAAATCGCGTTTTCGCCCGCCGCAAAGGAAAGCCTGCGCAATTTCCTGCAGACCGCAATTCCCGTTATCCAGCCGTTCTTCTGGATGCTGACGCTGACGCTGTCGATCTACATCGCCATCGCCATCGCGCAGCGCGCGCACCTGATCCAGCGCCCCAGGGAAGACTGGCCGATGGCGCTGCGCATGCCGCGCATCGCGACATTCGCCTTTCTCGCAGCGGTGCTGATCAGTCTCGCGCCGGGCGGCCTCGGCCATGCCGGAGGAACGTTCGCGGGCGCGCTGGGCGCCGGATTCACGATGGCCGGATTTGCGATGCTGCATGCGCGCACGCGCAACATGCCGGGCCGTATCGCGATACTGACAATCGCCTATCTGAGCATCGCATTCATCGGCATCACCGTGCTGATCTTCTTGATCGCAGGCATATTCGGAGCGGGACGTCACATCCTGCTCACGCCGGCGCAACCCTCCAACCTGACACCCAGAAAAAACGACTGAACTGAAAGGACCATTCCAATGCAAGTCATTCTGCTTGAGCGTATCGCCAAACTCGGCCAGATCGGCGACGAAGTCGCCGTCAAGGACGGTTTTGCCCGCAACTATCTGCTGCCGACCGGCCGGGCGCTGCGCGCCAACGCCGCCAACCGCGCCCGTTTCGAGGCCGAACGCAGCCAGATCGAGGCCCGCAACGCGGAACGCAAATCAGCCGCAGAAGAGATCGCGTCCGGCCTCAACGGCAAGACCATCACCGTCGTGCGTTCGGCCGGCGAAACCGGCCAGCTCTACGGCTCCGTCTCGACCCGCGACATCGCCGACCTGCTGACCGCCGACGGTTTCCAGGTCTCGCGCAACCAGGTCGACCTGAAGAACCCGATCAAGGCGATCGGCATGCACGAAGTCGACATCGTCCTGCACCCGGAAGTCGAGACCAAGGTGATGCTGAACATCGCCCGCACGGCCGATGAGGCAGAACGCCAGGCCGCTGGCGAAGACCTGACATCGGCCGAGGCGATCTACGGCTACGACGAGGATGCCCAGCTCCAGACCTTCGATCCGGACGCCGAGGAAGTCTTCGAGGAGACCGCGGAAGAGACTGCCGAGGAAACCGGCGAGGAAGAAGCGGCTTCCTGAACGGAATGACGGCTCCCGATTGATGGCCGTTCGGCGGCTCCGGTCCCTGCGATCGGAGCCGTCTTGACTCCCGGGGGTAAAATCTCGTCCAATAGTTGAAGTTTGTGGACGAAGACGAAGACAATGCCGGCAACAATCCTGGGATTTTTGCATCGGTTTTTGGATGGGTTGGGTCTTCACGGATCTCTGACGATCACCTATCCGAATGACGAGACCCGCCACTACGGCGACGGGACCGGTGCGCCTGTACATGTCAAGCTCAGCACGTGGTCGGCGGTCTGGCACATTGCGCTGACGCCGGATCCAGGTGTGCCCGAAGCCTTCATGGACGGAGACCTCGTATTCCTGCAGGGCGACCCCGCCGAATTCCTGCGGGTCTGCTATTCCGGCCAGACCTCGGCGCCCGGCCATGAAATCCACCCGATCGTGCCGACCGACAAGCTGCGCTTCCTGATGCGGCGATTGCACCAGTTCAATCCCAAGCGGCGCGCGCGATCCAACGTCAAGCACCACTACGACCTTTCGCGGGCGCTCTACGACCTGTTCCTCGACGACGACCGGCAATATTCCTGCGCCTATTTCGAACGGCCGGATATCGGTCTCGACGAGGCGCAATATGCCAAGAAACGCCATATTGCCGCGAAAATGCTGCTGGAGCCCGGCATGCGGGTGCTCGACATCGGTTCCGGCTGGGGCGGGCTGGGACTGACGCTGGCGGGCGACTACGGCGCCGATGTCCGCGGCGTGACCCTCTCAGACGAGCAGCTGGCGCTGTCGCGCGAGCGTGCCGCGGCGGCAAACCTCGCCGACCGCGCCCGATTCGACCTGATCGACTACCGCGACGTGACGGGCACGTTCGACCGCATCGTTTCCGTCGGCATGTTCGAACATGTCGGCATCAACCACTACGCCGAATATTTCCAGAAGGCGTTTTCGCTGCTCAAGGATGACGGCATCATGGTGCTGCACACGATCGGGCGCACCGGCCCGCCGGACGTCACCTCGGCCTTCATCCACAAGCACATCTTCCCAGGCGGCTATATCCCTGCCCTGTCGGAAGTCATGCATGCCGTCGAACCGTCCGGGCTGCATGTCACCGACGTCGAGGTCTTGACCGACCACTATGCCGAGACGCTGAAACACTGGCGCGAACGATTCATGGCGCGGCGCGACGAAGCCGTCTCGCTCTATGACGAGCGCTTTGCGCGGATGTGGGAATTCTACCTTGCCGCATCCGAGGCGGCCTTCCGCTACCAGGACATGGTGGTGTTCCAGCTGCAGCTTGCCCGCGACAAGCTTTCCATCCCGCGCACTCGCGCCTACATCACCGATTCCGACCGCGAAGGCGGCATGCGAGCGGGCGGAATGAAGGCGGCCGAATAGTCGCCAAAGCGGCCGCGAATCATTTAAAACCGTCAAGCAGAAAAAAAATATTCACGTGTTTATGCACCGGCTGTGAATCACGGGCGTGAAACATATTGCGGTGTCGCTTCGCGGCGGTCCCGGGCTATAGGTGAGCCCGCAATAAGGAGACGGTAATGGCTGACGCAGCCCTAAAATTCGACGACGGCAATCAGGGCAGCGAACTCTATCGCGAAGCGCCGAACAACATCGAAGCCGAACAGGCTCTGCTGGGCGCCATTCTCGTCAACAACGACGCCTTTTACCGCGTTTCGGACTTCCTGAAGCCCGAGCATTTCTACGAGCCGCTGCACCGGCAGATCTACGCGGTCGCCGCCGACCAGATCCGCATGGGCAAGATCTCCAACCCGGTGACGATCAAGACCTTCCTGCCCGCCGACGAAAAGCTCGGCGAGATCACCGTCGCGCAGTATCTCGCCCGTCTTGCCGCCGAGGCCGTGACGATCATCAACGCGGAGGATTACGGCCGCGCGATCTACGATCTCGCCACGCGCCGCGCGCTGATCGGCATCGGCGAGGACATGGTCAACATCGCCTATGACGCGCCGGTCGAGATGGCGCCGCAGCACCAGATCGAGGACGCCGAGCGGCGCCTGTTCGAACTGGCGGAAACCGGCCGCTACGACGGCGGCTTCCAGCCGTTCACCGAAGCGGTGCGCATAGCCATCGACATGGCGAACGCCGCCTTCCAGCGCGACGGGCACCTGTCCGGCATTTCCACCGGCATGCACTCGCTCGACGCGCGCATGGGCGGGCTGCAGTCGTCGGACCTGATCATCCTTGCCGGACGCCCCGGCATGGGCAAGACGTCGCTTGCCACCAACATCGCCTTCAACATCGCCAACGCGTTCCGCGGCGAACAGCAGGCGGACGGCTCGATCAAGGCGGTCGATGGCGGCGTTGTCGGTTTCTATTCGCTGGAAATGTCGTCGGAACAGCTCGCCACGCGCATCATCTCCGAGCAGACGGAAATCTCATCCTCGAAAATCCGCCGCGGCGAGATCAACGAAGCGGATTTCGAGAAACTGGTCGCCTGCTCCAACATGATGCAGAAAATCCCGCTGTATATCGACCAGACAGGCGGCATCTCGATCGCCCAGCTCGCCGCCCGCGCACGGCGGCTGAAGCGCCAGCGCGGCCTCGATGTCATGGTGATCGACTATGTGCAGCTGATGACCGGCTCGTCGTCGAAATCGGCGCAGAACCGCGTGCAGGAAATCACCGAGATCACCACCGGCCTGAAGGCGCTCGCCAAGGAACTGAACGTGCCGATCATCGCGCTGTCGCAGCTGTCGCGCCAGGTCGAAAGCCGTGACGACAAGCGCCCGCAGCTCTCGGACCTGCGTGAATCGGGCTCGATCGAGCAGGACGCCGACGTCGTGATGTTCGTCTATCGCGAGGAATACTACCTCAAGAACAAGGAACCGAAGCCCGGCACCGAGGAATATATCAAGTGGGAAGGCGAAATAGCGGAGGCCATGGGCAAGGCGGAAGTCATCATCGCCAAGCAGCGTCACGGGCCGACCGGTTCCGTTCCGCTGGCGTTCCACGCCGAATTCACCCGCTTCTCCGACCTCGCCTATGACGACCACCTTCCGGAACGGTTCGAGTAGGCCGCGCATGCGGTTCGGAAAAACATACGCGGTTCCCCGCCCCGCCGGGCGGATCTGAATGGGCATGAAACTCCACCAGACAGGCGCTGATCCGAGGCTTGCGGGAGGCCGGTTGACGGTCGACCTTTCCGCGCTTGTCGCCAACTGGCGCGACCTGGCGGGCCGCTCCGGGACCGCCAAGTGCTCCGCCGTGGTCAAGGCCGACGCCTATGGCCTCGGCACGGAGCATGTCGTTCCGGTTCTTCTCGAAGCGGGTTGCGAGGCGTTTTTCGTCGCGCTGCCCGAGGAAGGCATTGCGGTGCGCCGGATCGCGCCGAAGGCCGACATCTACATCCTGAACGGCGTGCACGAGATGTCGGCGGCGACGATGATCGAGGCGGGCCTGATTCCGGTCCTCAACAGCCTCGAGCAGATCGAGTTGTGGGACCGGCACTGCCGCGAACGAGGCCTGCGCAGCCCTTGCGCCATCATGGTCGATACCGGCATGAACCGGCTCGGCCTGACGGTCGAGAAAGCGCTCGCATTCCACGCCCGCAACAGGACCGAACATCTCGTTTCGCCCGTACTGGTGATGAGCCACCTGGCCTGCGCCGAGGAGCCGGATCATCCTCTCAACAGGTTGCAAAGGGAATCTTTTCAACGCGTTGCGGACGTTTTCGAAGATACGGATTCAAGTCTCGCCAACTCCGCCGGGATCTTCCTCGACGCCGGCTACGCACATGATCTGACGCGCCCGGGCATCTCCATGTTCGGCGGCCGGCCGACCGCCGGCGCACCCAATCCGATGCGGCCCGTGGTGACGCTGGAAGCCCGGATCGTGCAGGTACGGCATGCCAGAAAGGGCGAGACCGTCTCCTACGGCGCGACGCAGACGCTGGAGCGCGACACCGCGATCGCGGTCGTTTCCGTCGGCTATGGCGACGGCTATCCGCGCGCGGGATCGGGCGCCGGCGTGGCGCTGCGCGAGGCGGTTCCGCAAGGCCAGCATGGCTTCATCGGCGGGTACAGGGTGCCGCTTCTCGGCCGGATCACCATGGATCTGACGCTTTTCGACGTTACCGACGTGCCCGACGGCGGGCTGGACGACGGCTGGATCGAGCTGATCGGACCGAATATTCCTTTGGATGAGGCGGCCGCGGCGGCCGGAACCATCGGTTACGAGCTTCTCACCAATCTCGGCGCGCGCTATGAGCGGCGGTATCTGCAAGCCGACGAAAGCTGATTCTTCGAAAGTCCGTTCTTGGCCAAGGCCCGCACACAATTCATCTGCCAGAACTGCGGCACGGTGCACTCGCGCTGGGCGGGCAAATGCGACGCCTGCGGCGAATGGAACACCATCGTCGAGGAAGATCCGACCGGCGGAATCGGCGGCGGTCCGGGCCGCCAGCCGAAAAACAAGGGTCGCGCGGTCGCGCTGACCACGCTGTCGGGCGAAATCGAGGACGCGCCGCGCATCCTGTCCGGCATTTCGGAACTCGACCGGGTGACCGGCGGCGGCATCGTGCGCGGTTCGGCGCTGCTCGTCGGCGGCGATCCGGGCATCGGCAAGTCGACGCTGCTGATGCAGGCCGCTTCCGCCCTGGCGCGCAAGGGTCACAACATCATCTACGTCTCCGGCGAAGAGGCGGTGGCGCAGGTGCGGCTGCGCGCGCAACGCCTCAACGCCGCCGACACCGACGTCAAGCTCGCCGCCGAGACCAATGTCGAGGACATCCTGGCGACGCTGGCGATGGAACCGCAGCGTCCCGACCTGGTGATCCTGGATTCGGTCCAGACCCTGTGGACCGACGCGGCGGAATCGGCGCCCGGCACGGTGACGCAGGTGCGATCGGCCTCGCAGGCGATGATCCGCTACGCGAAATCGACGGGCGCGGCGATCATCCTGGTCGGCCACGTCACCAAGGACGGACAGATCGCGGGCCCGCGCGTGGTCGAGCACATGGTCGACGGCGTGCTCTATTTCGAGGGCGAAGGCGGCCATCACTACCGCATCCTGCGCACGGTGAAGAACCGGTTCGGCCCGACCGACGAGATCGGCGTCTTCGAGATGACGTCGGGCGGGCTGCGCGAAGTCTCCAATCCGTCGGAACTGTTCCTCGGCGAGCGCAACGAAAGCGCGCCGGGCGCGGCCGTCTTCGCGGGCATGGAGGGAACGCGGCCGGTCCTCGTCGAAATCCAGGCGCTCGTCGCGCCGTCGTCGCTCGGCACGCCGCGCCGCGCGGTCGTCGGCTGGGATTCGGCGCGCCTGTCGATGATCATCGCGGTGCTGGAAGCCCATTGCGGCGTGCGGCTCGGCCAGCACGACGTCTATCTGAATGTCGCCGGCGGCTACCGCATCAGAGAACCGGCCGCAGATGTCGCCGTGGCGGCGGCGCTGGTGTCGTCGCTTGCCGGTCTTGCCCTGCCGACCGATTGCGTCTATTTCGGCGAAGTCAGCCTGTCGGGTGCGATCAGGCCGGTGGCGCATGCGGCGCAACGTCTGAAAGAGGCCGAAAAGCTGGGGTTCAAGTCAGCCGTGATGCCGAAAGGCAGCCAGGATGTTTCCGAGGCCAGCCGGAAGAATTCCGCGGAAATCGCGGATCTGCCCGACCTGGTGGCCCGCATCGCAGGTGGCAAGCTGTTGACGCGCGAGCGCGACGACGATGAGTTTTGAGGCGGCACATTCCGCCAGGGACACGACAATGCAGGCGATGAAAGCTTCTGGCACGCCTTCTTCGGAGACACTATTTCATGCCCATTACCCTGCTTGACGGCCTGTTGCTGGGTCTCACGCTCGTTTCGGCGGTTCTCGCCATGGTCCGCGGCTTTTCGCGCGAGGTGCTCTCGATCGTGTCGTGGGGAGCGGCGGCAGTCGTCGCCTTCCTGTTCTACAAGCAGGGCGCCCCGCTCGTGCAGCCTTACGTCGACAACAATGAACTGATCAGCAAACTGGTTGCGGGCGGCGTTATTTTCCTGGTGGTTCTCATCGTGGTAACCTTCATCACCATGCGCATCGCCGATCTCATCATCGACAGCCGGATCGGGCCGCTTGACCGCACGCTCGGTTTTGTTTTCGGCGTAGCGCGCGGCATCCTGATCGCCGCCGTCGCGGTCTGGTTCCTCGGCTTCTTTGTCGGTGGACGTGAAATCGCCTGGATCGACGGCGCCAAATCGAAACCCTTCCTGGACTCGCTGGCCCAGAGCCTGGTCAACATGCTGCCCGAGGATATCGACGGTATCCTGCCCGGCGGCGGTTCGGACAAAGCGGACAGTTCGGCTTCATGAACGTGATCGACACCATCAAGGCCGAGGCCGACGACCATTTCCACGACGAGTGCGGCGTGTTCGGCATTTTCGGACGGTCCGATGCGGCGTCCTTCGTGGCGCTCGGCCTTCACGCGCTGCAGCACCGCGGCCAGGAGGCCGCAGGCATCGTTTCCTTCGACGGCAGCCAGTTCCACGCGGAACGCCATGTCGGCCTGATCAGCGACAACTTCACCAAGCCGTCGGTGATCGCGCGTCTCGACGGCGATCGCGCCATCGGCCACAACCGCTATGCCACGACCGGTGGAGCGGGCCTGCGCAATGTGCAGCCGTTTTTCGCGGAACTGGAATCGGGCGGCCTCGCCGTCGCGCATAACGGCAACATCACCAACGCGATGACCGTGCAGCGCGAATTGCAACGCTCCGGCTCCATCTTCTCGTCGACCTCGGACACGGAAACGCTACTGCATCTCGTCGCCGTCAGCCCCGAGAAGGATATCCTCGCCAAATTCGTCGACGCGGTGAAGAAGCTTGAAGGCGCGTTTTCCTTCGTGGCTCTGTCATCGAAGAAGATGATCGGATGCCGCGATCCGCTCGGGATCCGGCCGCTGGTGCTGGGCGACCTCGACGGATCGTGGGTCCTTGCTTCGGAGACCTGCGCGCTCGATATCATGGGGGCGCGCTTCGTGCGTGACGTCAAGCCAGGCGAAGTCGTCGTCATCACCGACAAGGGGTTGGAGAGCCACTTCCCGTTCGAACCGCAAAAGCGGCGCTTCTGCGTGTTCGAATACGTCTATTTCGCGCGTCCGGACTCCTACGTCGAAGGACGCAATGTCTACGAGGCGCGCAAGCGGATCGGGATCGAACTGGCCAAGGAGATGCCCGTCGAAGCCGATATCGTCGTTCCGGTGCCCGATTCCGGCGTCCCCGCAGCAATCGGCTTTGCCCAGGAGGCAAAACTCCCGTTCGAACTCGGCATCATCCGCAACCACTATGTCGGGCGCACCTTCATCCAGCCGACGGATTCGATCCGCCACATGGGCGTGAAGCTTAAGCACAACGCCAACCGCCTCTCTCTCGAGGGCAAGCGCGTGATCCTCGTCGACGATTCCATCGTGCGCGGCACGACCAGCCAGAAGATCGTGCAGATGGTTCGCGAAGCCGGCGCCAAGGAAGTGCACATGCGCATCGCTTCGCCGCCGACGGTCTCGTCCTGCTATTACGGCGTCGACACTCCGGAGACGAACAAGCTCCTCGCCTCGCGGATGAATGTCGAGGACATGGCGGATTTCATCCGCGTCGATTCGCTGGGCTTCCTGTCCATCGACGGGCTTTACCGCGCCGTCGGCGAAGAGGTGCGCGATGCCGAACAGCCGCAGTTCTGCGACGCCTGCTTCACCGGAGCCTATCCGACCCGCCTGCTCGATCGCGACGGCACCGACAATGTACGCCAGCTGTCGATCCTTGCCGGCAGCAACTGATCCGCAAAGAGCCTTTCGATGGACATGACCCCCGACCTTTCCGGCCGCCTCGCCCTTGTGACCGGCGCATCGCGCGGTATCGGCCGAGAGATCGCCCTGCAGATGGCCGGGCTCGGCGCGCACGTGATCGCGGTGGCGCGCACGGCGGGCGCACTCGAGGAACTCGACGACGACATCCGCGCCAGGGGCGGACAGGCGACGCTCGTGCCGCTCGACCTGACCGATTTCGACGGGATCGACCGGCTCGGCGGCGCCATCAACGACCGCTGGGGCAAGCTCGATATCCTCGTCGCCAATGCCGCCATCCTCGGCCCGATCTCGCCGATCGGCCATGTGCAAGCCAAGGCATTCGAGCAGGTGATGACGGTGAACGTGACCGCGACGTGGCGGATGATCCGCACCACCGATCCGTTGCTGCGCAAGTCGGATGCGGGCCGCGCGATCCTGATGTCGTCGGGTGTGGCGCGCAACCACCGGGCGTTCTGGGGCCCCTATTCGGCGTCCAAGGCGGCGGTCGAGGCGCTGGCCGGCACCTGGGCCGCCGAAGCCGTGAATTCGCCGCTGCGGGTCAACAGCGTCGAGCCCGGTGCGACGCGCACGCGCATGCGCGCCCAGGCAATGCCGGGCGAAAACCCGGAATCGCTTCCCGCTGCCGCGGACGTGGCGGCGAAGATCGTTCCGCTGGCCGGACCGGACATCACGGAGACCGGCAAGCTGTGGAAGGTCCGCACCCTCGAATGGTGTGACTGAGCTGCCACGCTTCACAAATTATGCAATTCAGATAATGAATTTCGCGCCATTAATCGCAATGTTGTGATCGCGCGGGCATTGACGTTTTGCACTGCGAAATGAGAAATCTTGTTCCGGGAGGGGGCAATCTTTTAGGAGTGCCCGGTGAATCGGTACGAGAAACGAAAGCGCGCAAAACTTACCAAAATCAACCGCCAGAAAAACCGGCGCGCCGATCGACCCGCATCTCGACCAACTTCGCATAGCGATCGCCTTCATGCGGTCGAACCGTTTCGCTGACGCAGAAACGGTTTGCAGTGAAATCCTCGCACAAGACCCCGGTCACTCCGAAGCCAATCACATGATCGGCGTGATGCACCTGCAACGCGGCAATCCCGCCGGGGCGGCCGTAGCGCTTGAAAAGGCGGTCCAAGGCAGTCCCGAAAACGGCGCGGCGCAGGCGAATCTCGGTGCCGCGCTTTCATCGATCGGCAGGACGAACGAGGCGGCGGAAGCCTTCCGCGCCGCGATACGGCTCAATCCCGGCGCCATCGAGGCCTACAACAATCTCGCGCAGCTCGAAATGCGGCGCAGCAATAGCGACGAAGCGCTGCGCCTCTACCGGTCCGCGCTCGAGATCAATCCCAGAAATGCCCAGCTGCATGCCAACACGGCAAATGCGTTGCTGGCGCTCGGCCACGTCGAGCGGGCTATCCGCCACTACCGGCAGGCGCTGGCGTCGCTGCCCAATTTCGCGGAAGCGCATTACGGCCTGGCGCAAGCACTTCGCGACATCGGCGAAATGGACGAGGCCAAGGAACATTACGATGCGGCGATGCGGCTCGATCCGAATCACGCGAACGCCATGCTGTCCTTCTCCATGATCGCGGATACCGCGACCGCGGCACAGCAAACCCGCATACATTCGGCCTATGAACGGTCGCCGAAGGAGAGCGAGCAGAGAATGTTGTTGAGCTTCGCGCTCGGCAAGATCGAGGACCTGAACGAGGATTTCGGCGCGGCGTTCAGCTACTATCAGGAAGGCAACGCGATCCGCAGCCGGCAACTGCGATATTCCATCGAGCAGACGCGGGCGGAGTTCCAGCAGGTCATGTCGGTGTTCGACAAACGCTTCTTCGCCGAACGCGCCGGTTTCGGCAGTCCGGACGACCGCCCGATTTTCATTCTCGGCATGCCGCGATCGGGCACGACGCTGGTGGAACAGATTCTGGCGAGCCACGCGCAAGTGACGGGCACAGGCGAACTGGCATATTTTCCGCGATCCGTGTTCTCTGCCATGAACCGGATCAATCCGCTCGGCTATCCGGCCGCCGCACCCGACATGACCAAAGCCGATGTGGAACACATTGCCGCCGATTACATGGCGAATGCCCGCCAACGGGTCGATGCCGGGCAGTTCCATACCGACAAGCTGCCCGCGAACTTCATGTTCATCGGCATGATCAGGCTCGCTTTCCCGAACGCCCGCATCATCCATTGCACGCGCGATCCGCGCGACACCTGCATCTCGCTGTTCAAGACGTTCTTCCCGTCCGGAGGACACCATTTCAGCTATAACCTGGAGGTCCTGCGGGAATATCACGGCCTGTACGAACGCCTGATGGAGCACTGGAAAGGATTGTTCGGCGACGACATCATCGAAGTGAACTACGAGTCGCTGGTCCGCAATCCGGATACCGGGATACGCGGCCTGCTCGACCGGCTCGGGCTGGAATTCGAACAGCAATGCCTCGAATTCCACAAAACACGGCGCATCGTGCGCACCGCGAGCGCCGGGCAGGTCCGCAAACCCATGTTCACCTCCTCCATCGGCACATGGGAACGCTACAAGCCATTCATTCCCTGCCTGCTCGAATGCGCCTAGGACCGGCATTCTTTTCCGATTGACCGAAGTCCGCCAGCCGCTATCCTTTTAGGAGAGCGGGCAGAAAGAGCCGCACGGAGGAATCCGGGAGGAGCTTATGGCATTGGTCGTCGCCGCATGCGTGGCCGTTCTGGTCACCGGACTGGTAACCGTCGCCCTGTTGGAAATGAATGCCACTGGCGTCAATTTCCGGCAGGCCCTGTATTTCGCGCCGTTGAAGGTCATCTACCGGATCGACACGCACCGCCTGCGCCGCCCGCGCAGGGCGGATGGCCCGGTGATTTATGCGATTTGCGAGCAATCGAAGCTCGATCCCGCAATCTACATGGCCCTCCTTCCCGACGACACACTGCATGTCCTCGATCCGGCATCCGCCGGCTCCTGGCTGGTCCAGACCTTCCGGTCGCTCGCCAGATCGGTCGTCTTCGACAAGGAGCACATGATCGCCAACCGGCGGCTCGTACGCCACCTGAAGGGCAATGGCCGGCTCGCGGTCTATTTCCCCGAGGATGTCGAGCCCGATCCCGTGCGGTTCCGGCTGTATCGCGCCGTGACGCTGCTGGCGCGCAAGTCGAATGCCCGGATCGTTCCGCTGCACCTGAAAAACGGCCGCTTCCTGCCCTCTTCCTTCACGCCCGCCTCCAAGGCGCCGCGCCAGCGTTTTCCGGCGCTGAGCGTGCATGCCCTGCCCGCCGAGCGCATCGACGCGCTGATCGACAAGGCCGGACGCAATTTCGTCACCCCCGCCAATGTCCTGTTCGACCGCATGGCGCTGGCGCGCATCGATACGGCCGATCTGTCGCTGGGCCTGTTCCGTGCCTTTGTCGAGGCCGCGAAGACCTACGGACCGGGGCGGACGATCCTCGAGGACACCGTTACCGGCTCCCTCACCTACAAGCTGATGCTGATCGGCGCCCGCGTACTCGGAAAACGCTTCGTCGCCATGTCGAAGCGCGGCGAAACGATGGGTATCCTCCTGCCCAATGCGAACGGGGTCGTGGTGACCTTCCTTGCCCTGCAGACGGCCGGCCGCGTTGCCGCCATGCTCAATTACTCGGCCGGGCCGGCCAATATCGTCTCGGCGATCAACACCGCGAAAATCCGTACGGTTCTTTCCTCCCGCGCGTTCATCGAGAAGGCCGAACTGCAGCACATCGCCGATGCGATCGAGGCGAACGGCACCAAAATCGTCTGGCTGGAAGACCTGCGCGAAACGGTGACGACGCTGGAGAAGCTCTCCGCCGCGCTGCAATGGAAACGCCCGCTGGTGCCGGTCGACGCAGAGGATCCGGCGGTGATCCTGTTCACTTCCGGCTCGGAGGGCACGCCGAAGGGCGTCGTGCTGTCGCACCGCAACATTCACGTCAACGCGGCGCAGGCGGAATCGCGGTTCTCCATCTCCGTCGAGGATACGCTGTTCAATGTCCTGCCCGTATTCCACTCTTTCGGGCTGACGGGCGGCACCGTGCTGCCGTTGCTCTACGGCGTCCGGCTGTTCCTCTATCCCTCGCCGCTGCATTACAAACTCATTCCGGCGGCCGCCGCCAAAGTGCGCCCGTCGATCATGTTCGGCACCGACACTTTCCTGATGGGATATGCCCGCACCGCCAAGAACACCGATTTCGAAAGCCTGCGCTTCGTCGTCGCGGGAGCCGAGGCGGTCAAGCCGCATACGCGCGAACTCTATGCCGAACGCTTCGGATGCAAGGTGCTGGAGGGCTACGGCCTGACCGAGGCCTCGCCGGTCGTCGCGGCGAACACTTCGACCCACGAACGATGGCGAGTCGGTCGGGAGGCTATTCCCGGGGATCTCGATCCGGCTGGAACCGGTGGAAGGCATCGACGAAGGCGGGCGGCTGTGGATCAAGGGACCGAACGTCATGCTCGGTTACATGAAGGCCGACCGTCCCGGCGAACTGCAGCCGCTTTCCGACGGCTGGCACGATTCCGGCGATATCGTCGCCATCGACCGCGACGGCTTCATCGCCGTGCGCGGACGGGCCAAGCGCTTCGCCAAGATCGCGGGCGAGATGGTATCGCTCGGCGCGGTGGAAATGCTCGTTCAGGCCTTGTGGCCGGAAGACCACCATGCAGCCGTCTCGGTGCCCGACCGGCGCAAGGGCGAGCGCATCGTCCTCGCCACGACGAAAGCGCATCCCGACAAGAAGGAAATCGTCGAATACGGCAAGCGCAGCGGCGCCACCGAACTGATGGTTCCCTCCGAAATCGTCCCCTTCCCCGACATTCCGGTGCTCGGCTCCGGCAAAACGGACTACGAGACGACCAGGAAATGGGTCGAGAAAAAGCTCGGGATCAAGGACAAGAAGGACAAGGAAGCGGCCTGAGGCTCAGTCGCCGTTGCTGCGCGCCGCAGCCGCGTGCGCGGCGGCCTGCCTGCGCCACATGCGCAGGCTGAAGGGCAGGAAGAAAAGATATCCCAGCACAGACAGCGTCAGCGTCTCCCATGTGAAGGTCGCGAACATGGCGACATAGAACACGACGCCGAGGATCAACGGCATGACGGCGACGCGCGGAATGCGGGCGCCAAGCGACTTGCCGGACCAGACCGGGAGGTTCGACACCAGCAGGAACGCCACCGCGACCGTGTAGAAGGAGACGACGGTCGCGTAATAGAAATCCGGCGCGATGCCGAGGAAGCCGAGATAGACCGGCAGCAGCACCAGAAACGCGCCTGCCGGCGCCGGAACCCCGGTGAAATAGGCACCCTGCCATTGCGGCCGGTCCTTGTTCTCCAGCATCACGTTGAAGCGCGCCAGGCGCAGGCCGCAGGCGATCGCGTAGAGAAGTGCGGCGATCCAGCCGAGCGAACTCGCCTGGTCGAGCACGAAGGCGTAGAGCACGAGCGCCGGCGCGACGCCGAAATTCACGATATCGGCAAGCGAATCCATCTGGGCGCCGAATTTCGACGTGCCCTTGACGAGGCGCGCGACACGGCCGTCCACGCCGTCGAGGAAGGCCGCCAGCAGCACCATGTAGACGGCGTCGTCGAAGCGCAGTTCGTAGGCCAGCCTCACGCCCGTCATGCCGGCGCAGATGGCAAGCACGGTGATGATGTTGGGCAGAACCACGCGCAACGGAATGTCACGCAAGCGCTTGTTGTTGTTGTTCGGCACATCCCCGTTTTCGTCCGGACCATGCGGCTCGAAAGGAGGAAAAGGACCTTCGATCTCCATCGGCACCCTCAACTTGTCCGGCTCGGCGCCGTGGCGGCGCCGGCGCTGTAATCGGCGATGACGGTCTCGCCCGCAATCGCCGTCTGGCCGAGCGCGACACGCGGCACGGCGCCCTCGGGCAGATAAAGATCAACGCGCGAGCCGAAGCGGATCAGGCCGAAGCGCTCGCCGGCGGTCAGTTCGTCGCCGGTCTTCGACCAGCACAGGATACGCCGCGCGACGAGACCGGCGACCTGCACGACGCCGACCGGTCCGTGCGGGCTGTCGATGACGAGGCCGTTGCGCTCATTTTCGGTGCTCGCCTTGTCGAGATCGGCGTTGAGAAACTTGCCGGGCCGGTAGGCGATTTCCGTCACTTTACCGCGGACCGGGGCGCGGTTGATGTGCACAGAGAAGACATTCATGAAGATCGAGACGCGGGTGCGCGGCTCGTCGCCGAGGCCGAGTTCCTGCGGCGGGACCGCGGGGCCGACCGCCGAAACCTTGCCGTCGGCCGGGCTGATCACGAGGTCGTCGTCGAGCGGCGTGACGCGGGGCGGATCACGGAAGAAATAGGCGCACCACGCGGTCAGCGCGACGCCGACATAGAAAAGCGGATCCCACAGCCACCCGAGCAGAATGGCACCGGCCGCAAAGGCGGCGACGAACGGCCATCCCTCGCGATGAACGGGCACCATTGTATTCCTGATCGTATCGGCAAGGCTCAAGCCGCATCTCCTTCGACGGTTAGGGTGAACCATCTATGCCGTTGACCGCGGCGTTGCAATGCGTGGCGTGCGATCGCGTGCAACCAAGCGCGCCGCAAACCGTTGACAGGCCGTCAGCGAAAGGAGCTCACCGCCATGACGACGATCTACGAGGAAATCCGCAAAGACCATGCGAAACACCGCGATCTGCTGGACAGGCTCGCAGGGACGCATGGCGACAGCGAGGAGCGCGAAAAGCTCTGGAACGCGTTTTACTACGACGTGAAGGCCCATGCGGCCGCAGAGGAAGAAACCTTCTACTCCAAGCTGATGGAAAAGCCTGGCGGTCAGGATGAAGCCCGCCATTCGGTGTCAGAGCACAAGGAACTGGACGACATCATGGAAGAACTGAATTCCATGGGCTTCGACAATTCCGGCTGGCTGACGCGATTCAAGACTCTGAAGCACGACTACGAGCACCACATGGACGAGGAGGAAGAGGATATTTTCGCCAAGGCGCGCGAGGTTCTGACGGACGACCTGGACAGCCGGTATGCGGAAAATTTCCGCTCCCGCAAGGCGGCGGAGCGCAATCTCGTCGACGAGAAAGCGGAGGCGAGCCTGGAGGAATAATCGCCGCCGCCGCTTTACCGCTTCCTAACAAATGCGCGGTGTGCTTCAATCCGCGCATGCTGATACTCGCCAAGATCATCCATTTCCTGTGCTTCAGCGTCGGTATCGGCGGCGGCACCGCCGCGGCGCTGATCGGCATCCGGGCGAAAGGCGCGCCGGGCGACGCCGTGCCGGTGCTGCGCGGCGTGCAGAAGACGCTGGGACGCATCGCCTTCGGCGCGATCGTGTTGTTGTGGTTGACCGGCGTCTACATGGTCTACGCCGACAAGGGCGGCTGGGCCGGGCTCGGCACGGCCTTCTGGCTGAAGATGCTCGCCGTCGTCGTGCTGACGGCGGCCTCGCTGAGCGCGCAATATTTCACGCTGACCGCGTCGCGCCGCGATCCCGCCAAGATGGGACCGGTCATGGCGAAAATCGGCATGACGGCGACAGGATCGGCCGTCGCGGCCCTGATCCTGGCGATCATCGCATTCAGCGGCTAGGACCCGCTGGTAAATCCACGCGCGCTGCCGCTCTTCTGCACCGTCGACGCACTGATCGCCGCTGTCGGCTTCGGCAAGCTCGGACCCGGCTTTCGGATCCCGCGATGCGCTTGCGCACGATGACGCCCATTTCGTCGTGCTTCGCGGGCCTCGCGCAGCTTCTTCTCGGCCTCGATGGCCTCCGACTGGCGCGCCCACATCGAGGCGTAAAGACCGTCCTTCTTCGTCCATCAGCGAGGCATGGGTGCCGCGCTCGGCGATCAGGCCGTCGCGCAGCACGATGATCTCGTCACAGCCGATCACCGTCGACAGGCGGTGGGCGATGACCAGTGTCGTGCGGCCCTCGGAGACGAAGTCGAGCGCCTGCTGGATTTCCTGTTCGGTCGCCGTGTCGAGCGCCGACGTCGCTTCGTCGAGCACCTGGATCGGCGGCGCCTTCAGGATCGTGCGGGCGATGGCGACGCGCTGCTTTTCGCCGCCGGACAGCTTCAGTCCGCGTTCGCCGACCATGGTTTCGAAGCCTTCCGGCAGCGAGCGGATGAAATCGCCGATCTGCGCCATTTCGGCCGCCTTCTCGACTTCCTCGTCGGTCGCATCGGGGCGTCCGTAGCGGATGTTGTAGCGGATCGTGTCGTTGAACAGCACGGTATCCTGCGGCACCATGCCGATCACGGCGCGCAGCGATTTCTGGGTCACGTCGCGGACATCCTGCCCGTCGATGGTGATCGCGCCCTGCTGCACGTCATAGAAGCGGTAAAGCAGCCGCGAAATCGTGGATTTGCCGGCGCCGGACGGGCCGACGATCGCAACCGACTTGCCGGCCGGGACCTCGAAGCTGATCCCTTTCAGGATCTGGCGCTGCGGATCATAGGCGAAATGCACGTCGTCGAACTTCACCGTCCCGTCGCTGACCACGAGTTCGGTCGCGCCGGGCTTGTCCTTCACCTCGGCAGCAACATCGAGGAGGTCGAACATCTGCTCGATATCGGTCAGGCCCTGGCGGATCTCGCGGTAGATGAAGCCGATGAAGTTAAGCGGGATGGATAGCTGCATCAGCATGGCGTTGATGAAGACGAAGTCGCCGATCGTCTGCTCGCCGACCTGAACCGCACGCGCCGACATGCCCATCATGATCAGCATGCCGATACCGAAGATGACGCCCTGCCCGAAATTGAGCCAGCCGAGCGACGTCCAGACGCGTGTCGCGGCCCGCTCGTAGCCCGCCATCGATTCATCGAAACGGCGGGATTCCATTTCCTCGTTGCCGAAATATTTGACCGTCTCGAAGTTCAGCAGCGAGTCGACGGCCTTGGTGTTGGCGTCGGTGTCGGAATTGTTCATGTCGCGGCGGATCTGGATGCGCCAGTCGCTCGCCCGGATGGTGAACCAGGCATAGAGCCAGATCGTCACGGCCGTGACCGCGACATATTGCCAGCCATAGGTGAAACCGAAAATGACCGCGGTCAGCGCGAATTCGAGGATCGTCGGCGCGGTGTTGAGGATCGTGAAGCGCACGATCGTCTCGATGCCCTTGGTGCCGCGCTCGATGATGCGCGACAGGCCGCCGGTGCGCCTTTCGAGGTGAAAGCGCAGCGACAGGGCGTGCATGTGCACGAAGGTCCGGTAGGCGAGCTGGCGCACCGCGTGCTGGCCGACGCTGGCAAACAGCGCATCGCGAAGCTGGTTCAGGCCCTGCTGGATGACACGGAAAACATTGTAGGCGACGACCAGCATGACCGGCGCCAGAAGCGCGGCCGGTATCCAATCCGCCGCGGTCAACTTGCCGTCGAGCGCGTTGGTCGCCCATTTGAAGGCATAGGGCACCAGCATCAGGACAAGCTTGGCGGTGACCAGGAAGAACGTCGCGTAGACGACGCGCATCTTCAGGTCGGGACGCTCGGCCGGCCACATGTAGGGCCAGAGATTGCGTATGGTCTGGAACGTCGAGCCGCGTTCCGCGGAAACGGTCTTGTTGGCCAAGGATAGTTCCAATCAGTTTTTTTCCGGCGCGCAGCAGCCTTCGGCGCAGCACCGGTCGACAATCGTGTTCAGTTCACTCGAAACGCTGCGCAGCGCCTCGCGGTTCAGCCGGTAAGTCGAGCGCGGCATGTTGCGCTCGTGGCTGATCAGGCCCGCCTCGAGCAGGACCTTGAGGTGTTGCGATACCGTCGACTGCGCCAGCGGCAGGCTGTCAACGACATCGCGGCAGGCGCATCCCTCGTTGCGCGAAAGATGGTTCAGGATCGCGAGCCGGGCGGGATGCGACAGGGCAGCGAGCCGTTCAGCGATTTTCTCCGTCGGCATTGCGCGCCTCTTCATCGTTCATCGGCGATATACGATGAACTTGTTCCAATCGCAATGCATGCACGGAAATAATTTCCTGCGGCTTGCGCGTCAGCCGCCGGATTTTTCCGGAAGCGCGAAGATCTGGCCCGGCCAGATCATGTCGGGATCCTTGATCTGGTCCTGATTGGCCAGGTAGATCGTCGTGTAGCGGATGCCCTTGCCGTAGACCCGGCGCGAGATGTGCCAGAGCGTATCGCCGCGCCGGATGATCACGGAGGAGTTCGTGCGGCGCAGATGGCCGGTCACCGTGATCCCTTCAGGCACTTTCGGCGGCCCGTCCGGCAAGGCGGTCGCCGATTCGGGAACCGACAATGCCGCGCTTTGCTGCTCCTCGCCCGCCGTTCCACCGGCTGCACCCGGAGCCGCGGGCGGCGTTTCGCCCGCCACCGGCGTATCGCTGGCCACGGCGGACAGATGCTCGCCCTCGCTGCGCGTGAAGGGTACGGCGGCGCGCGCGAGCACGTCGCCGGTCGCCGGATCGATCACATCGGCACGGATGATGTAATCGCCGACCGGCAGGTCGCGCTTGACCTCGACCAGGAAACGGCCGTTGGGGCCGGCGGTCGTATCGCCGAGCAGGATCTCGTTGGCATAGACGCGGACCTGCGCGCCGGGCTTGGCCGCGCCGGCGACGAATATCGTTCCGGCATCGATTTCGACGGCCTCGATGCGGATATCCGCAGGCTTCTCGCCAGCTTCCCCGGTCGTCTTCGCGGCATCCGCCGCCGGGGCGGACGCGACCTCGGTTCCCTGCGGGGCGGCCGGTGTTTCGCCTTCGGGCGCGGCAGCAGGAGCCGGCTGTTCGGCGGACTGAGCTGCCTGCGAATCGGCGTTCCCGCCGGGTTCGGCCGGCTTCGGCACATTGATCAGCCGCGACGCTTCGCCCGGCTGCTCGACAAGCGCGAGAAGTTCGCCCTCATGGCCCTTTTCCGGGACCGAGATGATCGCCGTTTCCTTCGACATCGCGACATCGCCGTTGGCTTCCGTCGCGCGGAGAACCAATTCGTAATCGCCCGGCGCAAGCGGCGTGTCGAGCACCGCGACGAAATCGCCGTTCGGCGCGGCATGCGCGCTGGCGATCATCTTGGAGCCGGAGAGGATTTCGATGTCGGCGTTGGCGCCGGCCTGACCGGCGATCACGGTCGACCCGTCGGGCTCGACGCGCAAGAGACCGAAGGTCGGTATGGTGACGGGCGGGACCTGCGAGGCCTCGACGGCGCGGTTCTCCGGCACGGAAGCCATATCCCCGGCCGGCGCCGTCTCCTCGCCGGAGGCGGCCGGTTGCGTCTGCGCCGCGGGTTCCTTCGCCGTCGGCCTGGCTTCCGTCGCCGTGGTTGCGGCGGGTGCCTTGCCCGGTTCTGTCGCCGTGGCGGGTTTTTCCATGCCGGTCTCGGGGGCGGCGGCCTGCTGAGCGGGCGCGGCGCTCTCGCTTCCGGCGGGCTGCGATTCGGTCACGGCCGGGCCGGCATCCTTTCCGAGCCAGTCATTGATGCGGTTGGAGACGCCCGGCGCGATCGCGATCGCAATGACCGCGATGACGGCGACGAAGACCCATGCCGCAATTTTGTTCTTGTTCATGCATAGCCACCCTGATTGTCAGGTCTTTCATAGCACCGGCGGGTCAATGGGCTCAACAACCCTTGTCAAGCCCTCGGCCCGGGAGCGCCGCTTTTGCACACAACTCTTGACGGAGTTCACCGGCATGGCAAAAGGAAGCATGGCAACGAATCCTCTCACCTCCATTTGCGTCTATTGCGGCTCGTCTCCGGGCAACGATCCGGAATATCTCGAATCCGGCCGGATTCTCGGCCGCGCGATCGGCGAAGCCGGGCTGCGCCTCGTCTATGGCGGCGGCACCAAGGGCATCATGGGCGCGGTCGCCGAAGGCACGATGGAAGCCGGCGGCAAGGTGATCGGCATCATTCCGCGCTTCCTGATGAACAAGGAAGCCACCGAAAAGGCGCTCGGCGTGCTCGACGAACTCGTCGTCACCGAGGACATGCACGAGCGAAAGCACCGCATGTTCGAGGAAGCGGACGCCTTCGTGACGCTTCCCGGCGGCATCGGGACGCTGGAAGAGGTCATCGAGATCATGACCTGGGCGCAGCTCGGCCGGCACACCAAGCCGATCGTTCTCGCCAATATCAACGGCTTCTGGGACCCGCTGTCGATGCTGATCGACCACATGCGCGATGCCGGCTTCATCCACACCGGCCACCGCGTGCAACCGCTCGTCGTCAACTCGGCGCGGGAAATCGTGCCCGCCATCCTCGCCGCCCGCGAACATGGCGAGGGCGACGAAAAGATCATCGAGCGGATGTGATCGCGGAATCGAGGGTCGGATGTCCGCCGACAAGATGACCCTCTCCATGGACGAGTTCGACGCCTCCGGGCCGCTTTACGAGTATCCCATCAGGCGCGACGGTTATGGCGCGGCCGCGATCAGGATCACTTCGACGACGAAGCCATCTCGATCGCCGTCCTTGTGCCGGCGCCGAAATCAGCCAAAAAAAGCGGGGCTTTCCGTCTCCGGCCGATACTCTCTTTGCTGGGCCGGAGCCCGGCATGTCATTTGACGATACCGGGACCACCAGCGGGGAGCCATGACAACGGATCGGGCAAGCGGCGCCTTTGCCGCAGAGGGCAACAGCGACGACCCTCAACCGAGCTTCCGGTCGGTCGTTGCCGAGGACGCCACGCGTTCAGGCCGAACTGCAGTCCTGGGTTCCGATGGAATGCTACCAGCTCTCCAAGGGCGACCGGGTCGGACAAGTGGACATTCTCGAGCTAGGCGCCGAGCGGCTCGTGCGCGAGCGCCAGGAAACGGCCGTGCAGAAACTGGGGATCATGCCCGCCGGCCTGTGCACCATCTCGCTGTCGCGCATTCCCACCGTCCGCTTCTCCGAAATCCACGAGAACGACGTTCAATCGGTGTTCTTCCTGCCGGAAAAAACCGAATTCGACGTCCATGTTCCCTCCGGAACCGAAACCGCCTATGTCAGTTTCAATCAGGACGATTTCCTGCGGGCCGCCCGGATCCTCGATCCCGGCGGCTGGGAAACGGCGCCCGAGCAGCTGACCTGGCTGCAAACATCGCAGAAGGCGGCCCTGTGGGCGGCGATCGACCAGTGGTTCCGGATCGCCGGCAGCGAAGCCGGAAGCGTGCCGCAAGCGGAGGCGTTGCGAACAGCCCTGTTCGAGACCGTCCTTCAAGTTACCACCGCCTTGCCGCCGGATTGCGCGCGCGATCCTTCGTCCTCGACCCGGCGCCGGGCCATGCGCATGGCCCGGTCGGCGAACGCCTTCATCGAAGGGCGTCTCGAAGAAGACCATCTGCCCACCATCATCGAGATCTGCCGCGAACTCGACGTCTCGGAACGCACGCTTCAATACGCCTTTCTCGATTATGCGGGCCTGCCGCCGACAGCCTATCTGCGGCGGGTGCGGCTCAATCGCGCTCGCGAAGCGCTGCGCAAGGCGCACGCGCAAACGACGACCGTCACCGAAACCGCAATGCGATTCGGTTTCCTGCATCTCGGCCGCTTCGCCCGGGACTACAAAATGTTCTTCGGCGAATCCCCTTCGGCGACCCTCGCCTCCTGACACGCATTCAAATCCGTCGCACCCGCCGGTTTTGCGGATAACGGATAGCGTGCCGCCCCTACAACCTTACGGTGTGGCCGGCCGGAACGTACCCGGCATGAATTCTTTACAGGGGAAGAAAAGCCACGGCCGCTTCGGTTTGCGGGCTTTCACGACACATGACACACGTTGGTTTTCTCGCCCGCGGGCGCCGTTGTCGGTATTCGGCCCGGCTGCGCGCAGTTCTCCTTTCGGCAACTGCGCTGGCGGGCAGCCTCGTCACAGCGGGACCGGCGCAGGCCGACGAGACTATCGACGGTGCGGACGAGACGGTGGTCGGCAGCGGCGGCGGTACCCAGGCCAGTCCCTGGGATACGTCGGGCAGTCTCATCGTGGGCGACGCGGGCACGGGCACACTGACCGTTTCAGATGGTGGCGAAGTTACGGATACCACTGGAATGGTGGGGGCCACGTCCACAGGCAATGGCTCGGTCACCGTCACCGATGCAGGCTCCAAATGGACCAATAGTTCGTCCCTCACCGTCGGCGGGCATGGTACCGGAACACTGATCATTTCCGATGGCGCCAGCGTCATCAACACGACTGCAACTGTTGGAGACAATAACACTGGCGCCGTTACGGTCACCGGGACTGGTTCGACATGGACCAATACCGGATTTCTTACACTTGGCGAATCGGGACACGGCACTTTGTCGGTGTCGAACGGCGGCACGGTCTTCAGCTCCTGGGGAAGTGTCGGTGATTTTTCACAAGGGTCGGTGACCGTAACGGGAGAAAACAGCGCCTGGCATGTGTCCAACACAATCGCTGTAGGCATCGTCAGCAGCGGCGCATTGACGATTTCCTCTGGCGGCAGGGTAACAAGCAATCGAGCATGGGTCGGAAGCGATCCCGGTGGGCTGGGTACCGCCACAATAACAGGCAGCGGGAGCACTCTGGAGGTATCGGGGGAACTTGTTGTCGGCGGTGAAGGTAGTTACGGTCTCCTGACCGTAGCGGATGGAGCTGTGGTGACCAGTGCGACAGGCACCCTGGGGGCCTATGCGGGCTCAAAAGGCACCGTGACAGTGACTGGAACCAACAGTGCATGGGTCATGTCAGGCAACCTGACCATCGCGGACGCTCGCACCGGGATCTTGACCATTGCCAATGGCGGGACAGTAAGCGCCGGCGGCACGGTCGACATCGCACGCGCTTCCGGCTCGACCGGCACGCTGAACATCGGCGCGGCGGCGGGCGGTGCCGCCGCGGCGGCCGGCACGCTGAACGCGTATGGAATCCAGTTCGGATCGGGCACCGGTACGCTGGTGTTCAATCATACCGGCGCCGGCTATGACTTCAGCGCGGATATCGCCGGCAACGGCGCCCTCGAACATTATTTCGGTACGACCAACCTGACCGGCGACCTCTCGGGTTTCACCGGCACGACATCCATCTTCGGCGGGGCACTGTCGATGAACACGACTTATGGCGGCGCGATCACCATCGGCAACGGCGGCACGCTCGGCGGATCGGGCACGGTCGGGTCGATAACGGCGAGTTCCGGCGCCACCGTCGCACCCGGCAATTCCATCGGTACGCTGAATGTGGCCGGAAACGCCAACTTCGGCTCAGGCTCCACCTACGCCGTGGAAGTCGATGACGGCGGCAATGTCGCCGGCACCAACAACGACCTGCTGCACGCCACAGGCACGGTGACCATCGACAGCGGCGCGACGGTGACGGTGGGCCCGGAAAACGGAACCGACACAGGCGCCGCCTATGCGCCCTCCACCACCTATACGATCCTCACCGCCGACACGGGCGTGACCGGAACCTTCGGTTCGGTCACGGACAGTTTCGCCTTCCTCGACGCGACGCTCGGCTATGACGCCAATAACGTCACCCTGACGCTGCTGCGCAACGATTTCACTTTCACCTCCATCGCGAACACGGCGAACCAGCGCGCGACCGGCGTCGCGCTCGACATCCTTGGCAGCGGCAACACCGTCTACGACGCGGTGATCGTGCTCAGTGCGGCCGGCGCCCGAACCGCCTTCGACGCGCTGTCGGGCGAAATCCACGCCTCCGCGAACGGCATGTTCATCGACGACAGCCGTTTCGTGCGCGATGCAGCCAACGACCGGCTGCGCGCAGCGTTCGACGACGGCGCCGGCGCGTGGGGCACGGCCTATGGCGCATTCGGCAAGCGCGACAGCGACGGCAATGCTTCCGCCTTCGATCGTCATCTCGGCGGCATTTTCGCCGGTCTCGACTCGTCTTTCGGAAACGACTGGCGCGGGGGCTTCGTCACCGGGTTCGGCGCGACTTCCTTCGATGCAGCCGCTTCATCCGGATCTGCCGACAGCTACCACCTCGGCGCCTATGCCGGCAGGCAGAGCGGCGCGTTCTCCTACCGGTTCGGCGCGGCCTATGCGCTACATCAGGTCGACACTAAGCGCGCCGTCTCCATCGGCGCGCTCAGCGAGACGCTTTCCGCCGGCTACAACTCCTCCACGGCGCAGGTCTTCGGCGAGATTGGCCGCGCCTTTACGCATGACGGTACCCGCTTCGAGCCCTATGCCGGGCTCGCCCTCGTCCACCAGCATTCGGACGGTTTCAGCGAAATCGGCGGCGACGCTGCATTGACGGCGGCCGCGACCTCGCAGACGCTGGGCATCACCACGCTCGGAATGCGCGCCGAAACAGAGGCTACGGACGTTATCGGCGCCAACGCCAGGCTGCATGGCGGCCTTTCTTGGCGTCACGCCTTTGGCGACGTGATGCCGGAGACATCCATGCGCTTTGCCGGCGGCGGCACGGCGTTCGGCATCGCCGGCGTGCCGGTTGACCGCGATTCCATGATTGTCGAGGCCGGCATCGATTTCGCCGTTTCGCAAAACGCCGCGCTCTCCCTCGAATTTCGGGGCGAGTTCGGCAGCACCGCGCGCGACGGGACTTTCAAGGCCAATTTCTCGACGCAGTTCTAACGACGGAACAACGAGAGCGTGTAGAGCGCCAGCCCCGCCCAGATGAAGATGAAGGCGATCAGTTGCCAGTGCGAGAACGGCTCGCCGAACGCGAAGACGGCGGCCAGAAAGATCAGGGTCGGCGCGATATATTGCAGGATGCCGACGGTCGCGTAGCGCAGCGCCTTGGCGCCAAAGGCGTAGAGGATCAGCGGAATGGCCGTCACCGGACCGGCGAGCATCAAAAGGCCGATGTCGCCGATGCCGGTCGGGCCGAAATGGCTTTGGCCGTGGGCGGCCAACCATGCGATGATCGCAAACGCCGGGACCGATAAAAGCGTCACCTCGAGCATGAAACCCTGGGTCGGGCCGATCGGCAGCGTCTTGCGGAGAAAGCCGTAGAGGCCGAACGACCCCGCGAGGACCAGCGACACCCAGGGCAAACCGCCTGCCTTGACGGTCAGGATCGCTACGGCGACGACGGCCAATGCTATGGCGGTCGCCTGCAACTTGTTGAACCGTTCGCCGAGAAAAACCGCTCCAAGAAGGACGTTGACCAAGGGATTGATGTAGTAGCCGAGAGCGGTCTCCAGCGTATGTCCCGCGGCAACCGCCCAGACATAGACACCCCAGTTGATCGAGATCAGCCCGGCGGTCAACGCGGCAAGCGCCAGGGTGCGCGGAGAACGAAACGCGGCCTTCAGGTCCGCCGTGCGGCCGAGCAGCAGCAGGATGACGCCGGCAATGGGAACCGACCAGATCACGCGGTGCGCCACGACCTCCCAGGCCGGCATGTGGTCGACCGCCTTCATGTAAAAAGGCAAACCGCCCCAGAAAATATAGGCGCTAACGGAGAACGCGAAGCCGGAAAGCGGTTCGCGTTGCTGCGAATGCGCGGGAGGCGTGTTCTTTACGACAGTCTCGGACATGGCCGGTCACTACACCGGGCACAAAATTCCGGCAAACGGAGGATTGTCACCGCGACAATCGGCGGTGGTGGCGGCCGGTTACTCCGCCGCCGCCAGACCGGCGTGGCCGCGGTTCTTCAGAAGCTTGAAGGTGATGGAGTCCATCAGCGCCTCGAAGGAGGCGTCGATGATGTTTTCCGACACGCCGACCGTCCACCAGCGCATGCCCGACGCGTCGGCGCTCTCGATCAGAACGCGCGTCACCGCCTCGGTGCCGCCGTTGAGGATACGCACCTTGTAGTCGACCAGTTCCAGGTCGGCGATCTCGGCCTGGTATTTGCCGAGATCCTTCCTGAGCGCCATGTCGAGCGCGTTGACCGGGCCGTTCGCGCTCTCGGCGACGGACATGCGCTCCTCGCCGTCGACGCTCACCTTCACGACCGCCTCGGCGACCGTGATCACCTTGCCGACGGCGTTGTGGCGGCGCTCCACCATCGAGCGGAAGGAAACCACCTCGAAGAAGTCCGGCACCTCGCCGAGCGTGCGGCGCGCCAGCAGTTCGAAGCTCGCATCGGCGCCCTCATAGGCGTAGCCCGCCGCCTCGCGTTCCTTGACGATGGAGATCAGCGTGTCGAGACGCGGATCGTCCTTGGCGACGGTGACGCCGCGGCGCTTCAATTCGGAGATGAAGTTCGACTTGCCGCCCTGGTCGGAGACCATGATGTGGCGGACATTGCCGACCTTTTCCGGCTCGACATGCTCGTAGGTCGCGGGATCCTTGGCGAGCGCGGAGGCATGAATGCCCGCCTTGGTGGCGAAGGCCGAGGTGCCGACATAGGGCGCCTGCGTGGCCGGGGACCGGTTCAGCAACTCGTCGAACCAGCGCGATAGCCGCGTCAGGCCTTCCAGCCTTTCGGCATCGATGCCGGTCTCGAAACGGCCGGCCCATGCCGGCTTCAGGGACAGCGTGCCGATCAGCGTGACGATGTTGGCGTTGCCGCAGCGCTCGCCGATGCCGTTCAGCGTGCCCTGGACCTGGCGCACGCCGGCGTCGACGGCGGCGAGCGAGTTGGCGACGGCCTGTTCGGTGTCGTTATGGGCATGGATGCCGAGCCGGTCGCCGGGCACGCCCGAGGCGATTACCGTGGAGACAATGTCGCGGACCTCGTGCGGCTGGGTGCCGCCATTGGTATCGCAGAGCACGATCCAGCGCGCGCCCGCGTCGAGCGCCGTCTTCGCGCAGGCGAGCGCGTAATCCGGATTGGCCTTGTAGCCGTCGAAGAAATGCTCGCAGTCGACCAGCGCCTCCTTGCCGGCGGCGACCGTCGCCTCGACCGACTGGCGGATCGATTCGAGGTTTTCCTCGTTGGTGCAGCCGAGCGCGACGCGGACGTGATAGTCCCAGCTCTTGGCGACATAGCAGACCGCGTCCGACTTCGAGGCGTTGAGCGCGGCGACGCCCGGATCGTTGGAGACCGAGACCCCTGCCCGCTTGGTCATGCCGAAGGCGACGAATTTGGCGTCCGCCGTGCGCTTGCGCTCGAAGAAGGCGGTGTCGGTCGGGTTGGCGCCGGGATAGCCGCCCTCGACATAGTCGATGCCGAATTCGTCCAGCATCCGGGCGATCGCGATCTTGTCCTCGACCGAGAAGTCGATGCCGGGCGTCTGCTGCCCGTCACGCAATGTCGTGTCGAAGAGATAGATGCGTTCGCGTGTCATGTTCCTACCCGTCGCGGCCCTTTTTCGGGCCTTGTCACTTTCCGGCGAATTTGTCCGTCGCGCGGATCAGCCGGTCGAGGATGCCCGGCTCGGAATAGGCGTGCCCCGCCCCCTCGATCAGATGGAATTCCGCCTGCGGCCACGCCTTGTGCAAGGCCCAGGCATATTTCGCCGGACAGGGCATATCATAACGCCCATGCACGATGACACCCGGAATTTCGCTCAGGCGATGCGCGTCGCGGATCAACTGGCCTTCCTCCAGCCAGCCGGCATGGACGAAGAAATGGCATTCGATGCGGGCGAACGCCTCCGCGAAGGCATCCTGCGCGAAATCGTTGTCGAGCTGCGGATCGGGCAGAAGCGTGATGACGCCGCCCTCCCAGATGCTCCACGCCTTCGCCGCCGCGATGCGGGTGGCGCGGTCGTCGCTCGTCAGGCGGCGGTAATAGGCCGCCATCATCTCGTGGCGCTCGTTTTCGGGGATCGGCGCGACAAAGGCTTCCCACTTGTCGGGAAACATCTCCGAGACGCCGAACTGGTAGAACCAGTCGAGCTCCGGCTTCGTCAGCGTGTAGACGCCGCGCAGGATCAATTCGCTGACGCGGTCGGGATGCGTCTCGGCATAGGCGAGCGCCAGCGTCGAACCCCAGGAGCCGCCGAAAACCTGCCATTTCTCGACACCGGCCATCTCGCGCAGCCGCTCGATATCGGCGACGAGATGCCAGGTCGTGTTGGCCTCCAGCGAGGCATGCGGCGTCGATTGCCCGCAGCCGCGCTGGTCGAACAGCAGGACGTCGTAGCGTTCCGGATCGAACAGGCGCGCGGTGGCTGGGCGAAATGCCGCCGCCCGGCCCGCCATGCAGGAAAACGGCCGGCTTGGCGCCCGGCGTGCCGCAGCGCTCCCAGTAGATGGCGTGCCCGTCGCCGACGTCGAGATGGCCGGTCGCATAGGGTTCGATGGCCGGATAAAGCGTACGCAGGCCCATGGCGCCTCGGGTCCTTCTAGAAAACCCCGGCGTAGTACAGCACGCCGAGGACGACGACAACGACCAGAACGCCCTTGCCGATCAGGCCGTAAAGCAGCCATTTCGGCATCTGGGTCTGCGGATTGCGCTCGGCCATCGCGGCTTTCCTATTCGGGCTTGTGGCAGACGGCCTCGATATTGTGGCCGTCGGGATCGCGCACGAAGGCGCCGTAGTAGTTCTCGTGGTAATGCGGCCGCAGGCCCGGCGCGCCGTTGTCCTCGCCACCGGCGGCGATCGCGGCGGCGTAGAATGCGTCGACATCGGCCCGGCTTTCCGCCGTGAATGCGACGTGGACCGGCGGGGTCTGTTTCTCGCCTTCGGTGAGCCAGAATACCGGCCGCTCGCGGCCGTAGCCGCCGACCTTCACGCCGCCGGTGAATTCCGGCGGGACCGTCATCACCAGAGAGGCACCCAAAGGCGCCAGCGCCTTGTCGTAAAAGGCTTTCGCGGCGTCGAAATCGGTGACGCTGATTCCCATGTGGTCGATCATTTCGAGATCCCCTCGTTTTCGGGCTGCAGGATATATCGGCGCCGCAATGCGGGTTTGCCACGCGGCGAAACGTCCCGTCAGGCCGGCGGCCAGACATCGGTGTCGTGATCCGGGTGCTGATGGCCCTCGATGCCGGCCATGAATTCGGCGACCGCCGAATTGTCGGAGGCGCGGCGCACCGGCAGCGTGTGCAGCGTATCGACATAGGACAATTTGTCGGCCGGATTGACCTGGATCACCGGCGGCGCCAGTTCCGGATCGTCGAGCGAGCCGATGGAGACCTCGACGTCGCCGCCCCAGTCATAGGCGAGCGGGGTGCCGCATTGGCAGAACAGAAACCGCGCCGGACCTTGTTGGACGACTGGAACCACGACGGTTCGCCGCGCGTCCACACAAGCCCTTTGCCAGTCACCAGCGGGCCGTAGAACGCGCCGAAGGCCTTCTGGCACATGCGGCAATGGCAGATCGAGGCGCGCCCCAGTTCCTCGCAGCGATAGCGCACCGCGCCGCACTGGCAGCCGCCGGTGATCGTGTCAGCCATGTCCGTCCTCCTTTGGCCAGAACTCCGTATCGTGGTCGGGATGCTGGTGGTTGCTGTCCCGGATCGCCCTGATCTGGTCGGCGGAAAAATCGTCCTCGGTCACCTTCTGGCGCATGCCGGCCCATTCGGCGACGAAAGGCACCCGCGATTCCACCGAATCCTCCGAGACCGGCTTGTAACGCGACGGATCGTCGAGCGAGCCGAGGGTGACCAGCAGATGCCCGCTGTCGAGCGGATCGAAGAACAGCGGCGTGCCGCAATCGCGGCAGAAGCCGCGCCGGACGATGTCGGAGGAATGGAACCAGCCGGGCTCGCCCCGGGTGACGACGATCTTCTCGCGCGGCGCGCCGGCGAGCGGCATGAAATAATTGCCCGCCGCCTTCTGGCACATGCGGCAGTGGCAGAGATGCGGATTGGTCAGTTCCGTCTCGACGCGGTAGCGCACCGCGCCGCACTGGCAGCCGCCGGTGATGGCTCCACTCTCTCTCCCCCCTTGTGGGGGAGATGTCTGCGCAGCAGACAGAGGGGGGTCCTGGCTACGTCCGGTCATCGAATTCCTCCGGGCAGGCGACGGTCACGATATGCTGACATACATTGTCGATATCCCTGAGAACATCGTCATTCCAGAAGCGCAAGACCGTCCAGCCGTCTGATTCCAGCGCCTTCGTACGCGACAGGTCATGTGCCGCAGTTCCTTTCGTCCGCATGTTGCGAACCGTCGATCTCAACGATCAGACGACGCGCAGGACAGGCGAAGTCGGCAATGTAGTTGCGGATCGGATATTGGCGGCGAAATCCCAATCCCATCAGCCGATGCGCGCGGAGTTCGTGCCAGAGCTTGCGTTCCGCGTCGGTCATGTTCTTTCGCATGCGCTTCGCGTTGGCGCGATTCAGTGGCGGTACCGGAACGTGCGACTGCGTCATGAGTACCCCCCTCTGTCCCTTCGGGACATCTCCCCCACAAGGGGGGAGAGTGATGTCCGATCCGCCCAGTTCCCCTTCATTCGTCCGGCCAGACTTCCGTGTCGCGGTCGGGATGCTGGTAATTGACCAGATTCGCGAGGAAATCGACCGCTTCGGCATCCTCGAGCGTGTGGTGCCCGGGGAGCGACGGGATGGAATCGCAGAAGGAAAGCTTGCCCTCGACGCCATAGGCGATCGTCGGCGGGCAGGTTTCGGGATCGTCGAGCGCGACGACCGAAAGCGCCAGCCCGTCGGGCGCCTCGTAGGCGAGCGGCGTGCCGCAGGCGGAGCAGAAACCGCGCCGCGCGGCGTTGGACGAGCTGGAACCAGGACGGCGCGCCGCGCGTCCACTCGACCTCGTTGTCGCGTACCGAAACGAGGATCAGGGCGTGGCTCGCCGACGCCTTCTGGCACATGCGGCAATAGCAGACGGACGATTCCCCGGGCGTGCCGTGGATGCGGAACCGCACCGCGCCGCACTGGCAGCCGCCGGACAGTGACGTCATGGCTCCCTCCTCTGCAATTCGTGTCTCGACCCACCATGGATTGGACAGATCGTCGGGCGGGTCAACCGCGAACATGCGGCATCGCCCCGTCTCCTGACAGAAGACAGGCCCCGAAGGCGAATGCCCGCATGGCGAAGGCTCATGGCGGGTCAGGACCGGCCCATGCGTCCAGCGCCAGGAAATGGCACTCGTTCAGCACTTCCGCAATGGCGGTCTTCGGGCGTTTCGCCCATCCGGGCGGGCGGCCCGGACGCATCGGCATCCAGCGCTTCGGACGGCAGGTTTCGAGATGCCGCCTCGCCCGCCAGCGGGCCAGCCGCCGGGCAAAGCCGTCCAGATCCTCCAGGGCGTGGCGCAGTGCGGCGATGCGCCGGCAGAGCGCGCGGGCGTCGACCGCTTCGTCCGGCGGGAACGCCGGCGCCGCGCATGGAGAGGCATGAGGACCGCCGAGGGCGGCGATCTCCTCCGGCGTCAGCCAGGGCCCGGCGTAACGCTTCAGAGGATCAAACAGCCGAAATGCCGCGGTCCGGCACGAATTGCCGCCCGAAGGCTCCGGTTTCGCGCCTGCCGGCTTGCCGCAAACGGGCGGAACCTTGCCTTCCCGAACCGCCGGGAGCGCGAAGCCGCGCGTGCAAGCCGCCATCGCGATGAGCCGCCGCGCGGCGAATTCGGCGGGGCGCAGGACGGAAAGAATTCGGATGCGCAGATGACGCGGCAGCGTGTCGACGAAGGGGCGGAGCGAGGTGATCCCGGCGAGCGCATAAAGGCCCGCCACGATGCGTTCGATCGCCTCGAAGTTCCTTTCGATCGCGCTTTCCCAGTCGAACGTCATCCCGTTTCGCCATGTCGCCGGTTTCCATGCCCCGAGGCTAGGACAGCGAGTGACGCGGTGGACAAGTTTCTATTGTAAACCTGCTCGCCGGCATGGCGGCGAGCTGAATTCCAAAAGGTTTTTCGTTTGTCGCTTCGCGACGACCCCCACCCTTCATCCCTCCCGACAAGGAGGAGGGAAGACGCCGGCACCATCGCCTGCGCCTGGCACATCGCAGCGAGCAGATGTTCCGGAGCGCGGCGGCCGGCCTAGCGCTTCACTTCCCAGGTCGTGACGCGTTCGCCGGTTTCGGGGTCTTTGGAATCCTTTAGCTGGATTCCTTCAGAAAGCAGTTCATCGCGGATGCGGTCGGCCTCGGCCCAGTTCTTGTCGCGAATGAAGGCGAGGCGCTGGTCGATTGCTTCGTTGATCAATCGCTTCCTCTAAATCGGTCGAGTACACTCGCAGGTTCGAATCGCTGTCGCATACAGCTCGATGATTCCGAAGCTCCAGCGAATCCAAGCAAGACGAAGCGCGACATATTCGCTACCCTGATCGTCCGCTCGGCGCTCTTCGCCAAATCGCATCTGCAGTGCATGAAATGCGCCGAGCGTATTGAGATCATCGAGCAACTTGGACTATCAGATCGTGGCAAGGATTGCGTGAGTAGCTTCGCTGATACTGCAGTTCGATCAACGCGTCCTGTCGAATCCGACCGAAGCGCTCGAGAATCGTCTCCGCCTCCTCCAGCCTGCGCACCGAAAAATCGATCGGCTCGCGGTAATGCGTCATCAGCATGGCGAGGCGCAGCACCTCGCCCGGCCATTTGCGGCCGCCGAATTTTTCGGTGTCCAGCAGCTCGTGGATGGTGAAGAAATTGCCCTCCGACTTGGACATCTTCCTGCCCTCGACCTGCAGGAAGCCGTTATGCATCCAGACATTGGCCATGCGCGTCGTTGCCGTGGGCGCAGCAGGACTGGGCGATCTCGTTTTCGTGGTGCGGGAAGATCAGGTCGAGCCCGCCGCCATGGATGTCGAAGACCTGGCCCAGATGATGCTCGCTCATCACCGAGCACTCGATGTGCCAGCCGGGGCGGCCGTGGATGGTCACGGCGCCGTCCGGCGGTGTCGAATTCGGCGTCCCAGCCGGGCTCGGTCGCCGAGGATTCCTTCCACAGCACGAAATCGGCCGGGTTCTTCTTGTGCGCCTCGACGGCGATGCGGGCGCCGGCCTGCTGCTCGTCGAGATTGCGCTTCGACAGGCCGCCATAGTCCGGCATCGAGACGACGTCGAACAGCACCTCCCTGCCCTCGCTTCCGGTGGCGACATAGGCATGGCCGCTGATCGATCAACGTCTGGATCATCGCGACCATGCCGTCGATATGCTCGGTGGCGCGCGGCTGGACCGTCGGCTCGAGGCAGCCGAGCGCGGCGACGTCTTCGTGATACTGGCTCAGCGTCTTCTCGGTGACGGCGCGGATCGCCTCGTTGAGGCTCATTTTTCCGGCTTCGACCTGGTCGCCGTAATCGCGCAAGGCACGCGCGTTGATCTTGTCGTCGACGTCGGTGATGTTGCGGACATAGGTGACGTGGTCTTCGCCGTAGACATGGCGCAGCAGCCGGAACAGCACGTCGAAGACGATCGCCGGGCGCGCATTGCCGATATGGGCGAAGTCGTAGACCGTCGGGCCGCAGACATACATGCGCACATTGTTCGCATCGATCGGCGCGAACGGCTCTTTCTGCCGCGTCAGCGTGTTGTACAGGGTCAGGACGGGTTTGTCGGTCATCGCGCGGCTCTCTTCGTCATCGCGCCTGTCCATTGCAAGGCTTCGGGCCAAAGGCAACCCATTCGTGCCCCGCAGATTGCCGTCCCGCAGGAGTTGTCATCAATCCATCCCGATTTTCGCATAAATGCGCAACGATCAAAATCCCGTCCCGCGCTATGATACCTTACCTTGCGAAAGGTAGGCCCCGGGCATTGCCAGGCGGACGGTCTCTTCGCCGTCGGCCAGGCCAGCTATCCATGAACCGCGGACCAGGGGGATTGGGCGGTTGAGCCCGGGGCTAGTTCATTGCCCGCGCAGCCAGGCTGACGGCGAGCGCGTACATCACGCAGGCAATCGCCAGATCGAGCACGCGCCAGGCGGCCGGCCGGGCAAACAGCGGCTGCAGCAGCCTGCGCGCCATATCCGAGCGCGAAGAACCAGACGAAGGATGCGGCGACGGCGCCTGCCCCGAACGCGGCGCGCGCCATGCCCGCATAGCCCGCCGAAATGCCGCCGACGAGGACGACGGTATCCAGATAGACATGCGGATTGAGGAAGGTGAAGGAAAGGCAGGTCGCCACCGCGCTTGCGAGCGAGGTCCGGCCGTCCTTTGCCGCCTTCAGCGCGGACGGCTTCCAGGCCCGCGACAAGCGCGATCGTGCCGTAGACCGCCAGAAAGGCGGCCCCGGCCCAGGTCACCAGCCGGATCGCGGTTTCGCTGGCCGCGACCAGCGACCCGAAACCGCCGACGCCGGCCGCGATCAGCGCCGCATCCGACAGCGAGCAGATCAGGCACAGGACGAAGACATGCTCGCGCAGCAATCCCTGGCGCAGGATGTAGGCGTTCTGCGCGCCGATCGCGATGATCAGCGACGCGCCGAGAAAGAAGCCGGACACGCCGGCGGCGAGGATCGGTGAAACGAACATGGGACGGCTCAGAACAGCTTCATCTGGCCGCCCTCGGGCGATTTCCGGCGTCGGCGGTTCGTCGGTCCCGTCCGGTTTGGCCGCGTCTCCGGGCACGGCAAAGTCTTTCGGCTCGACGCGGTCCTGCACGTCGGGCGTCGTGTTGGCGACCTTGTTGACCTTGTCGGACACCGGAATGGCCTCGAAGAATCCGTCCGGCGCGGGCGGCGAGCAGGTCGGCGACGTCGCGCGGCTCCAGGGTGCGGCAATCGAGCCAGCGGGAGAAGTCCTCGGGCATGATCGTCACGGGCATGCGGTCGTGAATGAAGGCGATGGCGGGCGACGATGCCGTGGTCAGGATCGCGGCGGTGTCGAGTTCGCTGCCGTCGGGCGACATCCAGGTTTCGGCCAGTCCGCCGAAGGCGACGACACCGCCATCCGCCGGCCGGATCCAGTATGCCTGCGACCGGCCGGTCGCCTTGTCGCGTTTCCATTCGTAGAAGCCGGAAGCCGGGATCAGCGCCCGCCTATGGCGCATGGCGGCGCGAAACGACGCCTTTTCGGCCGCCGTCTCCGAACGCGCATTGATCAGCAGCGGGAAATCCTTCGGGTCCTTGACCCAGGAGGGCAGCAGCCCCCAGCGCGCCAGATGCGCCTCGCGGTCGGGACGGTTCGAGCCCGGTTCGCGCGGCGGCGCGGCGGTGACCGTCAGGATCGGCTGCGTCGGCGCGATGTTGTAGCGCGGCGGAAACGCCTCCAGCCCGTCGAGCGCGAAAAAGGCCTCCACCTCCTCGGGCGACTGCAGCAGTGAGAACCGCCCGCACATCAGGAAACAGCGCTCCGCCTCGCGCAGACGATTTTTTTCAATTGTTCCATCGCAATCCGGTCCGTTCGCGCGATAGTGTCGTCCGGTACGGAAAATCCATGACGAACACGCAGCCCTTCCCCCTTATCGCCGTATCGGTGGCGGCGCGAAACCCCGATACGGGCGAATTCCTGTTGGTTTTGCGCGGCAGGCCGCCGGCAAAGAACCTGTGGGCGTTTCCGGGCGGACGGCTGGATTTCGGCGAAACGCTGGAACAGGCGGCGCGGCGCGAACTTTTCGAAGAAACCGGGCTCGAGGCGCGCGACATCCGGTTTCACACCCTGCTCGAAATCATCGGCGACGGCGAAAACGAGCCGCCGCATCATTTCGTGCTCGCCGTCCACCGCGCGACCGTCTCGGGCGAGCCGGTCGCCGCCGACGACGCGGCCGAAGCGGGATGGTTTTCGCTTGCCGAGATGGGTTCGCTCGACATCACCGGGTCGACGCTTGCGGTGGCGCGCGAGATCGCGGCCGCGACCTGAACCGGACACAGCAAGGGCTTTGCGGGACGCCGCGAAATCGGCTAACACGCGGGCGGAAGCAAACGGCCCGGCAAAGCGGGCCGCGAACCGCTGGAGGCGGCCGGACTTGTCCACAGGAAAGGCGAAATTGCGCGCGATCGCCGTGATCGCGACGATCCTTCTCCCCGCCGCCGCCGCGGCGCAGGGCGCTTCCAACGTGCCCTACGACGCCAAGCTCACCAGGCTTGCCGAAGTCCTCGGTTCGATCCACTACCTGCGCAATCTGTGCGGCGAGGAATCGAACCAGTGGCGCGACCAGATGCAGGCGCTGCTGACGATCGAGAACCCGGAACCGTTGCGGCGCGCCCGGCTGATCGCGAGTTTCAACCGCGGCTACCGCACATTCGACAGCGTCTACACCACCTGCACGGACCAGGCGCTCGAGGCTGTCGGCCACTACATGGCCGAAGGCGTGAACCTGACGCGGGAAATAAACAGCCGCTACGGCGAATAAGAAAACGTGAAGCGGCCTTAATCTTTCGTTAACGGTTTTCCCTGTTGCCGCTTTTGTTTCGCGGAGTGGTGCTGATATGTTAACAGCATGTAAATGCAGTGTACCAAAATGGCGTGATCCAATTGAGCACGATGAATGTAACGATAAACGAGATGGATGAGATCATCGAGCGCGAGAAACGGATCGCGGCGCTGGAGTTCCACAGCGAAGCGTGGGCCGACGGCGCGATGGAGGGGATCGAATCCGACATCCTCGCCGATGCGGCGATCGCCACCGCGCTCGAAGAGATGATCCGCGCCCATGGCGAGGACGCGACGCTTGCGCTGGTCGACACGCTGCGCGAACGCATCCTGTGCGGAGAGTTCACGCCGGACCGAATTGTTCAGTAAGAGATTTCGAAAAGCGCCCCCGGGGGATGACATGACGGTGCGTGCCAGACGGTCAGTCGGATGTTTTCAGCCGCACCGTTTTCCCGGCCCGCTCGCGTCACTGGCCCGTTTCGCCATGACCGCCGCGCTCGTCTCGGCCATCGCCATGCCGCAATCCGCGCTCGCGCAGGACACGGGCGACACGACCGGCCCGGGGCCCAGCCTGGTGCCGTTGCCGGAACCGTTCCAGCGGCCGGTCACGCAGGATCCGGAAAATCCGCTCGTCGTGCCCGGCGGCGCCGGCACCATCCAGACCGCGGAACCGGTCATCGGCGGCAAGGTCGAGGACCTTCCGGTTCCGGTGCAACAGATGCGCGAAATGATCATGAAGGCCGCGCGCGACGCCGATTACGAGGCGCTGAGGCCGCTGATCGGCGTCGGCGCGGACACAACCCAGCTTTCGCTCAGCGGCTATGATGGCGACCCGATCGAATATATCCGCGCGCTTTCGGGCGACCCGGAAGGATACGAGATCCTCGCCATCCTGCTGGAAGTGATGGAAGCCGGCTATGCCATTTACGATCCCGGAACGCCGAACGAGATGTTCGTCTGGCCCTATTTCGTCGCCACCTCGCTCGACGACCTGACGCCGAAACAGCGCGTGGAACTGTTCAAGCTCGTCACGGCGGGCGATTACGAGGACATGCGCGCCTTCGGCGCCTATGTCTTCTATCGCGTCGGGATCACGCCCGACGGGCGCTGGCGGTTCTTCGTCGCCGGCGACTGAAAACCGTTTTCGCCCGCGAACCCTTGGAATCCGTCGCGACCGCCCCGATATGTGAGGCAGGCGGTTCTTGCGGGGAAAGACCATGAAAATCCAGACCCAGGCCCTCGATCGGGCAGCCAGCGACGTCGTAGCCGACGAAACATCGCGTGGCGCACTTTTCCGACGCCTTATCATTTTCCAGATCAAGCTTTTTGCCGACGGACTGCGCGATCTCGTCTTCAGCCCGATTTCATTCGTGGCCGCGGGCGTCGGCATCCTGTTCGGCGGGCGCAATCCGCATGGCCTGTTCGACCGGCTGATGCATGCCGGCCATGTCAGCGATGCGTGGATCGATCTCTTCGGACACCATGCCGGCGAAGACGAAGGGCCGCGCCTGGAGCGCATGATCGACGACGTCGAGTCGGCGCTGCGCGCCGATCACGCGCGCGGCGGCGTAACGGCCGAAGCCGAAAAGCGTCTCAGGACGCTTGCCGAGGAACTGCGCCGTCGCGCTTCAGGCGGGCAGAGCTTCGGAGAATAGCACCGGTTCGCCCGTCGCGGGCGCGACGATCTCCGCCTCCCACATCACCCGCCTGCCGCGAATGACGGTGCCGACCGGCCAGCCGGTGACTTGCCTGCCGTCATAGGGCGTCCAGCCCGCTTTCGAGCCCGCCTGGTCGTTGCGGATGGTCTCGCGCCGCTTCATGTCGACGATGGTGAAATCGGCGTCGTAGCCGGCGGCGATGCGCCCCTTGCGGGCCATGCCGAAGATGCGGTTCGGGCCGTGCGAGGACATGTCGACGAAGCGCTCCAGCGTCAGTTTCCCGGCATTGACGTGATCGAGCATGATCGGAACCAGCGTCTGGACGCCGGTCATGCCCGACGGCGACGCCGGATAGGGTTTCGCCTTCTCGTCGAGCGTGTGCGGCGCATGGTCGGAGCCGAGCACGTCGATCACGCCCTGCGCGACACCCTGCCAGATACCGTCGCGATGGCGCGGCGCGCGCACCGGCGGGTTCATCTGGATCAGCGTGCCGAGACGGGCATAGTCGTCCGCCGTCAGCGTCAGGTGGTGCGGCGTCGCCTCGGCGGTCGCGACATCCTTGTGCTGCTGGAGGAAGGCGATCTCCTCGGCGGTCGAGATATGCAGGACATGGATCCGGGCGCGGGTCTCGCGGGCGATGCGCACCAGGCGTTCCGTGCACATCATCGCCGCGACCTCGTCGCGCCAGACCGGATGCGAGGACGGATCGTCCTCGACACGAAGCCCCGCCCGCTCGCGCAGCCGGTATTCGTCCTCGGAGTGGAACGCGGCCCGGCGGCGCGTGTTGCGCAGCACCGAGGCGACGCCCTCGTCGTCCTCGACGAGCAGGCTTCCCGTCGACGATCCCATGAAGACCTTGATGCCGGCCGCCCCCGGCAGGCGCTCCAGTTCGCCGACGATATCGGCGTTTTCGCGCGTTCCGCCGACCCAGAAGGCGAAATCGCAATGCATGCGGTGCGTCGCGCGGCCTATCTTGTCGGCAAGCGCCTCCTCGCTGGTCGTCAGCGGATTGGTGTTCGGCATCTCGAAGACGGCGGTGACGCCGCCGAGAACCGCGGCGCGCGATCCGGTCTCCAGATCTTCCTTGTGCTCGAGCCCCGGCTCGCGGAAATGGACCTGGCTGTCGACGACGCCCGGCAGGACATGCAGGCCGGTGCAATCGATCACCTCGCCGGCATCGGCGCCGGGCAGCGCTCCGATGAAGGCGATGCGCCCGTCGCGCACGCCGATATCGCGGCGGCCCTGGCCGTCGTGATTGACCACGGTTCCGTTCTTCAGGATGAGATCGAAAGTTTCATTCATGCCAGTCCGTCCCTTGCCGCGCCGTTGCGCCGGGATTACGTAGCACTCACCCCGAAAGCAAGCGCGCGAAGCGAATCTGGTGCCATGCCCTTTCATTTTCCATCCGGTCGAAGCCTGATTTCCGTCACCGGCGAGGACGCGGAGCATTTTCTGCAGAATCTCGTCACCTGCGACGTGACGACGATTCCCGACGACACCGCGCGCGCCGGGGCGCTGCTGACGCCGCAGGGCAAGATCATGTTCGATTTCCTGGTCTTCAGGGATGGCGCGGGCGGATTTCTGATCGACATCGCGGAAAGCTTCACCGGCGATTTCACGCGCCGGCTGACCATGTACAAACTGCGCGCCAAGGTCGAAATTGCCGAGTCCGATGAATCGCTTGCGGCAATTTCCTGGGAAAATGATTCAACGCCGACCGGTGGCCGAACCATCGCCGACAGCCGGTTCCCCGACGATCTCCGCGTGTTGCGCCATTACGGCGAGGCGCCTGCCGGCGAGGACGATGCGCAAGGCTGGACGGCGCTGCGCATCGCGCATGGCGTTGCCGAAAGCGGCGCGGATTTCGAGCCGGGCGACGCCTTCCCGCACGACATTTCCTACGACCAGAACAGCGGCGTCGATTTCCGCAAGGGCTGCTATGTCGGCCAGGAGGTCGTCTCGCGCATGCAGCACCGCGGCACGGCGCGCCGTCGTCTTGCGATCGCGGCCGGCGAAGCGCCCCTGCCCCAGCCCGGAACGCCGCTCGAAGCGGGCGGAAAGACGGTCGGCACGCTCGGCAGCGTATCCGGCGGCCAGGCGCTCGCGCTGGTGCGGCTCGACCGGGCAAAGGACGCCATGGACGCCGGCCTGCCGATCACGGCCGCCGGACAGACCGTCACCTTGTCGCTGCCTGCCGGCGCCGGCTATCGCTGGCCGGAGGAAGCCGGCCATGAGGGAGACTGACGATGCCTGACCGCGAGGGCGCGCCATCGCGCGCATGGCAGCGCATGCTGTCCGGCCGCCGGCTCGACCTGCTCGATCCTTCGCCGCTCGATATCGAGATCTCCGACATCGCGCACGGGATCGCGCGCGTGGCGCGCTGGAACGGCCAGACCGGCGGCGACCACGCCTATTCGGTGGCGCAGCATTCTCTGCTTGTCGAGGAAATCGCGGCCCGGATCGTTCCGTCCTGCACGGCGCAGCTTCGCCTCGCGGCGCTGCTGCACGACGCGCCGGAATATGTCATCGGCGACATGATCTCGCCCTTCAAGAAGGTGCTCGGCGGCAACTACAAGGCTGTGGAAGCCCGGCTCGAGGCCGCGATCCACATCCGTTTCGGCCTGCCGCCGCATCTCTCGAAGGCGATGCATGCGCAGATCAAGCGCGCCGACCAGATTTCCGCATTTTTCGAGGCCACGCGTCTTGCCGGTTTCTCGGAGAAGGAGGCCATCACCTATTTCGGCCGACCGCGCGGCTTTTCGCCGGACGGCCTCGACCTGACGCCGCTGCCGGCGACCGAGGCGCAGGAGATGTTCCTCGCCCGCTTCGCCGACGTCGAAGCCGATTTCGAGGTGGAGCGCGCGCCGCGCAAAAGGAAAGCCTGACCATGCCGTATATCGTCGTCTGCCCGCTCGCCCATATCCATGCCACCGCCACCTCGACCGGGGCGAAGCGGATGCTGACCGTCATCAACGCGGGAACGCCGGTGGAGCGTCCGCAGGAGATCGCCGAGGACCAACATCTGTTCCTCGGCTTCAACGATATCGCGATGCCGATGGAAGGCATGACGCTGCCGGGCGAGGAACATGTGCGCGCGATCCTCGATTTCGGCCGGGACTGGGACCAGGCGGACCCGATGATCGTGCATTGTTTTGCCGGCATCTCGCGCTCGACGGCTTCGGCCTACATGATCGCGCTGGCGCTCAATCCGGAGCTCGACGAGCGGGAACTGGCGCATGATCTACGCTGGCGCGCGCCGTCGGCGACGCCCAATCCGAAACTGGTCGAAATCGCCGACGCGGTGCTCGGCCGCCAAGGCCGCATGGTCGACGCGATCCGGTCGATCGGACGCGGCGAGGACGCATTCGAAGGCGTGCCGTTCCGGCTGGATATCTTCGGCGAGGAAGGCCGGGATTAGTTGGGCGTCTCGCAAAGCCGGACAAAGTGCGCATGCTCTCTGGCGAGGTCCCGCCGGATTAGCGGAACGAGCAGCGGCAACAGAAATCTCATCAACCCTTTGCCCTTGGCATTAAACCTGCCGGTCATCGTTGTTACGCCGTTAGCCTCGGTCAGTACGTAGTCGATATCCACGTCCATCTTGGCGTCGTGAACGGCAAACGACAGGCCTTCGGGCCGGTTATGGGCGGTGATCTTCACGTCATGCTGGCCACGCTTGTCCACGACCTTGAATTGCGTGCCTTCGGTTATCGGTTCGCCGGACTTCAGCTCAACATTGGAGACCCCACTGTTCCACCGGGTCTCGTTTCGCGCGTCCGCCATAAGATCGAAGGCTTTCGCTGCCGGACATTTGATGTGCATGACATCTGTTATCATGTCGCTCATGCAGACATCGTAGAAGCAGCGTAACCGCCCGGTCAACGAAGGTGCCGCATAATATTCGCGCTGGAGATACAACGGACGGTTTCGGGCAGCGCTAATATCGGCGCGAAACCGCACTTGTTCGCGCTGGGCTCGAACTGCAATCCCGTTACCCAAGAGCAAATGGGTCCTGCCCCTAGGCGAATTTCGCGGCGTAATAGCCTTCGCGGCCGGGCATGATGTTGGCGTTTTCGAGCTTTCCGCCGGCCCAGCGCATCACCTTCGGGTCCATCACCTTGCGCCACAGCGGCGGGATCGCGGCCAGCATGAAGCAACCGGGATAGCCGCTCGGCAGGCGCGGCAGTTCGTCGAAATTGCGCAACGCCTGGTACGGTCGCATCGGATTGGCGTGATGGTCGGAATGGCGCTGCAGATGGAACAGCATCAGGTTCGAAACGATGTGGTTGGTGTTCCAGGAATGACGCGGCGCGCAGGGCTCGTAGCGCCCGTCGGCGCGCTTGCCCCGCTTCAGGCCGTAATGCTCGACATAGTTTGCCTGCGTCAACTGCAGCCAGCCGAAGACATGGTGGATCACCAGGAACGGCACCACCGCCCAGCCGAACAGCGCAATCAGTATGACCGCCGCGGCGAGCGCGATCGCGTAGCCCTGGAGGATGTCGTTGCGCCAGTGCCAGAACGGCAGCCCCTTCTTCTGCAGCCGCGCCCGTTCCAGGGCCCAGCCGCGCATCGCCGCGCCGGGGATTTCACGCAATGCGAAGCGGTAGACGCTTTCGCCGAGTCGCGCCGAGGCCGGATCCTCCGGCGTCGCGACATGGAGATGATGGCCGCGATTGTGCTCGATGCAGAAATGGCTGTAGGCGGTCAGCGCGCAGGCCAGCCTGGCGCCGAACCGGTCGAGCGCATTCGCCTTGTGGCCGAGTTCGTGGCCGACGGTGAGCCCGCCGCCGGACACCGCTCCGGCGCCGAACGCCATGAGAAGATACGCCCAGACAGGCAGGTCCAGCGAGGCCGCGACCGCGGCGCTGGCAAGGAAGCTGAACCAGAGCACCGGCACGGAGACGAACAGCAGGAAGCGGTAGTAACCGTCATTCGACAACTCCTCGACGACCTCCTCCGGCGGATTGTTCGTATCCTCGCCGAACAGGAAATCGAGGGCCGGAACAAAGCCGAAAATGAACAACAGGGGAAATGCGGCCCAGAACAGGTTTCCGGTCTGCCAGAGCAGCAGCGCCGAGACGCCGGGAATGCCCGGCGACAGAACCGAGAGCCACCACAAATGGCGCTTGGTGTCGCGATAGCGGATTTCGCCGCCATCCTTGCTTGCCGCAACGAAAATCATCGCGTTTCCTCCACCCCGGCCCCCCTACCGTTTACGGGATACAGGCAGCCTCGGGCCAGTATCCCGCGAAGCGGATGATCCGGCAAGTTACGGGCGGAAAGAGGGAGCGTTATGCCGCGCGCAGGACCGGCGCGCAGAAAACCACAGCGCAGGCCGGCGACCGGCCGGGGTGGACACAAGCGAAAACTCGGGGAACCAAAGCGGGCGGATATGCGTAGTATCCGGTGTGTTCAATTTTTCCGGCAAAGGGGGTCCGAATGGAGAATACCGACCAGATCGTGAAAGGCGCGGTGGGCAGTGTCAACGACGCGGCCGGCGTCATATGGGACGCGGCCAGCCGCCTGATCATCGAATACGCCTTCTCCGTCATCGGCGCGATGCTGATCCTGGTCATCGGCTTCATCGTTGCCGGCATCGTGCGGCGCTGGGTCTATTCGGCGCTGAAACGGCTGCGCAACAGCGACGAGACGCTGAACCTGTTCATCGCCAAGGGCGCGCGCTACGCGGTTCCTCATTCTCGTCTTCGTCATGGTGCTGACGCAGTTCGGCGTGCAGACCGCCTCGATCATCGCCACCCTCGGCGCAGCTGGCCTCGCCATCGGCCTCGCGCTGCAGGGCACGCTGCAGAACATCGCGGCCGGTATCATGCTTCTGTTCCTGCGGCCGTTCCAGGTCGGCGACTATGTCGAGACCACCAACGCCAAGGGCGTCGTCAAGGAAATCGGCCTCTTCGCGACGGAATTCGAGACGCTGGACGGTCTCTATCTGCTCGCTCCGAATTCCGAGGTCTGGGGCAGCACGGTGACGAATTTCTCCCGCAAGCCGAAGCGGCGGTTCGACCTCGTCGTCGGCATCGCCTACAAGGACGACATCGACAAGGCGTTTGCGGCCTTCGAGGCGCTGGCCCGCGACCATGACAAGGTGCTCGCCGATCCGGAGCCGTTCATCTACGTCTCCAGTCTGGGCGACAGCGCGGTCGAGGTCACCTGCCGCGTGTGGATCGCCACGCCGGACTGGTGGACGACGTCACGCGACCTGATCAGGCTCGCCAAGCAGCGCTTCGACGCCGAGGGGCTTTCGATCCCCTTCCCGCAGCGCGACGTGCATCTCTACGAGGTGACCGCGTAAGGCGGCTCAGCCGAGCCGGATATCGAGCCCGACATCGAGCGTCGGGGCGGCCATGGTGATCTTCGAGGTCGAGATGTAGTCGACGCCGGTCTCGGCGATCTCCCTGATCGTCTCGAAACGAACATTGCCCGAGGCTTCCAGCTTCACGCGGCCGCCATTGTCGGCCTTGTTGAGCGCGACGGCCTCGCGCAGCCGGTCGTTCGACATGTTGTCGAGCAGGATCGCGTCGGGCGCCGCCGTCAGCGCCTCGCGCAACTGGTCGAGCGTGTCGACCTCGATCTCGATCCTGACCAGGTGGCCGACATAGGCGCGCGCGGCCTCGACTGCCTTCGCGACACCGCCGGAAACAGCGATATGGTTATCCTTGATCAGGATCGCGTCGTCGAGACCGAAGCGGTGGTTCGAGCCGCCGCCGCAGCGCACGGCATATTTCTCGAAGGTGCGATGGCCGGGAATGGTCTTGCGCGTGCAGGTGACCTTCGCATCCGTATGCGCGATCTCGCGGGCAAAGCGCGCCGTGTAGGTGGCGATGCCGGACATGTGCATCAGGAAATTGAGCGCGACGCGTTCGGCGGAGAGAATGGCGCGGGCATTGCCGCTGATCGCGGCGACCACGTCGCCCGGCTTGACCGTGTCGCCGTCCGACAGCCTCGCCTCGAAGGCGATAGCCGGATCCATCAGTTTGAAGGCGGTCTCGGCGAGCCCGAGCCCGGCGATCACGCCATCCTCGCGCGAGGCGAGCAGCGCCGTCGCCGTGGCGTCGGGAGCGATGGTCGCATTCGTCGTTATGTCGCCGGCGCGCCCGAGATCCTCCAGGAGCGCGGCGCGCACGGCGTCCTCGATCATCAGGCGCGGCAGGCTCGGCGGCAAGGCGGCAACGGGCATGGGTCTCAGTCCTCCAGCAAGGCGGGAATCGTCTTTTCGGCCTGGTCGAGCGTCGTGAAGGTGCGGCGGCGCCAGGCCTCGTCCTCGGCCGGGAAGTCGGTGCGGAAATGGCCGCCGCGGCTTTCGGTGCGGTTGAGCGCGCAGACCGCGATCAGCTTCGCCGCCGCCAGCACGTTGAGGAACCGCTCGGTGTCGGCCTCGCGCTCAAGGCGGAGGATGGCGCGCAGCGCCTCGCGCATGCCGGCTTCATTGCGCAGAACGCCGAGATCGGAACTCATCGTATGGCGCAGGAGTTTCATCTGGTCGCTGTCGGGGCGCGGCTTCTGGCGGCCGCTCTCCATCGAACCCTCCGACCAGTCTGCCGGCGCCTCCCAGAGGTCCTCGCCACCGAGCGCGTCGGCGATGCGGGCGGAAAAGACGATCGCCTCGAGAAGCGAGTTGGACGCCAGCCGGTTGGCGCCGTGGGCGCCGGTCGAGGTGACCTCGCCGCAGGCCCACAGGCCGGGCAAGGACGTGCGGCCGTCGAGATCGGTCCAGATGCCGCCCATGAAGTAGTGGGCCGCGGGAATGACCGGGATCGGCTGCGTCACCGGATCGATGCCGGCCTCCTGGCAATAGCCGTAGACGGTCGGGAATTCCTCGGCGAACGTCTTGCCGACGGCCTTGGTGCAATCGAGAAACGCGCCGCGTCCGGCCTGCACCTCGGCGAAGATGCCGCGCGCGACGACATCGCGCGGTGCCAGTTCCGCGTCGGGATGGATCGGCAGCATGAAGCGCTCGCCGTCCTTGTTGAGCAGCGTCGCGCCGTGCCCGCGAAGGGCTTCGGTCGCCAGCGGCGCCGGGTCCTTGCCGACATTGATCGCGGTCGGATGGAACTGGACGAATTCGAGATCGGCCATGCGGGCGCCGGCGCGCGCCGCCATGCCGATGCCGCCGCCGCGCGCCTCGGCGGGATTGGTCGTCACCTCGTAGAGATGGCCGATGCCGCCGGCAGCGATTACCACCTGCGAGCCGCGCAGGGTCAGGATATTCTCCTCGCCCTCGCCATTGCCGAGCGCCTGCAGGCCGACGACGCGGCCGTCTTCGACCAGCAGCCTTTCGACGACGTAGCCGCCGAGGACGCGGATCGACGGCGTCTTCTTCACGGTTTCGACCAGCGCCTGCATGATGGCGCGGCCGGCCATGTCGCCGCGCACGCGCACGATCCGGCTCTCCGAATGCGCCGCCTCGCGGCTGACCTGCAGATGGCCTTCCAGATCGCGGTCGAAGGGCACGCCGTAAGCGAGCAGATCATGAATGCGGTCGGAGGCCTGCGAGGCCATCATGCGGGCGACCGCCTCGTCGACGATGCCGTCGCCGGCGGTGATGGTGTCGGCGACGTGCTTCTCGATCGTGTCGCCGGGCCCGACCGCGGCGGCGATGCCCGCCTGCGCCCAGGCCGACGAAGCGCCGCGCCCGATCGGCGCAGCGGTGATCACCGTCACGGCCTTCGGCGCGAGCTTCAGCGCGCAGAAAAGACCGGCAAGCCCGCCGCCGATGATGAGCACGCTGTTATCCGTGTTGTTCAATTCGGTCCATTCCCCTCACCGTCCGCCCGGCGGTTCGGCCGCGGACGTCACTTCAAACATCTTCCCCTTACGCTGTTCCGGTGGAATTGCGCTAGTCCCCGCACGCTTTCCCGCCTGAAAGGCTCCCCCAAAGACCGCATCTCGCCGCCCAGGCGGCCATGTTGACCATTTCCGGCGCAAACCGGAAACTGCGTCCGATACGGAACCGGCCCCGAGGAGAAATCACATGCGCGCTGGCACCTTCGCTGTCTCCCTTCTTTTCCTGGCGATCTCCGCCGCCAGCGGCCGCGCCGGCCCGATCACGGATTACGCGCAGGAGGCGGAGCGCCTGCTCGACCAGGGAGACCCGGTCGGCGCCGTGACGGCGCTGGACAAGGCGATGGGAGAGGTCTGGTCGGCATCGCCGCTGGTTTTCCGCAAGGTTCTCTTCGTCGAGGATTCCGACGGTTTCGGCATCTACCGGCCGCGCGACTCCAACGTCTTCAAGCCCGGCGAGCCACTGGTGATCTACGCGGAACCGATCGGCTTCGGCTACGGGAAACATTCGATCGGCGGAAACGAAATCGGCCTCGTCTCGGATTTCATCCTGACCGATCCGGACGGCAAGGAATTGTATTCGAAGGACGACTTCCTCGCCATCAACCTGCCGGTGCGATATCACAACCGCGAATTCCAGATGCAGCTGACCGTCAGTCTCTCGGGGCTGCCGGCCGGGAACTATGTCGCGAAATTCCACGTGCGCGACCAGCACTCGGACAAAAGCGGTGATTTCGAATTGCCGTTCGAACTGGCCGAGTGAAGCGAACGGCTGCACGGATAGCTGCCGTTCGCTGTTACCTCAGTGCTTCAGGTTCACCATGCGCTCGACGGCAAGGCGGGCGCGGTCGGCGATGGCGGGATCGACGAGGATCTCCTCCTTCATCTCGCATAGAGAGTCGAGGATCTTCGGCAGCGTGATCCGCTTCATGTGCGGACACAGGTTGCACGGCTTGACGAACTGCACCTCGGGCACTTCGGATTCGATGTTCGAGGCCATGGAGCATTCGGTCACCAGCAGCACCTTCGGCGGCTTCCGGTCCTTTACATAGTTGATCATGCCCGACGTCGAGCCGGTGTAATCGGCGATCTCGACGACCTCGCGCGGGCATTCGGGATGGGCGACGATCTCGATCTGCGGATCCGCTTCCTTGTAGGCGAGCAGTTCTTCCGCCGAGAAGCGCTCATGCACCTCGCAATGGCCCTTCCAGGTGAGGATCTTGACCTTGGTCTGGGCGGCGACGTTGAGCGCCAGATATTCGTCAGGAATGCACAGCACCTTGTCGACGCCGAAGGATTCGACCACCTGCACCGCGTTCGACGAGGTGCAGCAGATGTCCGTCTCGGCCTTCACTTCGGCGGAGGTGTTCACATAGGTGACGACCGGTACGCCGGGATAACGCTCGCGCAGCAGCCGGACATCGGCGCCGGTAATGGATTCGGCCAGGCTGCAGCCGGCCTTCATGTCCGGGATCAGAACGGTCTTGTCGGGATTGAGCAGCTTCGAGGTCTCGGCCATGAAGTGGACGCCGCACTGGATGATGATCCCGGCGTCGACCTTGGTCGCCTCCTTGGCGAGCTGCAGCGAGTCACCGACGATATCGGCGACGCAGTGATAGATCTCCGGCGTCTGGTAGTTGTGCGCGAGGATAACCGCGTTGCGCTCCTTCTTCAGGCGGTTGATCGCCGAGATATAGGGCGCGTAGACGGGCCATTCGATGCGCGGAATGTGGTCCTTGACCTTCTGATAGAGATGCTCGGTCTCTTCCGCGATCTCCGGCGTCCATTCCAGCAGGGGGCGCTCGATGACGCCGAAACGCTCGGCGGCGCTCTGGGTGGCAACGTTCCCGGTTTCGCCGGATGTCTGGAGGGACTGGCTCATATCGTGTTTCCCGTCGGGCCTCGCCTCGCGGCGCCCCGTCTTTGCGCCTTGCGGGCGGTCTTCGTCTGGGCTTCGGCATAGCCTCTCAATGTGGCGGCCGCATGCCCGATCCTTGTTGCAGGCAAAGCGGCACGAATTCAATCCCTTGCGCGGAAAAACCGAAGGGCTGTCATGCGCACGGCTCTTCGGCGCGACGCGTCGCGGCCAAAACCGTGACCTGCAATGCCATCGGTGATACAACCTCAACTAATGTTCAGCTCAACAGGGTGATATCGGCATGTCTCCACTCGAATGGACGGTCGGCCAGGTTTCCGAACGCACCGGGCTACCGGTCTCGACGCTGCATTTCTACGAGAGGCAGGGCCTGGTCAAAGCCTCGCGCACGCGCGGCAACCAGCGCCGTTACAGCCGCGCCGCGGTGCGCCGGCTTTCGATCATCCGCTTCGCGCAGGAACTCGGCATTCCGCTGAAAGAGATCGCCGAGGCGCTGTCGGCGCTTCCCGACGACCGGATCGCGACACGCGAGGACTGGGAGGAGATTTCGGCGCAATGGTCGAAACTGCTGGACGAGCGGCTCGCCCGCCTGCAACGCCTGCGCGATAATCTCGGCACCTGTATCGGCTGCGGCTGCCTCTCGCTCGACCGTTGCGTGATCTACAACCGCAACGACATGCGCGCTGCGGAAGGCCCCGGCCCGCGCACGCTGGTCGCCGGGCCGATCGACATGAACGCGGCGCCGGAGGACTGACCGGACGAACGTGTCAGCCGATATTGGCGACGAACATGGCGATCATCACGAAGAGCGCCGCGATCAAAAGCACGAGCAGCATGTCCGGGCCGGTCGAGGCGTCATCAAGCTCTTCCTGTCGGTCGATGCGGCGCCGCACGACGAGCATGCGGGCATAGGCGACCAAGACGAGCGCCGTGCCGGAAACCAGCAGCCCGACCTCCGACCACACCGGCGTCACCGTGTTTCCGAACCGTGCGACCGCCAATCCGAAACCGACGATGGCGACGGCGGTGCGCACCCATGCGAGGAAGGTGCGTTCGTTGGCTGCATGGTCTGTATAGTTGCGGATCATCGCATCTTCCCTAGTCCACCAGGCCGCGCATGCCGCCCGATATCAGCCCGTTGACCTCGAGCAATACGCGCGGCGCGTCGAAGCCGCCGGGACATGCGAGATAATTCGGCGTCCAGACGGGATCGAAACGCTGCTTGAATGCCCTCAATCCCTCGAAATGATACAGATTGTCGCCATAGCGGTATATGTAGCTGCCGAGCCGGCTCCACAGCGGCGCCAGCGGGTGGTCGCTCAGTCCGGATAGCGGCGCCGCGCCGAGCGAGAACCAGCCATAGCCGTCCGCCTTGGCCCACAGCATCAAATGGGCGAACAGCGCGTCCATCGCGTAGCGCGGCCCGCCGGGATCGAAGCGCATCAGGTCCACCGAAGCCTCGTGATGGCCGGCACCGGTCAGGATGTTGGCGAAGGCGACGATCTCCCCGCCCTCGCCCTTCTGCAGGACCGCGTGATCGAACCGGACGAGATAATCCTCGGAAAACGCACCAAGCGCGAAGCCCTTTTCGCGGCCCTGTCTCTCGGCCAGCCAGGCGTCGGAAACCTGGCGCAGCTCAGGCAGACGATGGACAATTTCCGCGGCAGGAAGGACGGCGAAGACGTAGCCCTCGCGCTCCGCGCGATGGATGGCGTTGCGCATGTTGGCCCTGGATGCGCCATCGAGCGTGAAGCGCTGCAGATCGACGCGCGCGACCTCGCCGATCTTGAGGATCGACATGCCCATGTCGAGATAGACCGGAAGATATTTCTCGCCGACAGCGTAGAATGCGCACTTCTTGCCGAGACGGTCCGCATGTTCGCGCAGCTTCCAGGCAAGCTGTGTGCCCGATTGCTCGGCGCCGATCGGATCGCCCTTGGATATCAGCGTCGTGCCACCATCGGCATAGGAGATGAAGGCATTGCCGTCATCCGACAACATGAACCGCTTGTCGCCGGTCAACGCGATGGCGGCTTCCGTGTCGGGCGACGCGGCGATCAGTTCGCGCACGCGCTGCGGGACCGGCTCGCCGGCGCCCAGTTTCGGCGACGCCTTGAGGAAGGAATTCAGGCCGATCGCGAGGAAGATCACGCTGGTCGCCAAGGCGGCGCGCAGGAACCGCGGCGCATCGCCATGCAACGTGAATTGCCACAGTAGGTCGTTGCTGTAGGGCACCTTGGAATAGGCGAAGAAGCCGACCCATATCGACACCGCCAGGAACAGAGCGCTTGCCAGCGCCCAATGCCATTCCAGCTGGAAGATCGCGTGCTTGTAGCGGTAGAAGGCGGCGCGGAAGGACGCCAGCAGGGCGAGCGCGGCGGCCATCGTCACCGCCTCCTCCCAGTCGAGACCCTTGGACAGCGACGTTACGAGCCCAAGCGCAAGCAGGCCGACCGCCACCAGCCAGGCGCGAAAGCTGCGCAGATAAAGGCCGTGTGCGACGACGATCAGGAGACAGCCCGGCGATGCTCGCCAGCAGGTGCGACGCCTCGATGAACGGCAGCGGTACGAGATCGCGCAGGTCGAGCAGGCGGTTCGTCTCGCCGGGCAGGCTGCCGGAAACGAGGAGCAGCGCGCCGGCGAGAAGCACCACGCCGGCAGCGATCGCCGGCATGACCGGCATCAGCGCGCCGCGCAGCGTCGGCAGCGAGTCGCGGTGCTTTCGACCCATAGCATAGACCGACGCGCCCGCAAGAACGGCAGCGGCAACCACGAAGGGCAGCACGTAATAGATCATCCGGAACAGGACGAGGCCGGCCAGCATGTCGGGCCGGCCGATGGCGCCGAGGCCGCCGATGATCGTCGCCTCGAAGACACCGACGCCGCCCGGAGAATGGCTGGCGACGCCGAGCGCCATCGCGGAGACGAACACCACGAAAAAGAGCGCGAAATTTCCGGTCAGGTCGCCCGGAAGCAGCACGTAGAGACAGAGGGCGGCGCCGAGCACGTCGATGATGGCGACAACCGTCTGCGACGCGGCGACGAAACCGGTCGGAAACCGCAGCTGGTAGGAACGAACGTGGATCCGGCGTCCCTTGCGGCCGAGCCAGACGAAGAACGCCGCAATCGCGATCACGATCAGGACGCCGGCAACGCGCTCGAATCCGCGGCGTCATCCCGAAGGCCGAACTGAGCCCCGACGGATGGAACAGGAACAGCGCCGCGATGATCGACATCAGGCCGAGCCAGAAACTCAGCCACACATTGGCAATCACCTGGGCGATGTCGACGAGATCGAGGCCATAGGAGGAATACAGGCGGTAACGCACGGCGCCACCGGTCAGCCACGAGAAGCCGAGCAGGTTGGTGACGGCGTAGCCGGCGGATCCGGCCAGGAAGGCAATGCGCGGAGGAACCTTGCCGGGCGCCGCCGTCGCGGTTCCGAGCACGTCGTAAAAAGCCATCGCGAGATAGCTGAGCCCGGTCGCCGCGATCGCGAGAAAAATACTGTCCCAGGACTGCGCCGCCAGATCGGTCTTGACGTCGCTCCAGTTGACCTCGCGAGAAAACCGGTGAAGGGCATAGATGGCGACGGCAAACACCGCCATCGCGGCCGCCGCCTTCGCTGCCGGCGCGATGTAGCGAGACACGCCGGGCGGCTGTTCAACCTGCTCACTCATTACCGATATTTTCCAGGAGCCCGATATCGATTGCCGATCGGCAGCCCCCTATCGGGGGAAGCCGCCTACCCGGTAACCGCCGGAAGCATCCATAGCAACAGGCTGACCGTGAAAAAGGAGAATAGCGTCGTCGCAAGAAGCCCCACCGCGGCAACGCCCTCCTCGCCATATTTCTGGGCGAGGATGGGATAGATGCCGAAAATCGGCATCGCGGCGGAGAGCAGCAGGGCTTCGCGCAGCGGCGATTCTATCGGTGCGAAGCCCAGATACGGGACGGCAGCGATCGCCGCGACGATGATCAGCGGATGGACAAGAAGCTTGCCGATGACGATCGGGACGATCCGGCCGGCGAGCCCGCTCACCGGCAGGCCGACCAACGTGCCGCCGATGACGAAAAGCGAGACGGCGGCGCTCGACGAGGCGAACAGGTCGACCGACTTCGTCACCGGCTCCGGCAGGTGCAGCCCGCTCAGCGAAACCACCAGACCGGCGGCGAGGCCGATGACGATGGGGTTCATCGCGAGGCGGCCGAGGGCCGACCCGAGAACGGCGAGCGGATGGCCCTCCTGCCCCATGGCGCGCTCGGCCAGCATCAGCAGCAGCGGCACGATGAAGATGTTCTCGACGAACATGTTGAGCGCCAGCACGTTGCCGGCGATCGGCGGAAAGGTCAGCAGGATGATCGGAAATCCGACGAAACCGCTGTTCGGGCACGACATGCCCATGGCCGAGAACGTGGCGGCGGAACGGTCCTGCCCGAGGACCTTGCGGACGACGAGATAGCCCAATAGCACCATCGTCACCGTTCCGCCGAGATAGGCCGCGATGTATGCAGGATTGACGATTTCCGCGACGGGCTTTTGCGACAGGGCCCGAAACAGCAGTGCCGGCAATGCCAGATAGAGCACATAACGGCCCAGCGTCCGCATGTCGCCAGCGGCAAAAAGACCAAATCGCGTTGAGAGATATCCGACCGCAATGGTGATATAGATCGGCCCGGTTACGGAAAAGACTTCAAGCAATGCGATCACGCTGGCAGGTAATGGATTTTCGGGCTGTATACATGCCGGCGATCGAGGGTTCCAGAGCGAAATCCGGCACTTTCGAGCGGCTGCGGGCGCGGACGGCGGCATGACGGCATTCGGCGTCTATGCGGGCCTGTTCGCGATCGCCTTTCTGGCCGCGACGATCTTCCCGGCGCAATCCGAACTTGGCCTGTCGGCGCTGCTGCTCGGCGGGGAACACCCCGTCTGGGCGCTGCTCGCCGCCGCAAGCCTCGGCAACACGCTGGGAGCGGTCGTCAACTGGGTGATCGGCCGAGGCATCGAAAAGTTCCGGCACCGCCGCTGGTTCCCGGCGAGCGAGGCGCAACTCGCGCGGGCGACACGCTGGTATTCCCGTTGGGGCCGCTGGAGCCTGCTGCTGAGCTGGATGCCGTTCGGCGGCGATGCGCTGACGCTCGTCGCAGGCGTGCTGCGCGAGCCCCTGCCCTCGTTCCTGACCCTCGTCGCCGCCGCCAAGACATTGCGCTATCTCGCTGTCGCCGCGCTGGTATTGCAATGGCTGTGAGCTAATGGCCGCAGACTGCAGAAGCGAGCATCGCCGCGATTGCGGTTTCGCAAAAGACACCGTCTCAAGAAGGTCCCGGCCCGGGCGGCTTACGCAAAGACGGCCGGCATTTTCGCGCCTTGACACCGGCCAATATATCAATAATTCTTGAATTATGGATAAATCACATGCAATCGACGCGCTGCACGCGCTGGCCCAGGAAACGCGGCTGGATGTCTTCCGCCTGCTGGTGAAGCAGGGCGAGGCCGGCATGGCCGCTGGCGACATCGCCGAGACGCTCGGCGTCCGGCAGAACACGATGTCGGCCAATCTCGCCGTTCTGGCGCATGCCGGCATGGTGCGCAGCGAGCGTGAAGGCCGGGTAATCCGCTATTTCGCCAATTTCGACGGGATGCGCGGCCTGCTCGCCTTTCTGATGGAAGACTGCTGCGGCGGCAATCCGCAGCTGTGCCAACCGGTTTTGGATGAAATCGTCTGCGCCTGCTAGGGAGGCCCCGCATGACTGACAAAGTGTACAATGTCCTGTTTCTGTGTACCGGAAACTCGGCCCGTTCGATTCTGGCCGAAGCCATCCTCAATCGCGAGGGGATGGGCCGCTTCAAGGCCTGGTCGGCGGGGTCGCACCCAAAGGGCGACGTTCACCCCTACGCGCTGGAACTGCTCGACAACCTCAATTTCGACACGTCCTTCGCGCGCTCAAAGAGCTGGGACGAATTTGCGGCTGCCGGCGCGCCGGCGATGGATTTCGTCTTCACGGTCTGCGACCAGGCCGCGGCGGAGGCCTGCCCCGTCTGGCCGGGACAGCCGATGACGGCCCATTGGGGCGTTCCGGATCCGGCCGCGGTCGAAGGCAACGAGGCCGAAAAGCGCCTCGCCTTTTCCGATACGTTCCGAATGCTGAACAATCGCATCTCGGTGTTCACGAGCCTGCCGATCAATTCGCTCGACAGCCTGGCGCTTCAAAGGCAGCTCGACGATATCGGCCGGAAAGTCGAATCCCTTCAAACGCATTCGTGAGTTTCATGAAGAACATTCTCATCCTTTGCACCGCCAATTCCGCGCGTTCGATCCTCGGCGAGGCGATCCTGGCGAAGCTCGGCGAAGGCCGGGTGAACGCGTTTTCCGCCGGCTCCACGCCGCGCGGAACGCCCAATCCGGACGGGCTCGCGCTGTTGAAGGAATACGGCCACGACACCGACCGCTTCCGGTCCAAGTCGTGGTCGGAATTCGAGGGGCCGGATGCGCCGAAGATGGATATCGTCATCACGGTCTGCGACAACGCCGCCGGCGAGACCTGCCCGTTCTGGCCGGGCGCGCCAGTACAGGCGCATTGGGGCATTCCCGATCCCGCCGGCAAGGGCGATACGCCCGAGGAACGGCACGCGGCCTTCACCCACACCTACCGCTTGCTCGAGGCGCGCATTCGCGCTCTGATGGCCCTGCCCTTCGAGGAGATGAACCCGAAGGATCTTAAAACCGCGCTCAACACGATCGGCGCCATGGAAGGCGCGACGGACCTCGCCGCGTCATACGCAAGCTAGAAGGCCGCATGGACTGGAAAGACGATCTGAGCCTGCCGAACCTGGCGGACGACCTCCTGCACGACATCGACAACGCAACCCTGTTCAACACCGCGCCGTCCAAACACAAACCGCGCGTGCTGATGCTATACGGCTCGCTGCGCGAGCGCTCCTACAGCCGGTTCCTGACCTACGAGGCCGCGCGCGTGCTCGACCGGCTCGGCGCGGAGGTTCGGATATTCGATCCGGACGGCCTTCCGCTGCCCGACTCGACCGAGCCCGACCACCCGAAAGTGCAGGAATTGCGCAACCTCTCGCTGTGGTCGGAGGCACATGTCTGGTGTTCGCCGGAACGCCACGGCGCGATGACCGGCATCATGAAGGCGCAGATCGACTGGCTGCCGCTGTCGCCGATCGGCGGCATACGGCCGACCCAGGGGCGCACGCTGGCGGTGATGCAGGTATGCGGCGGGTCGCAAAGCTTCAATGCGGTCAACCAGATGCGCATTCTCGGGCGCTGGATGCGCATGATCACCATTCCGAACCAGTCCTCCGTCGCCAAGGCATGGCTGGAGTTCGACGATTCCGGGCGGATGAAACCGTCGCCCTATTACAACCGCGTCGTCGACGTCATGGAGGAACTGATGAAGTTCACGCTGCTGACCCGCGACATATCCGGCTATCTGACCGACCGCTATTCGGAGCGCGTGGAAACCGCCGAGGACGTCCACAAGCGGGTCAGCCTGAAGAGCATCTGATCGCGCCGCGACGATGTCGGCTGGACGTCAGAATTTGGCCGCAACGGCGATTGTGTCGGCGCGCGCCCTTGTCTACAGTTCGACTCCCAGGTTCCATGAAGGCCAAGCCTTCTGGATTAAAAGGGAACACGGTAGGGACGACCCGAAGGGGGCCCGATCCGTGACTGCCCACGCAACTGTGAGCGTGAGCCGCATCCATTGTGCCACTGGGTTTGACCTGGGAAGGCGGATGACGGTGTCGAAGCGCGAGTCAGGAGACCTGCCCGGGAAAACCGCAATGGCGGCCGCCTTGGCGCGCCGCCCTCCAAATGCACGATGGGTGCAGGAAGGTACTGACCATGCATATCGAACCCGGCGTCGTCGACGGCGCCAAGATCGTCCTCAGCTACGCAACCGCCGCAGGCGCCGTCGGCCTGGCGGGCAAGATGGCGGCCGATACGATCCGCAACGGCGGCGTCGCATCGCTTGCCGCGCGCTCGGTGATGACGACGGCCCTCGTCTTCTGCTTCTTCCAGGTGCTGCCGCATCATCCGGTCGGCGTGTCGGAAGTCCACCTGATCCTCGGCTCGACGCTCTATCTGATCTTCGGCGGCGGGCCTGCCGCGATCGGGCTCGCGCTCGGCCTTCTGATCCAGGGCCTGTTCTTCGCGCCGTTCGACCTGCCGCAATACGGCATGAACGTCACGACGCTGATCGTGCCGCTGTTCGCGATGGGCATGCTGGCGAAACGCATCATTCCCGCCGACATCGCCTACAAGGACGTCGCCTATCGCCAGGCGCTCGCGCTTTCGACCACCTATCAGGGCGGCATTGTCGCATGGGTGGCGTTCTGGGCCATCTACGGCCACGGTTTCGGCGCGGAAAACCTGGCGCAGGTCGCGTCCTTCGGCCTTGCCTACATGACCGTGATCATCGTCGAGCCGCTGGTCGATCTCGGCGTGCTTGCCGTGGCGAAGAACCTGCATCGCCTGACCGACAACGCGCTTTTCGAACAGCGCCTGCACCACGCAGCGGCCTGATTTTCGACCCGGTCTCCGGCGGCAACGCCGGAGACTTTTCTCAGGCGGCGACTTCCGCCGTTCCGGCCGCCGGCCGCAGTTTCGCGAGACCCTTCTTCAGCGCCGCGACGCAATCGGGATCGAACGCCGTCCCGACATCCCCCTCGATGATCTCCAGCGCTTTCGCGATCGGCATCGCCGCGCGATAGGGCCGTTCGGCGGCCAGCGCATCGAACACGTCGGCGACCGTCAGGATTCGCGTTTCGAGGCAGATTTCATCGCCTTTCAGACCGTAGGGATACCCCCTGCCGTCGAGGCGCTCGTGATGAGCGCCGGCAATCGGCGCGATGTCGGCAAAGGCGGATACCCGCTCGAGGATGCGCTCGCTGTGCCAGGGGTGTTCGCGGATGACTTGCCATTCGCGGTCGTCGAGCTTGCCGGGCTTGTCGAGCACCTGGTTGCTGACGGCGAGCTTGCCGATATCGTGCAGGAGCGCGGCGCGGCGAAGCCAGCGCCGGTGTGCCGGCTCAAGGCCCAGTTCCTCGGCGATCATGTCGGCATAAAGCGTCACGCGGCTGGAATGATTGGCGGTGAACGGGCTCTTTGCGTCGACGACATCGGCAAAGGCGGAGGCCACATCGTCGAGATAGGCCTCGTCGACGGTAATCTCCTGCACCGCCGGCTCCATCGCGTAGATGCGTTCGGCAAGGTCGTCGGCGGCGAGACCGGCCCAGAAACCCTCGTCCTCCTGCACCCGCAGGAAGGCCTCCACCAGATAGGGATCGAACCAGGCTCCCTCGCGGGCCTGCGCCTCCGCGACCGCCGCCTCGCGGCCCTGCTCGGAGAGGAAGACGTCGACCACCTGCGCGAGAAGCGCGATATTGGCGTTTCGCGGAATGGCGCCGGCCTGAAGACCGTCCGGCTTGCCGGAGCCGTCGAAATGCTCGTCGAGCGCGCGGATGCCTGCCTGGACCTGTTCGGAAAAGCCGAGCTTGGCGGCGATGTCCGCACCGCGGTGGCAACGCGTCTCGATCAGTTCGCGCGAGATTTCGCCGCCGTTGCGCAGGATGTTGACGATGGCGCGCAGCCGCTCGCTCAATCCGGATTCCAGTCCGGTCTTGGCGAAAACGAAGCGCAAGGCGGCGCCGAGGCTGCCGTCGATGGTCTTGAAGTCATGTTTGAAGGTTAGGTCATCGGTCAGATAGAGCTCGCAGATACGCGCGGCATTGCTGCTGCAGCCGAGATCCTTGAGCAGAAGCGTGAAGTAGAGATCACCGAGTTCGCGCGGGCCGAGCCCGAGCGCCTTGCCGACATGCGTGCCGATCCAGCAGCATCGAAGGCAATGGCCCTCCGGCTGGCCTTCGGTGATGTCGAGCGCATGGCTGAGCGCGCCGAGGATTTCGGAAAGGCGGAACGACGTCTTGCCGGGCCTGTCGGTCATGGCCCCATATCGCGATTGTGCGGTCATGCTCACTCCGGTCGTCCGCCGGAGCAAATCACGAACCGGTTAAGCAACGGTGTCACGCCGAGCGCCGCCGGTTTCGCCGCTGTCTCCGGGGAGTTCCGGGGGACCACGCCTGGGCGGGCGGCGCGTTCCCGGTCCTGACGAGGATGCGCTGGTAGAAGCGGCCGATCGCCAGAAGCGACACGCCGAGCCCGATGAAGGAGAAGGCGCGCAGCGCGCCGGTGAGCGCGGTCATGTCGAGCAGGAAGACCTTGCAGATGGTCAGCGCGATGACCGCCGCCGAGGCCATGCGCAAGGGCATGGATTTCAGGAACAGGCCGGCCAGAAGCAGCGCCGCGCCGAGGACCAGCCAGACGGCCGAATAGGACCAGAACTCCATGTCGGAGGTATGGTGCCACATGCCGATCCGGCTACCCTGGAAGGCATGGCGCGTCATCATCGTGAAATACGCGAAGACGAGCAGGCCGGCCAGCAGCGCATAGGCGAGCGTGTACCAGCGCGGACGGATCGGGCGCGCCATCAGCGCCACGACCCCGGCAAGGCCGCCGGTGACGAGATAGGCCGGCAGGAGGACGTTCAGGACCGCGCCGTCGCCGACGCCCGAGCCGGTCAGCAGCGGGTTGTAGACGACGAACAGGCCGATCGCGATCATCGCCGCGCTCAACCCGCCGGCGACCAGGGACGCGACATCGTAGACGGTCGCCTGCGTGTAGCGGGCAACACGCTGAAGCCCGATCGCGAAGCCGAGCGCGGCAATCGTCTGCGCGGCCATGTCGGCGAGCCGGAAGGGGCCGACGATCTCGCCACCGTGGATCCAGTGGCGCAATTCGAGCCCGACAAAGAAGCCGAGCAGCGCGAGGCCGATGGCGGTGACCGCCGCGCCGGTGCGTTGTGCGCCATTGCGGCGCAGGATTTCGCCGGCGAGCAGGATCGCCGCGGCCGGCAGGCCGGCGATCACGACGAGCCTGTTCAGAAGCGGCGTCGTGCCGATCACTTCGCCGGGGAACGGCGCGCTCGCCCACAATCCGAGGGCAGCAAGCAGGCTGGCAGCAATCGCAAGGAACGGCAGCGCGCGAAGCGGACGTGCCCGGTACACCCAGGCAATGCCCGCCGCCGTCAGTGCAAGCCCGAACGGCATCCAGGTCTTCGACAGCGTGACCCCGAGCGCGAAGGAAACCAGCGCGACCGACGTCACAGCAAATGCCGCCGGGGCCGGCGCGGACCAGTCGTCCGGGCGGGCGCGTGTGAAGAGTTCCGTCAGCAGGACGAAGAGCAGCGCCAAAGCCAGCGCGGCGACGCCGAACAGCACTTTCGTCTCGAAGGGGGCAATCCGCAGATAGGCGACGATGATCGTCAGGAAGGCGATGACGGAGGCCGAGATCGCGAGGTTGCCGGCCATGCGCGGCGCAGTCGCCGCGGCGCGGCGGGCGGCCCAGATGGCCAGTCCGCCGACGGGCACGGCCAGGAACCCGAGCGCGAGGAAATAGGCGGCTGCATCGGCCGGCATGAAGGCCGTGCGGTAGTCCGCATCGCCGAGCAGGCCCGGATAGCGCGCCAGCGGCAGGTCGATGGCGATGGCGGCGGCCACGACGATGAACGCCGCCGCGCCCGAGGCGAGCGAAAAGGACGGCCAGACGCCCGCTGCCGCGACGATCACCAGGCCCAAGGCCAGTCCCGCGCTCATCGCCGGAAAATCATAGGCGCTGGCGCTGTGCATCGCGAAGGCGAGCGCCACCAGCGCCAATGCGATTACGGCGGGGCTATCCGCCGGACGGTCGGCGAGCGGCGCCGGACGTTCCGCCTTTTCCCATCCGAAGGTTGCGACATGGATGATCGCGAGGCCGACGAGCAGCGCCCCGCCGGCAAAGCCCGCCGTCGTACCCTCGATCGCCGCCGTCATGAAAGCCCAGGCCGTGCTGCCGATGATCCCGCCCACCGCCAGCCACAGCCAGTTGCGCAGGCGCGATACGGTCATTATCGCGGCGGTGACGACCAGCGTGTGCCCGGCAAGCGCGGGCGCATTCGGGGTGGTCGACGAGACGAGCAACGGCGCGCCGTAAGCGCCGAGCAGGCCGATGGCCGCCAGTTTCGGCCCGTGAATGGCCGACAGCAACAGGCTCGCAATGCCGATTGCCGTCAGGCCGACAAAGGCGACCGCCGGCCCGACGAAACCGTAGAGGGCATGGGCGGCGTAAAGCGTACCGAAAGCGGCGACGGCCCCCGCTCCGGTCAGAATGCCCGGAATGTCGGCGCTCTCGAAGACCGGCAGTTTCAGCGCCATGTCGCGCCGGCGCAGCCATTCGCCGACCGCAAACAGCGCTGCCGAGAACAGGGTTCCCGCCGCTATCCGGGCGCCCGGACCGAGCAGGCCCGCCTCGATGGAGTAGCGTACCAGGAAAAGCGCGCCGAGCGCGATCGCGATGCCGCCGAGAATGACCGTCCAGTTCGCGCCGACCAGTTTTTCCAGATCCGCGGCGCTGCGCCGGCGGGCGGGCGCCTCCTGTGCCGTCGCCGGCAAAGGCGGCGGCGTCGCGGCAGACTGCATGGCGACGGGCTCCGCTTCCGGAACGGCGGTGCCGCCGGGCTCTTCGCCTCCTTCCGGCTCTTCCGCCTTGCCGAAATCCGCGCGGAAGTCCGGCCTCGGGGCGAGCGGCGTTTCCGGTACGGCCATGCCGGCATCCTGAAGGGCGACACGCAGCGCGGCGACCTGGGCTTCGAGCCGCCTGCCGCGCCGGTCGACGCTGAGCAGCCAGAACACAAGAACAATTGCGCCGATCAGAAGTAATGCGATCATGCCGCCCTCTATTTTCCCCGCCCCGTTTCTGTATGTCCCAAAAAGCCTAACCGGTTCATTACACGGATGGCTATATTGTTTCCGCATCACCTGCGCCAGGTATCGTCCCGCCGGCCGGGGACTCATGATGAAGCCACGTTGAACCGGCCTTCAACCGAATTGATCGACCGGACGCAAAGCCCCGCTTGGCCTTCAAACCGTTCCGGCTTATTTCTCTCAGGCACTCCAGAGGGGATCACGATGAGCACGCTGGCGATTTCAAGACGAGAACCGGAATTTCCGTGGCTGATCATCGCCAGCGGCTGCCTGATCGCGGCGCTGACCTTCGGACCGCGCTCGGCCATGGGCTTCTTCCAACTGCCGATGCTGGCCGACACGGGATGGTCGCGCTCCGAATTCGGCCTCGCCATGGCGATCCAGAACCTGATGTGGGGCGTCGGCCAGCCCTTTTTCGGCGCACTCGCCGACAAGCACGGCACATGGCGCGTGCTGATGCTTTCGGCGATCCTTTATGCGTCGGGCCTTTTCCTGATGGCCACGCCGCAAAGCATCTGGTTTCTGCATCTGGGCGGCGGTTTGCTTATCGGCCTCGCCATCGCGTCCGGTTCCTTCGGCATCATCCTCGCCGCTTTTGCGCGCAACGTCACGCCGGAACAGCGTTCCTTCGCCTTCGGCATGGGCACGGCGGCGGGATCGGCGGGCATGTTCCTGTTCGCGCCTTTCAGCCAGATGCTGATCGACAGCCTCGGCTGGTCGGATTCGCTGCTCGTCATGTCGGCGATGATGCTGATCGTGCCAATCCTCGCCATACCGCTGCGCGGCAACTCGTCGTCCGGCAGCCAGAAGCAGTCCGAGGTCGACCAGTCGATCGGCGCGGCGCTGCGCGAGGCATTCGGGCACCAGAGCTATCTGCTGCTGACCGCCGGCTTCTTCGTCTGCGGCTTCCAGGTCGCGTTTATCACAGCGCATTTTCCCGCCTATATCGGCGATATCGGCATCGATGCGCGCTACGCCGTCATCGGCATCGCACTGATCGGCTTCTTCAACATCATCGGGTCGCTCGCCTCCGGCGTGATCGGCCAGAAATATTCCAAGCCCGCCTTCCTCTCGCTGATCTATATCGGCCGGGCCATCGCCGTGACCGTCTTCCTGCTGACGCCGCAGACCGGCACCACGGTGATCATCTTCTCCGGCGTGATGGGCCTGTTGTGGCTTTCCACCGTGCCGCCGACCAACGCGCTCGTCGCCATCATGTTCGGCACGCGCCATCTCGGCCTGCTGGGCGGCATCGTGTTCTTTTCACACCAGATCGGCTCGTTCCTCGGCGTCTGGCTCGGCGGGTTCATGTACGACATATTCGGCAGTTACGATTCCGTCTGGTGGCTGGGCGTCGCGCTCGGCCTGTTCGCGGCCGCCGTCCACTGGCCGATCAAGGAACGCCCGGTCGCCCGCCCCTCCGCGGTCGCCGCATGAAAAAACGCCGGGCGAACCGCCCGGCGTTTCCGTTTCTGACAGGCGGGAGCCGGTCTTATTTCGCCATTGCCGAGGTCTTCACGGCCGGGAACGGGCCGATATAGCCGACATAGGCGCGCGCTTCGGCCGGGTCCTGCAGCTTGTCCTCGTCGGACTCTCCGTAAGGATGCTGGACGACCGTGGTCAGGTAGGCGAAACCGTTCACATCCGGCCACCAATCGACCGAGGTGTTCTCGGCGCCGTAGGGCGTCGTGGTGATCCGGGTCATTTCCTTCGACGTCGCGTCGACGGCCCAGGTCGCGTCGTTCTGGTGGCCCGAACCGGTATCCTCGGCCACGATCAGCGTGTTGTAGCCCGGGATGAAGGTCAGGTTATCCGGATTGGCGATGCCGTCGATGGCGCAGGTGTTGCCGGCGTAGTCGCCTTCCTCGATCTTCTGCGGCATGCCTTCCAGGAAGCTCGTCGCCCTGGTAACGAGGTAGTCGCCGTCCATCGGCAGTTCGTAGACCGCGCCGCACTTGTTCTGGGCGAGCCTGACGTCGTTGCGGCCGCCCTTGTCGTACTTGTTGTCCTTGGCGCCGTCTTCCATGCCCTTGGACACTTCGGACATCGCCAGGAACATGCGGTTTCCTTCCGGATCGAAGGCAAGGCCTTCCATCTTGCGGAACTCGGTCGTCGCGCCCAGCATCGAGGCGTAACGGCGGGTCTCAAGCCGCGATGCGACGGCTTCCATGCCCGGCTTCACCTTGAGGCATTCGGCCCGCGCCTCGGCGTTGGACGACATGAAGCCTTCCGGGCATGTGCCGTCATCGTTGAAGGACGCGGTTTCGAAGATGTCGGAGAAACCGACGTCGAGCGCCAGCGCCGTGCGGATTTCACCGTCGGAGGCATGGCCGAGGCTGATCCACTCGATATCGGCAGCGCCTGCGCCCTCGCCCGAGGTCTGGTTCCACTTGGCGGCGAAGAGTTCGCCCGAGGAGAGATCGCCGGCCTTGTCGGCGACGAACCGGAACAGCCCGGTATTGGTGCCGTCGTCGGTGATGTAGGCGGTCCTGTTGTCGGGCATGATGTAGGCGAGTTCGACGGCGACGCGGCCCATCGCGTAATGCTTCGCGACGCTGGTCGACCCGTCTTCGCTGACGGCGACCTCGACCGGGAAGCCGTATTTGTAGGGCTTGAACACGGATTTGAAGACATCGAGGGTCATCAGCTTGTCGTTGACGCCCTGATAGCGGACCATCGGCTGGTAATAGCCGTCGATGTCGTCAAGCGAGGTGGCTTCCTCGACCGAACGCGCATCCGGCGGATACTCCTCGGAACCGAGATGGGTGTTCCACGGCGTCACGGATCCGGCGCAGGGGACCCACAGGCCGCCGACGGAGGTGAAATCGACCGGGCGCGAGGAAACCGGCGTCAGGTTGCCGTCGGAATCCTGCTTCAGTTCTGAGAGATACATCGCGGCGGGACGCGATTCGAAATGCGTCAGCGAGAACAGCTTGCCGCCGACCGGCAGGAACGAGGTGAAGTCGGCATCATCGGAAACGACCGGCTTGCCGTCGACGTCACGCAGCGCGGCGCCCGAAGCGTCGGTCAGGACGCCGAATTCGGTGTCGCCGATCCTGTCGCCGGAGCGGGCGATCACATGATACCGCGTCTCGATCGCCTTGCCGTCGATCGTGACGGTCGGCGAAACATTGACCAGACGCTTGGCTGCGTCTTCTTTCGGCGCATCGACAGGCGCGAACTTGATGTCGCCGGCGTTGGCGACCGCTGTCAGCGCCGATAGCGCGGTGGCGGCAAGAAGCATGGTTTGAAGCTTCCGCATGGCTATTCTCCCATTATCCAAAGAATCCCTGGCCGACGCCCGAATGCGCCCGGCCGCGACCAGACCTATGAGGCGCGTATGAACCCTCTATGACGGGCTGTGCAACGGCGGCGGTTTTTTCGCGGCGATGCGCCGACGACGGTTTCTATTTCCGATCCGTCATCTGGGCGGCCGGAAAGATCGAACAGGTTTCGGTGCCGAAGGCCATCATGCGCCCGCGCGAATCGACCACCCGGCACTCCGAAACGCCGATGGTGCGGCCGCGGCTGACGACCTTCGCCTCGCAGGTGACCTCGCCGGTGTCCGGCAGGATCGGCCGGATGAGATTGACCTTGAATTCCGTGGTGGTGAAGGCCTCGCCTTTCCTCAGAACGGTCTGAACGGCGCAAGCGAGCGCGGAGTCCATGATCGTCGCCGTCCAGCCGCCATGGATTGTGCCGGCGGGATTGAGATATTCCTCGCGCGGCATTCCCTTGAATACCGCCCTGCCCTCCTCAACCTCGACCATTCCGAATGACAGGGTTTTCGAAATCGGCGGCGCCGGCAGTTCGCCGGCGATGATCATGCGGAGCACTTCCAGCCCGCTGTGATCGTGGAAGGCCTGCCCCGGCACGACGCCGAAGCCGGCGGGCGCGCTCAATCCCGGATAAATCTCGTTGTCGGCTGTCGTCACTGCGTCCTCTCCCCTGCGTTTGCGATGGCGCGCCTGACGGCGGCGACGAAACCGGCGCGCGCGTCCGGTTCCTTGATGGCGCGCGGCTCATAGACATGGCGGCGCAGAAAATAGGATGTCAGATCGAAAGCAGCGGCGATTTCGGCTTCGTCGGGCACCACGGAAGGCTGACCGGCGAGAAAGGCCGGCAGCGCCAGGAGCTTGTCCTTCCACGGATCGCCGGCGATCCGGCTGACCGCGCGGCCGCTTTTCGGCGAGACATAGACGAGATCGTTGCGTCGTCCCGATCCGGCGCAGGAGGTAGAGATCGAGGCCGAAGCCCAGTTCCTCCAGCAGCCGCAGTTCGAAGCGCACCATCAGCGGCCCGGCGATCTCCGGCTCGCACAGATGCTCGATGACGACTTCCATGGCGCGGAACAGTTCGGAATGGCGGTCGCGTTCGGGCAACAGGCGCAGATGGCTGGCGAGAAGCTGGATGCCGTAGATGCCGGAGGGTTGTTCCATCAACCGCGCGGCGGCAAGCGCCAGCGGCTCGACCTGGAACGTGCCGAGATGCTCATCCAGACGCGCGCGCCACGTCAGTTCGACCTCGTTGCCCGGCTGCAGCACCGGCTGCTGGCGGCGCGAACGGCCGCCGCGCACCAGGCCGAGATGACGGCCGCGCTGTTCGGTCATCACTTCAAGGATCAGGCTGGTCTCGCCATGCCTGCGTGTTCCGATGATGATGCCGCGGTCCCGCCATTCCATGGCTCGGAGATTGCGTTACTCGGCGGAAAAGTCCAGCCCCATCTCGCGGTAGCGCTCGGGATCGTTGCCCCAGTTCTCGCGCACCTTGACGAACAGGAAGAGATGCACCGGCTGTTCGAGAATCCCGGCGATTTCCTTGCGGGAAGCCTGGCCGATCGACTTGATCGTCTCACCCTTGTGGCCGAGCACGATCTTCTTCTGGCTATCGCGCTCGACATAGATGACCTGATCGATACGCACCGAACCGTCCTTCTTCTCCTCCCATTTTTCCGTTTCCACGGTGGAAGAATAGGGCAGTTCCTGATGCAGGCGCAGATAGAGTTTCTCGCGGGTGATTTCGGCCGCGAGCTGGCGCATCGGAAGATCTGAAATCTGGTCTTCCGGATAGTACCAAGGCCCTTCCGGCACAGATTCGGCGAGCTTTTTCAGGAGGTCCTTGCAGCCATATCCTTCCGACGCGGAAATCATGAAGGTTTCGGCGAATTGCGCGCGCTCGTTGAGCTCCTTGGCGAGTTCCAGCAGGCGCGGCGGCTCGACCGTGTCGATCTTGTTGAGCACCAGATATTTCGTCTGCCGGATGTCCGGCAGCACTTCGAGGATGCGCTCCTCGTCGTCGCGAACGCCCTTGCGCGCGTCGATCAGCACCAGGACGATATCCGCGTCGCGCGCGCCGGACCATGCGGACGTCACCATGGCGCGGTCGAGGCGACGCTTCGGCGCGAAGACGCCCGGCGCGTCCATGAAGACAAGCTGCGTCTGGCCGACGGTGGCGATGCCGCGCACCAGCGCGCGCGTCGTCTGCACCTTGTGGGTTACGATCGACACTTTCGCGCCGACAAGCTGGTTGACCAGGGTCGACTTGCCGGCGTTCGGCGCGCCGATCAGCGCCACGAAGCCCGAGCGGGTCGCCGGTTGCGGCGTATCAGTCATTGTCGCGTACCTTTTCGCGTATGAGCATTCGGTTGGCCGCGGCCTGCTCGGCGATGCGCTTGGAGCGGCCGTCGGCGGTTTCGGGCGTCAGTTTTCCGACCGCGACGGAGACCGTGAACACGGGATCGTGGTCCGGGCCCTCGCGCGCGATCACCTTGTAGACGGGCGACGCAGCGTGTTCGCGATGCGCCCATTCCTGCAATTCCGTCTTGGCGTCGCGGCGCGCCGCCGTGGCATTGGCGGCACGCTTCGTCCAGTAACGGCGGATGAAGGGGCGAACTGCCTCCAGCCCGCCTTCCAGATAGATCGTGGCGATCAGCGATTCGACGACATCGGCGCGCAGGTTCTTCTGATGCGCCTTGCGCAATTGCTGCACGTCGGAGCCGATGCGGATAAAATCCGGCAAAGACAATTCGTCGGCGACCTCGGCGAGCGTGTTGGCGTTGACGAGCTGGTTCAGGCGCACCGACAATTCGCCTTCGTCGGCGATCTGGAATTCGTCGAACAGCATTTCCGCGATGCAGAGACCGAGCACCCGGTCGCCGAGGAATTCCAGCCGCTCGTAGTCGCGGCCGCCCTTGTTGCGGGCGCTCGCATGGGTCAGGGCGAGGTCGAGACGTTCGTGATCGGCGAAGCGGTGTCCGGTGGCCTGTTCCAGCCGCTGCACCGCTTCGGAAGAAATCCTGTCCTTCGCCGCCCTGCCCTTCGTCATTTCATCGCGGAATGGAAGAACCTGTCGAGCCGCAGCTCGGACGGCCAGCGCCAGATTTCGAGCGGCGACGCGCCGCCGGCAATGGAGAAGAAGATGATGTTGGCGCGACCGACGAAATTCTCCAGCGGCACGTAGCCGACGCCGAAGCGGCTGTCATTGGAGTTGTCGCGGTTGTCGCCCATCATGAAGTAGTGGCCCTCCGGCACGACGAATTCGCGCGTGTTGTCGGCGCTGGAATTCGGCGACAGGTCGAGCGTGTCGTAGCTGACGCCGTTCGGCAGGGTTTCCTTGTAGACGTCGACGGGGCCGACCCGTTCGGTCACGTCCGGATTGTCGATCTGGCCCTCATATTCGCGCTTCACCGGCTTGTCGTTGATGAACAGCTGGCCATCGCGCATCTGGACACGGTCGCCCGGAAGCCCGATCACGCGCTTGATGTAGTCGACGTGGGAAACCGGATGCTTGAAGACGGCGACGTCGCCGCGCTGCGGGCTCGCCGACCAGATGCGGCCGGAAAAGATGTCCGGAGAGAACGGCAGCGAGAAATGCGAGTAGCCGTAGGCGAATTTCGAAACGAAGAGATAATCGCCCTCGAGCAATGTCGGACGCATGGAGCCGCTGGGGATCGAGAAAGGCTGGAACAGAAGCGTTCGGATCAGCAGCGCAAGAATCAACGCCTGAACGATGACCGAGACAGTCTCGGACAATGTGCTTTGCTTTTTCTCGATTTTCTCAGCCACGAGTAAGGTCCTGTTCTTGAGTTCGCTCCGGCCGCGTGCGGGCCGGTCTTAGCCTTTCGGGAGATTGGCCGCAATTCCCATTGTCGCGCTGATGCGCGCCGGTGTTATTCGGGGACGGCCTCGATGATAACGAATGCCTGGGCAAGCGGCATGTCGTCGGTGATGGTGAGATGGATGACGGGTTGGTGGCCGGCCGGCATCATCGCCGAAAGACGCACGGCCGCGCCGCCGGTGAGTTGCATGGTCGGCTTGCCGCCGGGGAGATTGACGACGCCCATGTCGCGCCAGAAGACGCCTTGCGCCATGCCCGTTCCGAGCGCCTTGGCGCAGGCTTCCTTGGCCGCGAAACGCTTGGCATAGGACGCTGCACGCATGCGCCGGCGATCGGATTTGGCGCGCTCGATTTCGGTAAAGACACGCTCGGTAAAGCGCGCGCCGAAGCGCTCCAGCGACCTTTCGACACGTCTGATGTCGATGAGATCGCTGCCGAGGCCTATGATCATGCCTCGACCTCGGGATTCGCAACGACAGACTTGTGCGTTTCGAAATGCACGCGGCGGCGGTTCTGGAACGCCGCGACAGCGAATCGCGTCACCACGTAGAGGAACAGCCCGACCAAGATTCCCAGCGGAATGCCGCCGATGAGCATCGGTTTGATGATCGGATCCCAGACCGACATGATCTCGCCGTGCTTCAACAGCGTGCCAAGCTTCACCGGTGCCGGATGGGTGCCCGCCTCGGCCATGCCGAGAATGGCCGTGCCCGCGCCATGGGTGGCCGCCCAGATCGCCGGAAATGTCAGCGGGTTGCCGACGGCGGTTCCGAAAGCCGCGGCAATCATGTTTCCGGCAAGAAGCCAGGCGACGACGAAGGCGAGAATGAAATGCAGTCCCATGAAGGGAGTAAAGGAGGCAAAAGCGCCGGCGGCGACGCCGGCGGCGATGGCGTGCGGGGTCGCCTTGATGCGCAGCATCCGCTTCCAGTAGTAGCGAAAAGATCGCGCGTAATTGCGGCGCGGAAGCAGATAAACCCGCAACCTGCGGCGCCAGTGTTCGCGATCCCTGCGTCTAAAAATCATTCGGGCAACACCCGTTGGATACGGACCTTCGCTGCGCCAGGGACAATCCCGAACGCGAGGCCAACCCCTTTGAAATAGTCAGTCGCTCGGTTCACATCAAGCACAAGCGCAAACTGCACGCTCAAAGTGACCGGCTCCCCGGCTTGACGGCCGGTATGGCCGCCAATTCCGGCGGTATTTTGTCTGCCGGCCAGGCCGGCACCTCGTATTCGGCGAGCGCGATCAGCGGAACGCCGACATCGGCCTTGCCGGCGGAGCGATCGATCAGGCAGCCGGCTGCCAGGACGTCCGCGCCAAGCGCTTTCAGGCTTTCGACGGTTTCGCGGATCGACAGGCCGGTCGTCACGATATCCTCGATGATGACCACCCGTGCGCCCTTGGCGATTTCGAAGCGGCGCAGCTTGAAGACGCCGTCCTCGCGCTCGACCCAGATCGCCGGGGCGCCGAGATGGCGTGACGTCTCGTAGGCCGGGATGATGCCGCCGACCGCGGGGCCGACAACATAGTCGATCGGACCCGGCACCGCGGCCTTTATCTTCTCGGCCAGCGCGCTGCACAGGATTTCGGTCTTGTCGGGATGCATGAAGACGCGCGCCTTCTGCAGGAAGACCGGGCTGCGCAGGCCCGACGTCAGGATGAAATGGCCATGCAGCACGGCGCCCGCGCTTTCGAACACCTTCAGGACATCTTCGGTCGTCATTTCCTGTGCCATCGTCTTTTCCCGTTTATCCGCTCGCCCGTTCCACGGTCGAGACCGCCTCGGCGTCGCGCAACCGCGCGATCAGACCATTGAGGTGCTTCAGGTCCCAGACCTCGAGATCGAATATCATTTCGGTGAAGTCGGGGGCAGTGCGAACCATCGAAAGAGTGTGGATGTTGGCGTCCATGGAGCCGATGATCTGCGCGATCTCGGCCAGCGAGCCCGGCGCGTTGATGGCGGTCACGACGATCTGCGCCGAGAAGCGCTGCCGCTCCAAGCCCGTCGAGGTCCCAGCGCACGTCGATCCAGCGTTCCGGCTGGTCGTCATAGGCGGCGAGCGCCGGCGACTGGATCGGGTAGATCATGATCCCCTTGCCCGGCGTCGAAATGCCGATGATGCGGTCGCCCGGCACCGCGCCCTCGGGCGAGAAGCGGACCGGAATGTCGCTCGCCGCGCCGCGGATCGGGATGGCCGTGTTGATCGCGTCGCGCGTCGCCGCGCCGTGATCCTCCTCCGGGCCGGTATTGCCGGGGATGCGGAACATCATGCCGGTGGCGTTGGTCAGGTTGAACCAGCCGTCACCCTCGACACCGCCGGCGGGCACGTTGGCGGAGCGGTTGTCCTGGTAATCGGGAAAGACCGCGCGCACGACGTCGTCGGACGGGATCTCCCCTCGCCCGACCGCGGCCAGCACGTCGTCGGCCTCCTTGTGGCCGAGCCGTTTCACGCCCTGCTTGAGGACGTCCTTGGAAAATTCCTTGCCGGCGCGCTCGAAGGCGCGGTCGAGAATGCGGTGACCGAGGCCGGCATATTGCTTGCGCACGGCCATGCGCGAGGCCCGCCTGATCGCGGAGCGCGCCTTGCCGGTGACGACGACGTGTTCCCACGCCGCCGGCGGGGTCTGAGCGTTGGACCGTACGATCTCGACCTCGTCGCCATTCTGCAGCCGCGTGACGAGCGGCATGATGCGGCCGTTGATCTTGGCGCCGACGCAGGAATTGCCGACATCGGTGTGGACGGCATAGGCGAAATCGACGGGCGTCGCGCCGCGCGGCAGCGCGATCAGCCGGCCTTTCGGGGTGAAGCAGAAGACCTGATCCTGGAAGAGTTCGAGCTTGGTGTTTTCGAGGAATTCCTCGGGATTGTCGCCTTCCGACAGGGATTCGATCGTGTGGCGCAGCCAGGCATAGGCGTTGGAGTCCTTCGACAGCGCGAAGTCGGCATCGTTGCCGTGACCGTTCGCCTTTCCGGCGACCGACTTGTCCTTGTAGATCGCGTGCGCGGCAACGCCGTATTCGGCGACATCGTGCATCTTGCGGGTACGGATCTGCAGTTCGACACGCTGCTTCGACGGGCCGACAATGGTCGTGTGGATCGAACGGTAGTCGTTCTGCTTCGGCGTCGAGATATAGTCCTTGAAACGGCCGGGCACGGTGTTCCACTTGCGGTGGACGATGCCGAGCGCGCGGTAGCAGTCGTCCTCGGTGTCGACGAGGATGCGGAATCCGAACACGTCGGACAATTGCTCGAAGGACAGCGCCTTGGCTTCCATCTTGCGGAAGACGGACCACGGCTTCTTCTGGCGGCTGTAGACCTCGGCATCAATGCCGTTTTCGACCAGCAGGTTCTTCAGCGTCTCGGTGATGTCGCCAAGCGTTTCGCGGTTGTATTCGCCGAGTTCGGCAAGCCGGTCGATGATGGTGCGGTGGGCTTCCGGATTGATATGGCGAAACGCCAGTTCCTCCAGTTCCTCGCGCATGTCCTGCATGCCCATGCGGCCGGCAAGCGGCGCATAGATCTCCATCGTCTCCTCGGCGATGCGGGCGCGCTTGTGCGGCGGCACGAAATCGAGCGTGCGCATGTTGTGCAGCCGGTCGGCGAGCTTGACGAGCAGGACGCGCACGTCGTCGGCGATCGCCAGCAGAAGCTTGCGCAGGTTCTCCGCCTGGGCCGCCCGCTTGGAGACGAGATCGAGCTTCTTCAGCTTGGTCAGCCCCTCGACAAGACGGCCGATATCGTCGCCGAACATCTCCTCGATCTCGCGGCGCGTCGCGGTCGTGTCCTCGATCGTGTCATGCAGCAGGCCGACGGCGACCGTGCTCTCGTCGAGGCGCATGTCGGTGAGGATCGCGGCGACTTCGAGCGGATGGGAGAAATAGGGATCGCCGGACGCGCGTTTCTGGTCGCCATGCTTCTGCATGGCGTAGACATACGCCTTGTTCAGAAGGGCTTCGTTGACCTCCGGCTTGTAGCGCTGGATGCGCTCGACAAGCTCGTACTGGCGCATCATCGGCGCTTGACCTCATAAAAAACGCGCGGACAGAACCATCCGCGCGCTTCAATATAACCATTTAATGCGTGGCCTTGAAGGCCGGCAGGCCGCTTACAGATCGTCGGATTTCTCCGGCGGGACAAGGCCTTCGATACCGGCCAGAAGCTCTTCTTCCGACATGCGGTCGAAGGTGATTGCCTCGGGCGCCTCTTCGCCTTCCGCAGCCTCTGCGGTGTCGACGACTTCGCTTTCCGGCTCGTCGACTTCGACGTGCTTCTGCAGCGAATGGATCAGGTCTTCCTTCAGATCGCCCGGCGAAAGCGTCTGGTCGGCGATTTCGCGCAGTGCGACCACCGGGTTCTTGTCGTTATCGCGGTCGATCGTAATCGGTGCGCCCTGCGAGACCTGGCGGGCCCTGTGGGCGGCCAGGAGAACGAGATCGAAACGGTTCTCGACCTTGTCAATGCAGTCTTCGACGGTAACGCGAGCCATATTGCGTTTCCCCTACGTCAATTTGTGTGAAAATCACATCCAACTGGATATCTACGCGCGCTATAGCCTTTTATCCAGCCCAGCGCAACTCGATAGCCGAACCGTATACACCGCAATCGGGCGCCAAAAAGGCAATGGGCCATAAAACCGCCGGTTTTGGGTGCCTAGAGCACCTATAGTGTTTGTTTTGGCGCACCGTACATGACATTTCGCGCCATTCTACGATTTTATTGATTTCGCCCAGAGGCCAAAAAATGTTTGACGCACGCGAAAAGATTGCCTTGTTCATCGATGGCGCCAACCTCTACGCAGCCGCCAAGGCGCTCGGCTTCGACATCGATTACCGCAAGCTTCTGAAAGCCTTCCAGTCGCGCGGCTACCTGCTGCGCGCCTATTATTACACCGCGCTCATCGAGGATCAGGAATATTCCTCGATCCGCCCGCTGATCGACTGGCTCGACTACAATGGCTACAAGGTCGTCACCAAGCCGGCCAAGGAATTCACCGACTCCATGGGCCGCCGCAAGATCAAGGGCAACATGGACATCGAACTGACCATCGACGCCATGGAACTCGGCGAGTCGGTCGATCATTTCGTGATCTTCTCGGGCGACGGCGATTTCCGTTCGCTGGTCGAGGCGCTGCAACGGCGCGGCCGCAAGGTCTCCGTCGTGTCGACGCTGTCGACCCAGCCGCCGATGATCGCCGACGATCTGCGCCGCCAGGCCGACCATTTCATCGACCTGAAGTCGCTCAGGGACGAGGTCGGGCGCGAGCCGTCCGAGCGCCCCGCTCCGCGCCAGGCGGCGGTTGCCGCCGCGCCGGAAGAAGACGACGACGACATGGATTACTGACAGCCCGACCGCCGTGACCATTCCCACAACCGCCGACCCCGACCGGGACTGCGCGCTTTGTCCGCGCCTGCATGACTTCATCGCCTCGTGGCGGGAGCGCGAGCCGGACTGGCACAACGCGCCGGTGCCGACATGGCTGCCGCCGGAGGGGCCGCAAAGCGTCCGACTGCTGATCGTCGGGCTCGCGCCGGGCCTGCGCGGCGCCAACCGCACCGGCCGTCCTTTCACCGGCGATTTCGCCGGCGACCTGCTCTACGCGACGCTGAAAAGATACGGTTTCGCCGAGGGCGAGTTCGAGGCGCGCCCGGACGACAGCCTGCAACTGAAGGCGACGGCGATCACCAACGCCGTGCGCTGCGTGCCGCCGGAAAACAAGCCGACCGCCGCCGAGATCAACACCTGCCGGTCATTCCTGACCGCGACGATCGAGCGGTTCGGGAACCTCGAAACCATCGTGACGCTCGGCAAGATCGCCCACGACTCCACCGTCCGCGCGCTGAAAGGCCGCGTCGCCGCGCATCCGTTCAAACACAATGTCGCAACGGAAATCGACGGATTATCGATTACTTCCAGCTATCATTGCTCGCGCTACAACACCAATACGGGCGTATTGACGCCCGAGATGTTCGAGCAGGTTTTTGCGAGCGTGAGGCGGCGCCTCGACGGCTAACCGTGTTCGCGGATCAGCCGCGCCTTCTGACGGTTCCAGTCGCGTTTCTTTTCGGTCTCGCGCTTGTCGTGCAGCTTCTTGCCCTTGCCGATGGCGACTTCCAGCTTGGCGCGGCCGCGATCGTTGAAATAGAGCTTCAACGGCACCAGCGTCATGCCCTCGCGGTCGGCGGCCTGCGCCAGTTTGGCCATTTCGCGCTTGTGCAGAAGAAGTTTGCGGCGGCGGCGCGGCTCGTGGTTGAAGCGGTTCGCCTCGAGATATTCCGGGATATAGGAGTTGATCAGCCAGATCTCCCCGCCTTCCTCGGAGACGTAGCTTTCGGCGATGTTGGCCTCGCCATTGCGCAGCGCCTTGACCTCGGTCCCCTGCAGGACGATACCCGCCTCGAGCGTGTCCTGGATCTCGTAGTTGAAGCGCGCCTTGCGGTTTTCGGCTACGAGCTTTCGCGCCGGATCTATTTTTTTCTTTTGTGCCATGACCGGAAGGTGTGTACGCGCCAGCTCAGTTCAAGAGACCGGCATGGCGCATCGCCTCGTCGATGACATGCGCGGTGGTATCTTCCACCGGAACCATCGGCGAGCGCAGCCGGTTCTTGACCCGGCCAAGCCGCGACAGCGCGTATTTCGCGCCGGACACGCCCGGTTCGACGAACAACGCCTTGTGCAGCGGCATCAGCCTGTCCTGATATTCGAGCGCCTTGGCGAATTCGCCCGCCTGGCAGGCAGCCTGGAATTCCGAACACAGGCGCGGCGCGACATTCGCCGTCACCGAGATCGCTCCGACGCCGCCATGGGCGCAAAAGCCGAGCGCGGAGGCATCCTCGCCCGACAGCTGGACGAAGTCGTGGCCGCAGGTGATGCGCTGCTCGGACACGCGCTCCACCTTGCCGGTCGCGTCCTTGACGCCCCAGACATTCTGGAAATCGGCGACGAGGCGGCCCATCGTCTGCGGCGTCATGTCGATGATCGATCGGCGGCGGAATGTTGTAGATGATGATCGGAATGTCGATCGCCTGGGCAACGGCGGCGAAATGCTCGTAGAGACCGCGCTGGTTCGGCTTGTTGTAATAGGGTGTGACGACGAGCACCGCATCGGCGCCGGCGCTCTCGGCATGCATGGCGAGGTCGACGGCTTCATGGGTATTGTTCGAGCCCGCGCCGGCGATGACCGGCGCGCGGCCCGCAGCCGCCTCGATGCAGACCTCGATGACCCGCTTGTGTTCGTCATGGCTCAGCGTCGGCGATTCGCCCGTGGTCCCGACCGGAACCAGGCCTTTCGTCCCTTCGGTCACCTGCCAGTCGACGAAGGCGCGGAAAGCCGCCTCGTCGAACGCACCCGAGGTGTCGAACGGGGTAACAAGCGCGGTCATGGAACCGCGCAACGCCGAACGCTCAATCATGTAAACAGAACTCCCGCCTGCATTCGCGCGTTGACCGCGCTTCCGGATCTTTGAAATTCGGCGCACCATAATCGCGCGGCCTGACCGTCGCAAGCGCGGATATGTCGCGCAAACCGGCCCTCTTCACGATCCATTCACCATGAATGGGCCACTATTCGCCCGAAAACCGCCATGGGGCGCTTGTATCGCGGGACTACAATGTCTTTGCTTCGCCTTTCAGCCATCGCCGCTGCCGTCGCGGGTTTCCACGCCGCGGTGATCGGCATTGTGTTCACCGATGCGCCCGCGGACATCGACCGCCGCGTGACGGGTTCGATCGCGAGCGAAGGCCCGGCGGTGCCAATTCTTTCCGAGGCGCTCGCCGCTCTCGACGCCGGCGACTACGACACGATGCGCAATTTGCAGCATGTGCTCGCGCGCGACGGACTCGACCGCAAGATCCTCGCCTGGGCGGTGGCCCGCTCCGGCGCCGCGGCAATCACTGCCGAAGAAATCGCCTCGGCCACCAGGATGCTGAAGGGCTGGCCGGACACGAAACTGATCCGCGCGAATTACGAACGGGCGCTTGCGCGCGAGAAGCTCGACCCGCCTGCCCTGGTGAAGGCCTATGCGGACCGCGCGCCGCAGACATTTACCGGCGCGGTCTCGCTCGCGCGGGCCTGGCGCTGGCTCGGCGACAATGAGAAGGCGCACGCCGTGCTCGCGCCGTGGTGGCATTCGGAGCCGCTTGCCGGCCGGGACGAACTGGCGGTCCTCGCCGAATTCTCGGGCGTGCTGACCGAGGACGACCATCGCCAGCGCTTCCTCGCCATGATGTATCGCGACCGTATCCGCTCGGCGGAACGCGTTGCTGATCTCGCCGGCCTGAAAAGCTATCTCGAGCCATGGGCAGCCGCCATCCGCAAGAACCGCAACGCCCTGAAGCTGCTGGACAAGGCCGACAAGGACTTCAAGAAGACACCGCATCACCTGTTTGCCCGGATCACCTGGCTGCGCCGCATGGAACGCGACAGCGAGGCCGCCAAGCTGCTGCTGAAATCGCCGGTCGACGAACACGACCTGGTCGATCCCGACGAGTGGTGGGTCGAACGGCGCATCGTTTCGCGCGATGCCTTCGAGCGCGGCGATGCGGAGACCGCCTACAAGATTGCCGCCATGCAACGCGGCGGATCGACGGAAACGCAGATCGAGGCTGCATTCCATGCGGGGTGGTACGCCCTGCGCGGCTTGCGCAATCCCGAGAAGGCCGCGCCGCATTTCGCGAAGATCGAGAAACTGGCAAACGGCGCCATCTCGCGGGCGCGCGGCGCCTACTGGCTCGGACGGGCGCATGACGCCATGGGCCTGCCGGAAGCAAAGGACGATTTCGAACGCGCCGCCGCCTATCCCGACGACCTATTACGGCCAGCTGGCGCGCCGGCATCTCGGCCTTGCGCTTGACGGCATCACGCGGCCTTCGGTGACGCCCGACGACGCCGACCGGTACAAATCGAACGAACCCGTCGCGGCGATGCGGCGGCTGGAGGAGATCGGCGCCACGGCACGGGCCAAACAGATCGCGCTCGGCCTCGGCTGGTCGCTCGACGACACGCCGGAAATCACCCAGCTCGTCGCGCATTGGGAGAAGCAGAACGACCGCTACGTGGCGTTGCGCATCGCCAAGGCCGCCCAATGGCGCGGCATCGACACCGGCGCGCTGACCCATCCGATCGGCGCCATACCGTCATCGGCGCCGATCCCGCCGAAAGAACGCCCGCTCGCCTATGCGATTGCGCGCCAGGAAAGCGAGTTCAACGTCGCGGCGCGTTCGCACGCCAACGCGCTCGGCCTGATGCAGCTCCTGCCGGGGACCGCAAAGGAAGTCGCCAAACAGGCCGGGCTCGCCTACCAGCCGTCGAAGCTGGATTCCGATGGCGGCTACAACGCCACGCTCGGCACGGCCTATCTGAATTCCCAGCTCGACCGTTTCGACGGGTCCTACATCCTGACCTTCGTCGCCTACAATGCCGGCCCCGGGCGCGCGCGCGAATGGCTGAAGCGCTTCGGCGACCCGCGCGGCAAGCCGCTCGACGTGGTGATCGACTGGGTGGAGCAGATCCCCTTCACCGAGACGCGCAATTACGTGCAGCGGGTGATGGAAAACCTGCAGATCTACAAGGCGCGGCTGGGCGAACCGTCCGATATCGCGCATGACCTGCGCTTCGGCGCGAAGTCCTGAATTAACTTCCTGATACAAGCATCTGATATTTGGTGCTATTTCATAATATGGGAATGCGGATCTCCGATCCCTCTCGCCAACGCCAGATGATGCGCCTGGTGGTGCGCGCCAAGCGCCATGACGCCGAAAAAGCCGAGCGCCTTGTATTGCAGAAGTTGATTCGCGTTGGCCGCGCTCAAAACCAGCGTCGCGCCGTCATCCGTCACTTCCGCATGCGCCTGCATCGCCAGGTCCGAGGCGAGAACGGATGCGTGCGCGGGCACCATATCCTGGATGGCGCGGCGCGTGCGTCCCTCGCCGGACACATGGAAGGTGACGATACGGTCATCGCTTGACGTCTCGACACGCGCATTCAGCGTCAACTCATCCATGTCGACGAGATGTTCGCGCAACCGGTCGATATCGACCTTGCTCCAGTCGGTTTCGGGATCGGCCCGCAAAATGCCGACGATTTCCGCAATCGCGGCGAAGGCGGATTGCCCGGGCTCGGTCGGCACGGCACCCGTCGTATGGGCCTGATGTGCGGCGTGGTTCATCGTGCCCATGTCGTCGGCGATGGCGCCGTTCACAGCGAGCGGTCCGAAAGAGACGACAAGCGTCGCAAGAAGCAGTTTTCGCATCAAAACCTCCGTTGAATGGCGTTCAGCCTATCGTTTCGTAATCGATTCCTATATGATTTCGGTCACAAGGAAGCGCCGTGCCCGATCTGCCCGAACCATTTTCCTCGATGCCCGGCGCGGCCTGCCGGCGGATTGCGTTGCAGAAAGGCCAGCATGCCTTTCACCAGGGGGATGCGGCGCACGGGTTTTTCATGGTCGAGAGCGGAAGCATCGAATTGCGCCGCGTGACCGAAAACGGCGTCACGGTGGTCATCCACACGGCACGCCCGGGGGAGAGCTTTGCCGAGGCGTCGCTGTTTTCCGCCACCTATCACTGCGACGCGGTAGCGCTGGAAGAAAGCCGGCTTGTCGAGATCTCCCGCACCGAGGTGCTGGGACGGCTCCAGAGCGACGCGGAGTTCGCCATCGCGCTGTCGCAGAGATTCGCCACCCAGGTCCAGGGCTACCGCCGGCGGCTCGAGCTGCTTGCGATCAGAAGCGCCAGCGAACGCGTTTACTGCGCACTGGCCGACGGGTTGCTGACCAAGGACATCAAGACATTCGCGTCCGAAATCGGCTTGACACACGAGGCCGTCTATCGGGCACTGGCCAAACTGACATCGCAAAGAAAAATCCTGAAAACGGCGCGCGGCTGCTATCAGACGCTTCCGGGCGCCGATATCAGGCAACAGTGACAGGGAAAAGACGACGAATGCTTGCTGCGGACATCAAAGACGATCACGGCGAAAGCGTGTTTTTCACGACATCGGACGGCTTGAAGCTCCATGCCGTCGATTACGGGCGCGGCCGATCCAGCGCGCTGCCGGTCGTCTGCCTGCCGGGGCTGAGCCGCAATGCGCGCGATTTCGCCGGCCTCGCCGCCTATCTCAGCACCAGGGCGGCGATAAAACGCCGGGTCGTCTGTTTCGATTACCGCGGACGCGGCCTGTCCGACTGGGACAAGGACTGGAAAAATTACAATGTGGTCAAGGAAGCCGAGGACGTGCTCGCCGGAATGACGGCGCTCGGCATTCCGCATGCGGCGATCGTCGGCACCTCGCGTGGTGGGCTGATCGCCATGGTGCTTGCCGGAATGCGGCCCGCGGCAATGCGCGCCGTGATCCTCAATGATGTCGGGCCGGTGATCGAGGGCGACGGGCTGACGCAGATCCGCGCCTATCTTTCGCGGTTGCCAAAGCCGACAAACTGGACCGAGGCGCTGGAATTGCAGAAGGCGACGATGGCAAAGGCCTTCCCTGCCTTGACCGAGGCCGACTGGGAGTTCGAAACCCGCGCCAAGTACCGTGAGATTAAGGGCAAGATCGTGCCCGATCACGATCCCAAACTGGTCAAGACGCTGACCTCGATCGACCTGCGCGACCGGTTGCCTACCCTGTGGCCGCAATTCTTCGGACTGCGCAAATTGCCGCTTCTGGTGCTGCGTGGCGAACATTCCAGCCTGCTGTCGCAAAAGACCGTCGCGAAAATGGCCGAGCATCATCCGAACATGCGCCATGTCGACATCGCGGGCCAGGGACATGCGCCGATGCTGCACACCGCCAGCATTCCCCCGACGATCGCCGAGTTTCTGGTCGGCATCAAAGGCTGACCAATGTCAGGACTTCTTTTCCTCGCGGTTTTCCGGTTCAGCACCGGTCGACCTGCGGCTTGAGCTGATCTTTCCGGCCTCGCCCCGTCGCGGGGCAACAATGCAAAGAAAAACCCGGCGGTTGCCCGCCGGGTTTCCATCAACTGACTTGCGTCAGGCGATTAGAAGGACGTCTGGAAGCGGAGGTAGCCGCCCCATGCGCTGTCGCCAGCATTGTCGCGCAGGTACTGCACTTCCGGCGTCACGACGAAGCCCGGGGTAACAGTGTAAGCGACGTTGGCAGCAACGTGCCACACGTCCGAACCGCCATTGCCTTCAGCCCACTGGATCTGGGTGTTGAAGGTTGCAGCGTCGGTCAGGCCGATCGAAGCACCGCCCAGAACGGAGAAGGTGTCTGCACCGCCGGTGACCCAGGAGCCGTAGCCGCTGGCTGCTTCGGAGTACATCAGCATCAAGAATGCCGAGACGTTGTCGGTGATGTCGACATCGCCACGCAGCTTGGCAGCGTAGGCATTGTTGTTGGTGTCGTAGCCCAGAACGGCGGTCAGGTTGACCATGCCGGCGTCGAAGCCAACGCCACCAACCACATGCGGCATGTAGTCGTCGAGCAGAACGCCGCCAGCCTGTTCTTCAAGAGCCAGGGCCGCAGTGAAGGCGCCGGACGAGAAGGTGTACTGGATCAGGTTGGTGTCGAACGGGCCGTAGCCGCCGCCGGTCGTATCGTTGATGACCGAGCCGCCGTAACCGGTGAAGGTCGTGAACAGCGATTCGGACTTACCGATGCGCAGACCGCCGAGGTCCATGTAAGCGAAGTTGATCGAGAACTCGCCTGCGATGCCGTAAGGTCGTGACCAGCCGACAGGCCGGTGCCAGCGGCGCCGGTAGCAATGCCGCGAGCGGCATACGGCGACGAACCGTTGGTGTCGTACTGCCAGCGGGTCTCGATGTAGGTCTTCAGCGCGCCGTAGTCGGTGTCGCGGTAGGTCGAAACGCGGAAGGAAGCGCGAGCGCGCTTGAACCACGTGTCGTTGCCGATCGTCAGCGATGTCGTCGGTCGTGATGTAGGTGTCGCTGATCGTCGACCGAGATGTCCTTGATGCCGTTCAGATCGCCATAGCCGATGTCGTAACGGACATAGCCATGGATCTTGAGGCAGGTTTCGGTGCCCGGGATGTAGAAGTAGCCGGTGCCGGCCGCGTCGCAGACGCGGACGTATTCGACAGCTTCCGGTTCCGGAATGACGACGGCGTCGGCAGCGCGAGCACCGGTCGTGACAGCAGCGATTGCTGCTGCGGAGCCGAGAAGAAGGCTCTTGATTTTCATGGTCTGACCTCCAGTCAAAAGTTAAAATTGGGTATGGGCTTTTTTTGCTGAAGGACAGCGAACTGTCCCATCCCCGAAGAAAGATGCACACAGCAGCGCCCATCTCTCGACACGATAAATACCGAACAGGGGTTACCGTGCAACCACCAACCACCTGCATAAACACCCCTGGAACCGCGTTCGCGCATCGCTGTTGCACAAAAGACACGTTTTTGGGTCTCCCGACCCTCCGAACGTTAATTTACCTTAGGAAATTCGGCCGAATCCGCCTTTCCGGAGGCGAAAAACAGCGATCGCATTGCGAGAAACCGGAAGAATCGGGCTGCCAGGGAGGCCGCGAAAGCGAGGCCGGTTAACTTATGCCCGGTAAGTTTCCGGGCCATGCGGCGAATCGGGAAGCCGCGGGCGCACCGCAGCACCAGTGTCGGAAACGGCTGCAGCTTCCCGTTTTCGCAAATAGATGCCTCCCGGATGCGCTATTAATTTGTGCGACCGGATTCCAGACATTGCCGGAGTCATCCCCGGTGCGGGACGGCGGCATCCCGCATGGGCCGCAGGATGACGCCATCGATCCAGGCGAATTTGCTTTCGGTTTACAAGTGCTTGCATGCTCATCCGGCTTTGCTCGGAAAGCCGCCGTCGCTCGAATGCCACCGCTTTCACAGCTTCCAGCAGCCAATATGCAACCCTCGATTTCCGTATCTGACTGGAGGTCAGACCATGAAAATCAAGAGCCTTCTTCTCGGCTCCGCAGCAGCAATCGCTGCTGTCACGACCGGTGCTCGCGCTGCCGACGCCGTCGTCATTCCGGAACCGGAAGCTGTCGAATACGTCCGCGTCTGCGACGCGGCCGGCACCGGCTACTTCTACATCCCGGGCACCGAAACCTGCATGAAGATCCATGGCTATGTCCGTTACGACATCGGCTATGGCGATCTGAATGGCATCAAGGTCAATCTCGATCGACGATGCCGGCACTCCGTTCGACGTTTCCGACGACACGCTCGTTATCGGCAACGACACCTGGTTCAAGCGCGCCCGCGCTTCCTTCCGCGTTTCGACCTACCGCGACACCGACTACGGCGCGCTGAAGACCTACATCGAGACCCGCTGGCAGTACGACACCAACGGTTCGTCGCCGTATAAGGCCGCCGGTATGCAACCGGTGGTGCGGCCTACAACCCGCTGACCGGCGCCGCTTACCTGACGCCTTACGGCACCGCAGGCGAGTTCTCGATCAACTTCGCCTATATGGACCTCGGCGGTCTGCGCATCGGTAAGTCCGAATCGCTGTTCACGACCTTCACCGGTTACGGCGGCGCGGTCATCAACGATACGACCGCCGGCGGCTACGGCCCGTTCGACACCAACCTGATCCAGTACACCTTCTCGTCCGGCGCCTTCACCGCGGCCCTGGCTCTTGAAGAAGAAAACTGACACCAACCACCTCAAGGACTACATGCCGCATGTGGTTGGCGGCCTCGGCTTCGACGCCGGCATCGTCAACCTGACCGGTGTCGTCGGCTACGACTCCAACAGCGAAAAATGGGCCGGCAAGATCCGCGGCGATGTCGACATCACCGACAACGTCTCGGCGTTCCTGATGCTGATGTATGGTGAAGCCGGCAGCGGCTACGCCACATGGCTCACCGGTGGCCAGGACACCTTCTCCGTCATGGGTGGCGGCTCGATCGGCCTGACCGACGCGGCGACCTTCAACACCCAGATCCAGTGGGCTGAAGGCAATGGCGGCGAGATGTGTGGAACGTTGTTGCCAACGTCGCTTACACTGTTACCCCGGGCTTCGTCGTGACGCCGGAAGTGCAGTACCTGCGCGACAACGCTGGCGAAAGCGCATGGGGCGGCTACCTCCGCTTCCAGACGTCGTTCTGATCGGCCTTGCATTTAATCAGTTGATGGAAACCCGGCGGGCAACCGCCGGGTTTTTCGACAGGAGGAGGCTCAAAAAGGCGCACCGCTAAAAAATCGGATCGAGGGGGAGGGAAACTCGGTGTCAGAACAATTTGATTGCAACGGCATGTACATTTAATGCGCTTTACGCGTATCTGAAGCATGCCCGGGATTCATCATAATATAACGTTACGTCAACTCTTGGAGCGGTTTTCAGATTCCCTCTGGGAACCTGGCCGACACAAGAAAGACTGTATTTCTTTTGTTTTCGAAATCGATGAGATCATGATTCGTCGTCAATTGACTTGCATTGATGACGTACTCGTTGATATCGTTATTTCCGAACTTCGCAAAAACAAAAACAGAAATTCGACTATCAACCGAAAGCTTTCAGCTTTTTACAAGATGTTAAAGAAATCCGAGCGCGCTGGTTTGATACGAAGCTTCCGGCATATGTAAGACTTCCCGAGAAAAATGGTCGAATCCGCTTCTTTACGACCGCGGAGGAGATCAGATTTTTCGACGAAATGCGCTCCCGGAACGAAGATCACTATCGACTGTGCATATTTCTTGTCGATACCGGCGCCCGGATCGGCGAGCTCTCGCGCTCAAGTGGAGCGATGTGACGCCCGATCGGGCGACTTTCTGGATCACCAAGTCCGGACGCAGCCGCACCATTCCTCTTACCGCGAGGGCACGCGATGCGGTGTTCTCCAAATCCATGCCGGGCGGCCCCTTCTCCGACATCACTTATCCGCGATTTCTCTATGACTGGAACGCGACGAAAAAGTCGGTCGGCCTGAACAATGACAAACAGATCGTTCCGCATATTCTGAGGCATACCTGCGCGTCGCGGCTGGTACAGGCCGGCATCGACTTGCGGCGGGTGCAGGCATTTCTCGGACATCAGACAATACAGATGACGCTGCGGTATGCGCATCTGGCAACGAACGATCTCGATCAGTGCGTGCAGGCGCTCGAGAGATTCGGCGACACGCCGCTCCAACGCGGGGTCGTGGATTCCGGCGACGCGGAAAATGCGCAGCCGCCGGTATCCGCCCTGAACGGCGGCGCGTTGCGCGGCCTGGCGCGCGCGGACGCGCCTGTACCGGCCGCCGACAGCCGTGCCGATCCACGCAACGCCGCGTCCACCACAACAAAAAACGTCGCCTGAGAACATTCGGCGTGACTCAAATCTTTCGGCGCGCTAGGTTCGCGTGCTCTCGGGCTTCGGCCCGGTCTGTCAGCGGGAGAGAGCCGAAAGGCCGCCGAAGGGGAAATCGCCCGAAATCTCTCAGGCAAAATGAACCGCTGACAGGTCAAGGCACTCTGGAAAGTCGGAGCATCAGCTCCGCGCCGAAGGTGTAAGTGTTCCCGACAGGGTTCCGGGAATGCGAGTCTCTCAGGCTTCCGACAGAGGGGCGCATCCAGCCGTCGCCGACGGCCGGTTTGTGCTGTCTGACGGAAAGGACGCCGATGAGCGAGAGCGAAACACTCAAGGAACTGCCGCTGAAGGCGCTGCATGAGCGCGCGGGCGCGAAATTCTCACCCTTTGCCGGGTGGTCGATGCCGGTTTCCTATCCGGCGGGCGTGCTGAAGGAACATCTTCACACCCGCGAGCATGCCGGGCTGTTCGACATTTCCCACATGCAGCTGATCGACCTGAAAGGCGCAGATGCCGCGCGCCTGATCGCACGGCTTTGCCCGCTCGAGGCGGAAAGCCAGGCGGCCGGCGCCAGCAAATACACCTTCCTTCTCAACGAGAATGCCGGGATCATCGACGACCTGATCGTCACGAGACTGGCGGACGACCGTTTCATGATCGTCGCCAATGCGGCGCGCGCCTCGGTCGACGTGGCCTGGATCCGGGAGCACGCGAAGGGCATGGACGTCTCGATTACGCCGTTGCAGCGCGTCTTCCTGGCCCTGCAGGGGCCCGACGCGGTGTCCGTGATGGCCGACGCCGGGTTCGATGCCGGCCACCTCTCCTTCATGAGCGGTTTCGAGCCGAGACCCGGCTGGTTCCTGACCCGGTCCGGCTATACCGGCGAGGACGGTTTCGAGATCGCCCTTCCCCTCGAGGATGCGGAAGAAATCGCCGAAAAGCTCGCCGGCGACGCCCGCGTCGAATGGATCGGGCTTGCCGCGCGCGACAGCCTGCGGCTGGAAGCGGGGCTTTGCCTCTACGGCAACGATCTCGACGAGGAGACCGATCCGGTCAGCGCCGGGCTGATCTGGGCCATTCCGAAAGGCCTGCGCCAAGGCGGGCCGTTCACCGGCGCAAGCCGCCTCGCCGACATCATCGCGGCGGGGCCGAAAGAGAAACGCGTCGGATTGCAGGCCGAGGGCCGCCAGCCGGTGCGCGCCGGTGCTCCCCTCGCCGATTCCGGCGGCAATGCCGTCGGCCGGGTGACATCGGGCGGCTTCGGGCCGTCGGTCGGCCATCCGGTCGCCATGGGCTATGTGCGCGCCGATCTCGCCAAGCCCGATACACAGCTCTTTGCGGATGTGCGCGGCAAGCAGATTGCCATGCGCGTCGCCAAACTCCCCTTCATCGTCAAACGCAGCCAACAAGGATGAGACCTTTGAGCAAGACCTATTACACCGAAGACCACGAGTGGATCCGCGTCGACGGCGGCGTTGCGACCGTCGGCATCACGAATTACGCACAGGAACAGCTCGGCGATCTCGTCTTTGTCGACCTCCCCGCCCCCGGCGCTTCCGTGGCGAAGGGCGACACGCTGGTCGTGGTCGAATCCGTCAAGGCGGCGTCCGACGTCTTCTCGCCGGTCGACGGCGAAATCAAATCCGTCAACGAGGCGCTGTCGTCCGAACCGGGCCTCGTCAACTCGGCGGCGGAAAGCGACGGATGGCTGTGGAGCATGTCCATCGCCGATGAAAGCCAGCTCGACGGCCTGATGGACGCCGAAGCCTATCAGAAAACGCTTGGGTGAGGACACGATGAGCGCCGCCGCCTACCCCTTCGACCGCCGCCATATCGGCCTTTCGCAGGCCGATATCCGTTCCATGCTGACGAAGATCGGCATCCCGTCCGTGGAAACGCTGATCTCCGAGACCGTGCCGGCCGCGATCCGGCTCGATCGCGCGCTTGACCTGCCCGCCCCGACGAGCGAGCACGCGGCGCTTGGCGAGTTGCAGGCCATGATGGACCGCAACACCGTCATGAAGAGCTTCATCGGCCAAGGCTATCACGGCTGCCATGTGCCGCCGGTCATCCAGCGCAACCTGTTCGAGAATCCGGCCTGGTACACGGCCTATACGCCCTACCAGCCGGAAATCAGCCAGGGACGGCTGGAATTGCTGTTCCATTTCCAGACGCTCGTGGCCGAACTGACCGGACTTCCGGTGGCTTCCGCCTCGCTGCTCGACGAGGCGACCGCGGTCGCCGAGGCCATCGGCGTGGCGCTGCGCCACCACCGCGACAAGCGCAACGAGATCGTCTTTGCCGGCACGCCGCATCCGCAGACGCTCGATGTCGTCAAGACGCGCTGCCATGCGCTCGGCCTCACCATCTCGGAGGCCATCAGCGAAAACACGGCCGCGCTGATCGTCTCCTGGCCGGACACGTTCGGCATCTATGGCGAGCACGCGCAAACCATCGCCGACGCAAAGGACAAAGGGCGCGCTCGTCGTCGCTGTCGCCGATCCGCTGGCGCTGACGCTGCTCGAACCGCCGGCGAACTGGGGCGCCGATGTCGCCGTCGGTTCGATGCAGCGCTTCGGCGTGCCGCTCGGCTATGGCGGGCCGCATGCCGGTTACATGGCGGTTTCGGATGCGCTGACCCGCATGCTGCCGGGCCGGCTCGTCGGCGAATCCGTCGACGCCAAGGGCCGTCCCGGCTACCGCCTCGCGCTGCAGACGCGCGAACAGCATATCCGCCGCGACAAGGCGACATCGAACATCTGCACCGCACAGGCCCTGCTCGCCAACATGGCTGCCGCCTATGCGATCTGGCACGGTCCAGCCGGGCTGAAGGCGATCGCGGAAACCGTGCATGGCTTTGCGTCGCGTTTCGCCGCGGCGCTGGAAGCGAAAGGCCTTTCCGCCGCCGGGTCGCGTTTCTTCGACACCGTCACTGTCGCCGTTGCCGGGCAAGGCCGCAGACATCGCCAGGGCGGCCGAGAATGGCGGTCGGCTGATCCGCGTTCTCGGCGACGACCACGTCTCGATCGCCTTCGACGAAACGACGACCGAGGCCGATCTGGAGGCGCTTACCGCGCTGTTCGGCGCGGAAGCCCCCGAAACCGCTCCCTTCGCGATGCCGCTGCTGCGCGACGACAACCGGTTCCTCACCCAGCCGGTCTTCCGCGAAAACCGCTCGGAAACCGAGATGATGCGGTTCCTGCGCCGGCTCGCCGACAAGGATCTGGCGCTCGACCGGGCGATGATTCCACTCGGTTCCTGCACGATGAAGCTGAACGCGGCGGCGGAAATGATGCCGGTCAGCTGGAACACGGTCGCCGATCTGCATCCCTTCGCCCCGAAGGCGCATGCCGAGGGCTACCGCGCGATGTTCGACGATCTGGAAAACTGGCTTGGCGAAATCACCGGCCTCGACGCTGTCTCGCTGCAGCCGAATGCCGGCAGCCAGGGCGAATATGCCGGCCTGCTCGCCATCCGCCGCTATCACGAAGCGCGCGGCGATGCGGCCCGCACGGTTTGCCTGATCCCCTCCTCCGCGCATGGCACCAACCCGGCATCCGCCCATGTGGCCGGTCTCGATGTCGTGGTGGTGAACTGCACCGAAAGCGGCGATGTCGATGTCGACGACCTGAAAGCCAAGGCGGAGGCGAATGCCGACCGGCTGGCGGCGCTGATGATCACCTACCCGTCGACGCATGGCGTCTTCGAGGAAGGCATCCGAGACATCTGCGAGATCGTCCATGCCAATGGCGGCCAGGTCTATCTCGACGGCGCCAATCTGAACGCGCTGGTCGGACTGGCGCGGCTCGGCGATTTCGGCGCCGATGTCTGCCACATGAACCTGCACAAGACCTTCTGCATCCCGCATGGCGGCGGCGGGCCGGGCGTCGGGCCGATCGGCGTCAAGGCGCATCTGGCGCCGTTCCTGCCGGGGCATGTCTCGGAAGGTTCCGACAACGCGGTTGCGGCGGCCGCCCATGGCAGCGCATCGATCCTGCCGATCACCTGGATGTATATCCGGATGATGGGCGCCGAAGGGCTGAAACGGGCATCCGAAATGGCGATCCTGTCGGCCAACTACATCGCCGCCCGGCTCGAGCCGCATTACCCGGTTCTCTACAAGGGCAGGAAGAACCGCATCGCGCATGAATGCATCCTCGACACGCGCGTGCTGAAGACAAGCGCCGGCATCACCGTCGACGACGTCGCCAAGCGGCTTGTCGACTACGGCTTCCACGCGCCGACCATGTCCTGGCCGGTCGCCGGGACGCTGATGGTCGAACCGACGGAGTCGGAGCCGAAGAGCGAGATCGACCGGTTCTGCGACGCGATGATCGCGATCGCCGGAGAAGCGGCCAGGGTCGAAAAGGGCGAATGGCCGGCGGACGACAATCCGCTCGTCAATGCTCCGCACACCGCCGACGACGTAATGGCCGACGACTGGGCGCACCCCTATTCGCGCAGGCTCGCCGGCATGCCGGGCGGTGACAGCGCGGCCTCGAAATACTGGCCGCCGGTCAGCCGGATCGACAATGTCTATGGCGACAGGCACCTGGTGTGCACCTGCCCGCCGATGGAGGCCTACGCGGTCGGCAATTGAGATAACGCGGCCCGGCGTGATGTTGGCCGGGCTGCCTTTCTCCGTCGCTGGCGCCAGGAGCGTTCGCGGTGTTGCGGCGAATTGACGTCAGGCGCCGCGGATGTGTCCGGCGGACTTGTCTCAATACCCAGCGAACCGCATATGCGCTGTTGAACCTGCGGAGAAGGAAGAGACGGCATGACGGACAAGGCAAGCATCGGCAGTGCGACATTGCTCGGCGCCGGCGTTCTCGGCATTGGCGGCGTTGCGGCTGCCGCGGCAAGCGCCCATGCCGCCAGCGACCCGCGGCTGCTCGGCGCGGTCGCGCTGGTGTGTCTCGCGCATGCGCCGGCACTGCTGGCGCTCGGCCTTTCCGGCCGGCGCGATTTCATGCTTCCGCCTCGCCGCCTGCTGCTTTTCGCCGGCACGGCGGTGTTTTCGGCCGATATCGCGCTGAGAGCGTTCGGCCACGGACGGCTTTTCGCGATGGCGGCGCCTTCCGGCGGCATCGCCATGATGGCCGGCTGGCTGGCCGTGGCGGTGGCGGCCTTCACCGCGCGTGGTTCGTCACCGGACCGCTGACCGGCAGTCGCGGTGCCGTTACGGCAGCCATGTACTTCCTTTCTGCTTGGGGGAGTCTCGCAATGGCCGGAATTGCCGTCAATCAGCGTCCGCCGGCCCTGCTCGACCGCGCGGAAACCGATTAAGACGGTCATCGCCGCCGACGACCTTCCGCGACGCATGGGCAGAGGCCGCAATCAGTTCAGATTGCGGAACAGCTTGGTTGCCGAGAACATCGCTTCGAGGTCCTCGATACGGCCCTTGGATTCCTCCCAGCGCGCCGCCTGGATGTCTGCGATCAGGGCTTCGACGATCAGCATGATCGCGATGGTCGAATCCCAGCTCGATGGCGCTTCCACCAGCGCATGGAAGACGTGGTCGGCCAGCCGGCTGATCGGCGAGCCCCACTGGTCGGTAAACAGCACGATGGTGCATTTGCGGTCGCGGGCGAGCTTCGCCAGCTTCAACAGATCCGTCTCGTAACGCCGGATGTCGAACAGGACCAGCACCGTGTTCTCGTCCATGTCGAGGAGATATTGCGGCCAGACATTCGGCGACTGGCTGAGCAGGGTGACGTTCGCGCGGATGATCTGCAGGTGGTTGAAGAGATAGTCGGCGTTGGACCGCGTGATGCGGCCGCCGGCCAGATAAACGTGGCGTTTCGGATCGGCGAGGATCGAAACCACCGCGTCGAACGCCTCGGGGCTCAGCCGCTGCAGCGTGTTGCGGATGTTCGACGAGACCGCGTCGGCGAACAGGTTCAGCGTGTGCTGGTCGGAGGCGTTGGCGCGGCCGGCGTCGCGGCGCGAGATCGGCTCCTTGATCTGCGCGGCGATCTCCTCGCGGATCGCGCCCTGCATGTCCGGGAATCCGTCGAAACCGAGTTTGCGCGCGGTCCGGATGACCGTCGGCGTCGAGACGCCGGCCTGGCGCGCCAGTTCGGTGATCGAGCCAAGCCCGGCGACCGGATAGTCCTGCAACAGGACGCTGACCAGCTGCCGCTCGGACCGGGTGAGCGTTTCCATGCGTTCCTGGATGCGCATTTTGACCGATGCGGACGTGTCAACCACGTGGAAAACCCTTTCTTGTGCCCACGTAAACCACGAAATGTAGCATTGTCTACTGAAACGATATTGACAGAAAAATAATTGCTGTAATGAATTGTACCTATGGACGATCCCGCACAATCAGAAGCGATCCTCGCGCCGTCGGAAGGCCCTGCCGCCGAGGTCACGAATTCCGGCGGGCGCGCGCCGATCGTGCTGGTTTGCGAACATGCGAGCGCGTTCATCCCGGCAAGCCTCTCCGGGCTCGGCCTGCGCGAAGAAGACCGGCTTTCGCATGCCGCCTGGGATATCGGAGCGCTCGCGGTGGCGCAGCGCCTGAGTGTCGCGCTCGACGCGCCGCTCGTCGCGTCACGCGTGTCGCGGCTTGTCTATGACTGCAACCGCCCGCCGGAGGCCACCGATTCCATCCCCGCAAAAAGCGAACTGATCGTCGCGCCCGGCAACGCCGACCTGTCGCCGCAGCAACGCGGCGCGCGCGCCCGGGAGATCTACGAGCCCTTTCGCACGCTTTTGCGCGAAACGCTTGACGCGCGCGCGCAAACCCGCCCTGCCCTGATCACCATCCACAGCTTCACGCCGGTCTTCTTCGGCAAGAAGCGGAGCGTCGAACTCGGGCTGCTGCACGACACCGACGACCGGCTGGCGCGCGCCATGCTCGACGCCGCGCCGGACTGCACCTCGATGAAGACGGCGCTCAACGAGCCCTACGGACCGGCGGACGGCGTCACGCATACGCTGCGCGGGCACGCGCTTCCGGCAGGTCTCCTCAATGTCATGATCGAGATCCGCAACGACTTCGTCAGCGATGCGGCCGGCATCGAGCGGGCGGCGGGCGAGATCGGCCGGATGATTGAACGCGGTCTGGAAGCATGTGAGCATCCCTCCGTCGCAACCCCCAACGAAAGGCGCCAAGGATGATGTCGTTCGCACGGAAATACGTACGGATCGTCGACGCGATCAATTACCGGGTCGGCCGGTTCTCGATGTACCTGCTCTACGTGCTGATGGGCATCCTGTTGTGGTCCTCGATCAGCAACATCATTCGCCAGAACGCGATCTGGACGCTCGAAATGGCGCAGTTCACCATGGTCGCCTACTACATGCTCGGCGGCCCCTACTCGCTGCAGCTCGACTCCAACGTTCGCATGGACCTGCTCTACGGTCAGTGGTCGGACAGGAAAAAAGCCTGGGTCGACGCCTTCTCGATCTTCGCGCTGATCTTCTATCTCGGCGTGCTGCTCTACGGCGCCGTCGAGAGCACGGTCTACTCGCTTGAATATGCCGAACGCAGCGCGACCGCATGGCGGCCCTATATCGCGCCGATCAAGATCATCATGGTGGTCGGGATATTCCTGATGCTCCTGCAGGCATTCGCAATATTTTTCAAGGACTTGGCCAAGGCCCGCGGAGAAGAGCTGTAATGTCCTATGACCTGATCGCAATCCTGATGTTCAGCACCATGATGCTGATGATGGCGACCGGCCAGCGGGTGTTCGGCGCCATCGGCTTCGTCGCGGTGCTGGCCTCGGTCCTGCTGTGGGGCGTCGGCGGCTCGGATCTCGGCTTTTCCGCCGCGATGAAGCTGATGAAGTGGTACCCGCTGCTGACGCTGCCGATGTTCATCTTCATGGGCTACGTGCTGTCCGAAAGCCGCCTCGCCGACGATCTCTACCGCATGTTCCACGTCTGGATGGGCAAGATTCCGGGCGGTCTCGCCATCGGCACGATCGCGCTGATGGTGATCATTTCGGCGATGAACGGCCTCTCGGTCGCCGGCATGGCGATCGGCGCCACCATCGCCCTGCCGGAACTGCTGAAACGCAACTACGACAAGCTGATGGTCACCGGCGTGATCCAGGCCGGGTCGTCGCTGGGCATCCTTGTGCCGCCCTCGGTGGTGCTGGTGCTGTATGCGATGATCGCGCGCCAGCCGGTCAGCCAGTTGTGGCTCGCCGGCGTCTTTCCGGGCCTGCTGATGGCGGCCCTGTTCATCGCCTATATCTGGATTCGCTGCCGCATCTCGCCGGAGCTCGGTCCGGTGCTGCCGGAAGACGAACTCGACGCGATCCCGCGGGCCGAGAAGATCCGGCTGCTGCAGGCGGGCATCCTGCCGCTCGGCATCTTCGTCACCATGATGGTGCCCTTCGTGATGGGCTATACGAGCCTCGTCGAAAGCTCCGTCGTCGGCGCGCTTGCCTCGGTCTTCGCCGCGGTGATCAAGGGCCGCTTCACGCGCGAGGTCTTCGAAGTCGCGACGCGCGAGACGCTGGCGATTTCCTGCATGTTCATGTGGATCATTCTCGCGGCGCTCGCGTTCGGCGCGGTTTTCGACGGCCTCGGCGCGGTCAAGTCGATCGAGGGATTCTTCGTCGACAGGCTCGGCCTCAGCGCCTGGGAAATCCTGCTGCTGATGCAGCTGTCCTACCTGATCATGGGCACCTTTCTCGACGACACGGCGATGCTGGTGATCGTCGCGCCGCTCTATGTGCCGCTGGTCAGGGCGCTCGGCTTCGACCTGATCTGGTACGGCGTGCTCTACACGATCACCTGCCAGATCGCCTACATGACCCCGCCGTTTGGCTACAACCTGTTCCTGATGCGGGCGATGGCGCCGAAGGAGATCACCATCCACGACATCTACCGATCGATCATCCCGTTCGTCGGCGTGATGATCGTGGCGCTGGCGATGGTCACCGCATTCCCGGAAATCGCGCTGTGGCTTCCGCATCATGTCTATCAACGCTGACAACCACCATTGAGGGGCGGCGCGAACCACCCCCGCACACATCACCGGCCCGCGGGCCACAACAAGGAGGCAAGTCAATGACCACGACCAGACGGAAATTCCTCAAGACCGGCGCCATCGCCGGCGCCGCGACGCTCGCCGCTCCGGCGGTGCATGCCCAGTCGGCGCCGATCAAGTGGCGGCATGCAGACCTATGCCGGCCCGGCGCTCGGTGAGCAGGTTATCGACACATGCATCGCCCAGTTCAACGAGATCGCAAAAGGCGAGATGGAAATCGAGCTGTTACTACGCCGACCAGCTCGTGCCGACCGGCGAACTGTTCCGCGCCATGCAGAAGGGCACGATCGACGCGGTGCAGTCGGACGACGATTCGATGGCTTCGCCGACCGAGGTCACCGTCTTCGGCGGCTATTTCCCGCTCGGCCTGCGCTACTCGCTCGACGTGCCGGCGCTGTTCAACCACTGGGGTCTCGACGAGATCTGGAAGGAAGAATACGCCAAGGTCGGCGTCAAGCACATCTCCGCCGGCTCGTGGGATCCCTGCAACTTCGCCACCCACAAGCCGATCACCAGCCTGAAGGATCTCGAAGGCCTGCGCGTGTTCACCTTCCCGACCGCCGGCCGGTTCCTGTCGCGCTTCGGCGTGATCCCGGTCACGCTGCCGTGGGAAGACGCCGAAGTGGCGCTGCAGACCGGCGAACTCGACGGCATCGCATGGTCGGGCATCACCGAGGACTACACGTCCGGCTGGGCCAATGTCACCGAGTACTTCCTGACCAACAACATCTCGGGCGCATGGATCGGCCACTTCTTCGCCAACATGGACCGCTGGAACGAAGTGCCGGATCATCTCAAGACGCTGATGCAGGTCTGCTTCAACTCCTCGCACTACCATCGCCAGCACTGGTACTGGAACGGCGAAGCGAACGCTGCGCGTCAACAAGGACAAGCTGAAGTCTACGACAATCCCCGAGGAAGAGTGGGCTACGGTCGAAGAAGAGGCGCACAAGTTCTGGGACGAGATCGCGGCAGAAAGCGAGCTCAAGGCCAAGGTCGTCGGCATCTTCAAGTCTTACAACGAGACCATGGTCAAAGCGGGCAAGCCCTACCGCTACAGCTAAGGCTTGCGTACACACTTTACGGCGGGGCGCGATGACGCCCCGCCCCATCTCTTTTTGAGGACCTATCCAGATGCCGGGCATGATGACGCTTGAGGAACTGAAAGCCGCCGCCAAGGCAGGCGAAATCGACACCGTGGTCGCCGCCCACACGGACATGCAGGGCCGCCTGATGGGCAAGCGCTTCCACGTGCAGCACTTTCTCGACAGCGCCAAGGACGAGACCCATTGCTGCAACTATCTCCTGACCGTCGACATGGAGATGGAACCGGTTCCCGGCTACAAGACGGCAAGCTGGGAAAAGGGCTACGGCGATCACACCATGATCCCCGACCTGTCGACGCTGCGCCGCATTCCCTGGCAGGAAGGCGCCGCGCTCGTGCTGTGCGATCTCGTCGACCACCACAGCCACGAACAGATTCCCGTCTCGCCACGCGCGGTCCTGAAAAAGCAGCTGGTGCGGCTGCGCGAAATGGGCATGACGGCGATGATGGCGTCGGAACTGGAGTTCTTCCTGTTCCACGAGAGCTTCGAGGAGGCGCATGCCAAGGGCTATCGCGACCTCAACCTGATCAGCACCTATAACGAGGATTACCACATCTTCCAGACCGCGAAGGAAGAGAACGTGATGCGGGCGATCCGCAACGGCCTCTACGGCGCCGGTATTCCGGTCGAGAACTCCAAGGGCGAGGCCTGGGCCGGCCAGGAGGAAATCAATGTGCGCTACGCCGACGCGCTGACAGCCGCCGACAACCACGTGATCACCAAGAACGCGGTGAAGGAAATCGCCTGGGCGAACGGCCGCGCGGCGACCTTCATGGCGAAGTGGGACTACGCGGCAGCGGGCTCGTCGTCGCATGTCCACCAGTCGCTGTGGTCGGCCGACGGCAAGACGCCGGAATTCTTCGACGAGGGCGGCGGCGATCCCGACAGCATGTCGGAGACCATGCGCAATTACGTGGCAGGCCTTTTGACCCACGCCTCGGAATTCACCTATTTCCTGGCGCCCAACATCAATTCCTACAAGCGCTTCCAGGCCGGCACCTTCGCGCCGACCAAGGCGATCTGGAGCCGCGACAACCGCACCGCCGGCTACCGCGTCTGCGGCGGCGGCACCAAGGCGGTGCGCGTCGAGTGCCGCGTCGGCGGTTCCGACCTCAATCCCTATCTCGCCTTCGCCGCGCAGCTTGCCGCCGGCATCGCGGGTATCGAGGGCAAGTACGAGCTGGAACCGGAGTTCCGCGGCGACGCCTATGCGGCGCGCCGGGCCCGCGAAATCCCGAAAACGCTGCGCGATGCCGCATCCGCGCTGAAGCGCTCGAAAATGCTGCGCGCGGCTTTTGGCGACGAGGTGGTGGACCACTACGTCCACGCCGCAGAGTGGGAGCAGTTCGAATATGATCGCCGCATCACCGATTGGGAAATCGCCCGCGGTTTCGAAAGGTCCTAGAACATGACGACACTGAAATGCGTCTCGCCCATAAACGGCGAGGTTTTTGCCGAGCGCCCGGTCATCTCGCTCGATGATGCCAAGGCGATGCTCGAACGCGCCCGCGCGGCGCAGAAGCAATGGGCCAAGCGCACGCTTGCCGAGCGCATCGGCCTCGTGCAGGCCGGCGTCGAAGCGCTCGGCGCGATGGGCGACGAGGTCGTCACCGAGCTTGCCCACATGATGGGACGTCCGGTTCGTTACGGCGGCGAGTTCGGCGGCGTCAAGGAACGCGCCGACTACATGGCCTCGATCGCGGAAAGCGCGCTGGCGCCGATCGTCACCGAGGACAGCGCCAATTTCGAGCGCCGTATCGAACGCGAACCGCATGGCGTCGTCTTCGTCATCGCGCCGTGGAACTATCCCTACATGACGGCGATCAACACGGTCTCGCCCGCCCTGATCGCCGGCAACGCGGTCATCCTCAAGCATGCGACGCAGACGCTGCTCGTCGGCGAACGGATGGTGCGCGCCTTTGTCGAGGCCGGCGTCCCGGCCGACCTGTTCCAGAACATCTTCCTCGACCACGCCACCAGCGAGGCGCTGATCGCGGAGAAGAGCTTCGACTTCATCAATTTCACCGGCTCGGTCGGCGGCGGCCGCGCCATCGAACGCGCGGCGGCGGGAACCTTCACGCCGCTCGGGCTCGAACTCGGCGGCAAGGATCCCGGCTACGTCATGGACGACGCCGATCTCGACTGGGCCGTCGACACGCTGATGGACGGGGCGCTGTTCAATTCCGGCCAGTGCTGCTGCGGCATCGAGCGGATCTATGTGGCGGAGACGCTTTACGACGAATTCGTCGAAAAGGCCGTCGCCTGGGCCTCGAAGCTGAAACTCGGCAACCCGCTCGATGCGGAGACCACCATCGGCCCGATGGCCAACACCCGCTTCGCCGAGACGGTGCGCGCGCAGATCGAGGACGCGCTGTCGAAGGGCGCGCGCGGGCTGGTCGATCCGGCGCTGTTCCCGGCGGACGATGGCGGCGCCTATCTCGCGCCGCAGATCCTCGTCGACGTCAATCACGACATGGAAGTCATGCGCGAAGAGAGTTTCGGCCCGGTCGTCGGCATCATGCGGGTCAAGGATGACGACGAAGCGATCGCGCTGATGAACGACTGCAAATACGGGCTGACCGCCTCGCTTTGGACAAATGATCCGGAGCGCGCGGCCCGCATCGGCGCGCAAATCGAGACGGGCACCGTCTTCATGAACCGCGCCGACTATCTCGACCCGTCGCTGTGCTGGACCGGCTGCAAGGAAACCGGCCGCGGCGGCGCGTTGTCCGTCATCGGCTTCCAAAATCTGACCCGGCCGAAATCATACCACTTCAGGAAAACGAAATGAGCCTTACAGCCAACTGGTCCTATCCGACCGCAATCCGTTTCGGCGCCGGACGCATCGCCGAGATCGGCGACGCCTGCGCTTCCGCCGGCATCAAGCGCCCTCTCCTCGTCACCGACCGGGGCCTCGCGCCCATGGAGATCACGCAGCGCACGCTCAAACTGATGGAAGACGCCGGGCTCGGCAGCGCCATCTTCGCGGATGTCGATCCGAATCCGACCGAGATCAATCTCGAAGCGGGGCTGAAAGCCTTTCGCGACGGCGGCCATGACGGCGTCATCGCGTTCGGCGGCGGTTCCGGCCTCGATCTCGGCAAGATGGTCGCCTTCATGTCCGGCCAGACGCGGCCGATCTGGGATTTCGAGGATATCGGCGACTGGTGGACCCGCGCCGACCCGGACGGCATCGTGCCGAACATCGCCGTGCCGACCACGGCAGGCACCGGCTCGGAAGTGGGCCGCGCCAGCGTCATCACCAACTCCGAAACGCATGTGAAGAAGATCATCTTCCACCCGAAGGTCCTGCCGTCGGTCGTCATCGCCGATCCGGAGCTGACCGTCGGCATGCCGGCCAAGATCACGGCGGGCACGGGCATGGACGCCTTCGCGCATTGCCTGGAAGCCTATTGCTCGCCGTTCTTCCATCCAATGAGCCAGGGCATTGCGCTGGAAGGCATGCGGCTCGTGAAGGAATACCTGCCGCGCGCCTATGCCGACGGCACGGACATCGAGGCACGCGGCCAGATGATGGCGGCTGCCTCGATGGGCGCCGTGGCGTTCCAGAAGGGGCTGGGCGCGATCCACGCGATCTCGCATCCGATCGGCGCGGTCTACAACACGCATCACGGCACCACCAACGCCGTGGTGATGGCCGCCGTGCTCGACCTGAACCGTGCGGAGATCGAGGAACGCATCGGGCGCGCCGCCGCCTATCTCGGCATTTCCGGCGGCTTCGACGGCTTCCGCGCCTTCGTCGTCGATCTCTGCGCCTCGCTCGGCATTCCGAAGAAACTGTCGGAAATGGGGGTCGACACCTCCCGTCTCGACGAACTGGTTCCGATGGCGCTCGACGACCCGTCCTGCGGCGGCAATCCGGTCAAGCTGACGGCGGAAAACGTCCGGGCATTGTTCCTCGCGACGATCTGACGGTCCGGCGGTCGTTGCGCCGCCATTATCCGAGGCGTTGACGGGGTCTTTCGGCCCCGCCTTTTTCACGCGGCCCATCGACCCCGGGACAGCCGTCCCGGGGAGCGACCGAAAAGGCCTTTACACTCCCGCAAGACAAGTTCGCGTATCCTTCTCGCCATCCGCCTACTGGGCGGCGACACATGGAGGGGACCATGAGCATATTGCGTCCACAGTGCTCCCACTGCATCTACTGGGTGAGCGGCGATACCCACGACACGTCGAAATCGGGTCACTGCCATCGCTATCCGCCCGGCATCTACGTCAATCCGCAAAGCGGCACCGTCATCCAGAAGTTCCCGGCGACCGAGCACCGCCACTGGTGCGGCGAGTGGAACAACGACGACGCGGTGCTGAAAAACATGCTGGCGAAAACGACGGCGAAGACCGCGGCAGCGCAGTAGGTCAGGCGGGCGCGTTGTCGAGATAGGCTTGCAGTGTCGCCTGCACGCCGTCGGCCCATAGCGAGCGCAACGCGCCAGCGAAAGCGGACGCGAATATCTCGTCCTTGCCGAGATCGCCGAAAATGTCGTGCATCGACAGCCATGCCGACGGATCGTCGCGAGCCGCCAGCGCCTGACGGGTCAGCCGTTCCGCGGCAATGTCGTCGATCGTGATCGTCTTGCCGTTTTCGTCGGTTCCCGCGCAGTAGCGGCACCACAATGCGACTTCGAGCGCGAGGCCGTCGACCGGCTTTCCCTGCGCGAGCCGCGCAGCCACCGTCGGCAGGATGAATTTCGGCTGGCGGTTGGAACCGTCGAGGCAGAGACGCGGGATCGTGTCGCCGACGGCGACATTGGCGAAGCGCCCGACGATCTTCTCGTAATAGCCGGACATGCTGACGCCGGGAATTTCCGGAACGGTCGGGATAATCTCGGAGAATTCCAGCTTTTCGAGGAATCCCGCCACCAGCGGGTTCTCCATCGCCGAGTGGACGAAGTGGATCCCGAGCAGGCCCGCCGGATAGGCGATCGTCGCGTGGCCGCCATTGAGGATGCGCAGTTTCATCAGTTCGTAGGGCGCGACATCGTCGACGAATTCGACGCCGACGGTTTCGAGCGCCGGGCGCCCCTGGGGGAAATTGTCCTCCAGCACCCATTGCCGGAACGGTTCGCAAACGACGGGCGCGGCGTCCTCGATGCCGAACTTCTCGCGCACCAGCCCGATTTCGCGCGGGCCCGTTGCCGGCGTGATGCAATCGACCATGCCACAGGGAAAGGCGACATTTCCGGCGATCCAGTCATGCGTGCCATCCGCCCTGCCCTGCGCAAGGCCGAGCACCGCGTTGCGGGCGACATGGCCGTTTTCCGGCAGGTTGTCGCAGGACATCACCGTGAACGGCGCGATCCCCGCGTCGCGCCGTTTCATCAGCGCGGCGATGATGATGCCGAAGACGGTCTTCGGATGATCGGAATTGCCCTGGTCGGCGACAATTTCGGGATGCGACGCGTCGAAGCCGCCGGTCTTGGCGTCGACGTAATAGCCGCCTTCGGTGACCGTCAGCGAAACAATGCGGATTTCGGGCTTTGCCATTGTGTCGATCAGGGTGGCGAGGATCGATCCTGGTGAAATCGACCATCGATCCGCTGACGGTTGCCGAGAAGCCGGCCGGATCCAGTTCGACGACCGTGGTCAGCCAGTCCTGCGCCTCCAGCTTGCCGCGCATCGCATCGTCATAGGGCTTCACGCCCGCGCCGACGATGGCCCAGTCATGATCGCGGCCGGATTCGAACAGCCGGTGCAGGTAGATCGCCTGGTGGGCGCGATGAAAATTGCCGACGCCGATATGGACGATGCCGGGCGAGAGATCGCCGCGGGCATAGGAGGGCTTGGCGACGTCCGCGCCGATGGCGGACAGATTGTCGAGTGAGAGCTTTGTAACCATGACGTTCAGCTCATCCATTGTCCGCCGTCGACATTGTAGGTCTGGGCGACGATGTATTCGGCCTCCGCGGAAGCCAGGAAAACGGCCATGCCGGTGAGATCCTCGGCGGTGCCCATGCGTCCATAGGGAACGGCGGCGCCGACCTGCTTCTTCTTCTCGCCGGGTTTCAGGCCCTCGTGCCGGGCGAACAGCGCGTCCACGTGGTCCCAGTGCTCCCCGTCGACGACACCCGGCGCGATCGCGTTGACGTTGATGCCGTGCGAAATGAGGTTCAGTCCGGCGGACTGGGTCAGGCTGATGACCGCCGCCTTGGTGGCGCAGTAGACGGCGACGAGCGGTTCGCCGCGCCGGCCGGCCTGACTCGCCATGTTGATGATCCTGCCGCCCTTGCCGCGCGCGATCATCGAGCGTGCCGCCGCCTGCATCGTGAACAGTGTGCCGGCGACGTTGATCGAGAACAGCCGGTCATAGCTGTCACGCGTGATCTCGACGATCGGCGCGAGATCGAACAGCGCCGCATTGTTTATCAGGATATCGAGACCGCCGGTCTTATCCTCCACCGCCTTTATCGCGGCATCGATGGAGTCCTGCCTGGTCACGTCGAGATGCACCGCATAGGCCTTGTCGCCAATCTCCTTCGCGGTCGCCTCTGCGCCGTCGACATTGATGTCGGCGATGGCCACCGTCGCGCCCTCGCGCGCATAGGCTTCGGCGAAGGCCTTGCCGATGCCGCGCGCCGCGCCGGTGATCAGCGCGGATTTTCCTTCCAGGCGTTTCATCGTATCGCCAGCCCACCGGCGTCGAAGCGGTGCAGATGGTCTTCGTGCGGCGTCAGCCAGACAGTGTCTCCGTGATGCAGATCGACCTCGCCGTCGGCGCGCACCGTCAGAAGTCCGAATTCGGTCTGGACATGCAGGAACGTGTCCGAGCCGAGATGCTCCGATACGACGACCTTGCCCTTCCACTTGCCCTTGTCGGTCGACAGGGAAATGTGCTCGGGGCGGATGCCGATCGTCACTGCGTCATGCTTTTTCGCTTCCGCATCGCCGATGAAGTTCATCTTCGGCGAGCCGATGAAGCCGGCAACGAACTGGTTGCGCGGCGTTTTGTACAGTTCAAGCGGCGAACCGACCTGCTCGATGACGCCGGCATGCAGCACGACGATCTTGTCGGCCATCGTCATCGCCTCGACCTGGTCGTGGGTGACGTAGATCATGGTCGTCTTAAGCTCGTTATGCAGCTCGGAAATCTCGAGCCGCATGTTGACGCGCAGCGCCGCGTCGAGGTTCGACAGCGGCTCGTCGAACAGGAAGGCTTCCGGCTCGCGCACGATGGCGCGGCCGATGGCGACGCGCTGGCGCTGGCCGCCGGAAAGCTGGCCCGGACGGCGGTCGAGATAGTCTGTGAGGTTCAGCACCTTGGCCGCGGCCGCGACCTTCTGGTCGGCCTCCGCCTGATCGATGCCGGCCATCTTCAGCGGGAACGCGATGTTCTTGCGCACCGACATGTGCGGGTAGAGCGCATAGGACTGGAACACCATTGCGAGGCCCCGTTTTGCCGGCGGCTTATCCGTCGCGTTGACGCCGTCGATCTCGATGACGCCGGAGCTGACATCTTCGAGCCCTGCGATCAGCCGCAGCAGCGTGGACTTGCCGCAGCCCGACGGACCGACGAAGACCACGAACTCCCCGTCATGGATCTCAAGATCGAGCGGCGGAATCACATTCGTGCTGCCGAAGCTCTTGGTGACTTGCTTGAGGGTAATGCTTCCCATGGTCTTCCCCTACTTCACGGCGCCGAAGGTCAGGCCGCGTACGAGTTGTTTCTGGCTGAACCAGCCCAGGATCAGGATCGGCAGGAACGCCATCACCGAGGCCGCCGAGAGCTTGGCGTAGAACAGGCCTTGCGGCGACGAGAAGCCGGCGATGAACTTGGTCAGGGGCGCGGCCTGGAACGCGGTCAGGTTCAGCGTCCAGAAGCTCTCGTTCCAGGCCATGATGACGTTCAGCAGCAGCGTCGAGGCGATCCCCGGCACGGCCATCGGCGTCAGCACGTAGATGATCTCGTTCGCCAGCGAGGCACCGTCCATCCGCGCCGCTTCCAGGATCTCGCCCGGAATTTCGCGGAAGTAGGTGTACAGCATCCAGACGATGATCGGCAGGTTCATCAGCATCAGGACGATGGTCAGCAGGAATCGGGTGTCCATCAGGCCAAGGGCCTTGCCGATCAGGTAGATCGGCACCAGGACGCCGGCGGCCGGCATCATCTTGGTCGACAACATCCACATCAGCAGATCCTTGGTCCGCGGTCCGTGGACGAAGGCCATCGCCCAGGCGGCGGGGATCGCGATGATCATCCCCAGGATGGTCGAGCCGAAGGCGATCACCACCGAGTTCCAGAAGAACTGGCCGTAGCCGCGCAGCTGGATCACGGTCTGATAGTTCTCGAACGACCAGGGAAAGTCGAACCAGACCGGTGGGAAGGCCACCGCGACGGGCTCGGGCTTGAAGCTGGTCATCACCGTCCAGAAGATCGGGAAGAAAATGATCAGGGCCACGACCCAGGCGGCGATGGTGTTTACGGTCTTGCGGGCCGGTGTGGCGGCACGTGCCATGGGTGTTCCTCCCTCAATCCAGGTTCTTGCCGATCGCCTTCATCAGGAAGATGGCGACGATGTTGGCAAGGATGACCGCGATCACGCCGCCGGCCGCGGCCGCGCCGACGTCGAAGTCGAGCAGCGCCTTCTTGAAAATCAGGAAGGGCAAGGTGGTGGATGCGGTGCCGGGACCGCCCGAGGTGGTCACCAGGATCTCGCCGAATATCCCAAGCAGGAAGATCGTCTGGATCAGGATCACGACGGTGATCGCCCTGCTCATATGCGGCAGCATGATGTACCAGAACCGTGCAAGTGGCGCAGCGCCGTCCATCTCGGCCGCCTCGAGCTGGTCGCGGTCCAGCGACTGCAGTGAGGTCAGCAGGATCAGCGTGGCAAAGGGCAGCCATTCCCAGGCGACGATCATGATGATCGAGGTCAGCGGCGACTGCCCGAGGAAGTCGTAGGGCTGGAACCCGAGCCCGTCGAACAGCGCGGCAAACAGGCCGTTGGTCGGGTTGAAGAACATGTTCTTCCAGACCAGCGCCGACACGGGCGGCATGATGAAGAACGGCGAGATCACAAGGATCCGCACGGGTCCCTGGCCCCATAGGGGCTGGTCGATAAGGATCGCGATCAGGATGCCGAGGACAACGGTGATGATCAGCACGCCCAGGACCAGGATCAGGGTGTTGACCAGCGCGCCGCCGAAATCTCCCGAGAAGACGAAGTTGGAATAGTTGCCCCATCCGGCCCATCCGGCGCGTTCGGGGTTCAGCAGCCGATACCGTCGGAACGAATAGTACAGCACCATCGCCAGGGGGACTGCCATCCAGATGAACAACATGATCACCGAGGGAGAGATCATGTAACGTGCGGCGGACCGAGAGGCTTGCGTGGCCATGGGACGCTCCAGCGAGTGGGGGCTCGGCGCCGCGCCTTGGACTGACTCCCACCTCTGGGTCAGACGCCGGTAGCGGGGCGCGGCTGCGGAAGTTGGCGCCGGGGCGGGCGATGCCGCCCCGGATCTGCGTTCAGGTCAGAGCAGGGCTCAGTAGTAACCGGCGGCCTTCATCTCATCCTCGGTCAGCTTCTGAGCTTTAGCGAGCGCCTCGTCGGCGGTCTCCTGGCCCGCGAGGGCGGCCGAGAACTCCTGACCAACCGAGGTGCCGATCCCCTGGAATTCCGGGATCGCGACGAACTGGACACCGGTATAGGGCACGGGCTTGACCGTCGGATGATCCGGGTCAGCCGAGTTGATCGAGTCCAGCGTCAACTTGGCGAACGGAAGCTTCGCGTATTCGGGGTTCTCGTAGAGCGACTTGCGGGTCCCCGGAGGCACGTTGGCCCAACCCTCTTTCGAAGCAACGAGGGCCAGATAGTCCTTGTTGGTTGCCCAGTCGATGAAGGTCTTCGCGGCGTCCTGCTTTTGCGACGATTTCGGGATCGCCAGCGACCATGCCCAGAGCCAGTTTGCGCGCTTGCCAAGCCCCTTGTCCGGCGCCAGGGCGAAGGCGACCTTGTCGGCGAACTCGGACTGCTTGGGATCGAGAAGCGACGACGCTGACACGGTCGCATCGATCCGGATCCCGCACTTGCCCTGCAGCGAAAGCGTCAGGTTTTCATTATAGCCGTTCGCGCTGGCTCCCGGCGGTCCGTACTTGGTCAGAAGCTCCAGATAATCATCCAGCGTCGCCTTCCATTCGGGAGTGTTGAACTGCGGATGCCATTCCATATCGAACCAGCTCGCGCCGTAGGAATTGGCCATCGTGGTGATGAAAGCCGTGTTCTCGCCCCAGCCCGGTTTGCCGCGCAGGCAGATGCCGTAGACGCCATTGTCGGGATCGTTCATCGCGGCGGCCGCCGTCTTGATGTCGTCCCAGGTCGGTTTTTCGGGAATCTTCACGCCAGCCTTCTCGGCCAGGTCAGTCCGATAGTTGACGAACGAGGATTCGCCGTAGAACGGGGAAGCATAGAGCTTTCCGTCATAGCTCAGGCCGGCCCGGATCGGCGGCAGAAGGTCATCGATATCATAGCTTGCAGGCAGGTCGTCCAGCGATACCAGCCAGCCCTGCTTGGCCCAGATCGGAACTTCGTAGGTGCCGATCGTCAGCACGTCGAACTGGCCGCCGCCGGTGGCGATGTCGGTGGTGACCTGCTGGCGCAGGGCGTTCTCTTCGAGCGTGACCCAGTTCACATTGATGTCCGGGTGCTTGGCGTTAAAATCGTCCATCAGCCCCTGCATCCGGATCATGTCGCCATTGTTGACGGTCGCCACCGTGATGTCGGTGGCCGAAGCGGCGAACGAGACAAGCGACAGCGCAGACGCGCCCAGCAGGGCGCGAACGAAGATTTTCATGATTTTCCTCCCAATGCCAAATTATGGGCATTTGCTATAAGTACGAGCAAATACTCACATCGTCAAAGATGCGAGTCAAGATGCCGCACCCCCGGTCTGTGCGGAAGGCGTGCATGCAGGTAGGGATTTTACAGTAAAATCAGATCATTATCGGTCGAAAGTTTTTTGCTCAATCCTTGAGCAAAAGCTCTGCCGTATGCTCATTGGTGATCAGGCAATTGATCAGCTTGCCGACCATGGCGCCCTTGATGGCGGCCACCTTGGCCTCGCCGGCGGCGATCCCGAAAATCGGATTCGGCGAATCGACGACCAGCGGCGCGCTGTTGACGCGGTCGTTGACCAGTCCCTCGATGACATGGCCGTTCTTGTCGTAGACCCAGCTGGTGATCTCGCCGACCGCGCCGGCCCGATTGAAGGCGCGCATCTCGTCGCGCGTCAGGAAGCCGTCGATGAGTATCGGCGCATTCAAATCCATGTTGCCGATGCCGACGAAGGTGACGTCGGCCTGGCGCGCCAGTTCCAGTATGTTGTGCACCGGTTCCTGGTTGTGGAGGATGCGCCTTTCCTCCGTCGACCGCGCATAGCACCGGCAGCGGCATCGGATAGTGCTTCGCATTGACCCGTTCCGCCATGCGGATGACGACGTTGTAGGCCGTCGCGGAGCCGTCCGACATCATGTTTCCGAGCAGCGAGACGATCGAGTGCTGCGGGCAGTCCATCGGCGACAATTGCTCGACGCAGGCGCGCAGCGCCCGCCCGGTGCCGATGGCGATGATCTTGGGATGCTGCGATTTCAGATGCCGCTCCATCTCCGCCGCGCCCGCCTGGGCGATGCCGACGATCGAGGACGGCGCGTCCGGGTCGCTCGGCACGACCTCGCAGCTTTTCAGGCCGAACTTGTCCTTCAGGCGGGCGCTCAGTTCCATGCAATGGGCGATGGGATGATCGAGACGCACCTTGACGAGGCGTTCGCTGACGGCAAGCGACACCAGACGCTGCGCCGACTGGCGCGAGACGCCGAGCTTGCGGGCGATCTCGTCCTGGGTGTTGCCCGCGACGTAATAGAGCCAGCCGGCCCTCGCCGCGTCGTCGAGACGGCTCGTTTCGCTTTCGATCTTGCTAGCCATGGCGTTCGGCGGTCGCTTCCATGCTTTTTCTGAGTTGTGGCGCCATTTCAAAGAATTGGCTCCATTTGTCAAAGGTGGTCAACGCACCGCCCTCGGCAAGTTCGTCCGCGTCGAGGCCGCGCAGATGGCTGGCGCCGGTGAATCGCCAGACCGTCATGCCGGCGGCGCGGGCGGCATGGACACCCGGCATGGCGTCCTCGATCACCAGGCAGTGCCGCGGGTCCACACCCATCGACCTGGCCGTGAAAAAGAACAGGTCCGGCGCGGGTTTGCCATTGGCGACCTGCGAGGCGGTGAACAGGCGGTCGCCGAAGAACGGCGCAAGCCCGGACAGTTCGAGCGACCGGCGCGCCCGCTTCGGACTCGAGCTGGTCGCCACGCAGAATGACACGCCGATATTGTCGAGAACGTCCTCGACGCCCGTCACGGCGCGCAACTCGGTCTCGAAGGCGGCCAGCAGGTCACTGCGGTAGCGGTCCTCGAAATCGGAATCGAGATCGAGCCCGTAGGAGATGCGCACTTCGGCGGCAACCTTCGTCCAGGAACGGCCGAGGAAGTTCTTCTGCACATAGGGGAAATCGACATGCACGCCGACGCGGCCGAGCTGCTCGATCAGGATGCGCGCACTGATGACCTCGCTGTCGATGAGCACGCCATCGCAGTCGAAAATGACCAGCTGTATGTCCTCGATCGTCATATGCGGAATGATCCCTGCCCTCGCCAGCCGCCGGGACCGGCATAGGAGCCCCGCCGGTCGCGCTTTGTCAAATTGGCGGGCCCCTCAGGCAGGGAAGCGGCGTCAGGCCGTGAACCCCGGAAGGCGGCCAGTTCTCACGGCACCGTCACGTTGCCGGGCACCCAGTCGACGCAGACCGGCAGCGACCGGTCCAGCGGCAATTGCACATGCGCGCGGGTCCGTGCCGCATGGTAGATCGCCGCAACGAGTTCGATGGAACGCACGCCGTCCTCGGCCGTCACGATGGCAGCCTGCCGGCCCTCCAGATGGTCGGCGATGGCAGCGAACTGGCCGACATAGCCGGACGGCCGCCCGGTGATCTCCGCATCGATCTCGGCAAGCGCGGCATCGACGTCGGCCTGTTCGGCGGAATTCCGGGCGGTGAAGGTCCATTCGCCCTCGCCCGGCGCGTATGGATTGAGACCGCTTTCCGCACTCAGCCCGTCGAAGACGAGACGAAGCCGCGAGCGGTCGTCCGCCCCGCCAAGGGTGATGGACGACGTCACCAGACCGCCGGACATGGTGCGCATGGCGATCGCGGCGCAGTCTTCCGTCTCGATCGGGTTGACCCGCGTGTCGAGGATCGCCGAGACCTCGGTGACCGGGCCGAAAAACGCCGTGACGAGATCGTGGATGTGGATCGCGTGGCCGAGCACGGCGCCGCCGCGTTCGCTCTCCCATTTGCCGCGCCAGGGAACCGCGTAGTAGTCCGCGCCTCGGTTCCAGTGGGTTTCCAGCGTCGCGACCAGCGGCTTGCCGGCGAGGCCCCTCTCCCGCAGCCCGGCGAGCTGGTAGATGCCGCGGCCGTAACGGTACTGGAAGATCGGCGCGAACAGCCGACCCGAGTCTTCGGCGGCCTTTGCCATGCGGTCCGCCTCGGCGACGCTGCCGGCGACCGGCTTTTCGCAGATCACGTGCTTACCCTTGGCGAAGGCCTTCAACGCGACAGGCCCGTGCAGATGTGGCGGCAGGCAGATGTCGATGATGTCGATGGCGGGATCGGCCAAGACCTTATCGACGTCCGACAGGACGGCGCAGTCCGGCGCCTTCGCCGCAAGCGCGCCCGCCTTTTCGGCATCGAGATCGCAGATCGCGGCGACGCGGTAGCGTTCCGGCAGGGCCAGATAGCCGTCGAGATGTTGCGCGCCGATGCCGGCGCCGAGAATGACGACGTTGAACATCATGCCCGTTCCAGATTGCCGAGCCTGGCGGCTGCGGCCTGCGCCTTGAGCGCCAGTTCCATCACCTTGAAACAATGCGCCTGGCTCATCGCCGTCTCCGTGCGGTCGCGGATGTCGTTGGCGAGATCGCCGAAATAGCTCAGCGGCGTCGCGGACGCGTCGATATGCTCGTAGCGCGTGCCGTTGACGAGGAAGACGTGGTCGGTGCCCGGACGCCCCGCGATATCGACATATTTGCGCAACTCGATCGTGCCCTCGGTGCCGAGGATGGTCAGCCTGCCGTCGCCCCATGTCGGCAGGGCGTCCGGCGTGTACCAGTCGACGCGGATGTAGCCCTGCCCCTTGTCGCTCCTGAGCAGTATCTCGCCGAAATCCTCCAGCCCGGGATCGCCCGGGTGAGCGAAATTGCCGACGCTGGATGCGACGATCTCGGCATCATCGGAACCGGTGAAGAACAGGAACTGGTCGATCTGGTGCGAGGCGATATCGCACAGCACGCCGCCATAGGCCTCGCGCTGGAAAAACCAGTCCGGCCGCGTCGGGCGGTTAAGCCGGTGCGGGCCGAGGCCAACCGTCTGCACGACCTTGCCGATCGCGCCCTCGCGCACCAGTTCGGCGGCCTTGGCAGCGGCGGGCACCTCGAAGCGCTCGGAGAAGTCGATCGACCAGATGCGGCCGGTGTCGGCCACGGTCCGCCTGATCGCGTCGAGCTGCTCCAGCGTCGTGCAGCCGGGCTTGTCGGTCATCACGTCCTTGCCCGCCTTCATCGCCTCGATGGCGCGGTCGGCGCGGCGCGCGGGGATGTCGGCCAGCAGCACCAGATCGACCTCCGGATCATCGAGCAGTTCGCGCCGGTCGGCGACGCGGGGGATGCCGGGGAAGCGCTTCTCGAAGCCCTCGACGGGTTGCGGATCGCCCTCGGTCCACCACCCCTTGCAGGTGCAGCCGAGTTCCAGCATGCCGGCAAGCTGGCCGTAGATATGGCGGTGGTCGACGCCGATGACGGCGAGTTTCAGATCATGCATGGAGCACCTTCACGAGGCGGTTGGAGATGGAATGTCGATCGCGCGGCCCTCGCGCGAGGAGCGCATGAGAGCATCGATCAGGCGGTGGACATCGAGCGCCTCTCGCCCGGAGGGAACCGGATCGCGGCCCTCGCGAACGGCTGCGGCGAACCCGGCGATCAGGTCGCGGTGCCAGCCATGCGGGAAGGCCATCGGGTCGGCGCCGCCGCCGGTACCGCCGGTCTCGCCGAAGCTCTCGACGCGCCCGTCGCGCCAGGAAAGCGTCAACGTGCCGGACTGCAGATGCGCGCTCGCCTTTTCGCAGTCGAGGGTGATCGATTCCGCCTCGCCCGGAAACGACGCGGTCGTCGCCATCACAGATCCGGGAGCACCGCTTGCAAAGCGCATGCCGCCGGCGACGAAATCCTCCGACTCCATCTCGTGGAACCGCGTCGTCGCGGCGACCGCCTGAACCTGCGCCACCGGGCCGGTCAGGCTCAGCATCAGGTCGAGCGTGTGGATCGCCTGGCTGATCAGCACACCGCCGCCGTCGCGCTCGTATGTGCCCCGGCCCGGCTCGTCGTAATAGGCCTGCTCGCGCCACCACGGCACGCTGGCGCGCACGAGGCCGATTTCGCCGAGCGCACCTTCGCCGAGCAGTTGCCTTCAGCTTGCGCGACGCCTCGCGATAACGGTGCTGGAAGACGATGCCGAGCCTGACGCCATTCTCCGCACAGATACGCACGATTTCCTCCGCGGCCGCCGTCGTCCGCTCGACCGGCTTTTCCATCAGGATATGCTTGCCGGCCTCGGCAAAGCGGCGGACGAGATCGAGGCGCTGGTTCGGCGGCGTGATCAGGATGACAGCGTTGACCGCCGGATCGTCGGCGATGGCGTCGATGCTGTCGACCGCCGGAAACCCGAATTCGGCGGCGAAGGCCTCGCGGTTTTCCTTCCTGCGCGAATAGACGCCGCGCACGTCGATCGTATCCGCCAGATCCCGCAACGCGCGGGCATGCGGCGTTGCCGCCATCCCGGTTCCGATGACGCCCATTCCGAGTTTTGCTGCGCTCATGAGCCGAACCCGTTGACGATCGTCTTGCCCGATGCGTCGAAGAGATGCATCGCGTCGCGGTTGAAGCGCAGATGTATCGGTTCGCCACGCGTCACCGGCAACTGTCCGATCTGGTGGACCGTCAACTGCGGCAAGCCGTCGACGGTGCAGTAGACATAGGTCTCGCCGCCGAGTTGCTCGGTCAGGTCGACGGTCGCGGTCATGTCGGCGTCATCGGCGCCGACGATCTCGATATGCTCGGGCCTCGCGCCAAAGGTCACCTTGTCGCCGGGCTCAACACCGTCGACTGACGGGATCGCCATCGCTCTCGCCGCCCGCCACGAGCTTGAACCCGCCATCGCCGGCGGCGATCTCCGCCTCCAGCAGGTTCATGCGCGGCGAGCCGATGAAGCCGGCGACGAAGGTGTTCTGCGGCCGGTTGTAGAGATCGAGCGGCGCGCCAATCTGCTCCACCCGGCCGGAATTGAGCACCACGATCTTGTTGGCCAGCGTCATCGCCTCGATCTGGTCGTGCGTCACATAGATCATGGTACCGCCGAGCTTGGCGTGCAGGGCCGCAAGCTCCTTGCGCATCGTAACGCGCAATTCGGCATCGAGATTGGACAACGGTTCGTCGAACAGAAATGCCTTGGGATCGCGCACGATCGCCCGACCAATCGCCACGCGCTGGCGCTGGCCGCCGGAGAGCTGCTTCGGACGGCGGTTGAGATAGGGCGTGATCTGCAGCATGGCGGCGGCGGCGTTGACGCGGCTTTCGATCTCGGCGCGCGGCATGCGCGAGTTCTCGAGCCCGAAAGCCATGTTCTTGTAGACGCTCATATGCGGATAGAGCGCGTAGGACTGGAACACCATCGCGAGCCCGCGTTCCGATGCCGGCACTGCGTTGACCACGTCGCCATTGATGACCACGTCGCCGCCGGTCACCTTCTCCAGGCCGGCGATGATGCGCAGCAGCGTGGACTTGCCGCAGCCCGACGGTCCGACGAAGACGACGAACTGGCCGCTCTCGACATGCAGGTCGATGCCGTGGATGACCTCCACGTTACCAAAGGCCTTGGTTACATTGTTCAGGCGGATTTCCGTCACGCGGTCATGTTCCTTTCATCGGCTGCGGGCCATCGCCGCCTGGCGCGGTTCGGCCTTTTGCATGCGGAGCGGCGGCAGACCGGCGAGGATCTGCCTGATGTCGTCCATCATCATGTCGCGAATGCGCGCATAGGACGGCTCGATCCCGCCGGCCAGATGCGCCGAATAGAGCACGTCCGGCGTGGTCCGGCACGGTGCGTCGGCGGGAACCGGCTCCTCCGGATAGACGTCTATCGCTGCGCGGAACCGGCCCTGCCCCGCCATTTCCACCAGCGCGTCGAAATCGACCACCTCGGCGCGCGAGCCGAGGATGACCGAAGCATCCTCGGGCATGAGGCCAAGCCTTTCCGATCCAGGAAGCCCTCGTTCTCGCTGGTCACGCCGGCGAGCACGAACAGGAAGCGGCTTGTCTTCAACACCTCTTCCAGCGAAGCGGGGATCAGCCCTTGCGTTTCGAGATAGCGGTCCGACAGCCATGGATCGTGTACCGCGATGCGGCAATCGAAGGGCCGCAACAGCGGCACCAGCGCGCGGCCGAGATTGCCGTAGCCGATCAGCCCGACAGGCGCGTCGCAGAGGCTGTAGGCCCCACCGTTTCCGGCGATGCCGTATTTCTCCCGGCCGGCGCGGAACAGCCGGTCCGCCCGCGGCAGGCCGCGCGCCAGCGCGATCGCCTGTCCGAGGCAGTATTCGGCGACGGCCGGGGCCATGGCGGGCGCGGCGGAGAGGACGTGGATGCCGCGGCGCTGGCATTCCATGTAATCGATATTCGGCTCCCAGTTCGCCTTGACGTTGAGGATCGCCTTCAGCTTCGGCGCGCGGTCGAGACGTTCGCGTCCCATCGCGGTCTGGCCGACGACGATCTCGACATCGGCGAGCACGCTTTCGACCAGATCGTCGGGCGCGCGCGAACCGAAATGGGTGACCAGCGTCGAGAGACGGCCGAGTTCCTCCGCCACGTCGGGCGTGAACACCATCGCTTGCGTGCGCGGAAAGGGATCGAACAGGATCACGGGTTTCGGCTTGATCATTTCATCCCCGTCGAAGCGATACCGGTGGTGATGAAGCGTTGCAGAAAGGCGAAGACCAGCGTCACCGGGATCAGCGCGACCACCGTCATCGCCAGCACGTAGTGCCATTGCACGTCGAGCTCGCCCTGGAAGGCATTGAGGCCGATCTGCAGCGTGTAGACCTCGGAGCGGTTGAGCACGATCAGCGGCCAGAGGAAATCGTTCCAGCGCCACATGACCGAAAAGATCGCCAGTACCGCAATGGCCGGCAGAGACAGCGGCAGGACGATGCGCCAGTAGATCGACCATTCCGACGCCTTGTCCATGCGCGCCGCTTCGATCAGGTCGCGCGGGATCGTCAGCATGTACTGCCTGAGCAGGAAGACCCCGGTCGGCGTCGCGGCGCCCGGCAGAATCACAGCCCACAGCGTGTTGACCATGCCAAGCTGGGTAACGACGAAATAGGCGGGCACCAGGATGATCGTGATCGGGATCATAAGCGTACCGATCACGAACAGCATCACGGCGTTTCGGCCGCGAAATTCGTAAATCGCCAACCCGAAAGCCGCCATGGAATTGATCAGCAGGGTGACGAGCGTCGCCGCCACCGTCACGATCACCGAATTGTTCAGATAGGTCAGGAAGTTGAAGCGCTTGAGAGGCTTGGTGTAGTTCTCCCAGGCGACACGGAATTCGCGGATCGGTTCGCGCCCGGCGATCGGCACCTTGATCGTCTTTCCGGGATCGGCCGGATCGACCATCTGCGCGATGATGCCGATACGGCGGATCTGGGCAAGCTCGCGCATCGTGCCGTCTTCCATCGGGACACGGAACATCGGCAGCGGCTTGTCATAGCCCTCGACCTTGCGCTCGATCTGACCGAGCGGCAACAGCGTCGGCGGGAATTCCTGCAGGCCGGCCTGCGTCTTGAAGGAGGAGAGCACCAGCCAGACCACGGGACCGAACATCAGGGCGACGCCGAGCGCCAGATAGACATAGGAGAAAACATCGGTCCAGTGCATCGACGCGCCGCCGCGCCGCGCGGTCATGAAGCCGATCAGCGACCGACCGGAGATAGCGTTGGAACCGGTCATGTCAGCCCGTCTCCTTTCGCCGTGTGACGGCAAGCTGCAACAGCGTCAGCGCGAAAAGGACGACGCCGAGCACCACCGAGGCGGCAGCCGCAAGCCCGAAATTCTGAACCTGGTTCGCGAAACCGGTCGTGTAGATGTACTGGACGATGAATTGCGTCGCCGTGCCCGGTCCGCCGCCGGTCAGGACGAAGACCTCGTCGAATATCTGCACCGCCTTGATCAAGGCCAGCACGATGACGACCAGCAGGTTGGGCCACAGAAGCGGCAGCGTAATGCGCCAGAACACGCGCTCGCGTTTCGTGCCGTCCATCTCGGCGGCTTCGTAAAGATCCGGCGGGATTGCCTGCAGGCCGGCAAGGAGGATCAGCGTGTAGAAGCCCATGTGAGCCCAAACCGACACGAAAACCGCCCAGAACATCGACCAGCCGGGACTGACGAAGAACAGCACGGGATCGATCCCGAGCGAGACGAGGCCGGCATTCAGCACGCCATCGCGCAGCAGGATCCATTTCCAGATCAGCGCGACAACGACCGGCGACAGCAGCACCGGGAAGAAGAAAGCGGCGCGGAAGAAGCCGCGCCCGCGGATCTCGCGGTTCAGGATCAGCGCGGTGATCATCGAGAACAGCACCAGCAGCGCGACCTGAAAAAAGACGAAAGTGAAGGTATTGAAGACACCGCGCCAGAACCGGTCCTCGCGACAGGTCGTCGGATCGAGATAATTGGCGCAGTCGGCGAGGTAGGCATATTGCTCCGCGCCAACATAGGGCCGGGCATCGAGATAGAAATTGGTGCCGCCGGTGACGGAAAAAGCGAAATTGATGAAAAGCGGCACGACCACGAACAGGCCGAAAAAGGCGAGATTGGGCAGAATGAAGAAATAGGGCATCGCGCCGATGCCGAAGATGCGCTGCAGCCAGCGCAGTGGCGCTTCCAGCAGGCCGAACAGGATCCGCACCGGCCAGAAAGCTGCCGCGTTCAGCGTCGATGTGCCGGCATCGCGTTCGGGTTTTACGGTCTGGTCAAGCGACATGGGTCCGGTTCACGCTGGTTGGACATCCCGTACGGACACGGCCAAAGCCGTGCCCGGTCGGGAGGTGAGCCTGATACGGCCGGCGCTCAGCCGCCGCGTTTCTTTTCCGCAATCTGCTGTTCGACGTCCTGCGTCATGCGGTCGAAGGCCTGGTCGAGCGTAATCTCGCCGACGATCGCCTCGCCGAGGCGCGAGATCAGCGCGTTGAACATCACGCGGTTGTAGACGTAGCCCTGCAGGTCGAAGGCGATCGGCGAGATCGTCGGCACCGCGGCCGCGAATGTGGCCAAAGCATGCTTGGCGCGCGGATCGTCGGTCTTGAAGTCGATGCCCTTCGCCGCGAGGCCGAGATGGCCCGGAATGAACAGCGTGCGGGCATAGAATTCCGACAGGACGTCCTCGCTGGACAGGTAGTCCATCAGCTTGCCGACCTCGGCGGGATGCTGCGATGTCTTGAGCGCGACCAGCGAGGCGCCGCCCGGCATGCCGGTGCAGGCCGCCGGTCCGCAGGGTGCGGGCACGGCCCACCAGTCGAACGCGTCTCCGATGGTCTTGGCAAATTGCGGGATCTGCCAGGAACCGCTCATGTACATGACGACCTTGGCGTTGGCGAAGTCCTCGTTGGCGCCGAGATACTGGTTGCCGGAGACCGAACCCCAAAGCTCCTTGGCCATGGTGCCGTCCTGGTGCCAGTCATAGAGCTTGGTCGCCATCAACTTCAGGCCGTCATCGACCAGCGCCGGCTCGCCATTGGCGTCGAACATCTTGGCGCCCATCGAGATCGCCGGTCCGGCGACGCGGTGACCGGACCGGTCCCAGGCCATCGGGATCGGAATGTCGAGCTTGGTGGCGACATCCTTCGAAGCGGCCGCCCAATCGTCCCAGGTCGCCCCCTCGCCCGGCAGCGCAACACCGGCCTGTTCGAACAGCGTCTTGTTCACATAGGGGCCGGTCACGGTGAGCTGCGTCATGAAGCCGGAAATCGACGTCGTGTCGCCCGGCTGGCGCAGCCATTTCAGGAAGGGTCCGAAATTCTCCTCCCAATAAGCGGGGTCGGAAATGTAGGGCGTGAGGTCCATGTAGTATTTGGCGAGACCGCCGAGATCGGTGACGCGGGCGAGATCGGGACCTTCACCGGCCGCGAGCTGGACCGGGAGGCCCTCGAGAATCGCCTTGTAGGGCAGCACGTCCAGCACGATCTTGATGTCCGGATTGGCGGCCTCGAAACGGTCGAGGAGATCGCGCATGACCTCGCCCTCGTTGCCGTCATTGTACCAGCTGATGCGGAGTTCCGTTGCGGCTAGCGCATTGCCCGCCATCAGGCCGAGCGCGGCCACGCCGAAAACGAGCGTCTTGTGCAGTCCGTATTTCATGACATTCTCCTCCCTGTTAAACTTGTATACTAGTACACATCATTCCGACACACAACTCGAAACGCACGTCAGGAATGGTTGCGGCCGTTCGCCTCCCCGGTCTCGAAAACGGAATCGACATGGGTGCGAATGACGCGCGCCGCGCCTTCCGCGTCATGGGCGCGAATAAGGTCGAGAAGCGCGATATGGTCGCGGAACGCCTGCATCGCGCGCCCCTTGATCGAGGACATCAGCTTCAGCCGGCGGCGGTCGACATGCGCCTTGACCGACTGGACGAGATGCCAGGCGTTCGGCACGCCGGCCATGCGCGCCAGCGCCTCGTGGAAACGCTCGTCATGGCGGAAGAAGGTCATGTAATCGTCGCGCTCGACGGCCTGTTCCTGGGCGGCGAGAATTGGCGCAAGCTCGTCCTCGTCGATGCCGGTTTCGGCAAGGCGGCGCACCACGGCCTCCTCGATGGCGCAACGGATGAACACCGCCTCGCGCAGCCGCGCCTCGTCATGCGGCGCGACGACCGAGCCAACCTGCGGGCGCACGATGATCAGCCCCTCGCCCGCAAGCTGCTGCAGGGCGGCGCGCAGCGGCGTGCGGGAAATGTCGCAGAAACGGGCGATTTCGCTTTCGCTCAGCGCAGCGCCCGGCGGCAGGCGGTTGTCGACGATGCGGGTGCGAAGCGCGTCGTAAATCTGCGGCGTGATGGAGCGCGACCGGTCGATCTCAATGTCGTTCAGCGCCGGTCCGGGATCGAACCGCTCGTTTTCCGAGCTCAACCGCGGCATTGCTCCTCCCGCAATCGCAAAGTACTAGTATACCAGTTTATCGGGCATCGCCCCGAATGCAAGGAGGATCGCACGCTGCCCGCCCTTTCGCCCGAAGACTTGTGGATGATGCTGGGTTATCCCGGCGGGCCGCAACCCGGCCGCGGCGGCGCCGTCGTCCGCAGTACGGCAGCCGAAACGCATGTCCTGGAGGACGTGCGCATCGAAACCGGGCATGGCCCGGTGCCCGGCCTGTTGTTCCGCCCAATCGGGCCCGGCCCCCATCCGGCGGTCCTCTACTGCCACGCGCATGGCAACCGCTACGAGATCGGACGCCGCGAACTCGCCGAGGGCCGCCCTGCCCTGCAGCCCGAGCCCTACGGGCCGCTGCTCGCCGCGCGCGGCTTCACCGTGCTCTGCATCGACATGCCCGGCTTCGGCGACCGGCAGGCGGAGGGAAACGAAAGCGCGCTCGCCAAAGCGGCGCTCTGGCAGGGCCGGACGCTGTTCGGCGCGATGCTGGCCGACCTTTCCACCGCACTCGACTGGCTCTGCGCCCGCGCCGATGTCGATGCCGGCCGCATCGCGACGCTCGGGCTCTCGATGGGGGCGACGCATGCCTACTGGCTGGCCGCGCTCGACAGCCGTGTCGCCGGATGCGCCCATCTCTGCGCCTTCTCGGATATCGCCGGACTGATCGCGGCCGGCACGCACGACCTCCACGGCGTCTACATGACGGTGCCAGGCTTGCTGTCGCGCGGCGACATGGCTGACATCGCGGCAATGGTCGCGCCGCGACCGCAACTGGTTGCCGCCGGTGCGAATGACCCGCTGACGCCGCCGCAGGCACTGCAACCGGCACTGGAGCGGCTGCGCGCCGCCTATTCGGCGAAAGGCGCCGACGACGATCTGACCGTCATCGTTTCGCCCGACACAGGCCATGCCGAAACGCCGGAGATGCGGACGGCTGTGCTGGCCTTTCTCGACCGGATGGCGGGCCGCTGACCGCCATCCGCTTTTCAGTGATTTGACAGCCGCGTTTCGGCCCGTCTCAGATGCGCGCTCTGGCGGGCCGCGCCGAGGTCGAGCGAGCGGCGTATCGCCAGCGCAACCGCGCTCTCGATCGGCAGCCAGGCCAGCGCGTAGACCCAGATGGCGAGCGCGTATTTCCAGCCGATCGGCGACACCAAGATGCCGTAGACAGCGACCAGCGTGCCGATGATCTGGGTGGCCTCGGTCGTCAGGAACAGACGCAGGCTCGGCCACGGCTTCATCCAGAACCAGCGCTGGTTGCGCGTCACGTAAATCGTCAGATGTCCGGCCACGAGCAGCTTCAGGAAGATGATCGTCTGGATCGTCTCGCGCGGCAGGTGCATGACCGTGTCGACATACCAGAACAAAAGGAAAGTCTCGCCGACGCCCATCAGGCCGAGACAGGCCGCGATGGTCAGCACGCGGTGCATGTTCCAGCGTACCGGCTTCTCGGCGACGTTGGCGTTGTCATAGGCGATCATCATGATCGGGAAGTCGTTCAGCACAGCGAGCAGGACGATCATGATCGCCGTCACCGGGTAGAAGTCGAAGATCAGGATCGACAGCGACATGAAGATCAGCACGCGGATCGTCTCGGCGATCCGGAAGGTCGCGTAGCTGGTCATGCGCTCGAAGATGCGGCGCGCCTCCTCGATGGCGGAGGCGATCACGGCGAGGCCCGAGCCGGTCAAAACGACGTCGGCGGCGGCGCGCGCCGCGTCGGTCGCGCCGCTGACGGCGATACCGGCATCGGCCTGTTTCAGCGCCGGCGCGTCGTTGACGCCGTCGCCCGTCATGGCGACGATGTGGTCGCGGTCCTGCAGCGCCTTGACGATCCGGAACTTGTGCTCGGGCAGGACGCGGGCGACGCCATCGGCGTCTTCGATGCTTTCGGCGACATCCGCGGCGCCGTCCTCGAATAGCTGGGTCGCCGACCGGATGTTGCCGCCGAGGCCGAGCTTTCCGGCAATCTGGCGCGCGATGGCCTCGTGGTCGCCGGTGATCATCTTGATCGAAAGGCCCATTCCTTCCGCCCTGGCGATGGTCTCGGCGGCATCCTCGCGCGGCGGATCGAAGATCGGGATCAGGCCAAGGAACTGCCATTTCCCCTTGCCCTGTCGGCGCGCGGCGCCGAGCGCGCGATAGCCGGCGGCGGCGAGTTCCTCCACCTCGCCCTCGATGCGCGTGCGCGTCTCTGCATCCGGCTTGACGAGGTCGAGGATCACCTGCGGCGCGCCCTTGCTGAAAGCGACCGCCTTGCCCTCATGGACGGTCTCGGCCTCGGTGCGTTTCGACACCGGGTCGAAGGGCGTGAACTTGCGGATCTCGTAGGCGCCGTCCTCACCGGCATCGCCGTCGGCGGACAGCACGGCCGTGTCGATGGCGTCCGGTTCTGTGCGGTCGCTGGCAAGCCGCGCGGCAAGCAGCAACTCTCCGGCCTGGACGCCATCGGCGGGGCGCAACTCGCCGACCGTCAGCTGGTTGCGCGTCAGCGTGCCGGTCTTGTCGGCGCACAGCACGTCGACGCCCGCCAGTTCCTCGATCGAGACCAGGCGCGAGACGATCGCCTTCATGTCGGCGAGTTTTTCGGCCCCGACCGCCATCGTCACCGACAGGACCGTCGGCAGCGCGACCGGGATCGCCGCCACGGTCAGGATCAGCGAGAACTGCACCGTCTGCCAGAACGGCGTGTTGCGGAACAGGGAAACCAGCAGGATGATCGACACCAGCGCCAGCGTCATCATGATCAGGAAATTGCCGATGCTCAGTACGGCGCGCTGGAAATGCGACCGTGTCTGCGCCGACTGGACCAGTTGCGCGGTCTTGCCGAAATAGGTGTTCATGCCGGTCGCGGTGACGATGCCCGTCATCTCGCCGAGCTTGATCACCGACCCCGAATAGGCGGTCTCCCCGACCGCCTTTTCGACCGGCAGCGATTCACCGGTCAGGGCGGATTCGTCGGCGCTCAGATAATCGCCCTCGGCCAGCAGCATGTCCGCCGGGGTGACGTTGCCCAGTTGCAGGCGCACGACGTCGCCGCGCACGAGATCGCGCGCCGGCACCGTCTCCCATGTGCCGTCGCGCAGCACCCGGGCGGTCAGGGCAAGCCGCTGTTTCAGCGCCTCGATCGCGTTGCCGGCCTTGTTTTCCTGCCAGAAATCGACGCCGGCATTGACCAGCAGCATGACCATGATGATGGAGAAATCGCCCCAGTTGCCGAGCGATGCCGAGAGGATAGCCGCCGCCTCGATCATCCAGGGTATCGGGCCCCAGAAATACCGCGCCAGGCGCTCGATCGTGCTGGTCTTCTCTTCGCTAAGCGCGTTCGGCCCGTCGCGCTGCAGCCGCTCCGCCGCCTCCTTTTGCGTCAGGCCGGCGTGAATATCGGTGTCGGGCGGCGTATCGTCGCCGTGGGAGTTTTCGCGCGCTTTCGACATTGGTTCTGCTTTCCTTCGCTACCGGGCTCTCCCCCCGTTTCATGCTCCTCCGTTCGCCGCGATCCAGCGGGCAATTCCGGGCCATGCCTCGCCGAGCGTGCGGGTTCCCATGAACAGGCCGATATGGCCGCCGGGAACCAGTTTTTTCGTAATCCTGTCCGGCGGCGTGCCGACCAGATGCTCCGCCGCGAAGACCTGTTCCCGCGTCGTGATGTCGTCGGCCTCGCCGGCCAGCAAGAAGAGCGGACAGGTGATATCCTTCAGCTTCAGTGTCCGGCCATGTGCGACGAACTCGCCCTTGGCGAAGCGGTTCTCCTTGAACAGCAGCTGGATGGCCTGCAGGTAATAACGGCCCGGCAGATCGAGCGGGTTTTCGTACCAGCGCTCGAATTCCTCCGTCCGCTTGATGTAGCTCTTGTCCTCGATGTGCTCGTAGAGGTCGATGAACTTGCCGACATACTGCTCGCCCGGATGCATGTTTTTCCAGCCGGCGAGCATGTACTGGCCGAGCATGCGGCCGCCGCCGGAGGCGACCATTTCCTCGTAGAAGCTGAGCGGCAGTTCATGCGCGATCTTCCTGATCGGGCCGTTGCCGGCGTCGGTGTCGATCGGCGCCCCGGCAAGAACCAGCGACGCGACCTTGCCGGGATGAAGGCAGGCATACATCGCCGACATCCAGCCGCCCTGGCACAGGCCGACGAGGTTGACGCGCCCGCCAAGCCGCTCCACCGCGGTATCGATGTCGGTCAGATACTTGTCGATGCCGAAATCGCGCATCGCCTCGGTGGCGGTTTTCCAGTCGGTGGCGAGCACGTGCCCGAGACCCGCCGCCATCAGCGTCTCGACGAGGCTCTGGCCCGCCGCATAATCGGCGATGGTCGAGCTGTGGCCGGCATAAGGCGCGTCGACGAGCACCGGCACCGCGTCCGGTTTCGCGTCGAGGCGCGAGAAATCCCTCAGCCGCATCGTGTCGAGATCGAGGACGACGCGGTTCGGCGTCGCCCATTGCGGCGGCGGCGGCGCCTCGATCGTCTCGGCTTCGGCGACAAAGCGCATGTTGTCCTGAAAAAGCTTCAGCCCCTCCTCTTCCATCTCGACCGCAGCGGCGACTGGCCAGAACCATGGCACGCTGTGCTCGAAGTCGGGCTTCTTCACGGATGTGTCGCTCATGTCGGCGTTCGCGTGCTGGAGTTTTCGGCTGTCGGTGTTTACGGCGTCGGCCGCTGTCGAAGGCGGAAAGAACATCCACCACAAGCGAGGCTACGCCCAGCCGGATATTGCGACAAGGACGGAAATCTTAAATTTCGGTAACATCAAAACTGTGCGTAAGCGCCGCGCGGCGGCTATCGTTTCGCCATGGAACCGAAGCGGACCACGAACAGAACGAAGGCCAGGATCCACAGTCCGGCGCTCGCCATCAGCAAGGTGTATCCCGGTTCCAGCGCATAGGCGAAACGGGTGAACACGCTTGCCGCGAGACTGAGATAGATCGCCAATATCGTGCGGTCGGCATGCAGCTTCTGGCCGGTATGGCCGAGGCTCGTCCGTGTCATCACCGCCATGGTCATCATTCCGATGGAGCCGGCGGTCAGCAGATGCGTCGCCGCGCCGGCCGGCATCAGGAAGAGATCATAGATCGAAAGCGCCATTGCCAGCAGGCCGAGCGGGATGAAGGCGTAGGCGACATGCAGGATCGCGACAAGGCCCTCGCTGAGGACATGCCCGCCATGCCATCGCGCGAGCCTGCCGATATTCAACAGTCCGGCGAACGCCAGCGTCCACGCCGCCGGCGCGCCATAGGGCCCGATGGTCCAGAGGGCGAGCGCCAGCGCGGACACGCCGATCGTCAGCCCGTCATAACGCCCGAACGGTTCCGGCAACGCCGTTTCATGGTGCTGCGCCATCCAATTGCGGGTGAAAGCGGGAATGATCCGGCCGCCGATCAGCATGATCAGCGTCAGGACGACGGCGAGCCCGGCCCGCACGGCATAGGCTCCGGTTCCGGCGAGCGCCGCCTCATAGAGAAAGGTGGCGTCGGCCGCCATGAACAGGGCCAGAAGGGCGAGCACGCGGAAGTTGCGGTAGTTTCCGGCGGCGACCAGTTCCCGCGCGATGAAAACGATCAGAAAAGCCGGAAAAGCGAGATCGATCGTCGCTACCGCACCAGTTCCGAGATAGCCGGACCAGGCAATGGCCAGCCGGCCCGCGACCCACACCGCGAAGAGGAACAGCAGCCGGAGGCCGGCGATCGGCGGGCGACGCGTCCAGTTCGGCACCGCCGTCAGCAGAAAACCGGCGATGACCGCGCCGGTGTAGCCGAACAAAAATTCGTGGACATGCCAGTTGATGATCGAAAAGGACGGCGCGATCACCTGAAGGCCGGACAACGACGCCATGTAGACCGCCATGGCCAGCGCGGCCCAGACGGCCGCGCCGAGGAAGAACACGCGAAAGCCCCGTTGCAGGATCACCGGGCTATCGCTGCCGGCAGGTCGGGAATCAGTTTCCATGGCCGAACCACTACACGCAAAGCGCAAAGCTTGGGAAGGGTCGCCGAAGCCGGCTGCCGGCCTTGCCGGTTACGACGCCTCCCCGACCAGGTCCCCTCGCCCATATCCGCCAGGGCGTTGCGAACCGGTTCCGCGCCCAAAGGATGGAGGGGGCCCGAAAAATCGCTGTTTCGCTCATTCAAAGACGCAGCGCGGGAAGTAGAACGAGACGACCCAGTTCGGCATGTCGACGATCTCGGAAATCCGCAGATCGCTGCAGGTCGACACCAGCATGTAGGCGTCGACCGCATCCATGCCCCGCGTCGCACACAGCAGGTCGATCATGTTCGCCACCGCGTCTTTCGCCGCCGTCATCAGGTCCGGCCCGATGCCCGTCGTCACCTCGTATCCCTTGGCATCGAGATGGCGCGTCACCGGTCCCGGCGTGGTAAAGCGCGGCGTCTTGAGGTTCGCTTGCTTGACGAGGTCGAGCGTCAGGACAACATCCATCGGGCTTTCAATCGCGGTGCCGCAGACCTCACCGTCGCCCTGCGCTGCGTGGGTGTCGCCGACCGAGAACAGGGCGCCCGCGATCTCCACCGGCAGGTAGAGCGTGGTTCCCGCGGCGAGATCGCGAATGTCCATGTTGCCGCCGACCCGCCGCGGCGGGACGACGGAATGCAGGCCGGGTTCGGCGAGCGCATTGCCGATCGTCCCCGCGAAGGGCTTCAGCGGCACCGCGGCTTCCTTGCCGAACATGGCCGGAGCGAGCGTGTCAGGATCGTATTTCCAGATCGTCAGCGCCGGGTCCTCGAACTGGTCGGCAAGCAGGCCGAAGCCCGGAATGTTCGCCGTCCAGCCGAAGCCCGACGGCTTGAAGCTGTCGATCGTGACCTTCAGCGCGTCGCCCGGTTCCGCTCCATCGACGAAGATCGGTCCCGATACCGGGTTGATCTTGCCGAAGTCGAGCGTCGTGAGGTCCTCTGCGGTCGACGAGGGGTCCAGCTGACCGGCCGAACTGTCATGACAGTGAAAGAGGATTGTCGATCCGGGCGCCACCGTCTCGGCGGGAGCATTGGAATTGTCCCAGCCGAAATGGTGCTGATGCCCGTGGATCGTATAGTCGCAATTGGCGCACATGGCTCCCTCCGTCCGGTGGACGTGATCGCGCCCAAAATGAAGTGCTCCGCCTTCATGTTCAAGGAAACGGAGGATCAAAGAGGAGAAACAAGCCGGAATAAATGTCACGATACCGCGGCAGGTCCCGCGGATGGAAAGCCGCGTCACTCTTGGCAGCACTGGCGAAGAGGAAGGGACTCTCCCCCGCGCAGGCAAACAACCAACCTTTCCGGCAAACCCAAGCCTGGACCCGCCGGATGAACGATACACGCAGGTATACACCGTTGATTCAGGGATCTCAAGGATCCTTTTGAAATCGCAGGGGAAATGTGGAAAACGAGGCGCGCGAAAATATGATTGACGAATTCGGACACGTCAGCGTTCGTCACCCGGCAAATCCGGACCGCTTGATGCTCTCGCGTTCGCGCAGTCCGGAAAAACGTCACGCGGGACGCCATCTTGCTTTCGCCCAGTCTCCTGCGGGTCAGAGGCGGGCATTCGCGTACCGATACGGCTTGAGGTCGGCTCTCGATTCACGTGACCAATCGGCACGGAACCGTTTTCGCGGAATTCTCCGGCTTCGCACCCAAAATACGGCAATTCCCGTTATTCCCTTGGCGACGCGACCCCGTTGATCCATCGCAGTATTTCGGGAACCGACGGCGTGACCGCCTCGCCGAGGCCGTCGGCAAACGCCTGGAAGGCTTCGAGGTTCGCCGTGTTGACGGCGACGAGAACGGGAACGCCCTCGCCAAGCGCACGGCCGATCACAGGGCGGAAGCCACGGCCCTCTATCTCCTGCTTGCCGAACTTGTTGACGATCAGAAGCCGCGGCCGAATGCCGTCCACGCCATCGAGCGCGCGCTCCACCAGGCCGACTGCCTGTTCGAGGCCGTCCGGATCAAGACGGCAACCGCGCGCCATCGGTCCCAAATTCTGGCTGATCCGGATCATGCGGTCAGCCGCCAAAACCTGGAGAACCATGTCGCAAGGGCCGCCAACCGGATTCTCGACGTTTTCCTGGATCACGCCCGCAAGCGGCCAACCCTGCTCGAGCAGCCTATGCGCAGTCTCCGCGAGCAACCGGTCCGAAGCTCCGCGCCCCTTGGAAGTCACATATCCGAGCATTCGGCGCCGCCGCCTCCGCCTCTTGAATTTGCCCGGCCCTGCCTACAAGATGCCTTCCGAAAAGAAAAGCGCCACATGATCCCGACTCTTCCCATTCTGCCTTCGCCGAACGATCCTCGCCTGACACGGCGCATCAGCGGAACGGACCAATCCGGCGCGCCAACCGAGATATCGGTGGTCGAGGAACGCCCGCTGACGATCTTCCTCAACAGCCAGGAGATCGTCACGGCGATGACGATCGGCGACTATGTCGAGTATCTCGCGCTGGGTTTCCTGCGCAATCAGGGCATGTTGCTCGCTGACGATGTCGTGACCGCGATCGATTACGACGAGGAAATCGAGACCGTCGTCGTGCGGACCGAGCGGCAGACGTCCTACGAAGACAAGCTCAAGCGCAAAACCCAGACGTCCGGTTGCGCGGTAGGCACGGTTTTCGGCGACATGATGGAAGGCATTGAAGGGCTGAAACTGCCAAAGACACAGCTGAAAACAAGCTGGCTCTACGCGCTTGCCAAGACGATCAACACGATCCCCTCGCTTTATCTGGAAGCCGGCGCCATCCACGGCTCCGTGCTTTGCCAGGGAGACCGGCCGCTGGTCTACATGGAGGATGTCGGCCGCCACAACGCCGTCGACAAGATCACGGGTTTCATGTTCCGCCATCAGGTGCCGGCCGACGACAAGATCCTTTACACGACCGGCCGCCTGACTTCGGAAATGGTGATAAAGACCGCTCTTTCCGGCATTCCCGTTCTCGCATCGCGTTCCGGCTTTACCGCCTGGGGCGTGGAGATCGCCCGCCAGGTGGGGCTGACCCTGATCGGACGGCTGCGCGGTCGTCGCTTTATCTGCCTTTCGGGCGAAGAGCGACTGATCCGCGACGTCGATCCGTCCACCATCCCCGATGAAAGCAGCCGCAACCGGCGCAAAGGAGCGGACGATAACTGAGATCCCCGGTGTCATCCTGGCCGGCGGCCGTGCCACGCGCATGGGCGGCGGCGACAAGGGCCTGCGCGAAGTCGGCGGGCGGCGGCTGATCGATCACGTGATTGACCGGCTGGCCCCGCAGTGCCGCCGCCTCGCACTGAACGCCAATGGCGATCCGGCCCGCTTCGCCGAATTCGGCCTCCCCGTGCTGGCCGACAGCGTGGACGGCTATCCGGGACCTCTGGCAGGAGTTCTTGCCGGCCTCGACTGGGCCGCGACATTCGGCGCCGAAGCGATCGTGACCACCGCCGCCGACACGCCGTTCTTTCCGCTTGATCTCGTTGACGAACTGCAGACCGCAGCCGGACCGTCGGGATTGGCGCTCGCGGCATCGCCCGACGAAACGGGCCGGCTGCAGCGCCATCCGACATTCGGGCTGTGGCCAGTCGCGCTGCGGGAGGATCTGCGCTCCGCGCTTGCCGGCGGCCTGCGCAAGATTGTACTGTGGACCGACCAGCATGATGGTGGAACCGCGTCCTTCGCGTCCGAACCTTATGATCCGTTCTTCAACATCAATACGCCCGAGGACATCGCGATGGCGGAGCGGTTGCTGTGTCTTTAACGAGAATATTCGGCGTCACCGGATGGAAGAACTCCGGCAAGACCGGCCTGATGGAGCGGCTGGTGACTGAGTTCTGCGGACGCGGGCTCACCGTCTCGACGATCAAGCACGCCCATCACACGACCGATATCGATCAGCCGGGCCGCGACAGCCATCGCCATCGCGAGGCCGGCGCGAGCGAGGTGATTGTCGCATCGCCGGACCGCTGGGCTCTGATGCATGAACTGCGCGGAGCGGCCGAACCGCCACTGGAAGACCTTGTCGCGCGCCTTTCTCCCGTCGATCTGGTGCTGGTCGAAGGCTACAAGCGCGCGCCACATTCCAAGATCGAGGCTCACCGCGTCGAGACCGGCCGCCCGTTGATGGTGGCCGAAAACCCGACCATACGGGCCGTCGCGTCCAACGGCGCCCCTGAAGGACTGTCAGTTCCGGTGCTCCATCTCGACGATACGATCGCCATTGCGGACTTTATCCTGCGTGAAGTGGAGCTTCTATCCGCAACCGGACCGGAAAATCCGCAATGATAGCGTCCTCCCCTCTTGTACCGCCGCGTCTTCGCAATGATTGCTTCGCCATGCCGCAGGGCGTTTCCTGGATTCCCGTATCCGATGCGCTTGCCAGGCTTCGGGAAGCACTTGAGCCGGTGACCGGAACGGAAACGGTCCCGGCGGCGTCCGCTGTCGGCAGGGTCCTGGCGAGAGACTGCGTCGCCCGGCGGTCCAATCCCCCCGCGGCGAATTCCGCCGTCGACGGCTACGGCTTCGCCCATGCCGCGACCGGCGATGGCGTGCAGCGCCTGCCGCTCGTGTCCGGGCGAGCCGCGGCGGGCCAGCCCTTCACGGGTACGGTGCCACCCGGGGCTGCGGTCCGAATCCTCACCGGCGCCATCCTGCCCGACGGCGTCGACACGGTCGTGCTCGAAGAAGACACCGCAACGGATGGCACCACCGTCGTATTCGACGGCCCGATCAAGGCAAGGGTTAACACACGCCGAGCCGGCGAGGATGTCGAAGAAGGCGCGCTCGCTCTGACGGCAGGTCACCTGTTGCGGCCACCGGACCTCGCTCTCCTCTCCGCGCTCGGCATCGCCGAGATCGACGTCCATCGGCAGCTGCGTATCGGCGTACTGTCCACCGGCGACGAGATTGTCTCCAAGCCCGGAGACCCGGCTGCCACCCACCAGATCTACGATGCGAACCGGCCGATGCTGCTGTCGCTGGCCCGCCAATGGGGCTTTGCCGCCGTTGATCTAGGCCATGTCCGCGACGAGCCCCGCTCCATCGCCGCACGCCTCGACAAGGGCGCACGCACGGCCGACGTAATCCTGACTTCAGGCGGTGCCTCCGCCGGCGACGAGGATCATGTTTCGCGTCTGCTCGGCGAACGTGGCAACCTGTCGAGCTGGCGCATCGCCATCAAGCCGGGACGTCCGCTCGCGCTTGCCTTGTGGAACGGCGTGCCGGTTTTCGGCATGCCCGGAAATCCCGTCGCGGCCTTCGTCTGCGCGCTGATCTTCGCACGGCCCGCCATGTCGCTTCTCTCGGGCGCCGGGTGGACGGAGCCGGAGGGATACGTGGTGCCTGCCGCATTCTCGAAGCGCAAGAAACAGGGGCGGCGCGAATATCTTCGTGCCCGGCTGGACGCGGGCGGGCATGCCGAGGTTTTCAAATCCGAAGGCTCCGGACGGATCAGCGGCCTGTCATGGGCAACGGGTCTTGTCGAATTGCCTGACGAAGCCGTGGACGTGGCACCGGGCGCGCCGGTGCGTTTTCTGCCCTATTCCGGTTTCGGGATATAGCATGTCGCGTATCGCGGCTTTCTGGCCTGCATGAGTTGATAGGCAATCCCTATCGGACCACGGGAATCCGGTATTGATTCCCGGGGAACTAACCGGGCATTGCGGTGCCGCGCGACTGAAGCGCGGACGCCGGGAGGAAAGGTATCCGGATGACGGCAGACCAGAAAGACGGGATCTGGAAATCAGGCAAGGGTCGGGGCCGCAGGACGCCCAAGGGGCGGCAGCTCGACGACACGGCATGGGCCGAAATCCGCGCGCTTCTCGGCGACCGGCCGCGCCGACGCGATCTCCTGATCGAATTCCTGCATCTGGTTCAGGACGAGTACGGCCATCTTTCCGCGCCGCATCTGCGCGCGCTTGCCGAAGAGATGCGCCTGAGTATGGCCGAAATCTGGGAAGTCGCGACCTTCTACGCCCATTTCGATCCGGTTCGCGAAGGCGAAACACCGCCGCCCGACCTGACGATCCGTGTCTGCGATTCCCTTTCATGCGAAATGGCCGGATCGGAGGCGCTGTTATCCGCCCTCGAAGCCGGTCACGATCCGAAGGCGGTACGCGTCGTCAGGGCCCCCTGCATGGGGCGTTGTGACACCGCCCCGGTTCTGGAAATCGGTCACAGGCACATTGACCGTGCCACTGCCGAGAAGGCAAAGGCGGCCATCGACGCGGGCGAATTCCATCCCGAAATCCCGGACTACGAAGGCTTCGAGGCCTACCGTGCCGGCGGCGGCTACGCAAAACTGCTGGAGCTGCGGGCCAATGGCGACTGGGAAAAAGTGCAGAAAGAGGTCCTGGCCTCCGGCCTGCGCGGTCTCGGCGGCGCGGGCTTTCCGTCCGGCCGCAAATGGGGCTTCGTACGTGCCAATCCCGGCCCGCGCTACCTCGCGGTGAATGGCGACGAGGGCGAGCCCGGCACCTTCAAGGACCGCTATTACCTGGAACGCACGCCGCATTTGATGCTGGAAGGCATGCTGATCGCGGCATGGGCGGTCGAAGCCGAGACCTGCTTCGTCTACATGCGCGACGAATACCCGGCCGTCCTGCATATCCTGCGCCACGAGATCGGCGAGCTGGAAAAGGCGGGCATCGTCGAGCCGGGCTATATTGAGCTGCGGCGCGGCGCCGGCGCCTATATCTGCGGCGAGGAAAGCGCAATGATCGAGTTCGATCGAGGGCAAGCGCGGTATCCCGCGCCTGCGCCCGCCCTATGTGGCGCAGGTCGGCGTTTTCGACCGGCCGACGCTGGTCCATAACATCGAGACGCTTCACTGGGTCGCCCGTGTCTGCCGCGACGGCGCAAACATCCTGAACGCTGTCGAGAAGAACGGCCGCAAAGGGCTGCGCTCCTATTCGGTTTCGGGCCGCGTCGCCAATCCGGGCGTATACCTGCTGCCCGCCGGCTCGACGATCCTCGACGTGATCGACGCCGCCGGCGGTATGGCCGAGGGCCATGAATTCAAGGCCTACCAGCCCGGCGGCCCCTCTTCGGGCCTGCTGCCCGCCGCGATGAACGATGTCCCGCTCGATTTCGACACTTTGCAGCCGCATGATACCTTCATCGGATCTGCCGCCGTCGTCGTGCTTTCGGACAGGGACAGCGCGCGCGACGCCGCGCTCAACATGCTGCGCTTCTTCGAAAGCGAAAGCTGCGGCCAATGCACGCCATGCCGGTCCGGCTGTGAAAAGGCAGTGAAGCTGATGCAGGCGGACAAATGGGATCGCGACCTTCTCGGCGATCTCTGCGACGTGATGGCAGACGCATCGATCTGCGGGCTCGGCCAGGCGGCGCCGAACCCGATCAGGCTGACTATGAAACACTTCGCGGACGAGGTGTGAGATGACAGAGATGATCAAATTCACGCTCGACGGACGCGAAGTCTCGGCTGCGCGAGGCGAAACCATCTGGGAGGTCGCCAAGCGCGAAGGCACGCTCATCCCGCATCTCTGCCACAAGGACCAGACCGGATACCGTGCCGACGGCAATTGCCGCGCCTGCGTCGTAGAAATCGACGGCGAGCGCACGCTTGCTGCCTCCTGCTGCCGCGCTCCTTCGGACGGCATGGCAGTCAAGACCGACTCGGAACGGGCCGAGAAGTCTCGCCGGATGGTGATGGAGCTACTGCTCGCTGATCAGCCGAAATCCGAAGCCGCACATGACTGCTCCTCGCATCTGTGGGACATGGCGGCGGCCAACGACATCGCGCAAAGCCGATTTCCGGCACTCGAACCCGACCGCATTCCCCTCCTCGACGACAGCCATGTGGCTATGCGCGTCAATCTCGACGCCTGCATCCAGTGCGGGCTTTGCGTGCGCGCCTGCCGCGAAGTGCAGGTCAATGACGTGATCGGCATGGCCGGCCGCGGCCACGACACCTACCCCACCTTCGATTTCGCCGACCCGATGGGAGCGAGCACCTGCGTTGCGTGCGGCGAATGCGTGCAGGCCTGCCCGACCGGCGCGCTGATGCCGGCAACCGTGCTCGATGACGCGCAGATCGGCGATAGCGCCGATATCGACAGCGAGGTGCAGTCGGTCTGCCCGTTCTGCGGTGTCGGCTGCCAGGTGTCGCTGAAGGTCAAGGACGGCAAGGTCAAATACATCGAGGGCATCAACGGTCCGGCGAACGAAGGACGGCTGTGCGTCAAGGGCCGTTTCGGCTTCGACTATATCCACCATCCGCACCGGCTGACGAAGCCGCTGATCCGCAAGCCCGGTTTGCCGAAGGGCCTGAACGTCGATCCGGCGAACCCTTTCACGCATTTCCGTGAGGCATCGTGGGACGAGGCGCTCGACGTCGCGGCCGCCGGGCTTGCTCGCCTGCGCGACACGGACGGTGGCCAAAGCGTCGCCGGCTTCGGCAGCGCGAAATGCTCCAACGAGGAGGCCTATCTGTTCCAGAAGCTGATCCGCCAGGGCTTCGGCCACAACAACGTGGACCACTGCACGCGGCTCTGCCACGCCTCCTCCGTCGCCGCGCTAATGGAAAATGTCGGCAGCGGCGCGGTTACGGCGACCTTCAACCAGATCGAAAATGCCGACGTGGCGATCGTCATCGGCGCGAATCCCGTCGAGAACCACCCGGTGGCGGCGACCTACTTCAAGCAGTTCGCCAAACGCGGCGGCAAGCTGATCGTCATGGATCCGCGCGGCCAGGCGCTGAAGCGGCACTCCACGCACATGCTGCAGTTCCGGCCGGGCACGGACGTGTCGATGCTCAACGCGATCATGGCAACGATCGTGGAGGAAGGACTCTACGACCGCCAGTATATCGAGGCGATGACCGAGAACTGGGAGGCCGAGAAGTCGCATCTGGCCGACTTCGCGCCGGAGCGCATGGAGGCGATCTGCGGCATTCCGGCAGCCACGCTCAGGCAGGTCGCACGCGACTTCGCCACCGCCAAGGCCGGAATGATTTTCTGGGGAATGGGCATTTCGCAACATATCCACGGCACCGACAATTCGCGCTGCCTGATCAGCCTTGCACTGATGTGCGGCCATGTCGGACGGCCGGGCACCGGGCTGCATCCGTTGCGCGGGCAGAACAACGTTCAGGGCGCATCGGACGCCGGGCTGGTCCCGATGTTTCTGCCGGATTACCAGACGGTGACGGACGACAGCATCCGCCGCGCGTTCGCCGAGATATGGGCATCGGGCGATTTCTCGTCCGAAAAGGGTCTGACTGTCACCGAGATCCTGGATGCCGTGCACGCAGGGCAGATCAAGGGAATGTACATTCTGGGCGAGAACCCGGCCATGTCCGATCCCGACGTGACGCATGCCCGCGAGGCGCTGGCTTCGCTGGAGCACCTTGTGTTGCAGGACATCTTCCTGACCGAGACGGCGAACTACGCCGACGTGATCCTGCCTGCCGCCGCCTTCTACGAGAAGACCGGCACGGTGACGAACACCAACCGGCAGGTCCAGATGGGCCGGCCGGCCGTCACCCCGCCCGGAGAGGCGCGCGAGGATTGGGCGATCACGGTCGACCTCGCCAAGCGGCTCGGCCTCGACTGGGGCTACAAACATCCGCGCGACGTCTTCGCCGAGATGAAACAGGGAATGAAGTCGCTAGACAACATCACCTGGGACCGACTTGAGACGGACGGCGCGGTAACCTATCCGAGCCTGTCGCCCGACGATCCGGGCCAGCCTATTGTCTTCGGAGACGGCTTCCCGAGAAACGGCGGCCGGGCAAGGTTCACACCCGCGAGCCTGATTGCGCCGGCCGAAACGCCGGACGCGGATTATCCGATGATCATGACGACCGGACGGCAACTCGAGCATTGGCATACGGGCTCGATGACCCGGCGATCCAAGGTCCTCGACGCAGTGGAACCGGAGGCGAACTGCTCGCTGCATCCAGCGACGCTGAGGAGGCTGGGCGTGGAACCCGGCGGCCAGGTGCGTCTCACGACGCGGCGGGGCGAAATCACGCTGCTCGCCCGCGCCGACCGGGCGGTTGCCGAAGACATGGTCTTCGTGCCCTTCGCCTATGTCGAAGCAGCCGCGAACATGCTGACCAACCCGGCGCTCGACCCTTATGGCAAGATACCGGAGTTCAAGTTCTCTGCCGTGCGCGTCGAGGCCGCGTGATCGCCATGTGAGCATGGCTGCGATGAGATGCGTCAGTCCGAAGGTGCGCTCTGGATCGAATTCCGGTCCTGAATGGCCCGGATAGGCGTTTACTTCGTTTTGGTTTCTGCTGTTTCGCGTTTCAAAAACTGAATCAGATCGGCCCTGTCCTCGTCAGACGTTATCCTCTGCATCGGCATGTTGGTGCCCGGCACGTAATGATCGGGACCGAGATCGAACAGTTCGTTGATCGTTTCTCCCGACCAGACGATACGGCTGTTCCGCATCGCCTCGGAGTAATTATAGCCTTCGACCGTTCCGGCCGGACGGCCGAACAACCCGGCCAGCGGCGGACCCGCGCGACGTTCGCCTTCGGAGCCCAGCGTATGGCAGATCGAGCATTTGCGCAGGAACTGGCGTTCGCCGTTCGAAACGGTTGAAGGATCGACATGGAACTTGCGCCGGATCTCGGCCATGCGCGGCTGGCTGTCGTCACCCTCGAGCGGCCATAGAAACGCCTCGTCGGCAATACCGCCCGCGATCACGCCATTTCCGGACAGCGTGAAATCCAGCGCCCAGATCGGCCCGTTCAACGCCGCGCGGAAATCGCGCGAGATCCGCCAGGTTTCGGTATCGACCACCATGATGTAGCCATGGCCGTCGCCCACCGCGATCTTGCTGCCATCCGGCAGCCAGCGCCAGCGCGAGCACCGGACGACGGTCGGCCGTCAGATCCGCGATCTCCCGACCGGTTTCGATATCCAGAATCCGGGTCCCGCCGTCGAGCGCGCCATAGGCGATCCAGCCCGCCTCGTCGTTAAGCGCCAGCACGTTGACGCCGAATCCGTGCGAGGCCAGACGCCGCAGCGGCACGTAGTGCCGGCCGTCCCATTCGATGACCGTTCCGTCATAACCTGCGGAATAGAGCCGGTCGCCGTCGTCGGACCACACCACGTCATTGACGTTGCCGTCGTGATCGTCGAGTTCGGCGAGGACGTCGCCTGTCGCAACGTCCCAGATACGTATCGTGCCGTCCCAACTCGCCGACGCCAGACGATCGCCATCCGCCGTCGCGGCGACCGCCATGACCTTGCCCTTGTGTCCCTGAAGGCGGCGCAGAGGCCGCCTCGCGACCAGATCCCACAGGATCACGTCAAAATCATCGCCGCCGGAAGCAGCGATGTCGTCAGACAGAAATGTGACGCAGTTGACGGCGGCGCGGTGGCCTTCCAGCCACAGCGGTTCCTTTTCCGAGGTCAGATCCCAGATTCCGACGGAGTAATCGAAACTCGCCGTCAGCATGCGCCGCCCGTCTTCCGACACCCTGACGGCTTTCACCGGGCCGCCATGGCCTTCGAAACTGCGAAAGTCCTCGGCAATCGCCTGGTTGCACAGCAACAGCAACGCCGCGATGCTCGCCCTCCACATGGGACTACGCGACAGATGTGGCCGCGGCATGCAAAAAGCCGGGCATGCCAAAACCGATGAAAGCCGAAATGATGTTCCGAAGCAAGAAGTCTCATCAGTCACTCCGATCCAGACGAAAACAGGGGCGAGCAATCATGCCCGCCCCCGCGACATCGCAAATCAATTCGATCTGGCCAGGCCGCGTAAGAGCGGCCCGGCCGAAATATTATCCGCCTTTCTGGTCGTAGGCAGTACCCCAACCCCAGGCGCCCGAACCGAAGCCCCGGGCCACAACGCGTTCGCGGTAAATGGCGGATACGTCATCGCCATCACCGGCCAAAAGCGCCTTTGTCGAGCACATCTCGGCGCAGATCGGCAACTTGCCTTCCGCAATCCGGTTGCGCCCGTATTTCTGGAACTCGGCCTCGGACATGTCTTCTTCCGGGCCGCCCGCACAGAAGGTGCACTTGTCCATCTTGCCCCGGCTGCCGAAATTACCGGCTTGCGGATACTGCGGTGCACCGAAGGGGCATGCGTAGAAACAATACCCGCAACCGATGCACAAGTCCTTCGAGTGCAGGACGATGCCGTCGTCGGTTTGATAGAAGCAGTCGACGGGGCAGACCGCCATGCAAGGCGCATCCGAGCAGTGCATGCAGGCTACCGATATCGTTCGTTCGCCGGGTTTGCCATCCTGAATGGTGACCACGCGACGGCGGTTGATGCCCCAGGGGATTTCATTCTCGTTCTTGCATGCCGTCACGCAGGCATTGCATTCGATGCAGCGTTCCGCATCACAGAGGAACTTTGCTCTTGCCATTTTTCATTCCTCCCTTACGCAGCCGAGATCTTGCAGAGCGTCGCTTTGGTTTCCTGCATCTGCGTTACCGAGTCGTAGCCGTAGGTCTGTGCGGTATTCGATGCCTCGCCCAGGACATATGGATCGGCTCCGTCCGGGTACTTGTAGCGACGATCCTCGCCCTGGAACCAGCCGCCGAAGTGGAAGGGCATGAAGGCCACGCCGGGAGCGACCCGCTCGGTCAGCATCGCCATGACCAGAACCTTGCCCTTTTCCGGACCTTCGACCCAGACCTGGGCGCCGTCGCGAACCCCGAGATTGTTGGCGTCGCGCGGATTTATCTCGACGAACATCTCCTGCTGGAGCTCGGCGAGCCACGGGTTCGACCGGGTCTCGTCGCCGCCGCCCTCGTATTCGACCAGCCGGCCGGATGTGAGGATGATCGGATAGTCCTGGCTGAAATCGTTCTTCTGGATCGACTCGTACATGGTCGGAACGCGCCAGAACTTCTTGTCGGCGTAGGTCGGATAATCCGCCACCAGATCGCGGCGGTTCGAATAGAGCGGTTCGCGGTGCAACGGCACCGGATCCGGGAAGGTCCAGACCACGGCACGCGCCTTGGCGTTGCCGTAGGGCGCGCAGCCATGCTTGATCGCGACGCGCTGGATGCCGCCCGACAGGTCGGTCTTCCAGTTGGTTTTCGGCCCCGCGACGGCATCAATGGCCGACCGCTCGTCCGCGGTCAGGTCGCCGTCCCAGCCGAGATCCATCAGCATCTGCATGGTGAACTCGGGATAGCCGTCCTGGATTTCCGAACCGACCGGGTAGACGCCTTCGGCGAGCAGGTTGTCGCCGTTTCTTTCGACGCCAAAGCGGGCGCGGAACCCCATGCCGCCGTCGGCGACCCGCTTGGAGATATCATACAGGTTCGGAGAGCCCGGATGGTTCATCTCGGGCGTACCCCAACTCGGCCACGGCAAACCGTAATAGTCGCCGTCGGCCGGACCGCCGATCGCCCTCAACGTGGTCTTGTCGAAGGTGTGCTGGTTCTCCATGTGCTTGCGCAAACGTTCCGGCGACTGGCCTGTGTAGCCAATCGTCCACATCCCGCGATTGAACTCCCGGGTGATGTCTTCGATCAGCGGCTCGTCGCCGTTGATGGCGATGTTGCGGAAAATCCTGTCGGTGAAGCCGAACTTGTCTGCCAGCAGCTTTGCGATCACGTGGTCGGGCTTCGATTCGAAAAGCGGCTCCACGACCTTTTCGCGCCATTGCAGCGAGCGGTTGGACGCGGTGACCGAACCGTAGGTCTCGAACTGCGTCGAAGCCGGCAGCAGATAGACGCCGTCGGTCCGGTCCTGCATCACCGCCGACATGGTCGGATATGGATCGATCACGACCAGAAGGTCGAGCTTCTCCATCGCGGTTTTCATTTCCGGCAGGCGGGTCTGCGAATTCGGAGCATGGCCCCAGAACACCATGGCTCGGGTGTTGTCCGGCTGGTCGATGTTCTCTTTCGCCTCGAGAACGCCGTCGATCCAGCGCGACACCGGAATGCCGGTCTCGTTGATCATCATCCTGTCTTTGCCGTCGGCTCCGGCTCCGGGCATCACCGCAAACCGGCCGCGCAGCCAGTCGAGATCTTCCTCCCAGACGCGGGCCCAATGCGCCCACGATCCGTCCGCGAGGCCGTAATAGCCCGGCAAGGTGTCAGCAAGCACGCCCAGATCGGTTGCGCCCTGCACGTTGTCGTGACCGCGGAAGATATTCGTGCCGCCGCCGGCCCGGCCCATGTTGCCCAAAGCCAGTTGGAGGATGCAGTAGGCGCGGGTGTTGTTGTTGCCGTTCGTATGCTGGGTGCCGCCCATGCACCAGATCACGGTGCCCGGCCGGTTGTTGGCCAGCGTCCGCGCGACACGCTCGAGCTGGGTACCCGGCACGCCGGTCACACGCTCTGTTTCGGCGGGCGTCCACTTCTTCACCTCGTCCTTGATTTCGTCCATGCCCCAGACGCGGGTGCGGATGAATTCCCTGTCTTCCCAGCCGTTCTCGAAAATGTGCCAGAGGATACCCCATACCAACGCCACGTCGGAACCGGGACGGAACCGCACATATTCGTCAGCATGGGCCGCGGTACGCGTAAAGCGCGGATCGCAGACGATCAGGGGCGCATTGTTTTCTTCCTTCGCCTTCAGAATGTGCAGCAGCGAGACCGGATGAGCCTCGGCCGGATTGCCGCCGATCAGGAAGATCGCCTTGGAGTTGTGGATATCGTTGTAGGAGTTGGTCATGGCGCCGTAGCCCCATGTGTTGGCAACGCCCGCAACCGTCGTCGAATGGCAGATACGCGCCTGATGGTCGACGTTGTTCGAGCCCCAATAGGCGGCGAACTTGCGGACCAGATAGGCCTGCTCGTTGCTGTGCTTTGCCGACCCGAGCCAATAGACGGAGTCCGGACCGCTTTCTTCGCGGATCTTGAGCATCTGGTCGCCGATCTCGTTGATCGCCTCTTCCCAGCTGACCCGCACCCATTCCCCGTTGACCAGCTTGGTCGGATATTTCAGACGACGCTCGCCATGGGCGTGTTCGCGTACCGATGCACCTTTTGCGCAATGGGCACCGAGATTGAAGGGGCTGTCCCAGCCCGGCTCCTGGCCAATCCATACGCCATCGACCACTTCCGCCATGACGGTACAGCCAACCGAGCAGTGCGTGCAGATCGACTTGATGTTCTTGACTGCGGCGCTCGCGCTCGTCTGCGCTGCGGCGCGCGTGACGGTACCGCCAGTGACGCCCAGCGCGGCGAGACCGCCGACAGCAAGGCCCGAGGTCTTGAGGAATGAGCGGCGGTCGACCGATTTTCCAGCAATGCTTGCCAGAATGCCCTCCGTACGGAGTTGGCGCTGGACCGCATTCGTCTTTTTCCTAAGCATGTTCTTCCTCCCTTGCTGGGCTCGGCCCGGGTTGTCTCGGTACAGATCAGGCGCCTCAGAAGCGGGCGCTATCCAGATACGCTTGGACATGGGGCGTCTTGCGCAGCCCTTTGCTCTCGATCTCCGGCGAAGCGGCATTGGCTTCGCTTCCGGAAACCACGGTCACAGCGGCAACCGGTGCAGCCGTCGCTGCAAGCTTAAGGAAATTGCGACGACCTTCGTCGGACGGACACTCTTTCTTGGACATCTGCACTACCTCTTCTCTCCCAAAACCTGACCGGCGGCGTACGCCGGCACTCCTATGCCGTACCCTCGCCCGACATACGGAATGCTTCCTTCTCGATTTCCATGAACACCCGACCGATCTCGCCCACCGGGGCGAAGAACAGCGAATTCTTCGCGCGTTTGAGGTCGGTAAAAAAATGCCCTGCCCATGGCGCGATGTGACGGCCGAAAAACTCCTGTTGCCGGCGCAACGAGGTCGGTTCTCCAAAACGTCCGACGATCAGGCCGGCCATTATCTCGCAGAGGCTGGCAATATTGTCTTCCGGTTCGAACACATTCTCGGCCCGCTCGATACCAAGCACCGACATGTCGTTGCGCAGATGCGCCAACGGTTTCTCGTTCAGGAAGCCTGTCATGTAATAGCTGGCATATGGAACGAGTTCGCCGCGACCTATGCCGATGAACAGCCGGTTATATTCGCGTATGACCGCGTGCTCGCTTGTCGATGCGGCAATTCTCGAAAGCTCGCCGATGGCCTGGCCGAGATCGGTTTCATCACCGCTGAGCGCGCTGCAGCGCTCGATCATTTCGCTATCCGGAGGGCGAACGAGAAGAGCCGCGAGAAAATCGTACAGGTCCGCGCGGAGTCGGTCTTCCTCTCTCACCCCCGCCGTTGCGCTCAGGCTGGACACGCTTCCTCCCTCAGCCCATTTTTTTGGCGGGCTATGGAAAAAGGGTACTCGATTGATATCTCAATACAAGAGATTTTTGCAGGCAGGCCGCGCCTGATTATTGACCGGGCTCGCGAAATATCATGCGTTTCCTCAGCGGAATTCTTGCGTTTTCAGAGATTTCGATGCTGTCCTCATCTGAAACATCGGCATTTTCCACGTCTGCGGGGGATGCGGGAGATTCGTCGGCCGACGCTTCATCCGGAGTTCCGGAACTCTCGATCGCAGGTTCGTTTGCGGGTTGTTCCGCCCGATCGGATGCTTCCATCACGTTGCGAACGATTCCCAGCCCGACTTTGTAAACCGTCTTGAGTTGGCCGGCGGGCACACTTCCGCCGGTCAGGTCTCCGTCGTAGTCGTTCAATCCGTCCAGGTTGGCGAGAACCGGATTCGACCGCCACAATGCGCGCAGAGCGCGGCGGCGCAGACGCTCGGGTATCACCGGACGCATGAAGCCGGCAAAATCGTCACCCATCCCCAGTTCGTCCGGGTCCTTGAGACCGTATTTCTCGATGATTTCGAGATCGGAGAGTTCCTCGTCCCCACCGGCCTCCGGCACGTCGGCGTATTCCGGGTCGCCAGGTTCGGCCACGGAAATATCCTCGACGGCCGGATCCGGTTCCTCGGGCGCTACCGTTGCGGCCTGTTTGCGCCGCGACCACCGTGACAGGAAGCCGTCGTTCTCGCTCATGTGTCGTTTGCCTTCATCGCCCCGGGCGACCGGTAGACATCGGCATCCTGGCGAATGCGCGGATCACCGATCCCCTCGGCGGTGCGCTCGTCCTCGTGCGGACGGCGCTTGCGCTTGACGAAAGCCTCGTCCTTGTGATGGCGCTGCACGAAGTCGCCGATCCATGCCTCAAGGCCCACCGGGATCGGCACGGGTTCGACGATATCTTCGCCATTGTCGGTGTAATCCTGCGCCTCGTAGGCCGACGCCGTGACGGCGAGCAGTTCCGGTCGGCCGTCCGGCTCATCGGCAGGCATGCGCATCACCACGTAAATACAGGGCGGCTTGCCGTTCATGGAGGTCAGATATGCCTCGGTATCGGTCCTGTGCAACCGGAGATCGATCGTTGCCGCATGGTATTCGACGACATCGCCGTCGCGTCGCAACTCTCGCCAATGACCAGGACCGGCCCCGGGCAAAAGCGCGATCGCCTTCCACGCCCATTTCGCCCAACGGGTAACGCCCGGCATACGCCGCAACACCACTCCGACGGGCAAAGAGGCAACGCGATCGGCTGTTGACGACTCGTTCATGTTTACGTCCTTGCATCCGGACACTAGGTTCTGCCCATAATACAATAAAGCCGGTGCGGTGGCGGCTGTCCAGCCAGCCTTCTGGGAGGAAAGATGAGCATCAGACTTCTGCTGTGCGACTGCGCGCGCACTTTCTCGCCGGACCGCGATGCCATCGAGAAAGCGACCGGCCTGACATGCTCACGCGTGTACAGCGGTCTCTGCACCAGCCAGATCGAAGAAGCGGCCAAGGCAATCGCGGACCCCGAGTCCGAAATCATCGTCGCCTGCCAGCAGGAGGCAGATACCTTCGCCTTGCTTGCCGAGGAACTGGAGCAGGATGCTCCCCTTTGTATCGATATCCGCGACCGCGCAGGCTGGTCGGAGGACGGCAAGAAAGTCACGCCGAAGATCGCGGCTCTCATCGCCGCATCGCAAATCAAGAGGGCACCATCGCGCACCATCGATGTTGCTTCCGAGGGGGTCTGCCTCATTGTCGGTCATTCGGAGACCGTCCTTCCGCTTGCCGAGCAGCTCGCCGGCATCCTTTCGGTGACCTGCCTGCTGACCGACCGGCCCGATATCCTGCCGGGACCGGTTCGCGGCTTCGACATCGCCGCGGGTCGGCTGAAAACGGCGACCGGGTCACTCGGCGGGTTCAAAATCACGGTCGACGACTATTGCGGCCTCGTGCCTTCCGGCCGAGGCGGCCTTGGGTTTTCCGAGCCCCGGAACGGCGCGCGATCCGAATGCGATGTGATCGTCGACCTCACTGGAAATCCCCCGATCTTCCCGGCGCACGAGAAACGCGACGGTTATCTATCGCGCCGATCCCGGCGATATCCGCGCGGCGCAGCGCGCAGCTTTCGACGCCTCGCAGCTGGTAGGCACCTTCGAGAAAACACTTCACGTTCGCGTCGACGAAACGCTTTGCGCTCATTCCCGCGCCGGGCAGACCGGGTGCACCCGGTGCCTGGATTCCTGTCCTACGGGGGCAATCGTGCCAGCCGGCGATGCGGTCGCGATCGACCCGCATATTTGCGCCGGCTGCGGATCCTGTTCCTCGCTTTGCCCGTCCGGCGCGGTCACTTATGACGCTCCGCCCGTTTCGGAAATTTTCACCGAGGTGCGGACGCTGGCATCGGCATACCGAGCGGCAGGCGGCGCGACTTCGCGCCTGCTTGTCCATAATAACCGGCATGGCCGCGAAATGATCGGGCTGGCGGCCCGGCTCGGTCGAGGAATTCCCGGCAATGTCATACCGCTCGAGGTGCCGTCGCTGTCGGTGTTCGGACACGCGGAGATGATGGTCGCGCTTGCATGCGGATTTACCTCTGTCTCGATCCTCGTTTCTCCCGGCGCGGATCGCGAGACATTGGCACGCGAAGCCGAACTGGCCCGAACTCTGACGACCGGCCTCGGCGCGGGAGACAACCGGATCCGGCTTTTGGAGACCTCCGATCCCGATGCAATGTCCGACGCGCTCTATTCCGAAAAGCCCGAGCCGTTGAACGTCGATACGATCCTGCCGCTCGGGCGCCGGCGAGACGTCACGCGCCTGGCTGCGCGTGCTCTGGCAGCCGGACGGCCCGTCGAGCCGATCGCCCTTCCGGCGGGCGCGCCTTATGGGGCAGTGTTGATCGATCTTGACGCCTGTACGCTCTGCTTGTCCTGCGCATCGCTTTGCCCGTCCGGCGCCCTCGGTGACAATCCGGAAAAACCACAATTGCGGTTCCAGGAAGATGCCTGCCTTCAGTGCGGACTGTGCGCCAATGTCTGCCCCGAGCGCGCGATCACGCTGGAGCCCCGCTTCGACACGTCAAAGGCGGCCTTCGCTCAACAGGTGTTGAAGGAAGAGGAGCCTTACGCCTGCATCGAATGCGGCAAACCGTTCGGTGTCAAAAGCACCGTCGAGCGGATCGTCGCCAAGCTCGAAGGGCAGCATTCGATGTTCAGCAATTCCGACAACACCCGGTTGATCCGTATGTGTGACGATTGCCGGGTTCGGGCTCAATACCATGACGACAGCGCCCCGTTTCGCTTGGGCGAACGGCCGAAGGTACGCACAACCGACGACTATCTGAACGAACGCAAGAAACACTGAGCATCAGCGCGATTGAACTCCGGCGCCGAGGTCCTTCGGCTTGATCGACGCTGCGTAGGCGACGATGTCCTCCATTTCTTTCTGTGTCAGGACGACCGGCGCGATATGCGGCGGCCGGTCCGGATTGAAGGGCGGGGTAACGTCGATAATTCGGGTAAAGGACGGGTGCGGATTCGATGCCCAGAATGAGATGAACTTGTCTTTCCAGCCTGGCACCGCACGCAGGGCCGGAAATGACGGTGTAGACCCGATTCCGCCGAAGCGGTTCCTGTCGCTGATGACGTGGCAACGCCCGCAGTGCAAATGCGCGAGTTTCTCGCCCTCGTTCAAATCACCTTCTGGCAGTTCCACGACCTCCCGTTCCACCTTCAGCGCGCCGGGAAGATATCCGGGCTGCCCCGGCCGAGAATACGAGACAATGGTGCGTTGGCCTATTTCCGACGTCAGCCAGTCAAGGAAGGCAGCAGCATTTTCGGGATTTTCGGCATTCTTGAGCAGCATCACCGCATAGATCTCTTTCCCCGCATCGCCATCGACAGAGAACGCCGGGCGCAATCCCTGACCGCGCCCGCCTTGCCGAAGCGACTCGGCCACTGCAATCGGGCCGAGCAGTGCATCTCCCCCCTGCACGACCTCGGCGAGATCGCCGGAAACGGCGGTTCGGACCTGTACTCGAATGCCATTTTTCAACGAGAAGCGGGGAACGATATATTTCAGGAGTCCGGACGCCTCGAGGCGCTCGTCGGCGGCGAGAACCATGCTTTTGCCCGCGGCCTTGGCGGGTCCGGCCGCGATGCAGGCTGCGAACAACACGCCCGTCAAGCAATCTACGAGCCGCATGAATTCCTCCCGTGCCGATTCCGGGTCGTGCTTGCCCTCCCAGGCCATTTGGACCAGATAAGAACAATTGCCGCGACAACGCAATGACGCGGCGGCAGGACCGGAGGAAACGAAATGAGCGACGACGACTTCAACATGTCGATGCGCAAATTCCTGAAACAGGTGGGCGTGACATCGCAGCAGGAGATCGAAAACGCGGTACGAGAAGCCCGCGCTGCGGGTCGCCTGCCAGAGGGCGGCGTGCGGGCGCGCATGGTATTGACCATCGACGGAATTGGGATGGAACACGTCGTGGAAGGCGTGATCAAGACGGGGAACGCTGAGTGAGCGTCACCCGTGAGCAGGTTCTCGAAACCCTCAAGACGATCTTATTACCCGCCACGGGCGCCGATCTGATCAGTTCCGACATCGTCCGGGCTCTCACGGTCGAGGACGGCAGGGTCCGCTTCATGATGGAAGTGGACGCTGCCCTCGGCGAAGACATGGAACCGGTACGCGCGGCCGCCGTTGCGGCCGTCGAAAGGATCGACGGCGTCGAAAAGGTGATTGGCCTTCTGACCGCCCATTCCGACACGCCCTCGCCCGACACGAAACCGGTTCATCAACATGCCGCGCGCCCGGGACCACAGAAAATACCCGGCGTCGCACACATCATAGCTATCGCGAGCGGCAAGGGCGGCGTCGGCAAATCGACGGTCGCGGCGAACCTCGCCGTCGCACTGGCGGCGCAAGGCAAGCGGGTCGGCATGCTGGATGCCGACGTATACGGTCCGTCGCAGCCCAGAATGCTCGGCGTTTCGGGCCGCCCGGCCTCGCCGGACGGCAAGATCATCCTGCCGCTGCGCAATCACGGCGTTACGCTGATGTCCATCGGCCTGATGACGAAGGAGGACGATGCGGTCGTCTGGCGCGGGCCGATGCTGATGGGCGCTTTGCAGCAGATGCTCGCGCAGGTGCAGTGGGGCAACCTCGACGTGCTGATCGTCGATCTTCCGCCGGGAACCGGCGATGTGCAGATGACGCTCGCTCAAAAGGCGGAGGTGAGCGGGGCGATCGTGGTCTCCACTCCCCAGGACATCGCCCTTCTGGACGCGCGCAAGGCGCTCGACATGTTTCAGAAGATGGGAACGCCGGTGCTCGGCATGATCGAAAACATGTCGACTTACATCTGCCCGAAATGCGGCAACGAGGAGCATATATTCGGTCACGGCGGCGCCAAGGCAGATGCTGAGCGGCTGGGATTGCCGTTTCTCGGCGAAATCCCGCTCAATCTCGACATTCGGGTCGCGGCGGACGGCGGTACGCCGATCGTTGCATCGAAGCCGGAAAGCGCCCAAGCGCGCGCATTCCAGGCCATCGCAAGAACGCTGATCGATAATGATACGCTCTGAGGACGACGAAGAAACGCCCGGCTTCCCGCCGCTGCTCCACGGCGAGGCGACACGCATGGACCCTTTCCCGGTAGCGGTCGAGCGCGCACGGCAGGGAACCGATGCCGGCCTGATCGTCCATCGCATACGCCCCGACCATCTGTCGGCGGCGGTCGTGCTTGCGCCCGAAGACCCGCTTGAGGATGCGATGGCCATGGTCTTTGCGGCGGCAAACGGCTTCGCGGATGCCTTCGGGGCGCTCGCCCCGCCCGAAGTGGCGGCCCAATTCGACTGGCCGAGAAGCATCCGCATCAATGGCGCGCGTTGCGGCAGCTTGCGAGCGGCTGCCGCGTCCCGCGATCCGGCCGCCGTTCCGGACTGGCTTGTCGTCGGACTGGAACTGCCGTTCTTTGCGCCATCGGAAGCGGAACCGGGCGATGCGCCTGACCGGACGACGCTCTGGGAGGAAGGATGCGGCGAAATCGAGCCGCGCCAATTTCTGGAAAGCTGGTCGCGTCACACGCTGGTCTGGATTCACACATGGCTTGACGAAGGCATGCCCCGGCTGCATGCCAACTGGCGCGGCAGGGCTTTTAGCATCGGCGAACCGGTCGAGTTCGACCTTGCTGGCGCCCGCCATGCGGGGCAGTTTGTCGGGCTCGACGAAAAGGGCGGCATGTTGTTGAAATGCGAAGGCGGCACGCGCCTCCTGCCGCTGTCCATGATGCTGGAAGATATATGATGCTGAAACTAGCCCGAACCATCCATTTCGACGAAAGCGACAGGAATGTCTTTTCACGCCCCGCCGACAGCGGCGAATGGGCGGTTTCGGGAGGTTTCGAATTCTCCAACTGGAGCGAAGCCGATCTGGCCGGCAAGGCGCGTCAGGCTTTTGCCAACGGCTGGCTCTCGCTTGACCGTTTCGGGCGTGCGACATTCGTCGCCGTGGCCAAGATCGAGGCGGCGGAGATGGAGGAACTCGTCCGGCGGCTCGCCAATCACTTCATGACGGTTTACGGCGCACCTGATCTGGAAACGGCGCTCGGGCCGGCGCGCGAGGAAATCGTCTACATGCAGGAACTGTGCGAAGATCACGATCCGAACACGCTGCTGATCGTAAACCGCGAGTTGACAGAAGCCGGCGTACGAGAAAGTTTCCGCGCCATCCAGCCCGCCGATGCCGAACTTGATCTTGTCGCCGTGCACGGCAGTCTGGATTAAGGTCGGCGCGAGTCCGATATCGTTTGGTACACGGATCTGACCGGAGGACATTTTTGGACAGCCAGGACGAAAACGCTACGACACCCTATCTGACGACCAAGGAAGTCGCCGATCTGCTGCGGGTCAAGGAGCGCAAGATCTATGACCTGGCAGGAGCCGGCGAAATTCCGCACCGGCGGATCACCGGCCGGTTGTTGTTTCCGAAGGCAGAAATAAACGCCTGGATCGAGGGATCGGGGCATCCGGCACAAGCCGTACGGCCGCCGGTTGTCGCGGGTTCGCATGATCCCCTCCTCGACTGGGCCATTCGAGAATCAGGCTGCGGATTGGCAACTCTCTTCGATGGCAGCACGAATGGTCTGGAAAGGTTCGCGAACGGGGAAGCGGCTCTTTGCGGGATGCATATCCCCGAAGACGATGGATGGAACATAACTACGGTGTCGGCGCGCGGTCTGAACGACTGCGTGCTGATCGCTTGGGCTCGGCGCGTGCAGGGACTGATCGTTCCGCCGGGACTTGAGAACACGATCAGCGGCCTGGGCGACCTGACGGGCCGCAGGATGATCCTCAGGCAACCCGGCGCCGGAGCCCGGGAGCTCTTCGACCGACTGTCCTCGAACATCGACCTGTCCGGTGTGGAGTTGCTGCCGGAACCAGCCCGCACCGAGACAGATGCCGCACAGTCGGTGGCCTCCGGCGAAGCCGACGTCGCCCTGGGACTCGAAGCGGCGGCACGGCAGTTTCGGCTCGGCTTTGTGCCGATTGTCGAGGAACGGTTCGACCTTCTGGTCAATCGCCGCGCTTATTTCACTGCACCAGTTCAGGCTTTGATGGCTTTCGCCAGGTCGGATGTGATGAACCGAAAAATACAATCGATGAAAGGGTACGATCTTTCCGATTTCGGCGCGGTACGCTGGCTGTCCAACTAACCAAGCCGGAAATTGGAAATAGGGGCCGCCGGGAAAGCGGCAGCCCCTTTCGGTTCATTTATCCGCCGTTCTTCTGCATCGTCGACAGTGAGTTCGGGAAGAACAGTTGCTGGCCGTCGACCTTGTAGTTCGCGATCGCTGCCTGTCCCTCGTCTGAAATCACCCAGTCCACGAAGGTCTGGCCGAGGTCCGCCTTCACATTGGGGTGTTTTTCCGGGTTAACCAGCATGATGCCGTACTGGTTGAACAACTTCGGATCGCCCTCGACAGCGATCTGATAGTCGCCCTTGTTGCCGAAGCTGATCCACGTAGCCCGGTCGGTCATGATGTAGGCGCCCATACCCGTGCCGGTGTTGAGCGTCGCGCCCATGCCAGAGCCGGTTTCGCGATACCAGCCGCCGGACGCAGCGGAGACGTCGATGCCTGCCTCGCCCCAAAGCCGCAGTTCCGCCTTGTTGGTTCCGCTGTCGTCGCCGCGCGACGCGAAAGGTGCCTCGGATTCGGCGATCTTCTTCAGTGCAGCCACAACATCGGAGGAACCAGCGACTCCGGCAGGATCGGATGGCGGGCCGACAATGACGAAATCATTGTACATCACGTCGAACCGCTCGACGCCATCTCCGGCTTTGACGAAGGCCTCCTCCGCGGGCTTGGCGTGGACGAAGAGCACATCGCCGTCACCATTCGCTGCGTTCTTGATCGCCTGTCCCGTACCGACCGCGACAACTCGAACCTCGATCCCGGTCTTCTCGGTGAAGATCGGCAGAAGGTAGTCGAAGAGGCCGGAATTCTGGGTCGATGTCGTGGACTGAACGACGATGAACTTGTCCTGCGCCGTAGCTTGGCCCGAAAGGCCCACCGCGGCCACCGCCGCGACGGCAAGACCCAGAAATGTGCGTCTGAACATGATTTGCTCCCCTGTGATGTTAGCTGATGGACGCTTCGGACGGGCCGACATAAAGGCGGCCCTCGAGCCATGCTTTCGCTGGTTCGGAGGTCGGCCGGCTGAGAACCCGCGACGCCGGACCGCGCTCGGCAAGCCTGCCTGCATGCAGGAAGACGATATCGTCGGCGATGCGACGCGCCTGGTTCACGTCATGGGTCACCATCACGATGGTGACACCCGCGGCGTGCGCTTCCGCGATTTGATTCTCGATCAGCACGGTCGACGCCGGATCCAGGTTGGCCGTTGGCTCGTCGAGGAAGAGAAGCCGCGGGGAGCATGCCAGCGCCCGACCGATGGCCAGCCGTTGCTGTTCGCCACCGGAGAGGACACGCGCCGGACGGTTGGCAAGATCGGTCAGCCGCGCCAATTCGAGCGCCTCGTCCGTACGCCTCGCACGTTCGCGCCCGCCGATCCCGCGAACCGCCAGGGCGAACCGCAGGTTGGCGACGACCGACCGTCGCAACATGACGGGCTTCTGGAAGACAAGCGCCTGCGCGTCTCGCGCCGCCCGATCAAGCGGGCGCCCCTCCCAAAGAACCTGCCCTTCGGTCGGCTTGATCAATCCATGCATGAGACGAAGCAACAGGCTTTTGCCGCTGCCATTGGCTCCCATGATAACCGTGCGGCCTGACCGGATGCCAAGATCGATCCCGTCGACAAGCCGCGTATCGTCGCGGACCAGCGTCAGGCCTCGCGCCTCCACCACGGGCCGTGCGAATTCCCCTTCAATCACGGAGGCAGCCTCCTCTGAGATCACGCCAGCGAAACTATGCATAGGCGGACCTCGCGGCTGAGGCGCGCAGGGACATGACGAGCGCATTCACCGTCAGCGCCAAGGTGAGAAGGACGACGCCAAGCGCCAGCGCCAATTCCAGATTGCCTTTCGAGGTCTCGAGCGCGATGGTAGTCGTCATTACACGCGTGACATGATTGATGTTGCCGCCGACGATGATAACCGCTCCGACCTCGGCTACAGCACGGCCGAATCCCGCAAGCACCACGGTAAGCAAGCTGTAGCGCGCGTCCCAGAGAAGCGCGCCCACCCGGTCCGCCGCGCCAACGCCGAGCGATGCAAACTGCTCCGAGTATTCCGTATTCATATCCTCGATCACCTGGCGGGTGAGCGCGGCAATGATCGGCGTGATCAGGACCGACTGAGCGACAATCATCGCGGTCGGCGTGTAGAGCAGCCCGAGCACGCCAAGGGGCCCCGACGCAGACAGCATCAGGTAGACCAGCAATCCGACGACAACCGGCGGCAGCCCCATCAAGGCGTTGAGGATCAGGATCACGGGCGTACGTCCGAAAAACCGGAATGCACCCACGACCGCTCCGAGAGGTAGCCCTACCAGACACGCGACAGCGAGCGCGGAGAGCGTCACTTTCAATGACAGAGCAATGATCTCGAGAAGATCGCTATCCGCTGCGAGGATCAGTGCAAACGCGTCCGCGAGTGTTTTGAAAAAGCTGTCCAACGATGCAATTTCTCCCCTTGATGGGAAAGAATGCATAATTACGCACAAGAATCCAGTCGGCAACGCCAGAAAACATTCTCGATCCGCATTGCTGCGATTGCGATTGCATGCGGCCTTGTTCGATAATCCGTTTGGAAGATATTCTGCGCACCGAAACGAAAAGCGGCAGAGCCAGTATGTCCCAGCCACGGCCAGGCTTCGAGACGTTCTCCCGTCGGTTACCCCATGTCTTCGGCGAGATATCGGGTGCCTTCGGCGACCTTGGCACGTTGCTGCCCTATGTTGTCGCGGGCCTTATGAGCGGCTTCTTCGCGCCTTTCCCGGTATTCGCCGGTTTTGCGGCCGGCTATCTGCTTGTCGCCGTCACCTATCGGCTGCCCGTCCCGATCCAGCCGATGAAGGCGCTCGGGGCCGCTATTCTGACCGGCACCATTGCACCGACGGAGGTTGCCTGGGCAGGCGCGATTATCGGGGGGATACTGCTCGTATTTTCGGTGATACCGCGGATCGATCGTGCGGCACGGCTGATCCCGCAGTCGGTGATCGTCGGACTGCAGGTCGGCCTCGGAATCACCCTCGGCGCAGTCGCCGTGAAAATGATGGACAGCGGATGGCAATTGGCACTGCCGACGTTGACGATCCTGTCCTTGTCACTGATCTGGCGGCGCGGCCCCTGGGCGATCCTGGTGGTCGGCGGCGGTTTAGTCGCCGGCGCATTTGGCACCGGAGAAACAACGGCACATCTTTTTCACGTTTCGGACAACGCCCCCACCGCAGCCAACATCTTTCTCTCGGGAATAGTTCCGCAACTGCCGCTCACCCTCCTGAATGCTGTCGTTTTGACGGCAGCGCTTTCCCGTTCGTTATATGGTCCGAGGGCCGCGCGGGTCAGCGAACGCAAGCTCGCCGCCTCCAGCGGCATCCTCAATCTCGTCCTGGCTCCGCTCGGAGCGTTTCCGATGTGCCACGGCGCCGGTGGCATGACTGCCCATCACCGGTTCGGCGCACGCGGAATTGGCGCGCCCCTGCTGATGGCGGCGCTTTGCGCAGCCGCGGCGCTTTCAGGACCTCGGGTCGTAAACCTGCTTGCAGCGATCCCGCTCCCGGTGATCGGCGCCCTGTTGGCCTACGCTTCCGCCGACCTCGCATTCTCCCGCCGCCTGATCGATGCGCGCGCCGACTGCCGCCCGGTCATCGCCGCCACGACCGTCACCACCTTCTTCCTCGGCGCGGCGCTTGGACTTGTCGCAGGCGTTGCCTCCGAAGCAATTCGGGTGGAAATCAAAAGACGGGCACTGGCGAAAACAATTCATTAGCGAGCGCGCAATATGCGCCCAATGAATTCGTCTCATGCAGCAACTACACCTGCATCCGCCTGGCGGATTCCCAACCAGAGCCTGTCAGTCTCCCCGGGAAAGGACGTCGGTTCAACCGATGATCCCGCCGGCTTTCACGATCCGACGTATCGAAGCCGTTCGTGCGGAATTCGCAACGATCCGAGGCGACTAATCGAGATGGTCGGCAACGACCTCCACGAGGCTCTTGATCTCTTTCTCCCATCCAAGCACTGCGCGGCTCTCGTCCATCGTCAACCTGCAATTGGCGCAGGCCGACACCAGACTGGCGGCACCGGTCGATTCGACCTGCCCGATCTTGATCTTGAAGACCTCGTGGCGCAGATCCGCCGCGCTGGCCATTGCCTGCACGCCGCCTCCGCCGCCGCAGCACCAGTTGTGATTGCCGGTCGGCGACATCTCGCGAAAATCCTTGGCGAAGACGTTCAGCACATCGCGCGCGGCCTGGGTCGCACCGCCTCGCCGCGAAACCTGGCAGGGATCATGGTATGTGATGGACTGATCCATCGCCTTGAGCTTCAGTTTGCCGTCCTTGACCAGATTGGCCATGAATTCCGTAATGTGGACCACCTCGAAGGGCAGCGGACGGCCAAGAATATTCGCCCCGCTCCAGCGCATTGCGCCGTAAGCGTGGCCGCATTCCGGAATGACGAGCGTCTTGGCCCCGACCCGTTCGGCCGCGTTTGCCAACCGCTCGATCATGATCTTGGCAACATCCGACTTTCCGGACAAAACACCGAAGTTGGTTGCCTCGTATCCCTTGCTGGAAATGGTCCAGTTGACCCCGGCACGGTTCAGAAGCTTGGCGATTGCGACGACGGAATCGGGATATTTCATCATCTCGATCGACGACACCGTGACGAGAACGTCCGCCTTTTCGCGATCGAGAGGGATATCGACTTCGTTATCGTCGGCGAGCCACTCGATACGATCGGCAAGAACCTCTTCCGTCATGCCCAACGGGCTGCCTTTGGTGCGCGCATTCTCGGCCGCCTCCATCAAGTCCGCCGGCCCCACGCCCGCAGCCACCATCGCCTGGCGCGAAAGGCCGACGACCGCGGCTATATCGATGCCCATCGGGCAGACCTCGGTGCAACGCCCGCACATGGTGCAGGAATCGTAGAGAAGTTCCTGCCAATCGGTCAGGTCTTCTGCCGTCAATTCGGACGGCACCAGGCCAAACAACCGCTTGATCCCCGACATGGGTGCCATATGGCGTTTGTAGACCTTTCTGATCGGCTCCATCTTCAGCGCCGGCGTATATTTCGGATCCTTCGTAACCTCGTGGAAATGGCAGGCCTGGGAGCATTGCCCGCAGTGGATGCAAGCATCGAGATAGGCCGCCACATGCGAGCCCGTGACCGCCTTGAACTTGTCTATGGCCGCTTGCGTATTCACGGAATCCGTCATGGCGTCACCCCTCTGCGGCCGTAGGTTGCGCCGGTGTAAGCCCGGCTGAAGACGAATGTGAAAGCGTGCATCAAGCGGCTGAACGGGAAGTAGATGAGAAGCATTTCTACGCTGAGCATGTGGAAAGCGCGAAGCCCGTCATGGGATTCCTGCAATGCCAGACATCCGGTCAGCATGACAATAAAGGTGAGCCAGGTTCCGATGTGGTCATCCCAATCCGACAGCTTCCGCATCACCGGATCGGTCATGCGGCGTATCCAGAGAAGTATCAGCCCGGCGAAAGCCGCTTCTGCCGCGATGATGAAGCCCCAGCGCGGCAGCGGCGTCCATCCGAAGCCAAGGATCCGGTCGCGAATGAAATCAACATGCGGAGCGGCGAAGAACAGGACCACGAAAAGCCCTATATGGAAGGCATAGCCGACCACGAAATGATAGATCGTGCGGCCAAGGTTGCCGCCATGCGGAACCGAATGCAGAAGAATCGCCTTGATCGCCCCGCCCAGCGCATAGGCGCGTGCGCTGCTCAACTCTTTTGGGCGTCCGAGCAACAATATGCCGATCAGGCGCCAGGCTACGCCCACAACGAATACGGCAGCGGCAAAGTACCACAGCGGCCCTTCGGTCAGTTCGAGAAACGACATCAGACTTCCCCTCCTGTTCAGACGTTGCCGGCGGCGGCTTTGGCTTCCGCGCCAACCGCATCCGTGCTCGCCGTATCGACGTGTTCCTCGTACCAGAGGTCATGATGTTCCTTGGCCCAGTTGACGTCGACCGTGCCTCGGGTCATGCCCTCCAGAGCGCCCTCCATTCCGATGGTTCCGAGATAGATGTGCCCCAGGCCGAAGGCGATGAACAGGATCGCGGCGACGCCATGGATCAAATTGGCGTATTGCATCAAGGTGCGATCAGGCGGGGCATCGGCCGCAACCTGCGCCGCCAACGCGGGAACGTGATCGGGAAACAGCATCATCATGCCCGTGATCGAAATCGCGAGGCCGCAGATCGTCGCCCACCAGAACCAGGATTTCTCTCCGAAATTATAGCGCCCCGAACTTGCGTGACCGCCGAGAAAGCCACCCGCCTTGAACACCCATTTGATGTCGACCCAACGATAACCGTTGCCACGCACGAAGACGAAAAACAGCGAGAGAATCGCCAGCAGGAAGAGCGGGCCAAATAGATTGTGCCCCTGCATCGAAGCACTTGCGATGATCCCGAATAATTCCGGGCCGATCAGCGGCAGCAGGAAGGGGCGTCCGAACAGTAATATCAGTCCGCTCACACCCAGAAGCACGAAAAGAATCGCAGCGAACCAATGCACCACCCGCTCGATCAGCGAGAAGCGCGGAATGACCCGTCCGGTTCGCCCTTCCTTGATCTTCATCCGGCCGCGAATAATGAAAAAAACAGTCAGGATCACCAATACCGCCGCAAGGATGCGCGCACCGTAGGGCGAAACATAGTCGTTATGAAAGAGCCGCCAGTCCTGTCCTTGCGACTGGATGAGAGTTGCGGCATCAGGATCCGGTATTGTGACATTGCCGGAGCTGCCTTGGCGGATGTCGTGCCAGATCCGGGCGTCCGATCTGTTGCCCAACACACCGCCACTGAATGTCGGGACCTGGCGGCGCGGTCGTGGTCGCATTCTCCGGCGGACGCACCGAGCTTTGGGCATGGCCCATGACGGGGAACACGAGCGTCAGAATTGCCGCGACTATTGCAGCCCTGATGGACGGGATTGATACAAGCCGCGGGAACACTGCACTCATATCGAACATGTTCCCACTCCCCCGACTGCTGTCACGCATGGCGAATTCCCTCCCGACTGACCCCGTTCGCTTGGCCCAGGTCACCTACATCTAAGTACAAATTACCATAAAGCGTCAAAGCGTTCCGCCGGCAAAAGGCCGCCCGGATTTGGACTCATGATTGCTCGGCCACGTCCATATCGCCAAAATTCGGGAAGATCGGCCACCCGAAGACGATTTGCGTGGACCAGGGTTCGGAGGTCATTCTTCGCGACATGGACCTGCGAGTCTATCGGCGAGGCGTCACGCTGAAGTTCTCCCTGCACGCAAAACCCACCGATACGGATGTTGAAACGAAGTTTTCACATCAACTCAACCCTGTTCACCTCGGAAGGTTCCTGGCGCCAGCCCCTGCTGAAACCAGCATACGAAATTGTAGATGGAGAAAACCGGCAGCCCCGTCGCGGAGCGGATATCGGCGGCATAGGGCACCATGTTTGTGCATTCCAGCACGATGGCGCCCATGTCGGGATTGGCGTCGGCGCAGCGCCAACGCGGCGTCGACATTGTCCTGACGCGCCAAATCCACGTCGAGCTCCGGTTCGTTGCCGAGGATCGCGCGCGTGAACTCGCGCCCGCCCTCCGTCGTGCCGATCGGGGTTCCCTCCGGCACGCCTGCCTTGTTCAGGTGTTCGGACGTCAGCGTCGACCCCGAGATCGTCAGGATGCCCGCCCGCTTGCCCTTAGGCAGCAGCCGGTTGACCATGGCGACCTGCATCAGCGACGAGGTCGCGACCGGTACCTGCACGGCATCCGCGAGTTCCTCCTGGAACAGCGCCAGGAAACCGCAATTCGTCGTGATGCCGTCGACGCCGTCGCGCACGAGATCGCGCGCCGCGGCGATGAAGGCATCGAGCGTGCCCATCGCGCCCTTGCGCACGACGAGATCCGGCGTCGCGTCGCGCACGACCCTGTAATGGACAGGGAACGGCCATGTGGTCGCGTTGCCCATGTCGCCGGGAATGCGCGGAAACCGCGCGTCCAGCATCAATATGCCGACCGAAACCCCGTAGATGGACTTGCCGCCGGTGACCTTCATTTCATGCGCCCTCGACCGTGATGCGGCGCTCGAAGAGTTCCTCCGGTCCGCTGACATAGATGGAGGAATAGCCCTCCTTCACCACCGCGACGATCTGGTCCATGCGCTTGACGATGTGCCCGCGCATCAGCGCCGCGGCCGTATCGGCGTCGCGCGCCTCGATTGCCTGCATGATGTTCCGGTGCTCCCCCTTGGTTTCAAGCACGCGGGCCGCCATGTCGACCCAGCGGATGAAGCGGATGCGCGCGTTGATGTCACGGATCTGCCGGACGAACTCCGCATTGCCCGACAGTTCCGCGATGCCGACATGGAAGGCTTCGTCGTTCTCGGTCACCTCGCGGATCGTCTTGCCGACATAGGTAAGGCCGGTCGCATAGAGCTGTCCCTTCAATAGCGCGATCTGCTCGTCCGTGGCGCTCTCGCAGGCCTTGCGCACAGCGGCGCATTCGACCGCTTCGCGCAATTCGTAGAGATCGTAGATCGAACGGGCGTCGAGGTCGCGGCAGAAGAAGCCCTTGCCCGGCCGGAACTCGATCAGCCGTTCCGCCGCAAGCCGGTTCAGCGCCTCGCGCAGCGGCGTCCGGCTGGCTTCGAGTTCGCGCGCAAGCGCCACCTCGTTCAGCCGTTCGCCCGGCCGCACGCCAAAATTCACCGTCATTTCCTTGAGGCGATTGTACAGCGCCTCGACGCGGCCTTCGCTCATCGTTCCGGGCCCCGATTGCCGTCGATCCAGTGTTGACACAGCGTATTTCCGTTTACAAGATACACATCTGTATACAGATCTGCATTCAAGTAGACCACGCAAACGCGGGGATGTGTCTTGACCGAACCGACGAACCGGATGACTGGCGCCGAGGCGATGGTGCGCATGCTCGAGGCGCACGGTGTCACCCACATGTTCGGCCTGTGCGGCGACACCACCCTGCCCTTCTATGACGCGCTCGCCCGGCTCGACCATTCGATCACGCATGTCCTGACCCGCGACGAGCGCCATGCCGCCTACATGGCCGATGGCTATGCCCGTGTCACCGGAAAGCCGGGCGTCTGCGAAGGGCCGTCCGGCGGCGGCGCCACCTACATCCTGCCGGGGGTCGTCGAGGCCAACGAAAGCTCCATCCCGATCCTGGCGATTACCAGCGACGTGGCGACGACGTCGCGCGGGCGCTATCCGCTGACCGAGCTCGATCAGGTCGCTCTGTTCCGGCCGCTGACCAAGTGGAACGCGTCGCTCGACAATGCGGCGCGCCTTCCCGCGATGGTGCGCGCGGCCTTTCGTGCGATGACCACGGGACGGCCCGGCGCGGCGCATCTGGCGCTTCCCTTCGACACGCAAAAGGGACTGGTGGAGCCGTCCGAGGTATGGGCCGACGATCGACACCGCAGCTTTCCGGCCGAACCCGCCGCGCCCGAACCGGAGGCGATCCGCGAGGCGGCGCGCATTCTTGCCGGCGCCGACCGCGCCGTGGCGATCTGCGGCGGCGGACCCGTGATCGCCGGCGCCTTCGAGGAATTGCGGCGGCTCGCCCGGCTGATCGACCTGCCCGTCGCCACCACGGTTTCCGGCCAGGGCGCGATTGCCGAAACCGAGGAACAGGCCGTCGGCGTGGTCGGATCGAACGGCGGCGATCCGGCGACTCGCGCCATCGTCGACGAAGCGGATGTCATCATATTCATCGGCTGCCGCGCCGGGTCGGTCACGACCGAGCGCTGGCGCTCGCCGGTGCCCGGCAAGACGATCATCCATATCGACAGCGACCCGATGGTCATCGGCGCAAACTACTCCACCGCGGTCGCGATCCCGGCCGATGCGCGGCTGGCGCTTGATGCGCTCGTCACCGAACTGGAGGAGCGGGCCACCTGTCGCGGACAGAACGGAAGCGCGCGGGCGAAGGCAGCATGGGACGCCAAGCATGCCGGCTTCGCTCCGCTTGCCGCAAGCGCCGAAACGCCGATCCGTCCCGAACGGGTCGTGTCCGCGCTGTGGAAACTGCTGGATGACGACGCCGTGGTGGTTGCCGACCCCGGCACGCCATGCCCCTATTTCTCGGCGCATTACCGCTGGCGGACATCCGGCCGCAACTTCATAACCAATCGCGCGCACGGTGCGCTGGGCTACGCGCTCGCCGCCTCGATGGGCGCCCATGTCGGACGCCCCGGCGTCAAGACCGTGGCCGCCATGGGCGACGGGTCGTTCGGGTTCTGCTGCGGCGAGTTCGAGACCATCGTTCGCCATCGCATGCCGATTACCTCGATCGTCTTTTCCAACTCGACCTTCGGCTGGATCAAGGCCGGCCAGAATTCCGGCTTCGGCAAGCGGTTCTACAACGTCGACTTCAACCGCACCGACCATGCCGCCGTCGCGAGCGCCTTCGGCGTGAAGGCATGGCGCGTCGAGGATCCCGGGCAACTGGAACCGGTATTGAAAGAAGCGCTTGAGCATGACGGCCCGACGCTGGTCGACATCATCTCCCAGCCGCTGCATGAGGCGGCAGCTCCGGTCTCCGAGTGGGTGGCATGATGCCCTTCGCGGTCCGGGCGGATCCGCCAAGATCGAACGTCTGCGAAAAGGTGTTGTCAAACAACCTAAGTTGGCAAAGTCTTGCGCCGGGCAGGATCGCGAGTGGCAGCAACGTAGCGGAACGAACATGACGGCGCAGGCCGGTTCACAAGAAAAGAAAAGCGTCGCCATTATCGGAGCCGGCATCGTCGGCGTGTCGACGGCGATCTGGCTTCAGCGTGACGGGCACGACGTCGTTCTGATCGACCGCGCCGGCCCCGGAGAAGGAACGAGCCACGGCAATGGCGGCGTGCTTGCGTCCTGTTCCATCGTTCCCGTGACCGTGCCTGGCCTGTTGGGCAAGGCACCGCGAATGTTGTTCGACCCGGGCCAGCCGCTGTTTTTGAAATGGTCCTATCTGCCGCGGCTCGCGCCGTGGCTGGTCCGCTATCTCGGCCACGCCAATGCCGAAGCCGTACAACGCCGCGCCGCCGCCATGTATCCGATCATCGGCGACAGCCTCGCCGATCACCAGGCGCTCTCGGACGGCACCGGCGCGGAGAAGTGGCTTTTCCCGTCGGACTATCTTTTCCTCTACAACGACCGCGCCCACTACGAGGGCGACGCCTTCGGCTGGTCGGTGCGCAAGGCGCATGGCTTCGAATGGGACATTCTCGAGGGCACGGCTTTCACCGAATATGACCCGTCCTACGGTTCCGCGCTGGATTTCGCCGCACGGCTGAAGAACCACGGCCGCATCGCCGATCCCGGTCGCTACGTGAAGGATCTCGCAGCGCATGCGGAAAGAAACGGGGCGCGCATCGTCATCGGCGAGGCAACCGACATCGTGCGTGACAACGGCAAGGTGACGGGTGTGCGGGTCGGGGGCGAGACGATTGCCAGCGACGCCGCCGTGATCGCGACCGGCGTCTGGTCGGGGCCGCTGGCCAAAAAGCTCGGCCTCTCCGTTCCGCTGGAGAGCGAACGCGGCTACCATCTCGAACTCTGGGAGCCGAACATCATGCCACGCTCTCCCGTTATGGTCGCTTCGGGCAAGTTCGTGGCGACGCCGATGGAAGGCAGGCTGCGGCTCGCGGGCATAGTCGAATTCGGCGGCCTCGAGGCTCCGCCCTCGCGCGCTCCGTTCGAACTCCTCAAAAAGAACATCCGCGCCGCGATCCCCGGTATCGACTGGAAGGAAACCACCGAATGGATGGGGCATCGCCCGTCGATCGCGGATTCCCTGCCCGTGATCGGAGAGGTTCCAGGCGTGAAAGGCGCGTTTCTCGGTTTCGGACACGACCATGTCGGACTCACCGGGGGGCCGAAGACCGGCCGGCTCATCGCGCAGCTTGTCGGCGGACGCTCGCCGAACATCGACCTTGCGCCCTACAGCCCAAAACGGTTTCAATAGGTTGCGTAAAGGATCAGCGAAGCAGGATCGAATTTTTCAACAGGGAGAACGAACATGAAAATCCAGGCAAGACTGCTGGCGGCTACCGTCATGACCGCCCTTGGCGTAACGGCCGCCTCAGCGGAGAAATGGGACATGCCGATGGCCTATCCGGCCACGAATTACCATTCCGAAAACGGCGCGGCTTTCGCCAAGTGCGTGACAGACGGAACCGGCGGCGCTCTGGAAATCGTCACTCATCCGGGCGGCTCGCTGTTCTCGGGCAACGACATCAAGCGCGCGGTCCAGACCGGACAGGCGCCGATCGGCGAGCGCCTCCTTTCCGCGCATGCCAATGAAAACCCGATCTTCGGCGTCGATTCCATTCCGTTCCTCGCGACCTCGTTCGAGGCTTCGGACAAGCTCTGGAAAGCCGCGAAGGAAAGCGTCGAAGCCGCGCTCGACGAACAGAACCTCGTCTTCGTCTACTCCGTGCCGTGGCCGCCGCAGGGCTTCTATTTCAAGAAGGAAGTCAATTCGGCCGCCGACATGAAGGGCGTCAAGTTCCGCGCCTATAACGCGGCGACCGCCCGTATCGCCGAACTTGCAGGGATGACTCCGGTGCAGATCGAGGCGGCGGAACTCTCGCAGGCGCTGGCGACCGGGGTCGCCGAATCCTTCATCTCGTCGGGCTCGACCGGCGTCGATTCCAAGGTCTGGGAGAGCCTGACGCATTTCTACGACGTCCAGGCATGGCTGCCGCGCAACTCGGTCTTCGTCAACAAGGATGCCTTCAACGCGCTCGACGATGCCACCAAGGCAACGATCATGGATTGCGGCGCGAAAGCCGCGGCGAACGGCAGCGCCAAGGCCCAGGAACTGACGGCCGGCTATCTCAAGACGCTCGCCGAGAACGGCATGACCGTCCAGGGCCCGAGCGATCAGCTCAAATCCGACCTCGAAGGCTTCGGCGCGACAATGACCGAAGAATGGATCAAGAGCGCGGGTGACAAGGGCAAGGCCATCATCGACGCTTACAAGGCGATGTAGTTCCCCGTTTGAAACAAGGATGCCCGGCACGCCGGGCATCCATGCCAATTGGGGGACCGGATGACTGCACGACCCAAGAAACCTGCGGTGCGCCGCGTTCTCGACGCCGTCTATGATGCCGGAGGCATAGTTGCCGCGATCTGTCTCGTGGCGATCCTGCTGGTGATCGTCGCGCAGATGGTCACGCGCTGGATCAATATCTCGGTGCCGGGCCTTTCCGAATATGCCGGATACCTGATGGCGTCCTCGTCGTTCCTGGCTTTTGCGCACGCGCTGAACCGCGGCGCCCATATTCGCGTCAACCTGTTCATTACCGCGCTCGGCCAACACCGCTTCTGGGGCGAATTGTGGTGCATGACGATCGGTTTCGCCGCGTCCTCCTATCTCGCCTGGTACGCTATCCGCCTCGTCTACTGGTCGCGCAAGCTTCACGATGTCAGCCAGGGTCAGGACGCCACGCCGATGTGGATCGTCCAGACGCCGATGGCGGTCGGCGCGGTGCTGCTGGCGATCTGCTTCGCCGACAATCTGGTCACGCTGATCGTGACCCGGCGCGACAATATCGGGACGGATTTCGTCGAACAAAGTCACGGCGAATAGGAGAACAGCGGCATGGCCGAACTCGCGCCGATCATCATCTTCCTCTTCGTGCTCTTCCTGTTGCTGGGAAGCGGCGTCTGGGTCGGGCTGGCCCTGCTCGGCGTCGCCTATTTCGGCATGGAAATGTTCACCTCGCGCCCGGTCGGCGACGCGATGATGACAATTATCTGGCGTTCCGCTTCCTCGTGGTCCCTGACGGCGCTGCCGCTGTTCATCTGGATGGGTGAAATCCTGTTCCGTACCCGATTGTCGGAGGACATGTTTCGCGGATTGTCACCCTGGATGGCAAAACTGCCCGGCGGATTGCTGCACACCAATGTCGTCGGCTGCACGGTCTTCGCGGCGGTTTCCGGCTCCTCGGCAGCGACGCTGACGACGGTCGGCAAAATGTCGATTCCCGAACTGCGCCGGCGCAATTATCCCGAGACCCTGGTCATCGGAACGCTTGCCGGCGCGGCCACTCTCGGACTGATGATCCCGCCGTCGCTGACCCTGATCGTCTACGGCGTGACGATCAATGAATCGATCACCAAGCTGTTCATGGCCGGCATCATCCCGGGCCTCATCCTGGCCATCCTGTTCATGGGCTATGTCGCCATCACATCGAAGGTTTCACGCTCCTACCGGCCCGATCCGGAGCCGGTCATGGGCTTTGGCGAGAAGCTTAAAAACTCGCGCTTCCTCCTTCCCGTCCTCGTGCTGATCCTGTTCGTGATCGGCTCGATGTATCTCGGCTACGCCACCGCGACGGAAGCGGCGGCGATCGGCGTCGTCGGCGCGTTGGTGCTCGCGGCCACGCAGGGATCTCTCAACCACAAGACCTTCATCGAGAGCCTTATGGGCGCGATGCGCACGTCGGCGATGATCGCCCTGATTCTGGCCGGCGCATCCTTCCTGTCCCTGTCGATGGGCTTCACCGGCCTTCCGCGCGCGCTTGCGGAATGGATCGGATCGCTCGGTCTGTCGAAGTTCGAGCTCCTGATGGCGCTGCTTGTTTTCTACATCGTCATCGGCTGCTTCCTGGACGGAATCTCGTCCGTCGTGCTGACGATCGCCGTGGTCGAGCCGATGATCCGGCAAGCGGGGATCGACATCATCTGGTTCGGCATCTTCATTGTCGTGGTGGTCGAGATGGCGCAGATCACGCCGCCGATCGGGTTCAACCTTTTCGTCATGCAGGGCATGACCGGCCACGAGATGAACTTCATCGCCCGCGCCGCCTTCCCGATGTTTCTCATCATGGTGGCGATGGTCTTCGTGCTGATCGCCTTCCCCGATCTCGCGACCTGGCTGCCTGACAACATCCGCCAAAGGCCGGGCGGCTGACGTCTTGGAGAACGTCCTCTCGCATTTCCTGGCGTCGCCCTGGCTGGTCGTGCCGATTTTGGCGATCGTCTTCGCCGCGGCAGTCGTGCAGGTCGAACTCGGCATGGGTTTCGGCCTGACGGCCGCGCCCCTGCTCGCGCTCATCGATCCGCAGCTTGTGCCGGCCCCGACGCTGTTTCTCGGTCTCGCAACGGCAACCTGGGGCGGATGGCGAGAACGCGACGCGATCCGCTGGCGCGAAGTGGGAGTCGGCGTCGTCGGCCGCCTTGCCGGCGTCGTCGCCGCCACCGTGATCCTCGCAAGCCTCACCGACAGAGATACCTTCATGCTCGTC
>CAVQHF010000015.1:0-69268 GCA_963712205.1 uncultured Alphaproteobacteria bacterium | reverse complement strand
GTGGTCTACAGCTTCGCGCGCCATCCGGGCCTGCGCTTCGATGCCGATCTGCTCAGTGCCGGCGAGGACCACCGTTCTGGCTCACGCTGACCCAAGAGAGCCGGTCGGTGGCGTTCTCGACATGCCGTAACGTGAAGTGCGGACGCGGGGTGAACATCTATTTCTCCGCCCTGGACTGGAAAACTCCCGGCGCCGCGGCGAGAATCGGTTATCTTCTGGTGTTCCGACTGAAAATGCGCCGTTTCGACCTCAGCGCGGAACAGTCCGCCGAGCTCGACCGGCGGATCCGCGAAGACGGGCAGACCTACGCCTATCTGCTCGCGCGCAATGCCGCAAAGGCAAGGCTGCCGGACTGGGCCATTCTGTCGAAGGTCTTCAGGACTTCCGCGCCCCATGCGCTCGGGCTGCCGCTGAAATTGCTGCCGATGCTCTCGAAAGAGAACGCGACAGGGTCGCCGGCATACAGCCGTGACCGTTCCCGCCGCTCGGCCGCTGTTCCCGCGGCCACTGGGCTGACCGGTATATGGCGCGATTAATCACGCTACCACAATATCTTAAAGAGATTTGCTAACAGCTTGATAGAAGGCCAGGCAGCGCTGGTCGAGTGGGTCGTCTCCCGGAGTGGGCTGCGACGAGAGCTTGACGATCGTCACGCTTCGCGACGGATCGACATAGAGCCACTGGCCGTGGATGCCGATGCAGCAGAAGGCATCGCCGTCGTAGCCCGGTCTGGTACCAGCAGTTGCGGTAGCGGCCGTTCGGGAAGAGCTCCAGGTAATTGCCCGTCCTCCATGCCTCCCGGTCGCCGGCGGAGCGCATGTCGTCGACCCAGCGCCCCGAGACGACACCGCTTCCGCCCAGGCGGATGGCCTCGCCGAGGCGAGCGAGATCGCGCGCCGTCGCGCACAGGCCGCCCGCGCCGCGCGGGGCGCCCGCGGAATCGAGCGTGACATAGGCGTCGGTTTGCGCGCCGATCTTCCGCCAGATGCGCCGCGAGACGAAATCGGCATAGCGCTCGCCGGAAGCGCGTTCGACGACGAGGGCAAGGACGTCGGTGTTCGGCGAGGCGTAAAAGAACGGCCCGCCATGCGGACCGTCTCCCTTCGGCAGCGACATCAACACCTCCGGGAGCGTCTCGGCCGGCTTGTCGCTGCGCTGCGGGTTCCACAGCATGGCGCGACGGTAGCGGTCGTAGTCGCCGTCGGTATTGAGGTAACTCTCGTCGAAATCGAGGCTGACGCGCATGTCGAGCAGGTCCTGCACGCTCGCATCGCCATAGGCCGAGCCCCGCGCCTCGGGCAGGTATCGCAAGACCGGCGCGGCCGGATCGAGCAGGCCATCTTCCTCCAGAATGCCGGCGGCCAGTCCGGTCACGGACTTGGTGATGGAAAACAGGATATGCGGTGCGGAGGGATCGGCATGGCCGGCGGACCATTCCGCGACGACGTCGCCGTCCTTCATCGCGACGAAGACGTCGGTGAAAGACTGTTCGAGAAAATCGCGAAAACCGATGTCCTCGCCATCGATCCTGGCGCTGAAGCCGGACAGCGCGCCATCGCCCAAAGGCGGGTCTTCATGGCCCTCGTCGCCGCATGAGATCACGGCGGTCGGCACCAACTCGCGCGTGTTCTGGAAGGAAAAGCGGGCATAGGGCAGGGTGCGCCAGTTGGCGAGACTGACGTCGCGTCTCGCAAAGCCGTAGGTGTCTTCAAACGCGGTCATGATGTCCTCTCAAGCGAACGGGGGAGCGTTGCGGCTCCCCCGTCCGTATTTCTATTGGCCGGGTATCAGGACTTCAACTTGGTCCAGACGCGTTCGCGCAGGTCGCGCGACTTTTCCGAGCACTTCTGATAGGGACGCAGCCGGTCGCCGTATTCCTCGGGCGTATTGACGGCCGGATCGTTCTTCAAGTCCTCCTTGAGGAATTCGCCGGACCCTTTGATGGCATTGGAATAGCCCGTGTAGTTCGATGCGATCGCCGCGTTCTCCGGTTCCATCATCCAGTTGATGAACGCCTTTGCGTTATCCAGGTCGGGCGCGCCCTTTGGCACGACCATCGCGTCGGTCCAGAAGGTGACGCCTTCCTTGGGATAGACGTAGACCGCGTCCGGCTGCTTGGCCTTCACGCGGTGAGCGGCGCCGTTCCACTGCATGTGGACCGCGACTTCGCCGGCCACCATGCGGTCGATCGTGCCGTCGTTGGAGTAGACCTTCACATAGGGCTTCTGCTCCATCAGCAGGTCGAGGATTTTCTGGGCTTCGGCGGGGTCCTCGGTGCATTTCGAGATGCCGAGATCATACGCCGCGGCATTCCACACGTCGGACATCTCGTTGAGCATCGCGATGTTGCCCTTGAGTTCGTCGGCCGGATGGAAGATCGCGTTCCAGCTCTCCTCCATCTTGCCGCCGGGAACCTTGGAGGGGAGGTAGGTGAAGCCGGTCGTGCCCCACATATAGGGCGCCGAATAGGTCCGGTCTTCATCGCCGGCGATCGTCTGGTGCGCAGGCAGGACGTTCTTGAAATTCTCCATGTCCTTGACGTTGATCGGTTCAAGCAGCTTTTGCTCGACCATCACACCGAGCGTCGTCGTGCCCGGGAAAATCACGTCATAGCCGCCCGCGCCGGCCTGCAGCTTCGCCAGCAGGTCTTCCTCCGACGCGTAGTTGTCGATGGTGACCTTGGTGCCGGTTTCCTTCTCGAACTTCTCCAGCAATTCCGGCGGGAAATAGTTCGACCAGTTGTAGAGGTGCAGTTCGCCATCGGCCGATGCGCCCGATGCTGACAACACGACCATGCCGAGCGCCGCAACGCCCGAGGCCAGTCCAGTCCATGCTGATGTCTTTCGGTATTTCATTGCAGTTCTCCCTCTGCTCAAAGTTCAACGAGCATCTATGCTGCCACCGGGCTCGTTCAGTAACGGTGCTCCGATCGCCCGAGGAATAGCGAAAGCGATACCAGGGCGATGGAGATAAGCAGCATCAAGGCGGATATGGCGTTGACTTCCGGGGTGACGCCGGTGCGCACAAGGCCGAAAATGTAGATCGGAAGCGTCGTCGATCCCGCGCCGCCGACGAAAAAGGTCGTTACGAAGTCGTCGAGCGAAATGATGAAGGCGAGAACGAGTCCGGAGAGGATGCCCGGCATCATGAGCGGCAGGGTGATCTTGAAGAAGGCCCGACGCGGGCTTGCATAAAGGTCTCCGGCCGCTTCGGCGAGCGCCCGGTCCATGCCCTCGAGCCGCGCCCGGATGGGCAGATAGGCGAACGGGATGCAGAACACCGTGTGCGCCAGGATGACGGTGCCCAGGCCAAGCGTGACGCCGAGGCTGGCAAAGAACATCAGCGTCGCGACCGCGGGAACGATTTCCGGCACGGTGATCGGCAGGGCGACCAGCGCATTGACGGCGGTTTGGCCGGTGAAGCGGACTTGCGCCATCCGGACGGCCGCGAGCGTCGACAGAATTGTCGCCGAGACCGCGGCGACCGAGGCGATGATCAGCGAATTCTCCGCCGCGCGCACCATCGCGTCGTTGTGAAACGCCAGCTTGTACCAATCGAGCGTGAAGCCGGTCCACACCGTGACGACTCGGTTCTCGTTGAACGACAGGGCCACCAGGATCAGGATCGGCAGATAGACATAGGCGAAGAAAAAACCCGCGCCCAGCGCCAGTCCCGGCCAGCGCTTCGCATCGCCTGCCGCGCGCCGGCTCATTGCGTTTCTCCCGACCGGCGGGTCCGCAGTGCGTAAGCAGTCATCGCGATGAGAACAAGGGCGAGCAGGAACAGGCCGAGCGCGGCGCCGAATGGCCAGTTGCGCGCGCCGCCGAACTGGTGGCCGATCAGGTTGCCGATCATCAGCGTCTTGCCGCCGCCGAGAAGTTCGGGCGTCACATAGGAACCGAGCGCGGGAATGAAGACCAGGATGCAGCCGGCGATGATGCCGGGTTTGGCGAGCGGGAGGATGACGTGGCGCAATGTCCGCCAGCGGCCCGAATAGAGGTCGAAGGCCGCCTCGACGAGGCGCAGGTCGATCTTTTCCAGGCTCGAATAGATCGGCAGCACCATGAAGGGCAGGAAGGAATAGACCAGCCCCACCGCGACGGCGAATTCGTTGTGCAGCAGCGGCAGCGGCCGGTCGATCACGCCGAGTGACATCAGCAGCCCGTTGATGGTGCCGTGGTCGCGCAGGATCAGGATCCAGGCATAGTTGCGCACCAGGAGGTTGGTCCAGAACGGCAGCGTGACCATGAAGACGAGCAATGTGCGCCAGCGGAGCGGCCGGGTCGCCATGAAGAAGGCGGTCGGGAAACCGACGATCAGCGAGATGACCGTCGTCAGTGCCGACAGCCAGAACGAGCGCAGGATGATCGAGAGGTAGTTGAAGCTCCATGACAGGCTGTCGTCGAGATTGCGCTCGAACACGAAGCGCAGCCAGGCGTCGCCGGTCAGTTCGCCCCAGTGAACGCCGCCGCCGTAGCTGCGTGCCTGGATCGATATCCAGGCCATCATGGAGAGCGGGATGACCATGAGAATGACGATCGCCACCACCGCCGGGCCGATCAGCCAGATATTGGCGAGCATTGTGGAGCGGCGCCTGTTCATGAAGGGTTGTCCGCTATGACGGCCAGAGCATCGGGGGCGGCCGCCCATCGGATATCGTCGCCGGTTTGCCAGGCGGGCGCGTGGCCTTCGCTGTTCTGGGATCTGACCAGCATTCGGTCGTCGTTCGGCAGGCGGAGATGATAGATCGTGTCGGTGCCGTGATAGACGATGTTCTCGATCCGGCACGGGTGGCGCGCCTCCGCCGAGAGAGCAATCCGTTCCGGGCGGATGGCGAGCGTGATGTGCTGGCCGACCGCGATTTCGCCCTCACGCAAGAATTCCACCGTGCCGACATCCGCGATTTCCGCCTGGCAGGTCACGCCGCATTCCGTGACGATTGCGTCGAGAAAGTTGATGTCCCCGATGAAGTCGGCGACGAAACGGTGTTTTGGCTGGTTGTAGATCTCGCGCGGACTGCCGATCTGCAGGATGTCGCCCTTGTTCATGACGGCGACGCGGTCCGACATGGTCAGGGCCTCCTCCTGGTCGTGCGTGACGAAGATGAAGGTGATACCGGTTTCGGTCTGCAGGCGCTTCAGTTCGACCTGCATTTCCTTGCGCAGTTTCAGGTCGAGCGCCGAGAGCGGCTCGTCGAGCAGCAGCACCTTGGGTTTTGGCGCCAGTGCGCGGGCGAGGGCGACGCGCTGCTGCTGACCGCCGGATATTTCGCCGGTACGCCGGTCCCGCAGTTCTTCCATTTGCACCAGCCGCAGCATTTCCTCGACCGAGCGGTCGATCTCGGCGCGGGGCCGGTTCAGCATCTGCAGGCCGAAGCCGACATTCTCGCCGACCGTCATGTGCGGGAAGAGAGCGTAACTCTGGAACACCGTGTTGACCGGCCTGCGATAGGGCGGGAGGCTGGCGATGTCCTGACCGTACAGCAGGATCTCGCCGTCGGTCGGCTCCTCGAAACCGGCGATGCAGCGCAGCAGGGTGGTCTTGCCGCAACCCGAAGGGCCGAGCAGGGTGAAGAACTCGTTCTCGCCGATATTCGCCGAGACGTCCTTCAGTGCGTAGAACGCGTTTGCGCCGGTTCCGAAGGACTTGCCGATATTGCGGAGTTCGATTGCGTTCGTGCTGGGACTTGGCGCCCCCGCATCGGGTAAAGGCATTTGACCTCGCTTTCCGTGAAAGATGATGTCCAACCTTGCCACGGCTTCTTTCGTCTGTCTCCGTCTATTTTGAAACCGGTATCTTCATAAGCCTACACACGGTCTTAACTTATTGCAAACCCAGACTTATCCGGGTGATAGTTGAATATACGTTCAGCAATTTATGGCCCAGACTTGGTGCGCAAACATGACATGGATCTCCGCAGTGAAGTCCTCGAGCGCGCAAGGCGGCATGCCCTTGCCGCAGCCGGGCTGCTTCATGCCGGCACGCGGCGTTTCGTTGGGTCCTGACGCGCTGTTTCCGGGTCGCCGCCTGCGAATGCCGGTCTCCTCGCCGAGCGCGGGATCAACGCGTCGCATGAGACTGTCCGGCACGAGTTGGCAAGGTATTCGAAAGCTCAGATAACCTGGAGCCTCTACATGATCCCTCCGCGAGGCCATGGCGACAGGCGCAGGCGGAATGGATCTCTCCGCGATAGCCATCGCATTTCCCGCCAAATCGAGGCTCTCCGCCCGGCCTGAGAGCGTTTTGTCTCGGCAGGAGAGGTCGGTGTCACGACCGGGGAGCGAAAAGAAACGCCGGATGCGATCACCACACCCGGCGTCAACAAATGGATTAGCCTGTCGGGCTGTCAGCCACCGACTTCGCCGGAGATGACGTCGCCGAAGTTTTCCCAGCGTTCGCCGTTGAATTTCATCAACTGCATCTGCTCGATCGGAAAGTAGTCGGTCTCGCTGGTGTTCATCGCCATGCCCGGCAGGAACAGGGGCAGCGTCACGTCCTTCATCGAGGCGGCTTGTTTCATCACGTTCTCGCGCGACAGGTCGTCGCCGGCCGCTTCCAGGACATGCACCATCGCCTGCGCGACGGAATAGCCGTAGGTGGTGAAGCTCGAGGACTTGTTGCCGTCGGGATAGTACTCGTCCATGAACGCGTTCCAGTCCTTCGCGCCCTGGTCGTCCGTCCATGCCGGGTCCTGCATGTCCTTCAGATAGGCGGTCGAGATGAGCCCCGTGGCGGCGTCAAGCCCGGCGGGCTTGAGAACGGCCCCGACCGAGTTGGACACATTGGCGACGATCTGGGTCGCGTCCCAGCCGATCTCGTGCGCCTTCTTGATCGCCTGGGCGGCGAATTTCGGTGTCGCGATATTGATGAAGATATTGGCACCCGAGGCTTTCAGCTTGACGACCTGCGAATCCACCGTCGGTTCGGCCACTTCGTAGGACGCTTCCGCGACGATCATGTCCGCCTTGTCGCCGAGGCCGGCCTTCAGGCCGTTCAGCACGTCCTTGCCGAAATCGTCGTTCTGGTACATCACGCCGATCTTCGCGTCGGGCATTTCGGATGTGATCCAGCGGCCGTAGATGATGCCCTCGCTCTGGTAGTTGGGCTGCCATCCCATCGTCCAGGGGAAGTCCTTGGGATCGCCGAACTTGGTGGCGCCGGTCGCCACGAAGAGCTGCGGCACCTTCTTCAGGTTCATGTATTTCTCGATCGCCGAATTCGACGGCGTTCCGAGCGACTGGAAGATGAGCAGAACCTGGTCGCTCTCGACCAGCTTGCGGGCCTGCTCGACGGCCTTCGGCGGCGAATAGCCGTCGTCATAGGAGACGAAGTTGATCTTGCGGCCGTTGATGCCGCCTTCGGCATTGATCTTGTCGAAATAGGCGGAGATCGTCTTGGCGATGGTCGAGTAGGCCGAAGCCGGCCCGCTATAGGGCGCGATGTTCCCGATCTTGATCTCGGTATCGGTCACGCCGGGCATGTCCTGCGCATGGCTTGCGCCGGTCAGCGCCAGGCCGGCGGTCAGGACAAGTCCCGCCCCGGCATATTTCAGCATTGTACGTCTGTTGTGCATGGTTTCCTCCCTTTCGGTTGCACTACCGATTCGAAACTCTCGTGCCGCTCCTCCTCGTCACGGCGCCGAGAGCCGCCTTCAGAAGTCCGCCAAGCCCGGTTGGCATGGCGTACATCAACAGGATCATGATCACGCCGTAGACGGCGCCGGACAGGCCTTTCGACAGGCCTTCTGCGAGATTCGGCACGAACATGATGAAAGCGCCGCCGAACAATGCGCCGGGCAGCCAGCCGACGCCGCCCACCACCAGCCCGACCACAAGCGCGACGGACAGGGTGAAGGTGAAGGAATCCGGCGAGATGAACTGGACGACGATCGCGCCGAGCGCGCCGGCGATGCCGGTGTAGAGCGCGCTGACGCCGAAGGCGAGCGACTTGTAGAGCGCCGTGTTCACGCCCATCGACCGCGCCGCGATCGGGTTGTCGCGGATCGCCATCAGCGCGCGGCCCGAGCGGCTGCGAACGAGATTGTGGGCGCACAGATAGGCGATCAGGCCGATGCCGAGCGTCAGGAAATACAGCCACTGGTCCGGATTGAGCGGCAGGCCGAACGGGGCGTCGGGCTTCGCGATGACGATGCCCATGACGCCGCTCGTCCAGTGCTCGAACGGCGACAGCTTGAAGAGTTGCGGCGTGACGACCGCAAGCGCGAATGTCGCGAGCGCCAGATAGACGCCTTCCAGCCTGAGCGCCGGCAGTCCGAACAGGAAGCCGGTGACGAAGCAGAGAATCCCGGCCACCGGCAAAGTCCACAGATAACCGATGCCGAACTGGTCCATCATGATCGCCGCCGTATAGGCGCCGACCGCGTAGAACGCGCCGTGTCCCAGAGAGAACTGCCCGTTGATGCCGGTCAGGATGTTCAGGCCGAGGATCGCGATCGCGTAGATCAGCATCATGGTCAGCTGGAAAATCAGGAAATTGCCGGCGAAGAACGGCGCGGCGATCCCGATGACGAGGACGGCCGCACCGGCCGCGCGCATGATCCGCACGTCGCGTGACGCGGCCGCGGGCGCCGGAAGCGAGCGGCCGGTTATCTTTGTTTCGCCGGATGTCGTCATGTTCACGGACACGCTTCAGACCCTCTGCACGACGGCGCGGCCGAACAGGCCGGTCGGTTTGAACACCAGGACGGTCACGATCAGGAACAGGGCGATGGGCAGTTTCAGTTCGCCGCCGATCACCGGAATGTAGGTCCCGGCGAGGTTCTCGATGATGCCGACCAGGAAGCCGCCGATCACCGCCCCGGTCGGGCTGGTCAGGCCGCCGAGCACCGCTCCGGCAAAGCCGTAGAGCAGGATCGACAGCATCATGTTCGGCTCGAGGAACACGATCGGCGCGATCAGGATGCCGGCGATGGCGCCGATCGCGGCCGCCATGCCCCAGCCGAGCGCGATCATCCAGCCGACCCGAATGCCGACGAGTCTCGCCGATTCCGGGTTTTCGGCGGCGGCGCGCATGGCGAGTCCGATGCGCGTGTACTGGAAGAAGACGAACAGCAGGATCAGTACCGCCAGCGTCACCGCGATCATGCCGATCTGGTGGTTGCTGATCAGGCCGCCGAATTGCGAGCCTTCGCCGAACGGGCTCGGAAACGGCTTGATGGTGAAATCCCAGATGAAGCCGGCGAGGCTGTTGAGGATCGCGAACAGCCCGATGAACACCACGATATGGCTGAGCACGGGCGCGTCTCCAAGCGGGCGGATGACGAGACGCTCGATCGCGACCCCGCCGACAAAGGAAACCGCGACCGCCAGCGGGATGACCAGCCAGTAGGGCACGCCCCAGGCGAGCATCTGCCAGGCGATGAAGGTCGAGAACATCGCCATCTCGCCCTGCGCGAAATTCAGGTGGTGGATGGCCTGGTAGATCATCACCACGGCAAGCGCCATGCAGGCATAGATGCCGCCGGTGGCGATGCCGGTGATCAATTGCTGGGCCAGAAGCTCCATCGTGTTCCGTCTCCCCTCAATAGCCGAGATAGGCGGCGCGAATGGTTTCGTGATCGCGGATTTCCGCGGCGGTGCCCGACATCACGATGTCGCCGGTTTCCAGAACGAAGGCCGTATCGGCAAGTTCCAGCACGACGCCGGCATTCTGCTCGACGATCAGCATCGCGACGTCCTCCTCCTCATTGACCTTGCGAAGGATCGAAAACATTTCCTCGACGATCAGCGGGGCGAGACCGAAGGACGGTTCGTCGAGCAGCATCAGCCGCGGCCTCAGCATCAGCGCACGGGCAATCGCCAGCATCTGCTGTTCGCCGCCCGACAGGGTTCCGGCCTGCTGGTGACGCCGTTCGCGCAGCCGCGGGAACCAGTCATAGGCCCGCTCCATGTCCTCGGCGATGGCGGCGCGAGACGAGCGGCTCATGGCGCCGCATTGCAGGTTTTCCTCGGTGGTGAGTCCCGTGAATGTGCCGCGACCCTCGGGCACGTGGGCGATGCCGAGCCGCACGATGTCCTCGGTCGACCTGCCGTCGATTTCCTTGCCGTCGAAGCGGATGTCGCCCGAGCGCCTGATCATTCCGCACAGGGCGCGTAGCGTAGTCGTCTTGCCGGCGCCATTTGCCCCGAGGAGCGTCGAGATCCCGCCAGTCGCGACCGAAAAGCTGATTCCGTGCAGAACGCGGAAATCGCCGTAGGAGGCGTTGAGATCGTTGACCTCGAGAAGCGGGCTCATGCGCTGCCTCCCAGATAAGCGGCAATGACGTCGGGATTTTTCTGCACCTCGGCGGGAGCCCCTTCGGCGATCTTGCGGCCGAAATTGAGCACGACGACCGTGTCGGAGATCGACATCACCAGTCCCATATGGTGTTCGACCAGCAGCACGGTGATGTCCCGGTCGTCGCGGATGCTGCGGATCAGCCGGCCGAGATCGGCGACCTCGTCGTGGTTGAGGCCGCCGGCCGGTTCGTCGAGCAGCAGGATGCCGGGCTTCGATGCGAGCGCGCGGGCGATCTCCACGCGCTTCCTTGTGCCGAAGGGAAGGCCGGCAACGGGCATATCGGCGACGCCGCCGAGATCGAGATACTCGATCAGTTCGGACACGGTCGCGTTGATGGCCTTCTCGTGCCGTTGCACCCAGGGCAGGCGAAGCGCGTCCGACAGGAAGTCGCCGCTGCTGTTGGCGTGTGCGCCGACGCGGATGTTGTCGCGCACCGACAGGCGCTGGAAAAGCGCCACGTTCTGGAACGAGCGGCCGATGCCGATCGCCGGCATCTGGTGGGCGCGTTTCGTCAGGATGGATTGGCCCTCATAGAGGATGTCGCCGGACGAGGGCGTGTAGAGGCGGCTGAGGCAGTTGAAGAGGGTGGTCTTTCCGGCGCCGTTCGGGCCGATCAGGCCGAGGATCTGACCCTTGAACATGTCGAACTCGATGCCGTCCAGGGCGACAATTCCACCGAAGCGTACGACAACGTCGCGGACTGCGAGTTGCGGAGATGCTTTGGCGGTTTGAGCCTGCATCAAGTCCCTCCCAGTGCCGGCCGATTTGCGGGCGGCGCGCCGGATGACACCGAAGTCAGCCAGTCTCCGTCCGGGCGGGCGGTGCGCCTGCCATTCAGGGCATCGTCCACGATCCGGGCGAGCGAGGCCATCGCGGGCCCGATCTCGCTGTACAGCCGCTCCGGCGGAAAATGGTGAGGCGGCGCGCCGCAGTTGAAGGCATAGGTCCCGGATCCGTCCGCTGCGACGAGCGGTGCGCCGGCGGCATAGATGTCGGAGCGCCATTCGCCGGTCGATACGACGAAACCGTATTTCTCGTAGTCGGCAAGCGCCCTGTCCAGCGTCCGGCGGAGCTGTGGCCATTTGTCCGGTTCTCTTTCCGCCGAGCGCTCCAGATGGTTTTCACGCTCGTCCTCCGGCAGCGTGACCAGGAGAGCAAGCCCCATGGCGGTCTCGACGAGCGGAATGCGCGACCCGATGTCGAGCTGCACGGTAAACGTCGCCGAGCCGCGCGAAATATCCATGTAGAGCGCCTTGTTGCGGTCGAGTACGCCGAGCGCGACCGGCGCCGCGAGCACCTCGGCGGCATGGTCCATGAAATCATGCGCGACATGGCGGATGCCGAGATTGGCCAGCGCGGCGTAACCGAGCGTGATCGTGCCGGGCGCGAGCTGGTATTTTCCGAGTCTGCGGATTCTGCTGCAGATAGCCGAGTTGGCAAAGCGTGTAGGTGAGGCGGGTGACCGTCGGTTTCGGCAGCCCTGTGCGCTCCGCGATCTCCTGGTTCGTGAGAAATCCGTCGCGGGCGCGGAAGCATCTCAGCACGTCCAGTCCCCGAGCGAGCGCGACCACGAACTTCCGGTCGCCTTCGTGTGCATGGCTTGCGTTTTCACCGGCCGCACCATCTGCGGCGCCGCGTGCACGGGCTGTCATGCAGCCTCTCCTCCCTTTGTTGACAAACACTGCATCACATTCTAGCACTGACGTCAAATAATAAAACCCAATTTCGCACTGCGAAACACAGGAGGAGGTGTTGCGGTCGATGAACGGCGTTGCTTCACGGGATGAAGCGCCCGGCAAAAGCGCGGGCGAGGGGGCATTCCAAGGCTCTCCGGACGGCGCTGTTCAGGCGATTGCCGACCTCGACAATGCCGCGCGCCGCTCGGTGATCTCCGCCGGCGAAGGCTTTGCCACATGGCGCGAATGGGGCGATGGACCGGCGATCGTGCTGCTGCACGGCGGCGCCGGCTCGTGGAGGCACTTTCTTTCGCCAGATCGGGTTCCTCGCCCGTGACCACCGCGTGATCGCGGTCGATCTTCCGGGTTTCGGCGATTCCGCGCAGAGCGATCCGCAAGCCGTTCCGGAAGCGATGGCCCGTATCCTTGCCGCGGGAATCGACAAGCTTGTCGGCGCGGAGACGTTTCACCTCGTCGGCTTTTCCTATGGCGGGATCATCGGCGGCTATCTCGCCCGGCTGATGCCGTCGCGCATCGCCGGTTTCGTGCTGGTCGGCGCCGTGGGGTTCGAGGCGCGACACCACGCGATCACGCTTGTCGCGCTGGCGTCATCTCGAAGAGATCGATGCGCGCCGCGAAATTCACCGCAAGAATCTGGCGGCGATAATGATCGCCGATCCGGACCGGATCGACGACACCGCGATCATGATACAGGAATCGAACGCGGAGCGGTCGCGCCACGACTCCCGGCGGGTGGCCCGCACGAAACCGCTGACCGGCGTGCTCGACGAAAGCGACGTGCCGCTTGCGGCGATCTGGGGCGCGCGCGATCATCTCGCCGTGACGACATTTCGACGAACGTCGCGCGTGGCTCGCCGAACGCGATCCGCAGGCGCCATTCGTGCTGGTTCCTGATGCGGGACACTGGGTGCAGTACGAAGCTCCGGATGCGTTCAACGAAGCGCTGGCGGAATGCCTCTCCTCCTTTGGCGGGCGGCGACGGAGACCATCGGCGGTCATTTCAGGGAGGATAGCATGACAGGTGGTGCGACCTATGCGGTGGACGGCGGCGTCGCCGTCGTCACGATCGACAATCCGCCGGTGAACGCGCTCGGCTTCGCCGTTCGGCGGGCGATCATCGATGCGATGGACCGGGCGGAGGACGATCCGGAAGTGACTGCCGTCGTCCTGACCGGTGGCGGGCGGACGTTCAGCGGCGGGGCGGACATCACCGAATTCGGCAAGCCGCCGCGCGAGCCGTCCCTTCCTGACGTGAACCGCCGCTGCGAGACCATGACCAAGCCCGTTGTCGCCGCCATTCACGGCTTCGCTTTTGGCGGCGGGCTGGAGGTTTCGCTTTCCTGTCACGGCCGGGTCGCCTCCGCGGATGCCAAGGTTGCATTGCCGGAGGTCAAGCTCGGCCTCATTCCCGGTGCGGGCGGCACGCAGCGGCTGCCGCGCCTGATCGGGCCGGAAGCCGCGCTCGACGTGATCGTTCCGGGCAATCCCGTATCGGCGCAAAAGGCGCTGGCAATGGGCATTGTCGACCGCGTCGCGGAAGGGGACCTGCTCGATGCCGCCAGGGATTATGCCCGGGAGCTGGCGGCGCGGGGAGCGCCGCCGGCCGCGCTGCGCGATCGCGAAGACAAGCTCGAGGCCACGCGCAGGGACCCGTCCGCCTTCGACGCGCATGCCGCGGCGCTGACCAGAAAGGCGCGCGGGCTCGAGGCGCCGCATGCCTGCGTGCGGGCGGTCCGCATGGCGCTCGACACGCCGTTCGACGAGGCGCTCGCCAGGGAGCGCGAGATGTTTGTCGAACTGATGCATGGCGACCAGTCGAAGGCACAAAGGCATCTCTTCTTCGCGGAGCGCGAAGCCGGCAAGGTTCCCGGGATCGGCCGCGACGTGCGCCCGCGCGACGTGCGCAAGGCCGCCGTCATCGGCGCCGGCACGATGGGCGGTGGCATCGCCATGTCGCTGGTCAATGGCGGCATTCCTGTCACCATCCTCGAAATGAGCGACGAGGCGCTCGAACGGGGCCTCGCCGTGATCCGACGCAACTACGACACCTCCGTCAAGCGCGGTTCGATTTCGCAGGACGAGCGCGACCGCAGGCTGGCGCGGCTGACCGCGACGACCAGCTACGAGGACATCGCCGACGCCGATCTCGTCATCGAGGCCGTATTCGAGGAGATGTCTGTCAAGAAGGACGTGTTCGGCAAGCTGGACAAGGTCATGAAGCCCGGCGCGATTCTCGCGACCAACACCTCCTATCTCGATGTCGACGATATCGCCCGCATGACCAGCCGCCCGTCCGACGTGCTCGGCATGCATTTCTTTTCGCCGGCCAATGTCATGAAGCTGCTGGAGATCGTGCGGGGAAGGGAGAGTGCGCCGGACATCATCGCCACCGCGCTGAAGCTCGGCAAGCAGATCGGCAAGGTGCCGGTCGTCGTCGGCGTGTGCCACGGTTTCGTCGGCAACCGCATGCTGTCGGCCCGCATGGAGGAGACCGAAAGCCTATTGCTCGAAGGGGCGTCGCCGGCCGATGTCGACAAGGCCTTTCTCGATTTCGGCTTCCTGATGGGGCATTTCGCGATGGCCGATCTCGCCGGCCTGGATATCGGCTGGCGCAACCGCAAGGCGTTCGGCAAGACCGCCGTGATCGGCGACGCGTTGTGCGAGGCCGGCCGGTTCGGCCAGAAGACCGGAAAGGGCTTCTACAGCTACGAGGACGGGCCGCGTGACGCAAAGCCCGATCCCTGGGTCGATGCGCTGATCGAGGAAAAGGCGCGTGAACTGGGCATCAACAGGCGCGCCATCGATGCGGCGGAGATCATCGAGCGCACGATCTATCCGATGATCAACGAGGGCGCGCGCATTCTCGAGGAAGGTATCGCGACGCGGCCGTCCGATATCGATATCGTCTGGGTCTATGGTTATGCGTTTCCCGTCGGCAAGGGCGGGCCGATGCACTGGGCCGAACAGGCGGGCCTGGCGCATATCGTCGAGCGGCTGGAATACTGGCATGGCAAGACCGGCAAGGCGGTGTTTGCGCCGTCTGAATTGCTGCGCACTGCGGCCGAAAACGGGACATCGCTCGCCGAAACGCTGGCTGCCGGGGGCAAGGCGGCATGAGCGCCCGTCCTTTCGCCTGGGAAAAGTCCTATCCGCCCGGCCTGAGCTGGGATCATCCGATCGCGACCGGTCCGGTTCCCGAACTGCTCGAGGATGCGGCGGCCGATAGTGCCGACCGGCCGGTGCTGCATTTCCGGGACTGGAGGATTTCCTATTCGGGCCTGCGCGACGAGGCGACGGCTTTTGCGGCCGCCCTGTTGCAGGCGGACCTGGCGCAGGACCGGGAAATCGCCCTTTACCTGCCCAATACGCCCTATCATCCGATTGCGTTTTTTGGTGCGCTGAAGGCGGGCGCCCGCATCGCACATCTGTCGCCGCTCGATGCGCCGCGCGAACTGGCCTACAAGCTCGGCGATTCCGGCGCCGCGCACCATCGTCACGACCAATGTCGGCGGCATGCTTGCCGGTGCGATCAAGCTGATGGAAGCCGGTCTCGCCGACCAGGTGATTGTCGGCGATGACGCCCGTTTCGGAGGAGACAATCCGGCGCGCGAAGCGATCCCCGAACGCGACGGCGTGATCCTGTTCGACCGCTTCTGCGCCGACGCGTGCCGCAGCCGCCGGCCTGGCCGGAGATCGGCGAGAGACGATGTCGCCCTGCTGCAATATACCGGCGGCACGACCGGCCTTCCCAAGGGCGCGATGCTGACCCACGCCAATCTGACGGCGGCCGTCTCCAGCTACGACGCATGGTTCGAAGCGCTCTACGGCAGCCCTGACACGGCCGAAAAAGTGCTCTGCGTGCTGCCACTGTTCCATATCTACGCGCTGACAACGATCCTTCTCCTCGGCGTGCGGCGGCGCGCCGAAATCGTCCTGCACATGCGGTTCCATCCCGACCAGGTTCTCGACGACATCGAAGCGAAGCGGATCACCACCTTTCCCGGCGTGCCGACGATGTGGATCGCGCTCGCCAACCATCCCGATCTGATGAAGCGCGACATCTCCTCGCTGAAGCGCTGCTCGTCCGGCGGCGCGCCGCTTGCCGGTCGAGGTCGGCCAGCGATTCGAGAAGCTGACCGGCCAGCGCCTCGCTGGCGGCTGGGGCATGACGGAAACATCGCCCGCCGGCACCAACCTTCTGCCCTTCGGTGAACCGAAGCCCGGATCGATCGGCATGCCCTTGCCCGGCGTCGAATTGCAGGTCGTCGCGCTCGATGACCCGCACCGGCTGCTCGGCCCTGGCGAGATCGGCGAATTGCGGGTGCGCGGCAGGAACGTGACGATCGGCTACTGGAACCGGCCGGACGAAACGGCGGCGGCTTTCGCCGACGGATATTTCCTGACCGGCGATGTCGGCTACATGGCCGAGGACGGCTATTTCTATATCGTCGACCGCAAGAAGGACATGATCCTGTCCGGCGGGTTCAACATCTATCCGCAGATGATCGAGCAGGCGATCTACGAGCATCCGTCGGTTGGCGAATGCATCGTCATCGGCGTGCCGGACGCGTATCGCGGCGAGGCGGCGAAGGCCTTCGTGGCGCTGAAAACGGGCGCCGAACCTTTCACGCTCGACGAGCTGCTCGCATTTCTCGCCGACAGGCTCGGACGGCACGAACTGCCCGCGGCGCTGGAATTCCGGGACACGCTGCCCAAGACCTCGGTCGGGAAGCTGTCGCGCAAGGAGTTGCGCGAGGAAGAAAGACAAAAAGCCGGAGCCGCGAAGACGGGCGACCAGGCGATCAATGCGTGAGAACAAGAAACGAGGGAAACCGCAATGCAGGATGCAGTCATAGTCTCAACCGCCCGCACGCCGATCGGCAAGGCCTATCGCGGCGGCCTGAACGATACGGACGGCGCGACACTCGGAGGCCATGCGATCCGGCATGCCGTCGAGCGCGCCGGGATCGAGCCGGGCGAGGTCGAGGATGTCATCATGGGCTGCGCCCTGCAGCAGGGCGCGACCGGCCACAATGTCGCCCGCCAGGCGCTGGTGCGCGCCGGTCTTCCGGTGACCGTGGCCGGCTCGACGATCGACAGGCAGTGTTCGTCCGGCTTGCAGGCGATCGCGGTCGCCTCGCGCTCGATCCGCCTCGACGGCGTCCCGGTCGCGATCGGCGGCGGGCTTGAATCCGTCAGTCTCGTCCAGAACGAGCACATGAACGATTTCCATCGCCGCGACCGCTGGCTGATGGAGAACAAGCCCGACATCTACATGGCCATGATCGACACCGCCGAGGTCGTCGCCAGGCGCTACGGCATCGGCCGCGAGGCGCAGGACGAATATGCGCTCGAAAGCCAGAGGCGCACCGCCGCCGCACACGAAGCGGGCCGGTTCGACGCCGAGATCGTGCCGATCGCCACGACGATGGCCGTGATGGACAAGGAGACGAAGGAGGTCTCGTACCGCGACGTGACCATCGAAGCCGACGAGGGGCCGCGGCCGCAGACGACGGCGGAAGGACTTGCCGGTCTCAATCCGGTGCGCGGCGAGGGCGCGACGATTACTGCGGGCAATGCCAGCCAGTTGTCCGACGGCGCCTCGGCATGCGTCGTCATGAACGCGAAGCTCGCCGAACAGCGCGGCCTGGAACCGCTCGGCGCCCTGCGCGGCTTCGCCGTTGCCGGAACCGAACCGGACGAGATGGGCATCGGTCCGGTCTTCGCGGTTCCGCGCCTGCTCGAGCGCCACGGCTTGAAGGTCGACGACATCGGCCTTTGGGAACTCAACGAGGCTTTCGCGGTGCAGGTGATCTATTGCCGCGACCGGCTCGGCATCGATCCGGAAAAGCTGAACGTCAACGGCGGCGGGATTTCCGTCGGCCATCCCTACGGCATGACCGGAGCACGCCTTGCCGGCCATGTGCTGATCGAGGGCAAGCGTCGCGGCGTCAAATACGGGGTCGTGACGATGTGCGTCGGCGGCGGCATGGGCGCTGCCGGCCTGTTCGAGATTTTTTGAGGAACCAAGCCATGCAACTGAAATTCACAGACGACGAGCTCGCGTTCCGTGACGAGGTTCGCGCCTATTTCCGCCAGGCGCTTCCCGCCGACATCCGCGAGAAGATCGTCGCGGGGCGGCACGTCAGCAAGGACGATCTCGTCCGCTGGACGCGGATCCTCAACGAGAAGGGATGGGCGGTCCCGCACTGGCCCGTCGAGCACGGCGGCACCGGCTGGGACGCGGTCAAGCAGTACATCTTTCTGGAGGAGATGAGCCAGACGCCGGCGCCGGCGCCGCTGGCCTTCGGCGTCAACATGGTCGGGCCGGTGATCTACACCTTCGGCAACGAGGAGCAGAAGCAGCGTTTTCTGCCGCGCATCGTCACGCTGGAGGACTGGTGGTGCCAGGGCTTCTCGGAACCCGGTTCGGGCTCCGACCTCGCATCGCTGAAAACGCGCGCGGTACGCGACGGCGACGAATACGTCGTCAACGGCCAGAAGACCTGGACGACGCTTGCCCAGTACGCCGACTGGATTTTCTGTCTGGTGCGCACCGATCCGGACGCCAAGAAGCAGTCCGGCATTTCCTTCCTGCTGATCGACATGAAATCGCCGGGCATCACCGTGCGGCCGATCCAGACCATCGACGGCGGCCACGAGGTCAACGAGGTGTTCTTCGATGACGTGCGGGTGCCGGTTGAAAACCTCGTCGGCGAGGAGAACCGGGGCTGGGACTACGCCAAGTTCCTGCTCGGTAACGAACGCGTCAACATCGCCCGGGTCGGCGTCTCCAAGGAGCGTATCCGGCGGATCAAGGAACTGGCCTCCCAACAAAAGGTCGCCGGCGAACGGCTGATCGACAACGCGGCCTTCCGTGAAAAGGTGGCGGCCGTCGAGGTTCGGCTGAAGGCGCTTGAGATGACTCAGCTGCGCGTTCTCGCCAATGAATCGAAGCGCGAAAAGGGCACGCAGGACCCGGCAAGCTCGATCCTCAAGATCAAGGGATCGGAAATCCAGCAGGCGACGACGGAATTGCTGATGGACGTCGTCGGTCCCTACGCGATGCCCTATCAGCCGGTCGACGGTATCGACGGCCGCAACGAGCCGGAAATCGGCCCGGACTGGGCCTCGACGATCGCGCCGGCCTATTTCAACACGCGCAAGGTTTCGATTTACGGCGGATCCAACGAGATCCAGAAGAACATCATCGCCAAGGCCATTCTGGGCCTCTAGCGCAAAACGACAATATCGCGCCAGGAGCAGCCGCCGCGCAAGCAATGCGGGCACCGCCGGGCCGATCGGGAGAGCGACAATATGGATTTTGACCTTTCCGACGAGCAGCGCCTGCTGAAAGACAGCGTGGAACGCCTGCTCGAGGACCAGTACGGCTTCGAGGCGCGCGGCAAGCACGCATCGGGCGAAAATGGCTTCAGCGAGGACATGTGGCAACGCTACGCGGAGCTCGGCCTTCTCGCGCTGCCCTTCGCCGAGGAACATGGCGGTTTCGGCGGCGGGCCTGTCGAGACGATGATCGTCATGGAAGCCTTCGGCAGGGCGCTGATCCTCGAACCGTTCTTCGCGACGGTGATCCTGGCCGGCGGCGTCCTGCGCCATGCAGCAAGCGACGCCCTGAAAGCCGAGCTGATCCCGGCGATAGCCGAGGGGCGCGCTCGTCTCGCCTTCGCCTGTGCCGAGCCGCAGGGGCGCTACGACCTGTTCGACGTCGAGACGACGGCGAGGAAGGACGGCGACGGCTGGGTCATCGACGGAACCAAGGGGCTGGTGCTGCATGGCGACAGCGCCGACCGGATTGTCCTGTCGGCCCGGACCAAGCGGGGCTTCGCGCGACGAGGACGGCATTTCGCTCTTTATCGTCGATGCCGATGCCGACGGCCTGTCGCGGCAAGGCTACCCGACGCAGGACGGGCTGCGGGCGGCGGAAGTCATGCTGGACAAGGTCAGGGTCGGGCCGGATGCGCTGATCGGCGCGGAGGGCAAGGCCTGGCCAGTGATCTCGCGCGTCGCTGACGAGGCGGTCGCGGCGCTTTGCGCCGAGGCGGTCGGCTGCTTCGAGCGGATGCACGCGCTGACGCTCGAATATCTCAACACGCGCAAGCAGTTCGGAACGACCATCGGCTCGTTCCAGGCGCTGCAGCACCGCGCCGTCGACATGTTCGTGGAACTCGAACAGTCCCGCTCCATGACCATGTATGCCAGCATGCTTGCGACCGAGGACGATGCGCTGGAGCGCGCGCGGGCGGTGTCCGCGGCCAAGGTGCAGATCGGCGAATCCGCCAAACTGATCGGCCGCGAGGCGATCCAGCTGCATGGCGGCGTCGGCATGACGATGGAATTTGCGATCGGCCACTACTTCAAGCGCACCACGATGATCGACGTGCTGTTCGGCGACGCCAACCATCACCTGAAGCGGCTCGCGCAAATGGGCGGTCTCGTTCGCGAAGACGCGTGACGGTAACGGAAGGAAAGACCATGACGTCTGCAATGCCATTTTCACTCGACGGAAAGATCGCCGTCATCACCGGATCGAGCCGCGGCATCGGCCGGGCGATCGCCGAAACGATGGCCGGACTCGGGGCGAAGGTCGTCATCTCCAGCCGCAAGGCGGAAGCCTGCGAACCGGTCGCTGACGGTATCCGCGAGAATGGCGGGGAGGCCGCCGTCATCCCCTGCAACATATCGCACAAGCAGGAGGTCGAAGGCCTGATCGCCGAGACGGAGAAGGTGTTCGGTGCGCCGGATATCCTCGTCTGCAATGCCGCGGTCAATCCGGCCTACGGGCCGCTCGGAGAGCTGACCGACGAGGCGTTCGACAAGATCATGGGATCGAACGTCAAGAGCAATCTGTGGCTTTGCAACCGGGTGATCCCGGCGATGAAGGAGAAGGGCGGCGGCGCGATCGTCATCATCTCCTCGATCGCCGGCATGCGCGGCAATTCGGTCATCGGCGGATACGGCATCTCCAAGGCGGCTGACTTCGCGCTGGCGCGCAACCTCGCCGTCGAGCACGGCCCCGCCAATGTACGGGTGAACTGCATCGCGCCGGGCCTCGTGAAGACCGATTTCGCCCGCGCGCTGTGGGAGGACGAGAACAATCTCGTCCAGCGCACGAAGAATACGCCCTTGCGCCGCATCGGACTGCCCGAAGAGATCGGCCCGGTTGCAGCTTTCCTTGCTTCTGCGGCGGCAAGCTTCATAACCGGACAGGTGATCGTCGCCGACGGCGGCGTGACGATAGCCTGAAGCCAAACGGGACGAACGAGATGTCGGAGGAAATGCAGCGGATCGTGCTGGCGAAGCGTCCCGAGGGTCGCCCCGGACCGGAGAACTTTCGCCTCGAGCGCGTGGCGATGCCGCAGCCCGGCGACGGCGAGGTGCTGCTGCGCGTCCTCTGGATGTCGCTCGATCCCTATATGCGCGGCCGCATGGACGATGCCAAATCCTACGCCACGCCAGTCGGTGTCGGCGAGCAGATGGGCGGCGGCGCCGTCGGCGAGGTGATCGAGAGCCGCTCGGACCGTTTCGCGCCCGGCGACATCGCGATGGGCATGTTCGGCTGGGCGAGCCACGGCGTGGTCCGGGCGCGGGAACTCCGGAAAGTCGATCCCGGGATCGCGCCGGTAACGACATCGCTGGGCGTTCTCGGCATGCCGGGGTTCACCGGCTGGTACGGGCTCACCGAGATCGGCAAGCCGAAATCCGGCGAGACGCTTGTCGTCGGCGCGGCAACCGGCCCGGTCGGCTCGATGGTCGGTCAGCTTGCGCGCCACAAGGGCCTGCGCGCCATCGGCGTCGCCGGCGGGGCGGACAAATGCGCCTATGCCGTCGAGGAACTCGGCTTCGATGCCTGCGTCGATCACCGTGCAGCCGCCGACGCAAGAGCGCTGCGCGCCGCCCTGGTCGACGCCTGCCCGGACGGCGTCGACATCTATTTCGAAAACGTCGCCGGAAAGACGCTGGAAGCCGTGCTGCCGCTGTTGAATGTCGGCGGGCGGATCCCGATTTGCGGCATGATCGCCTGGTACAATGCGGGTGCGCTCGGCGGCGGCGCGAGTGAAGGGCCCAACCGCCTGCCGAAAGTCTGGCGGACCATCCTCGTCAACCGGCTCACCGTGGGCGGTTTCATCATATCGGACCATTTCGACCGCTTCGGCGAGTTCCTTGCCGAGGTCGGGCCGCTTGTCCGCGACGGCAAGATCGCCTACCGCGAGGACGTGACTGAAGGGCTGGAGAATGCGCCCGACGCGTTTTTGCGGATGCTCGACGGAAAGAATTTTGGAAAGACGCTCGTCAAGGTCGCCTGACAGACAGCAGCAGGATCAAAGGGAGGAATGCATGGATCTGGGGATGACGGAGCGGGTGAAACCGCTGGTTGATCAGGTGCGGAAGATGATCGACGAGGAGATCGCGCCGCTCAGCGAGGAATACGAGGCCGAGGTTGGAAGACACCCTTCCGGAGACAGGTTCAAGCTGACCGACCGGCAACTCGAGATCCTCGACGAACTGAAGTCGAAGGCCAAGGCGCGCGGATTGTGGAACTTCTGGCTCACCGACAGCGAGAAGGGCTACGGCCTGACCACGGTGGAATACGCTTATCTGGCCGAGGAAATGGGCAAGGTCGAGCTGGGAGCGGAAGTGTTCAACTGCTCGGCGCCCGACACCGGCAACATGGAAGTGCTGGAGCGCTATGGCAGCGAAGCGCACAAGAAGCGCTGGCTTTCGCGGCTGCTGGAGGGCGAGATCCGCTCGGCCTATCTGATGACCGAACCGGGCGAAGCTTCCTCCGACGCGACGCAGATATCGATGTCGGCGGTGCGCGACGGCGATCACTGGGTGCTGAACGGCGAGAAATGGTGGGCGAGCGGCGCCGGCGATCCGCGCTGCGCGGTCTATATCGTGATGACCTGCACGGACCCCGGCGGCGAAAAGCACGCCCGCCACTCGATGTTCGTGGTGCCGGCGGGCACCGAGGGCATTGAGGTCCTGCGGCCGATGCATGTCTTCAACCACGACGATGCACCGCACGGCCACATGCATATCCGCTTCACCGATGTCCGCGTGCCGCACGAGGACCTGATCCTCGGCGAGGGGCGTGGCTTCGAGGTGGCGCAAGGCCGGCTCGGGCCGGGCCGCATCCACCATTGCATGCGCGCGATCGGCCAGGCCGAGAGGGCGCTCGAATTGCTCTGCCACCGGGCGATGAGCCGCGAGGCCTTCGGCAAGCGGCTGGTCGATCTCGGCGCCAATTACGACATCATCGCCAATGCCCGCATGGAGATCGAGCAGGCGCGCCTGCTCTGCCTCAAGGCGGCCTGGATGATGGACACCCAGGGCACGCGCGCGGCGCAGCCCTGGATCAGCCAGATCAAGGTCGTCGCGCCGCTGATGGCGCTGAAGGTCGTCGACGAGGCGATCCAGGTCCATGGGGCCGCCGGCATCAGCCAGGATTTCGAGCTGGCGCGCATGTGGACGAAACTGCGCACGCTCCGTTTCGCCGACGGGCCGGATGCGGTGCACCGCCGCCAGGTGGCGCGCATGGAGCTGAAGAAGTACTCGAACCGGAAGGTCTGACCTTGGTCGAGATCATCCTCATCCGCCATGCCCAGGCATCGTTCGGGGCGGCGGACTACGACGTGTTGTCGGAACTCGGTCACGAACAGGCGCACGCGCTCGGCCGGGCGCTGAAACGGCAGGGGGTGGCGCCGGGCGCGGTTTTCATCGGCGCCCAGCGCCGCCACCGCGAGACCTTCGAGGGATTGGCCGAAGGGCTCGGCCTCGAACCCGCTCCGGTGACGGTGCATGAAGGCCTGAACGAGTACGACTTCAAGGCGCTGCTCGATGCGCGATTTGCCGGCGTGGCCCGGCCCGAGGGGACCGATTCCGACCGGCGCACGCATTTCCGCGTCCTGCGTGATACCGTTCTCGAATGGCAGCGCGACGGGATCGCCGATCCGCCGGAGCGCTGGGCCGAGTTCACGGCGCGTGTGCGCGATGCCCGCGACGCCATGATCGGTCACGGCGCGGCGCGGGTCCTTGCGGTCAGTTCCGGCGGCGCGATCGCGCAGATGGTGGCCGATACGCTGCAGACACCGCCTGCGCAGATGATCGGGATGCAGCTTCAGATGAAGAACTGCGCGGTGACACGCCTGATCGCGGGCCGGAACGCGCTCTATCTGCATGGTTTCAACGAGACGCCGCATATCGACGCCGACACCGCGCCGAGACTTCTGACCTACAGTTGAGGGGACCGGACAGATGACCCACGCCTCCGCACAACTCGATACAAACGCCGTCGGCCGCTGGCTGGAAAAGCACCTGCCAGGTTTCCGCGGCCCGGTCACCGCGGAGAAATTCCCCGGCGGTCAGTCGAACCCGACATTCCGCCTGACGACGCCCGGCGGTACCTATGTACTGCGCCGCAAACCGCCCGGAAATCTTCTGAAGTCGGCCCATGCGGTCGATCGCGAGTTCCGCGTCCAGAAGGCGCTGGCGGGTACCGACGTCCCGGTCGCGAAAATGCATGTCCTTTGCGAGGACGACGATGTCATCGGCTCCGCCTTCTACATCATGGAGGACGTGCGCGGCCGCAATTTCGACGATCCGCGCCTCGATAGCGTCGACCGCGAGATGCGTGGCCAGGTCTTTGACGAGATGAACCGCGTTCTGGCGGCGATCCACAATGTCGACATCGACGCGGTCGGCCTTTCCGATTACGGCGCGGCAGGCAACTATTATCGCCGCCAGATCGACCGCTGGTCGAAGCAATACCGGGCAAGCGAAACCGAGCGCATCCCGCAGATGGAAGAACTGATGGTATGGCTCGATGCCAACGCGCCGGAGGATGACGGCAGGCATTCGCTGGTGCATGGCGACTACCGCATCGATAACATGCTGTTTGCGCCCGACGGACCGCGATGCCTCGCGGTGCTCGACTGGGAACTGTCGACCATCGGCCATCCCTTCGCCGACCTCGCTGCCGTGATCATGCAGTGGCGCCGCCCGCCCGGACCGGAGGGACGCGGGCTCGCCGGCGTCGACCGCAGGGCGCAGGGCCTGCCGACAGACGAGGAATTCATCGAAGCCTATTGCCGGCGCACCGGCGTCGACCGGATCGAACGCTTCGGATTTTACCTGGCCTTCTGCTTCTTCCGCATGGCCAGCATCCTGCAGGGCGTCAAGAAGCGGGCGCTTGACGGCAATGCCTCCAATCCCGAGCGCGGCCTGCAAATGGGCGAATATGTGCCGCAATTCGCGGCGCAGGGGCTGGAAGCGACGAAGGAAACCTGAATGGACGAGCGCAAGGGACGGGAGCACACCGGATGAAAGCGATGCTGAGCGAAAACCCCGGAGGGCCGGAAACGCTGCGGCTGGCCGATGTCGCCACGCCCGAGCCGGGACCCGGCGAGGTGCGCGTCGCGGTGCGCGCGGTCGGCGTGAACTATCCTGACGTGCTGATCATCGAGGACCGCTACCAGGTCAAGCCGCCGCGCCCGTTCTCTCCGGGCGCGGAATTCGCCGGCGTGGTCGACGCGGTCGGCGACGGCGTGACGGAATTCGCGCCGGGCGACCGGGTGATGGCGCTGCCGATGTTCGGCGCGATGGCGCAGCAGGTCTGCGTCGCGACGGAGCGCTGCCACAAGCTGCCGGAAAACGTCGCGCTTGAACAGGCTGCGGCGCTGCAGATGACCTATGGCACGGCACTCTACGGCCTCGATGACCGCGGCGACCTCGCCGAAGGCGAAACATTGCTGGTGCTCGGCGCCGCCGGCGGCGTCGGCCTTGCCGCGGTCGAACTGGGCCGGGCGCTCGGCGCGAGGGTCGTCGCCGCCGCGAGCAGCCAGGCCAAGGTCGACGCGGCAATCGAGCACGGCGCATCCGTCGGCGTCGTCTATCCGCCTGGCCCGCTCGACCGCGAGGCGCAAAAGGCGCTCGCCGATCAATTCAAGGCGGCCTGCGGGGACGAGGGTGCGGATGTCGTCTTCGACATTGTCGGCGGCGACTATACGGAGCCGGCGCTGCGCGCCATCGCCTGGCTCGGGCGGCTCATGATCATCGGCTTTCCGGCCGGTATCGCGAAGATTCCGGCGAACCTGCCGCTTCTGAAATCCTGCGACATTCGCGGCGTCTTCTGGGGCGCGGGCATCAAGCGGGACATGGCCGCGCATCACGAGGCGATGGACCGGCTTCTGGCGATGCTGGCGGAGGGCGAAATCTCGCCGCGAATACACGCGACCTATCCGCTGGAGCGCGCCGGTGAGGCGATCGCCGCGCTTTCGTCGCGGGAGGTCGTCGGCAAGGTGATCGTGACGGTGGACTGAAGAAAGAGCAGGCAAATGACTGAATCCATGCAGATGCGCAGCTTCAAGATGACCCGGTTCGGCTCACCGCTGTGCGAGGCCGTCGAGCCGGTTCCCGAGCCTGCCGGCACCCAGGTTCTCGTGAAGGTGAAAGCCTGCGGCGTGTGCCACAGCGACCTTCACATCCTCGACGGCTATTTCGACCTCGGCCACGGCAGGAAGATGGACCTGACGCGCGGTATCCAGCTGCCCAAGACGCTGGGCCACGAAATCGCGGGCGTTGTCGCGGCAGTCGGCCCGGAAGCGGAAGGTGTCAGCATAGGCGAGCGGCGGATCGTCTATCCGTGGGGCGGATGCGGCAAATGCAGCCTGTGCCGCAGCGGGCTGGAGCACCTGTGCGCGCGCCCCAGGTCGCTCGGCACGGTGCTGAACGGAGGTTTCAGCAATTACGTCATGGTCGATACGCCGGACTACCTTGTCGATTTCGGCGATGTTCCGGAAGACTTCGCCGCCACGCTCGCCTGTTCCGGTCTCACCTCCTACAGCGCTCTCCTCAAGGCCGGCCCCGTGGGCGAGGGGGACCCGCTTCTGATCATCGGCGCGGGCGGTGTCGGACTGGCGGCCGTCGCCCTTGCCAAAGCGGTCCACGGGGTGTCGCCGGTCGTTGCGGACATCGATCCCGCGAAGCGGGAAGCCGCTCTCGAAGCGGGAGCGTCGATGGCCGTCGACCCGCGCGATCCCGGCATCCGCAAACAATTGATCAAGCAGGTCGATGGCTTCGCATCCGTTATCGATTTCGTCGGCGCTGAAGCGACGGCCGAATTCGGTCTCTCGGTTCTTCGAAAGGGCGGCAAGATGGTTCTTGTCGGGCTTTTCGGCGGCGCTCTGGAGCTTCCGCTGCCGACCGTGCCGCTGCGCGGGATCAGCATCATCGGGTCCTATGTCGGATCGCTCGCGGAACTTCGCGAATTGGCGGATCTGGCCAAGGAGGGGAAGATCAGGCCGATGCCGCTCGAAATACGGCCGATGCGGGCCGCACAGGAAACGCTCGACGACTTGCGCGCCGGCAGGATTTTCGGCCGCGCCATCCTTCGAAACGAATAGGACATTTCATTCGGTGACCAAAAAGGCCTGGTAAGCCGGTTACCGGGCAAGTCCTTTCGTCCAAATACGAAGCCGCATCGGGACAATCCCCGGCCGGACTCAACAATCCGAGCAAGCATATGGCGGCGTCGGGTCAGGATGCCGACATTGGCTGTGCCGCCTACAAGCGCGGAGTCGGGCAAGAGGTAGTCTGTCGTTGCGGGTTCAACGAACGGCAGAATCACGCCATTCGCGGACAATCCACGAGCAAACATATTCGTGTCGAAGAACACGCAACGGCGTCACGGCGCCGGCCTGTCAGTTCCGCGACAAGGTTTCGATATTTACAAATTATACAAAGTGTATAATCTACGCATATGAGTAGCACATCCAAGCAGGAAACCGCAACGACCCTGAGGCAGCGCATCCTTTCCATGGAGATCGCGCCGGGGCAGTTGCTCGACGAAGCCGATCTCGCCGAAGCCTTCGGGATTTCGCGCACGCCGCTGCGCGAAGTGATCCAGAGACTGGCCGGCGAAGGCTATCTCGTGCTGGAGAAGAACCGCGGTGCGAAGGTGGCGTCGATGGATCTCGCGACGATGCGCCAGTTCTTCCAGGCCGCGCCGATGATTTACGCGTCGGTCGCGCGGCTGGCGGCAGAGAATGCATCGGCCGAAGCCGTCAACGAACTGAAGCGCATTCAGCGCGCCTATCGCGACGCGATCGCGCAACGAAGCGTGACGGAGACGGCGATACAAAACCATCGCTTCCACGAGCAGATCGGCGTCATGGCTGCGTCGCCCTATCTGATGCCGAGCCTGAACCGGCTTCTGATCGACCATACGCGCATCAGCCAGACCTTCTATCGCGTCCGTGCCAGGGATGACGCGGATCGGATCGCCGCGGCCGCCGACCAGCACGATGCGATGATCGAGGCCTTCGAGCGTCATGCCGCCGCCGAGGCCGTCGAACTGACGCTTGGCGCACTGGGCGCTGTCGCGCGACCGGCTGGAACAATTTGTCAGCCCCGATCCATTGCCGTTCGAACTGGAGGGCAGGGCCGATGCGGTTTGAAGGCATCTACACGCCGGTGGTCACGCCCTATAACGCGGATTTCTCGATCAACAGGGAAAGCTTCGAGGCCGTCATCGAGCGGCTGATCGCGGCAGGGGTGCATGGCATCATCGTTGCCGGCACGACCGGCGAGTACTACGCGCAGACCCCCGAGGAGCGCATCGAAATGATGCGGCTTGCCCGCAAGGTGATCGGCAAGAGGCTCCCGCTCATAGTGGGAACCGGCGCGATCCGGACGGAAGATTCGATCCATTTTGCCGAACAGGCGAAGTCCGCCGGCGCGGATGCGCTGCTCGTGGCGACGCCGCCCTACGCATCCCCGACCGGGCGCGAAATCGCGCTGCATGCGTTGGCCATCGACCGCGCGGCCAACCTTCCGGTCATGCTGTACAACTATCCGGGGCGCATGTCGGTCAACATGGATGAGGAAACGCTCGACCGGCTTGGCCGCAGCCCGAATTTCTGCGCCATCAAGGAAAGTTCGGGCGACCCTAACCGGCTGCACATGCTGGCGCGCGATTATCCGCATATCCAGCTTTCCTGCGGCATGGATGACCAGGCGCTGGAATTCTTCGCCTGGGGCGCGCGCTCCTGGGTATGCGCCGGATCGAACTTCGCGCCCGAGGCGCATATCGCGCTGTACGAGGCCTGCGCGATCGAAGGCGATTTCACCAGGGGCCGGCGCATTATGTCGGCCATGCTGCCGCTGATGCGCGTGCTCGAACAGGGCGGCAAGTTCGTCCAGTGCATCAAGCACGGCGTGACGATGCGCGGGATCGATTGCGGCCCGCCGCGCAGGCCGCTGCAACCGCTCAACAAGGATGACAAGCGGCAACTGGACGAGGTGATCAGGACCCTCGACAGCGCCATTGCACAGATCGCGGAGGCCACGGCATGAGCGAACTTCTGACGCGCGACGAATATGCCGCGATCGCGGCGCAAATCGATTTCCCCCGCTCGGCCTTCATCGACGGAAAATTCCGTCCGGGCAACGGAACGGTGATGAAGACCGTCAATCCGGCAACCGGCGAGACGATCTGCGAGATCGCCGCCTGCGACGCCGCGGATGTCGATCTTGCCGTCGGGAAGGCGCGTGAAGCATTCGACCGGGGCGACTGGTCGAAACTGCATCCGGCCGCACGGAAAAGCGCGCTGATCAGGTTGTGCAAGCTGATGACCCGCAACGCCCGCGAACTTGCGGTCATGGAAAGCCTCGATTCCGGCAAGCCGATCCGCGACTGCGTGACAATCGACATTCCCGAAGCCGTCAACACGATCAAATGGCACGCCGAGGCGATCGACAAGATCTACGACCAGACCGCGCCCGTCGGCGAAGACGCGATGGCGATGATCGTGCGCGAGCCGATCGGCGTCGTGGCGGCCGTGCTGCCGTGGAACTTCCCGCTGCTGATGCTCGCCTGGAAGATCGGCCCGGCGCTTGCCGCCGGAAATTCAGTCATCGTCAAACCGGCCGAACAGACCAGCCTGTCCGCGCTGCGCCTCGCCGAACTCGCGATGGAGGCAGGCCTTCCGCGCGGCGTCCTCCAGGTGCTGCCCGGCGACGGGCCTTCCGTCGGCGAACCGCTGGGCCTGCATATGGACGTGGACATGGTGAGCTTTACCGGTTCCACCGAGACCGGCCGCCGGTTCCTGCGCTACGCCGCCGATTCCAACCTGAAGAAGGTCGTGCTCGAATGCGGCGGCAAGAACCCGGCCATCGTGCTGGACGACGCGGAAAACCTCGATCTGGTCGCCGGCCACATCGTCAATGCCGCCTTCTGGAACATGGGCGAGAACTGTTCGGCCACTTCGCGGCTGATCGTGCACGAGAAGGTCAAGGATGCGCTGCTCGAGCGCATTTCCGCCCGGCTGCGCGACTGGAAAACGGGTGATCCTCTCGATCCGCAGAACCACCTTGGCGCCCTGATCGACGGCGGTCACTGCAAGAAGGTCGCGTCCTATCTGAAGGGCGCGAAACCGCTGGCCGGTGGCAAGATTGATGGCGCGTTCGTCACGCCTGCGGTGATCGAGGTCGAGCCGGGCGACAAGATAGCCCGCGAAGAGATTTTCGGTCCGGTGCTGGCGGTGATCACCGTCGCGTCGACGGAGGAGGCAATCGCGCTTGCCAACGATACCGAATACGGCCTGGCGGCCAGCATCTTCACCGGAAATATCCGCAAGGCCCTTACGTCGGCCCGCGCGGTGCGCGCCGGGACGGTGACGGTCAATTGCTACGGCGAGGGCGACATCACCACGCCCTTCGGCGGCTACAAGCAGTCCGGCTTCGGCGGCCGCGACAACGGCCTGCATGCGCACGACCAGTATACGGAGATCAAGACCATCTGGGTCGACCTGACCGACCCGGCGTCGCAGGACAACGTGTCATGAGCGTCGCCGAAGTGGAACCGCACCACCGGCGCGGCGGGCGCAACAGCCGCCGCCAGACCCGCTCCGCGATCGATACCGCCATGCTGCCCGCGTTGAAGCGGCGGCTCTCGCCGGTCGAGCCGATGGACCAGGAGCAGGTCGAGAAGATCGACCGCGCCTCGATGGATATTCTCGAGGAGGTCGGCGTCGTCTTCCGCGACGACCAGGCGCTGGCAGACTGGAAGGCGGCGGGCGCGGATGTGCGTGGTGAACGGGTGCATCTCGATCGGCACCTGATCAGGGAGCTGATCGCGACGATTCCGGAAAGCTTCACCTATCACGCGCGCAACCCGGCCAATAATCTGCCCTTCGGCAACGACCACTCGATCTTCGTGCCGATGACCGGCGCGCCCTATATGCGCGATCTGGAGGACAAGCGCCGGGCGCCGACGCTGGAGGACCTGGCGAACTTTCACAAGCTCGCCCACATGCTGCCGGCGCTCCATTCGACGGCCCATCACATTGTCGAGCCGATGGATCATGTCGTCGCGCACCGGCATCTGCGCATCACCTATTCGTCGATGAAGCACTCGGACAAGACCTTCATGGGCATGACAACCAGCGGCAGGAATGCCGAGGACGTCATGGAAATGTGCGCCATCCTGTTCGGCGAAGAGTTCATGGAAACGCACCCGGTGACAACGGGCAACTGCAATGGCAATTCCCCGCTTGTGTGGGACGAGACCATGCTGTCGGCCATGCGCGCCTTCTGCCGGCGCAACCAGCCTGTTCTGTGCTCCCCCTTCGTCCTCGGCGGCGCCAATACGCCCGCATCGGTTCCAGCCGCCATTGCCCAGCTCAACGCGGAAGCCCTGTCGGCACTCGCCTACACGCAGGTCGTCCGCAAGGGCTGCCCGGCGATCTACGGCCATTATCTGTCGACCGTCTCGATGCGGTCCGGCGCGCCCATGGCAGGGACGCCGGAAATCAGCCTGATGAACTTCATGATCGGCCAGATGGCGCGGTATTACCGGGTGCCGTGGCGCACCTCGAATACGCTTGGCGGGGCCAAGACCTTCGACGCCCAGGCGGGCTACGAGAGCGCATCGACCATGATGGCCGTGCTGATGGCGGGCGCCAATTACATCTGGCACTCCGCCGGCTGGAACGAGGCGGGCATGCACTGTTCGATCGCCAAATTCGTCGTCGATGCGGAACAATGCGCCATGGGATACCGCATGGCGGAAGGCATTCGCTGGGACGATTTCGACGAGGCGCTTGCCGCCGTCCGGGACATCGGGCCCGGCGGTCATTATCTCGGGCACCCGCATACCCAGGCGCATTTCCAGGAAGCGTTCTTCATGCCGGAGATGTTCGACAACAATTCCATCGAGCAATGGATCGCCGAAGGCTCGCATGAGATCACGGCCCGCGCCCTGAAGCAGGCCAGGAGGCTGCTGGACGCCTACGAGGAACCGAAGCTCGACGAGGCGACCGACGAAGCGCTCAAGGACTACATCGCGCGCCGCGAACGCGAGATACCGGCAGTCGATGCGCTGAATACGGAATACTAGGCCGGCACGATGCGCGAGATCAGCGTCACGCGTCTTCCACGAGACCCCGGCCCGGCGGCATGGAACGCGATCCTGACGCCACGTACGGCGCGCGCGCCGCTGGAGGGGGACGTGACCACGGACTGGCTGGTCATCGGTGCGGGTTTCGCTGGCCTCGCTGCCGCGCGCCGGCTGGCGCAATTGCGTCCGGAAGACACGATTGTCCTGCTGGAGGCACACGCCGTTGCCGAAGGCCCTGCCGGGCGCAATTCCGGGTTCATGATCGACCTGCCGCATGATCTTTCGTCGGAAGACTATGGCGGCGATCTTCAACGAGACAGGAAGCGGACATCGCTGAACAGGCTGGCGATCGCATTCTGTGCGGATGCGGCGAAGGAATACGGTCTCACTGCGGAAGCGTTTTCGCAAAGCGGCAAGATCAATGCCGCGGCCACGCCAAGGGGAATGGCGCAAAACGCCGCCTATGCCGCGCATCTCACCGCAATGGGCGAGGCGCACGAGACCCTGGATGCCGCGCAGATGCGCGCGCTCACGGGCATCGACTATTATGCCGGCGGCCTGTTCACGCCGGGCGCGGCGATGATCCAGCCGGCCATGTACGTGCGCGGCGTGGCCGACGGGTTGGCCGCGGGCAACCGGGTGCGGTTGTTCGAGAACTCGCCGGTGACCGGATTGCGGCGCGAAGGCGGGATCTGGCGGGCGCAAACGCCGGCCGGATCGGTGAGCGCTCCCAAGGTGATCCTCGCCGTCAACGGCCATGCCGAAAGCTTCGGCTTCTTCGGGAGGAGGCTGATGCATGTCTTCACCTATGCCTCGATGACCCGGAAGCTGACGGCCGACGAATGCGCCCGCCTTGGCGGCGCGGCCAATTGGGGCGTTACGCCGGCCGATCCGATGGGCACGACGGTGCGGCGCATATCGGGCGCGGGCGGCGACCGGATCGTGATCCGCAACCGCTTCACCTACGATCCGTCCATGGAAGTCAGCGACGCGCGCATCCTGCGCGTGGGCGCGGACCATGACAGCGCATTCCGGGCGCGCTTTCCCATGTTGGCGGACGTCGCCATGGAATATCGATGGGGTGGCAGGCTATGCCTCAGCCGCAATGACGCACCGGCATTCGGCGAGGTCGAAGACGGTCTGTACGCCGCTTGCTGCCAGAACGGACTTGGCACGGCCAAAGGCACGCTTGCGGGCATGCTGGCCGCCGAACTTGCCACCGGCGCGTCCTCGGACGCGCTGGATCTCATGCTGGACGAACCACGGCCCGCAAAACTGCCACCGGAACCATTGGCCTATTTCGGAGCGAACGCGGTGATGCGCTGGGGTGAATTCAAGGCCGGCCGCGAACGTTAGAGGCATATTGATTGCTGGTACCTGACTGGTCAGGCATCACCGGCACGATAGTTCCCGCAGACGATGATTTGTCGCCGAGGGTACCATGCGGTCGTTTCCTGTCGTGGTGTTTCCGGCTTGCTCGATCGCAATCCGCGCCTGACGCAGGCTGTCGAAGATCTCGCCATCGAGCCGTGCCCGCTGTTCCGGACCGCCTCAGAGTTGCGGCACGACGAGATCGGCCACGTCGCTCATCGATGTGGAGTTCGGCGCCGGTCGCCGCCTGCAAATCGTCGAAGGAGATGGCGGCCAGTTTCTCGCGGAGGATGAAATGCCCGTCCTCGATATCGACAACGGCGAGGGACGTGTAGACGCGTGTCACGCAACCGACGCCCGTCAGCGGCATGGTGCAGCGCTTCAAGAGCTTCGGTTCGCCTTTTTTGGTCACGTGGTCGGTGATCACGGCAACGCGTTTCGCGCCATGGACCAGATCCATTGCGCCGCCAACAGCCGGCACGCCGCCCTTGCCCGTCGACCAGTTGGCGAGGTCGCCGTTCTCGGCCACCTGATAGGCCCCGAGAATCGCGACGTCGAGATGGCCGCCGCGCACCATCGCGAAGCTGTCGGCATGGTTGAAGAAGGCCGCGCCCGGCTTCAGCGTGATTGCCTTCTTGCCCGCATTGATGAGGTCCCAGTCCTCTTCGCCCTTCGGCGGCGCTTCGCCGAAGCCGAGAACGCCGTTTTCCGTGTGGAAGACCGCCTCGCGGCCTTCCGGCTGGAACCTGGCGACCATTTCCGGAAAACCGATGCCGAGATTCACATAGGCGCCTTCCTCGATGTCCTGGGCGGCCCGCCAGGCGATCTGCTCGTTCGTGAGCTTGATGGTGTTCAGCGCGTCGCTCATGGATAGACGGCTCCCTCGCGGTTGAGGATCTCTTCCTGTTTCGGATCGGGCACCTCGACGACACCGTTGACGAAAATGCCCGGCGTGACGACATGCTCCGGATCGATCCCGCCCGGCGGCACGATCCTGGAAACCTGCGCGACCGTCTCCGCCGCCGCCATGGCCATCAGCGGATTGAAGTTCCGCGCGGCCATCCGGTAGGTCAGATTGCCCAGCGTGTCTCCGAGTTCCGCCTTGATCAGAGCGAAATCGGCCTTCAGCCAGCGCTCCTGCACATAGTGCCGTCCGTCGAATTCGGCGACCGGCTTGCCCTCGGCGAGGTCGGTGCCGTAGCTCGCCGGGGTGTAGAAGGCCGGAATGCCCGCGCCGCCGGCGCGGATGCGCTCGGCGAGCGTGCCCTGCGGCACGAGTTCCAGTTCGATCTTTCCGGCGAGATACAGATCCGTGAAAACCTTCGGGTCGGCCGAACGCGGAAACGAGCAGATCAGCTTGCGCACCATGCCCTGTTCGATCATCGCGGCGAGGCCGACATGGCCGTTGCCGGCATTGTTGTTGATGACGGTCAGGTTCTTCGGGCCCGCGTCGATCAGCGCGTGGATCAACTCGATCGGCGCGCCGGAGCCGCCGAAGCCGCCGATCATCACCGTGGCGCCATCACCGATCGGTGCCACGGCCGCGCGCAACGAGGCGATTGTCTTGTCCATGGATTTCTCCTGTCGGGAGATGCGTTCGCCTCGTGTCATCCACACGCCGGACCCGATGGCAAGGCAATTCGTTCGCATGTTGACATTTGTTCAAATCGTGCCGAAACCTGTGCGCATGTTGAACAAGACCGATACGATCGCCTCGCTGGCCAAGGGGTTGCGCGTTCTGGAGTGTTTCGGGGCGGAACGCCCACGCCTTGCCATTGCCGACGTCGCCGAGATGACCGGTTTGGACAGGGCTACCGCGCGCCGCTGCCTGCTGACCTTTCACACGCTCGGATATGCCGACTATGACGGCAAGTTCTTCAGCCTGACACCGCGTGTGTTGCGCCTCGGCATGGGCGCTCTCGCCGCGTGCTGAACTGAATTCCCTGCGCCGCGCCAGCGGAATCGGACGCACGCGCCAAGAAACGCGTGTGCAGTTGCTTGCGAGTTGGCGCCTACGGAAATAGCGTGGAACGACAACTTGTTCTGGCCCGGAGGCCTTGTCACAATGTTCAAGCGCGCGTTTCTCGCCATTCCCGTAGTCTTTATGTTCGCCATCATGGCGCAAATCGCCGCCGCCCAGACGGGCGGCCGTCAGGTGGTCTTGAGCGAGAACGGCGATTACTACGGCTTCGACATTTCGACGGAGACCGATGTCAGCCTCGACCAGTGCCAGTCGATCTGCCTCGCCAACAGCCGGTGCCGCGCCTTTACATACAACTCGAAGGTCAACTGGTGCTTCCTGAAGTCCGATTTCGGCCGGTTGCAGCAATCGGAAGGCTCGATTGCCGGGCGCGTGGTCGATATCGGCGGCGAACGCGATCTCGGCGCTCCGCGTGAACTCGATTTCGCCAGCGGCTACAAGAACCTCGCCACCACGTACCGCGCCAATATTCTCGCCGCCGTGCCGGCCGATTTCCAGGAAAGCGTCGGGGCGCTGGCGCGAGCCGCCTATTCGGCCGAGCGTTCCGGCAACGCGCGCGCTGCGCTGGGCAAATTCGGGCTCGCTGCGGGACTGGCGCCTGAAGACACGAAATTCTGGGCGGGGATCGCGCGCGCGTCGCTGAACATCCGGTCAAATTCCAACGAAGCGCGAAAATTGCGGGAAACGGCGGCGTCGGCGGCGTTGAACGCCTACGCAACCTCGCGCACCGTTTCCGACCGTGCGCTGGCGCTCAAGCTGATGGGACAGGCTTTCGAAAAACTGGCCGACGGACGGCCGGCGATCGAGGCCTACAAGGCGAGCCTGGAACTGGCAGACGCGGCCGATGTGCGCGCGGCCTACGCCGCGGCGCGCGCCCGCTACGGATTCCGGGTCCTGGAGCATACCATCGACGCCGATGCCGAGACGCCGCGCGTCTGCGTGCAATTCTCCGAGGATCTGACGGACACCGACTACGCATCCTTCGTCACGCTCGACGGCGCGCCGCCGCAGGCTCTCGTGGTCAATACGCGGGAAATCTGCGTCGACGGTCTGAAGCATGGCGAGCGTTACCGGCTCACCCTGCGCGCCGGCCTGCCGTCCGGGATCGGCGAGGTGCTGGAGAGGCCGGTGGCGCTCAACCTCTTCGTGCGCGACCGCGCCGAGAGCCTGCGCTTTACCGGCGACAATTTCGTGCTGCCGGGCACCGCGCGGCGCGGCATTCCGGTTGTCACCGTCAACACCGACAAGGCGGAACTCGAACTCTACCGCGTCGGCGACCGGTCGCTGGCGCAGATGATCACCGGATCGCAATTCCTGACCCAGCTCGACGGTTATTCGCTCGACCGCATTCGCGACGAGATCGGCGAGCCGGTCTGGAAGGGGCAACTGGATATTCGCAACGTCCTGAACGAGGAAGTGACGACAAGCTTCCCGGTCGACGAGGCGGTGCCCGAGCGCAAGCCCGGCGTCTATGTCCTGACCGCGAAGCCCGTGGGCGAACGCAGCGAGTACTGGCAGTCCAAGGCGACGCAGTGGTTCGTCGTCTCCGATATCGGGCTGACAACCTTTGACGGCGAGGACGGCCTGACGGTGTTCGCGCGCTCGCTCGGCAGCGCCGGACCGATTGGCGGGGTGTCGCTGACGCTGATTGCGCGCAACAACGAGATACTCGGCGAGGCCGTAACCGACGGTGACGGCATGGCGCGGTTCGAGCGCGGCCTGACGCGCGGCGAGGGCGGTCTGGAGCCGGCGGCGCTTTCGGCGCAGAATGGCGAGGATTACGTTTTCCTCGACCTGACGCGGGCGGGTTTCGATCTCTCCGACCGCGGCGTGACCGGCCGGCCGGCGGCCGGTGCGCTCGACGTCTATGCCTGGACGGAACGCGGCATCTACCGGGCCGGCGAGACCGTGCATGCGCAGGCGCTGGCGCGCGACGGCGCGGCGCGGGCAGTCGGCGACTTGCCGGTGGTGTTCGTGTTCACCCGGCCGGACGGCATGGAAGATCGCCGCATCGTCTCCGACGGCGCGGCGCTCGGCGGCCATTCGTGTCGATCTGGACTTGCAGGAAAACGCCCAGCGCGGCGCCTGGACGATGCGCGTCTACACCGATCCCAAGCAGGAGGCGCTGGCCGAGAAGGTATTCCTGGTCGAGGATTTCGTGCCCGACCGGACGGAATTCACGCTGACCGGCGGCGACATGGTGATCGGCGAGCCGACGCAAATCCAGGTCGACGGGCGCTTTCTCTACGGCGCCCCGGCGGCGGGATTGACGCTGGAAGGCGAAATGTCGATCGCGACGACGCAGAGCTGGAACGCATTCCCGGGCTATGTCTTCGGCCTGAGCGACGAGGACGTCAGCGAGGTCGAGCGCACCGACACGCTGGACGGACTGCCGGCGCTCGACGAGAACGGCAAGGCGACGTTCGAGGTCGGTCTCGACGAGGCGCCGGATACGACGCGGCTTCTCACCGGCACGGTGACGGTGCGGATGCGCGAAAACGGTGGCCGCCCGGTCGAGCGTTCGCTGTCGCTCGACATCGCGCCGACCGGCGACATGATCGGCATCAAGCCGGAATTCGCGGATTTCCAGGTGCCCGAGGGCTCGGTCGCGAAGTTCAGCGTGATCGCCGCCAATCCGGCGGGCGAGCGCGTCGCCATGACGGGCCTGCAATGGTCGCTGGTACGCGTCGAGACGCACTATCAATGGTACCGCGACGGAACCTACTGGAAATACGAGCCGGTCGAATTGACGACCAAGATCGCGTCGGGCCGCATCGATGCGTCCGCCGATGACGTGGCCGAAATCTCGGCGCCGGTGGACTGGGGACGGTTCCGTCTCGACGTCAGTTCGCCGGACGGAGCCGGGCCGATCTCGAGCGTCGGGTTCGATGCCGGTTACTATGTCGAGGCGTCGTCGACCGACACGCCGGACGGGCTGGAGATCGCGCTCGACAAGGCACAATACGCGCCGGGCGAGACGGCGAAGCTGAAAGTCTCGCCACGCTTCGCCGGCGAGGCGCTGATCACGATCGGCTCGGAGCGGCTGCTTGCCACCTTCACCGCCTCCGTGCCGGAAGGCGGGACGACCGTCGACATCCCGGTCAGCGAGGACTGGGGCGCGGGCGCCTATGTGACCGCGACGCTGTTCCGGCCGGGCGACGCGCAGCAGTCGCGCATGCCGATGCGCGCCATCGGGGTCAAATGGCTCGGCGTCGATCCGGGCGAGCGCAAGCTCGACGTCTCGCTTGACGTGCCGGAGCGCATCGAACCGAACACGACCCTGTCGATCCCCGTATCGGTGACCGGCGCGCAGGCGGGCGAGGAAGCCTATGTCACGCTCGCCGCGGTCGATGTCGGCATTCTCAACCTGACGCGCTACGAACCGCCGGCGCCCGACGACTGGTATTTCGGCCAGCGCCGGCTCGGCCTCGAGATGCGCGATCTCTACGGCCGCCTGATCGACGGATCGGCCGGCGAGATGGGCAAGCTGCGCACCGGCGGCGACGGCGTGCAGATGGGCTCCAAGGGCAGCCCGCCGACGGAGAAGCTGCTGGCGCTTTATTCGGGCATCGTCAGGCTCGATGCCGACGGCAAGGCGACGGTCACCTTCGACGTGCCGCAGTTCAACGGCACGGCGCGGCTGATGGCGGTCGCCTGGACACGTGACGGCGTCGGCCACGCGACGCAGGACGTCATCATCCGCGATCCGGTGGTGATCATGGCGAGCACGCCGCGTTTCATGGCGGTCGGCGACACGGCGCAGATGCTGATCGAACTCGCCAACACCGACGGTCCGGCGGGAGATTATCGGCTGAGCGTCGAAACGAGCGAAGAACTGGCGGCGAGCCAGCAGGAGGCGACGGTGACGCTCGCCTCGGGCGCGCGCGAAGCCGTCCGGCTACAGCTTTCGGCGCGGGACATCGGGCCGGGCACGGTCACCGTGCGGCTTGCGCACGAGAACGGGATGACGCTGGAGACCGTGCGCAACATTCCGGTGCGCGCCGAGACGCTGCCGGTGACGACGCGCATGGAGATCCCGCTGGCGGCGAATGGCGGCGCGCTGACCATCGACGGCGAATTGCTCGCCGCGAGCATTCTCGACGGTGCGTCGGTCTCCATCGGCGTGTCGCGCAACTCCGCGTTCGATATTCCGTCGCTGTTGATGACGCTCGACCGCTATCCCTATGGCTGCGCCGAGCAGACGACCAGCCGCGCGCTGCCGCTGCTCTACGTGTCGCAATTGGCGAAGAATGCCGGCCTGCCCGACGATCCGGACCTGAAGGAGCGAATCCAGGGCGCGATCGACCGGGTGCTGAACTACCAGTCCTCGGCGGGCAGCTTCGGGCTTTGGGGCCCGGGCGGCGGCGATGCCTGGCTCGACGCCTACGTCACCGACTTCCTGACGCGGGCGCGCGAACAGGGCTTCGACGTGCCGGAACAGGCGATGAAGCAGGCGCTGGAAAATCTCGAGAATACGCTCGCCTACAACAATGACATCGCCTCGCACAGCAGCGAGATCGCCTATGCGCTCTACGTGCTGGCGCGCAACCGGCGCGCTTCGCTGACCGATCTGCGCTACTATTCGGAAAGCCAGATCAACGAGTTTTCCAGCCCGATGTCGCAGGCGCAGCTGGGCGCGAGCCTGGCGCTTTACGGCGACCAGATCGGCGCGGAAAACGCGTTCCGCTCGGCGTTCCTGCTGGCGCAGGCGACGGCTGCGCAACGGGTCGGGCGAAGCGATTACGGTTCCCGGCTGCGCGACGGCGCGGCGATGCTGGCGCTCGCCGCGGAGACCAAGCCGTCGATCTCGTCGGTCGAGGACATGATCGGCTACGTCTCGGGCATCCGCAAACAGAGCCGCTGGACCTCGACACAGGAGGAAGCGTGGATGCTGCTTGCGGCCCGCGCGCTGGCCACCGCCGACGACACGATCGACCTCGATGTCAATGGCGTGGCGCATGACGGCCCGTTCGCCGAGCGGATCGAGGGATCGCAGCTGGACGTCGATCCGGTGACGGTGACGAACAGGGGCGCCGATCCGGTCGGCGTGACGGTGACGGCGGTCGCCGCGCCGAAGCAGCCGCTGCCGGCCGGCGGCGAGGGTTTCTCCATCGCGCGGCGCTACTACACGCTCGACGGCAAGGAGGCCGGCGTCGCCGAGGTCAAGCAGAACGAGCGCTACGTCGTGGTGCTGACGATCAACGAGCTCAACAGCTGGCCGTCGCGCCTGCTTGTCACGGACCTGCTGCCGGCGGGCTTCGAGACTCGACAATCCGAACATCCTCGGTTCGGCTCAGCTCAAGAACTTCCCGTGGCTCGGCCAGGTATCCTACGCGCATAGCGAATATCGTGACGACCGCTTCGTCGCGGCGTTCAACCGCAGCGGCGGCGGCGACCACGAGTTCTCGTTCGCCTATGTCGTGCGCGCGGTGACGCCCGGCAATTTCGCGCATCCGGCGGCGAGCGTGGAGGACATGTACCGTCCTGAACTCTCGGCGCGCACGGCGACCGGCCGGATGATCGTGTCGGCCAACTGACGATGCGCAGGGCAGGGCGGATCATCGCGGCAACGGCGCTGGCGCTTTGCGCCATGCCGCTGGCCGGCCTGGGGGCGTTCCTCGCGCTCGACCGTCTCTATCCGCTGCCGCCGGTCGGCGATGTGCCGGTGTCGGCGCAGGTCGTCGACCGCGACGGGCAATTGCTGCGCGCCTTCGCGACGAAGGAGGGGCGCTGGCGGCTGCCGGTGAAGCTCGCGGATGTCGACCCGCAATTCATCCGCATGCTGATCGCCTATGAGGACAAGCGCTTCCGCGATCATCACGGCGTCGACCCTGTGGCGATGCTGCGCGCCAGCCTGCAATTCGCGACGAACGGCCGGATCGTCTCGGGCGGATCGACGCTTACGATGCAGCTTGGCCCGGCTGATGGAGGTGCGCGGCGAGCGGGCGCTTTCGACGCAAGCTGAGGCAGATGTTCCGGGCGCTGCAGATCGAGCGGCGGCTGACCAAGGACGAGATCCTCGAACGCTACCTGACGCTTGCGCCCTATGGCGGCAATATCGAGGGCGTGCGCGCCGCCTCGCTCGCCTGGTTCGGCAAGGAACCGAAGAAGCTTCTGCTGTCGGAGGCGGCGCTGCTGGTGGCGCTGCCGCAATCGCCGGAGACGCGCAGGCCCGACCGGCATCCCGAAAATGCCAAGGCGGCGCGCGACCGCGTCCTGAAACGCATGGCGGATGCCGGCGCGATCGAGCCGGTGGAAGTGGCGCGCGCGTCCGCGGCCCGGCTTTCGGGCGCGCGGCGCGGCCTGCCGGCGCTGGCGCCGCATCTCGCCGAAGCCGCGTTGCGCGCCGATCCCGCCGCCGCAACGGTCACGCTGACGATCGACAAGAATATCCAGCGTTCGCTCGAAACGGTCGCGCGCAATGCCGTAAAACGCCTCGGTCCGAAAACTTCCCTCGCATTGATGCTTGCCGACGCGCGAACCGGCGAGATCCTCGCCGAGGTCGGATCGGCGGACTATTTCGATACCGCCCGCGCCGGCTGGGTGGACATGACGCGGGTGCCGCGTTCTCCGGGCTCGACGCTGAAACCGTTCATCTACGGGCTGGCGCTGGAGCAGGGCATCGTCGTGCCGGAAACCATGATGCGCGACCGGCCGACGAATTTTTCCGGCTACCGGCCGGAGAATTTCGACACGACCTATCAGGGCGACATAACCGCCCGGCAGGCGCTGCAAATGTCGCTCAACGTGCCGGCGGTGCAACTGCTCGAATCGGTCGGTCCCGCGGCGTTGATGCAGCGGCTGCGCCGCGCCGGCATAGACCCGGTCTTGCCGAAGCAGGAGCAGCCGGGACTGGCGATCGGCCTCGGCGGCGTCGGCCTGTCGCTGGCCGATCTGGTCCAGGCCTATGCGGCGCTCGCCAATGGCGGCAACGCGGTGATGCTGACCGACGGCGTCAACGGGACGCGCGCGCCCTACCGGCTGCGACCGGTGCTGTCCGCGAAGGCCGCATGGCAGATTGCTGATATCCTGACGGGCGTTCCCGCGCCGGCGGCCTCGGCGGCCCGCGCCATCGCCTACAAGACCGGCACGTCCTACGGCTATCGCGATGCCTGGTCGGTCGGTTTCGACGGGCGCCACGTGCTCGGTGTTTGGGTCGGCCGCGCCGACAATGGTGCCGTGCCAGGCTCGACCGGCGGCGGCACGGCCGCGCCGATCCTTTTCGAGGCATTCGCGCGCTCCGGGCTCGACGCGGTGCCCTTCGCCGATCCGCCGCCTGGAACACGGACAATCGCCAGCGCCGACCTGCCGGAAGGGCTGAAGCGATTTGTGCCGAAGAGCGCGCAACTGGTTCCGGTCGCCGGAACGACAACCGGACCGGAGATCGTTTATCCGCCGCAGGGCGCGCAGGTGGAACTGGCCGGCGCGGCGGGCGAGGGGTTTTCGCCGTTGGTGCTGAAGCTGCAGGGCGGCAAGGCGCCGTTTCGCTGGATCGCCAATGGCAAACCCCTGGAGGCGCTGTACCGTCGCCGGACAGCAACCTGGACGCCTGACGGCAAGGGCTTCTCCAAGCTGACCGTCATCGACGCGGCGGGCAAGGCGACCACCGTGGACGTCGTGATCCGGTAGAGGCGATGGCGCTGCATTCAGACAATGGCGCTTAAGCCTCGGCTGACCTTACAATGATTTCTGCGCATTGCGAGATCTGTGAAAATGTCTCGGATCAACTCGACCATCGAGCATTGTTTTTCCGATTCTGGCGTCGAAGCCGCAGTTGCAAAGCTCTTGGCGATGACTTTTCGCACATCACGCGTTCCAAGTTTCTCAAGCGATTTCAAAAGGATCAATGAGATTCTTGAATCAACGGTGCACATACCGCGTGCATCGTTCATCCGGCGGGTCCAGGCTTGGGCTTGCCGGAAAGGTTGGATGCCTGCCTGTGCGGCGGGGGTCGCGATGCCGCGTTTGGGCTGCCGCGCGACCGCTCCCGCCCAGGAGTACGTTCCAAAGTGAACATCACGGACGATTGTGCATGGCGCAGCACAGCTCAGCTATTGCTTCGCCGCGCGCTTCTCCCGAGCCGACAGGGCATCGAGCAGATCCGTTGGCAGCGGGAGGACGATTGTATTCGTGCGGTCGCTGGCAATATCGTGCAGTGCTCCGAGATAGCGCAATTGCATGGCGCCCGGAGCGCTTGACATGATCATTGCGGCCTCCACCAGCTTCTGCGCCGCCTGCTGTTCGCCCTCTGCGTTGATGATCTTGGCGCGGCGCACCCGCTCGGCCTCGGCCTGCTTGGCGATCGCCCGTATCATGCTCTCGGAAATGTCGACCTGCTTGATCTCGACATTGGTCACCTTGATGCCCCAGGATTCAGTCTGCTTGTCGAGAATCTCCTGGATGTCGACGTTGAGCTTGTCGCGTTCGCCGAGCATCTCGTCGAGGCTGTGCTTGCCGAGAACGGACCGCAGGGTCGTTTGTGCAAGTTGGCTCGTCGCCTGCAGGAAGTTCTCCACCTGGATCACGGCCTTGTCGGCGTCGACCACCCGGAAATAGAGGACGGCATTGACCTTGACGGAGACATTGTCGCGCGAAATGACGTCCTGGCTTGGCACGTCGAGCACGATCGTCCTCAGATCGATGCGAACCATCTGCTGGATATAGGGCAGCATCAGGATAAGGCCGGGGCCCTTGACGCCGGTATAGCGGCCGAGGGTGAACATGACGCCCCGCTCATATTCGCGGAAGACGCGGATCGCGGCTCCCAGGATCACGATCGCAAGCGCGGCAATGACCATATAGACGATCAAATTCGTTGGCATGGTTACTCTCCCATCTGCTGTGGACGCCGGTCAGTTCAAATCGACGCGAAGGGTAAGGCCGTCCCGTCCGATGACGCGAACAGCCTGCCCGGGCGACAGCGTGCGCGGTCCACGTGCGCGCCACCGTTCACCCAGTGCCTCCACCTCGCCCTCCTCTCCTGCCCAGGTGATCACCGTCGCTGTAGCATTGAGCAGAACGGCATCTCCGGTGCTTGCCGGAAGTCGGCGCGCACGCACCAACATCGCGAGCACCAGAAAGAAAAGGCCGGCGCTGAAGACTGCCGCGCCGATCGCGACAGGCCATGCCAAGCGGTAACCCGGAGTGTCGAACGCCATCATTGCACCGAGAACGAAAGCAATCGCCCCACCAATACCGAGCGCCCCGAATGAAGGGATGAAGGCCTCCGCTGCCATAAGGGCGATACCGAGCAGAGTGAGCGCGAGCCCTGCGAGGTCGACGGGAATGATGCTGAGCGCGAACAGTCCAGTCAGCAGGCTGATGGCGCCGATCACGCCCGGAGCGAACATGCCGGGGTGGGAAAACTCGAAAATAAGACCGTAGACGCCGAGCAGCAACAGGATGAAGGCGATGTTCGGATCGGTCAACGTCAGGAGGAGTCGGGTTCGCAGATCGGGCGTGACCTTGACAATTGAGGCGCCGCCAAGGTCGAGAGTCACAGGAACACCCAGCACGTGCACGGTTCGCCCGTTCAGCCGATCGAGCAGATGTGGCAGGCTGTCGGCGACGATATCGATGACATTCAGTTTCAGGGCCTGGTCGGAGGGCAGGCTTGCAGCTTCGCGCACGGCCTGCTCGGCCCAGTCGGCATTGCGTCCGTAGAGCTGGGCCAGGCTGCGGATATAGGCGACAGCGTCATTCGTGACCTTGGCTGCCTCGGCATCGGGCGGGCGGAGCTGTCGGGATTTGTCCGCATCCGCGTTGTCCGGCTTCTCGACCCCGGGCGCAGAAAATTTGCCGAAGAGACTGACGGGCGTCGCCGCGCCGAGATTGGTGCCAGGCGCCATGGCCGCGATCTGGCAGGCATAGAGGATGAAGGTGCCGGCACTCGCAGCACGCGCGCCGCCCGGTGCGACATAACCGACCACCGGAACAGGAGAGGACAGGATGGCGCGGACAATCTCTCGCATCGAGCTGTCGAGACCTCCGGGCGTGTCCACGCGCAACACGACAATGGCCGCGTCCTCATCCGCCGCCTGATGCAGGCCGCGCACGATATAGCCCGCACTTATCGGGCCGACGGCGCCATCGAGATCCAGCACATAGGCTTTGGGCGCCGCCTCCGTAGCCGCGGACGAGGCGAGAAGCAGCCATACGATGAAACCGAGATATGCAATCATCGAGCGACCGTCGATCCGGGTGGCGACTACGCGAGCCATTTGGGTTCCACCTTGCGAAAATCTACCTGTTGCGCAACTTCATCCTACCTCCAATAGAAGAGACATGCAGCAACAACCGGACAGGCACCTCCACGCTTCTGCATCGCGAATAATCACTGTCGCCGCTCACGGCCAAATCCGACAACGGCGCCGTCCAGCATCGGGCGGGAAGCTGCCGTTCGTCGCAGCTTTTGCGTATGACCGCTGCTGATCCGAAGCAGGCGGATTGAGGTCATTTACAACCTGGCGTCAGTGGGACGCCGCAGCCTCAGCGAGCCAACCAGCCGCCATCGACCGGCAGGATCGTCCCGTGAACGAAATTCGCTGCGTCACTGGCGAGAAAGACGACCGGACCGGCGATGTCATCGGGTACGCCCCAGCGTTGGGCAGGCACTCGCGCCATCAGTTCCGCGGAACGCGCGGCATTGGCTTGCAGCGCCGCGGTATTATCGGTCGCGACATAGCCTGGAGCCACCGCATTGACGTTTACGCCCTTCGACGCCCATTCATTGGCGAAGGCGCGTACGAGCTGCGCGATGCCGCCCTTGGCCGCGGCATAGCCCGGCACATTGATCCCGCCCTGAAAGCTCAGCACCGACGCGACGAAGACGATCTTTCCGCCGCCGCGGTCGATCATGCGCCGGCCGATCTCGCGGGTCAGCACGAACGGCGCCGAGAGATCGACCTCGATGACGTGGTTCCAGTCCGCGTCGGAGTGCTCGGCCGCCGGCGCGCGCCGGATCGTGCCGGCATTGTTGACGAGGATATCGATAGAGTGGCCGTCGCGATCGAGCGCATCCACGAAAGCGTGCAGCGCATTTCGATCTGAAAAGTCGCAGCGATAGGGCGTGAAACTCCGTCCTGTCGCGGTGACGTCTTTGGCGACATCGCTGCCTTCGGCCTCCAGTCCGGCGCTGACGCCGATGATGTCGGCGCCGGCTTCCGCCAAGGCCTTTGCGATGGCGCGCCCGATCCCCCGGCGGCAGCCCGTGACCAGAGCCGTCTTGCCCGTCAGATCGGAAGCGGAGTTGTTCATTCCGGACACCTCAGATCATCATCCTGCGCGGATCGCCGATCAGCCGCGCATAATGCGACAGGAACCGGGCGGCATCGGCGCCGTTGATGACGCGGTGATCGTAGGAAAGATCGAGCGGCACCAGCGGCGCGGGCTGGAAAGCCTCGCCGTCCCAGACCGGCGTCATTTCCGTCCGGGTAATTCCGAGGATGGCGACTTCCGGCGGATTGACGATCGGCGTGAATGCCGTTCCGCCAATGCCTCCCAGATTGGTGATCGTCATCGACGCGCCGCCCATCTCGTCCGGCCGGACCTTGCGGGCATTGGCGCGTGCCGCCAGATCGCCGATTTCGGCGGCGATCGCCCACAGGCCCTTGCGGTCGGCATCGCGGATGACCGGCACCATCAGCCCGTGCGGCGTGTCGACGGCGATGCCGACATGGACGTAGTGCTTGAGGATCAGAGTCTTGCCGTCCGGCGACAGCGAAGCATTGAAACGGGGATAGGCGCGAAGTGTCCCGGCCAGCGCTTTCACGTGGAAGGCGAGAGCGGTCAGTTTCACGCCGCGGTTCGAGGCTTCGCCCTTCAGCCTGGTGCGAAAGGTCTCGATTGCGCTCATGTCGGCGCGGTCGTGATGAGTGACGGCGGGGATCAGCGACTGCGCGGCGGCCATGTTGGCGGCCGCCACCTGCGCGAAACGCGTTACCGGTTCTTCGGACACCGCCCCCCAGGCTGCGTGGTCGACATTCCAATAGGTTGCGCCAGCGGACGGGCCGGAAGACGGTGCAGCGCCTCCCGACGCCTTGCGATCGATATCCTCGCGGCCGATCGTCTCGCGCCCGAGTTCGGCTGCAAGAGTGTCGATATCGATGCCCTTGCGGCCGGCGAGGGCGCGTGTCGAAGGGCTGGCGATTGCCGATGTCATGTTTGCCTCCTCACCAGTTGGCGGAGATGTATTGGGTTTCCATGAACTCCAGCATGCCCTCGTGGCCGCCTTCGCGTCCGAGGCCGGACTGCTTGACGCCGCCGAACGGCGCTGCCGGATCGGAGACGAGCCCTCGGTTCAGCCCGACCATGCCGTATTCGAGCTGTTCGCAGACCTTCATGCCGCGCTTCATGTTCTCGGTGAAGACATAGGCGACGAGCCCGTATTCGGTATCGTTGGCGCGGCGGATGACGTCCGCCTCGTCGTCGAAGGTCTGGATCGCGGCGACGGGCCCGAAGATCTCGTCGTGGACGCAGTCGGCATTCTCCGGCACGCCGAACAGGACGGTCGGCGGATAGAAGTACCCCTTGCCATTGGGGATGGTCCCGCCGAGCCGGAGTTCCGCGCCCTTGCTGACGGCGTCCTCGACGAAGGCGGCAACCTTGTCGCGCGTATCCGCGTTGACCAGCGGCCCGACATCGACGCCGTCCTCCAGCCCGTTGCCGACTTTCAGCTTGGCCATGCGCTCGGTGAATTTCGCCGTGAAGGCTTCCGCCACCCGGTCATGCACATAGAACCGGTTGGCGGCCGTGCACGCTTCGCCGAGGTTACGCATTTTTGCGAGCATCGCGCCTTCGACGGCGGTGTCGACATCGGCATCCTCGAAGACGATCAGCGGCGCGTTGCCGCCGAGTTCCATGGCCGGTTTCAGGACCTGATCGGCGGCGGCGTGCAGCAGCTTGCGGCCAACGCCGGTCGAACCGGTGAACGAAATCACGCGAACGCGCGGATCGTGCAGCATGTGATCGACAATGGCGCCGGTTTTCTTCGACGGCAGCACGTTGACGAGGCCCTTCGGCACGCCGGCCTCTTCAAGCAGCGGCATCAGTTCCAGCATCGTCAGCGGCGTCTCGGAAGCCGGCTTGATGATGACGGGGCAGCCGGCGGCGAGCGCGGGCGCGATCTTGCGGGTGCCCATTGCGGCCGGATAGTTCCATGGCGTCACGAGGACGGCGATGCCGGCCGGCTTGTGCTGCACGACGATGCGCGCGCCGGAGGCAGGCGCATGAGTGATCAGCCCGTCGGCGCGTACCGCTTCCTCGGAAAACCAGCGGAAGAACTCGGCGGAATAGGCGGCTTCGCCCATCGCGTCGCTTCCGGCCTTGCCGTTTTCCAGCGTGATCAGCCGGGCAAAATCTGAAAGACGCGCCGTCATCAGTTCGAAGGCCTTGCGCAGCACTTCGGCGCGTTCGCGTGGTTTGCGCGATGCCCAGTCCGTAAATGCCGTTTGGGCCGCATCGAGTGCGGCATCGGCGTCGGCGATTTCGGCCGAGGCGACGCTGGCCAGCACCTCCTCGGTCGCCGGATTGAGAACGTCGAAGCGTTCGTCGTTCGCGCCGTTGCGCCATTCGCCGTTAATGTAGAGGTCGGTGTGGTTCATTGGTAATCTCCGGGTCAGAGCAGGTGGCGCAGCGGCTCTTCCAGCCGCGCGGCCATTTCATGCACAACTGTGATCGCCGCCTCTGGTTCCAGCGTGCCGGCCGGAACGTCGAGAACGAGCTCCAGCATATCCGCGCTGTCCGCAATCGTCATGCTCGGTGCGCGGGCGCCGCCATGCTGTACGGCGGTGATGCGGCTGCCGGTCAGGGCGCGGACGATCAGGGCCGGATCCGCATCGTCGTCCAGTGCCGCGATCCCCGCGAGACCGAAATAATCGGGATCGCAATAGCAACGGCTCTGCCGCAGAAGCGGCGCCTGCGCTTCGATGACCAGCGAAGCGTTGTTCGGTCCAGCCGCTACCCTGAGGCTCGCCGCCGCAAAGGCTGACCAAATCGCCAGATCGTCGATCGCGCCGCCGGTCTCGTTGGCGTACCAGTCACGGAATTCGGCATAGCCCGCACCTGGCACCCGCGCTTCGATGCGATCGACCGGTGCGGCGGCAGGCATCCCGGACGCAGCATGCTGCGAAAGAGCGGCAAGACGGTCGAGATCGGCGACATGATAGGGCTGCGGATGGCCGGCTGCGGCAAGCCGCGTGAGGTCCATGCCGCGTTCCGCTGCAAGCCGCTTCGCCTTCGGCGAGGCGAGGATACGTCCGCCTTCGAGGCTTGCCGTCATGCGGGCCGCGCCTGTTTTGGCCACCGGGGCCGGAGAGGGCGCGCTTTCGGCCTGTTTTTTGGTCTTTGGTTCCGCAACGGGATTCGTTTCGGGCGCTGCAGACGCGGCTGCCGCGCTGCGCTGCACCGGCGCTTCCGGCTTCTCTGCCGTGATGATCGCGATAACATCGCCGACCGGAACGTTCTCGCCCGCCTCCGCGCGCAATTCGGCGATGTAGCCGTCATGCCCGGCTTCGACTTCCATCGTCGACTTGTCGGTTTCCACTTCGAGCAGGATGTCGCTTGCCGATACGGCGTCGCCGGGCGCCTTGCGCCATGCGACGAGCAGCCCGGTGTCCTGCGCCATGCCGAGCGCCGGCATGATTACGCTCTTGCCTTCGACAGGCGCTGGCGCCGGGGCTGCCGGCTTTTGTTCCTCGACCGGCGCTTCGGTAGCCTCCTCCGGGCTTTCCGAAATTGTGGCGATGACATTGCCGACCGGCACCGCTTCGCCTTCCGTGGCGCGCACATTGGTCAGGAAGCCTTCGGCCTGCGCCTCGACTTCCATCGTTGCCTTGTCGGTCTCGACCTCCATAAGCACATCGCCCGGCGCGACCTTGTCGCCGGCCGCCTTGTGCCAGGCGACGATCAGTCCGGTGTCCTGCGCCATGCCGAGAGCCGGCATGATGACCTCATGCGGCATGAACAAGCTCCCCGCGGCATATCAGCCGCGCGCGTTCGGCGACGCCTTCCGGCGTCGGCACGGTGATGTCCTCGAGCGCCGGCGAGAACGGCACCGGCACGTCCATTGCGCCCATCCGCTGCACCGGCGCGTCGAGGTGGTAGAAAGCCTTTTCCGAAATCCGGCTGGCGATTTCGCCGGTTACACCGAAATTCTGGTGGCCCTCGTCGACGACGATGGCGCGCGAGGTCTTCCTGACGGAGTCGAGGATCGTTTCCTCGTCGAGCGGCACGATGGTGCGCGGGTCGATGACTTCCGCCGAGATCCCTTCCTTTGCCAGGATGTCGGCCGCCTTCTGGCAGACCTGGACCATCGAGGAGGTGCCGATGAGGGTCACGTCACGGCCCTCGACGCATGACATTCGCCTCGCCGAACGGGATCAGGTATTCCTCTTCCGGCACTGGCGCCTTGTCGTTGTACATCAGCTTGTCTTCGAAGATGACGACCGGGTTGTTGTCACGGATCGCGGTCTTCATCAGGCCCTTGGCTTCATAGGCGGAGGAGGGCAGGGCGACCTTCAGACCGGGGATGTGGGCGACCAGCGCATGCAGCGACTGCGAGTGCTGGGCGGCCGAGCGGCGCGTCGCGCCAAGATTGGTGCGCAGCACCAGCGGTACTGAGAGTTTGCCGCCGGACATGTAGTGGGTCTTGGCCGCCTGGTTGCAGAGCTGGTCCATGATCAGAAAAATGAAGTCACCGAACATCAGGTCCACGATGGGGCGGGATCCGGTCATCGCCGCGCCGACCGCGATACCCATGAAGCCGGGCTCGGCGATCGGCGTGTCGATCACCCGGTCGGTGCCGAATTCCTCGACGAGACCCGATAGCACCTTGAACGGCGTTCCGGCCTCGGCGACATCCTCGCCGATCAGGAAGATCGTCTCGTCGCGCCGCATTTCCTCGGCGATGGCCTCGTTTACAGCCTTGGACAGCGTTATTTCGCGGGTCATTTCAGGCTCCTCGGATGTAGGCCAGCGCGTGGTCGACGCCGGCGAATACATGCATGTCGACTTCGCTCGCGGGCGGGTACTTGGCTTCGAGCGCGTATTGCACCGCCGCCTCGGCATCGGCCTTGATCTCGTCATTGATGGTGACGAGCTCGTCAGCCGTCACCACCCCTTCCGATTCCAGCCACTTGCCGAAATTGGTGATCGGGTCGCGACCCTTTTTCCACTCGGATTCCTCGTCCTTCGACCGGTAGTAATCCCGGTTGATGTCGCCGACATGGTGGCCGTGATAGCGATAGGTCTTCAGTTCGATGAAGAACGGGCCTTCGCCTTTGCGGGCGCGGGCGACGAGTTTTTGCGCGAGATCGTTGACGGCGAGCACATCCTGGCCATCGACCGTATGCGCCTCGATCCCGAACGCTTCCGCACGCGCGGTGATCGAACCGGCGGCGATTTCATCGGTCTTGGTATATTCCGAATAGCCGTTGTTTTCGCAGGCATAGATGACCGGCAGTTTCCACAGCGCGGCCATGTTCATCACCTCGTACCACAGCCCTTGTGCGGTCGCGCCGTCACCGAAGAAGCAGACCGTGACATCCTTGTTGCCCAGGCGCCGGGCGGAAAGGGCAGCGCCGGTGGCGATGCCCATGGAGCCGCCGACGATCGCGTTGGCGCCGAGATTGCCGTGGCTCTGGTCGGCGATATGCATGGAACCGCCCTTGCCGCGGCAATAGCCTTCTTCCTTGCCCAGCAATTCGCAGAACATTTGCTTGAATTCCGCGCCCTTGGCGACGCAGTGGCCATGCCCGCGATGCGTGGAGGTGATCTTGTCGGAATCCTCCAGCGCCTCGCAGATGCCCACCGCCACCGCTTCCTGGCCCGAATACATATGCGTCAGTCCCGGCATCTTGGCGGACAGATAGAGCTGGTTCGCATTGTCCTCGAAGGCGCGGATTCGCACCATCTGGCGGTACATGCGCAGATAGTCTTCCGTGTTGGTCTTTTTCTTCGGTGCCATGACGGCGTCCTCAATAGCGGTGGGAAATCGGAAGCTCTTCGGCCGGGAACAGGCTGATGACCACGCAGCCCTTGTCGGTGACGACGACCTCTTCCTCGATGCGGGCAGCCGAGTAGCCGTCGCTTGCCGGGCAATAGGTTTCCAGAGCGAAGACCATGCCGGTCTCGATCTCCATCGGATTGTCCAGGCTAACGGCGCGGCTGATGATCGGGCGCTCGTGCAGCGCCAGGCCGAGACCGTGGCCGAATTGCAGGCCGAAGGCAGACAGTTCGTCCGGGAAGCCGAATTCCTCCGCCTTCGGCCAGACCTTGGCGACGGTGTCGGTGGTCACGCCCGGCTTGATCAGCGCGATCGCCGCATCCAGCCATTCGCGGCAGCGAATATAGGCGTCCGTCTGCGACGGCGTGGCGCGGCCGACATTGAAGGTGCGGTAATAGCAGGTCCGGTAGCCCTGATAGCTCTGCAGGATGTCGAAGAACGCCTGGTCGCCCGGCCGGAAATAGCGGTCGGTGAAATTATGCGGATGCGGATTGCAACGTTCGCCGGCGATCGCGTTGATCGCCTCGACGTCGTCCGACCCCATCTCGTAGAGCATCTTGTTGGACATCGCGACAATGTCGCTCTCGCGGATGCCCGGCCTCAGCTCCTGCCAGATCATGTGATAGACGCCGTCGACCATCGAGGCCGCCTGGTTGAGAAGCTGGATCTCGTCGACATTCTTGATCTCGCGCGCACCCAGCATGATCTGCTGGCCGTCGACAACATTCACGCCCGCATTCTGCAGCGCGAAGAACATCGCGGTCTCCGCGTAGTCGACACCGACCGGCATGTCGGCGACGCCCGCTTTCTTGAGGAGGCCGTAGATCTCTTCCGCGTAGCGTTTCATCAGGCCGAAGGACGGCGGAATCGTGCCGCGCATGCCGACGACGCCGGCGCGCATCCGCTCCGGGTCCAGCCAGTCGCAGTAATCACGGTGATGCACCGCTGCCGAGCCGAAGTCCCAGACATACGGCTCCTCGTCGCCGGCGAGCAGCGCGAAGCGGCACATCTTGTCGCGTTCCCATTCGCCGATCTTCGTGCCGGAGACGTAGCGGATGTTGTTGACGTCGAAGAGCAGCAGCGCGCCGCAGTCCGACTTCTTCAACGCATCTTTCGCCCGGCTGAGCCGGTAGCGCCGCAGCCGGTCATGGTCGACCCGACGTTCGAAATCGACCGCGGTATGGCCGAGGGCGGGAATATGCCGGTCCCAACGCCAGTTCGGGTCGATGTCGCCGGGTTGCAGGATGCGTGGATTGAGTGCGGTCGTATTCATAAGAGCCTCTTCTGCGCCGCGTAGGCGCCGTTCGGTCGGAAAATGGCGCGGGTACGGGCGCCAAGCGCGGACTACTGGATCACCCAGCCGCCATCGATATGGATCATCTGGCCGGTCATGTAGTCGCTGTCGTGGCTGGCCAGGAACGCTGCCGTCCCCTTGATGTCGTCGGGATAGGAGACCTTCTTCAGCGCAAGGATATCGGCGAGGTCGTCGAACGCCTGGCCCTCGCGCTCCTTGAAGCCGATCTGGACGAGGTCCTTGTCGAGCTGCTCCCACAGCGGTGTCTTGACCACGCCGGGAGCATAGCCGTTGACGGTGATGTTGTGCTCGGCCAGCGCGATGGCGCCGCAATGGGTGAGCGCCAGACAGCCATATTTCGACGTGCAGTAGACGGTGACATCGATGAGTGGCTTGCGCGAGGCGACACTGCCCACATTGATCAGCTTGTAGACATGCTCCTGCGGACCTTGCTTGATCATCTGGCGGGCGGTCTCCTGCATGCCAAGCCACATGCCCTTTGTATTGACCTCCATGATGAAGTCCCAGTTCTCCTCGTCGATATCCATGAAGAACCGGGGCTTGTTCAGGCCGGCGTTGAACAGGCCGATATTGATCATGCCGAACGCGTCGACCGTCGCCTGCACGGCCGCCGCGTTGTCCTCGCGCTTTGTGACGTCGAGCTTGACGGCGATCGCCTTGCCGTTGCCGCGTTTGTTGATCCGCTCGGCCACTTCCTTGGCGCCATCGAGATTGACGTCGCCAAGGCACACATTCGCGCCCTGTTCGGCGAAATGCTCGGCGTTCGTGGCGCCCATGCCCTGCGCGCCCCCCGTGATGAGGATGTTCTTTCCCTTGAGCCGTTCCGGATCCATGCTTTCCTCCCTTGGGATTACTCAGGTTTTCATGACTTCTTCGGCCCGAGCCTGGGCCGTCTTGAGCGCGTCGCGCGGTGTGACGATGCCGCGCAGCATGTCGTGCAGTTCCTGCCCGCAGATATTGATGATGTCGCAAATCTGGGGCACCGGAGGCCGCGGCCAGAACTGCAATTCGTCGCGCCATGACATCCCGTCCACGGCTTCGAAAATCGGCGAAAGACGTCGGACTTCGGGATCGGCTCCCACCGAATAGCGAGGCGCCGTCCGGCTGCCGTTTTCGACATAGAGCTTCTGGGCTTCCGGCGACGTGAACGCGATCAGCGCCTCGACGGCGTCGGCGCGGCGATCCTCCGGCAGGTTCGAGGGAATGCCAAGCACGTAGCCGCCCACGGGCGCGACCGGCGCCCCGTGCGGGCCAGCCGGGTGCGGAAGGTAGCCCGTCTGACCATGTGCGGGCGACGACGGGTCGAGTTCGAAATAGGGGGCGAGAAGCGTGTAGCCATAGGCCATCGCGATCTTGCCCGCAGCATAGGGACGAATGCGCTCGTACCAGGACATCGAAAGGATGTCGGGTGGCGAGAACCGGACCAGCGCCTTCAGATATTCCGCCGCCTCGAGCGCGCCGGGACTGTCGATGGTCGGAAAGATGTCGTCCCGGTCGAGATGATCGGCATCGAAGCCGCCCGCAATTTCGGGCAGGTCGAATACCGGTTGCCCGAATCCGGCGCATGTCATCATGAAGGTGTGGCCAAGCGCGGTGCCGCGGGCCGCGTTCCAGGCGATACCGTATCTCCCTTGCGCCGGATCGTGGAACCGTTCGGCCGCATGCAGGACCGCGTCGGTGGTTGTCGGCGGTTCCAGCCCCTCTTCGGCAAACAGGTCCTTGCGAAAGAACAGGAGCTCCGGCGTCGTCTGGCTCGGCACGCCGTACGGGCGCCCGCCCCAGTGCGCCGCGCGCCAGCCCGCTGTGTGGAAATCGCTCGGATCGAGCCGATTCACGTCCATGATTTCGTCGAGCGGGAGGAGAAGGCCCTTGGTCGCGAACTCGCCGATCCATGGCAAGTCGACGGCTATGATGTCGTAACGGCTGGTCTTGCGCTGGGCGTTACGCAGCGTCTCCTCATGCAGGCGGTCGATCGAGAAGGCGCGTTGGTTGATCTTGGTGCCGACAACTTGCTCGAACTGGCGCTTGAGTGCGTCCATCACCATGAAAGTCGGATCGCCATGCACCAGAATGCGTAATCCACCCGGCAGCGTAAGCGGCTCTGACAGAACCTGCGGCGGCTGGATCGAATGTCCGGCCATGTAGGATCCGCCGTAATAGTAGTCCCGCGTTCCGGGATCGCGAACGCCCGAACCGAAGGCTTGCGCGACCAAGCGCTTGATCCGGCCGCACATTTGCGTCCAGTTTTCGATCAGTTCCGCGCTGGGATGCAGCGTGAAGCTCTTGCCGGTGCGCGTGCGCGGGCGCTGCTCGATCATTCCCGCCTGCAACATCTCGTTCAATCGCCGGACCGCCGTCGCGTAGGGAACGCCCGCTGCCGCCGTCAGCGATGACGGTGTCACGGCCTTCGCCTCCAGGTGATTGCGGATGAGACAGGTTGCCATTTTGAAATAGGGGTCCGGGGTGGAGAGCTCCAGCGTCGTTTCGATTTCGAGACCGAAATCGTCCAGAAACGCGATGACTTCCAAAAGCTCGGCGCGCGCATGCGGCGAGATCGGGATTTCCGTCGGACCTTTTCCTCCATAGATTGGCGTGTGCGTTGTTCCGTTGCCGGCGGGTCGCAAACTCGACAAGATCGGGTTGTCCAAACTGGATTTTTTGATTCCGCTCATGGCAACTCCACTTCGAAACTGTTCATTTTGAGGATTTGGCGATACGCACAACATATCCATTACGGATATAAAATTATCCAATCCGGACATTTTTGCGGGCGATCCAAAATCGTTAAGCGGGCAGTTATTGCGAACCCGCATTGCTGCCGGGCATCAGATCCGTCGCCGTTTCCGGTGAGGGCTGCAGCAAGTCGAAAAGTTTACGGGAGGAAAACACGCAATGAAGTTCGCACTCAAAACACTTATCGCGGGCACCACCGCGCTCGCCGGTGTCGCGTTGGCCGGGACGGCTTTCGCGGAAACGATCACCATCGGCATCACGCAGAACAATGTCGGTGTCGACAGCTATCAGACGACCTATGAAAAGGCCTTCATCGAGGCAGCCAACGCCGACCCCGAGGTTGAGGCCGTCGTGCTCGACGCCGCCGGCGACGTGGCGCGCCAGATCGCGCAGATCCAGGACCTCGTGCAACAGAAGGTCAATGCCATCATCATCTGGCCGACCAACGGCAAGGCCGTCGTTCCCGCCGTGCGCGCCGCGGACAAGGCGGGCATCCCGGTGATCATCACCAATTCGAATATCGCCAAGGAAGGCTTTGACTTCATCAAGTCCTTCTCCGGTCCCGACAACATCACGCAGGGATCGCGCGCGGCGGAGATCATGTGCGACAAGTTCAAGGACATGGGCATCGAGAAGACGGCCCAGATCGTGCAGATTTCCGGCCAGCCGGGCTACACCACGGCGATCGAGCGGGCCAAGGGGTTCGAGGATCGCCTTCCGGAAGTCTGCCCGGACGTAAAGCTTATGGAAACCCAGCCTGGCGACTGGAACCGCGAAAAGTCTCAGCGCGTCATGGAGGCGTTCCTCGTCAAATATGACAAGATCGACGGCGTCTATGCCGGCGACGACAATATGGGCGTCGGCGCCCTGAATGCCGCCAAGGCGGCGGGCCGTGATGGCATCATCTTTGTCGGGGCGACGAACTTCGCCGTCGGCTACGAAGCGATGGCGCGCGGCGATTACTGGGGTTCGATCTACCAATCTCCGGTCGATGACGCGAAGAACGCATTGGCGACCGCCAAGGCCGTCGTCAAGGGCGAGGACGTGCCGTTCCTCAACTACTTCGACACGCCGAAGATCACCCAGGACAACATGGACAAGTTTACCAAGCCGGTATTCTGATCCTCCTGTCGAAAGGCGCGGAACCCAGATTCCGCGCCTTTTTCGTCAATTCCACGAGACATGGGAGGGCGCTGTGGGAAGAGTGTCTGGTCGTTCCTGTATCGTAACCGGTGCCGCACAGGGCATAGGCCGCGCGATAGGCGAGGCGTTACTCGACGAGGGCGGAGATGTCTGTTTTGCGGATATCGACGGGCCGGCGGCGGAGCGTGCTGCCGCTGAAAACCGCGACAGAGCGGGCGAGGGCGGCGGAAAGGTTATCTGGGCCGAGGTCGATGTGACCAAACGCGATCAGGTTCGAGAGATGATCGCGAAAACCGTCTCGGAATTCGGCAAGCTCGACGTCAAGTTCAACAATGCCGGCATCAACAAGCCCATGAACCTTCTGGATGTGACCGAGGAGAATTGGCAGGCCATCATGACCGTGAACGGTCTCGGCGTCCTGATCGGCATGCAGGAGGCGGCGAAACAGATGATTGTGCAGGGTACGGGCGGGAAAATCGTCAACACCGCATCGATCGCCAGCCGTCAGGGCTTCGATAATGTTGCGCCCTACTGCGCGTCCAAGTGGGCTGTCGTTTCGCTGACCCAGTCCGGGGCGCGCGACCTTGCCAAACACAACATCACGGTCACCGGTTTCGCGCCGGGCGTTGTGGCGACGGAAATGTGGAGCCAACTCGACAAGGATTTGATGGAAATCGGCGCGTCCGAACGCGAGGGACAGGCCATGGCGGAATTCTCCGCCGACATCCTGCGCGGCCGGGTCGCGACGCCAAAGGACATAACCGGCACGACCACATTCCTTGCCGCGAAGGACAGCGACTACATGACCGGCCAGATTGTGATGATAGACGGTGGCATGGTTCTGGTGTGAGCGATTGCGCGGAGGCGCGACGGGAGATTTGAAGCGCCGAACGCTTCGCAGCCGCGGCTGTGTGACAGTCAGGGAGGAATAGAAATGGCGGGAATCGCAGAACGACTCGGAGGCGGCGATCTGAAAGGCCTGATCGCCAAGAACGGTATTTTCATCGCCTTCATCGCCTTCATGATCGCGTTCGGGTTCGGATCGGACAAATTCCTGACCTTCGACAACCTGGAAAGCGTCGTGCGATCCTCGGCGATGATCGGGGTCATGGCGCTTGGCGTCACGATTGTCGTGATCTCGGGAAATCTCGATCTGTCGGTCGGTTCGATGTTGTCCTTCGGCACCGTCATGGTTGTCGATCTGCACGACAAGATCGGACCCGGTCCGGCAATCGTGGTCATGATGGCATGCGTGCTGTTGCTTGGCGCGGTGAACGGTTTCCTGATCGGTTTCGTCCGATTGAATTCGCTGATCGTGACGCTCGGTATGCTGTCGGCGATCCAGGGGCTGACCCTGATTTATTCCGGCGGCAAGAACGTCGATATCGATCCCAGCACTCAGGATATTACGTGGTTCCGCGTATTCGGGCGTGGCGAGATCGCCGGCATCGACATGCCGATCATCATCTTTTTCGTCCTGGCGCTGATTGTCGGATTTCATTGTTGCATTCACGCCCTACGGCCGCCGCATCTATGCGGTCGGCGGCAATCCGACGGCCGCGGTTTTCTCCGGCATCCGCCGCAACCGCGTGGTCTTTTCGACCTATCTCGTCTCGTCCTTCTGCGTCGGGATTGCCTCCGTCATTCTGGGCAGCCGGGTGATGGGATCGCAAAACAATGTCGGCCAGGGCTACGAATTGCTGGTGCTGGCCTCCGTCATCCTTGGCGGGACGTCGCTGCTGGGCGGTTCCGGCAGCATCCTGAAGACCGTGATCGGCGTGTTGATCCTGGGCTTTATCCAGAACGGATTGCTGCTTCTCGGTTATCCGTATTTCGCCCAGTGGATCGTGACCTGGATCGTCATCATTCTCGCGGTCTGGCTCGACGTCGCGGCAAAGCGCGGCCGGTTGCTGTCACCCATCGCCTGAAGTGGAGGAAAGAATGTCACAGACATCTGTGGAACAAGCTCCCGTGCAAACGGCCAATGGTGCGAAGGGAAACTTCCGCTGGCTGGTGCGCCACCCGATCTGGGCTTTCGTGGTGATCGTATTCGTTTTCTTCTCGGTGATGACCGAAAATTTCTTCTCCACCGGGAATCTTGAAAACATTCTGGTGCAGACCTCGACGCTTGGCCTGATCGCACTCGGCATGACGATCGTGATGATCAACGGCAATATCGACCTCTCCGTCGGCGCCGTGGTCGCGCTGGCGGCTAGCCTGACCGTCGACATCATGGGCTGGCCCGTGTTCGAGAGCTGGGGCAACTGGCAGATTCTCCCGGCTGTCCTGGCCGGTCTCGCTTCAGGGGTCCTCCTGGGCGCTTTCAACGGGCTGATCGTTTGGAAGACCGGCGTCGACGCCTTCATCGTCACGCTCGGCGCGATGTTGGGCGTGCGCGGACTGGTGTTCGTCTACACCGGCGAGCAATCCTTTTTCGCGGCGAATTTCGCCTATTCGGATTTTGGCGCCAGCCGTTTCCTCGGACTGCCCACGCTGGCCTGGGTCTTCCTGGTCTTTACGGTTCTGGTGCACATTCTCCTGTCGCGCACCGTGCACGGTTCCAACACCTATGCGGTTGGCGACAATCGCGAGGCGGCGGTCAACGCAGGCATACGGGTAGGGCCGCACATGATGATCAATTTCATGATCGTCGGCTTTTTCGCGGCGCTGGCCGGGATCACCTTGTCAACGCAGATGGGCGCGTCGACCCCGAATCTGGGCCGCGACTACGAGCTCTGGGTCATCACGGCGACCGTTCTCGGCGGCACCAAGCTGACCGGCGGTGCGGGAAACATTATCGGCACGTTTGGCGGGGTGCTGGCGATCGGCATCCTGCGCAACGGCATGAACCTGATGCAGGTGCCGGCATTCTACGTGCTGGTTACGCTCGGCGTGATCCTGATTGCGGTCCTGTTCCTCGACAAGCAGTTGAACCGGAAGGGCGAAGAGGAGTTGCGGATATGAGCGAGGCAAAACCCGTCCTGCGCCTGGAGAGCATCGTCAAAACGTTCCCCGGCGTGCGCGCCCTCGATGGTGTCGATTTTGACGTGCGTCCCGGGGAGGTTCACGCATTGATGGGCGAGAACGGCGCCGGCAAGTCAACCTTGATGAAGGTGCTCGCCGGCATCTATCACCCCAACGAGGGCCGGATCATGATCGACGACCGGCCGGTCGTCATGGCGAACCCGATCGAAGCCAAGGAAAACGGCGTCATCCTGATCCACCAGGAACTGTCGCTTGCCGAGCAGATGACGGTCGCCGAAAACGTGTTTCTCGGCGAACTGCCGCGTTCCCGCTGGGGCTTTGTCGACCGGAAGGTCCTGGATGAGCGCGTCGGCGCGATCCTCGCAAAACTCAACTGCGATTTCGGTCCGCGCCAACGGGTCGGAGACCTGTCAATCGCGAAGAAACAGATGGTCGAGATCGCCCGTGCGCTGACGCACGAGGCCAAGGTCGTGGTCTTCGACGAACCGACCGCTTCGCTTACCGATGCCGAAAAGGTCGTTCTCTTCGATGTCATCAACGATCTCAAGGCCGACGGTGTCGGTATCGTCTACATATCGCACCGGATGGAGGAGATCTTCACGATTTCCGACCGCATCACCGTGCTGCGCGACGGAACCTACCGCGGAACGCTGATCGCGGCCGAGACGAACGAGGACGAGGTCACCCAACTGATGATCGGCCGAAGTCTCGACTATTCACGCAATGTCGAGCACGGCAAGCTCGGCGACGTCGCACTCGAGGTTGATGGTCTATCCTGCGGAAAACTCTACCATGACGTGAGCTTTTCCGTTCGTGCCGGCGAGGTTGTCGGCTTCTATGGCCTGGTGGGTGCCGGGCGCACCGAGATCGCCGAAACGCTTTTCGGCCTGCGCGAGCCATCCGCCGGAACCATCCGCCTCGGCGGGCAGAAGGTTTCGATCAATTCGCCAGCCGAAGCGATTTCAAACGGTATCTCGCTCGTGCCCGAAAGCCGCAAGGAACAGGGCCTGGTGCTCGGCATGAATTGCCGCGACAACATCACGCTTCCCCAGGTCGACGACATGACGGCGGGTCCCTTCGTCTCCAACGGGGCGGAGATCGCGATCTACGACATGTACCGCGACCGGCTCGACATCAAGGCGCCGAGCTGGCGGAGCCTGGTCGGAAACCTTTCCGGCGGCAATCAGCAGAAAATCGTAATCGGCAAGTGGCTTGCCATGAAGCCGCGCGTGCTGATCGTCGACGAGCCGACGCGCGGCATCGATGTCGGCTCGAAGGCGGAGATCCACAATCTCATCCGCGAACTTGCCCATTCCGGATATGCCGTGATCGTCATTTCTTCGGAGATGCCCGAAATCCTGCGTGTCTCGGACCGCGTCATCGCGATGTACCAGGGCCGGATCATGCGCGAGTTTACCGCCGCCGAGGTCAACGAGGACAATCTGGTCCAGGCGATCTCCGGGATCGGGAACGGCAAGGCGGCGTGATGCGCATCGGCTTTGCCGGCCTCGGGCGCATGGGCGCGCCGATGGCCGCCAGCATTGCCCGGGCCGGATTTCCGCTTGCCGTCTGGAACCGCAACCGGAGCCGCGCCGAAGCCTTCGCGCAGGAGATCGGTTCGGTGGCTGCGACACCGCGAGCACTCGCAGAAGAATGCGATGTCGTCGTCACCATGCTCGCCGATGACGCCGCCTCGCGGGACGTGCATTGCGGCCCGGATGGGCTGTTTTCCGGTGAAGCCGGCGCGACGACATTTATCGAAATGGGGACCATGAGTCCCGACCACATCGCAGAGCTTTCGCGTTTCGCCGGTCCGGACCGGCTGGTCATCGACGCACCCGTGTCCGGCTCGACCGGCGCCGCGCAAGATGCGTCGCTGATGATCATGGCCGGCTGTGACGGGACCGCCGCCGCGCCGTTCATGCCGCTGTTCGATGCGATGGGACGCAAGACGATCTGCCTTGGCCGGCCCGGCGCCGGCGCGGTCATGAAGCTGGCGGTCAACGCGATCATCCATGGCCTGAACCAGACGGTCTCCGAGGCGCTGACCCTTGCCGAGGGAGCGGGGATCGACGCGGCGGCGGCGTTCGACGCCATCGAGGCGTCGGCGGCGGCAGCGCCGATGCTGTCCTACCGCCGGCCGCTCTATCTCGACGAGGCGGCGCACGAGGTGACCTTCACGGTCGCGCTGGCGCGAAAGGACATGGCGCTCGCCGTCGGGCTTGCCGAGCGCTTCGGGGTCGCCATGCCGCAGGCGCGGCTCAATCTCGAGCGGCTGCAGGACGCGGAAACGAAGGGATTCGGCCAGCGGGACATGGCGTCGATCGTCAACTACATGAGGAAGGAAAATCCATGAAGGCAGTCCTGTTTGCCGGCGGCTGGGAAGGGCACAATCCCGAGGAGTTCGCCGACTGGGCCGAGGCACTGCTCGCCGGGGAAGGCTTCGATGTCGAGGTCTACGATACGCTGGCCCCGCTTGCGGATCCGGACGGCCTTGCCGATGTCGATCTGATCGTTCCGATCTGGTCGAGCGCGCGGTCGGCGCACAGGCCGGAATTCGGCAACATGACCAAGGAAGAAGAGGACGGTCTGCTCAAGCTGATCGGCGACGGCTGCGGCATCGCGGGCTGGCACGGCCACATGGGCGATGCCTTCCGCGACCGGCCCACATATCACTTCCTGATCGGCGGCCAGTTCGTGGCGCATCCGCCGGGCTGGCCGGACAACCCCGTGCCCTCCGACGACTTCGTCGACTACGACGTCACGATCACCCGTCCCGACGATCCGATCGTCAAGGGCATACGCAGCTTCCGGCTGTTTTCCGAGCAATATTACATGCTGACCGATCCTTCCAACGAGGTGCTGGCGACAACGACTTTTTCCGGCGATCATCTTTGGTGGATCGAAGGGACCGTCATACCGGTTGTCTGGAAGCGGCGCTGGGACAAGGGCAGGGTGTTCTACTGTTCGATCGGACACCGCCTCGATGATCTGAAAGTGCCGCAGGTGACAGAAATCATCCGCCGCGGCATGCTCTGGGCAGGAAATCGCGGCGAAGCTGAATCTATCGCCAAGTCCTGATGCGGCGCGATGCAAATCTGTCGGAAGCGCGGCCTGTAGAGCCTTCCGGACCCTTCGAACTCATGAGCCAAGATGTCCGCTTCGGGCTCTAATCGGTCGTATCGTCGTCCGGATCAAAGGGTCCTCAGCCTGGATAAGAATCACGGGAAATTGCGTCAGAACGAATTGGAAGGCACGGCCGTAGCCGTGCCTTCAAGATGCAGCCTGCCATGATCAGCCGGCGACTGGCGCTCCGTCGCCGAGACGGGGACCCAGATTGGTCGAGCCCGGATTATCAATCGCGCTGGTGGAGGTGAAATCGACCCCGTTGTGGATCGTCACGGCCGTCGGCGCGCCATCGCCGAGGCGGGGGTTCTGCTGCGGCTGCACCATGTAATTGGCGTCAATAGCAGCCGTTGCGGCGTAGTCGATCGCGGAAGCGGCGACCGGAGCCGGATTGTAGACGTCGAGCAGGCTCGACTGGGCGAACGCACCGGATGCGGTAGCAACGACGATACCCGTCGCAATAAGAAGCTTTTTCATTTTCATTCTCCATTTCATTTTTGAAAACGGCCGTCTTGGGAGGAAAGCCTTGCTTCAGCGGGGTCGTTTTCACCGCTTCGGCTGCATCCAAACTGGGGAGCCGGACGTTCATGTGCCAATTACAAAAACGTCACCGAAATCACGCATTCGTTGCCTTGAACATCCGCGTCCGCGCACCTAGAGGTTGAAATAAAGTCGCAAAAACAGATGGTTAGTCTGTAGTCCCGTCGCGTGTAGTTCCGTGATGTGCGGCCGCTTGTTCACGGGATGAAACCACACCGTTCATCAATCAGTGAACGACAGGCGGCCGAACGGCGCTTTTTCGCAGGATATTTGCCGCCGTGATCACGACCAGCGGCTCCCTGTTCGCGGCTTGGCGGCCATCGTGTACGCAAATCGTGAAACACGTTATCGGATTAGCTCTCGTCGGATTTGTTCTTTCCCGTGCAGCCGGGCCACTCAGGTGGGGCTGCTCACATGGGTGGCCATAGGTCGCTCATGGGTCAGGGGTGGTCGTGATTTAAGCCTAACTCGAAGGTCGCCTTCGGGCGGTGGATTCAACTGATCGCCGCAACACATTCGGGGCACTTCTCTGCTGGGGTTTGATATTGCAGGGTCTTGCGTGCTTTCTCTCGCCCGGTCGTGCAGGTCTGTTTCGAGGCTGGATCGAAGAGCCGGCACTTGTTCTTTGGCCTGCAAGCCGAAGGCTTCGACCGCGCCTGCAGGAAAGCGCGGCAAATCAATGCGGCAGATCGGGCCGCCAATGGCCCGAAAATCCTTGACGACGGACGGGCTATTCAAGGACAACGAAATGCCGAGGACGCGCTGACGGCAACACCGATGGATGGAATAGCACAATGCGATACGCACGCCCGAATTCACTAAACGATGCAATCAGCCTATTGGCGGAGGCCAAGGGCAGCGCATTTGTTCTGGCGGGTGGCAGTGACCTGCTGGTGCGCATGAAAGGGGATTTCGTCGAGCCGGATCTGGTCGTGGACATCAAGTCCATCGACGGACTTGGCGAGATCAGCGAGACGGCCGATGGCTTCACCATCGGCGCGGCGGTCCCCTGCGCGGTGATGGGTGAGACATCGGCGCTGAAAAAGGCCTGGCCAGGCATCGTCGAGGCCGCCAATCTGATCGGCTCCAAGCAGGTGCAGGGACGCTGCACCATCGTCGGCAATCTGTGCAACGCCTCGCCCGCCGCCGACAGCGTTCCGGCGCTGGTTGCGGCCGGGGCCAGGGCGGTGATCGCGGGACCGGCGGGCAGGCGCACGGTTGTCGTCGAGGAGGTGCCGACGGGCCCGGGCAAGACGTCGCTCGCCAGGGACGAGATCATCGAGGCGATCCTTCTCGACAAGCGCGCGCCGCGTTCGGGCGACGCCTATCTCCGCTTCATTCCGCGCACCGAGATGGACATCGCTGTGGTCAGCGCCGGCGTAAACCTGACGCTCGACGACCATGGCGTGGTGACGTCGGCCCGCGTGGCATTGGGCGCGGCGGCACCGACGGTGCTGCTGGTAGGGCAGGCGGCCGACGCTCTCGTCGGCACGAAGGTGGATGCTGACGCGCTGGAGAAGCTCGCCGCCGCCTGTTCGGCGGCCTGCAGACCGATCGACGACAAGCGCGGCACCGTCGAATTCAGAAAAAAGGTTGCGGGCGTGCTGGCCAAACGCGCGGCCACGATTGCCTACGAGCGGGCAGGAGGAAAGTAATGTCGGGCATAGCTGTTTCAAGCACCATCAATGGCGATGACGTCGAGTTCCTGTGCCAGGCGGAGGAGACGCTGCTCGAGGTCCTGCGGGACCGCCTCGGGCTGACCGGGGCCAAGGAAGGCTGCGGCACAGGCGACTGCGGCGCCTGCAGCGTGATCGTCGACGGCCGGCTGGTGTGCTCATGCCTTGTGCTGGGCGCGGAGGCCGAGGGCCGCAGCATCGAGACCGTCGAGGGCATGGCGGATGGCGACAAGCTGCATCCGCTGCAGGAAAAGTTCCTCGAGCACGCCGCACTGCAATGCGGCGTTTGCACGCCGGGATTCCTCATGGCGGCCAAGGATCTGCTGGCCAGGAACCCCGATCCCACGGAAGAAGAAATCCGCTTCGGGCTGGCCGGCAACCTCTGCCGCTGCACCGGCTACGACAAGATCGTTCGCGCCGTCCAGGACGCCGCCAGCGTGATGAAGGGAGCCTGACCATGGGTTTCGATCCGAGCTACTCAGCCCACGATTTCAAGTCCGTCGGCACGCGTCCCCTTCGCCCCGACGGGGTCGACAAGGTTACGGGACGCGCCCGCTACGGCGCAGACTTCAACATGCCCGGCCAGTTGGTGGGGCGCATTCTCAGAAGCCCCCATGCCCATGCGAAGATCAGGAAGATCGACACCTCCAGGGCGGAGCAGCTGAAAGGCGTGAAGGCCGTGATCACGGCGGCCGACCTGCCCGATCTTACCGACGGCAATGCCGAAATGTACGACATCCTCGACAACTGCATGGCGCGCGAAAAGGCGCTCTATGACGGCCATGCCGTGGCCGCGGTGGCGGCGATCGACGCCCGCACCGCCAAGCAAGCACTGAAACTCATTGAGGTCGACTACGAGGTGCTGCCCCATGTGACCGACGTCGACGAGGCGACGAAGCCGGGAGCACCGCTGCTGCACGAGACCGTGTTCACCGGCGGTGTCGATCCAAAGCCCACCATGCCTTCCAATGTCGCCAATCGCAGCCAGTACGGCCATGGCGACGTGGAAGCGGGCTTCGAGGATGCCGATGTCATCGTGGAACGCACCTACAAAACCGAACAGGCGCATCAGGGCTATATCGAGCCCCATGCCTGCGTGGCGAGCGTCAATTCCGACGGGACTGGTGACCTGTGGGTGTGTACCCAGGGCCATTTCGTCTATCGCCAGTGGTGCGCCGAACTTCTCGGAATGGATGTCTCCAAGCTGCGCGTCACCTCTTCGGAGATCGGCGGCGGCTTCGGTGGCAAGACCCATGTGTGGGCCGAGCCGGTTGCACTCGCGCTATCGCGAAAGGCCGGCCGGCCGGTAAAGCTCGTCATGTCGCGTGAAGAAGTGTTCCGCGCCTCGGGACCGACCAGCGCCACCTCGATCGACGTCAAGATCGGGAGCCGAAAGGACGGTACCATCACGGCGGCTTCGGCCACGTTGCGCTATTCATGCGGCCCCTATGGCGGCATGTGGGCCGAGCTTGGCGCCATGACTTCCTTTGCCTGTTATGACCTCGAGAACGTCAGATCCGTCGGCTACGAGGTGCTGGTCAATCGCCCCAAGGTGGCGGCCTACCGCGCGCCGTCGGCGCCGATGGCGGCCTTCGCGGTCGAAAGCGCCATTGATGAGCTGGCGCGCAAGATCGGAATGGACCCGGTCGAATTCCGCATCAAGAACGCTGCCAGGGAAGGTTCCAGGTCGTCCTACGGTCCCGTTTATGGCCCCATCGGCATCGGCCCGACGCTGGAGGCGGTGCAGGACCATCCGCACATGAAGGCGCCGCTCGGCAAGAACCAGGGGCGCGGCATGGCCTGCGGCTTCTGGTTCAACTTCGGCGGCCAGACATGCACGGACCTCAACATTGGCGTCGACGGCACCGTGACGCTCGCCGTCGGCACCGTCGACGTCGGCGGTTCGCGCGCCTCGCTGTCGCTGGTGGCGGCGGAGGAGCTCGGCATCTCCTATGAGCAGGTCAAGGCCGTGGTCGCCGATACCGCAACGCTGGGCTACAACGACATGACCGACGGAAGCCGCGGGACCTTCTCCTCGTCCATGGCTACGATCTCGGCGGCCCGCAATGCCATTCAGGTGATGCGCGAACGGGCCGCGAAGATGTGGGATATACCCGTCGACGATGTCGTCTGGGAGGACGGCCACGCCAAGGCGAAGGGCGAGAAGCACGGCAACCTTCCGGCGCTGTCGGTCAAGGAGATCGCGGCGGCGGCTGCCAAGACGGGCGGACCCATCGCCGGCCACAGCGAGATCGTCGCCGATGGTGCCGGTGTCTCGTTTGCCACCCATATCTGCGACGTCGAGGTGGATCCGGAGACGGGCTCCACCCGCGTCGTGCGTTACACTGTGGTGCAGGATGCCGGAAAGGCGGTGCATCCGACCTATGTCGAGGGGCAGTATCAGGGTGGTGCGGCGCAGGGAATCGGCTGGGCTCTCAACGAGGAATACATTTACGGCGAGGACGGGCGCCTGCAGAACGCCGGCTTTCTCGATTACCGCATCCCGGTTTGCTCGGACCTGCCGATGATCGATACGCAGATCCTCGAAATCCCCAATCCCAATCACCCCTATGGAGTGCGCGGCGTGGGTGAGACGTCAATCGTGCCGCCGCTGGCAGCGATCGCCAACGCGGTATCGAACGCGGTTGGCGTGCGCATGACCCACATCCCCATGTCGCCGCCGCGCATCCTGGCGGCGCTGGAGGCGGAAAAGGAGGCCTGATGGTCGAGGTGACGCTGTGGGGGGCGCTCGGCGCGGCGGCCGGAGGCAAGGACAAACTCGAGATCGAGGCCAGGGACATCCGGGAACTGTTCCGCAAGCTGGCGGAGCAGTATCCCGGCCTCGAGCCCCTGATCGAACGTGGCATCGCGGTCGCCATCGACGGGGTGATCTATCGCGACACCTGGTCGAAGGAACTTCCCGAAGACGCGGAGATATTCTTGCTGCCGCGCCTTGCCGGCGGATAGAAGGATCTTATCGGCGC
>CAVQHF010000014.1:0-275235 GCA_963712205.1 uncultured Alphaproteobacteria bacterium | reverse complement strand
CCGCCGGAGATGATCACCTGCGTCACGCCGATGGCGATGATGCCGACGATCGAGACCTGCAGGATGATGATGTAAAGCCGCTGCTCGTTGAAGATGCTGTCGAAGCGGTCGCGTGAATTGAACAGGAAGCTCTGGCCCATCAGGACCTGGCCCAGCACTTCGAAGATCACGACGATCAGGACGAGGGCACCTAGGATATTCATCTCGTTCGGCCAGGTTCTTTTCCTGGCGTCGAAGGTCAATCCGCCGATTCCGTGGGTTGTTTCAGCCATGACAAATCCTCCCCCGGTCGGAGACCGGTATTCGGGCGGGTTCCACCCCGTTAGCAGAGGTGGGCGGCGCCGAAACGCCGCTCACAGTATCATGTTATGCGCCTAGTTCTTCGACAAGAACTTGTCGATGTTGTCCGGCGTCACGAGCTGGAAGGGGATGTAGACCTTCTGATCGACAGCCTCTCCCTTGGCGAGCTTCAGTGCCGCATCGAGGGCGCCGGAGCCCTGGCCGTGCGCGTCCTGGAAGACGGTGGCGTCGAGGTCGCCCGCCTGCATGGCAACCAGCGCGTCCTGCGTGGCGTCAACCCCGCCAACGATGATCGTGCCCATGTCGAGGCCACCCGCCTTCATCGCCTGGATCGCACCGATCGCCATTTCGTCGTTGTTCGAGATGACCGCGTCGAACGGTTCGCCGGACGACAGCCAGTTGGTCATCAACGACTGCGCCTCGTCACGCGACCAGTTCGCGGTCTGCTCGTCGACGATGTTCAGCGTCACACCGCATTCGCCCGAGTTCATCACGTTGTGGATGTCCTTGGTGCGCTGGACGGCAGCCTGGTTCGAAAGCTCGCCCATCATCACGTAGATGTTGGCCTCGGTCTTGCCGGCTTCCCTCAGCAGACGGCAGACCTCCTTTGTTTCAAGCGTGCCTGAATCTTCCTCGTTCGAGGCGACGAAAGCCTGGTTGTCCGGCAGCGTGTCGACGTTGATCGGCTCGCGGTTGACGTAGACCAGCGGCACGTTGGCGGCAGCGGCGGCGTCGGTCATCGCCTGAGTAGCCGAGGTGTCGACCGGGTTGACGACGATCGCATCGACGCCCGAAGCGATGAAGTTGTTGATCTGGTCGAGCTGCTTGGCCACGTCGTTCTGGGCATCCTCGATCTGGACATCCACGCCGTCCATTCCGTCGGCGAGATCCTGGATGCCGTTGCGCAGAACGGTCAGGAAGTTGTCGTCGAACAGCGCCATCGACACACCGATATTTTCGGCATGGGCTGCCGTGCTCATGAGTACGGCAAACGAGGCCGCCAAAAGAGTTTTCTTCATTTCATGCTCCTCCGCAGTGGCGGGTGCCCGGCGTCACCCTGTTTAGGCCGGATCACCCATTTTCATGGGTGTTCACGTGGCAGCGTCCGCTGCCAGCTCGGGATTCCGTGCCGGCCCCGTAATGGAACATATTCGGCATGCCATCCCAATAATGAAATATCTATTCCAAAATGAGCCAAAACGTCAAGCCGGATTTTGCCCGATCGTGCCTGTGCATCTCTTTTTCAGATCCGGGACGCTATGAAGTCCATGCTCTGGCGAAGAGCGCCTTCGATGTCGGCGAGTTCGTGTACCGATTGCGCGAAGGGTTCGTAGGAGAAGGCTCCGCGATATCCGGCGGCGAGCAGATCGCGGATCTGCCCGACATTGCCGAGACGGTCATCCCTGTCGACGAGTACGCGGTGAGCGTCCCGCATGTCACTGGGTGCAAGCGAAGGATCGACTACGCCGGAAATGTGGACGATGCCGGTATATTCGGGGAAATAAGCTCCGCCGCCGGCCAGGTGATGGTGAAACGTGTCGTGGACCAGCCTGTAGCGTCCCGTCCCGCCGACCGCCTCGATCGCCTCCACCGCCTCCGACTTCTCGCGAAGCGAGGATGTCGTGAAGCCGAGAGGCTCGATCAGGGCGACCATGTCGGCCCGCTCCAGCATCGGCAGGATCTCGCGCAATGCGACGCGGAGGTTTTCCAGCCTTTCGCTGTCGCTCGATCGACGTCCCGTCATTGCGGGGAATGAGGCTGATCGATTCCGCGCCGCTAGCCTTTGCCTCGTCGATGAGTAGCGCGACCTTCGCATGCATCGCGTCGGACCAGTCGTTGAAACCATAGGCCTCCGAGAGGCCAAGCAGCCGCAATCCCTTTTCGCGGACATGATCGCCGATCGCCTCGGGCGCCTCTCCGTCAAAGAAGGGGTGGTCGGTCAGTTCCTTGTCGGCAAGGTCGTTGCGCAATTCGACGCCGACGCAGCCTAGGGCCGCAGCGAGGTCAATGAAGCTGCGGCTGTCGAGACGTGGCGCGCTCATGTGATTGAGCGCGAAATCCAGTTTGCCGGTCATGATGGATGCTCCTCCGTCGGGCGTGTCGGCAGACATGTTCCGCCGTCCGTCAGTTGCTTGGGGCGAAAGAGGAGGTCAACGCAATTGTGCGAGGATATCCATCATCTGTGATAGAAACGCGGTCGCGCCTGTCCAAATTCCATCAAATTCCATCACAGGCTTTCCGGGACATGGAGATCGAAGGGCAGGAAGACTTGTCCAGGCGTGTCCGACGGGCCGTTCCGGACTGCGTTCGTCATCAAGTCGACAAGGGTCGCGCACATCTTTTCCAAGGGCGTCGCGATCGCTGCAATGACGATGTGGTCCTGAAGTGCCGCGCGCGAATCCGGTGTCAGTTCATTGACCACGACCGACGGCAAGGGATCGCCGCCGCGTTCCCGCAGCGCCTTGATGGCGCCTTCCATCCCGCCTCCGGCGACGTAGAAGCCGGCAATATCGGGGTGGCGGTCAAGCAAGCTGAGTGTTGCCTCGTAAGTGACCTGGCGCGTGTCGAGGTTGACCAGAGCGTCGAGGATCTCGAACTGCGGCTCGTATTCGCGGAAATAGGAGCGGAACCCGGTCTCGCGCAATTCATGGCCGTGCCAACGATGGCTGCCGACGAAAATCGCGACCTTGCTGGCGCGTGGCGCGGTGCGGGATATCAGCCAGGCCGCGGTTCGTCCGACACGCATATTGTGTAGGCCGACATAGCTTTCGCGCACACCGGAAGCGAAATCGGAAAGAAGCGAAAAGACCGGGATTCCGTCCTGTTTCAATTCCGCGACCGCTTGCGTGACGACATGATGGTCCACGCTGGTGAGTGCGATGGCGTCGCAACGGGTCTTCAGGCGCGTCAAAACCGAGGCGATTTCTTCGGGCGTCTGCTTTTGCGCGAATTCCATGCGGACATGCCCCCGGATGTCGGTGGCGTTCTCGACGGCGGCGCGCAATTCGGCGGCGACAGCCTGATAAAATGGCTGATGTTCCTTCTGCAGGATGAAGCCGAATGTCATCTCCGGGAGGTCGGCGATCATGCGCTGGCGGATCAGGGAGACGGCGTGATAGCCGATTTCGTTGGCCGCCTCGTATACGCGCCGCGCAGTTTCCTCGCGTACCTTGTGTCTGCCGTTGAGTACGCGATCGACCGTCGCGACGCTGACGCCTGCCTTGTTTGCGAGATCGGCGATGGTCGGTCTGGAGCCCATATGAATCTCCTTGATAGAAAAACATCATCTATTTGCCCGTGCCTTGCAAGTCAATGACAGGAAATCTTGCATTTGCATTGAGGTCGGGAGTCATTCTGCCTTATTAGGCGGGCACTTCAGGAGGAGGTATCTCCATGGCAACCAGCAAACGCGATTACAGTCTCACCGGGCACGATGCGCAATTGGCGGTCGAGAAAGGGCTGGCTTCGGCGGAGTGGTACCACACCGACGTTCCGCGCAAGACGATGAAGGAATTGATGAAACGCGAGGACGGCCCGGCCATCCGTGACACCGTCATCTGGCTCGGCTCGATGGTTCTCCTGGCCGGTTTCGCCATCCTGCTGTGGCCAGGCCTCCGGTCTGTCCCGTTCTTCCTCGCTTATGGCGTGTTGTACGGTTCGGCGACAGATTCGCGCTGGCACGAATGCGGCCACGGCACGGCCTTCAAGACGCGCTGGATGAATGGCTTCGTCTACCAGATCGCAAGCTTCATGATCATGCGCAATCCGGTGACCTGGCGGTGGAGCCACACCCGCCATCATACAGACACGATCATTGTCGGCCGCGATCCGGAGATCATCTTCATGCGGCCGCCGGACCTGCTGCGCGTTTTCCTCAACTTCTTCGGCATCATCGATGTCTTCAACGCGATGAAGACGATGGTGCTGAACACATTTGGCATGATGAGCGAAGAGGAAAGGACCTACGTGCCGAAAACCGAGCAGCCGAAGGCGATCTTCGTTGCCCGCGTCTGGTTCGCGATCTATGCCGCGGTAATCGTGCTTGCCGTCTATTTGGGGTCGATCCTGCCCCTGATGCTGGTCGGCCTGCCTCGTCTCTACGGCGCCTGGCACCATGTCATGACCGGCCTTTTGCAGCATGGCGGCCTTGCCGAGAACGTCATCGACCATCGGCTCAACAGCCGCACGGTCCACATGAACCCGATCAGCCGCTTCATCTACTGGAACATGAACTACCACGTCGAACATCACATGTTCCCGATGGTGCCGTATCACGCGTTGCCGCAGTTACACGCCCTGATCAAGGATGACCTGCCGGCGCCGAACACGTCGATTTTCGCCGGTTATCGCGAGATGTGGCCGGCCGTGCTGCGCCAGCTCAGATACGAGGACTATTTCCTCAAGCGCGAATTGCCGCCGACGGCGAAGCCCTACAAGGCGGAGTTACACGAACTCGAGCCGTCGATGCTCGCGGCGGAATGATCCATACATTTCAGGGAGGACGATCAATGGCTCAATGGATCGAGGCATGCGCTGCCGACGAGATCGACGAGGAGGACCTGATCCGCCTCGACCACGGCGGCAAGACCTATGCGATATATCGCAGTCCAGACGATGAATATTTCGCCACGGACGGCTTGTGCACGCATGAGCACGTACATCTCGGAGACGGGCTGGTGATGGACTACATCATCGAATGTCCAAAGCATAACGGCCGTTTCGACTACCGTACCGGCGAGGCTAAGGGAGCGCCGGTCTGCGTCGATCTCAATACCTATCCAGTGAAGGTCGAAGGCGGCAGCGTCTTCATCGATATCGGCTGAGCGGCGATGACGGGCATGGTCATCATCGGGGCAGGGGAATGCGGTGTGTGCGCCGCATTCGCGCTGCGCGAGGCAGGCTACGAGGGACCGGTCACGTTGATTGGCTCCGAACCGCATCTGCCGTATGAGCGGCCGCCGCTGTCAAAGACATTTCCGGTGACGCCAAAGCTGATCGTCGCCGAAGAGACTTTTGCCGAAGCGCGCATCGACCTGCTGCGCGGCGCGATAGTCGCCGGAATCGACTGCGCTGCGAAAACCCTCCTGGTCGAAAACGGTGAAACTCTTTCCTTCGCCAGGCTGCTGATCGCCACCGGCGCGCGGGCACGACTGTTTCCGGGAATGGAGGCGGCGAGAACGCTGCGTACTATCGAGGATGCTTCCGCCATCTTCGGTGCAATCACGCCGGACACGCATATCGGGATCATCGGGGGCGGATTCATCGGGCTGGAACTGGCCGCTACCGCGCGAAAGACCGGCGCGAAGGCAACGGTGGTCGAAGCGGGAGATCGTCTGATGGCGCGCGCAGTGCCGGCCGAGATCGCCGCCGTCGCCGAGAAACGCCACCGGGACGAAGGCGTCGAGTTAATTTTCGGTGCGCAGGTCTCGGGCGCAACGGACAGATCGGTCGAACTGGCCGATGGCCGCGTGATTGCCTGCGACATCGTCGTTGCCGGGGTCGGCGCCGTACCGGTGACGGTCGTTGCCGAAGGAGCGGGCGCAACGATCGCCAATGGTATTGTCGTCGACCATTCATTTCGGACGTCGGTTCCGGATATTTTCGCGGCGGGCGACTGCTGTGCCTTTCCCTATCGCGGCAAGCATGTGCGGCTCGAAAGCTGGCGGGCGGCGCAGGATCACGCCAACCATGCCGCCCGCGCCATGCTTGGCGCCGAGGATGCATACGCCAAGGTACCCTGGTTCTGGTCCGACCAGTACGATCTGACATTGCAGGTCGCGGGACTGCCGGACCCGAATGCGCAGACGCATCGCCGCGATCTCGGCGACGACGCCTTCATCCTGTTCCAGACGGAAGCAGACGGACAACTGACCGCCGTCGCCGGCATCGGCCGCGGAAATGCGGTCGCCAAGGATATCAGGCTTGCCGAAATCATGATTGAGCGCGGGATTTCTCCTGATCCGGCGCGGCTCATGGATCCATCTGTCAACCTGAAAACACTGCTCAGGGGCTGAACTGTTTTCATGCGCAACGTGTGAGGGGAATTTCCATGAATCGCAAAACCGTCGCTGACATGCTGGCTATGAAGGGCAAACGCCAGCTCTCGATGCTCTTTGTCGACACCCACGAAGAGGCGCGTGCGGCGGCCGAGGCCGGCATCGACATGCTGTCGATCACCGATCCGATCTGGACGCCTGAGATGCGCGCCGCAGCCGGGAATTGCTTCGTGCAGGTCGGCCTTCTGTATGGCCGGTTGTGCACCCGCGAGGACTATCTGCGTGCGGCCCACAGAGCGATGCAGATGGGCGGCGACTGCGTCTATTGCGCAGCCTCGCTCGACACGATCGAGAAGCTGGCAAAGGAGGGCATTCCGGTCGTCGGCCATGCCGGGCTGATTCCATCGAAGGCGACCTGGACCGGTGGCTTCAAGGCCGTCGGCAAGACCGCCGACAGCGCCATGCTGGTGTGGCAGCAAGTCAGGGATCTTGAAAATGCCGGCGCCTTTGCCGCGGAACTGGAGGTCGTACCCGACCGGGTGGCTGCGGAAATCTCCATGCGCACGACGATGCTGATGCTGTCGATGGGTGCCGGGGCGGGCGGCGACGCGCAATATCTCTTTGCCGAGGATGTGCTCGGCTACACGCGCGGCCACAAGCCGCGCCACGCCAAGAGCTACCGCAACTTCCGTGCCGAGTATGACCGGTTGCAGCGCGAGCGGGTCGCGGCGTTTCGCGAGTTTATCCGCGACGTCGAGGACGGCGCTTATCCGGGTGAGGAACACTTGCTGCCGGTCGCCGATGATGAATTCGCCGAATTCATGAAACGCGTGGGCGGGTAAGCGTTTGTCATTGCCGGCTCTGCCAAAAGGCAACATGTTCTGCCTACATGGTTGAGCCGATTTTCGACAAGAACGATTTCGTTTTGTCGGAAGGCTCGCCCAAGACCTTCGACCAGGAATCCCAAGGGGCCGGGAAATGGTTCACGCCCATTTTTTGGAGACTGCGGCACCAACCTCAGGCTGAGCTTCGAGCGATTTCCCGATGCGATCGGTTTCTATGCAGGAACCTTTGACGACCCCTTCCGGCTTCCGATCGACCCTGCTTCGTCCAAGCATATTTTCTTAGAAGTAGCTCGGTCATTGGCGCGTCACATGAGCCGAAGCGTCGATTAGGATTGGCTCCGCGAAATAAGCTCGCATTCCCGTCGGTGGGACGACTGTAAACTTCCTGCCGAGGTTGGGGCCCTCGAGACCAGCAGCATCCTTCTCGAAATCGTCAGCACGCTCGAGAAAAGTAATATCACAGCTGGCAGCGCGTATGTCCGATCTTGAGCGGTACGGGCGGTCTGCTGGAGAACAGGCTTTCCTGCTAGGCTTGGGTGTCTGCGTCTCCAGCCGTCGTAGCAGTGTGGATCCGCAGGCAATAGGATTGATTTCTTGCCGGATTCCGGCAAAGCTTTCATACTTCGCTACAATTTTATAACAATATCCATAAGTAGTCGAAACGGGAGGAAGTCTATGAAAAACAAGGGATATTTGACAGCGTTGGCGCTTGCTGCGTCGATGTTGTCCACAAGCGTCATTGCTCACGCTGCAAGCCTGACCCTCTATTGCAGCGCCGACGAGGAGTGGTGCCAGTTGATGGCGCGCGGCTTTGAGGAGGAGACCGGCATCCAGGTCGACATGACCCGCAAGAGCTCGGGTGAAACCTTCGCCCAGGTGAAGGCCGAAGCGTCGAACCCGAAGGGCGATGTCTGGTGGGGCGGCACCGGCGACCCGCACCTGCAGGCCGCCGAGGAAGGGCTGACCCAGGAGTACATCTCGCCGATGCGCGACGAGCTGCAACGACTGGGCGATCCGCCAGGCGGAATCGGCCGGCAATCGGACCATCGGCATCTATTCCGGCGCGCTTGGCTTCGGCTACAACAAGGACTTGCTTGAAAAGACGGGCCTGCCGGCGCCGGCCTGCTGGGAGGATCTGACCAAGCCCGAATACAAGGGCCATGTGCAGATGGCCAATCCGAACTCGTCGGGCACCGCCTACACGACGCTCGCCACGATGGTTCAGCTGTTCGGAGAAGATGGCGGCTTCGAGTTCATGAAGAAGCTGCACAAGAACATCAACCAGTACACCAAGTCCGGCTCGGCGCCGATCAAGGCGGCGGGTCTTGGCGAGAACACGATCGGCATCGTGTTCATGCATGACGCAGTGGCGCAGGCGGCGAGCGGCTTCCCGATCGTCACCGTCGCGCCCTGCGAGGGCACCGGCTACGAGATCGGCTCGATGTCGATCATTGACGGCGCACGCAATCTGGAGGAAGCAAAGAAGTTCTACGACTGGGCGCTGACGGCCGAGGTGCAGTCGCGCGCCAAGGACGTGAAGTCCTTCCAGGTGCCGTCCAACAAGAACGCCACGCAGTCGCCGCTGGCGCCGGACCTCGTCGCAGATCAAGCTGATCGACTACGACTTCAAGAAGTACGGCTCTTCGGACGAGCGCAAGCGCTTGCTGAAGAAGTGGGATGAGGAGGTCTCCACGCTTCCGCAGTAAGTCCATGCGGGCGCAAGCCAGACAGCATCTCCTGCACCCGATCGTCGTCCTCTGGACGGCGGTCGGGCTGGCCGGTTTCTGTATCCTGCCCTGGTACATGCTCGACGACGGTTTTTTCTCGTTTTCGTGGCTGACCGGAGGCTATCCGTTCGACGACGACTTCGCGCCGGCGCTGTTCCTCGTCGCGCAGGGCGAGAAACTGTGGCTCGCGCCGATGGGCCTGATCCTGCTGGCTGCCGCTCTTGCTGATCGGCCGGCACAAGACCGATCCGGTCTTCGGCAATCTGCTGATCGCCGTCGGCGCTGGCCGGCCTCGCCTGGTTCTTCGTCCAGGGCTTCGGCATCAGCCTGCGCGGCTGGAACTACGCCGCGCTGACGGCGCTGTTCGGCGCCGCTGGGCGACCGGCAGTTCGGCATCGGTTACGGCGCGGTGTTCGTCTGCCCCGCCTTCCTGTTCATGCTGACGCTCGGTATCGCGGCGCGCGGCGCGGTAGGCGGCGATGTCTTCGTGGTCAGTTCCATCGGCGCTGATCGTCGCGGCTGGTCGCCGCTGTTCATCTTCATGCCCATCGTGCAAGATGCTGGCCAGCGCGCTGGTCACCGAGGATGGCGGCTATTCGGCCGTGTCCTTCGCCGGGAAGTTCTTCTCCAGCCGCATCTGGGGGCTGACCTGCCTGACCGGAGGTCCGCGCTGCGGAGTCGCGTGGAACTCGCTGTTCCTTGCGGTTCTCGTCGGCGTGGTGACTACAGCGCTCGGCCTCGTCTTCGCGCTGGTGGCGACGCGCACCGGCGTCCGCTTCACGCGCGTCTCTTGCGCGCGCTCACCGTGCTGCCGATCATCACGCCGCCCTTCGTCATCGGTCTCGCCATCATCCTGCTGTTCGGCCTGTCCGGCGTCGTCACCCAGGTCGTGGCGAGGCTGTTCGGCGTGCAGCCGACGCGCTGGGTCTACGGCTTGCCGGGCCTGCTGATCGCGCAGACGCTGGCCTTCACGCCGATCGCCTTCCTGGTGCTGATCGGCGTGGTCGAGGGCGTCAGCCCGTCCATGGAGGAAGCGGCGCAGACGCTGCGCGCCAACCGCTGGCAGACCTTCTGGACCGTGTCGCTGCCGCTGATGCGTCCGGGTCTCGCCAACGCCTTCCTGCTCGGCTTCATCGAGAGCATGGCCGATTTCGGCAATCCGCTGGTGCTCGGCGGCAATTTCGACGTGCTGTCGACCGAAATCTTCTTTGCCATCGTCGGCGCTCAGATATGACCAGGCGCAGGCCGCGGTGCTGGCCATCGTCCTGCTCGTCTTCACGCTCGCGCGCCTTTTACGCGCAGCGTTTCTGGCTCGGCCGCAAGTCCTACACGACCGTTGCCGGCAAGGGCGATGCGGGCGTGCATCCGCCGCTGCCGCGGCCGATGGAGATCGGTATCACGGCGATCGCTGTCTTCTGGCTGCTGTTGACCGTCATTGTCTACGCCACGATCGTTTATGGCAGCTTCGTCAAGCTGTGGGGCGTCGACACTTCGCTGACGCTCGACCATTACAAGCAGGCCTTTGCCATCGGCTGGAACGAATTCGGCCTGCACTGGAAGGGTTCGGCCTGGAGTTCGTTCTGGACGACGCTGTGGATCTCGCGCTGGTCTCGGCGCTCGCTACGGCGCTGATCGGGCTGCTGACGGCCTATCTGCTGGTGCGCCAGCGCTTCGCCGGCAAGAACGCCTTCGAGTTCGGCACCATGCTGTCGTTTCGCCATTCCCGGCACGGTGATCGGCGTCTCCTACGTCCTCGCCTTCAACGTGCCGCCCATCGAGATCACCGGCACGGCGATCATCCTCATTATCTCCTTCATCTTCCGCAACATGCCGGTCGGTGTACGCGCGGGCGTCGCCTCGATGTCGCAGCTCGACCGCAGCCTCGACGAATCCTCGCTGACGCTCGGCGCCAATTCCTTCCAGACCTTCCTGCGCGATCATCCTGCCGCTGCTGCGGCCGGCGATCCTTGCGGCGCTGGTCTATTCCTTCGTGCGCGCCATGACGGCGATCAGCGCCGTCATCTTCCTGGTCAGCGCGCGTTACGACCTGTCGACCAGCTACATCGTCGGGCGGGTGGAGAACAACGAATACGGGATCGCGATCGCCTATGCGACGGCGTTGATCTTCGTGATGCTTGCGGTGATCGGCGTCATGCAGATCATGGTGGGCAGCCGAGACATCGGCCGGCGGCGACTTGGCGGCCAGCAGAACAAGCCAATAGAAGTGACAGGAGGCGGATAAGTGAGTGTCGATTGGAAGCAATGCCGCCTCGGTGGAATTTCGCAACATCACCAAGGTCTATCCCGGCGGAAAGACGGCGGCGGTCGACAATATCTCGCTGAATGTCGAGCAGGGCAAGCTGGTGACGCTGCTTGGCCCGTCGGGCTGCGGCAAAACGACGACGCTGCGCATGATTGCCGGGCTGGAGATGGCGACATCGGGGCAGATCCTCATCGGCGGCGCACGACGTGACCACGCTGCCGGCGACCGACCGCGACGTGTCGATGGTGTTCCAGTCCTATGCGCTGTTTCCGCACATGACGGTGCGCGATAACGTCGAATACGGGCTGAACTTCTCCGGCTTTCCGAAGAAGGAGGTCGGCGAGCGGGCGATGGCCGGGCTCGAGCTGGTCGGCCTGCAGGATTTCGGCGCGCGGCTGCCGAGCCGAGCTTTCCGGCGGCCAGCAGCAGCGCGTCGCAGTGGCGCGCGCGCTCGTTCTGGAGCCGCAGGTCCTGCTGTTCGACGAGCCGCTGTCGAACCTTGACGCCAAGCTGCGGCGCCAGGTGCGCGAGGATATCCGCGACATCCAGACTCGGCTGGGTCTGACCGTCGTCTATGTCACCCATGATCAGGAGGAGGCGCTTGCCGTGTCCGACCGGATCATCGTGATGAACAATGCGGTGATCGCCCAGGAGGGCACGCCGCGCGACCTCTACGACGCGCCGGCTAACGCCTTCGTCGCCGATTTCATCGGCGAGGCCAACCTGCTCGATTGCGAGATCGAAACCGTTGCCGGCGACACCGCGAAGGTGAGGCTCGGCCCGGTCCCGCTGACGCTGCCTTCGCGCGGCCTGAAGGCGGGCGCGGCAAAGCTGGCGGTGCGTCCGAACCGGCTCCGCATCGAACCGGCGGGCACGGCCAATACGCTGCCCGGCCTGCTCGACAAGGTCACCTATGTCGGCAGCCACCTGGAATTCATGATCTCGACGGATTTCGGCGGCGTCTTCGCCGTCACCGAGGACGTCAACGCGCCGTTCGCGGTCGGGCAGTCGATCGGGGTCGGCTTTCCGCCGGGCGGCTCGGTCCTGATCAACGGGTAAGGCCCGGTGCGACCGGTCAGCTCTTGAACGCCTTGTCGGCGATCGCCTCGATTGCGGCATAGACGCCCGGACCGCCGGCGATGACCTTGGTGCCGTGCTTGACGACGGCTTCCGGGTCCGGCTGGAAGATCGTGCCGCCGGCCTCCTCGATCATCAGCAGGCCGGCGATGCAGTCCCAGGGGTACTGTCAGAAGAAACTGTCTTGAGCCGGGCAGGGCGGCCTCGTAGCGTTTGAGGATGACCAATCGCTCGCCATTTTGCTACTTCAAGACATCCCCCGAAATCATCCGCCTGGCCGTGATGCTCTATGTGCGGTTTCCGCTATCTCTTCGAAATGTGGAGGATCTCTTGCACGAACGCGGCATCGATGTGAGCCACGAGACGGTCCGGTTTTGGTGGAACAGATTTGGGCCGATGTTCGCCGCCGAAATTCGGAGGAGCCGGACCAGTCGGATGCGTGCCTATTCGAACTGGCAGTGGCACCTGGACGAGGTGTTCGTGAAGATCAATGGTGAGACGCACTACCTTTGGCGTGCTGTCGATCACGAGGGCGAGGTCTTGGAAACCTATGTGACGAAGCGTCGAGATCGCAGGGCGGCATTGAAATTCTTAAAAAAATCGATGAAACGCCATGGATGCCCCGAAGTCTTGGTGACTGACAAGTTGGGTTCCTACGGCGCTGCGATGAAAGTCATTGGCAACGCCGATCGACAAGAAACGGGGCGCTGGCTCAACAACAGGGCCGAGAATTCACACCTACCATTCCGAAGGCGCGAACGCGCAATGCTTCGCTTCAGGCGTATGAAAAGTCTGCAGAAATTCGTCGCCATTCACGGTTCAGTTCACAACCATTTCAACCAGGAACGCCATCTCTACAGCCGCGACAAATTCAAACTCAACCGCGCCGCAGCTCTTTCTGAGTGGCGTCGCCTCGGCGCGGCATGAGGGACAACCTTATTGTCCTATAAGAGACTGGTTCGCATTGGTCTGACAGCACCCTGCTCGGTTATGCGAACTTCCCGGATCGCATAGATCCGTGCCATTCCTTGGCCGACAAGAACCTCAACCTACCGCAGCTTCGTGACAATCTCTTCCGGCGTGGTTCGCTTGTTTCCCATCTTTGATCCTCCGTTTTCCTAAACATAACGTCGACCCGCTCAGTGGGGGAGGATCAGGCCTTCGTCAGCAATGTTCCCATCCGGCGAACTGCGAGCGCATATCCATCAATGCCAAATCCCGCGATTACGCCGTCAGCCCGCATTGATACATAGGAATGATGGCGGAAGCTCTCGCGCTTGTGGATATTGGATATGTGCACTTCGAGAACCGGGCCCTCGAATGTGTTCAGAGCGTCGAGGATAGCAACCGACGTATGGGTGAACGCAGCTGGATTAATTACGATTCCGGCGGCCGCTTCACGCGCTTCGTGGATCCAGTTAATGATCTGGTATTCAGCGTTCGATTGCATCAGCCTGATCTCGTAACCGAAATCGCCGGCCACTGCGCCGCAATCCTTTTCGACATCCGCAAGTGTTTCGTGACCGTAGATGTGCGGTTGACGCTTCCCGAGTAAGTTCAAGTTTGGGCCATTTAGGATAAAAATCGTTTTCAATGCCAACTCCGAAATGGTGTTAAATTGGACGCGTAACGGAACCGGAAATCAGTGCACATACGGCGTTGTTGGATTCCATTGGTTTATTCGAGAGGAATCGTCAGCGCATCGATCATCGGCGCCGTATCAGGGCGGACACCTCGCCACCACTCGAAAGCTTCCGCTGCTTGCTCAACGAGCATGCCGACACCATCGACGAGACGCTCCGCGCCTTGAGCCTTGGCCAGCTTCAAGAACGGTGTCAGGCCCTTTCCGTAAGCCAATTCATAGGCAAGAGTGTTAGCCCCGAAAACGGAGGCGGAAAGCGGTGGCAGATCGCCGAAAAGGCTTGCAGACGTTGCGTTCAACACGAGATCGAAGGGCGCATCTCTCAAATCTTCATAGCCGCACGCACTGAGTTCTCCGAAGCTCGAAAACGCTGTTTTCAAGTCTATTGCCTTCGCGATCGTTCTGTTCACGACTGTGATGCTTGCAGGACCGGCTTCGATGAAAGGCAATATGGCGCCACGGGTCGCGCCGCCCGCCCCGAGGAAAAGAACGGTTTTTCCAACGATCGAATATCCAAGATTGTGCTGTATATCGTTGACAAGTCCGATCCCGTCGAAGTTGTCCGCGATGATCGCAATCCCCATCGAATTTCAGGCAATTGGCTGAACCTGCTGTTTCGGCGCGCTGACGCCGTTCGGTGGCAAGCGCAAATGCTTCCAGCTTGAAGGGAGCGGTGACGTTGATGCCCTTGCCGCCAGTGTGGATGAAATCTCGGACTGTTTGCGCGAAGGATCCCTTGGCTGCCTCAATAGGTTCATAGCTGATGTTCTCGCCTGTTTGCTTGGCGAAAGCCATGTGTAACTGGGGCGATTTGGAGTGGCTGAGAGGGTTGCCAAATACTGCATAGCGGTCGGTCATGGACGTTTCCATTGGATGAATTACGAATAGGAAAAGGGGTCGAACAGCGCATCGCCGCTCTTAAGAAGATCGCGGGCAACGATAGATCGATGGATTTCAGAAGCGCCGTCGAAGATGCGGTAGATGCGAGCGTCCCGAAAATAGCGCTCGATGGGCAGATCCTTGCAGTAGCCCATTCCGCCGAAAATCTGAACGGCGCGGTCAGCGACGCGTCCGAGCGTCTCCGAGCCTTGGACTTTTACCAGGGAAATACGCGCACGCGGAGCGTGTCCTTGGTCAATTTCCCATGCAGCTTGCCAAAGTGCCAGTCGGGCGGAGTTTATCTCGATCGCGCTATCAGCAATCATTTGCTGCACCATCTGGAATTCGCCCAGCGGCTGGCCGAATTGCCTTCGCTCGCTTGCATAGGCAAGCGTCTTCTCGAGCAAGTATGTCGCTTTACCGATCGACCGGGCGCCGATTTGTGCGAGACGGACTCGTCCCAGGACGGAAAGGGCGAGTTTCAAACCCTGTCCCTCAGTTCCAAGTAGGCAATCTCCGGAAAGCCGGACGTTCTCGAAGCGGAGTTCGACATGGCTTGTACCACGTAGTCCCATCATTTTTTGGTCGCGACCGATTGCGAAACCCGGCCGGCCCTTGTCGACGAGGAACAACGATATGCCGCGATGACCAGCTTGCGGGTCGGTAACCGCAGTTACGACGAAAAAGTCGGAGAAGAGACCGTCGGAAATGAAATGTTTGTTTCCGTTCAGGATCCAGCCGTCACCATCGCGAACGGCCCGGGTTCTTATCGCGGCCGCATCCGAACCTGCATCCGGTTCGGTAAAGGCAAGAGAACAGGTACGCTGTCCTGCTACACTTGGCTTTAGCCAGCGATCGATCTGATCGCCAGCGCAGGACAAGAGTATCTCATAGACATTACCGAAAGCGCGACGGATCAAAATATCGGTCGTACGGCCAAACTGCTCTTCGACCAGCATTGTCTCGAACGCCGAGAGTCCTGCGCCACCGTACTCCTGCGGGATATTCGTTGCATAGAAGCCCAAATCGCGTGATTTGCGGAAAATCTCGGCCGCTATGTCCGGCTCCAGGAAGCCTTTGTCTTCAACCTCTGCTTCGAGCGGCTGAAGTTCGTTCGCGATAAAGTCCCTGACAGTCTTCACCAGGAGCTTTTGTTCATGGCTGAGCTCGAAATCCATATACGCACCTATTTGGAACCTTGCGAACGCAAAGAGCTAGCGGCCCTTCCATACCGGTATACGTTTCTCAGAAAATGCCAGCGGTCCTTCCTTCGCATCTTCGGATGCGAGCATCGCATCGTAGGCGGGATAATGCGCATTGAAGGCTGCTTCGAGGGACGGGTTGTCGAGCCCGCTCAACATCATCTGCTTTGTTGCTCGCAGAGCCAGCGGTGCGCATCGTGTCAGTTGTTCGACGACCGCTTCCACCGCAGTCTGTAGCGAAGCGCGCGGGACTACTCTATTGATCAACCCAACCTCTAATGCTTCGGCGGCGCTAAAGAGCTTACCAGTAAGCGCGATGTCCATAGCCCGTTTAAGGTGCATCTGCCGAGCAAGACGATGCAGCCCCCCGCTGGCGGCGAGACCGACCTTCGGTTCGGGAAGTCCAAATCGCGCGCTTTCGACGGCGATTGCCAAGTCGCAGGCGAGGACAATTTCCAGCCCGCCGCCGATCGCATCACCGTTAACGGCTGCAATTATCGGTTTCGTTATCGAAAACCGCTCGGTCAGTCCTGCAAAGCCGGTTTCGGGAATGTTCGTATCACCTGTCTGCGCCCGATACTTCAGGTCAGAACCCGTGCAAAACGAAAGGTCGCCGGATCCTGTGATGACGGCGAGATTGAGGCTGTCGTCTGCCTCGAAAGTATCGAATGCCTTCGATAGTTCCCGGTGCCCATCCGGATGCAGTGCATTGCGAACTTCAGGACGGTTGATCGTAATCCGAAGCACCGCGCCTTTTCGTTCGATTTGAATGAATTGGGTTTCGGATTGCGCGGAAATAGCCACGGATTCATGCGCTCCTGGGCAGTTGCTTTCGTTGATCGCTGTTGGCTTCAAACTGAAGGATAATGCTTCCGAGCGAACCGAAATCGGCGACCGCTTTGCCGTAATCGGGCGTCGGTAATGTCGCCGTCGCGGATCCGGTTGTAACGTATTGGCCTTTCAGCAAGGCTATTCCTCGAGCCGAAAGGCAATTCGCAACATCGGTCAACGCGTCTATGGGCGAACATCTGATTTCGGGCGGGCTATTCTGGGCGGGCTCACCGTCATCGACAGTCAACTTGACTTCATGGCGCAAGAAATCGACGGCGAGGGGATTGGGTATCGGATCTCCGACGACAAGCCCTGAACCTCCGCCATTATCGGCGATGGTGAGCAGGGTTCCGATCTCGGTGCCGCTCTTGCCAGGCGGAAAACGATTGGAAATGATTTCGATGGCGATATGGGCCGTTACCATCCGACTTATTTCGTCGGCTGTCCAAGGTGCTTCACGCGGCGATATGTCTTGATTAATCCTGAATGCGAATTCCGGCTCCATGCGGGCGCCGATAAATGGAGCTGCGGCCACGACGTGATTTGGACCGACGAAAGTCCGTGACCGGAAAGTGCGGCCGGGAACGATGTCATCATGTCCATCGCGTGCCCGCATTCCGTCACTCGTCGCGCCGGCTTTCCAGCCGGTTACAGCCTCTCCGATATAATCGGCCATGCGGTCTTGAACAAAATACGCGTCGTCGCGATTGGCAGGCCGGTGATCACCGTCAGGCAGTTCGATCGAGCCGCCATTGTTCCATGCAAGCGCAAGCCGACGTGCAAGATCTTCCAGCATCTGCTGCTTTTGTTCGAGCCGCATTTTCGTCCTCCCAGAACCGCCAGTGCTACACGTTCCGACGCATACTCCTGCTAGATTGACTACTAGGCGAAATTGATGATGTCATCATACCTCTTGGTTTGAGGCATCTTGACTGGTGTCGTTTTTTAGGAGAATGAGTGGCAAGTAGAAATTTGATGCATCATTGAGAAATGAACGAAGAACGAAACAAGCCAAGGGTAGTGGACATCGCATTGCAAGCGGGCGTCAGCACGGCGACGGTCGATCGCGTACTGAACGGCAGATCTGGCGTAAGAGCGAAAACCGTCCAGAAAGTCCGTGAGGCCGAAGACTGGTTGATGAAAGGCGGCGGTAGGCCGATGGTGGTCGCGCCGAAACCGCTCGGCTTGAAAATTGATGTGCTGCTTTCCGGTGGTCCGGGCTTTGCCAACGAAATCCTAATGCGCGAATTTACCCGCGCAGGCCGGGACATGGGGGTTGCCCTAGATAAGAAATTCATCCCCCGAGCAAGCGCCGTCGAATTGAAAGCCGCGCTGGAGGAAAGCGCCAAAAGAGCAAGCGACGGTTTGATTTTTCAGCCGATAGAGCACCGACTGGTTAGAGACGCGGTGATGGAATTGGCTGAATCCGGCTTTCCGATTGTCTGCGCACTCACAACGCTGCCCGGTGTCGAGACGCTCGGTTATTCCGGTCTGGACAACCGCGCAGCGGGCCGCGCGGCGGGATTGCTACTCGGTCATCTGCTGGGCCGGCGCGGGAAAGTTGCCATCTTCATGAGTGACGCACTCTATCGAAGCCATGAAGAGCGGGAGAGTGGAGCGCGTAACATTCTTCGGTCGGAATTCCCGGAAATCTCAACGCTAGAGAGCATAACTACGATGGATGACCCTGGTGCCTGCTACAGGGCAGCATTGCAGCTTCTTGAAGAACATCCGGACATTGGTGGCATATGCAATCTCGGTGGCGGCAACCGCGGTATAGAGAAAGCTCTGATCGAATCCGGTAAAGCGAAGGATGTAGCTTATATAGCCTTCAACCTGACGCCGCTAACACGCAAAGCGCTCTTGGATGGAACCATCGATGCAGTGATTCACCAGGACATGGGCAAGATTGCAAGAACTGCGATCGAAGCAGTCTGCCAATACCATAACGGTTCGAGAAAACCGATCGGCCACATACCAACTGAAATTATTATGCGCGAAAACATTCGCGATATTGATTTCGACAAACCGCTAGCCTGATCGCAGCCGGGCCTGTCTTATTACCGCGCGCGCATTGTCATGAACACTGCGCAGGAACGCAGAAAGCCCAAGCGATTCCATCATACGGTCGTTTGGAACTTCTGCGCAGAAGGTGAAGTCGGCAGGCATTATGGCGCAAAGAGCGGCGAGATCGATGTCTCCTTCACCCGGTATAAGGCGTGCATGTCTCGCCGAATACAGCATCGATATCGGTGGATGAATCGAAAACAGCGGGGCCGTCGCATAGCTGAATATAGTGTAACATTCTTGCCGAAATCGCCGCGACATCCGCAAGGCTGGAAGCAGATTTCTGATAGTGTAGTGCATCGATCAATATGCCGGCGTTTTCGGCGGCTGATTCTTCGACGATCTTGATGGCGCTTCGCACATCCCGGACTGCCGTCCAGGGCATGAATTCCAGATCGATGGTCATATCGAAATTGCCTGCGTATTCGCAAAGGCCAGCGAAATTGTCGCAAAGGCGCGAGTGATCCTCATCGTCTCCGGCCACCAACACGTGCCTTCCACCCATTTCGGCCGCTTGCTCAAAGAAGCCAGCCAATGATTGAATCGCGAACTCTGCGTTAATTCGGACGAGTTCTACATCGCTGACCGCCATTCCATTGTCCGCAAAACATTTCGACACCGTTTTACGAAGGCCAGGATCACCGCCCAAGCGGGGTACCGTTTGATCGGGACCAGCGGGCAGTAGCCGAATTCCCATCTCGTCGAATCCGGCCGATCTTGCAGCTTCGATAACGGCAATCAGATTGCATTCGCCGTAAGTCAAATATCCGAGTGAAAGGCGGTCAGGCATTTTTCTCATCTTCGTCTTGTTGTTGTCGATCAATGGATGGAGATTTGATGCATCAATGTCGCCACACTTGGATTTGTGATGCACATTCTCTCACTTTTTGTCCATCAACGACATCAAAACTTTTGAGTGCCGACGCAAATCCCTTTAGTTTCGCCCTCGATCGACAACCGGGAGGTGTCGGTCATTGGCGACTATTCATGTGGGCTGCCTGTTCGCGGACGTCGCAAGGATCAATGGAGGAGTACATGATCAGGAAACTGTCGATTGCAGCGATGACCGCTGCGGTAATGAGCGTAGGTGCTGCCTGGGCGGAGCCGATCAAGCTGGGTAACGTAGCCGAGCTGTCCGGTTCGGGCGCCACCGTCGGCAAGGCTTGGACGGATGCCATCAACATGGGCGTCGAGGAGATCAACGCAGCCGGCGGTGTGCTCGGCGATATGCTGGAGGTCACAACCTATGACAGCCAGACTGACGCGCAGACGTCACGCGCCTTGGTGCAAAAAGCAATCGACGACGGCGCGTTCCTGATTTTGGGAACGGTCTATTCCTCGTCCACCATCGTGAATATGCTGGTTACGCAGCAGCAGGGAATTCCGCAGATCGTTGGATCCGAGGCTCCGGCCATTACGCAGAAGGGCAATCCCTACATCTTTCGGTCGTCCTTCGGAGCGCAGAAGTCCATGCCGAAAATCGCCGCCTATATCGCCGACGGGATCAAGGCGAAGTCGGTCGCGGTTTCCTGGGTCAACAACGAATTCGGCAAGGGCGGTCACGATGCTTTCGTCTCGGAGATGGAGAAGCGCGGTATCACCGTAGCCGCTGACGTTTCGAGCGAAGTCGGGCAAGCCGATTTCGCGGCCGATGTGGCGAAGCTGAAGGGCTCGGGCGCGGATGCGATTTTTGCATACCTCCACGAGGAGGAAAGCGCTCGCCTGCTTCGCGAGCTGCGCAAGCAGGGCGTCGATGTTCCGATCATTGGCGAAACGACATTGCTCAACCAGAAGGTTATCGAATTAGCCGGAGATGCCGCCAACGGTATTATGGGACATGTCGGTTTGACCGTGGATGCGCCGAATGAGGAAATCCAGGCATTCGGGAAGCGCTTCGAGGACAAATACGGGTATAAACCCGATCACAACGCGATGAAGGGCTATGTGGCGATCTACACCGCTGCAACCGCTATTAAGCGCGCTGGCGAACTGGACCGTCAGAAGGTCGCGGACACGTTGCACAACATGACGATCAAGGTTGCGGATGAGCCCCACATCATGCTCGATGTGAGCTGGGACGAAACCGGCGAAGTGTCTCGCGAAAGCTTCCTCGTCGAGGTCAAAGACGGCAAGACCATCGTCAAAGATACGCTTCCCGCGAACTGACACGATTGGTAACCGGGCCCGGCAAAGTCCGGGCCCCTTTCAATCCCGCGTTTCTTATGCGGTGAACGGGACCGAAATGTCTGAATTTCTGCAAATTTTAGTATCCGGGCTTGCCACCGGGTCGATCTACGCGCTCGCCGCCATCGGCTTCACTTTGCTCTGGCAGGCATCGCAGACGATCAATTTCGCCCAAGGCGAATTCGTCATGCTGCCGGCATTCTTCGTGCTGGTCGGGACACAGGTTCTGGGGCTGAGCCTGCCGCTCGCAATCGTGCTTGCGTTCGTCATCGCGGTTCTTGTCCTCGGGCTGCTTTTCAAGCGGGTGATAATCCAGCCAATGCTTTCGCACGGGGTACTTCCGATTGTTATGGCAACAATTGCCCTCGCTATCCTGATGCGCGAGTTGGTGAAAGAGTTCTACAGCGCGGAAGCCCAGCCGTTTCCGTCCCTTTTTTCCGACGATACGATCTCGTTTGGCGGTGCAGTGATCTCGTATCAGGACATTGGCAATCTGCTGGTTTCGCTTGCCGCGATCGTTGCCCTGCAGCTCTTTCTCGGGCGCACTCGGACGGGACGATGCATGCAGGCCACCGCACAAAATCCGGCAGTCGCCGAAATTCTCGGCGTTAACATTCAGAGGATGGTCCTTTACACCTTCATGATCAACGCGGTGCTCGCTACGCTCGCATCAATCCTCATTTCGCCGATCTACTTAGCGAAATTCTCGATTGGTGAACCGATAGGTCTGGTGGCGTTTCTCGCCGCGATCGTCGGCGGCTTTAACCAGGTGCGAGGTGCACTTGCAGGCGGATTGTTGATAGGGGTGATCGACAACATGTCGGCCGCCTATCTGTCGTCGGAATACCGCATCGCCGGCCCCATGATCCTGCTCATCATAATCATCCTGCTGCGCCCGCAGGGCCTGTTGGGTACCGTGGAGGGGAGGACGGTATGATCACGCGCAACCGCTTACTACTGCTGGCCGGCCTGATCGTACTGGTCATTGCACCTACTACCCAGCAGACTTACGGAACATATGTTCTTTGTTCGTGGCTCATTTTCGCGATTGCGGCAATGGGGCTGAATCTCACGCTTGGATACGCGGGACAGATCTCGCTCGCACAAGCCGCCTTCATGGGAATTGGCGCTTATTCGACGGCCATCATGACGATGGCAGGAGTTCACTGGTTATTCTCGGTATTCACGGGAATGGGTCTGTGTTTCGTGGTCGGTCTTGTACTCGGCTATCCCGCCCTACGGGTGCAGCATCACTTGCTGGCCTTTGTGACACTCGCCTTTACGACGCTTGCCTTCCTGGTCATGCGAAACGAGGAATGGCTGACGGGTGGCATCTATGGGCTTGTCGGGATTCCTCGTCCGGAATTCGGGCCACTTTCTACCGTCAAGCAGGATACATACTACTATTTCACGCTCGTTGTTTTCCTGGTCGCACTCGCGGTTTTCTACTGGATTGTCCGTTCCCCTTGGGGGCGGGCTTTCAAGGCATTGCGGGAAAACCCGATCAGGGCCAACAGCCTTGGTGTCGATACAAGGCTGATCACTCTGCTCTCATTTGCGATCGGCGCCGCATACGGCGGATTGTCCGGTTCGCTTATGGCGCCGTTGGTTCAGTACATCGATCCGATGTCCTTTACGCTGACCATTTCGCTGAAGATCCTGTTGATGGTCGTCGTCGGTGGCTCCGGATACTTTTTCGGCCCGCTACTCGGCGCGGGCTTGGTGATCATGCTGCCGGAATTTCTGCGCTTCGCCGAGGCCTACTATCTCATGATCTATGCCGGGTTGGTGATCGTGCTCATGGTTTTCTGCCCAACCGGATTGATCGGGCTTTTCGAGAAGGCGATGTCGCTTTTCCGCCAGAAACGGATCGAACGCGGTGACCTCAAGCAGGGAGCACAGCTATGAGCACCAGTCAGCATGTGCTCGAGGTAGAGAATATCTCGAAATCGTTTGGCGGAATTCAAGCCGTCCGCGATGTGAGCTTTACGGTCGAGAGAGGCGAAATACTCGGCCTCATCGGTCCGAACGGTAGCGGAAAGTCGACCCTCTTCAACTGCATACTGGGGCAATTGCGGCCCAATTCAGGGCATGTTCGCGTCAACGGAAAGCCAGTCTCCGGAATGCGGCCCTGCAATCTGAACAAGCAGCTCGGCGTCGCACGCACATTCCAGATGCTGCAGGTTTTCCCGCAGATGTCCGTTCTGGAAAACATAATCCTTGCAGGACAGGAGCACCGGGGAAGCATGGTGAGCAGGCTGCTCGGCCCCTCGGATGCCGGACTTACCGCGGAGGCGGATCAATTGATCGAGTTTTTCCGGCTGAGTCACCTTCGCGACGAACTGGCAGGATCGCTCTCCTATGGACAACAGAAACTGCTCGACGCTGCCATGGCATTCATGGCCGGTCCGCAACTGGTTTTGCTCGACGAGCCGGCCGGCGGCGTCAATCTGACCATGCTCGCTCATCTGAAGGAACGCCTCGCAGCCTACAATAGAGAGAAAGGGTCTACCTTCGTCGTCATCGAACACAACATGGAGTTCGTGATGTCCCTGTGCACACGCATCCTCGTGTTGGCAAACGGCGCGATCATTGCAGAGGGTACCCCCGAAGAAGTTCGTAGCAATCCGGCCGTTATCGAAGCCTACCTCGGAGACTGAGATGCTGGAGCTGCAAGATCTATATGGCGGCTATGGCCGCATGACCATCCTGAACGGCGTGTCGTTTTCGATCCCGAAAGGATCTATCACGACGATGATCGGTCCAAATGGTGCGGGCAAGTCGACCGTGTTCAAGGCGGTGTTCGGCCTGTTGAACATTCATTCCGGCCGCATTCTGCTTGAGGGGCATAATGTGACCGGCTTCAAGCCCGCCCAACTGATCAATCGAGGCATCACCTACGTGCCGCAGGGCCGAAACATAGTTCCTCATCTGTCGGTCTATCACAATCTCGAACTGGGCGGCATAACGGCCCCGGATCAGAGCGTTATTCGGCGCCGCATCAATACAGTATTCGAGCAATTTCCAATTCTGGCCGAGAAGCGAAACGACCACGCCATAACGCTGTCGGGTGGCCAGCAGAAACAGCTGGAAGTTGCCAGGGCGCTCCTGCTCGATCCAAAACTCATCCTGATTGACGAACCCTCAATCGGGCTTTCGCCCCAACTCGTGCAAGAAGTCTTCCGCACGCTGATAAGGCTTCGCGACGAGGGCGTGACAATCTTGATGGTAGAGCAAAACGCTCGCAGTGCGCTCGCGATCTCCGATTATGGAATCGTTCTAGAATTGGGTCAGATGCGGATGCAGGGAAAGGCCGGCGAGATGCTGAACGATCCTCGTGTCGGCCAATTGTTTCTCGGCGGCACGATGGAGGCGGTTTGATGCCGGATACCTCTTTTCCAAACCATGACAATTCACTTGTGGGACAGGTGGCGGTTGTAACCGGCGGCGCTGGCGGAATTGGCCGTGCCTTTGCCCAACTCGCCGCGGCCTCTGGAATCCGCGTTTGCTGCTGGGATCTGACAGAGCCGCCGCCGGCAATCGGATTTGATGCGCAGGTCGAGGTCGATGTGACTTCCGAGAAATCTGTCGAAGCCGCGATTGAACGCACGGTGACAGAATTCGGACGGGTGGACATCCTGGTCAACTCGGCGGGGATAACCGGACCCGTTATGGAGACTGCCGACTATGCTTTCGCGGACTGGCAGCGCGTACTTGCCATCAACCTGTCCGGTACCTTTCTTTGCAGCCGCGCTGCCATCCGCGTGATGAAGGAAAGAAACTACGGGCGCATCGTCAATGTCGCGTCGATCGCCGGCAAGGAAGGCAATCCGTTCCAGGTCGCTTACACTGCTTCCAAGGCTGGCGTGATCGGGCTGACGAAAACGATCGGCAAAGAACTCGCATCGACCGGGATTTGCGCAAATTGCATAACGCCAGGAATAACGGCGACTGATCTCATCTATCAGATGACGGAGGCGCAGCGGCAGTTCGTTCTGGCCAAGATCCCGATGGGCCGCCCGGCCAATCCCTCGGAGATCGCTAACCTCATGCTCTGGATGGCTTCGCCGGCCTGTTCGTTCACAACTGGCGCCGTTTTTGACGCATCCGGCGGAAGGGCGGGACACTGATGCGTATCGCCATTCTTGGAGCGGGGTCGCTTGGATGTGTTTTCGGCAGCGTACTCAGCGAAGCGGGGCACGAAGTCGTGCTGATCAACCGCAATCGTGCGCTCGTGGACAAGCTCAGTCGTGATGGGTTGATCCTGCGAACGAAAGATGGCGATCGGACCGTCGCGGTCCGGGCAGCGGTGGACTGCAACGGCCTTTCGGTGGTCGATCTGTTGATCGTGCTTGTGAAGTCTTTCCACACGCGCGAGGCGCTCGAGGCCGCCGACGATGCGATTGGACCAGACACGCTTATCCTGTCCCTGCAAAACGGACTTGGACATGAGGAGATCATCTCCGATTTCGCTGCGGCTGGAAACACGTTGATCGGAAAGACCTATGTCGGCGGAACGATGGTTTCCCCGGGCGTCATTATCGCCGGGACCGAAGGCAAACGGACGATAGTCGGCCCGCCAGACGGAGGCAGAAGCGAGCGGGCGAAAGAAATCGCGGACGCCTTTCGATCAGCAGGACTGGAAACGGAAGCCAGTAGCGAGATCATGCGGGTCGTCTGGGACAAATTGCTGGTCAATGTGTCAACGGGAGCGCTCAGCGCAATCAGCCGACTACCCTATGGCCAGCTTTACCAGGTCGCCGAGGTCGAAGAGTGCGCGATCGAGGCCGTGGAAGAGGCGATGGCAGTCGCGCGTGCGGCAGGTATCGAGCTCTCGATCAATGAAGCACGGAAAGCCTGGTTGCTTGCAGGGGAGGGGCTACCGCCGGAGTTCAAGGCATCGATGCTTCAGAGCCTTGAAAAGGGAAGTCGCACCGAGATCGATTTCATAAATGGGGCAGTTGTCGCCTGGGGCAGGCGCTACGCCGTTCCCACGCCGGTAAATCGCACGCTTGTCGCCGCGGTCAAGGGCATCGAGCGTGCCGTTGAAATTGGCTTGTAGCGGGAAGAAACGCTGTTCGAACATTAAAGGGTGTCGACGAAATGAGTGACGAAAAATTCTTTGACGAGGTCGAGGTTGGTGCGGTCGGAAAGAGCCCGACGGTAACCATGACGTCCGACATGATCATGGCCTACGCCGATCTGACCGGCGATCACACGCCCGTCCATACTGACGAGGAATATGCGAGAAACTCGTCCTTTGGACAGCGCGTGGCGCATGGTCTCTTCGGACTTTCCCTGGCGGACGGGCTGAAGACGCAAGCCGATCTCAAGTTCGTTCCTGGCATGTCGCTTGGCTGGAACTGGGATTTCCGTCTGCCGATATGCATCGGCGACGAATTGCATGTGGAGTTCACGGTTTCGAGCATGCGCGAAACAAGCAGGCCTGGCTGGGGGATCGTTGTCCTGGCCTCGAAACTCATCAACCAAAAGGGCGAAGTCGTTCAGGACGGCGAACACAAGCTGATGCTGCCAATGCACTCGGTAGCCGCGTAAGGAGGACGAAACATGTCAACTCAACCTCTGCCGCTCACCGGGATACGCGTTGTCGACTACAGTCACTTTCTCGCCGGTCCGTTCCTCTCGCGATCGCTTGCCGCCATGGGGGCAGAAGTGATCAAGGTTGAACGTCCGAAACACGGAGACGCCGGCCGGCATCATGCGTACTTCGTCGGCGATCACAGCGGCTACTACTTGCAGCAGAATATGGGCAAGGAAGGCGTATGCGTGGACGTGCGAACCGCGAAAGGCAATGAATTTATTCGCAAGCTCGTATCGAGCGCGGATGTCTTCGTTGAGAACTACAGGCCTGGAGCGCTGAAAAAACTCGGCCTAGGCTACGAGGAGTTGTCGAAGGACAATCCGGGCCTCGTCTATTGCTCCGTTTCTGCCTACGGGCAGACCGGACCGGATTCGAGCCGGCCGGGCTTCGGCCTGATCGCCGAGGCGAAGTCGGGGGCGATGTCGATGATCGGCGTTCCCGGCGATGCGCCGCCGCTTTTCAGGATGCCGCTGGCGGATATGTATACGGGCATTCATGGCGTGGCAGCCGTATGCGCCGCACTGTACGGACGCGAAAAGAGCGGACGCGGCCAATACATCGATCTGGCGCTCTATGACTGCATGGTTTCCATGCATGACTTTGCAGTTCAGAGCTATACGCTGAGCGGCGAGCGCGAACTTCCGGTGCAGACCGGGCACGACATGCCGGACTCTACGGTTTACGGCGTCTTCACCGCCAAGGACGGTTATCTGGTCATCGCGGCCCAGGTTGATGACGCTTGGTTGCGACTCGCCCGCCTGATCGGAGGCGAGGAACTGGCCGCCGACACCCGCTTTCATCATTCCGCGGGACGCAATGCCAACCGTGAAGAGATCCTCTCGAAAGTCCGGCAATGGACTGACTCCCAGGCTTCTGTCGAAGCCTGTATCTCCGCGCTGGATGACGCCGGCGTGCCTTCCGCGCCTGTGCAGACTATCGACCAAGTCGTACACGATCCGCAGATCGCTGCGCGCGGAATGATCCTTGAGCAGGAACATCCCGTGCTTGGAAAAATCCGGTTGCCTAACCTGCCGTTCAACTTCTCCGAAAGCCCGATGGTGACGCCATCCGTTGCACCTGACCTCGGTCAGCACAACAGCAAGGTTGCGTCTGAACTCGGCTACTCCAGCCAGGAAATCGAAGAAATGTTTGCGGACGGCACTCTCTATTCGGACATCAAGGCGGCAGAGGCCGCGGAGTAGGAGCGGCAGCCATGAAGACCGCTATCGCCACGGTTTCGATTTCCGGCGACCTGCGCGAGAAGCTGGCGGCGATCGCGGCTGCGGGTTTCGACGGCGTCGAGATCTTCGAGAACGATTTCCTCGCCTTCGACGGCGGCCCGCGCGAGGTCGGCCGCATGGTGCGCGATCACGGGCTGGAGATCTCGCTGTTCCAGCCGTTCCGCGATTTCGAGGGCATGCCCGAGCCGCAGCGCGCCCGCGCCTTCGACCGCGCCGAGCGCAAGTTCGACCTGATGGACGAACTGGGCACCGACCTCGTGCTGGTCTGCTCCAATGTCTCGCCGATCTCGCTCGGCGGCATCGACCGGGCGGCCGACGATTTCCGCGAACTCGGCGAACGGGCGGCAAAACGCGGCATCCGCATCGGCTACGAGGCGCTTGCCTGGGGCCGCCATGTCAGCGACCACCGCGACGCGTGGGAGATCGTGCGCCGCGCCGACCATCCCAATGTCGGGCTGATCCTCGACTCCTTCCACACGCTGGCGAGGAAGATCGATCCCGAGACGATCCGCTCGATCCCCGGCGACCGCATCTTCTTCATCCAGCTGGCCGACGCGCCGAAGATCGACATGGACCTGCTCTACTGGAGCCGGCATTTCCGCAACATGCCGGGCGAGGGCGATCTCGACGTCACCGGCTTCATGCGCGCCGTCGCCGCCACCGGCTATGACGGCGTCCTGTCGCTCGAAATCTTCAACGACCAGTTCCGCGGCGGCTCGCCGAAATCGATCTCCGTCGACGGTCATCGCTCGCTCGTCCACCTGATGGACCAGGTCCGTCGCCTCGAGCCCGATATCCGCATCCCGGTTCCCGACATGCCCGACCGCATCGCGGTCGAGGGCGTCGAGTTCGTCGAATTCGCCGCCGACGAGGAGGAAGCAGGCGACCTCGGCGCAATGCTGCACACGCTCGGCTTCGAGCGCGCCGGACGGCACATCTCCAAGGATGTCGACCTGTGGCGCCAGGGCGGCATCAACATCGTCATCAACACCGAACACGAGGGCTTCGCCCATTCCTCCTATGTCATGCATGGCACCAATGTCTGCGACATCGGGCTGAAGGTAGAGGATGCGGGCGCCACGGCGGCGCGGGCAAAGGCGCTCGGCGCCGATCTTTTCGAGCAGCCCGCCGGGCCGGGCGAACTGAAGATCCCGGCGATCCGCGGCGTCGGCGGCGGCGTCATGCATTTCGTCGACGGGCAAGCAGCGATCTTGCCCGCGTCTGGGAGATCGAGTTCGAGCCGGTCGCCGACGAGGCAAAACCGAGAGACGCCGGCCTGACGCGCATCGACCATATTGCCCAGACGATGAATTACGAGGAGATGCTGACCTGGCTGCTGTTCTATACCTCGATCTTCGCGACCGGAAAGACGCCGATGGTCGATGTCGTCGATCCGGCGGGACTGGTGCGCAGCCAGGCGATCGAGAACGCCGACGGCACGCTGCGGATCACGCTGAACGGCGCGGAGAACCGCCGCACGCTCGCCGGCCATTTCATTGCGGAGAGCTTCGGCTCGGCGGTGCAGCACCTGGCCTTTGCGACCGACGACATCTTCGCCACTGCCGAAGCGCTCGCCGCAAACGGCTTCGCGCCGCTCGTCATCTCGCCGAACTATTATGACGATCTCGACGCCCGCTTCGGTCTCGAGCAGGACCTCCTCGACCGGCTGAAGGCGGGACAACATCCTCTACGACCGAGACGAGCACGGCGAGTATTTCCAGCTCTACAGCCCGAACTACGGCGAGGGCTTCTTCTTCGAGATCGTCGAGCGGCGCGGCCGCTATCGGGGCTATGGCGCGGCCAACGCCCAGTTCCGCATCGCCGCCCAGAAGCGCCAGATGCGCCCGAAGGGCATGCCGAAGGTGTAGGTAGAATCGGGAATGATGGCGTCTGGCAGGTCTCCGGATCGGCCCCTGCAGAAGTCCCGTTTTCCGAAAACTTTGGAGGAATCGCGAATGGACCTAGAATTATCGGGCAAGCATGTCCTGGTCACCGGGGGATCGAAGGGTATCGGATTTGCGACCGCAAGCTGCTTCGCGCGCGAAGGCGCACATGTCACCATTGTTTCGCGCGACGAGCGCACGCTCCGCAGTGCATCCGGGCGCTTGAAGCAACAGACCGGAACGGCTGTTGACTATCTTGCGGCGGACTTGGCCATCGAAAGCGAACGGGAAAAGCTCTTTCTCGAACGCCCCGATGTCGATGTCCTTATAAACAACGCAGGCGCAATCAAAGCCGGCGGCTTGGATGATCTGACGATGGATGAATGGCGGACCGGTTGGGAGCTCAAGGTGTTTGGCTACATCCACCTTTGCAAACTCTATGTACCGAGAATGCAGGAACGCGAGCATGGGACGGTCATAAACATCATCGGAATGGGCGGCCGCGCTGTTCGACCGAGCTACATTTGCGGTGCGGCCGGAAATGCAGCCTTGATCGGTTTCACAAATGCGCTCGGCGCCGATACTCCCAGACACAACGTGCGCGTTTTCGGGATCAATCCATCTCAAACATTAACCGGCAGAATGGAGGACATGTTAAAGACACGCGCCCAAAAAGAACTGGGCGATGGACGCAGATGGAGTGAGCTCCTAGACAATGCGCGGTTCCAATTCGGACGGCCAAAAAATCCTGAAGAAGTCGCTGCGCTCGCGACGATGCTTGCATCCCCGCGCGTACATTACCTCTCGGAGACGGTGATCGACCTTGATGGTGGCGGTCAGTGGGCTGACTAATACCGGAACCAGCCTCGAATCACACCGTTTGGAGAATCATTGCACCTGCCGAATTTGTCGCCCGCGAATTCATCTATAGTGAGTGCTTGAATACAGCAGGTTGTCCGGGTTCAGCGCCAATGAGACAATTTCGGCTTAACGGATAGAGGAGGATTTCTGGCTCATCGTAGCCCTTCAAGGAGCGAAGATGAGACGGAAATCCGGGACACAGAAGGAGCCGGCGGAGAAGGTCATCAAGGACATCCGCCGTGCGACCCGCAAGCAGTATTCGGCGGAAGAGAAGATCCGCATCGTGCTGGAAGGCTTGCGCGGCGAGGAGTTGATCGCCGCGCTGTGCCGGCGCGAAGGCATCGCCGAGAGCCTCTATTACAACTGGTCGAAGGAGTTCCTCGAAGCCGGCAAGAAGCGGCTGGCCGGCGACACGGCGCGTGCAGCCACCAGCGACGAGGTCAAGCATCTGCGCCGCGAGGCCCGCGATCTGAAGGAGGTCGTCGCCGAGCAGGCGCTGGAACTGCGGCTGCTCAAAAAAAGCATGATCGCGGATGGGGGCGACGACGAATGAGATACCCCGCATCCGAGAAGCTGGAGATCATCCGGCTCGTCGAGCAGTCGCATCTGCCGGCCAAGCCGCACGCTGGACAAGCTCGGCATTCCCGCGCTCGACCTTCAATCGCTGGTATGACCGCTTCCTCACCGGCGGCGTCGATGCGCTGGAAGATCGCAAGCCGCAGCCCAGGCGGGTCTGGAACCGCATTCCCGACGAGATGCGCGAGAAGGTCATCGACCTTGCCCTCGATGAGCCGGAGCTGTCACCACGCGAACTGGCGGTGACGTTCACCGACACGCAAGGCTACTTCGTCTCGGAATCCTCGGTCTACCGCCTGCTCAAGGCGCAGGACCTGATCACCAGTCCGGCCTTCATCGTCATCAAGGCCGCCGACGAGTTCCATGACAAGACGACGGCGCCGAACCAGCTCTGGCAGACCGACTTCACCTATCTGAAGGTCATCGGCTGGGGCTGGTTCTACCTGTCGACCATCCTCGACGACTACTCGCGCTACATCATCGCCTGGAAGCTGTGCACCACGATGAAGGCCGGGGACGTCACCGACACGCTGGAACTGGCGCTGCAGGCATCAGGTTGCGACAACGCCAGGGTGATGCAGCGGCCGCGGCTGCTGTCCGACAACGGCCCGTGCTACATCGCCGGCGAACTGGCCGACTGGCTCGACGGACCAAGGGCATGGAGCATACCCGCGGAGCGCCGCTTCATCCGCAGACCCAGGGCAAGATCGAGCGCTGGCACCAGACGCTGAAGAACCGCATCCTGCTCGAAAACTACTTCCTGCCGGGCGACTCTCGAAGCGCAGATCGGCGCCTTCGTCGATCACTACAATCACCGCCGCTACCACGAGAGCCTCGGCAATCTCACGCCGGCCGACGTCTACTTCGGACGCGGCCAGACCATCCTGCAGACAAGAGAAAGGATCAAACGCGAAACCATCAACCAACGGCGCTTGCTGCATCGCAAGGCAGCCGCCTAAAATGAAAACCCTGATGGGCCAGAGCCTCCACTAGATCAGGCCGCCAACTGCCCAAAACCTCTGACGACGGACACCTTGCTTTGATTGGGGCGCGGACGAGACCCCGTCTGGGTCCTGGTGCTTGAGACACCGTACCTGAGCTTGGGGCTCGCCCGCCATTTGCATCCAACCTGAACAGTTGCCAAGGGCGTTCCGCGAAGTTCGACCCCGCATGACGATCACCAACACGCTGGAGGACTTCCGCCATAGCTCTTCCTGAAGCGGAAGCTGTCGTTCCCGGTTTCGAGGATGTGACAGTGGTGGGTCAGGCGATCGAGCAGCGCGGTCGTCATCTTGGCGTCGCCGAAGACTCTCGCTCATTCCGAGAAGCTGATGTTGGTCGTGATGATGACGCTGGTTCGCTCATAGAGCCTGCTCAGTAGACGGAACAGCAACGCGCCGCCTGATGCGCTGAACGGCAGATAACCGAGTTCATCGAGGATGACGAAGTCGGGGCGGTAAAGCCTGTCATTCAATCGGCCTTGGCGACCGGCCCTTACTCCGGCTTCGATCTGATTGACCAGATCGACGACATTGAAGAAGCGGTCGCGTGCACCGTTGCGGATGCAGGCACCGGCGATGGCGACGGAGAGACGAGACACGATGCCTGCCAATTTGGCCAGATGTGCCACGTGGTTCGGACAGCACGTCTCGCTCTGGTCGAGCAGGTCATCGTGAAGCTTGCGATACCGGTTCCAGCTTACGAGTACGCCAAACGCCGCCCACTCGCCAATCCGTGACAAGATAGATGACGCATCAGCGGATCCAGCTGTTCCAACGCTGAAGCATCGTGGCGGCGTTGGCATTGATCCAGTCTGCATCCGGAACAATGATATGATTTTGCACGTCTTCAGCGCTCGGCATTGTCTTGCGGGCCTCTTCGGACATCATTGCGATTGCCTCGCTGCTTGGAGGCGTACAGGACAAGACATCGCAGGCTTCGGCCTGCGCCTTCGGCGATTTGAGCCAAAAGGCCATCAGTTTGACCGCCTGTTCGTGGTGGGGGGCGCCCTTGACGAGGGCTATCCGGTCACCGACGAGAAACGCTGCATTGTAGGACCAGTCAATGGGTTGGCCTTCATTTTTCAATGCCCTTGCCCGCGTCAGCCAGATTTGCCCCAGCGAATAATCACTGTTGCGGAACCCCTGTACACTCTGGTCGCCCGTCTTCCACCACAGGGTTATCGATGAGCGGATCTGGTCGAGTTTGGCGAGCGCGCGGTCGATATCGAGGGGAAACAGCTTGTCGCGAGGGACGCCGTCGGCCAAAAGGGCGGCCGCCATCACACGCCAGGGATCGTTGAAATTGGGAAAGGAGCGGCCGCCAGGAAATTTCTCCGTGTCCCACATGTCAGCCCATGTCTGGGGTGCCGATTGCCCGGCTTTGCCGGTCCGGAAGGCCAGCAGCGTGGCGGTCGACTGGAGCAGCACCCCGCCAGCCGCGCAGGCGTTGGAGGGGAGGTCCTTGCGATCGGCGAATTGGAGGCAGAATCCGGTCAGGTCCTCCGTCACCTGCCGGTGCGCCTTGGACGCTGCCTGGATCTCGCCCTCGAGATAGAGATCCCAACTGACATTTCCAGTTTTCACCATCGCGCTTGCCTTGGCGCGCATCTCGGCATTGGTGGCGACAACCGTGATCACCTTGATGCCAGTCGCCTTCGTGAACGGATCAAACCATGCCTGGCGCAGCGCACGTTCATAGGCGCCGCCCGTCGTGGCGATGATAACCGGCTCTTCGGCCGACGCCGGCTGCCTGGGCGCGACAAGAAAGAAAAGCGTGGCAGCCGCATAAATCGATCGGCGCAGCAGGTTCGAAATCGGCGGTTTGCATTTGAATGTCATGGGATCGGTTCCTCCTTTGTGTATTTTCCAATTCGGCAGGTCTCAGTCCTCATCGCCGGCATTACCGGCGGTGAGCAGATGCGCCATTCCCATGAGAGCCAGGGAAACGGCGACAAAGACCGTGGATGCGGCGGCAATCACCGGCGTCAGGTTGAAATCGATGTCCTCGAACATCTTGCGGCCGATCGCCTTGCCGCCGGTGTCCGATATGAAAAAGGCGACGGTCGCCTCATCGAACGAGGCAAGGAAGGCGAAGACGGTTGCTGCAGCCATACCCGGCGCGATATTCGGCAGGACAATCCGGATGAAGGCCTGGAGGCGGTTTGCGCCACAGCTCATGGCCGCAAGTTCGAGCGCGGGGTCAAAGCGTTGCAGCGATGCGGTGACGGCGATCATGACATAGGGGACGGCGAGAACCGTATGTGCAAGCACGAAGCCCGCGAAAGTGCCGGTCAGCCGAAGCGGCGAGAAGACGAGATAAAGCGCGACGCCAAGGATGACTTGCGGAACGATCATTGGTCCGAGCGCGAGCGCCTGGAGCCCTGATTTGAAGGGCAGGTTTCCGCGCACGAGGGCCATCGACGCCATCGTTCCGGTGACCGTCGCGGCAACCGTCGTCGCCAGGGCTATTTTGAGGCTGAACCATGTGGCAGCCATCCAGTCCGGATCGCCGAAATAGGCGGCGTACCATTTGAGGGTCAGTCCATGGGGTGGAAACGCGATATGGTCCGTGCTGTTGAGCGACATGGGGACGACAAGCAGCGTGGGAAGGACAAGGAAGAAGAGGATGGCGCCGATCACCGCGCCGCCGCCAAGGATTCCGACCGCCTTGAGATATGACCGGAATGCGGGTGAGGCGAGAACATCGCGCCTCGCAGATACCGGCGCGCGCAGGGCAGCTTGATCAATGGACACCGCTAAATCCTTTGCTGACGGAAAGGGCCTTGCGGAAGGCAAAGACGAGGACGAGCGTCATGAGGAGGAGCACGGTCGAAAGTGCCGCGGCAAATGGCCAGTCGAGAAGAACTGTCGTTTGCTGGCCGATGAGCGTTGAAATCAGCATCGAACCCGGCCCGCCGACCAAGGCCGGCGTAATGTAGAAGCCGAGCGCGAGCACGAAGCACATCACCGAGCCGGCAAAGATGCCGGGCAGGCTGAGCGGCACCGTAACCTCGAGAAAGGCTCGAGCCGGTCCGGCGCCAAGATTGCGGGCGGCGCGCAAATAGTCGGGCGAAAGACTGGCAAGGGCGGAATAGACGGGCAGGATCATGAACGGCATGAGCACATGGGTCATGGCCAGGATGACCGCGCCCTGCGTGTAGATCAGTTTCACCGGCGCATCTGTGATGCCCGTTTTGATCAGAAGGGCGTTGACGATCCCGTTGCGCTGCAGGAGGACGATCCATGCATAGGAGCGGATCAGGATCGATGTCCATAACGGAACCAGGACACAGGCCGCAACCAGGGTCGCAAGGCCTCGCCTCAGCCGCGCCATGAAGTAGGCGACAGGGAAACCCAGGACGAGGCTCGCGACCGTGACGACGAAAGCCACCTCGACGGTGCTCGCGAGCACGCCGGCATAGAGCGGCTCCCGAAAGATGCGCCGATATTGATCGAAGCTTCCGCCTGAAAAGCTCAACGAGACGAGCCTGGCGATCGGATAGAGGAAACCCGCCGTCAATGCCGCAAGAAGCGGAAGGATCAACACGAAAGAAAGGGCAGGAGAGTAGGTTCGAGCCGAATCCGCCCGAAACAAGCCGCCGGCTCGCGACAAGCCTTCGGCTTCGCGCGGTTGCAAAGCGTCTATCATGCGGCCTGTTTCTCCTCTGCCGGGAAGATCAGGATGCCCTCGTGATCGAGAAGGAGATCCACGGCGTCATGACGCTCGAAGGAGGGCGCATCTCCGGCCGGTATCTGCGCCTGAAAGACGATGTCGGGCCGCGCGTCGAGCCTGACGAGGAAGAGATGGAACGGTCCGATGAATACGGCAGTCTCCACCGTGCCGGCCAGTGCGTGAGACCCGCCGCAGCCGCGCCTTGCAAGAGAGACGCGTTCGGGCCGGATGGCCAGCTGGACGCTTGTTCCATTGTGCGGGATTGCGGCATCTTCGCGTGCTGTCCAGGGCGCGGGCAAAACGATGCTGTCCGATATGCGGACAAGGACATTGTCGCTTTGGCTTCCCGCAAGAGAGCCTTCGATGAAGTTCATCCGGCCGATGAAATCGGCAACGAACGAGCTTTGCGGCCGCCGATAAAGTTCGACCGGCGTCCCCAATTGTTGCAGCCGCCCGTCCAGCATCACGGCCACGCGATCCGACATGGTGAGCGCTTCGTCCTGATCATGGGTCACATAGAGGACGGTTGCGCCGAGGCGTTCCTGGATACGCTTGATCTCGAACTGCATGGCCTCGCGCAGCTTCTTGTCGAGTGCGCCGAGCGGCTCGTCCATGAGGATCAGCGGTGGATCGAACACCAGGGCGCGGGCCACTGCGACACGCTGTTGCTGGCCGCCGGAAAGTTCGTGTGGATAGCGGTGCGCGTAACCGGAAAGACGCACGAGTTCGAGCATCTCGTCGACTCGCGTCCGGCTGGCCGATTTGGGGCCAACGCGGCGCATCCTGAGCGGGAAGGCGACATTCTGCCTGACCGTCATGTGGGGAAACAGGGCGTATTTCTGAAAGACCATGCCGATCTCGCGGCGGTTCGGCGGCAAGGCAGTCACGTTTTTCTCGCCAATGCGGATTATTCCCGCGGTTGGCGTTTCAAATCCGGCCACCATGGTCAAAAGGGAGGTCTTGCCCGATCCGGACGGGCCGACAATCGAGACGAACTCGCCGGGCTCGATCTCGAGATCTGCTTCGCGCACCGCCCATGCTTCTCCGTAGCGCTTCGCGATGTTGGAAAGGATCAGTCTCTGGCCGATCAATTCTGCCTCCCTTTGTCTCACGCGCGGTGAACGTTTCGTGGTCTGCGGCACCGCGCCGGCCGTTTTGGCGGACCGCGCCGGTTTGTTTGTCGGTAGCCCATGCGCCTGTCGCAGGCGCAAATCGGCATGACATCGCAAGCCCCGTGACAGCGAGTTGGTGTGCTGTTAAGACATTTTGGTGTAACAAACGCTTTGCAAAAGCTTCACATGTTCTTTTTGTTGCATCAAAAAATGGACATGTCAACACGCGGGGAAGTAAAAATGGCGCTTGAACTGAAAGGGGAGGCGGGTTCGGAGCGTCAGGCAGCAGGCCTGGGCGACTCGGCTTACCGGGAAATGAAGGAGCGCCTGATCCGCGGCGCATACAGGCCCGGATACAAGATGACGGTTCGCGCCGTCGCCGAAGATCTCGGCGTCAGTTCGACGCCGGCGCGCGATGCGATCAACCGCCTGACGGGCGACGGCGCGTTGGTCTATGCCGGTCCCAAAACGGTTATCGTTCCCGTCCTCAGTGAGCCTGATCTGAAGGAGATAACTCTGATAAGGATTGCCCTGGAGGGGCTCGCCTCAGGGTTGGCCACGCAATATGCAACGGATCAAGATATTGAAATCCTGAGAGAATTACAGGAGAAGATCAATGCTGCCCTTGATGCGAAAGATTACGGGGCGGCGCTTTGGCACAACAAGGAATTCCATTTCCGGGTCTATCGCATGGCGCGCCTTCCGCATCTGGTTGCGATGATCGAGGCGCTTTGGCTGCGCATCGGACCGTCGCTCTATAACCTCTATCCGGAATTTGCCGAAGAAAAATACGGCGTGCGCAATCATGAGATGGCGATCGAGGCGCTTGCCGAGCGCGATGCCTCCGCGCTGAGGGCGGCCTTCGAAAACGATATTCGCGACGGCTATCGCCGCCTAAGGCGGGCGACGCGGGAATATGCGGCCGGCTGACCATTCATTTTGTTGCATGGACTTGACGGGACGCTATTTTGTTGCAACAAAAATGCGAAGCCTGTGCAAAGGTGCAGGTCTCAACCAGCATCAGAAAGCCCCGTCATGTTTATCGAAAAAGCTTCCAGCACAGGGACCGCGGTCATCCGCTCGCGCTCCGCTCAACTTTTCAGCCGCGGGAGACGGGTATTTCCCGGCGGCGTCACGCGCGCGACCGTCGAGAAGGATCCCGTTCCGGTCTACGTTGCCGGCGGCGAAGGGGCCTATGTCTTCGATGCCGATGGCAACCGTCTGCTCGACCTCAACAACAACTTCACGACACTGATCCACGGACATGGGTATCCTCCGGTGGCGGAGGCCGTGAGCGCGATCCTGCGAACGGGCACATGCTTTGCCAATCCCACGGAGCATGAGATTGCGCTCGCCGAACTCCTGGTATCGCGCATACCGGCCATGGAGCAGGTTCGCTTCGTCAATAGCGGAACCGAGGCAGTCATGTTTGCGATCAAGGCCGCGCGCGCCTTTACCGGCCGCTCGTCGATCGTACGGTTTGAAGGCGCCTATCACGGGTCCTATGACTGGGCCGAGACCGGTCGTGACTGTCTCCATGCGAATGACGGGTCCGGCAGGCGCGTACCCAGGCCCGGCTACAAGGGTGCGCCGCCTGCGGTCGCGGATGGTGTCCTTGTTCTGGATTTCAATGACGCCGAGAATATCGAGCAATCCCTTGCTCCGCGCGCCGCGGACATTGCCGCCATCCTAATCGATCCCATGCCGAGCAGGGCAGGGCTTCTCGAGCCCTCGCCGGACTTCATCGAGGCGTTGTCGGCTGCCGCCCGCCGATACGGCATCCTCGTCATCGCCGACGAGGTGCTCAATCTGAGACAGGGCTTTGCCGGCGCGTCGGCGCGCTATGGTCTCGAACCCGATCTCGTCGCCACGGGCAAGATCATTGGCGGCGGCTTTCCGGTCGGCGCCGTTGGCGGCAGGGTCGACGTGATGTCCGTTTTTGGCACCGATGACAAGGCGCCACTCGTGCCGCAGGGCGGAACGTTTTCCGCCAATCCTGTTTCCATGGTCGCCGGCCGCGTCGCGATGGACGCCCTCACACCTGAGGCCTTCGAGCGCCTGGAGCAACTGGGTGAGCGCATGCGCGACGGCCTTGCGCGGATCGCCCACAAGCGGGATGCGGCCTTTTCCGTTTCGGGAGCCGCGTCGCTGTTTCGCATTCATCCAAAGAAGACGGTGCCCGCGAATTTCCGCTCCGCGACCATGACGCCGGAGGAGCAGGCGATCATGCGCGCGCTCAGCCGTCACTTCCTTGCGCATGGCATCTTGATGCCGTTCGATGCCGCGGCATGCCTGTCGACACCAATGACGGAGGCCGACATCGACAGCGTCATCTCCGCATTTGGCGATTTTCTGGAATGCCGCGGCCGGACAACCGGGGAGGGCCGGTGATGAAAACGACTTCCAGTGACGGAACGGTCGCGGATCGCATAGCGCAAGCGCTAAAGCGCCACGGCGTGGAGATGATATTCGCCCAAAGCCTTCCTTCGGCCGTCATTCTGGCCGCCGAAGCGCTTGGCATCCGCCAGATTGCCTATCGGCAGGAAAATATGGGCGGCGCCATGGCGGACGGCTATGCGCGCATCTCCGGCAAGGTCGGGGTCGTTGCCGCCCAGAACGGACCGGCGGCGACACTGCTCGTGCCCCCGCTCGCCGAATGCCTGAAGGCGAGCATTCCGGCCGTCGCGCTGGTTCAGGACATCGAGCGCGACCAGGCCGACAGGAACGCTTTCCAGGATCTCGATCAGATTGCGCTCTTCCAATCCTGCACGAAATGGGTCCGGCGCCTCAGCGTCGCCGAACGGGTCGACGATTACATCGACGCGGCATTCTCCGCCGCCACATCGGGACGCGCCGGCCCCGTCGCCCTGCTTTTGCCTGCTGACCTCCTGCGGTCGCCCGCGGCTGCCGCCATGCGCCCCCGCGGCAGCGATCTGGGGCGATGGCCGCTCGATCGCACGAGGCCGTCGGACCATGATCTGCAAGAAGCGGCGGCGCGCATCGAAACCGCCCGTTCGCCTGTTGTCATTGCCGGCGGCGGCGTCCACTGCAGCCGCGCGGCGGATGAACTGGCGGCTCTCCAGGAAGAGGCAAGCCTGCCCGTATTCACCACCAATATGGGCAAAGGCGTTGTCAGCGAGCTTCATCCCCTGTCCGCCGGCGTTCTGGGTTCCCTCGTCGGCCCCAGATCGCTTGGCGTCTATAGCCGGGAACTTCTGTCGGAAGCGGATCTGGTCGTCCTGGTCGGCACGCGTACCAACCAGAACGGCACCGACAACTGGCGGCAGATACCGGTCGAAGCAAGCGTTATCCATATCGATGTCGATCCCCTGGAAGTGGGCCGAAACTATGAAGCCCTTCGTCTCGTCGGCGATGCGAAGGAGACGATAGCGGCGCTGCGCGTGACGCTGCACCGCGGCGATCTCTCGCGCCGGCACGCCCTGCGCCGTGCTCTCGAAAGCCGCATTGCCACATTCTGGCGACAGTTCGAGGAGGCAGGCCAATCCCGGCGTTCGTCAGCGATCTCTCCGATAAGGCCGGAGCGGGTCATGGCCGAGTTGCAGCCTTGGCTTTCCCGAGACATCGCCATTGTGGCGGACGCCAGCTATTCCTCGATGTGGGCAGTGGGGCAGCTGCGGGCGCCGCGGGCGGGAATGCGCTTTATTACGCCTCGAGGACTTGCCGGTCTCGGATGGGGTCTGCCGCTGGCGCTCGGCGTCAAGGCGGCGCAACCGAAACGCCCCGTGGTCGCGATCGTGGGAGACGGCGGTTTCGCCCATAGTTGGGCCGAACTTGAAACCATGATACGCATGCGCCTGCCGGTGACGATCATCGTGCTCAACAATGGTATTCTCGGTTTCCAGCGCGACGCCGAAACCGTGAAATTCGGCAGTTACACCTCCGCATGCCATTTCGCGCAGGTCGACCATGCGGCGCTCGCGACAGCCTGCGGATGCCCGGCCATCCGTATCGACGATCCGGGGGCATTGGCGGCTGCTCTTAAACGCGGCATCGCGGGGGAGAAGCCCCTCCTTATCGAGGTGATGACGGATCCCGAGGCTCATCCGCCCCTGTCGATTTTTGCGGAAATGGATGCGGTGGCATGACGTCTGCATCGAGGCAAAGGGTGGCGCTTGTCACCGGCGGCAGCTCGGGTATTGGCCTGGCAACGGTTTCGCGCTTGCTCGAAAGCGGTCACAGGGTCGCTTTCTTCGGCCAGAATCAGGCCCATGTAGCAGCGGCGGAAGAGAAGCTTGTGGCGCAGTTCGGGCCAGCAAGCGTGTTCGCGCGCAGGGTGGATCTGACTCAGGCATCCCGGGTGCGCGAATTCTTCGGCCAGGTGGAGAGCGCTTGGGGAACGCTGGATATTCTCGTCTGTTGTGCGGGTATCTCTCCCAAAGGACCGCGTGGTCCCACTCCGTTTACGGAGGTAACGCTGGAGGAGTGGCATTCGGTTCTCGCCGTCAATCTGACCGGCGCGATGCTGTGTTGCCAGGCAGTCACGCCGACCATGGCCCGCGGAGGCTTCGGCCGCATCGTGTTGGTCGGCTCGATTGCAGGCCGCACCGTTCCCAGAATTGCCGGCACGGCCTATGTCGCATCCAAATCGGCGATGTCGGGTCTTGTCAGATCTCTTGTCGCAAACTTTGCCGGCCGGGGAATAACGGTCAATCTGATTGCGCCGGGCCGAATTGCCACCGAAATGGCCGGGCCGCTCGACAGCGAGATCAATCGGGCCGCGATAGCGCGTATTCCCGCGGGGCGCCTCGGGCGGCCGGAGGATGTTGCGGCGGCCATTTGCTTTCTCGTTTCGGAGAAGTCCGGCTTCATCAACGGCGCGGTTCTCGACGTCAACGGCGGAGAATTCGCGCCGCTTTGAACTCGTAGGGGGATGCAGGACATGCAATTTCGGATCCTGATCCTGACGCACGATTCGCAATTATTCATGCTCATCCGCCACGTTCTGGCGACGGAAGGATTTGCCGCGTCGCTTGTCGGTAGCGTGGAAGAGGCGGTTGAAGCGCTCGTCGACAAAAGCGTGCGTGCGGTCATGATCGATTGTTCAGCGACAGGGATAGATGCGGCCGCCTTTCGAGCCTTGAAAATCGCGCGACACAATATTGCGCTGGTCCTGCTCTCCAGTCGAGCGGGCAAAATTGCGGGTCGTGAAATTGAACGAAGCGACTCCGATCTCGTTATCGGGCAGCCTTTCGACCCCGCCCGTCTCATCCGGTTTTTGCGCCGTCAGCGGCTCGATGCCTTGATCGAAGAAGCCGGGGCTGAAGATCCCGATCAACTGCTTCGCTTCGCCGATGTGGAAATGAATCTTGCGGCCGTCAAGGTGCACAGGAACGGTCATGAAATCCACCTGACGGCTCTTGAGTTTCGTCTGCTGCGGCATTTGTTGCAAAATGCCGCGACCGTGCAGAGCCGCGAGCAGCTGATCGCCGCTGTCTGGCCACCCGGCTCGGAGGTCGAGCCAAGAACGGTCGATATCCATGTTGGTCATATCCGCCGTGCGCTTAAGCCGTTCGGGCCGGACCTGGTCAGGACGATTCGCACCCTCGGCTATGCCCTTGATGCCGACTGCAATTCCGACGGTTGATTGAATTCGGCTCGGGCTTCCCGGATACGGTGACCAATTGATCACAAACCGCCTGGTTTGCGCTCAGGCCAACGGAAGAATTGCCAGCATTTCGTCGAATTCTCTGTCATGTGCCGAATTGTCCAACCGATCCCAAAAACGGGGTGCCCGACGGGGCGGATAGGTCGAGTTGAAGCGGTTGCAGGTTCTAATTACGCAAGCGCTTAAAAATACCCGTCCAGATGCGATATTCGTCTTGTTTGCCCTCGGACCAGGCTTCAAGCGCACAGTAGGCTGCAGCCGTTGGCGCATCACTCCCATAGAGCGCAATGGCGTGATCGACGATCCGAAGACCGTCAATATTCACGCTTGCGGCATCTGGATGGCGGGACCCGCGGTCGGCGGTCCAACGGGATTTTGAATTTCGCGACAAAAAATACCTCCTGCGTCCGGCGCAGGCAGGTGCAATAAAAGCCGGACGTTGGAGGCTCTGACTAGAAGTCACGAGAGTCGAAATGATCGACCAAAATCGTGTCGTCCCTGGCAATGTCTGGAAGGACGTTAAGGCGGAAACCGGTTTCGTGCAAGGAGCAGACCTTGGCTAACTCCGCATCAGATTCATCGCTGTGGCTACAGGCAGGAACAAGCGCAATGGACGGCTTGCGAAGGACACGAACCCGAAATGCCGGTAAAAAGCGGCGACATCTTCATTCTTGGCGTCTACGACGACGGCAAACATGGCCGGTTCTGCTTTGATGGTTCGCTCGAGAGCGTCGAACAGCAGTGCGGCTCCGAGCGAGCGCTTGCGAAACTGGTGGTCAACGGCAAGTCTCCCGATGAGCGCGGCAGGCAGAACGGGGTAACGTGGCAGGCGCCTGGTCAAGTCGTCTGGCAGATCCAGTATGGGAATGCTGGCGGCAGCCAGAGTGTAGTAGCCGGCGACGATTGTCGTTCCTGTCGGCGATGCAATAAAGCAATTCGCGATATGGCGACGCACGTCCTGGCTGGCCTGCGTCTTCAAATACCGGTCAAGCGCATCGACGCCGCACGAAAACGCCAACCTGTCATGCTCGGATGAAAGCGGCTTGATGCTGAATGTCGAGGTCACCGCGTGTCCGGAACGAGACGACGATGAGCATCACGGGCCCGCCGCAAAGCGGGTGTAGGCTCCGGCGGATTGAGTAGTGCTTCGGAAAGCAAGCGCTGGTCCGCAACCGAAAGCCTGATGATCTGCGTTTCAGCGATGGTCTTCTCTGCCGCCTCCTGCGCCGCCGAAACGACAAAGTCGCTGAGCGAACGCCCCTGGATCTCGGCGGCGCGCTTCAATACGTCCAATGTATCCGGCGCAATCCGGGCTTCGAGGCGGGTTGAACGGGTCTGGTTTGGCATGGTTTATCTCCTGAATTTGATGTACGGTAATCTGCCGGACAATTCAAGAGATCCGACCAAAGATCGCCGATGAGGCATACCGGGTCGTCGGTTCTCATTTCCTTGTTCCGGCAGACAGGTCCTGTGGATCTCACCGCCGGTCGGATAGGGCACTCGCCCCGATACTCAACATTCAATTCAGGTCGGCCACATTAGCCCACTTCAAGAAATGTCGGAGGACTGTTCCGCTTCGGCCTTCAGCTTCTCGAGCTGCGACCGGCAGATCGCGTCGATCTCATCGATCAATTCCCCCACGCGACCGGAAAGCCAGGCGAGGGCTTCTCCGGTGATCTCGAAATGCTTTGAATAGCGCGCCTTCACATAGGCTTCGTTGATGACGTTGAACCAGGCGACGAAGCGCTGCTGGTCGCGGGGCCATATATCCGCCAGTTGCTGGGCCTGATCCTCGGCAAGACTGCGAAGGAATTTGATGTTGTGGGAGGCCGGGCTGTAATTCGTCAGCACGAGCAGTACCGTGGCATAGGCTTGTTCGACCGACTGATGGAGCAGAAACGCCGCTTCCTTGAAATCCCGCTCCGAATGCAATATGAACGGCTTTCTGCAAAAACCCGTGCGTGCGGAAGCCTATCTTCGAAATATTCCCTCGCGAGCCGATAAGCGTCAGCGGGTCCCGCAGGATTTGGGATTGCCAACGGTTCGTCATCGATTTCGTGGAGCAGGATGCCGTCGCGTCGGATGTCGACGAAAAAATACTGGCCCTGCCGGAGTGCGGTGTTAACTTCGCGACGGGAATGCACGATGAAACTTACCGGCGTCTTGACCTCCGGCAATCGCATGAGCCGGTCGGCCGCCTTCTGCCAGTAAGTGGCGAAATCCGCAAGCTTGCGGTTGTTGACCACGATCAGGAGATCGAAATCCGACCGGTATCCTTTCTTGGTATGCGGTTCGTCCACCCAACCGCCGCGCGCATAGGATCCGAACAGGATGATTTTCAGGATGCGGCCACGTTTCTTGAACTCCGCCGTTCCTCCTTCCAGCGTGTCCTCGAATTCCTCGTGCAGCACCTCGACGACGCGCGCAAGCTCGCGCTGCTTCGGCGCAGGCAAATGGTCGATGCTGGATTTCATCGGCAAGGGAAGATCTTTCGCTGGCATGGTGGATGAATAACCGAGGCCGCAGCCCGAATCCATAGATTGCTCCGGTCGGGTGCACAAATCAATATGAATGTTGCATCAAAATTATATGAAATAGCGGGGATTTTGCGAAAAATTCAGCACAAATTGGAAATCATAAAGAATAATTGCGAATTTTTGACATGTTTTGGCAAGATTCCGCCTATTTTGACGCAACATAATGTCTGCCATGATTGTTTGAAGAGTGCATTGGGCGGGAAAAGGCCTGTTACATGAACCCCTTGATTCTCTTCTGGTCGAAAAGCCCCGACCTTTACCTTCTCTTCAGGCACATCCTGGCCGTCGAGGGGTTCAGGTCGGCGTTGGTGGATGACGGAGATCTGGAAGAACAGGCGACAAAGGCGCCGGCACTGGCGATTCTCATGGACACCGAAAACAACATCGAACGTGCTCTCCAGATCTGCGATCTGATCAAGGGCAACACGAAAACGGCCCACATCCCCCTGATTGCACTTGTGCCTTGCGGAAACGAGCGAAATTATCTGGACCTGCTCAAGGCCGGTGTGACCGAAGGCTTCATTCGACCGATTTCCCCGGCAAGAATCCTGGCCTATCTGCAGTCCCTTGTCTCAGGCCGGCCCGGAGGCGCCGCTGCTAGCCGTTGGAATCGCGATGCGTTTGATGTCTGGGAACTCAGCATCGAGGCAAGCCGGAGGCTGGTCAGGCATGGCTCCGAAGAAATCCGGCTGGGCCCGATCGAATTCAAGCTTCTGTGTCGCCTGCTCGAAGCGCCGGGCCGCGCGTTCAGCCGCTCTGAACTCATCGAGGCGGCATGGCCTGCCAACTACTACGTCCAGCCGCGGACAGTTGATGTCCATGTGGGACGCCTGCGGCGATCGCTTGAGCAAATGACGGGCCGCAACATCATTCGCACCATTCGATCCACCGGATATGCGGCCGAATTCGGATAGCGGTCTCGTTCGTTCGACTTCACGCTCGAGCGAACAGTTCACACAGGAACAGATCCAAATTCACCAAATCTTCCCGCAGCCTTTGTTGAGGTCGCCTCGTGCCGGATTTAACCTCTGATCCTCAATCTGATGGATCGGAGTTTGGGCATGGAAGACGAGTTTTCCGGGCGTTCGGATCGCCGTGGAGCGGTACGGTATCGCAATACCAACGCCCTTATTGAGACAGCGGCCTCCCACTTCGAGGCGGCGCACTATCAAGGTGTCATGGCGATATATGCCCACCCCGCGCAGGGCCGGACGGTCAGGCTGAGCTACGATGGGCGCACCATCGTCGATTTCGTCCGATGCTCCTATCTTGGCCTGGACAATCATCCGAAAATCGTCGCCGGCGCCGTTGAAGCCGTGCGTAACTCGGCCACGTTGCATTGGTCATGTGCCCGCACCCGCCTGAATTTCGCGAGCCTCGGCGAACTGGAAGCGTCCCTGTCCGATCTCTTCAACGCGCGGGTTATCACCTATACCACTGTGCTCGCTGCCAATATGAGCGCTTTGCCGCTGGTGGCCTCCGGCCATCTGACCGGCGGCCACAAGCCTGTCATGGCGTTCGACCGGCTCGCCCATGCAACATTGGCATATCACAAGGGCACCATCGCTCGGGAGACACGTGTCGAGACGATCGCCCATAACGATCTTTCGACCCTCGAACGCCTGTGCCGGGAGAACAAGGCAGTCGCCTATGTTTGCGACGGGGTCTATTCGATGGGCGGCAGCGCGCCGATACCGGAACTGCGCCAGTTGCAGGAAAAATACGGGCTTTTCCTTTATGTCGATGACGCCCACGGCATATCGATTTTCGGCCGGCAGGGCGAAGGCTTTGCAAAGTCTCAAACAGGAGACCTGGGCGACAGGACCATCATCGCTGCATCCCTTGGCAAGGGGTATGGAGCATCGGGAGGCATTGTAATGCTCGGTACGGCCCATCAGGAAAACCTGTTTCGCAGATTTGCGCTGGCACATGCCTTTTCGGCATCACTCAATACCGCCGCGATCGGAGCTGCGCTTGCTTCGGCCCGCCTGCACCGTTCGGAGGAACTGCCCCGCCGGCAGAGGATACTTCAGGACAGGATCTCCTTGTTCGACGGTCTCGTTCCAACCGAGCAGCAGGGGTCACCACTTCCCATTCGCACCGTGTATCTTGGCGATGAACTGAAAGCAGTCGCGGCCGCGAGGGTCCTTTTACAGGAAGGCTTCTTTGCATCGGCGATCTTCTTTCCGACCGTCGCACGGGGCAAGGCCGGATTACGCATCTGTCCGACAGCGGGCCATTCCGAAGATGAGATCAGGTCGCTTTGCGCGGCGATCGACACCATCGCCACGGAAATCCGAAATGCCCGCGATTGAAAAATGCACATGGCCGCCGGTCCGCCTCCGGGGCCGCTCGACCGGCGGATTCGGGTTCCGAGGCCGGGACGGTATCCGTATCGAGCCGGTGGTGAGCCCTACCCAAATCACGTTGCCGCCGTCAGCGGCGCCGCAACGGCGCGCATGACGCCGCATGACTGTGTGTTGGCCGCCATGTGGGAGGAAAGGGCAGTCGGCGCGGACGCGGTCAGCGAGCATGGCGACTTGGGACTGGTTCAACTCATGCTCGCGACTTGGCTCGAACGGCGTGCCTGCCGCCGCCTTCGCCAGGATCCATCCGATCCGTGTTTCGACGTCAGCGCCGGCACGGTCTGCTTTTCGTGAGCTTCATGATGGCCTCGACGCGTCGGGGGTTCTGACGATGCCGGAAAAAGACACGATGGTCGTTCGGGAAAAAGGCGGTCTTGGCGGCTCGTTATCGTGTGACAACGTCTGGATACGATCAGCAGACCTCAGGGCGGGCCTTTGACCGAACGGGCAAACGCCATCATGGATTCCGTCGGTTCAAAAGCCGACTGGCCCGATTGGCAGGATTGCGGGAGCTACGGCTACACTGTGGGCATCTGCAGGCGGCAATGGGCTTGGGAGTTCCTGAGGCGAAACCCCGCTTTCCGGCGTGATCTGGCTCAATCTTTGCGGTGTTCCAGGCCGGTGGACGAGCGGGAGAGAATCAGGATTGTCCCTCCGGGCGCCGACTTTTCGCGCTGGGGCGTTTTGTTTTGCGGACTCCGACAACGCTGATGCGATCGTTCTCTGGTGCCCCGAACAGTGCCCCCTCGTACTCCCGGTCACGGCACAAGACGTGTCGAAAAGGCTCCACAGTCCAGTAGACCTCGCGCGTCTACCCTGTCTGATTGTCCTGCACAGGAGTGACGATGGCCGGCAGCATGTCTTGTTGCGGAAAGGTGACCGGGATCTGCAACTGTGCGCAACCGGGGCCGATATCTCCTCGCCCGTGGTGCTTCATGTCGACGCGATCTGGCCTGCCTGTCGCGTGGCCCACAGTCTGCAAGCGCTCGATTGCCTTAACGCTCTCCATGCGACCGGACAGATGCCGCCCAGGCTGTTTCCGCCGGAACCGCGCGGTGCCAGACTTCGGTTTGTGATCCAGGCGCTCGACGGCTCTTTGGCCGGAGCATCGCATCGTCAAATCGCCACGGCTCTATTCGGAAGCGCGCGCGTGCGGTCAGACTGGTCCGATCCTGGCGATCATTTGCGTGACCGGGTCCGCCGCGCAATTCGTCGCGGCCGCGCGCTGATGAATGGCGGGTATCGGGATTTTCTGGTCTGAACCGGGTCCGTCGCAGATCGCCACCTTGCAGCCAGTCATCAGTATCCTGCCCATGTTTACAAAGAGGTATCTCTTCGGTTTTGTCAGCAGGATCGGTTTTAAGGGCAGGATCGATGCTCCGAATATGGCGTCTTCAGGAAAGCTCTATTTCCATCTGATCGGCGTTCGCGTGCGGCACGATAGCGTCCGGGCATGCGCCATTGGACCTCATCCACTCCGACAAACGGCGCCGCCTTGAATGTCGAAAGGACATTCAGGGCGCCTGCGCACCTTCGGAGCGCACCGGGCGCTCGTGAACCGAGCCCGATTTCCTCGCTTCGCTCAGGCGGTCTCGGCCATCCGGCTTCGCCCCCTGGCGCAGTCCCGAAGCGGACGCTTCGGGAAAAGGCCGCCGGCTGATGCCGGCGTGGTTTGTTCGGTTGGCTTTCCCCTGTCCGGTGGGGGGCGGTCGGCCCTTTTAGCCCCGAGCGGTCACGCCGCAACCGCTTCGGCTTTCCGTCCGTCTTGATCCTTCTCTTTCTCCTACCAAAGCCATTGCGCCGCGCCTCTTGAGCTCGGGGCTGCCGGGCCTCTTCGCCGCCCCCCACCTCGGGGGGAAAGCGGCGCGGAGACGGAGAGAGCGGCGATGACGGAGCATACCGGACAGACCTTGAGCCAAGCGGCAGCGACAGGGCCGCGCATCTATGTGGCCTGCCTTGCGGCCTATAGTGAGACGGATCAGCGAAAGCTCCGGTGGAGCTTTCGCCCGTCGAACGGCATCCTGCACGGGCGCTGGATAGACGCCGATCAGGACAAGGAAGCCATTCAGGCGGACATCGCCGCGATGCTGAAAGCCTCGCCGATCCCCGGCGCGGAGGAATGGGCGATCCATGATTACGAGGGCTTCGGAGGCGCGGAACTCTCCGAATATTCCGGCATCGACCGGGTCGTCGGACTGGCCGCGTTCATTGCCGAACGCGGCGAACTCGGCGGCAAGGTGCTGGCACATTTCGGCGGCGATATCGATCAGGCCGAGGACGCCTTTGACGATTATGCTGGCCGCTACCGGTCGCTTGCCGACTACGCGCAGGAACTGACCGAAGAAACCACCGACATCCCGCCGACGCTCGTTCATTACATCGATTACGAGGCAATGGCCCGTGACATGGAACTGAATGGCGACGTGTTCACGGTCGAACTCGGCTTTGAAGACGTGCACGTCTTCTGGTCGCGGTGAGGGTAGGGCTATGACCGAGACCCTGCTCACCGAAACTACGCCCTGAAGGCGAACAGGTGCTTGTGCCCGGTATCGCGCCGGTCACCTTGCGCGACCGGCTGATGCTGCGCGCATGCCGCGCCGATGACGCCGAAACGCAATCCCGATGCCGCGCAGAAACCCGTTCAGCGGGAGAAAGGTCCACCGGACCTTTCTCTTATCCGCATCACCATCGGCCTGTTCGATCAGGCCGCGCGCGACCAGTGCGACCGGTGCGACCGGTGCGGCCTGATCGACCTTCTCCGCGCCACCGGGACCGGCGCATCAACCCCCGACCCCGAACAGGAGGACTGACCATGGAACTCGCCCACATTCCCTTCGACCAGTTGAAGGTTTCCCCACTCAACATGCGCCATGCGCGCAAGGCCCCGGATATCTCCGATATCCTGCCATCCATCCGCGCCAGAGGCGTGCAGCAGCCGCTTCTGGTGCGCAAGAACGGGAGCGGCTACGAGATCGTCGCCGGTCGGCGCCGGTTCTTCTCGCTCAAGACAATCGCCAAGGAAGGCGGCGCAATCGAGCCGGTGCCTTGCGCTGTGATGGCCGAGGGCGACGACGCGGCGGCGCTTGAAGCGTCATTGATCGAGAACGTCGCCCGGCTCGATCCCGACGATATGGCCCGTTACGAAACCTTTGCCCGGCTGGTCCGCGAAGGCCGCAGCGTCGAGGATATCGCCGCCACGTTTGGCGTCACCGAGATCATGGTGAAGCGCGCCCTGGCGCTCGGCAATCTGTTGCCGGATATCCGCGAGGCCTTTCGCCAAGAGGAAATCGACGCCCAGACGATCCGGCAGCTGACGCTGGCAAGCGAAGCGCAGCAGGCCGAATGGCTCGCCCTGTTCCGCGATCCCGAACAGCGCGCGCCGCGCGGCTGGCAGCTGAAACAATGGCTGTTCGGCGGCGAGATCAAGACCGGCTGCGGCGCTGTTTCCGCTCGACAGCTACAGCGGCGAGATCGTCACCGATCTGTTCGGCGAGGGCGGCTATTTCGCCGACACCGAGCAGTTCTGGACCTTGCAGAACGCGGCCATCGCCGAGCAAGCGCGAGGCCCTGATCAAGGCCGGATGGGACGATGTCGATCGTCCTCGATTGCGGCGAGCATTTCCATTCATGGGATCACGTCAAGACGCCGAAGAAGGAAGGCGGGCGGGTCTATGTCGAGGTCCGTTCCAATGGCGAAGTGACCTTCCACGAGGGCTTCATCACCCGCAAGGAACACGACAGGCGCATGCGCAAACTGGCCGGTGGCGACGATGCCGACAGCGAAGCCCAGACGGCGCGCCCGGAACTCACCGCCGCCGCGCAGAACTATGTCGAACTGCACCGGCATGCCGCCGTGCGCCATGCCTTGTTGAGCCAGCCGCAACTGGCTTTGCGTCTGATGGTCGCCGCATGCCATCGCCGGATCGGCGCTCTGGCAGACGCGGCCCGAACCGCAAAAGGCCGACAAGGAGGCGACCGCCGAGAGCATTGCCAAGTCGAAGGCGCAGATCCGCGTTCGAAGCCGAGCGCGCGGAAATCCTCAAGCTTCTCGGCATGCCGGAGGACAGTCATTCGGTCGTGCGCTCCAACGGCGACGACCACCGTGTCGGCTCATTGCTGGCGACCCTGATCAAGCTCTCCGATGACGAAGTCATGCGCGTCCTGACCTTCGTCATGGCCGAAACCTTGGCATCGGGCACCTGTGTCATCGAGCAGATCGGCTGTCATCTGAATGTCGATATGGGCGCGGTCTGGGAGCCGGATGATGCCTTCTTCGACCTCATCCGCGACAAGGCGGCAATCAACGCCATGCTCAAACACATCGGCGGCAAGGCGGTCGCTGACGGCAATGTCAGCGCCACGGCCAAGGTGCAGAAGAAGGTCATCCGGGATTTTCTGACCGGCGAGGGCCGCGAGAAGAAGGAGGGCTGGCTGCCCAAATACATGGCGTTTCCGTTCGCCGCCTACACCAAGGCGGGAGCCGGTCGGCTCACCGAAAACGCCCGCCGCGCCAAGCAGATTTCCGGCTGACCGGATGAGGCGGGGCACGGACCTCTCACCCTTGCGGGAGGTCCGTGCCCCGCCGTGCGGTATCGCGAATTCGACCGAAACCACCCCCGCGCCGGACCGGCGCGGGGGTGGTTTGCGCTGTCGTGGTTTACGGATCGGCGGAGCGTTTCGTCGCCGTCGGACACGGCTCGGCAGAGATTGAGGGTATTGCGCACTCGAAGGCGGAAACGGCGCGATCAGCGAGTTGGCTTTGTCGCCCGCATCGCCGGTTCGGTTCCATCCGCCGCCGTCATGCGGTCACGACACTAACGGCCCCTACGGGCTGGCGAGGCGGCGTTTCCGACGTTCGGCGGTCTGACCTGAACTCATCCGGCTCATCGAAACAGACCATCGCGACATCGAAATCCGTCCGCCACACTGCGCGGCACGAGCCATTTCATCTCCCTGGCGACGTGTCTGCCTGGCGCCCATCCCCTGCGGCTTTGCTTGTCGGACCTATGGCGAACGGCGGACGGGCGAAACTGCCGCTGACGCGGTTTTTTCCCCGTCCGTCCCTGCGGGCCGGACTTCCTCGCGCACTTCGAAAGTGCTCCGCCCCAAAAAACCGCTCCGCGTCAGTCCTCCGCTTTGCTCCGGCCCTGACGGGTTCGCCCGTCCGCCGCCCGCCATTTTCGGTCCCGCGTCAGCCGAGGGGATGGTCCCCGAGGCGGCAAACGACAAGGAGACAGAGAAATGGCACAGGCACTTGGATATGTGACGAAGACGGAAACCGGCGCTTTCGAAGGCACGCTCTCGATGATGAGCCTGAAGAAGCGCATCAGCATCCAGCCCAACCGGGCCAAGGAAACCGACGCCCAGCCCGACTTCCGGGTCTATACCGAGGACCGCGTGGAGATCGGCGGCGGCTGGAACCGGACCGGCAAGGTCAGCGGCAACCCTTACGTCTCGCTGACCTTCGCCGCCCCCGAGTTCGGGCCGCGCAAGATCTACGCCAATCTCGGCCGGGCATCCGGTCAGGACGACGAAGAGCGTCATGGCGATCCTCTGGAACCCGAATTGAGGGCTGCAAACCTCGCCCCCGCGCCGACCCGGCGCGGGGGATTTTTCCGCCAAATCGGCCGAATTCCCGGTCCCGCACCCCGGCGAAAACTCCGGTCCTGGTTTTCGCCGGTGCCCGAATGGCGCGTCTTCGCCGAGCTTGGCGGCGTTCGGAGTGGACTTCTCGCGGTGATCGATATCGCTGCTGATCGGCTCGCTCCGCTTCGCCAACCCCGGAGCGACCATGACCGATCTCGATCCCGAGAAATCCGATGACGGCCCCTTCCTGACGACGAAGGAAGCGGCGCGCTTTCTGAAGCTCAAACCGAACACGCTGGAGAAGATGCGCGTCTATGGCGGCGGGCCGATCTTCCGCAAGCATGGCCGTCACGTGCGCTATCACATCGATGATCTCAACGCCTGGTCCGATCTTCGCAAGAAGGATTCGACCGCCGATGTCTGACCGCAACCTGACCCGAGTCGAGATCGCCTTCTATCCCGACTACCTCAATTACCGGCTTCGTTTCGGCAAGCCGGTTCGGACTGCCGAGCTCGACAAGAGACGCTCGCTCGCCTTCTTCGAACCCGGCCAGGTGTTCGGTTATGTGCGCTGGCAGGCCAATGAATACGGCACGCAGTCATGGAGCTTCGTTGTCGCCGAGGCGCAGGAACCGCATGCGATGCTGAGCCGCCCGGCGGGCATTCAGCCGGGTGTGGAAGTGCTGTTGTTCCTGACCGGCGCGGCCCATGTCCGCCGCGCGCTTGGCGTCATCGATGCGCTGGAAACGCGAGGGTTTCCGCCCGAGGAGATATCGCCGTCCTACTATCGGCACCTGCATGTCCGTATCGCGACCAACCGCGATATCCGGCCCTATTCGAGCCTCCAGCATGTCGCTCACCTTGCCGCAAAGAAGGTCCGGTAATGCGCGGTTTGACACTGACAATGACCGCGGTTTCGGTGCTCGCGCTGGCGGTTTCCGGCACCGGATCGATGGCAGTGAAGCTCGCCTACAATGGCTCGGCGAGTGCGCCGATCGGCTTCTATTGGGTCGATGGCAAGCCTGCCGAAAAGGGTGATTTCGTGCTGATCAGGCCGCCGATTTCGATCAAAACGATGATCGAGACCCGCCATTATCTTCCGCCGAACGTGCCGCTAATCAAGCGGATCGCGGCGGCGGAAGGCGACGTCGTTTGTAGCCTGGACCGGCAAATTCTGATCGACGGCGTGACCGTCGCCATCGCCTTGCCGCAGGACAAAGCGGGCCGTCCGTTGCCCGCCTGGCAAGGCTGCGCTGTCCTGTCGGCGCGACAGATATTCCTCCTGCAACCCTATCCGGATTCCTTCGACAGCCGGTATTTCGGGCCGGTCGACCGGTCGTTGGTCATCGGCCGGGCTGTCCGTCTTCGGTGGCCCTGGCGGAAGAAAGATCAGGAATGATCCAGCCGAAAATGCGATCTGGAGCGGGGAAGGGGTCTGAGGCGGCGGAGGGCAAGATTAAAGGGGATGGAGCAGACCATCCCGCAATCCCTGTCTGCACTTCGGGTTTCACCTGCACATGGGATCTAAATCCATGTGCAGGTGAATTGGGTCAACGCTCTGAATTTGCTCCCGCAAAGATGGTGCAAGCCGAAAAGCGGGCTTTGATCCGGTCGAACCGTTCCCATGTCCTTGTCCATCATGACCCACAACGATGACAACAGCTTCAAACCGAGGCTCGGCCGTATCCGCAGCCGGGGCAACGCGAAGGCGAAGAGCTATCGCAATCGCGTTCTGCACCAGATATCGGCAGCGGGCGAGAGCGGCTTCGGTCTGGCACGAGCAAGCGGCTTCACCGGTACGCGGATCGGACGGGGCAATGATATGTTGCGGCGTCACCGCGCCGGCTACCGATCCGGACCGGCATCGAGGCGGGTCGTCATCAAGTCGCGGATCGTCAAAATGGCGGGCAGGGGGGTGGGCACAGGGCTGGCAGCCGCGCGGGCTCACCTCCGATACATTCAGCGCGATGGCGTCTCGAAGGAACATGAACCTGGCCGGCTCTACGACGCGGGCGGCGACGCCGATGGCGGCGCGTTTCTCGAACGGAGCGAAGGCGACCGGCATCAGTTTCGTTTCATCGTCTCGCCGGAGGATGCGGCCGAACTCGATGATCTGAAGCCCTTCGTCCGTGATCTGATGCGAACGATGGAGAGCGATCTCGGCACAAGGCTCGATTGGGTCGCGGTCGATCATTTCAATACCAGTCATCCTCACACCCACATTGTGCTGCGCGGGCGCGATGATCAGGGCAAGGATCTAATCATCGCACGAGACTACATCGTCCACGGGATGCGGCGGCGCGCCAGCGAATTGTTGACGCTGGAGCTGGGACCGCAGACCGAACAGGAAATTCGGCTCAAGCTCGAGCGTCAGGTCGAACAGGATCGCTTCACCGATCTCGACCGGCAATTGGTCCGGCAGGTTGAGGATGGCGTTCTCGACATGCGGGCCGGCCGAGAGGCGGGGAATCGGCAGTATCGGCGAAATCTGCAGATGGGACGGCTCCGCGTCCTGGAGCAGCGCGGCCTCGCGAACGAAATCGCGCCGGGCCGGTGGCGACTGTCGCCGGATCTGGAAGAAACGCTTAGGCGTGCCGGCGAACGCGGCGATATCATCAAGACGATGCACCGTGGGTTGAAGGCGGCCCGGCTGGATATAGGCGCCGCCGACTATTCGATCTTCGATCCCGGCGATCCGCGAGCGCTAACGATCACCGGCCGCATCATCGATCGCGGACTGCACGACGAACTCAATGATGGTCACTACATCATGGTCGATGCCGCCGATGGACGCGTTCATTATGTCACTCTCGATCCGCGGCAAGACATGGAGGATTTGCCGTTAGGTGCTGTCGTCGAGGTTCGGCCAGCCGACAAAGGTATAGGGCCGGCTGATCGCACGATCGCCGATGTCGCCGGGCGAAACGGCGGGATCTATTCGCCGGACCTGCATCGAGCGCACGACACGGATGCGTCGGAGCGAATATCATCAAGGCCCATGTCCGGCGGCTGGAAGCGCTGAGGCGGCAGAACATCGTGCAGCGCTTCGCCGATGGCTCGTGGGAAATTCCGGAGGATTTCGAGGATCGTGTCGCCGGTCTTTCGGCAAAAGCGATCACGCTACTCGGCGCAGCGTGCTGACCTTGTCTTATCTGTCGCTCGAAAGGCAGGTGATGGCCGAGGGCGCGACCTGGCTGGATCGCCAGCTTGTCGGAGGCGATCCCATTGAGTTGCGGGGCGGGAGGTTTGGCGCCGAAGTCGATGACGCGATGCATCGGCGCCAAGCGCATCTCGTTGAGCAGGGGCTGGCCGAGCGGAAAGACGACAGCGTCCGATACCGGCGCAATCTGCTTCGCCTGTTGCGTCAGCAGGAGCTGGCGTCTGCCGGCGACGGGCTCGCGAAGGAGACCGGACTTTCCTTCGCCGAAATGCCGGACGGCGCGCGTGTTGAGGGCATCTATAGACGCTCGGTTCGGCTCTCTAGCGGCAAATTTGCTGTGCTGGAGAAATCGAAGGAGTTCACACTTGTTCCCTGGCGGCCAGTACTGGAACGGCAGCGCGGGAAGATGGTCAGCGGTATGGTGCGGGGTTCGTCGGTGTCGTTCGATTTCTCGCGTAAAAGGGGTTTGGAGTTGGGTTAATCGGAGATGGCTGCTTCGCGCCCCATCTCGGCCGCTACGACGCTAATACGCGTTCCCCGGAACCGGTCATACGGAATTTGCTCGCGACCTTGGCCTCCATGATCATCTTAACCAGGCGCTTCTGCCATCAGGCAATCCTGCTGCCGTTGAGGTTGGCACCCATTTTCGGAAGAGAGTTGAACCGCGCCGTCCGCATTCGCAGGCTTGCTGGAATGCACCTTTCTGTGTGATGAGCACCGTAGTCTAGTCCGGCCGATTGGCTTCGCTGCCGCGTGGACTAAGGAATTCCTGTAGCCCGCCCAGGCCGGGAACATGATCCGAGAATATCTTGACAACGATCAACACGGGGATCGCAATGAAAATTCCGACGACGCCCCAAAGCCATCCCCAGAAGGCGACAGCTAGCAACACCGCTACTGCGTTTATTTGCATCCGCCGACCGACGAGCGCGGGGGTTATGAACTGCCCTTCAATGACCGTGCATGCGAAGTAAACTACCGGCGCCAGCAACGCTTGCCCCAGAGTGGGGAAAGATACGATTGAGATGATGCCGACCACAGCAATGCCGGTGATCGCTCCCAGATAAGGTATGAAATTCAGAATAGCTGCCGCAACGCCCCATAAAAACGGATTGGGCATGCCTAAAAAATAAAGACCGCCTGCGACGATCGCGCCCAGCACCGCATTGATGGCGGAGATCGTCAGAATGTATCGGGAAACCTCCCGCTCAATATCCCGCGCAATCCTCAAGCCCTGCTTCCTGTCTGTTAGAGTTGGAAGGACCCGCACGAGCTTTTCATAAAACATATCCCCGGAAGCCAATAAAAATAGAAGTAGCACGAGGGCTAGGCCCATGCCGGCCAGAAAATCTGGGGCCCCACGCGCCGCTTGGCTGATAAGGCCCGGCTCCTTCACAATCACCTGTTGGACGCCCGGCGCCGCCTTCTGCGTCGTCGCGTCCTCGACTTGCTTTTGGGCTTCCATGATTTTTTCAACAGGTTCACGCAGCGATATCAGCTTCAGGCGCAGCTGCGTTCCGATCTCGGGAGCGTCTCCCACCCACTTGGAGACGGGGGCGCTCAACCAGTAGGCACTGCCACCCAGGAGGCCGGCTACCAAAAGGACTAGGAGGAAGGCCGTGACACTTTCCGGAATGCCGCGCCGATTGAGGGCCCTGACAACTGGCGAAAGAATGAGCGTGAACAGGAACGCGAGCAGGACCGGCAGCAACAGACTTCGAGCGAAGTAGAGCGCACCTACCAGAAGAATGAGAGACGAGCCGATAATGGAGGCTATCACCGCCTTGTGCGAAACTGTAGAAGTCGCGGTGGCTCCAGTCGCTTCGGGAGTGGCATCTAATATAGTAAGTTTGTCGTTCATAGGTCCACGTGTCCGTCGTTAGCGCTAATGGGACAATCTGAACTGATCGAAGGGTGTAAGAATTGTGAGGAACTACATACAAACGCAAATAGATATATTTTAATCTGCGTCCGTAAGACCCTGAAAAGAGAATGGCCGGACAACGCGTCCGGCCACTTCGTATTGTCTATTGTAGCATCACGCATGCGCCGTCTGGTCCGACCACTTGACCCTCAGGGCATTGCGGCAGAGGCAGAGGTTTTGGCGCCTGCGTCGGTTTCACCTTTGCCGGCGGAGCCGGTTCAGGCGCTGGCGCAGGCTTGGCAGCCGGTGCCGGAGTAGCCTCTGGCGCCTGCGTCGGTTTCACCTTTGCCGGCGGAGCCGGTTCAGGCGCTGGCGCAGGCTTGGAAGCCGGTGCCGGAGCAGCCTCTGGCGCCTGCGTCGGTTTCACCTTTGCCGGCGGAGCCGGTTCAGGCGCTGGCGCAGGCTTGGAAGCCGGTGCCGGAGCAGCCTCTGGCGCCTGCGTCGGTTTCACCTTTGCCGGCGGAGCCGGTTCAGGCGCTGGCGCAGGCTTGGCAGCCGGTGCCGGAGTAGCCTCTGGCGCATGCTTCGGTTTCACCTTTGCCGGCGGAGCCGGTTCAGGCGCTGGCGCAGGCTTGGAAGCCGGTGCCGGAGCAGCCTCTGGCGCCTGCGTCGGTTTCACCTTTGCCGGCGGAGCCGGTTCAGGCGCTGGCGCAGGCTTGGCAGCCGGTGCCGGAGCAGCCTCTGGCGCCTGCGTCGGTTTCACCTTTGCCGGCGGAGCCGGTTCAGGCGCTGGCGCAGGCTTGGCAGCCGGTGCCGGAGTAGCCTCTGGCGCATGCTTCGGTTTCACCTTTGCCGGCGGAGCCGGTTCAGGCGCCGGCCGCACCTCAGACTTAGGCTGCGCCTCGGGGACCGAAGGCGGCATTGCCTCGACCACCGGAGCAGCGCAGAGACCATCCTGCTGGCGCACCGTGCCTTCCGGACACCGGCCTGTGTCCGCCGGGGCGATCGCCTCGGCCGGCGGCTGCCCCTCTGCCACCGGTGGCGGGGCGTCGGCGGCCGGCGTATCCGGCGTCAGTTCCTCGGCCGGCTGGGCCGCGGCAACCGGCGCAGCGCAACTGCCGTCGGGCTGGCGGCTGGTGCCTTTCTCGCAAGCCTCCACGCCTTCCGGCGCCGCTCCTTCAGGTATCGCTTCCCCAGCAGGAGCCGTGGCCATGTCTCCTTCCACGGCGACACCTTCCATGGGAGGTGCCGACATGACGGCTACTGCGGGCACCTGATCGGCGGCCGGTGGCGGTGGCACCATGTCTTCCGTCGCTGGTTCGCTGCCTTGCTGGCCGGCCGTGCTTGGCTCCTGCGCCACCTGCTCCTCGGTCGCCACCTCGGTTGGCGCCTTGGTCGGTATCAGGGCCTGCGGCTCGGGGTGGTAGATTTCCACCGTGTTACCTATCAACTGGCCACGTTTCTGTTCGGACGACGTCAATGCGACGTCGCGAACCTCGACCGACTGGCCTGTCGCCTGTTCGACATAGGTAATGTCGATATTGTTGTTGACGACAATATTGTTGACGACGTTGACGGTGCCGACTTCCCGGCTGTTGTTGACGATATTGATGACGGAGTTGTTGTCGCCGATCACCACGTTTTCTATGTTGTCCGACTGGAAATCGCGGGTGCGTACCGCATTCCAATAATAGTTCGGTATGTTGCCGAACGAGATGGTGACGCTGACCCCGTACGAATCTGACGGCTCCGGCGGCAGCGGCGCCCAGGCGAGATGATCGCTGTCGCTGCGCCAGGCGACCCAAGCCGGGGCCCATTGGGTGCCCGGCACCCAGAACCAGCCGATGCGTGCCGAATAGGCCCAGCGGCCATAGTGGTAGGTTGCCCAGCCGAATGGTTCATTCGACACCCAGGTCCATCCATACCGGTTTGTATAGACCCAGCGGCCATCTGTGTAAGGACGCCAGTCGTGCCTGACATGCGGCACCCAGACATAGCGTCCGTGCACCTCCACCCAGCGGCCATGTGCTGCCAGTGGCTTGTAGAATGAGCCGATGGCAACATTCACCGAGCCGCTGCCGGAATAGATGTTCAACCGGGCGTAAAAAGATCGGTCACGGTAGTACCTGTCCCAGTAGGAGTTGATGTTGAAAGCGACCGTGGGGAGATAAGCGTAACGCACATAACTCGCGACTGAGAGCTGCGTTCCGCGATACGGGATGGTGAGGTAACGGGCGGCGAACCAGCCCCGATAGCCGCGATATGCGCCGTCGCACCAGGTCATGTTACGGACGCAGCCGAATAGCGTCACCGCCGCGCCGCGGGGCGCGACCACCAGCACCGGATAGCGTGTATCAGGTCCTGCGCGTTGGTTGAGGTTCGTGGTGGTATTGGCGTAAACTTGCTGCGCACTAGCGCCGCTGGGAATAAGTGCCGCTGCAGCTGACACTAAACCGACTACCGCAATTCGCTTTAACAATCGTCGTAGAACCCACATGGGGTCTTCTCCTTTTGGTTCGCGAATGTTAGTTGAACCTGGTTTCAGGTTATTTGGTGTCCACATCGAGCATCGGTCTCGTCATGAACCGCTCCCGCAATGTGGTTTCGGGTAAATTGACGCAGGCCAACCGCGCCGGCTTGGCTCACCGCTGTAGACAATGGGACACCTCGCCGTGGCGAGGCGGCCGCGATCTGATTTTTCTTCAAGTCTTCAAGTGGCATCCGAAAAACCGGCAGCAGGCCTGCATGCGAACCGTCCGACTAGGAAGCTTTTTTCCATAAGCTAACTGTCCCCTTCCGGCCCTAGATTGAGGCGCTACCCGTCCGCGGAAGTCTTCTCGTCAGCGGAACGGCCGCTTCTCGCTGGCACGATCCCGATAGCGGACGGGCGGCTCTCGGCCCCATAACTGCCGGTCAGCATTGCGCCCCCATGTCGGTCGTTGAGCGGACCCTAGCCGCACCCCAAAAAGCGGACATCCGAGCGAACATGCAAGGCGGCATGTTTGCGCCCCTAGCTACTTCCAAGCAGTCTCCCAATAGATGTCGGCTTTTAATCCCAAAGCCGTCATCCGTCGCGTAAGCCTACCGGCAGCTCGAGTTCAAGGACATGCACGCCGCCATCAAGCGGTAGCCGGGTCGGGCCGGTTTGCGCCGCGTCGGGCATGCCATCGATAACGGTGTGGATTTCAGTGTTTTTGCTTTCGCGAGAGGCCGTGACGGAAATATCCCATGATGTTCCCTGCTACCTCGACCCGGGCGCTGAAACCGGGCCACTGGCGGGGAATGCACGGCTCGACGACAAGGACGTCGCCCTCGCGGCGAATTCCGAGAATGCCCTCGATACCGGCGCGGTACATCCAGCCCGCCGACCCCGTATACCAGGTCCATCCGCCGCGCCCGGCATGCGGCGCAACCGAATAGACATCGGCGGCGACCACATAGGGCTCGACCTTGTAGACCTCGGTGGCTTCGGAGTTCAGGGCATGGTTGATCGGGTTGATCAGGGAAAACAGGGCATGCGCTTTCTCGGTCTCGCCCAGTTTGGCGAAGGCCAGAATGGCCCACATCGCCGCGTGGCTGTATTGCCCGCCATTTTCCCTCAGGCCGGGAGGATAGCCCTTGATGTAGCCGGGATCCCGCGGCGTCTTGTCGAAGGGAGGGGTGAACAGGAGGGCGAGACCGTTCTCCTTGTCGATTAGACGCCGGTCCAGCGACGTCATCGCCGTCGCGGCGTGTGCCGGGTCGGCGGAGCCGGACAGAACCGCCCATGACTGGGCGATCGAGTCGATTTCGCATTCCCCCGAGCCTGCCGAGCCGAGCCAGGAACCGTCGTCGTAAGTGGCGCGGCGGTACCATTCGCCATCCCACGCGGCGGCTTCCAACGCCGTCGTGACCGAGGCCGCATGCGCGTGCCAACGCTTCGCGCGAACCGGGTCCCGCGTCTCGGCGAAGGGCGCGAACAACGCGATCGTGCGCACCAGAAGCCAGCCGAGCCAGACGCTTTCGCCCTTTCCGGCCTCTCCGACCCTGCTCATGCCGTCATTCCAGTCACCCGTGCCGATCAACGGCAGACCGTTGGCTCCGGTCAGTTCCAGGCATTGGTCGAGGCCGCGGGCGCAATGTTCGAACAGCGAGGCGACGTCTTCGGAAACCATCGGCTCGAAGAAGGCATCATGCGCGCCTTCTGCAAGCATCGGCCCTTCGAGGAACGGCAGCTTTTCGTCGAGGATCGCGGGGTCGCCTGCAGCGCCGATATAGGTGGCGGTAGCGAAGGCCAACCAGACCCTGTCGTCGGAAATGCGCGTGCGCACGCCCTGGCCGGAATGCGGCAGCCACCAATGCTGGACATCGCCTTCGACGAATTGCCGGGCCGCGGCGCGCAGGATGTGTTCGCGCGTCTCGTGCGGCCGCGCAAATGTCAGGGCCATGCCGTCCTGGAGCTGATCGCGGAATCCGTATGCGCCGCTGGCCTGGTAGAACCCGGAACGCGCCCAGATGCGGCAGGCGAGCGTCTGGTAGAGCAGCCAGCCGTTGAGCATGATGTCCATCGCCCGATCGGGCGTCTTGACCCGCACGGAACCGGTCAGGGCGGTCCAGTGACCGGTCACCTCGGCAAGTAGGGCGTCGAGGTCGGCCGCGCGGTAGCGGGCAATCAGCGCCCCGGCGTCGTCGCCTGTTGCGCATTGGCCGAGGAACCCAACGATCTCGATAGTCTCCCCGGCCGCAAGTTCGACCCGGCATTGTAACGCCGCGCAGGGATCGAGACCGGCACCGGTCGCGCCGGACAGAGGCTTGTCGCCAAACAGGGCGGATGGCCGGTCATGGCTTCGATTGCGTCCGATGAATTCCGTACGATCCGCGGTCCAGGCCGTCTGCCGCCCGCCAAGATCGGCGAAGGCGACACGGTCTGGAAATGCGGTGTTCCATGGAATGCGTGCAAACAGCGCGCCCGTTGCGGCATCGCGCTCGGTGGCGATGAAGGGCCCATTGGCGCCGCGCGCGGTCCCCAGAACCCATTCCGCATAAGTCGTGATCGAAAGGCGCCGCACGCGGTCTGTCTGGTTCGTCAGCGTCAGCCGCGAAATCTTGATCGGATCCTTGAGCGGCACGTATTGGAGCAGGCTCGCCGCGATGCCGTTGGCCGTGTGCTCGAACCGGCTGTAGCCGAAGCCGTGGCGGGCGATATAGGTGCCTTGATCGCGTATTGGTTGGGCGGTTGGGCTCCAGACCGCTCCATTCGCCTCGTCCCTGATATAGATCGCTTCGCCGGCCGGATCGGCGACGGGATCGTTCGACCACGGGGTAAGCTGGTTTTCGCGGCTGTTTTGCGCCCAGGTATATCCGCTGCCGGTCGCCGAGACCTGAAAACCGAATTCGGGATTGGCAATCACGTTGATCCAGGGCGCGGGCGTCTGGTCGCCGGATTGCAGAATGGTCACATATTCGGTGCCATTCTTGTCGAAGCCGCCGATCCCGTTGAAGAATTCGAGCCCGGTTGGCTCCGGCAATGGCGGCGCATGCGGTCGTGGCCTTTGGGTCAAAACAGGCGCGGAAGGAAGCTCGGCGGCCGGCAGACGTGCCAACTGGTCGGCGATCAAGCCGTGATGGGCGCTCAGCGACACGCGGGCGACCGAGATCAGAAGCGCGCGCGCTTCGCCGCTTATCAAATCCGCGCGCAGCACATGAACGGTGCCCTGGGCAAGCTCCCCGTGCAGCGGGGGCCGCGCCTGGCTCGCTCGGACCGCCGACTCGATCGCAATCTGGAGATCCTGCACATAGGAACTCGTGCGCTCGTTGATGATCACGAGATCGACGCCAAGCTGCTTCATGCGCCAATATTCGTGCGCGCGCAGCAGCTGGCGTACCTGGGGAATGTCTTCCATATCCGAAATGCGCAGAAGAACGATGGGCAAGTCGCCCGATATGGATAGCGGCCAGAGCGCGGACTGGCGGCCGGCGCCGTGCAGAATTGCCTCGGGCGACGCCCGGAATTGCGGGTCGGCATACAGGATCGGCGCCGCGAGCCGTTGAAAGTCGGCGGCTTCCTCGGGTTCGACATCGAGGTGGCGCAATTGCACCTGCGCCTGTGTCCATGCCAGCGTCTTGACCCGATCGTAGGCGCTACGGCTGTGATGCTTGTCGAGCAGCACCATCAGTTCCTCGCGGGAGGAGGCGACCAGCGTCCAGAAGGCGATGCGGGCGAATTTGCCGGGCGCGATGACAACGCGATGGCGAAGCGAGAAAATCGGGTCGAGAACGGTTCCGACCGTGTTCGAGAGCAACTCGTTCCCGACAACGGCTGCGGCGCGACCCAGCGCGTTGCCACGTCCGAGGAATTTCAGCCGGTCGGATTCATATTGGGGATCGGCGGAGATATCACCTTCCACGACGGCGAAATGGGCGGCCCAGATCTCGCTTTCGCCCGGCGCGCGCTTGCGTCTTGTGGCGACGAGCGCCCCGAATTCGGGAAGATACTCCGTCTGGACGAACATCTTGGCAAAGGCAGGGTGCGCATTGTCGGTGGCTGGCGTGGTCAGGACCAGTTCGCAATAGGACGTCAGTTCGATCTCGCGAGGCTTGCGTCCGGAATTCGTCAACGATATCCGGCGCACTTCGCCGTCGTCTTCCCCCGAGACCAGCACATCCATGACGGTTGTCAGCGTGTCGTCATGGCGAATGAATTCCGCGCGATCTTCGGCGAAGAAGACGTCCTGGCTCTGTGTCGCGGTGTCCGCCGAATAGGCGCCGGGCGACCAGATTTCGCCGCTTCGCACGTCCTTCAGGAAAACGACCGAACCCCAATCGTCCCGCGTGACGTCCTCCCGCCAGCGCGTCACCGCCATCTCGCCCCATCGGCTGTAGCCGCCGCCCGTAGCGGTCAGCATCACCGCATAGCGGCCATTCGAGAGCAAATGGGTGACCGGCGCCTTGCCCGGATTGGGCTTCACGCGCCGCGTGGTCTGTGTGTTGCGCCGTGCCTCGCTTGCGGATGTCCTGACTTCTTCGGCGCGCGGATGGGCGATCGCGACATCGCGCGGGGTGCGCTCTTGCAGGAGCAGTTCACTCGCCATGATCATCGGATCGCGATGGAAGCGCTCGCGCATCCGGCCGTTCTGGAGCGTATTGGCGATTGCGACGATGGTCATGCCCTGATGGTGGGCCATGACATTGCGCACGATCGCGACATCCTCTCCTTCGGGCAGGCGCGACGGGGTGAAGTCGAGCGCCTCGTAAAAACCGTAGGGTCCGCTGCCGCCCATGCCGGCAATCCGGGCGTAATTCTTCAGCGCGCCAAGCGGATCGATCATGGTGGCGAGGCCGGTGGCATAGGGCGCGATCACCCTGTTTTCGGAAAGGCCGCGTTTCAGTCCCAGCCCGGGCACCCCGAAATTGGAGTACTGATAGGTGAATTCGATGTCGCGGGCGTTATATGCCGATTCCGAGACGCCCCACGGGATACCCAGGCCAACTCCGTATTCCTGCTGCCGCTTGACGACCAGTCGGTTGGTTTCGCTGAGCAGGCTACCTGCCGGCGCGCGCATGACAAGCGATGGCATCAGGTATTCGAACATCGAACCCGACCAGGATATCAGCGCCGCTCCGCGCCCCAGCGGTGTTGCGGCACGGCCGAGCCGGAACCAGTGGCGTGTCGGAACATCCCCCTTGGCGATCGCGAACAGGCTGGCAAGACGCGCCTCGGATGCGAGCAGGTCATAGCAATTGGCGTCGAGGCTGTTTTCCGCCAACGAAAAGCCGATAGACAGAAGTTTGCGTTCCGGATCGAGCAGGAACGCAAAATCCATCGCCATGGCCATGCCGCGCGCCCTGTCGGCGAGTGCGTGCAGTCTCGCGCGAATCTCGCTTTGCGCATTTTCCGCCAGCATGCGGTCGCGTTCGAACTCGCGAATTCTCCGGCTCAGCGCTTCCGTCCAGAAAACCAGTTCGGGCATTGCGGAGCGTGCGGATGCGGGCGCTATGTCCCTTGCGGCGTTTGCTGCCTTGTCGGCGAGGCGGGCAAGGGCGGCGGACATTGCCGGCAACGCCTGGGCGCCCGTCAACAAGGTCTCGATTTCGTCGAGCAGGATCACCAATGGTGACGCCTTGTCGCCCGATCCTCTGCTTTGCTCATCGAGCGCTTCGGCAACCAGATGCAAATCGTCCAGCATGCCCGGTCGCGCATCGTCTGCGAAAGGCGCGTCCATCCACTCTTCGCAGGTATTGGCGAGCGCGATCAGATGACCGGCGAGATTGCCGCTGTCCACGGAGGAAACATAGGCGGGATCGAGCGTGCGAAGGTCGCGGGTATCGTACCAGTTGAAGAAATGGCCGTTGAAACGCGGGAGCTTGTCGAGACTGTCGAAGCTTGCCTCCAGCCGCTCGATTGTTTCCGCCATGCCGGTCCAGCCGAAATCACGCGCCGCTGCCGTGGAAAGCAGATAAAGGCCGATATTGGTGGGAGACGTCCGGTGCGCGACGGCGGGATCTGGGTCCTCCTGGAAATTGTCCGGGGGCAGCATGTTGTCTTCCGGCGTCACAAAGGTTTCGAAGAACCGCCATGTGCGTCGCGCGATCCGTCGCAACTCGTCGGATTCCGCCGGAGCAAGCGCCAGCCGGCCCGCGGCTGTCGGCGCGCGGCTGCTCCATAGCGCAACGGCCGGTGCGGCCAGCCAGCAAAGCGCGATCGGGACAATCACGGGCAGGGAGGCAGGAGCCAGAAATCCCGCGCCCGCCGCCATCAGCAGACCCGTCCCCGTGCCACCGGCCATCTGCCGGTAGAAACCCCGGACCCGCAATCGCGCCACGCCGGCCGATTGCGCGGCGGTCGTCCATTGCAGCATGTGCCGGTGGGTCCAGAAAAGGCGCGCGATGGTTCGCAGGATGGCGTCGCCCATGCGCCATGCCTGATCGGGAAGAAACAAGAAAGACAGCGCCGTCTGCATCGCCGCGAGGCGGATATCGGCCCCGAGCTTCTCGAAGTGGCTGCCCATGCGAATACCGGAGCGGCGCGGCACAATGGAGAAGGCAATCGGGAGAAACGCGGGAATCGCTATGGCGCAGAGGACAAACAAACTGCCCCAAAGCGTCGATGGCATCGGCAGGAGCCAGGTCAGACCCAGCGTCACGAAAAGTGCGGGCGCAAACATAGACCGTCTCAGATTGTCGAGGATCTTACCCAGACCGACCGCCGTAATGGCATGCTTGTCGGTTCGTTTGCGAAAGATCCAGGGCAGCAATTGCCAGTCGCCACGCGTCCAGCGGTGCTGGCGTTTCGCCGCGACGTCGTAGCGGGACGGGAACTCCTCGACGACCTCGATGTCGGAAGCGAGGCCTGCGCGCGCGTAGATGCCTTCAAAGAGGTCATGGCTTAATAGCGCGTTCTCCGGAATCCGCCCGGCAAGAGACGCCTCGAAGGCGTCGACGTCGTAGATGCCTTTACCGGTGTAGGATCCTTCGCCGAAAAGGTCCTGATAGACGTCCGAGACCGCCGCCGCGTAGGGATCCATGCCGCCCGGGCTCGAGAAAACGCGTTGATAGAGCGACCCTTCGCGCCCCACTGGAAGGGAGGGCGTGACCCGCGGCTGCAAAATGCCGTAGCCGCCGACGACGCGCTGTTCATCGGCATTCATTCTCGGGCGATTGAGCGGATGGGCCATCTTGCCGATCAACTTGATGGCGGCGTCACGCGGAAGCCTTGTATCGGCGTCGAGGGTAATGACGTAACGCACATCGGTCGGCACTACGGGCGCCTGCCCGTTTATGGGAATGAAAGTCGTGTTGGCCGCACCTCTCAGCAGGCGATTCAGTTCCTGCAGTTTTCCGCGCTTGCGCTCCCATCCCATCCATTTGTTCTCTCCCGTGTTGAACACGCGTTTGCGGTGGAGAATGATGAAGCGATTGCCCGCCGGACCCGGACCGTATTGGCGGTTCAGGTTTTCGACGGCGTTTGCCGCTGCGTTGAGCACGCTGTCCTCTCCGTCGATCGTTTCCGCATCGGCATCGACGCCGTCCAGCAGCAGCGCGAAGGTGAGATCGCCGCCTGGGCCGGACAGGTAATGAACCTCCAGCTGGCCGATCTGCTCGAACAGGTCGGCCTCGCTGGTGAGCAGCGTCGGCACGACGACAAGCGTGCGCAGAGACGAGGGCGCGCCGGAGGCCAGTTCAAGACCGGGCAGCGTCACCGCGCCGAAAAGCCAGGTGATGGCGCGATTGACCAGCGCCGTCGCCACGTCTGTTGCCGGAAGGAGCGCTGCGAGAAACACAAGGAGCGCCAGCGCCGGTGCGGGGATTGCCAACATCCAGATGGCGAGACCGACAAGCGCCAGCGCAATGACCATGATCGTGCCGACATAACCGGCAATGCCGAGCCGGATGTTGAAACGGCGCAGCAACAGGCGTGCTGGCGCGCGGAAACCCGTCGCCCGTTCCAGCGTCCGACGCCCTTCGGCGATCAGGAAGTAGCCTGGATCTCCGAACCTTTCGGCTTCTGCCGGATCGGAAGCTTCGGCTGCCGCGGTCTGAGCGTTGCGGAGCGCTTCTTCGGCAATTTCGAGTTCGGACAGTGCGGATCCTCGGGCGAGTTCCTCGATCGCGCTGCGATAGGAATCGCGCGTCTGGAAGTCCATGGCGGCGAAGCTGCTTGATGCGCGAAGGCGCACGTCAACCAGGCTCACGGTCTCGAAAAGGTCGGCCCAATCTATGTCGGAGATGCGGCGCATGCTGGTAATGATGTTGCGCACCGTGACATTCGAGGCGCCCTGGCGTTGCTGGGCGTGCTGGACGACATCGTCGATCGAGACATGCTGAACGTTGAGCCGTTCTTCCAGCCAGCCGAATGTCGGTGTCGTGCTGGGATCGTGGTCTCGCAGGCGCTTGGCAAATTGTGCGGCAAACAATTCCGGCAGGGGCGCCTTGGAGAGCCTGGCGATGGCGGTGTCAGGTGAAAATCCCGACACCAGGACATGGTCCGCCAGCGCATCGGCTTCGGCGCGCGACAGTCGCGCTGCCGAAATCTGGTCCGCCAGCCGGCGTAAATTCTCGATGAGTACGATGCGCAGCGTTATGGCGACGGCCCACAACTCGCCGATGGTGAGCGGCTGGACACGCTGGTATGCAGCAATGAACCTGCACAGGATTTCGGGATCGAAGTGACTGTCGGTGTGAGCGACGAAAGCCCATGCCATTCCGAAAACCCTCGGATATCCGGCAAACGGACCCGCAGCGAGTTTTGGCAGCTGGCGGTAGTAGCCGGGAGGGAGGTCATCCCGGATCTCGCGGATCTGTTCCTCCACCAGGTGGTAATTGTCCAGAAGCCACTCGGCGGCCGGAACGATCGTGCGCCCGTTTTCCAATTCCGCCGCGCTCGCGCGATAGGCAGCCAGCAGAACAGTGGAATTTTCGTTGAGCCGCGCTTGCAGCGACTTGACCTTCGGAGGGGCGTCTGTGACCGGCTGCGCCGCCGCAAGCGTTTCCGCATGCAGTTCGAGTCGCTCGACGCCAAAAAGTTCTTCGCGGACGGGTGCGGTGCTGTCCCAAGGGAATGCGGGCACGCGTGCGACAAGGGGGAAGGGTTTCATGATCGTGTTTCCGGCCATTGCGTCGTGACCAATGGCCGTGTCGACGTGGGTCTATCGAATGGATCTCTCGACCCGCTGTTCCGCATGGCGGCAATGATTTGGCCCGAAGGAAAGGCGCTGCCGGAAGAATCAGAAAATTGAAAGGGAGCCCGGGAGGTCCTCAGTGGCGCCAATTGCGCTCGGCAGGAAGGTCACCGGAAACGACCACGTGGGCGACATTCGGCTCACGCATAAGCTTTTCGGGAAATGTCAGGTTAAACATACGTCCATCTTCGGTCATCAGCTGAACGCCGGACCTACCGAAGCATGATTTGAGCGCCTCTGGCGCAAGCGTGATCTCGCCGGAACCCGTCAGACCGCCGGTTTTCCGCGAATAGCTCTCGAAGTCATAGGAAGCGCTGGCGATGTCGACCCCTTCGCACTTCAGTGTTCCGTTTCCGGAAATCTCGCCAATATACCGCATGGATGTACTCCTGATTATCTGCTCGCGTTCGAACGCTTCGCCGGATGGCAGGTCGATACATCGAGAATTTTCGCTGCTGGCTGCCGGGGCGGCGCCAGGCAGGAAATAAGTTGCGGAGGGGAGCCAATCCATTGTGGTCGGCAAGGGGCGCCGGCACTAGCGGCCGCCGTTTCGCGCGTCCGTTATGCAAGTCCGGCGTAAGGTCTTCGTTACTTGAGCACGGCCCTTCCGGGAACGGTCTTTGTCGCCCGGTCCGTCTGCCAGGTCGGATAGCGTGGATACAGGGCGGGATTGGAGGGAATGCCACTGCCGCCGGTTTCATACGACGGCTGTGGCACCGGTATTTAGCTTGCGTCGGAAAGGCTGTCTGCCGACATCTTGCCGCTCTTGCGGTCAGCGACGAGTTCGTATCCGACCTTCTGGCCTTCGCGCAGGTCGCTCATTCCGGCGCGTTCGACGGCGCTGATGTGGACGAATGCGTCATTGCCGCCGTCATCCGGCGCGATGAACCCAAAACCCTTTTGAAGATTGAAGAATTTAACTGTTCCTGTGGTCATGATAGACCCTTTCATAAGTATATATAGCTCATCTGCATATGTGCAGACTGTCGAAATCGCGTTTTTCGGGTTTGAATTAATTGGCCAATGCGAGTGAAAATACGCGGGCCACGGAAATCTTGCCGTCTATCGACAACCGTATATGGCGCTTGCCGCCATTTTTTACAAGGAACAGGCTGGCTTTTGTTTACTCGAGAGTATTCCAGGAATCGGGCGGCCGAGAGTTGCATTTTATCGTCATATCGAAAACGGAAACCGCGGATTGCCCATCTACGGAACCTGCCGCAGCCGGCGCATCGAACCGAAAACCCGGTCCCGAAAAACGCGACGTGACGCCGAAATTGTAAGCCTCGTCGGCATGATGCATCGCATGGCCGCGTTTGACGCTGTACAGATAACCGGAATGGGCGGGGTGCCAGTGATGAACGGCGTGATGCACGCTGACATACCAGAGATAGCCCGTCACGAGCCCGCACGAAACAGCGCTCGCCGTCGCGAGATCAGTAAGCCGGAGAAGCGGACAGAACACGAAGCCCAGAAACAACACCACGCTGAGCCAAGTGGGCGTGCCGACCAGCGCATGCACATCGCGGTGGTGCTGTTCATGCATCTCCTTGATGTAGGGCAAGTGATGCAGCACGAAGCGATGCAGAATATATTCGAGCAGCGTCCACATCGCCAAGCCGCCCAAGAAAAACGCTATCCACGCTTCCCCTCCATCGGCACCGGCATTCATGACGCCTGCCGCGCCGAAAACCGCGATCAGCACTGGGTAAGCGAAAAAGTCGCTGTAGTAGCCAATTCGCGTGAGAAGCATTCCCTGCGTCCTGATTGCCAATTCACCAGCAAATGCGGTGCCGTGCATGGATCGCCTTCTCGGCGCCAAAAATGGCGCAATGATGTAACCTTAGGCTCGGATAGGGAATTGGAGGCGGTCGGTCGCCCGTAGTCATTCTGGCGGCATCCGAGTGTTGCGACATTTCCGACGCATTCGCTGCAATTAGCAATGACGCCCACACCTGCATATGGCATAAGGGAAGTTGCGGATCGAAATTTGCACCGCTCTTCAATTCGAGACTATCAGATAAATTGCGCTTGGGCAGGGATGAGAAAATCATCCGGTTCGACGCCGGTTATGGAAGTCGAGTTCATGTCGATCGGAACCATCCTGGTCATAATTCTCATCGTCTTCCTGCTCGGCGGCTTCAGCGGCCGTTTCAGAGGCTACGGTTATGGTTTCGGCCATACCGGAATCGGTGTCCTCGGTGTCATCCTGATCGTCGTCATCGTGCTGCTGCTCACCGGCCGGATTTAGATCTGACCTGAGTCCTCGCAATGTCCGATTTTCGCGGCCCGTATCGAATTGCGGGTCCCCGGGCAGTTGCGCCTTGACCGGTGTTGGGGCGACACCGCAGCCGGAGCGGCGGAATCCGGAAGTGGTCACCGGACCAGGCAGCAACGCTTGAACGCGCACACAAGGGTGCCACGAAGAAGCTGAAACATCGCCTGGAAAGCATGCTCGGGCGGATCAATGACAACAAGTCTGGCGAGACCATATGCGCCGGCGATCTTTGAGATGAACCTGTCGGTGAGGTCTCAACGGTGCCAAACTCAAGGAGAAATACAGTGATCAGAATTGAACCTCGGCCAGGATTTCCCAAAAAACCGGAAGCGCCCAAGAAAGCGGTCGCCGTGGACCGACCGGGCTTCGATTTTGACGGTTCCACAGGCGAGACGACGGCCGGAACCGGCCTGGGTCTGGGCGAAGACGCGTCGAAGGATCCCCGGGATCGCAGCTTGCCTGACCGCCGATCCGGGGATGTTCAGGATGTCTTGGCGGACAACGGAGCGGATACGACGAAGCCGACGCAATCCACCAAGAAGCCCGGTACCAAGTAGGCCGGGCAGCAATTTACGGAGTCCTGCCAGACAAACTCGAACCGGTTTCCGTTTGACCGAAGTACCCTCGTCTAGCCGGCACAAAGCGGCTATCGCCAGGCAAGTGGGGCGGCTGGGGGCTCTTCTCCGCCCGGATTGTACATCTTTGGGAACCCGAATTCTCAGCCAGTGTATCCAAGCCGCTTTCTGGCCTAGCCAGAGCTGCCCGACGGACCACATTGTGCATCACCCATGTGATCTAAATCGGGGCGCGGCATCAAGCCCGGCGAAAACTCATCGGAATGTTGGCAAATTGCCAGATGTGGCTACTATCCTTGAAATCGTGACATGCCAGAAACCAAGCCAGCTTCAGACGTTGTTCCCACTGGGCTGAACGTCAGCTATCGTTCTTCGGACACCAGAAGCCGCCATTCCGCTGTCGGCCCCAAATCGGTCGCTTACTAGTTGACGCTTTGATGGCTGATTTTGGCACAAAGCGGAAATGTCTGCTCCGGCCCTAAATGGTCCGCTATCGAGGGCGAATTGGACCTATGTGGTGGAACGCGGTCGAAATGCGCTGATGGATTATCCGCTAGGCAATACCGAGCATCGCGGTGATTTCGTCTGCCCACCACTCAGCCATCCTGACCCGCTCGTCCCAGTAGGCCGCGCGATGGTAAGCGCGGCGCACTTGGTCTGCACCCAAGTGGCCGAGTTCGGCTTCGATGGCATCCGGATGCCATTTACCGCTCTCATTCAGCAGGCTGGACGCCGAAGCGCGAAATCCGTGCGAAGTCGCTTCGCCTTGGGTGTAGCCAAGCCGACGAAGCGCGCCGTTTAGCGTGTTCTCGCTGATTGGCCTTTGTGGCGACCGAATGGACGGAAAGACAAGGGCACGATTCCCGGTCAAGCGCCTAAGGTCGAAGAGGACCTCGATGGCCGCGTCGGAAAGCGGCTTGCGATGCTCACGGCGCATCTTTGTACGTTGCGCAGGAATGGTCCAAGTCGCTTTGTCGAAATCGAACTCGCTCCATTCCGCCAGGCGCAATTCGCCCGGGCGTGGGTAGAGAAGGCATATCAGTTTCAGTGCCGCACATGTTTCCGGCGTGCCGTCATATCCCCATATGGCGCGGACGAGGCCGGCGAACTTCTCCCTGTCCGTGATTGCTGCACGGTGCGTGACGGTCGGCGTGATCAGTGCACCGCGAAGACCGAATGTCGGATCGTTCTCTGCGCGCGCGGTGGAAATGGCATAACGAAAAACTTGGCCGATCGTGGCGCGAAGCCTCAGTGCTGTTTCATAGTTACCTTCGCTCTCGACTTCGCGAAGTGGAACAAGAATTTCCAGCGCAGTGATCTCCGTGATCGGCCGATTGCCAAATTGCCGGCGCGCGAAGCCCAGCAGCCATCGCTTCTTGATTAGCGTCGTCTCCGCTCTACCTTCCCGTTCCGCTTTGGCAAGGAGCTCGTCGGCAACGGCATTGAACGTGCTGGCGCTTGAAACCTGCCGCTTGATCTTTTCCAGCTTGGCCTGTTGCGATGGGTCGACACCGTTAGCGAGAAGCCGCTTGGCGTTGTCCCGCTTCTCCCGGGCCTCGGCGAGCGTAATAATTGGATAGTTACCGAACGAAAGCGTCTTCTGCTTGCCCCCGAAGCGATAGGCCATACGCCAGAGCTTCGAGCCTTGAGGCGTTACAAGCAAAAATAGCCCGCCACCGTCGCTGTGTTTGGTCGGTTTTTCGGTCGGCTTGAGGCTGCGGATCTTCGTATCTGTCAGCGGCATGTGTTGGTATCGCAGCCAACAGGCTGTTGGTATTTGGTCATCATGCCCGCGAAGATACCAACAAAATTGCTGGATGCCAACGAACTCGCCCGGACAGCCTTGGACCATTAAAAGGTGCCAATTCCTGGAAATCCCGAATTTTTAGGCGTTGGTCCAGATTTGGCTGGACTATCTCGGACATAAAAGTGGTGCCCCCTGCCGGACTCGAACCGGCACGGCCAAAGGCCGAGGGATTTTAAGTCCCTTGCGTCTACCAGTTCCGCCAAGGGGGCCCGCGGCCATCGCTATCCGACGCGGCCAGCCCGATCAAGCGCAAACGCCTCGCCCGCGCGCCGGGGTGCGCTTCACAACCAGTGCGAACATGCATAAGAATGACGCGAGCTATGGAGCGCCTGCGCATGCCTTCGAAAACTGCTGGAAAAGAGGACAATTCGATCGTCACCGCCGCCGCGGTCGTCATCGGCGACGAGATCCTGTCCGGCCGGATTCGCGACAAGAATGCCGGCCATCTCGCCGCCGTCCTGACCGCCATCGGCATCGATCTGAGGGAAGTGCGCTTCGTCGGCGACGACGAGGCGGCGATCATCGAGGCTGTCAACGCGCTGCGCGCGCGCAACAACTATGTCTTCACCTCCGGCGGCATCGGCCCGACCCATGACGACATCACCGCGGACGCCATCGCCAAGGCCTTCGGCCTGCCCTGCGATCACGACCCGCAGGCAATGAAGCTGCTGGGAGACCACTACGCCCAGCGCGGCATCGAGTTCACCGAGGCGCGCAAGCGCATGGCGCGCATGCCCGAGGGCGCGGTGCATATCGACAACCCGATCTCGAAGGCGCCCGGCTTCGTTGTCGGCAATGTCCATGTCATGGCCGGCGTTCCGGCGGTCTTCCAGGCGATGCTCGACAATGTCGTGCCGACCCTGCGCACCGGCCGGATCCTGCTCTCGCGCTCCGTGCACTGCCCCTTCGGCGAAGGCACGATCGGCGAGACGCTCGCAAGGATCCAGGACGATTATCCCGACATCGCCATCGGCTCCTACCCCAAATATGACAGCGGCAGGTTCTGGACGGATATCGTTCTGCGCGGCGCCGACGATGCGCGCCTCGACGCCGCCGCCGCCGCCGTCGGCGCGATGATCGCCACGCTGCAGGCCTGATCCGCCCGCATGCTCCACAGCTTCCGGACGCGGCCCGGCCCCCGCGCCTTGCCGGACACCGTCAATCCGGCTATGTGCGTGTCCACTTTTCATACGGAAGATCGGAAATCCCGCATGGCCCTGCCCGAAAAAGCCTTTCCCGTTTCCTGGGACCAGTTTCACCGCGATGCGCGCGCCCTGGCGTGGCGGATTTCGGGTGTCGGCAACGGCTGGAAGGCGATCGTCTGCATCACCCGCGGCGGTCTCGTGCCCGCCGCCATCATCGCCCGCGAACTCGGCATCCGCATCGTCGAGACGGTCTGTGTGGCGAGCTATCACGACTACACGACACAGGGCGACATCCAGGTGCTCAAGGAGGTCCACGCCGATCTTCTCGCCAATGACGGCGAAGGCATCCTGATCGTCGACGACCTGACCGACACCGGCAAGACCGCCGGCCTGGTGCGCGCCATGCTGCCGAAGGCCCATTTCGCGACCGTCTACGCCAAGCCGAAGGGCCGGCCGCTGGTCGACACCTTCGTCACCGAGGTCAGCCAGGACACCTGGATCTACTTCCCCTGGGACCTCGGCTTCACCTACCAGGAACCGATCGCCGAAGGCCACAAGGGCTGATCCGGCGCGTCGGTCCGCTTGCTATCCAAAACAAAAGGGCTCCCTCGCGGGAGCCCTTCATGTCTCGGGAATGCGGAACGGCTCAGAGCGCGTTCAGGTTGATCCCGACCGTGATCGCGCCGATCGGCGCGCCGGAATCGTCTGCGAGAGTCATCGAAACCTGGCTCTGCAGCATCTGCGTCGACTCGTCCTTCTCGGCTTCGTCGACGAAGATCGCATCGGCGGCGCCGGTGCCGTAGGTCTTCTGCCACTTGGCTTCGTCGCCCTGCCAGTAGTCCGACGTCACGTCGCTCTGGCCGACATTGAGGCCCTTGGCATCGGTGACGAAGATCTCGGTGATGACGCCGTTCGATCCCATCTGCTTGTCGCGCAGGAAGCCGGACAGCGAGTTGGAGAGCACCTTGTCGATCAGCGAATGGTCGCCGCCGTCGACGCCGGCGCGCCAGTTCTTGTCGAGCGAGTCGATATCGTCCTGGCTCAGGCCGGCATTGGCCTCGTTCTGGGCCTTGACCGCGCTGATGACGGCGGGATCGGCAAGCCACGGCTTGATGTTGGCATTGGCATAGTCGGTCACCGCCGGGATGTGTTCACCGTCGGCAAGCGACGGAGTGGCGGCGAAGGCGAATGCGGAGGCCGCAAGCGCAAGTCCAAGCATGGTTGATTTCATTGTTGTCTCCTCGGTTTGTTATTGTTGTGTCCGACCCGGAGTGGATCAGAACTCCTCCCAGTCGCTCGGCTCCACGGCGAGCGCCGTGTTGCCGGAAACGGCCGGAATCTTTGCCCTTTCGGGCCGCGGCGGGGCAGCCGGAGTTTCTGCCGGCATTTCCGGCGCCGGTTGCGTTCCCGCGATGCGGAACCGCGCGACGATCCTGTTCAGCTTGCTGCCCTGGGCGCGCAGTTCCTGGCAGGCCGCGTTGGTCTCCTCGACCATTGCCGCGTTCTGCTGCGTCGTCTGGTCCATGCTGACGACCGCCGTGTTGATCTCGTCGAGGCCGGTCGACTGCTCGCGATAGCCGCTGATGATCGTCTCGATACGGTCGGTGATGTCGTTCACCTGCGTTTCGATGGACAGAAGCGACTCGCCCGTCTGGTTGACCAGTTGGACACCCGACTCCACCTCGCGGCCGGATTCGCTGATCAGCTGCGAGATCTCCTTGGCGGCAGCGGCCGACCGCTGGGCCAGTTCGCGCACTTCCTGGGCGACGACGGCAAAGCCGGCGCCCGCCTCGCCGGCGCGCGCCGCCTCGACGCCGGCGTTGAGCGCCAGGAGGTTCGTCTGGAACGCGATCTCGTCGATGACCGTGATGATCTGGCTGATCTTTCCGGCGGACTGCTGGATCCGGTCCATGGCGCCGATCGCGTCACGCACGACGGCCGCCGAGGATGAGGCATCCTGCTTTGCCTTCGTCACCATCGTGCCGGCTTCCTGCGCGCGCTCGGAGGATTCCTTCACCGTCGACGTCATTTCGTGCAGAGCCGCCGCGGTTTCCTCCAGCGACGCGGCCGTCTGCTCGGTGCGCGTGGCCAGCGTATCGGCGGAGTTCGCCAGTTCGACCGAGCCGGTATCCACCGCTTCGGACGCCGTGCGGACATCGGCCAGCGTCGCCGATACGGCTTCCACCATCCGGTTGAAGTCGTTGGCGAGCTTCTCGAACTCGGGACCGAGATCGTCGAGGTGGCAGGTGAAATCGCCGTCGGCGAGCTGTTCGAGCGCCTCGGCGACGCGGCTCACCGCGCTCGCCTGCGCTTCGGCGGCCGCAACCGTGCGTTCCGCGTTCTGCGACCGTTCGGCCTCGAAGCTCTGGCGCTGTTCATCGGCCAGGCGGCCCTCCTCCTGCTTGGCGATGAACTCGCCGCGGAAGGTTTCCAGCGCACGGGCCACGAAACCGATCTCGTCGCCCTTTTCCTGGAACGGAACCTCCGACTGGAAGTCCCCCTCCTGCATGCGCCCGATGCTGGCCGAAATCGTGTTGAGCGGCGCTCCGATCAGGCGGCGCATCACCAGCAGCAGCAGGCCGAAACCGACGGCCACGATCACGCTCTGGATGGCGAACAGCATGACGGCGTTCCACTCCGCCGTCGTGTAGATCGGCGCGGTGGTCCACACCGTCAGCACAAGGCCGGAGTTTTCGCCGGCGGCATTCTTCGGCAGGGGCACGACAACGGATGCGACGCCGTCGCCAAGTTCGGTAGCGGTTTCCGGATCCGCCATGGTCTGTTTCGAGAGCTCGGCGATCTGGCTGTCGCTCAGCACGGCATCCGCGCCGTCGCGGGTCCAGCTGTCGACTATCTTGCCGTCACGGTTGAAAGCGGCGAACTGCACCATGTTCAGGGATGCGTCGTCGCGGAACAGGGCATAGGCATCCTGGATGACCTCGGCCTTGCCCCACTTGATGCCGCCGGCGGCCAGCGTTGCGAATTGTTCGGTGTCGCGCGACCATTTGTCGACCGCATTGGAAATCGACGAGCGCGTCTCGGTGGTCCAGGTGTATCCTGCCAGAACGGCGATACCGCAAAGGTTCACTGCGATCATGAAAGCCGCGATCTTGGCGGTGAGCGACAGCTTGTTGAGTTTCTCGAACATTAACCGGATGGCCCCCTCGCAATCGGTCTTGCAGCCATGAGCAGGCGCGGACCGATCCCAGTTTTCTGAAAAACATGCACGCTGAGGTAGAAAGGCCCGTCATGGGCCGGTCGGCTTGGCGCCGATGCGCGTTGGTTCAACAGACCGTTCGACCCGTTAAAAACCGGTGAAGGGCAAATTTTCGGAATGATATCAGGCAATTCCCTCGACCCACCCAAGCGACGCAACGGAAGAAGTCTGCTCTTGACGCCTGGGAAAAGCGGGCGAGTCCGGACCGCTGGCACGCACCATCGGTTGCATTTTGCCGGTCAGCAGCGGCGGGTCGCGGCCGGCGGAAAATCGGGACGGCGGCACGGCGATCGCCGACGCGCGCATATATGGGGTCATCTCGGGACCGGGCGCGTGCACGCTGACCGCGACGATATCCACAGCCGGGCCGCCACCGCCGGGACCGTCCCGCGGATCACAGCTGCCGTTGCGTCGGGCAATTTCGCGTCATCGGCGGGCGCCGCGCCGCGCCTCCCGGCGCCGATCCTGCCGTCTTTTGTCCGCCGTACCGCCTCGCCAATCCCGAAAATCGTCCGGCAGCGGAGATTTTTCCGCCGCAAGCGCGCATTTGCGCGGCAACGCCGTCCGACGTCCGGAGACCGGAAAACAGCCGCATTTTTGGGCAAAGCCCGCCAAGGAGGTTATCCCCAGCTTCCACACACTCACCCACAACATATTGCGTTAATACTTTTGAGGAAACCTAGCCCTTGACCGGCTGGCCCGAGTCGCCTTTTATGACCCTTGCGTGACACGAGTCACGGTGCCGGAATGTTTCATTTCTGCCGGCGCTTTTCATTTTTATCTGTGTTTTCGGCTCTGCGGCCGGGGTTTCATACTCTCCGCGGGACGGGGAAGCTGCGTGCGTGTGAGGGGGTTTGGCCAGCCGGTCGAAAGGGTGTGCAAAGTGATCATTAACACTATATTTAGTGTTTGCGTCCTACTTTGACACAACATAAGGTAGCCGTCCAAACGGAGTTGGCTCGCCGAAAAAACCGGGTGGCAATCATTTTCAGTATGTGTTGCGCGTAAGAATTCGTCCGAAGGGACATGCTCTTGCGCCAGCGGAGTGGGACCGGGCCGTGCGAACGGCCCGAACGGGAACGCGTGTGCCGCAATATCGGCTTTTGCCGGAGATGCAGACACACTATATATAGAGGGACGAAGGTTAGAGACCATGCGCATTGAACGCCGGTTTACCAAAGAAGGTCAGTCACCCTACGCCGAAATCGCCTTCCGCAAGGCCACGAGCGAGATCAGGAACCCGAACGGGTCCATCGTGTTCCGCCTGGAAGACATCGACGTGCCCTCGCAGTTCAGCCAGGTGGCGGCAGACATCCTTGCCCAGAAATATTTCCGCAAGGCAGGCGTTCCCGCGCGGCTGAAGAAGGTCGAGGAGAATTCCGTCCCGTCCTGGCTGTGGCGCTCCGAGCCCGACGAAAAGGCGCTCGCCAAGCTGCCCGAGGGCGAGCGTTTCGGCTCCGAGATCGACGCCCGCCAGGTCTTCGACCGGCTCGCCGGCACCTGGACCTACTGGGGCTGGAAAGGCGGCTATTTCGACGGCGAGGACGACGCCCGCGCCTTCTTCGACGAGCTCTGCTACATGCTCGCCACCCAGCGCGTCGCGCCGAACTCGCCGCAATGGTTCAACACCGGCCTGCACTGGGCCTATGGCATCGACGGCCCCGGCCAGGGCCATTTCTATGTCGACCCCTTCACCGGCAAGCTGAAGAAATCCGATTCGGCCTACGAGCATCCGCAGCCGCATGCCTGCTTCATCCAGTCGGTCGGCGACGACCTCGTCAATGACGGCGGCATCATGGATCTGTGGGTGCGCGAGGCGCGCCTGTTCAAATACGGCTCCGGCACCGGCTCCAACTTCTCGCAGCTGCGCGGCGAAGGCGAGCGCCTGTCGGGCGGCGGCAAGTCGTCGGGCCTGATGAGCTTCCTCAAGATCGGCGACCGCGCCGCCGGCGCCATCAAGTCGGGCGGCACCACGCGCCGCGCCGCCAAGATGGTCGTCGTCGACATCGACCACCCGGATATCGAGCAATATATCGACTGGAAGGTCAACGAGGAGCAGAAGGTCGCCGCGCTGGTCACCGGCTCCAAGACCGTCAAGAAGCACATGACCGCCGTCATGAAGGCCTGCGTCAATTGCGAGGGCCACGATGACGACTGCTTCGACCCGGCCAAGAACCCGGCGCTCAAGCGCGAGATCAAGGCCGCCAAGAAGGCGATGGTGCCCGAGAACTACATCAAGCGGGTGATCCAGTTCGCGCGCCAGGGCTACACCGACATCGAGTTCAAGACCTACGACACCGACTGGGATTCGGAAGCCTATCTGACCGTCTCCGGCCAGAACTCCAACAACTCGATCTCGGTCAAGGACGAGTTCCTGCGCGCCGTCGAGAGCGACGGCGAGTGGAACCTGATCAACCGCATCGACGGCAAGGTCGCCAAGACGGTTCAGGCGCGCGACTTGTGGGAGCGCGTCGGCTACGCCGCATGGGCGTCGGCCGATCCGGGCATCCACTTCAACACCACGATGAACGACTGGCACACCTGCCCGGCGGAAGGCCCGATCAACGCCTCCAACCCGTGCTCGGAATACATGTTCCTCGACGACACGGCCTGCAACCTGGCCTCGATCAACCTGCTGCAGTACCGCGACGTCGCGACCGGCAAGGTCGACATCGCCGCCTACGAGCACACCGTGCGGCTGTGGACCATCGTGCTGGAAGTCTCCGTCATGATGGCGCAGTTCCCGTCGAAGCGCATCGCGGAACTCTCCTACAAATACCGCACGCTCGGCCTCGGCTACGCCAATATCGGCGGCCTGCTGATGACCTCGGGCATTCCCTATGACAGCGACGAGGGCCGCGCCATCTGCGGCGCGCTGACCGCGATCATGACCGGCACCGCCTATGCGACCTCGGCCGAGATGGCCGGCGAGCTCGGCCCCTTCCCCGGCTACAAGCCGAACGCGAAGAACATGCTGCGCGTCATGAAGAACCACCGCCGCGCCGCCTATGGCGAGGCGCAGGGCTACGTGGATCTCGCCGTCAACCCGGTGCCGCTCAAGGCCTCCGACTGCCCCGACGCCGAAATGATCGCCCATGCGAAATCCGCCTGGGACAGGGCGATCGAGCTCGGCGAGAAGAACGGCTACCGCAACGCCCAGGCCACCGTCATCGCGCCGACCGGCACGATCGGCCTCGTCATGGACTGCGACACCACCGGCATCGAGCCCGACTTCGCGCTGGTCAAGTTCAAGAAGCTCGCCGGCGGCGGCTACTTCAAGATCATCAACCGCGCCGTGCCGGAAGCCTTGCGCACGCTGGGCTATGCCGAGCACGAGATCGCCGAGATCGAGGCCTATGCCGTCGGCCACGGCACGCTCGACCAGGCGCCGGCCATCAACCCGACGACGCTGCGCGCCAAGGGCTTCTCCGAGGCGACGATCGACAAGATCAATGCCTCGCTGAAATCGGCCTTCGACATCAAGTTCGTCTTCAACCGCTGGACCATCGGCGACGAGCAGATGGCCGCGCTGATGATCCCCGAGGAAAAGCTCTCCGATCCCGCCTTCGACCTGCTCGTCCATCTGGGCTTCTCGAAGAAGGACATCGAGGCCGCCAACATCCACATCTGCGGGGCGATGACGCTGGAAGGCGCGCCGCACCTGAAGGAGGAGCATTACGCGGTCTTCGATTGCGCCAATCCCTGCGGCAAGGTCGGCAAGCGCTATCTCTCGGTCGACAGCCACATCCGCATGATGGCCGCCGCCCAGCCCTTCATCTCGGGCGCCATCTCCAAGACGATCAACATGCCCAACGACGCGACCGTCGACGAGTGCAAGCAGGCCTACATGCTGTCCTGGAAGCTCGGCGCTCAAGGCCAACGCGCTCTATCGCGACGGCTCGAAGCTGTCGCAGCCGCTCAACGCCTCGCTGATCGAGGACGACGAGGACGAGGACGACGTGGTCGAGGCGATCGCCGATGCGCCCGCCGCGCAGCGCGCCATGGAGATCACCGAGCGCATCGTCGAGCGCGTGATCGAGAAGGTCGTGCGCGAGCAGGAGAAACTGCCGACGCGCCGCAAGGGCTACACCCAGAAGGCCAAGATCGGCGGCCACACGGTGTTCCTGCGCACCGGCGAATATGACGACGGCCGTCTCGGCGAGATCTTCCTCGACATGAACAAGGAAGGCTCGACGCTGCGGGCGCTGATCAACAACTTCGCCATCTCGGTGTCGCTCGGCCTGCAATACGGCGTGCCGCTGGAGGAATATGTCGACGCCTTCGTCTTCACCAAGTTCGAGCCGGCCGGCATGGTCGCAGGGCAACGACGCCATCAAGTCGGCGACGTCGATCCTCGACTACGTCTTCCGCGAACTGGCGGTCTCCTATCTCGGCCGCCACGACCTCGCCCATGTCGACCAGTCGGAGTTCTCGACCACGACGCTCGGCAAGGGCATCGCCGACGGCAAGACGCCGGTGTCCAGCGGCCTGACCCGCGGCCACAAGCTCTCCGTCGTCTCCGGCAAGTCGGATGCGCCGGCCGGCGCCGCCGGCGGCGCCCCGGCCAAGGCAACGGCGCCCAAGGCCTCCAACGCCAACACGGTCACCGCGATCGCCGGCGTCTCGGCCAAGTCGATCGCTCGCCGCCAAGCCGGTCTCCGAACTGTTCGAGGAAACCTCGGCCTTCAAGCGCGACTACGAGGAGCGCCAGGCCGACTTCCATGACCGAGACGGAAGCCGAAGCCGAGGCCGCCAGGGCCGAAGCCACCGGCCTGTCGCCTGCCGCCGAGCGCGAGGCGCAGGCCGAGCTCAAGAAGCTCGAGGCCGACCGCCGCATGAAGGCGATGATGCAGGGCTACACCGGCGACATGTGCCCGGAATGCTCCAACTTCACCATGGTGAGGAACGGCACGTGTTTGAAGTGCGACACGTGCGGGAGTACAAGTGGGTGTAGTTGAGGCCGGGATGAGACTTGAAACCCAACCTAGCCGCGCAATGACCTAAGAAGACGGCCCGATCACAAGACCGGGCCGTTTTGCTTTAACAACTACATTTAACGGGGGAAATCATCACCTAAGTGGAGTTTTTTTTGCTGCTAAGCTATAAGGAAAGGTGCAAAAGCACGCACTGACCAGCGAGATACGCAATGGCAAAAGAAAGTAGTAATAAGGGCTCAAGCTCCGGCGGGAAAAGCAACACCGCAAAGACGGGAGGAGCGTCGAAAAGTCCATCAAGTGGGGCTACTCGAAGCCACGGAAATCAACCGCCGCCGACAAGTACCGGCGGGAAAAAATAAATTCTGAATGCTTGAAAAGCCAAATACGGACGAAGAGGTATTTGCTCTTCGGCATATGGCGCTTCGTAATGCACTGTATCACTCGGCGAGACGGCAATGGCTCGAAGGATGGTCAAGAATTTTTAATTTCCTAATAATTGTGCTCGGAACGAGCTCTGCAGTAAGCATAATTAATAGCATTCAATTTGTATCCGAGGCACTGCCGCTTGCAATCGCCGTAATCGGCGCGCTACAATTAGTGTATGACTTCTCCGGAAAGGCGAAGAACCACGCATTTTTACAAGCCAAATTCTATACATTATTAGCGAGCATTGATGAATGCGTTGACCGCTCGAATGAGCAATGCGCTTCATGGAAATCCGAGTTTTCGCGTATTGCAGCTGATGCCCCTGCGGTTATGCGAGCGCTCGACGCCGTAGCGGATAATCAAGCGACTAGCACACTACTGGGCGGCGGGCCGCGGCTCAAAGTCACCTACTGGGAATGGCTAACTAGGAACCTGATGTCTCATAATGGTTCATCATTTCCTCCCCGAAAAGATTGGAAAGCACTTTCGGCGCCGGACTTAATCTAAGTGCAATCGGGCCGCCAACGATCCAAGTAATTCTTGTGAATCTCTACCTCCGTCATCCTCGGGCTTGACCCAAGACAAGCGTAGCGCCGTCGTCGCTTGCGAGGATCCACGGCCAGGGAACTCACTTGTTCAGATCGAGATAGAAATCGTTCCAGAACGGGTTCATCACCCCGATCAGGTCGATCTTCCATCTGCGAGACCAACACTTCAACGACCTCTCCTACCCTTGTCGGATGACCGACACACGTCTGACTGGCCCGAAGCAGACGTCCGCCACCAATCCTGACGCAGCGAAAGTCCCGGCAGCCCGGAGTATCGCAATAGTTCTGATGCCCGCCCGGCAAATGTTCTGCTGTTATCCCGAAGACTGCCATGCTAGCGTCTCGTTTTTTGATGGTTGATCAGAGGCGGGACATGAAGAAATTTGCAATCTATATCACTGTTTTGGCAGTGTATTTGCTTTGACGGGCTGCGTAACCACCGACAGCTCCGATAAAACACAGTACATTGAGGCGGCTGTAGCTTCGCACAAGGGGGTCACCGAGCAGCGGCTGATCCAGGTCTACGACCGCAAGCCGAAGACCTACGACTATAATGACGGCTCGCGCGAACTGACCTGGCGGTGGTCCGAAAGCAACCCGTATGCGCCGCTATGGTGCCAGTTGAATGTCACCGTCGGTCCGGACGGCAAGGTGACCGGCGCGTCATACAAGCGCTCGGACAATTTCGGCGGGCTCAGGATCTGCGACGCCCGTATCATCAAGTTTAACTGACCCCGAACGATCGGGAGCGATGGCCGGTCCGGCGGGGTTTAGTGCCCTGCCCATGCCGCGGGGAGAGAGATAATCCGCCCCCTCATCCCGCCTGCGCCACCTTGCTCTCCCGCCAGACGATGAACACCCCGCTGGCGATGATCACGGCCGCGCCGGCATAGGTCAGCACGTCGGGGATTTCGCCCCAGAACAGCCAGCCCATCAGCGTCGCCCAGATCAGCGCGGTATAGTCGAACGGCGCGACCACCGCCGCCGGCGCGAAACGGAAGGCCTGCGTCATCATGGTGATGCCGACGGTGCCGAACAGCGCGATGCCGAAAAACAGCCACGCATCCTCGGCCCGCACGGGCGTCCAGAAAAACGGCACGACCAGCGCGCTGACCAGCGCCCCGGCCCCGGTCAGGTAGAGCATCAGCGTCCAGACCGACTCGCGCTTGTCGACCCAGCGCGCGCTGATCATCAGCGCCGCATAGAGGAAGGCGGTCGCCACCGGAAACAGCGATGCGGCCTGGAACGTGGCGCTGCCGGGGCGCACGACGATCAGCACGCCGGCGAACCCGGCGAGAACCGCCGTCCAGCGCCGCCATCCGACATGCTCCTTGAGCACGATCGCCGACAGCGCGGTGATGAAGACGGGCGCCACGAAGATCAGGACCGTCGCCTCGGCGAGCCCGAGATAGCTGAGCCCGGTGAAGAACAGCGTCGCCGCGCCGATCCACAACGCGCCGCGCACGAGGTGGGTGGCCGGCCGGTGCGACCGCAACGCCGGGCGGCCGCCCATCCGCCACGCGATCAGGACCGCGATCGGCAGGGCGACGAGATTGCGGATGAACAGGATCTGGATCGGCAGGTAGCCGGCGGTCAAAGTCTTGGCGATGGCGTCATTGACGCACAGGCAGGCGACGCCGGCCGCCATCAGCGCGATGCCGGTCGCCGCGCGCGACGGGGCGTCTCTCGTGGCCTTCTGCATCTTTACCGCTCCCCTCCGTCCCGCACACACTGCTTCCCTATCGCCTGCGGGCAAAGAGATAAATCCTCGTTCTGCCGGAAGCGCCGGCGATGATGCTCGTACGGATGTCGGCGATTGGCTGTGAAGCCAAGACCACCTCCGGCATCGCGCCCTTCATCGTACCCCCACCCTGTATCCCTCCCCACAAGGGGGAGGGAGGTCGTCCACATGTAGTCGTGCTCGGTCATCGCGATAAGCAAGTGGAAGCGCTGGTGCCAGTGCCCTCCCTCCCCCTTGTGGGGACGGGGTCCGAAGGACGGGTGGGGGTCGTCGCGAAGCGACCACCAAAAACAGCCAGCAAATCCGGGCCGGGATGGCGACCACCTATCTCCCCCCTTGCGGGGGAGACAGGCCCGCGCCGCACTTATCCACCGCCCCCGAACCTCCCTTACCCTTGCCCGAATGACGAACGCGCAACGAAGCACGATCAACTGGGACAGGGCGATTGCCCGCAACCGCGATGCGCTTCTGCGCATTCTCGCGGCGCTGTTCGCCATGGCCGGGCTGGGCGAAGGCGATACGGTCGCCACCCTGCCGCGTCGTCTCCACAACCACATCCTGCGCATTCTCCGTGCGGCCGAATCCGCCGTCCGGCGGTCTGGTGATCATCGCCGCGCGCGATGTTGTTGTTGTGGTGGCGCCCGCGCGCCGCAAACGGGCCACCACACCATCCACAACAACACACCACATCCGTCCCCGCCTTTACGGGCCTTCCCCTGCTCGATCCGCGCAAGCGGTTCGATTTCCGCCCGCGCAGGCGCCGCGCGAAATCCTTCCCGCGCATCTGCGTCATCGGCCTGACCGAGCCGACGCCGATCCCCGAGGACTGGATCCCCTCGCCCGACGACGAGATCGACGCCGCGCGCCTGCGCCGCCGGCTCGCCGGGCTGAAACGCGCGCTGGACGATATTGATGGTCAGGCCCGTCGCGTAGCCCGCTGGCGGGCGCGCCGGGATCTCGGCCTCAACCGAACCAAATATTTTTCGCCGATGCGCCCCGGTTGGCCGCCGGGCCGCCGCAAGCGGCCGATCCACGCAGTCGACGATGTGCTGCGCGAGTGCCATGCGCTGGCGCATGACGCGCAGCGGGAGGACACGTCGTGAACGGCAGGCATCAGTATGTGTACGGCGATCCGCCTTCGAAAATGAAGCGAGGTGACGATGTCGCGCGCCTACCCCCCCTGCGAGGAGAAAGCCCTTTCCTCATTTCGAGGGCAGCGCCCGATTAAGTGACGGAAAAGGCAAGAGAGGCTCGCGATGTTGGACAAGGCACCGGATTGCCGGAAGAGGCCCCAGCTACTTCGCCTCGCGCGTCCTGAAAAACCCGATCCGCGCGAGGCTCGACCGCCGCCGACCAGCGCCGCGAAGCCGTCGCCGCGCCTTCGCCAGCTTGCGCTTCCGCGAAACCCCGCGTGACACGCTCCGCCTTCGGCTGCTAAGGCCCGGCCCAAACAGGAACCCGCCAACATGCAGCCATGGATCGAGCTCGACACCGCGACCGTCCCCGGAGACGGCGGGCAATTGCGGCTGAAACGGCGCGGCGACGAGTTCTCGATCATGGCCGGCGCCACGGAACTGATGAACAGCCGCCTCTCCGGCTCGGAGGAAGCGCTGGCGCGCCTTGCCTGCGACAGGATCCGCGGCCGCAAAAAACCGAAAATCCTGATCGGCGGCCTCGGCATGGGCTTCACGCTGCGCGCGGCGCTGGCCGAAACGGGCAACGACGCCGAGATCACCGTCGCCGAACTCGTGCCCGCCGTCATCGCCTGGGCGCGCGGGCCGCTGGCCCCGATCTTCGCCGGCAGCCTCGACGATGCGCGCACGCGCATCCATGAGGGCGATGTCGGCGACCTGATCAGCACGGGCGGCTGGGACGCCATCCTGCTCGATGTCGACAACGGCCCCGAGGGGCTGACCCGCGAGGAAAACGACAGCCTCTACGGCTACGAGGGCCTTGCCGCCGCGCACAGGGCGCTTCGCCCCGGCGGCGTGCTCGCCGTCTGGTCGTCGCACCAGAGCCCGGGCTTCACCAGACGGTTGCGCGCCTGCGGCTATGCGGTGGAAGAGGTCGCGACGCGGGCGCGGGGCAAGCGCGGCGCGCGCCACGTCATCTGGATCGCGGCAAAACCGGGCTGATCAGCGCTGGCGGGCCTTGCGGGCGGCGTAGCGTTCGTCCCGCTTGGCCTTCATCGCGGCCGCCTCGGCGACGGCGCGCTCGATGCGTTCTTTTTCTTCCGCCTCGCGGGCGATCGCTTCCGCGTTGGCGGCGGCATGGGCGGCTTCAGCCTCGGCGGCGGCCTCGGCGGCCTTGCGCTCCTGCTCCTCGATCTTCGCCCGCTCGCGCTCGGCGCGGCGTACTTCGCGCGCTTCCGCGATCGCCGCGCGTTCGGCGCGCTTCGCGGCCATTTCCGGATCGTCGGCCTTCGGCGCCGTCTTGAATTTTTCCAGAAGCTTTTTCTTTGCCTCGGCTGCGTCCTGACGACGGTCGGTGAAGTTCGTGTGTGCCTGGTTTCTCAAACGGAATTTTTCCCTGGTTGGTATGGATGCCGGTACGGCAGGCCGCCGCGAGGGCGGTCCGGTGGTTATCTGCCGTCCCGCAAGCCCGAGTACAACCCCGCGCGGCGCATTAGGCGAGAAATATTCCTGTCCGAATGGATGACAGATCGCGCGGCGACGCTTTATTGAAGGACCTGACCCGACAGACCACATGCAAAGCCGTGACCGAATCCGCCGATCCCTTCATCCACCATCCCGTCCTGCGTGATATGATTGTCGATCCGCGGGTATCCGCCTTCCGCACCTTCGAACCGTCCGACCTCGACGAGCTGATGAAGGCGCAGGGAATGCCCGAGACCTGGCGCTACAGCGACGCCAGGCGCGAGGAGATCCGCCGCGAGGCGCTGGACGGACGGCTCGACGAGGACATCTGGATTTTCGCCTACGGCTCGCTGATGTGGAACCCGGCCTTCCTGTTCGCCGAGGTCCGGCGCGGCCGCGTCGAGGGCTACGAGCGCGCCTTCTGCCTGAAAGACACGCGCGGCGCGCGCGGCAACGCCGAGATGCCCGGCCTGATGGCCGCGCTCGACAGGGCGGACGGCCACTGCAACGGCCTCGCCTATCGGATCGAAGCCGAAATCGCCGACCGGGAGACGGAAATTCTGTTCCGGCGCGAAATGCTCTCCGGCTCCTACGTGCCGGCCTTCGTCCCCGTCGACACCGATCACGGCACGGTCGAGGCGCTGACCTTCGTCGCCAATCACGCTTCCCCAAACATCCGCCCCGACATCTCGCACGAGGACCGGGTCCGCTTCATCGCCACCGGCTCCGGCCGGCTCGGCACCAGCCTGGAATATCTCGAAAACCTCGCCTGCCACTTCGAGGCGATGAAGATCGACGATCAGCACGTCTTCGAGCTGCTGGCGGAGGTCCGCGCCTGGCTGGCGCGCTGAGCGCCCTTCCCGCCGTCGGTGTGAAAAAACCTGGCGCCGCACTGGCAGCCGGAGCGCTCCGGATACTATCTTCGGTAACGACCACCTGCCCGCGCACCGGAGAACGGACATGAACAAGAAGATACAGTTCAACGTCTGGTACTGGATTGCGGCCTTTCTCGCCGTGATGCTGTTCCAGTATGTCTATGTCTCGACCACCCAGATCGCGCAGATTCCCTACAGCGAGTTCGAAACCTATCTCGCCGACGACAAGATCGCGGAGATCGCCGTCTCCGACCGCTTCATCCAGGGCCGCTTCAAGGAACCGCAGGACGGCAAGCCGATGTTCGTCACGACGCGCGTCGACCCGGCTTTCGCCGACGAGCTGAAAAAACACGACATCGTCGTCACCGGGCAGGTCGAAAGCACCTTCCTGCGCGATCTCCTGTCCTGGGTGGTCCCGATCGCGGTGTTCGTCGGCATATGGATGTTCATGCTGCGGCGCATGGGCACTGGCGGCGGCATCGGCGGGCTGATGCAAATCGGCAAGTCGAAGGCCAAGGTCTATGTCCAGTCCGATACCGGCGTGAATTTCTCGGACGTCGCCGGCGTCGACGAGGCCAAGGACGAGCTCAAGGAAATCGTCGACTTCCTGAAGGACCCGAAAGCCTATGGCCGTCTCGGCGGCCGCATGCCGAAAGGCGTGTTGCTTGTCGGCCCGCCCGGCACCGGCAAGACGCTTTTGGCAAGGGCCGTCGCCGGCGAGGCGGGCGTTCCGTTCTTCTCCATCTCGGGCTCGGAATTCGTCGAGATGTTCGTCGGTGTCGGCGCGGCGCGCGTGCGCGATCTCTTCGAGCAGGCCCGCGGCAAGGCGCCGGCGATCATCTTCATCGACGAGCTCGACGCGCTAGGTCGCGCCCGCGGCATCGGCCCGCTTTCCGGCGGCCATGACGAGAAGGAGCAGACGCTCAACCAATTGCTCGTCGAGCTCGACGGCTTCGACCCGTCCTCCGGCCTTGTCCTTCTGGCCGCCACCAACCGGCCCGAAATCCTCGATCCGGCGCTGTTGCGCGCCGGCCGCTTCGACCGCCAGGTCCTGGTCGACCGGCCCGACAAGATCGGCCGGGTGCAGATCCTCGACATCTACCTGAAAAAGGCCACGCTCGCCCCGGATGTCGATGCCGGGAAGATCGCGGCGCTACTCCGGGCTTCACCGGTGCCGACCTCGCCAATCTCGTCAACGAGGCGGCGCTGCTCGCGACAAGGCGCAGGGCCGACGCGGTGACGATGGAGGATTTCAACAACGCCGTCGAACGCATCATCGCCGGGCTGGAAAAGCGCAACCGGCTGCTCAATCCCAAGGAACGCGAGATCGTCGCCCATCACGAGATGGGCCATGCCCTCGTCGCCATGGCGTTGCCCGGCGTCGACCCGGTCCACAAGGTATCGATCATCCCGCGCGGCGTCGGCGCGCTCGGCTACACCATCCAGCGCCCGACCGAGGACCGCTTCCTGATGACGCTGGAGGAACTGGAAAACAAGATGGCCGTTCTGCTCGGCGGGCGCGCCGCCGAATGGCTGGTTTACGGCCACCTGTCGACGGGCGCGGCCGATGATCTCGTCAAGGTCACCGACATCGCGCGCGCCATCGTCACCCGTTACGGCATGACCGAAAAGCTCGGCCACGTCGCGCTCGACCGCGACCGCAGAACCATGCTCGGTCCGAGCGAGGGCTTCCCGGCCACCACCGAGCACGACTATTCCGACGAGACCGCGGCGAAGATCGACGAGGAGGTGCGCCGCATCGTCGACCAGACGTTCGAGCGCACCCTCGCCATCCTGAAGGAGCGGCGCGACGAACTGGAAAGTTCGGCCCGGCTGCTTCTGGAAAAGGAAACTCTCGGCGAGGACGAATTGCGCCGGTTCGCGAGCAAACCGGCCGCCGCCTGATCTCTGTCGGCACCCGGCAGAACCGAGCCGGAATCAGGCGTCCGCCGTCTCCGTCTTGCACAGTTCCTCGAACAGCCGCGCCACGGCCTCGGCGCCGGGATCGTTGTGGCCGAGGATCTTGTCCTCGGAGATGTAGCTCGCCCGCCCGGCCTTGGCCTTGGCAATTGTGGCGGTGTAGTCCGCCCCCTCGCGTGCCGCCCGCGCCGCGCTGTCGAGCCCGGCATGCAGTTGCTCCAATGCCGGGGCGAGCGCGTCGATCATCGTGCGGTCGCCGGGATTGGCGCCGCCGACCTGCCGGATGCGCTCCAGCCCCGCCGCGAGCCCGTCGATCCAGTCCCTGCCGCCCGCCGACGCATCGCCCGCCGCCGCAAAGAAGATCGCCAGCAAGACGCCGGACGAGCCGCCCATCGTTTGCGACAGCTCCATGCCGATCGCCCGGAACAATTGTGTCGTGTCGGCCAGCGGCAGCCGGTCGAGGGCCGATTTGAGCGCGTTCGCCGCCGTCGCCAGCGTCGCGCCGGTGTCGCCGTCGCCGGATTTCGCGTCGAGCGCGTTGAGGTCGCGTTCGGCGGCGATCAGGATATCGCAGCAGCGCTCGATCAGGGCGCGCCGCGCCGGACTGGCCGACGGCATCGGCTGGATCGGCGTCAGCCCGTCCGGCAGCGGATAGACCTCGACCGCACCGAACGGGTCGAGGCCGGGCCACGCGGTCGGCGCGGCGGGCGCCAGCAGCGCGCGTTCGGCCTCCTTGGTCACCGGCATCAGCGATACCGAGAACCCCTGCATGTCGAGCGATGTCATCATCGCGGCCGGTCCGACGATCCAGCGCAGCTGGTCGGCGATCGCCGATTTCGCCAGTTCCTCGGCGAGGATCGACATTTCCAGCTGCGTCGCGCCGCCGAGATTGTTGAGAAGGACGGCATGCGGCCCCGGCTTGATGTTCGGCGCGAGCCTGCCGACGACGGTCTCGATCGCCTGCCGCGCGCCCTCGAAGCTGACCTGCTCCGCCCCCGCCTCGCCATGGATGCCGAGACCGAGTTCGGCATGGCCTTCGAGGATGCGGTTTTCCTTCGGCGATCCCGGGATCGTGCAGGTGTCGAGCGACATGCCGATCGACACCACGCCGTCGATCGCCTTCTGCGCGGCGGCGGTCACCGCGTCGAGCCCCTCGCCCGCATCGGCCAGCGCGCCGGCGATCTTGTGAACGAAGAGCGTGCCCGCGACGCCTCGCGCCTGCGGGAGGTCTGGCAGGGCAACGTCATCGTCGACGACGACCATGTTGACGTTCAAGCCGAAGGTGCGGGCACGCTCCGCGGCGAGGCCGAAATTCAGCCGGTCGCCGGTGTAGTTCTTGACGATCAGCAGGCAGCCGGATTTGCCGGTAACAGACAGGATCGCCGCCAGAACCGCGTCCACCGAGGGCGACGCGAAGACCTCGCCGCAGACCGCCGCCGTCAGCATCCCCTGGCCGACGAAACCGACATGCGCCGGTTCGTGGCCGGAGCCGCCCCCGGAAACCAGCGCCACCTTCGACTTGTCCCAGTCGGTGCGCACGACGACCTTGATATGCGGATAGCCGTCGAGGCGGGCGAGCCGTCCGCCGGAACCGCGCAGAACGCCGTCGATCGCCTCGATGACGGCGGTGTCCTTGGAATTCACAAAATGGATCATGACTGTCTCCTCAGACTACGCGCGCGCCATTGGCGTCGAAATAAAGCGGGTTTTCCGGACGAACGGCGATCGTGTCGCCCGCCGAAAGCGGAGTATGCGCGTCGGTGAGTGTCACCAGCGCGTGGCCGTCGAGGCTCAGATGCAGCCGCGTCTGGTCGCCCAGATGCTCTACCCGCGTAACCGTCGTGTCGCGGCCCTCGCCCTGCCGGATATGCTCCGGCCGCAGCCCGATCTGTTCCGCGCCGGCCGGCGCGGAACCGAACAGGCCGGCGGGAAGCGTGTTGATGCGCGGCTGCCCGAGGCGTGTCGCGACATAGATGCTGGACGGGTTCTCGTAGATCTCGCGCGGCGAGCCGAACTGGACCAGCCGTCCCTTGTCGAGCACGCCGACATGGGTCGCCATCGTCATCGCCTCGATCTGGTCATGCGTCACGTAGAGCAGCGTCGCGCCGAGGTCGGACTGGATGCGCTTCAGTTCGACGCGCAGATCGGCCCGCAGCTTGGCGTCGAGCGAACTCAGCGGCTCGTCCATGAGGAAAAGCTGCGGCTTGCGGACCAGCGCCCGGCCGATGGAGACGCGCTGCATCTCGCCGCCAGACAGCGCGGTGGCGCGGTTGTCGAGCTTGTGGGCGATCTGGAGCACGCCGGCGACCTCGGCGACGCGCCTGTCGATCTCGTCCCGCGGCGCATTTATCCGTGGCGATTTCAGCGGAAAGGCGAGGTTCTCGCGCACCGTCAGATGCGGGTAGAGCGAATATTGCTGGAACACCATGGCGACGTTGCGCTGGGCCGGCGTGTCGCCGACGACGCTGCTTCCGGCGATGGCGATGTCGCCCCGGTCTGGCGTTTCGAGGCCGGCGATCAGCCGCAGCGTCGTGGTCTTTCCGGCCCCGGTCGGGCCGAGCAGCACGACGAAGGCGCCGTCCGGGATGGTCATCGACATGTCCCTGACCGCAACCGTGTCGCCGAAGGTCTTGGTGATGCCGTTCAGAACCACGTCAGCCATGGGCCTGCTCCCTGTGTGCGGCCGCGCGAACGGCGGCCCGGTCGACCTTCAGCGCCTGGCCGGAACCGGCATCGAAAAGGGACAGCGTGGCGGTGTTGAAGGACAACGACGGCGTTTCTCCGACACGCGCCGCCTGGCCGGACGGGATGCGGGCCTTGACGGTGCCGTTGGCGGTCTTCAGCGTCACGATCTGTGTTGTCCCGAGATATTCGGTCGCGACGATTTCGCCGCGATAGGCGCCGCCGTCGACGAGGGAGACATGTTCGGGGCGGACGCCGAGCACCAGTTTGCGGCCGCTGACGCCCTCGGCGACGCGCGGCACCGGCACCTCGACGCCGGACAGGCGGACATGATCGGTTCCCGGCTCGAGGGTGGCATCGAAATGGAGGAAATTCATCGGCGGCGAACCGATGAAGTCGGCGACGAACATGGTCGCGGGCCGGTCGTAGATCTCCTGCGGCGTACCCCATTGCTCGACCACGCCATGGTTCATGACGACGATCTTGTCGCCCATCTGCATCGCCTCGAGCTGGTCGTGGGTGACATAGACGGTGGTGGCGCCCATGCGGTCGTGCAATGCGCGCAGTTCCTCGGCCATGTATTCGCGGAATTCAGCGTCGAGTGCGCCCAAAGGCTCGTCCATCAGGAAGGCCTTGGGTTCGCGCACGATCGCCCGGCCGAGCGCGACCCTCTGGCGGTCGCCGCTCGACAGGCCGCCGACCGGCCGGTCGATGATGTCGGCGATGCCGAGGATGCGCGCGACGTCGTCGACACGGCGGCGCACATCCGCCCGCCCCATCCCCTGGCTGACCAGCGGATAAGAGATGTTGCGGCGGACATTCATGTGCGGATAGAGCGCGAACATCTGGAAAACGAAGGCGATGTCGCGTGCGCTTGCCCGCATCTGCGCCACATCCCTGCCGTCGAGCAGGATCTGGCCGGCGGTAGGCAGTTCAAGGCCGGCAATCATGCGCAGCGTCGTCGTCTTGCCGCAACCGGACGGCCCGAGCAGCATGAAGAACTCGCCGTCGCCGATCGTGAAGCTCGATTCCTGCACGGCGACGAAAGCGCCGAATTCCTTGCGGAGATTTCGAATGACTATTTCGGCCACTGGGTCACTCCGGAAAATGGCTGACGATGATGAACATGACGGTGCCCGCCAGCGTCACGATGAAGGAGTAGGTGTAGGCCCACAGGGCGAAGGGCTGCATCAGCATGATCACGCCGAGCGCGATCAGGACGGTGGCGACCATCTCCCATGATCCGCGCCGAAGGCGCAGAAGGCCGGTGACGAAGGTGCTCATTTGCGTACGGCTCCGAAGGTGATCCCGCGCAAGAGATGCTTGCGAAGCAGGATGGTGAAAACCATGACCGGGAGCAGGAACAGCGTCGCGCCGGCGGCGACCGCAGGCCAGTCCTTGCCCACACCGATGATCGTCGGGATGAACGGCGGCGCCGTCTGCGCCGTGCCCGAGGTCAGCAGCACGGCGAAGGCATATTCGTTCCAGGCGAAGATCAGGCAGAAGATGGCGGTCGAGGCGATGCCGGTCGTCGCCTGCGGGAGGACGACCTTGCGGAAGGCCTGGAACCGCGTGTAGCCGTCGATCAGCGCCGCTTCCTCGTATTCCATCGGTATCTCGTCGATGAACCCCTTCAGCAGCCAGACCGAGAGCGACAGGTTCACAGCGGTGTAGAGCAGGATCATGCCGAGATGGGTGTCGCTGAGGCCGAGCTGGCGGAACATCAGGAAGATCGGGATCGCCACCGCGATCGGCGGCATCATCCGCGTCGACAGGATGAAGAACATCAGGTCGTCCTTGAGCGGCACCTTGAAGCGCGAGAAGGCGTAGGCGGCAAGCGTCCCGAGGAAGACCGACAGGAAGGTCGACCCGAAGCCGATCACGACCGAGTTCAGGAACCGTTCGCCATAGCGGCTGGGTCCGGAAATCACCATGTCGTACTGGCGCACGATCCGGTCGTACCAGGTATGCGCCGGACCCAGTTTCTCAAGCGCGTCGGGCGACATGCGCGTACGCGTCGTGAAGAGGTTCACATAGCCCTCCAGCGTTGGCTGGAAAACCACCTTCGGCGGATAGGCGATGGCGTCGGAGGGCGATTTGAAGCCGGTCGCGATGATCCAGATCAGCGGCATGATCGTGACCAGTGCGTAGATGATGACCAGGACGCCGGCGACCCATTTCTGCAGTCGGGAGGGTTCGGTGACTGAATAGTTCATCGTTCCTTGACCTTGTTCAAAGCCTTCACATAGATCGAGGCGAGCCCGAAGACCGTGACGAAAAGGATCACCGCATAGGCGCTGGCGTAGCCCGTGCGCCATTTCTCGAAGGCTTCGCGCTTGAGGTTGATCGAGGTCAGTTCGGTGATCGAACCCGGTCCGCCGCCGGTCAGCTGCACGACGAGATCGAACATCTTGAAGTTCTCGATACCGCGAAACAGCACCGCCAGCATCAGGAAGGGAAGCGCCATCGGGATGGTGATGGTCCAGAACTGGCGCCAGGCGCTGGCGCGGTCGCATTCGGCGGCCTCGTAGATCGAGTCCGGAATGGAGCGCAGTCCGGCGAGACAAATCAGCATGACGAAAGGCGTCCACATCCATGTGTCCACGATCACGATAGCCCATGGCGCAAGGTTGACGTCGCCGATCATCGAAAAGGACGACGGATCGGCGCCCGACAAGAACGCCACCACGTAGTTGAACAGGCCGATCTGCGGCTGGTAGAGGAAGGTCCAGAAGTTGCCGACAACCGCCGGGCTCAGCATCATCGGCAGGACAATGATGGTGGTCCACAGATCGTTGCCCTTGAACTTCTTGTTGATCAGGTAGGCGAGGCCAAAGCCGATCAGGACCTGCAGCACCAGCGTCCAGATGAGAAAATGCGCGGTCGCCTGCATCGAATTCCAGATGTCGGGGTCGGTCAGGATGCGCTCGTAATTGCGCAGGCCCACCCATGCGATTTCGGCGTTCGTCCGGTTGGCGCGGTAGTTGGTCAGGCTGAGGCGGATCGTCCAGATCAGCGGAAATATGTTGATCGCGAGCAGCAGGAAGATCGTCGGGGCGATGAAAAGCCAGGCGACCGTCCGGTCGGAAAGCCCTTTTAGCCTGTGGCCGAGCTTCGCCGGCGCCGCCGCCAGGGAACGGCCGGTGATTTCATCCGTCATGATACTGTATCCGCTGTGGTGTGGTCGGCGAGGGGTGCAGGCAGGGCCGGATCGGCCCCGCCCGCCAGAATTGGCCGCCTACATCTTGTCGTCGTCCTGGAAGGTTTCGGTCCAGTCGCGCACCAGACCGTCCAGAGCTTCCTTGGCGGTGCCGTTGCCGGCAACCACGTAGTCGTGGAAGCGCTTTTGCGTATCCTGGAGCAGCGTGGCGTAGCTGGGCTCGGCCCAGAAGTCTTTCACGATCGCCATGGAGTCGAGGAAGGTCTGCGCATAGGGCTGGCTTTGCGCGAAGCTCGGATCGAGCGTCACGGCCTTGAGGCAGGAATATCCGCCCATCTTCCACCATTTTGCCTGCACTTCCGGTTGAGCGAACCACTTGATGTATTCAAGCGCGGCGTCCGTCTTGTCGGAATATGAAACCACCGAGATGCCCTGTCCACCGAGCTGCGCGAAGCGGTCGCCGTCCGGGCCGGCGGGATTGGCGAAATAGCCGGTCTTGTCGCCGCCCACATTGGCGTCGCTGTCGAAGCCCGGCCACGTGAACGCAAAGTTCATCTGAAGCGCCACCTGCCCGGACTTGAAGGCGTCGATGCCCTCGGACATGTAGCCGTTGGACGAGCCGGGCGGCGTGCAGCAGTCGTAGAGGGCCTTGTAGTATTCGAGGCCCGCGATAGCGCCGGGCGAGTTGACGAAGCCTTCCATGTCATAGGGCTTGTCGGGGTTTTCGTACTTGAAGCCGAAGCTGTAGAGCACGTCCATCGCGCCCATGGTGATGCCTTCGGAGCCACGCTCCGTGTAGATCGACGCGCCGTAGACCGTGTTGCCGTCGATTTCGCGGTTCTGGAAGAATTCCGCGATGTCCTTCAATTCGGCGAAGGTCTTCGGAACGCCCAGGTCGCGGCCGTATTTCTGCTTGAACTCGGCCTGAAGCTCGGGCCGTTCGAACCAATCCTTGCGATAGGTCCAGCCGACCACGTCGCCAAAGGCCGGCAGCGCCCAGTAGTTCGGGGTGTTCTTCGGCCATTCGGAATAGCCGACGACGGTGGCGTCGATGAAGTCTTCCATCTTGATGCCGTTGGCGTCGAAGAAGTCATTGAGCTTCACATAGTGGCCGTTCTCGGCCGAACCGCCGATCCACTGGCTGTCGCCGATCATCAGGTCGCAGAGCTTGCCGCCCGAATTCAGTTCGTTGAGCATGCGGTCGGCGAAATTCGGCCACGGCACGAATTCGAAATGCATGGTGTTGCCGGATTGTGCCTCGAAATCTTTCGAAAGCTCGACGAGCGCGTTTGCCGGGTCCCAGGCGGCCCAGCACAGAGTCAGGTCTTCGGCCTTCGCCGAGCTTGCAAGGCCGGCGACGAGCGAAACGGTGGCAACGGATGCCAGTCCGATGGATTTCATCATGAATTCCTCCCAGATGGATAAGCAGGATCGTCTCGACCCTTTCCCGACCCTAAATGAGGTACGTACCTCATGTCAATCCTGAATCGAATTTCCAACTTTTGGCGACAGAATACAGGCCTAGTAGAGGTTTTCCCGGATGATGATCTCGATGCGAATCCGCTCTTGCGAAGCGAGGATATCGAAGCCATCGGTGCGCGCCCTCAAAATGCGCAGCGCACTGCGCGCGATGTGTCCGACATTCTGGTTGATGACGGCGTCCACCAGACCGCTGTCCAGCGCCGCTCGCGTGACATTCGTCAATTCGTGCGCGATGACGACCATGTCGCGAGCCGGCGCGTGGTTGGCGAGAACGTCTACCAGGACGCCGTTGCCCGAACCGAGCGAGTAGATCCCGGCAAGATCCGGCCGGGCTTCCAGCAAGTTCGACACGATCCGGCTGATCGTCTCGGGATCATCGTGCCCTTCGATCGACGGCAAAACCTCGATTTGCGGAAACTGTTCCGCCATCACCATGTCAAATCCGAGCCGTCTTTCAGCGTTGGCCCGCGCCTGCATCGAACTGGCGAGAACCATGACCGAACCGGCATTTTTGCCTATAAACCGGCCCATCAGTACGCCCGCCGTGCGTCCGGCGGCAACGTTGTCGATGCCGACGAAAAAATCGCGTTCGCTGTTCGGCAGGTCGGAAACCAGGGCGACGACCGGGACGCCCTCTTCCTTCAGATGCGCGATCGCGTCCCGCACATGCGGTGTTTCGGGCGCGAAGATGGCAACGCCGTCGACACGCGCCGCCCCGAGGTGGCGAAGCGCCTTGACGAGGGCATGCGGATTGCCGGGAGGAACCGCGACGACATTCACGTCGGTGCGGTCGGCGATCGGGCTGACCGCGGCCTCCTTGATGGCGGCTCGCAAGCCGGCAAGGAACTGCCCCGGCGCGTCGGGAACCACGAAAGTGAACTGGTAGCGGCGCTGCCGCGCCAGGTTCGCGGCCGTCACGTCGCGGACAAAACCGATCTGCTCGATCGCCTCATTGACCCGCCGGATCGTCTTTTCGCGCACGCCGGGGCGCGAGTTCAGGACGCGATCCACCGTGGCAAGACTGACGCCGGCGGCTTTGGCAATATCATTGACAGTCGGGCGCGACATGCACTTCTCCTGCGCCCTATTATCCCGCCAGAATGAGGTACGTCAATCAACGATGCCGATCCATGCATGTTTCATTGACAGCATGGTTTAAGGACCGATACCTGAGCGCAAGCTCGTCCGCCCCATTCTGTGCGCAAGCGTCGCATAGTGAGAATATCGAGAGATTCGAAAAGCACGGAACCCATGCCCTCCGCTCCCCCTGTCATCTACGCCATTGGCGACGTCCATGGACGGCGCGACCTGCTGGAAAGGCTGCTTTCCGCGATAGAGCATGACGCCACCCGGCATGAAGCACCGTGGCGAATCGTCTTCCTTGGCGACATCATCGATCGCGGCCCGGAAAGCCGCCAGACACTCGATCTCGTGATACGGACCCTGCACGACGTTCCCGGCTCGCGGCTCATCCTCGGCAACCACGAGGAATTCCTGCTGCGCTTCCTCGATCAGCGAAAGGAGCGCCGACAAATCGGCAAGGTCTGGCTTCGCAATGGCGGCAAGGAGACGCTTGCCTCCTACGGCATCGATCTGCGCACATCCCTGGACAAGATCGCCGCGCGCTTCGCCGAGGAATTTCCCGCGCATGTCGAGGCATTGAGGGCCGCGGAGTGGCGGGTCGAAACCGATCGATATTTCCTTGTCCATGGCGGGATCGACCCGCAGGTCGGCCTCGACCGGCAGGAGCCCGAAAGGACTCGTTGGATCAGACACGAATTCCTCGATTTTGCCGGACCGTTGCCGAAGGTGGTCGTGCACGGCCACACGCCGACCCACTCTTTCATGCCGGAAGTCCACGCCAACCGCATAGGGCTCGACACCGGTGCGGTCTTCTCCGGTCACCTGACTTGCGCGATCCTCGACGAGGGCGGTGCGCCGCCGCGTTTCCTCGCCACCGACGATCACGGCCCGACGATCGAAGTCGCCGAGGTTCACCCCGTCACATTCGCATCATCGCCGCCGCACATGGCGCTGCGGTAACGCCGCGGCGCAACGGTGTCATGCGGGCTGCCGCCGGCCGGCGCCTTACCCGCCGTTTTTCCTTTTCAATTCGCGGTTCCGGATCGATATCCACCACAGATATCCGATACCGAGGAAAAACACGCCCATGCTGATGAAGAAGCTTGGAAAAAACAGGATCACGAACATCCGGTCCGAGATATCCATCTTACTCTCCCCTTACTGATATCTGCGCCGCCGATTTCACGCCCGAACGGAATTGTCCCCTCAAACCACGACCCCGCGGGCAATATGCTTTGCCCATGGCTCGCGTCCTCCAGACTATATCGATCGAGACCTGGGGGCCATGCGGACCGTTGATTTTCGTCAGCCGCACGGCACGAAGCCCTTCCCCTGCCCTGTCCCGCCCGTTATGGCTCGCGGCAACGAAAAGCAGAGGCAATTATCCGATGAGCGATGAAACCCGCGATTCCAACGGCACGATCCTTGCCGATGGCGACAATGTCACCGTCATCAAGGACCTGAAGGTGAAAGGCACGTCGTCGACCATCAAGCGCGGCACGCTGGTCAAGGGTATCCGCCTGACCGGCAACCCGGACGAAGTCGAATGCCGCGTCGCCAAGATCAAGGGCCTGGTGCTGCGCACCGAGTTCCTGAAGAAGGCGTGAGCGCGCTTGGGGTATAAGTCGCGGAAACGCGCAGCCGCCCCGGATTTCACTGTCGTGTCGAGGGCGAGGTGAAGCTCTCCGACGTGATCCGTGAGGGCGTCTTGGTTCCCGGCGCCGATCTCCGGCCGCTGGCCGGCCAGCGGATCGCACCGGTCAGCGCCGCGCGCAACAGCTTCGCAAAATCCGCGATCGCACGTACACGCGCCCGCTTCGCGCGCCGCCTGGCCGCGATCCTGAGCGCATGCTGCATCTCCTCCGGCATCATGCGGTAATCCAGTCCGCTCCAGTCCATGCCGTCGTCCATGACGTGCCTCCTTTCCGGAGTTGAAACCCCGTCATGGCGTGAATAGCGGTCTGGAGAAATCTGTAAAAATGAATTATTCTGAGCAAGATCATCTCTATTGGAGATATGCATGGAACTGTCTGATCTCCACATTTTCCGCACGGTCGTTCGCGAAGGCGGCATCACGCGCGCCGCGGAACGCTTGCACCGGGTACAGTCGAACGTGACCACGCGCATTCGCCAGTTCGAGCAGGATCTCGGCGTCGATCTCTTCGTGCGTTCGGGAAAACGGCTTTCCCTGTCGCCGGCCGGGCACATACTCCTCACCTATGCCGACGAAATGCTTGGCCTTGCCGACCGGGCCCGCGCTGCGGTGCAAGGCGATACGCCTCAAGGACTGATGCGGCTCGGATCGATGGAAAGCACGGCCGCCGTGCGGTTGCCCGGCGCTCTCGCCGAATACGGTCGCCGTTTTCCCGCCGTGAAGATCGAACTGCGCACCGGCAACACCGAACAACTTGCCACCGCCCTTCTCGCTTCCGAGATCGACGCGGCCTACGTGGCTGAGCCGATCGCCGGCGGGCCATTCGAAAAATTGCCGGTCTATGAAGAGGAATTGGCGATCGTCACCGCCCGCGACATGGATCTGACCGGTCCCGCCGGCAGCGCGTCACACACCATGCTCGCCTTCGAACATGGTTGCCCGCACCGCAGGCGGCTGGAGAACTGGTTCGCCGGACGCGACGAGATACCCGAACGCATTATCGAGATGTCGTCCTACCACGCCATTCTCGGCTGCGTCAGCGTCGGCATGGGCATCGCCCTGTTGCCACGCTGCGTGCTTTCGGCGCTGCCGTACGCCGACGCCATACGCATCCATGATTTGCCGCCCGGGCAGGATCGCGCCCAGACAATGTTGATTTGGCGCAAGGATGTTCGGTCGGCAAATGTCGAGGCGCTCGCTTCGCTTTACCGGTCGGAAGAGACGTCCCAGCAGTAAGTTCCCTGCAACGGTGGCGGCGGTTCTTCCAGCGGCCCGTCCGGCGAGCAAATCCAAACCGCCGGATAATCGAGCGGCACCTTACGGCACTCGGTCTCGGCAAAGGCCTTGCGCCGGGCGCATTCTTCACGCGTATCGTATCGACGCGCCGCCCAACCGTCGATCTCGTGACCGGGGCGCCACTCGCCATTCATGTTAAAGAAGACGTTCAGCCACCATGACCGTTCGTCACCGTTTGCCTGGAGAGCGGTAAACACGCCAAGGGCCATGATCGCCAATATCACGAAACACCCTCGCCCACTCGCCATTCCCGCCGCCCCCGGTTTGAACTGCCCTCACGGAATAGAGCGAAAACAACGCTGCGGCCACCACCACGAGGATGAAAGTTTCCACCAATCTTGTCGTCCGTCGCAGGAAAATTTCCGGCCACGAGCAACCCGCCATACGGAAACCGCATGGCTGCCTTGCATTTGCATGCCTGTAAATTGCTGCAGCGCAGCATCATATTGGCTGCAATCAAAGGAGAAAAACCATGAGCAAGAACCGTTTTTCCGGGACCTTCGGACGCATCGCCCACGCACTCGCCGGACCGTCGCGCCGCGACGTCGAAACCGACTACCTGAATGGCTCGATGTCGATCTACGATCTCGAGCGCCGCATGCAGGAAATCGAACGCGGCAAGTTCCGCAAGTTCTGAACTGACGCAGTGCATGCCCCTGATTGATGACAGGCGCGGATGATCTTTGCGAACCGGGCAATACGTGGCAGGTTTTGCCGCATGATCCGGTTCACCATTTGCCTGGCTCTGGCATCGCTCGGCCCGGCCCATGCCGATGAGCTTTCCCGTTTCGGAGGGAAATATGTCGGTTGCGCTGTCAGCGCCGGCGAATGGGTACCCATCGTGACGACCCTGACGGTGACCGGCGAAACGGTTTCCGGTGTTTACGTCTTCATCGAAGCACCCGGCCGATGGGTCCCGGGAAAGCTCGCATTCACCATCCGCGAGGACGATAACCGCCTCGCTTTCTCGTGGAGCGACGTCTACGGCACCGGATCCGCATCCTTCGCTTTCTCACGCGACGGCGCCCGTTTCGACGGGTTCTGGACCGGCACCAACGGCCCCGACCGCTATCCCTGGAATGGCGTTCGCCAGGGTTCCGGTCTCGCACCGCCCGACTGCTCGGCTCCGGTCAGCTGACAATTCGAACCGCGTCGCTTTCAAGACAGGGCGTGTCCCGAAGCGACGCGATACATGCCGGGACGGCATGGCAGGGATGCGCCGACGGCTCTGGTCGCCTGCGACAGAAGGGTGTACCGGGCCGCATCAAAAAAGAAAAATGACGGGATAACATCGATGAGCAATCGTGGCTTCTTCAATGCCTATACGGGCATGTTGAATACTGCAGCACGCCGCGAAGACGCCGGCCATGTTGCCGCGCCGCATTCGCGCCGCCGCAAGGCCGGCTTTGCCGCACGCCTGTTCCGCCGCGCCTGAGCACAGCGAAACACGACGACGAATATGAACGGGGCGCCTCGGAAACGGGGCGCCCCGTTTCGTTGCGCCGACGCGGCTTACGAAAGATTAACGTGACCGCTCAGGCTGATCCGGATAATTTAAACCGACGTAAACAGGGTCGGTGAGACGCTGCATCGTAACGCAGACGTGAAAAAGCGTTGCTTGCACGAAGCGTTCCAAAGAGGGAGCGTTGACACTACGTTTACCGGCACACGCATTGGATGCCCGCACCGAGGCACCACATGCATCAGGACGACAGGCAAAGGAGAAACGCCATGTCCACCCGTCCCAACCTCCTCCTCGATCTTGCCCGGATCATGATCAAGCAGGCCAAGCTTCTGAAAGCCCAGGGCTTGCTGTCCGAAGCACGCGGAATGGCGCGCCGGGCCATCGAACTCAACCATGTCGGCCACGCATCGATGCGGCTTCAGCCGATACCCGTGAAGGCGCGTCGCCGCTGATATCGGCGACCATCACGTCCTTCCGCCGCGGAAAACAACAAGGTTCGCGCAAGCAGCGCATGCCTTACTGTCGCGGCAGCCCGGAATGGATCGGGTCAAAAAAGAAGAAAACGCCATGATGGTCGAACCCCAGAAACTCGAGAACATCGCATTTGCGATCCACCAACAGGCAGGCCTGCTTCGCAGGGCCGGCCGCATCTCCGAAGCCAACGGCATGGAACGGCGCGCAGCCGAACTGCGCACGTTGATCGCGGCTCGTCAGTCCGGCAACATGATCGAATACCAGCGCCAGGCCGCCTGATTTCCCGGCAGCAATCCTGCTCCGCGCCCGTCAGCCGCCGTCTTCGAGCATTTCCTTGACGGTCGTCGCCAACTGCTTGAGCGAGAACGGCTTGGGCAGGAACCCGAACTTGGCGTCTTCGGGAAGATTCTTGGAGAACGCGTCCTCGGCGTAGCCCGACACGAAGATGAACTTGATGTCGGGATGGGTCTTGCGCAGTTCCGTCAGCAGTGTCGGTCCGTCCATCTCCGGCATCACGACGTCTGAAACCACAATATCGACCTTGCCGTCGAGTTCTTCCATGATTTCAAGCGCTTCGACGCCGCTCGACGCTTCGTGTACGGTGTAGCCGCGCGACGTCAGCGCACGAACGCCACCCATGCGCACCGCGTCCTCGTCCTCGACGAGCAGCACGGTCGCCGTACCCGAAAGATCGCGTTTCTTTTCCGATTCCGGCTCAAGCGGCTTCTCCGCCGGCGCGTCGGTCTCGGCCGCGATGTGACGCGGCAGGAAGATCCGGAAGACGGTTCCCCGGCCGAGATTCGAATCGGCGTAGATGAAGCCGCCGGTCTGCTTGACGATCCCGTAGACCATGGAAAGCCCGAGCCCCGTACCCTTGCCCACTTCCTTGGTGGTGAAGAATGGCTCGAAGATCTTTTCCAGGACGTCCGGCGCGATACCGGTACCGGTATCCTCGACTTCGATCGTCACGTAGTCGCCGGGCGAGAATCCGCGATAGCCGAGCTCGCTGCACTCCTCGGTCGAGACATTGCGCGTGCGAATCGTCAGGTCACCGCCGTCCGGCATCGCGTCGCGCGCATTGACGGCAAGATTGACGATCACCTGTTCGAACTGCCCCAGATCGGCCTTGACCGGCCACAGGTCGCGCCCGTGTTCGATCTGCAGATGGATCGAATTGCCGACAAGCCGCGACAGCAACATGCGCAGGTCCGCGAGCACGTCGGTCAGCGCCAGCACTTCGGGCCGCAGCGTCTGGCGGCGCGAGAAGGCCAGCAACTGGCGTACCAGCGAAGCCGCCCGGTTGGCGTTCTGCTTGATGTTCATGATGTCCGGGAAGGACGGATCCGACGGCCTGTGGCTGGTCAGCAGCAGGTCGGAAGCCATGATAATCGCCGTCAGCACGTTGTTGAAGTCATGCGCGATGCCGCCGGCAAGCTGTCCGACCGCCTGCATCTTCTGGCTCTGCGCCATCTGGGCTTCCAGCGCCTTTTGCTCGGTCGTGTCCATGGCATAGACGATCGCCGCCTCTTCCGAGGCCGTTCCTTCCGCGCTGCCGCCGTGGCCGGCGACGGCATTGACGAAGACGCGCAGGTGCCGCTCGTCCGTGCCGGATTTCAGCACGGTGTCGAAAGGCTCGATCTTGGCCTGGTTGGCGCTCGCCGCCGCAAAGGCCTTCTGGAACCGTTCGACGGCGTCGCCCTGCATCAGCGCCTCGAACTTGATATGGCCTTCCAGCGCATCCGGATCGGTAACCCCGCCGAACAGGTTCAGGAACGGCGCATTGGTGCGCAGCACCCGCCCGTCCTTGTCGAGCGCCGCGATCGCCATCGGCGTGGAATTGAAGAAGCGCGTGAAACGGACTTCGGAACGGCGCAGGTCGTCCGCCGATTCGCCCACCTCCGAGCGGTTCAGGACGATCGTGCGCGCCGACCCGGTGAGTCCGTCACGGTCGGCCTGGACTCGGTGGATCAGCTGTACCGGCAGGCTGACGCCGTCGGCCTTGGCCAGTTCGAGATCGATGGTCGCGGTGCGCGCCATTCCGGCTTCCGCCCTGACGGCGTTGATCATCGCCATGCCGTCGCCGGCAACGATGTCGGTCACCGCTATTGAGCCGGGCACGAACGTGGTCAGGTCGATGCCGAGCCAGCCGGCAAGCGTCGCGTTGATGTACTGGATTCGCCCGTCGCCATCGGCCGAATAGAAACCGACCGGCGCCTGATCGAGATAATCGATCGCCTTCTGCAGTTCGAGGAACGTCTGCTCCTGGTCGTCGCGCTCTGCCGTGATATCGGCAAGCCGCCAGACCCTGAGCGGTCCGCCCTTGCCCGGCATTTTCAGAAGCCGGGTGGATGCCCGGTACCAGCGCGGCCCTGTGTCATCGCGCTTGAGGCCGTTCTGCAGCCGGAATTCCTCGTCCGCTTCGAGCCCTCTGATGACATTGTTGGCGAGCCGGTAGACGGCGTTCGCGGCATCGTCGTGGCGCGACAGGACGGCTTCCGGCGCCTGCAGGTCCTCTGCCCCGGCCGCGCCCGTCATCTCGCTGTAGGCCTTGTTGGAATAGACGATGCTACCCTTCGCATCGAGAATGCAGATCCCGTCCGCCATCGCATCGGCAAAGCTGCGCCCGATATCCTCGGCCCGCCCGCCCTGGGCGAATTCGACGAAACCGATCGCCGAGGCGAACAGGTAAAACACGCCGACCATCGCGAGCAGGCCGAGCATCACCAGAAGGAATGTGTCGTTCAGGTTCTCGCGGTAGAAGAACAGGAAAGCCGCCGCGCCGAGCGACGCAACACCGAGGATAAGCAACCGGACCGCCGCGCTCGGAGGGTTGTTGTTGTGACCAAGCGCCCTGTACTCACCCGCCATTGCAGTTTTCCCGGCTTACGCCATTCCCCTCAAATCGCCGCAATGCGGCTTCTTTCTGGTTTAAATCACAAACCTGTACGGGGCGAAAGCCCTGCCGGGGAAATTTGTCATTCCGACCTGTCGTTGCTAACACCTTCGCGTGTTAGGCTTGGTGAAAACGCCGCATCATGGAGTAGCCTTGAATGTATGCCTGGTTGACCGAAACCCTCGGTGCACAAAATGCGACATACGTTACCTACGGTGTCGGAACGATCGTCGTTATCCTTCTTGTCTGGGTATTATGGTTCTGGACCCGGCGCGTTTCCGGCGGCGTATTCATCCATGGAAGCCGCAGCCGCCAGCCCCGCCTCGCCGTCGTCGACGCCACGGCGATCGATAGCCACAGGCGTATCGTTCTCGTCCGCCGCGACGATGTCGAACACCTCGTCATGATCGGCGGACACAATGACTTCGTGATCGAACGCGACATAGGCAAGGAAACACCTGCTCCCGCGGTCTCGGCTCCGGCAGAGAAAGTCGAGCCTACCCCGGCGCCCGACATGCCGGTCGCGCGGCGCGAAGCGCCGGCTCCGGAGCCCGCACGGGAACTGCGCCCGCGTGAGAGCGCCACTGTCGTCCCGCCGCCCGTGCCCACACCGCCGGTCCCGCAGGCTGTCACCCCCGAGCCAACACCGGAACCTGTACCGCCGCGCACAGAGCCCGTGCGCCGACCCGAACCCGCGACAAGCGAATTGCCCGGAGACTATGCCCAACATGACACGGTCACGCCAGAACAACCAACCACTCCGGTAACGCCGCCGGCGGCAGAACCGGCACGGATGGCCGATGCGTTTTCCATGCTTCGCCGCAAGGAAACGAGGGAAGAGGCCGTCGAGACGGAGATAGCCAGTCCGACCGAACCCGTCGAATTCTCCGAAATGGTCAAGCCGGAATTGCCGCCGGCCGAGACGACACCCGAACCGGAATACGAGCCTCCGGTCCCGGAAAAGGCCGCACCCTTCGCATCCCATCCGGCGTTTCGAAAGCAGGCATATGAAGCCGAGGCGGAACTTGTCGCGGAAGAAGATCAGCGCGTGCCGTCCGGCAGCGACGAACCGCAAGCGGAACCGCATGTCGACACCGCGATTTCGGAAAAACCGGCTGCCGATGCTTCACTCGAGGACGAGATGCAGAAACTGCTGGCCGAACTCACCAGCAGGAAATGACCGGCGATCACCGGAAATGAAGCGGCCCGCTCTCAGGCGGGCCGTTTTCGTTGATCAATCGTCGCGATAGACTTTCTCGCGGCGCTCGTGCCGCTCCTGCGCTTCGAGCGACAGCGTCGCGATCGGGCGCGCATCGAGCCGCTTCACGCCGATCGGTTCGCCCGTCTCCTCGCAATAGCCATACGTGCCCTCGTCGATGCGCTGCAACGCCAGGTCGATCTTGTTGATCAGCTTGCGCTGACGGTCGCGGGCCCGGAGTTCGATGGCCCGGTCCGTTTCCGACGACGCGCGGTCGGCAAGATCGGGATGATTGGAACTGTCGGACTGCATGTGATCGAGGGTTTCACGCGCTTCGCGCAGGATGTCGTTTTTCCATGCGAGAAGCTTTTTGCGGAAGTAAGCGCGCTGCCGTTCATTCATGAAGGGCTCGTCTTCGGCCGGTACATAGTCAGTAGGAACGTCGTGTGATGCCACTGATTCACTCCAGCATAGTGCCTTTGGCCGCTCTATAATCGCCTCGCGCCCTAGCGGCAAGTTCCGTTTGCGGGAATTCGCAACGAAGTGATCAAACCCTTGATATCGCCGGTAAATGCGACGCTGCCTCTGGCGAGAAAATCGCGGCGAAATCCGCCGAAAACACGTAAAATTCGAGAGATTTGCGGTTTGAAGGCCGGTTTCGCACAGACTTTTCGAACCGAAGCGCCGATTGTGGCCGTTCTTCCACAAACGTATCATTTGCGATACCGCGCGCATCGGGTTAATCGCTTGAAGACTTGCGCAGCGGGGAGTTTCCGATTGAGCCGCCTATTCCTGTTCCGTCACGGCAAAGCCGCATGGGCGCAGCCCGGAATGCGTGATTTCGACCGCAAACTCGACGAGCGTGGTGTCGAGGAGGCCGAAGCAATGGGCAAGCTGATGCGCAAGCGAAAGCTCGTTCCCGACAAGGTGATCTGCTCCACCGCGGCCAGAGCCGTCGAAACGCTCGAAGCGCTGAACAAATCGCTAAATCTCCGCGACGTCACCAGCTACGAGCAAAACCTCTACGCCACCGACGCGCCCGGCTATCTCGAAATCGCCGCCGCGACCGGTTTCGATGGCGACGTCATGCTGGTCGGCCACAATCCGATGCTCGAAGACGCCGCGCTGGCCCTGGCGAAGGCGGGAGACGAGGATGCGCTCGAGGACCTGCAGATGGGATTCCGCACCGCCGGGCTTGTCGTGATCCGCTTTGACGGCCCGACCTCGGTCTTCACGACGGACACCGGATATCTCGAAGCCTATCTGACGCCGGCCGACGCCTGACCCGCCCAGCGCGCACCGCATTTTTGAATCGGACATCCGAATACCTATATCGCTGGCAAGAAACGCGGCGCGCGGGGACAGAGACAATTGACCAGACTGGTATCGCTTGGCGACGAGGCCCTCATCGCCATCGACACGATTGCCGACAGGGCATCGGGCCTGTTTGCGCCGAATGTCCGCATCGGCGTCACCGGCCTGTCGCGCGCCGGCAAGACCGTCTTCATCACCGCGCTGGTCCACAATCTCATTCATGGCGGCCGGTTGCCGCTGTTCGATCTCGCCCATTCCAATCGGCTATCGCGAGCATTTCTCGAACCGCAACCCGACGACGGCGTCCCGCGCTTTGCCTACGAGAACCATGTCCGCGATCTCGTCGAAAACCGAATCTGGCCGGATTCGACACGCGCCATTTCCGAATTGCGCCTGACCATCGAATATGAATCGGCCAGCGGCTGGAACAGGCTGCTATCCGGTGGTCGCCTACACATCGACATCGTCGATTATCCCGGCGAATGGCTGCTTGACCTGCCGCTTCTCGGCAAGACCTATGAGCGAATTCGCCGAGGAAGCGCTGGAACTCGCGGGCGCCGGCAGCCGCGCCGAACTTGCCGCGGATTATCTCGCTCTCGCCGCGACCGCCGACCCGGACGCCGAGGCCGACGAAGTCTTCGCCGAAAAACTGGCGAACGCCTACAAGGCCTACCTGCAGGCTTGTCGCGAAGACGGTCTGGCCTTGTCGACGTTGCCGCCCGGCCGTTTCCTGATGCCGGGCGAACTCGACGGTTCGCCGGCGCTCACCTTCTCGCCGCTGCCGAAACGCGCCGAAAAACCGGGGGCCGGCTCGCTGCAGGCGATGATGGAACGCCGCTTCGAATCCTACAAGGCGCTCGTCGTGAAGCCCTTCTTCCGCCAGCATATTACCCGGCTTGACCGCCAGATCGTGCTGATCGACGCCATGCACGCCATGAACGCCGGTCCGGAGGCGGTCCGCGACCTGGAGCGCGCGCTCGGTGACATCATGTCGTGCTTTCGTCCCGGCAGCGGCAATATCCTGACCGGATTGTGGAAACGCACCATCGACCGCGTGCTGGTCGCCGCCACCAAGGCGGATCACCTGCACCACGAGGATCACCCGAAGATGGAAGCGATCGTGCGCCGCCTCGTGCAGCGCTCCATCTCCAGGGCCGGACTCAGCGGAGCCCGGGTCGAGACGCTGGCGCTGGCTGCCGTGCGCGCCACCCGCGAGGCAACCGTCCAGGAAGGCAAGGAACGGCTTCCCGTCATTGTCGGCACACCGATCAAAGGCGAGACGATCGACGGAGAAACCTTCGACGGGAAAACCGAAACCGCCATATTTCCCGGTGACTTGCCGGACAATCCGGATTCTATCTTTGAAGATGGAGCGGTCACCGGCGCACATCGCTTCGTGCGTTTCCGCCCGCCGAAACTCGAACGCAGCGCCGAGGGCCTGACCCTGTCGCTGCCGCATATCCGGCTCGACAAGGCGCTGCAGTTCCTGATCGGAGACCGGCTGACATGACCGAGGACAAGACACGCCGCAAACCGCGCGCATTCGCCGTCGAACCGGAAAGGCAAGAAACGGTTTCCGCCGGCCCGGCCGAAAAGACCGCCACGCCGCCGCGCAAACCGCGTGCGATCGCGGCCGGCCCGGCGCTGGAGATGGAGCCGGAGGACTTTTTCGAACGCGAAGACCTGACCGCCGACCAGGCCGTGATCGAGGAGGTCGACCGCCAAAAACGCGGATTTTCGCTCGCCTCGATCGCGATCTCGGCCATCGGCCTGTTCGCCAGCCTCGCCGCCGGACTATGGATCGATTCCGTCGTCCGGGCCCTGTTCGAGCGCAATCGAATGGCTTGGTTGGCTGTCGATCGGCGTGGCCGGGCTGATCGCGGCCTCCGTGCTTCTCGTCGTGATCCGCGAAATCACCGCCATGATGCGGCTGCGGTCGGTCGACCATCTACGCGCCGAACTGGGGGAGACCCTTGCCGGCTCCGACGACAAGGCGCTTACCCGGGCGACGCGCAAACTCGTCCATCATATGGCCGGAAATCCGAAATCGGCCGCCGGGCGTGCCATCCTCGCCGAGCAGAAGGGCGAGATCCTCGATGCCGCCGACTACTACGCGCTCGCCGAGCGCGAATTGTTCCGCAGCCTCGACCGGGACGCGTTTCTGCTGGTCATGGGCGCTTCCCGGCGCGTCTCGGTCGTCACCGCGGTCAGTCCGCGCGCCTTCCTCGACATTCTCTACGTGATCTACGAAAATTTCCGGCTCGTGCGCCGCATGTCGGAACTCTATGGCGGGCGGACAGGCGCACTCGGCAATTTCCGCCTTTTTCGCAAGGTGCTCGGCCACCTCGCCGTCACCGGCGTCGCCAGTATCGGCGACGGCCTCGTTCAACAGGTTGTCGGCCATGGCGTTGCATCACGCCTTTCGGCGCGCCTCGGCGAAGGCGTCCTCAACGGGCTGATGACGGCACGCGTCGGCATATCGGCGATGGAAGTCTGCCGTCCCGCGCCTTTCCACGCCGTCGCGCGGCCGAAACTGTCGGCGGTGCTGTCAAACCTGACGGCGTCGAAGAACAACGGAAAAGACGCCTGAACGCGCCATGTAACACAACGTGAGTGCCGTTTGGCGGGGACTGGCGCGATTCACAAAGCATGTGTTAACCATTCCGCTTAATGATGCGCCCACCGCATTGCCGATTATGAGAGCCGCCCGCCATGCTTCTTCGTTCGATGGCCATTTCCGCCCTTGCCATTGCGACCACGGCTTTCGCCGTTGCGCCGGCGAGCGCCAATGATCGCGATGCCCGGTTTTTCCGCCAGATCGAGGGCAAGTGGCGTGGGCCCGGCGAAATTGTCGCCGGCAAGTACAAGGGCACGAAATTCACCTGCGAATTCAGCGGCCTGACGCCAGATGACAAGCTCGGCATGACGCTGGACGGCGGCTGCCGCGTCGGCGTGTTCACGCAGAAGATGAATGCCACGGTCAAGCGCAAGGGCCGCTCCTATGTCGGCCACTTCCTCGATGGCGCCGAGGGCGAAGGCCTTGACGTCGTTGCGGGCGCCGTATCGCCCAGCCATGTCGTGCTGACCCTGAAACGCAAGCAGCTCGACGGCGCCATGCTGGCGCGGCTGGCGTCCAACAACCAGCTCAACATCACCGTCTCTGTGAATGTCGGGAAATCGCTCGTTCCGGTTATCGGCATGAAGCTCGACCGCATCGACTCCCTCGCCGCCGAAACCGCGGACTAGCCCAATTCATACGCTCAGGCGAATATCCGTCATCTCGAGCCCTTCGTCGCGGAAGGTTTGCGCATGCTCGCGCACGGACCGCCCGGCGAGCACGACGTCCGGCGCAATATCGGCAAGCGGCACCATGACGAATGCCCGTTCTGTCATCCTGGGATGCGGAATGGTGAGGTTTTCGAGAGACACCGGCGCATCGCCGTAAAGCAGGATGTCGATATCGAGCGTGCGCGGTCCCCAGCGCGTTGCGCGCACCCGTCCGAGCGCGCGCTCGGTCTCGAGCGCCAGCGCCAGCAGATCCGGCGCGCTGAGACCGGTCTCGATCCCGGCGCAGGCATTCAGATACCAGTCCTGCTTGACCGGCCCCCAGGGCGGCGTGCGGAAACACCCGCGAAATCGCCGTGATCCGGCATGCCGGATGCGCATCGAGGCGTTTCAACGCCGACTGCATCGCCTCCGCGACGTCGCCGACATTTCCGCCGAGTCCGAGATAAGCGGTAACGCGTTCAGCCACCGCGACCGGCTTTCGCATCGTGCACGACACGCACCTCGACATAATCCAGCACGCCCGGAACCGGTGCGTTCGGCTTGCGCACGGTGATGTCGGCTGTCACGATCTGCGGAAAATGGTGGCACAGCGCCTTGGCGATCTCGAGCGCGATCGCCTCGATCAGGAAGCGCCTCTTGCCGGTGATTATCTTTTCTATTTCCTGGAACGCCACACCGTAATCCACCGTCCCCTCGATGCTGTCGTTCTCCAGCGCATCACCCGGATCGACGCTCAGAACCGCGTCGACATAGAAACGCTGGCCGAGGAACTCCTCCTGGTCGAACACGCCGTGCCGCGCGAAGAACGCGCAATTCATCATCCGGATCTGGTACATCATGCGTCGGCATCCCGATTACGGTCGGCCATTACGACGGCCGCCGGGCAACCATAGCATCCGCTATGGCAAGCGCGTCGCGATTAATTGCGACATCGTGGACACGAAATACCGCCGCGCCGGCGGCGCGCAGCAATGCCGTCGTTGCCGCCGTGCCGGCATCGCGTTCGGCCGCGTCGCGCCCCGTCGCATGGCCGATGAACCGCTTGCGGCTTGTCCCGACGAGAAGCGGGTATCCGAGCGCGTGCAGCGCTTCGAACCGCGCCATCAGGGTGAAATTCTCCTCCGGGTCCTTGGCGAAGCCGAAACCCGGGTCGAGCACGATCTGCTCGCCCCGCACGCCTGCCTTTTCCGCGATTTCCAGCGAAGTTTCGAAAAATGCGAACTGGTCGGCGATGACATCGGCGAGTTTGTCGCGCTCGCGGCCGGTATGCATGATGCAGAGCCCCGCCCCGGTTTCCGCGGCGACGTTGGCGATATCCGGCTCGCGCTGCAGTCCCCACACGTCGTTTACGATATGGGCGCCGGCCGCAACCGCCTTTTGCGCCGTATCGGCCCGGTAGGTATCGATCGAAATGACTGCACCGGCGATCGCGTCCCGCACTCCGGTGACCGCGGGCAGCACGCGCGCCTGTTCGGTCGCGGCATCGACAGGCGCGCCGCCTGGACGCGTGCTTTCGCCGCCGATGTCGAGGATCCCGGCGCCCTCTTCCGTCATCGTGCGCGCACGCGCAACGGCGTCAGCGGTCGACGCCAGCTGGCCGCCGTCGGAAAAACTGTCGGGAGTGACGTTGAGGATTCCCATCAGGACGCCGGTCGGCCCGAGCACGAGGCTTTTCGAATGCGCCAGCGCCCATTTGCGCGCCGAGAACGCTTCATCTGCAGAAAATGCCATCGGCCGGTATTTCCGTTTCGGGGGCGATCAGGCCTGCCGTTCGGGAACGTGAACGACGAGCCCGTCCAGTTCATCAGTCATCTTGATCTGGCATGAAAGGCGCGATACCGGCTTTGGCTCATAGGCGAAATCCAGCATGTCTTCTTCCATGACATCGGGCTTGCCGACGATATCGGTCCATGCCTCGTCGACATAGACATGGCACGTCGCACAAGCGCACGCGCCGCCGCATTCGGCTTCGATGCCCGGAACGCTGTTCTTCACGGCGTTTTCCATGACGGTCGAGCCGGTTTCGGCATCAAGGTCAAATCGTGTGCCATCAAACGCGACGACAGTCAGCTTCGGCATCTCGGTCTCCGGGAATGGATTTGGAGCAACAGGTCTTACGAGCCGCGACTTACCCTTAAGACGGGCAATGTCAACCGGCCGGAGCCCGGAAAGATCGACCTTTAGGCCCGAAAAGGGCTAACGCAGAAGCGAGGCGATGTAATCGCGCACGGTTTCGACCTCGCGAAGCAAGGCGGTCACCGGCGCCGGATTGCCCGGGTCATTTTCGATCAGCAAGGCCTGATCCGCAAGGCTGAAAGCACCGACGGCGCGGGCCGCGCCTTTCAGCGTATGGGCACTGCGCTTGCGAATTTCGCAGTTCGTCTCGCTACGCAATTCGTTCCCGAGAACCGAGGCCTGCTTGGCGAAAAGCCGCAGCACTTCCTCCTCGAGCGCCCGGTCCCCGCCTGTCTGGCGTGCCAGAAATGCAAGGTCCACCGGCCGTGTTTCGCCGGGCAGCGCGCTCGACGAATCCGGAGGTGCGAACACAGGAGCATCATTCATATCCAATCCATCCCGTTTGCCTGTTGAGCAATTCAAGATGATGACATCTAAAGGTCGCCGTGGAGTTAACCGCCATTCGAATGGCGCCGGCGCCGTTTCGAAAAATCAGATGGCAGGCCGTTGCGTTAACTTTATATTTAAACTTTTGCGGATTGGCACAATCGCGAGTTCCATTTCGAGAGGTGTCCCGTTACGATACGCATCACCGTTTGTGCGTACTGCGAACACAGTTGCGCCCATATTGTGGTGTGTCACATAGGTATTCGAGGAAAGGGCCGCCGTAAGGCGGGCCGAGTTTGTTGAGTGAGGCGGCAATGGCTGTGAACAAGAACGCTGCGAACATCGATCGCGACATGGAAGCAGCGCTGGAGGAAGCGTTGGAAGCCGGTCTCGACGACGACATCAGCCTCGACGACGAATTGTCGCTCGACGATTTCGAAAGCCAGGTTGCCGCCGCCGCAAGCGAACTCGCAGAGGAAAGCGATCAGGCCGAAAAATCGGCCGAGACGCACGTTGCCGCTCCGTCCGCACCGCCTGCGAGCAACAGCAAGCCGTCATCCAAGTCGGAACCGGCAGCCCCCGCCAAGTCATCTGCTCGCGAGCCGGAGACGTCCGCGGCGCCGTCACGGCAGTCGGTCAGCTTCAAACCCGCCAATGACGACGACACCCAACGCGACTACCAGGCGATCCTCTCGCGCCTGAATCGCTCGCCCGTGCGCGGCGGATATACCGCAGCAATTGTGGCAGGCATCGTCTGGGCGATCGGCGGCATCGCGTTGATGCATCTGCTTTATGCGCCCGATGTGTGGCAGATCAGCTCTCTCGACAAATTGCGCGCCCAGCCCGGCGTGATCGCGATCCTCGTTTCCATCATCGTTCCGATCTTTCTGTTCTTCGCTATCGCGGCCATGGTTCGCCGGTCGCAGGAAATGCGGCTGACCGCGCATTCGATGAGCGAAATCGCTCTGCGCCTCGCCGAACCGGAAAACCTTGCACAGGAACGCATCGTCACCGTCGGCCAGGCGGTGCGCCGCGAGGTCGCCGCGATGGGCGAAGGCATCGAGCGCACGATCGCGCGCGCCAGCGAGCTGGAAGCCTTGATGCAGTCCGAGGTTTCCGAACTCGAACGCGCCTATACCGACAACGAAGTACGCGTCCGTTCGCTGCTGACCGATCTCGGCAACGAGCGCGAGGGCATCGTCACCCATGCCGAACGCCTGCGCGCCTCGATCGCCGGCGCCCATGAACAGCTTCGCGACGAACTGACCGGCTCCGCCGACTTCATCCGCGACAACGTGCGCAATGCATCGACCCAGCTGTCGATGTCGCTGAACGAGTCCGGCCAGTCTCTGATCGATCGTCTCGAACAGAGCAGCAATGCCGTCAACGAAACGATCGCCGCCCGCCTCGACGAGGTATCCGGCCGCATCTCCAATTCGGGCGAGGCATTCGCCAGCCTGATCGACATGCGCATCGCGAATCTCAGCGAACAGACCGACGAGGCGAGCCGCAAGCTGTCCGAGACGCTGGAAGCAAGGGCAACCGGCCTCGTCACGCTGCTGGGCAGCACCGCAACGAACATGACCGACGAGTTCGACGAGCGCATGGCCAGCCTGGAGAAGACCTTCTCCGAACGCGGCCAGCAGTTGCTCGGCGATTTCGAAACCCGCGTCCAGGCCATCAATCACGGCACCGAGAAGCTCAATTCGGCACTCGATGCGCGTGCACGCCAGATCAACGAAACCCTTCTCGAGCGCACCCGCGCGATCGCCGAAACCTATGCGCACGGCAACGCGCAGGCCGGCGTCATCGCCGACAAGGCGCGCCAGGCCTTCGAGGAACAGACCAGTTCGATGGAAACGTCGCTCGCCACGATCCTCGAGGAGAAATCCTCCGCTTTCACGACGAAGCTCAACGAGATCACATCCGGCACGGCCGATGCGATCGGCGGCAAGACCGACGAATTCCTGCAGCGTCTCGACGAAAAGACGTCCGCGATCTATGGCGCGGTCGGCCACACGACGGACAAGCTCACCTCGACGATCGAAGCCGAAGCGTCGCGCATCGGCGAAACGATCGATACCCGTACGCAGGCGCTTTCCGAGGAACTCGGCAGGAAGGTCGGGGAATTCGGCGCGACGCTCGAACTCCCGGTCCGACGAATTCGCCCGCACGGCGACCCAGTTCGGCCAGACATTCGAGAGCCAGTCGGAGATGCTCATCGATCGCGTCGGCGGCCATTCCGCCCGCATTTCGGCGACGCTCGAAGAAAAGTCGCAAATGCTCGACAGCAGCGCGTCGAACTTCAGGGACTCCATCGAGGCCAAGGTGGAATCGGTCGCCGAACGGCTGCAGCAGCGCGCCGCCGAGTTCGAGGAGCGGACCAACCGCTTCGACCAGAATGTCACCACCCTCGCCGACACGCTTGCCCAGAACCTGGCGGAAAACTCCGGCAAGCTCGTCTCGGCACTGGAAGAAAAGACGGCGCATCTCGACGAAACGCTGGACGAGAAGACAATGCGTCTCAGCGCCACGCTCAGCCAGCGCGCGAGCGCTCTCGTCGACGAGATTGCACGGGCATCCGGAGCGGTCGAAAGCGCCATGTCGCAGACCAATGCCCGGCTTGAAGAACTGCTGACCGACAAGGCCGGCGGCCTGCAGGCTGCGATCGAGGATCGTACCAACACGGCGATTGTCGCCCTCTCGCGCAGCACCGAAGCGCTGGACAATCTGTTCTCCCAGAACACCAGCATCATCGACGAGCGCGCCGAGACGATGCAGAAGGCCCTGACGCTCGGCATCGAGAACGTGCGCCGCACTCTGGAGGACAGCGCCGGCATCGTCGCCCGCACGCTGCGCGACAGTGTCGCCACGGCCCGCATCGAACTCGAAGAGGAAGCCGCGAAGGTCGGCGACACCATCGGCGTTCACGGCAAGGATTTTGCCGCGCATCTCGCCGAGCAGCTGAGCCAGAACCAGCAGCGCATCGCCGAGGAGCTGGCGGCCAACGAAATACGCCTCGCCGGACAGACCAACGAAATCAAGCGTCTGACCACCAATATGCTCGACGCATTCGAAGCCCGCGCTTCCGAGGCAAGCGATCTGATGGGCGGCAAGGCGCAGGACGCGGTCAACGCCTTTGTCGAGCGCACGGGCGAACTCTCCAATCTCCTGACGACGCATACCCGCGACATGGAAAACCTGATCGAGAACTCCACCCAGCCGCTCATCGAGCGCCTGACGGGCGACGGACGCAAGCTCGCCGAGCAGCTCGAGGAAGCCACGACCGCGGCGACCGAGCGGCTCAAGGCGGAGAACGCGGCCCTCATCACGGCCATGGCGCGCCGCACGGCCGATACGGTTTCGGCCGTCGAACAGGCGCAAAACGGGCTGTCGGAAAATGTCGACGCCCTGATCGAGCGTCTCTCGTCGTCGAATGCAAATCTCGGCGAACTCATCCGCAACGCCGCGTCGAACCTCGGTCAGCTGGACAACCGCCTCGAAAAGACGACGACGGAATTCGCCGACAAGACGACCCGCGCCGCCGATTCGATCGCTTCGTCGGTCAACATGCTCGACGGCAACATGTCGCGGCTCGGTGACGTTTCCAACCGCACGCTGGAGGAAGTCTCTTCCATCGCGCACCGCTTCGAGGATCACGGACGGGTGCTCGCCTCCGCGTCCGAACTTCTCGGCACGGCACAGTCGGGCCTCGCCAACACGCTCGAGGAACGCCGCGAAGCACTGGAAGCGCTATCGAACGGGCTGGTCGGAAAGTCCGAGGAAATTGCCCGCCTGATGCGCTCCTTCGAGTCGATGGTCACCGATGCGTTCAACACTGTCGAGGAACGCACGCGCCATACGGCCGACGAGATGTCGGTCAAATTGCGCCAGGCCGCCAAGGAAGCCGAAGGCACGGCGCGGTCGTCCGCCGAGTCGGTCTCGCAGAATGTCGGCCAGGCGATCGACTCAGCCCTCAAGCGCTTCGAGGACGCAACGTCCGAAATGCGCCGTGTCGCGGCCGATATGAACCACGAGCTCACACAGACGCGCGAAGAGGTTCGCAAGGGCATTTTCGAATTGCCGGAGGAAACGCGCGAATCCACCAGCGCGATGCGGCGCGCCGTTTCCGAACAGATCAACGCCCTGAAAGACCTGTCGCGCATCGTCGAAAATTCTGGCCGGGCGTTCGACGTCGGCAATGGCGGCGGCAACCGGACACGCCGGCCGGCCCCGCAGGCGCCCGTCGAGACGCGGCAGGCACCTGTCGCCGACGCTGTGGCCGTTGCACCGCGCCCGCAGCCCGCACCGGCCGCGCCCGCTCCCGCTGCAGCACCCGCACCGCGCGAACCCGCGCTGCGCGGCAGCCTCGGCATGAGCGACCCCGCTCCACAGCGCGAGGAAGAAGCAGAACAGGCCTCCGGCGGCTGGGTCAGCGACCTGCTGCGCCGCGCCTCCAAGGAAGACGAGCCCGCTCCGCGCGCGCCGCAGCGCGTCGACCAGCCGCGCGAACCGCTCCACACTGTTGAATCGCTGAATTCGCTATCGGTCGATATCGCGCGCGCCATCGATCACGAGGCATCGATCGACCTGTGGGAACGCTATCGGCGCGGCGAGCGCAACGTGTTCACACGGCGCCTCTACACGCTGAAGGGCCAGCAGACCTTCGACGAGATCAAGCGCAAATACGAAAGCGACAGCACCTTCCGTGCATCGGTCGATCGTTACGTGAATGATTTCGAGCGTCTGCTGCGCGACATCGCGAAGAACGACCGCGACAACATCATGACGCAGACCTACCTGACCTCGGACACCGGCAAGGTCTACACCATGCTGGCACATGCGAGCGGCAAGCTGCGCTAATCGGAAACGACAGACCGGAAAAACGAAAGCCGCCGGAATTTCCGGCGGCTTTTTCATGTCAGATCCGGCCCGTCACCCAGGCGACGACATCGCGCGCGACACTCTCGAATGCGCGGTCGATCGCCGTCACATAGGCCGGATTGCTGGAACCGGCAGCAACCGCGCGAGCCTCGAAAATGCGTTCGCTGGCGACGATGCCATTACGGTCGTTGAGGATCTTGACCGCGATGGAGACATCGGCGGCATTACTGCGCGCGTCGATGCCGAATGAGCGAATCTCGGTGACGATCTGGTAGTCGATTGCGAGCCCCTGGCCCGGCAGGCCGACGCCCTTGAACCGGCCCGAGTTCTGGAAACCCTGAGCGAGCCGCATCTGCACCAGGCGCGGCAGCCGGTCGCTCCATTGCGATTCATCCAGATAGCGGATCGTCAGCGGATCGGTCCGAACGATGATGTTCTGGGAGTCGAACGCCTTCAGGGCTTGCGGCTCGGCGATGAGGATCTGCGTACCGCGCCGCACCGGCGACGTTTCGCTGATGGTGGGAACGCCGAGTTCATAGGTATCGGCCGTTGGACGCACGCCTCCGATCGCCGCGCACCCTGCGAGCGCGAGCGGCAGAACGGCAATCCACCCGGTGCGCAACATCCCCATTATCCCTCGCCTGCCCGTTGGCGGACGCCGCGAAAGTGATCCCGGTGCCCGATTGCAGTCCTATCCGTTTGATACCGGCTCGCCATGCAGTGTCAACGCCTCTCGCGGCCGTCATAGGTCTTCACGCCGCCGTCTCCACCGAAGATCAACCGCTGCGGATTGCGTTCGAGATCGGTGATCGCGCGTTCGATCCGGTTGACCGAGCGCCGCGTCTCGTTGACGAGGCTCTGCACGTCACGCAGTCCCGGGCCCGAAAACCGTTCCAGACCCGCCGAAATCGTATTGATGCGGGTATTAAGCGTATCCGCCGCCTGGCGGAAGGATTCCAGCGTCTTGCGCGTCTCCGCCATCAGCGACTGTCCCTCGTCCGACCCGACAAGGCCGTCCACCTTCGCCAGGATGCCGTCGACGCGCTCCGAAGCGGCGTTCAGCTTTTCGGCCATCTGCTTGGCATTGGTGATGGTATCCTGGATGTCCTGCTGGCGTTCGCCCAGGCCCTGCGTCAGTTTCTCGACCTCGGCAAGCGAGGTTTTCGCGGAATCCCCGGCCTTGACCAGATCGTCCAAGGCCGTGCTCACCTGGTCCGGTGGAACGGCGTCGAGCAGCGCATCGACCTTGTCGAAGGTGCCGTTGACGCGGGTGCCTACGTCCTGGAGATCGGCGGCGATCTTCGTGACCTTGTCCGTCACGTCCTGGAACTGGGTCGAAACCTCGTTCAGATTGGCGGTGAACGCGTCAACATTGTCGACGATCGTCGTGACCTTCTTCGGATCGACGGCGGCGAGCAGATCCTCGATCCCCTTCAACGTGCCGTCGAGTTTGCCCGACATGTCCTTGAGCGCGTCGCCGACGCCGCCGATCCCGGCCAGGAAGCTGTCGATCTGGTCGGCATTGTTCTTCAGCGCATCCGTGAACACCTGGGCGTTCTCGAGCGATTGCGCCAGCGGCCCGCGCGCTTCCTTCACGAAGCCTTCGAGCTCGGTCAGCACCCTGTCGGTGCGGTCGAATATGTCCTGCGCGGTCGCAAGCAGGTTGTTGACGGCCGACGGATCGGCCTTGATGGTCGCCACCTTGCCCTGTTCCTCGGCGAGCTGGAAGATATTCGGCTCGGCCGTGTCGCCACCCTCGAATTCGATATAGGCGATACCCGTCAGACCGGTGAAGCCGAGGACGGCCTTGGTCGACTTGGTGATCGGCAGGTTACGGTTGACGACGGTGCGCGCGATGACGATGCGTGGATTGGTCTCGTCGAAGCTCAGTCCGGTCACCTTGCCGACATCGATGCCGTTGAACTTGACCAGGCTGCCGACGCCGAGCCCTGTCACCGAGCCCTCGATCACGACGTCGAGACGCACCGACTGACCACCCGTGCCCGTGCGCGCCACCCAAAAGACGATTGCGAAACCCGCCAGAAACACAAGCAGCGTGAACGCGCCGACCGTTACATAATTTGCCTTTGTTTCCATGGCTCAGCCACCCACCCCGGCGGTTTCCTGTTCGATCGTCTCTATGCGCCGGGCGCGTTTGCCCCTGAAATAGGATTTCACCCAGGGATCTTCGCTTTTCAGCATGTCCCCGATCGTTCCCTCGATCAGCACCCGCCTGTTTCCGAGTACAGCAATTCGGTCGGCGACGGTGAAAAGAGAGTCGAGGTCGTGCGTCACCATATAGACGGTCAATCCCAGCGTGTCGCGCAATTTGGAGATCAAATCGTCGAACTCCGCCGCGCCCACCGGGTCCAGCCCGGATGTCGGCTCGTCCAGAAAGACGATATCCGGGTCGAGAGCGAGCGCCCGCGCCAGCGCCGCGCGCTTGATCATGCCGCCGGAAAGTTCGGACGGATATTTCTCGGCCGCACTGCGCGTCAGGCCGACGAGTTCGATCTTGAGCATCGCCAGCTCGTCCATCAGCTGTTTCGGCAGCGACAGATATTCGCGCATCGGCACCTGGATGTTTTCCAGCACCGTCAGCGAGGAAAACAGCGCGCCGTGCTGGAACAGGACGCCCATGCGCATGTCGACCTGGATCCGCTCCTCCTCGCTGATCCGGTCGAGGTCGCGCCCGAGGACGACGATGCTGCCGGCCTGTTTCTTGTTGAGGCCGAGGATCGTGCGCAACAGGACCGATTTGCCGGTACCCGACGCGCCGACGAAACCCAGGATTTCACCGCGATAGACGTCGAGATCCAGATCGTGCAGCACGACATGGCTGCCGAACTGCACGTGAATGTCGCGCACGCTGATGATGACGTTTTCCTGTGCCATCAGAAATCGATCGCCGCGTAGAAAATGGCGAACAACCCGTCGACGACGATGACGACGAAGATCGATTTGACGACGGACGCGGTGACGCGCTCCCCGAGCGATTCCGCACTGCCGCCGACCTTCATGCCTTCCACCGAGGCGATAATGCCGATGATCAACGCCATAAACGGCGCCTTGATGAAGCCGGCGAACACCGTCGTCAGGTCGATGGCGTCGTGCACCCGGGTGATGAAGGCGTCCGGCGAAATACCCGAATAGGTGTTCGCCACGAACATCGCGCCCGCAAGCGCGGCAATATCGGAAATCACGGTGAGCAACGGCAGGGCGATGCCGAGCGCGACAAGGCGCGGGAACACCAGCACGCCGACCGGGTTGAGACCGATGACGGTCAGCGCGTCGATTTCCTCGCGCATTTTCATCGAACCGATCTCGGCGGTGATCGCGCTGCCCGAGCGGCCGGCGATCATGATCGCGGTCAGGAGCACGCCGATCTCGCGCAGAACGAGAATGCCGACCAGGTCGACGACGAAGATTTCCGCTCCGAAATAACGCAGCTGGAACGCGCCCTGCTGGGCGATGATGGCGCCGATGATCGTCGACATCAGTGCGATGATCGGAATCGCGCGCACGCCGGTGCGGTCGAGCTGGTTGACAACGGCGGCGATGGAAAGTCCGCTGCCGTGGCCGAGCTTCATCTGCGAGCCGCGCACCGCCGCGCCGAGGATATGCAGCGCCATCAGCGCGTCGTCGCGAAAGCCGTAGACGGACTTGCCGACGCCGATCGCAATTCGGGTCAGGAGGCCTGTCCTTTTCCTCGGCCGGTTCCTGTTCGGCCAGTTCCTCCATCGCGTGCTTCACGGCGTCGAAAAGCACCTTGTGCGAAGGACGGATCGCCTCCAGCGTAGCGGAGTTTCCCGATGTCTCGGCCTTTCGGGTGAAACGGTAGATGACCCAAGCGCCGGCGGTATCGAAATAGGTCACGCCGGACATGTCGATGACGACGGTGTGCCCGTCGATTTCGCGTTCGTGCTGGCGCATGACTGCGTCCACGGAAGCGATCGTATGCGTCGCCCACGATCCCGACAGAGTCAGCCGAAACTGACCGCCGACCACCTCGGCGTTCACCTGTGGTGGTTGTGGCGGCGCCACGCCGTCCCCGTCGATTTCCATATGCATCGCATCCGCCATCGGGCTATTAATACCGCCGCACTGATGGCAAGTCTGCGGCGTACGGGCCACATCAACCGAATATTTCGCGGCGATTTTGGAGTTGAATAACCGAATGGAATTCGCCGATTGCAGCGTGGAAGCCTGGAGCGAACGCTATCCGATCGACGGACAGTTCCGAATTTCGCGATCGAGCAAGACCGAGGCCGAGGTCGTGGTTTGCCGAATCAGCGCGGCGGGCGCGCGCGGCATCGCCGAATGCGTGCCCTATGCGCGTTATGGCGAAACTGTCGATTCCGTGCTTCAGGCGATCAACGACGCCGCATCAACGCTTGGCGGGACTTTCGGCCACGATCAGCTTAGCCAGTCACTGGCGCCGGGTGCAGCGCGCAACGCGCTCGATTGCGCGCTCTGGGATCTCGAAGCCAAGCTGGCCGGCCGGCATGCCCACACGCTTATCTGCCGCCAGCCGCCGCGGCCTGTCGAGACCGCCTTCACCATCTCGCTCGACGACCCGAACGTCATGGCCGACGCCGCCCGAAGCGCGACGCGCCACCCGGTTCTGAAGATCAAGCTCGGCGGCGACGAATGACATCGCCGCCATGCACGCCGTCGCCGCCGCGGCACCGCGCAGCCGCATCATCGTCGACGCCAACGAAGGCTGGACAGCCGACCGCCTGCCGGAACTGATGCGCGAAGCCGCGCGCCTCCGCATCGCGCTGATCGAGCAGCCGCTTCCCGCCGGAAAGGACGATATCCTTGCCGAGATGCCGCATCCCGTGCCGATATGCGCCGACGAAAGCGCCCACACGACCGAAGATCTCGAATCCCTGCGCGGCCGCTACGACACGATCAACATCAAGCTCGACAAGACAGGCGGCCTGACCGAGGCGTTGCGCATGCGCGACCGGGCCCGCGACCTCGGATTCGGCATCATGATCGGTTGCATGGTCGGCACTTCGCTCGGGATGGCGCCGGCGGTGCTGCTCGCCCAGGACGCGGATTATGTCGATCTCGACGGGCCCCTGCTTCTTGCGCGTGACCGCTCGCCGTCGCTCGATTACAGCGGCGCCATTGTCTCGCCGCCACGCGCGGAACTTTGGGGCTGAAAATCGCAACGAAAACAGACGGAATTCGCCCTTCCGGGGAGCGGTCTTGCATCCTATAAGGGGCCGAAAAAGGAGACCATCATGGATCTGGGACTGAAGGGCCGCAAGGCAATCATCTGCGCTTCGAGCCGCGGACTGGGCAAGGGCTGCGCCATGGCACTCGCCGGGGAAGGCGTCGATCTCGTTATCAACGGCCGCAATCCCGATGTCACCAATGCCACCGCAGACGAACTGCGCAAGCACGGCGTCAACGTCACCGTGATCCTCGGCGACGTGTCGGATCCCGACATCCAGGCCAAGCTCATCGAGGCGTGTCCCGATCCCGACATTCTGGTCAACAACAACGCCGGTCCGAAACTGCGCGACTTTCGCGAGCTCGACCGGGAGGCCATTCTCGCCGGCGTGACGCAGAACATGGTCACGCCGATCGAACTCATCCAGAAAGTGATCGACGGGATGTCGGAGCGCGGCTTCGGCCGCATCGTCAACATCACGTCGCTGACTGTCTATCAGCCGATCCTCGGCCTCGACCTGTCGTCCGGCGCGCGGGCCGGCCTGACCTCGTTTCTTGCCGGAATCGCCCGCTCCGTCGCCGACAAGAACGTGACGATCAACCAGTTGCTGCCCGGCAAACTCGATACGGACCGCATCCGCGACACATTCAAATTCGGCGCGGACAAGGCGGGCATTTCGATGGACCAGGAACGCGCGCGCCAGGAGAAGCTGATCCCCGCCGGTCGCCTCGGCACGCCCGAGGAATTCGGCAAGACCTGCGCTTTCCTGTGTTCGGCGCATGCCGGTTACATCACCGGCCAGAATATCCGCCTCGACGGCGGCCTTTATCCAAGCGCATTCTGATCCGGCGCACAGTCCTCCGGGTTTCACATCCGTCACGGAAAAACAGTGATACCGGGAGAACGGTTTCAAACGGTTTCGGGACATACTAGGCTCGGATGCGCTCGCGCGCCGAACGGAAAGAAGATCGGGGGGAAACGACATGCAACAGGACGACGCACCGGAACAGGCCAGCCCCCCGACGGCAAGCCTCGAGGAAGCCGCCCTCTTCTACCACCAGTATCCGCGCCCCGGAAAACTGGAGATCCAGGCGACGAAGCCGCTCGGCAACCAGCGCGACCTGGCGCTTGCCTATTCGCCGGGCGTCGCCGCCCCCTGCCTCGCCATCGCCTCCGATCCCGGCAAGGCGGCCGACTACACCGGCCCGCAGCAACCTCGTCGCCGTCGTTTCCAACGGCACCGCCGTGCTCGGCCTCGGCAATATCGGCCCACTCGCGTCGAAGCCGGTAATGGAGGGCAAGGCCGTCCTGTTCAAGAAATTCGCCGGCATCGACGTTTTCGACATCGAGATGGACGCGCCGGAAATCGACACGATGGTCTCGGTCGTCTCGGCGCTGGAACCGACCTTCGGCGGCGTCAACCTGGAAGACATCAAGGCCCCGGAATGTTTCGAGGTCGAGGCGCAGTTGCGCGAAAAGATGAACATCCCGGTCTTCCATGACGATCAGCACGGCACGGCCATCATCGTCGCCGCCGCGATCCTGAACGGGCTGGAACTGGCCGGAAAACCGATCGAGACCGCCAAGATCGTCACCTCCGGCGCGGGCGCCGCCGCGCTCGCCTGCCTCAACCTATTGGTTTCTGCTCGGCGCGAAGCGCGAAAACATCTGGGTGAACGATATCGAGGGCCTCGTCTATGAGGGCCGCGAGAAGCTGATGGACCGCTGGAAATCGGTCTATGCCCAGAAGACCGACATGCGCAAGCTGACCGACGTCATTCCCGGCGCCGACGTGTTTCTCGGCCTGTCCGCCGCCGGCGTCCTGAAGCCGGAATGCCTCAAGGAAATGGCCGACCGGCCGCTGATCATGGCGCTCGCCAACCCCGTGCCCGAGATCATGCCGGATGTCGCGCGCGAAGCGCGTCCGGACGCGATGATCTGCACCGGCAGATCCGATTTTCCCAATCAGGTCAACAACGTATTGTGTTTTCCTTACATCTTCCGCGGCGCACTGGATGCCGGCGCGACGACGATCAACGAGGAGATGAAGGCCGCCGCCGTCCGCGCCATCGCGCAACTGGCCCGCGAAGAGCCTTCCGATGTCGCCGCGCGCGCCTATTCCGGCGACACGCCGGTCTTCGGGCCCGATTATCTCATCCCCTCGCCGTTCGATCCGCGCCTGATCCTGCGTATCGCGCCGGCGGTCGCCAAGGCGGCTGCCGATAGCGGCGTCGCACTCCGCCCGATCGAGGACATGGACGCCTATCTCGACCGGCTGAACCGCTTCGTCTTCCGGTCCGGGCTCGTCATGAAGCCGGTTTTCGCCGCCGCGCAGAGCGGAGCGACGAAACGGGTCGTCTATGCCGATGGCGAGGACGAACGCGTGTTGCGCGCCGCCCAGGTCGTGTTGGAAGACCGGATCGCCCAGCCGATTTTGATCGGGCGTCCCGAGGTCATCGAAACCCGGCTGAAGCGCTTCGGCCTTCGCATCCGGCCCGGCGTGGACTTCGAGCTGATCAATCCGGAAAACGACCCGCGCTACCGCGATTATGTCGACCACCTCGTCCGCGTCGTCGGCCGCCGCGGCGTCACGCCGGATGCCGCGCGCATTCTGGTGCGCACCAACAACACTGTGATCGCGGCGCTCGCGCTCGAACGCGGTGAAGCCGATGCGATGATCTGCGGCCTGGAAGGCCGCTACGACCGGCAATTGCGTCATGTTCGCCTCATCGTCGGCCTCGAACCGGGCATCGCGTGATCTCTCCGCCCTGTCGATGCTGATCTCGCAGCGCGGCGTCACCTTCTTTACCGACACCTATGTGACGGTCGATCCGGACGCCGAGGAAATCGCCGAGATGACCGTGCTCGCCGCCCGCGAGATCGCCCGTTTCGGCATCGAGCCGAAAGCCGCGCTGCTGTCGCATTCCAATTTCGGTTCGCGCGATTCCAATTCCGCCCTGAAGATGCGCAAGGCCACCGCGATCCTGCACCGCATCGCGCCCGACCTCTGCGTCGACGGCGAAATGCACGCCGATTCCGCGCTCGACGCGCGTCTGCGCGACCGTGTCTATCCCGATTCTGATGCTCAATGGAGAAGCCAATCTTCTCGTCTTCCCGAACCTCGATTCCGCCAACATCACGCTGAACGCGGTCAAGTCGATGACGGACGCACTCCATGTCGGACCGATCCTGCTGGGCACGGCAAAGCCGGCGCATATCCTGACGCCATCCGTCACCTCGCGCGGCGTCGTCAACATGACGGCCCTCTCCGTCGTCGAAGCCGCCCAGCGCGAGGATGCGATCGCAGCCGAGTGACCGTGTTTTACGGCAGGCCGGGGCATTAAGGTTAAACCCGAATTAGCGTCGGGATATCGCCTGTTAGGCGCCCGACGCCACATTTGCAGTGTATAGTTGCGTGGTTGGGACTACGCATTGGGAGCATGCAAACGTGCCGGATCCATTCCGCAACGGCCGCATGACGGTTCGAGCCGCGCGATTGCGCGCGCGCATCATCGTCTGCGCGGCGTCCCTCCTCGTCCTCTCCGTCATCCCGAGCTCTGCCGATACCTGTTCCGACCTGAAGGCGCAGATCAGCTGCCGCTTCGCGGACCGATAACGGGTTTTCGGCGAAAGCCGCCCGCTATGCCGACGCGGCAACGCGCCAGGCGGCGGAAATCGAAAAGACCCGCGCCATACAGGAGGCGCAGGGATGCTTTCGCAATCCCACGGCCAGTTGCCAGGCACTCAACCGGACGATCCAGCAGATGCAGTCGAACCTGGACCAGCTGGAACGCCAGCGCGACCGTCTGGCCGGCAATCGCAACAACGAGCAACGCCTGCGCGCCATCAAGGCGCGGTTGCGGGCCAATCGCTGCGACGAACCGCAAAGGATCGCCCGCCAGCAGATCGACGGCCCGCAGGTCACGATGGTTCAGCCGGACGATGTCGACCCGCACCGTATCACGCGCGTCATCGTGCGCGACGGCATCGGCCGCAAGCGCATCCACGAGGCGCCGCAGGACGGCCCGGCATATTTCGACAATCCCAATGCGATCACCGTGCCACAGATGTCCGGCACGTTCCGGACCTTGTGCGTGCGCACCTGCGACGGATATTATTTCCCGGTCTCGTTTGCGACGACCAGCGACTTCTTCGAGCGCGACGCGAAGGCCTGCGCCGCCATGTGCCCGGCCGCCGAGACGAAGCTCTATTTCCACCGGGTTCCCGATCAGGAAAGCGAGGCGATGATCTCGTTGCAGGGCGAACCCTACACCGCGCTACCGACGGCGTTTCTCTATCGCCAGCGCCCGACCGACCAGGCCGATCCGTCCTGCACCTGCGGCAAGCCGCAGACGGAGGCCAACCTTGGCGTCGACGAGGATGCCGCTCGGCCGAATCCGCTAGCGACCGGAAAGAGACCGACGCCGAGCGGCAGGCCCGACGGGCTCGTCGATCCGGAAAGCCAGATGAATGCCGCAACCGGCCAGACCGAGGAACGCATCCGCGAGGTGACCGGCACTGCCGGCGCCGGAGAGCCTCATGCGGCGGATAGCTCGCGCAAGATCAGGGTCGTCGGGCCAGAATTCCTTCCCGACCCAAAAGAGGCAATAGATCTGCGATCTCCGGCCCCGACGCCTTTCCCGTAAGCGCAATACGTAGCGGCATGAACAGCGCGCGGCCCTTGCGGCCGGTCGCCTGCTTGACCGCACTGGTCCATGCGCCCCAGGTCGAGGCGTCGACGTCGCCTTCCGGCAGCAGCGAGAATGCCGTGCGCGCATAATCGAGGTCTTCGCCTTCCAGCGCCGCATCGTCCGCCGGCCCCCGCGTGACGATGGTCCACCAGGCCGCCGCGTCGCCAACCTTTTCGACATTGCCGCGAACCGCGAGCCAGAAGGCTTCCGCACGCGGATCGCTCGTGTCGACCCCGGCATCGGCCAGCCGGTCGGCGACGGCCTCGTAGGGCAGTCCGTGCACGATTTGCCTGTTTAGAACGTCCAGTTCCGCCGGATCGAACTTCGCCGCCGACTTCGAGCTCGACGACGGTTCGAATGTCGCAGCCATCGCCTCCAGGGAAGGCGCCGCCGCGACTGCTTCCGAGGTCCCGATCAGCACGGCGAGAGACGCAACCGCCATCGGCTCGTAGCCGGCCTCGCGCAGCGCCTTGATCGACAGCGCGCCCGAGCGCTTCGACAAGCCCTTCGCCGGTCGTCGTCGTCAGCAGATTGTGGTGGCCGAAGGCCGGCGCATCCGCGCCAAGCGCTTCGAAAAGCGCGATCTGCGCGCCGGTATTCGTGACGTGGTCGTCGCCGCGGATGACATGCGTCACGCCCATGTCGATGTCGTCGACGACCGAGGGCAGCGTGTAGAGATAAGTCCCGTCCTCGCGGATCAGCACGGGGTCGGACATGGAGGCGAGATCCACCGTCTGGCGCCCGCGCACGACATCGTCCCAGTGGACTTCCGTACGCTTTGTCTCGAAGGGCGTCTCGGCGTAATTCGGCAGCAGGAAGCGCCAGTGCGGCTTGCGGCCCTCGGCTTCGTAGGCCGCCTTCTCCTCGTCCGTCAGCTTCAGCGCCTCGCGCCCGTAGACCGGCGGGAGTTTCCGCGTCAGGCGGATCTTGCGCCGGCGTTCCAGTTCCTCCGCAGTCTCGTAGCAGGGATAGAGCCGGCCCGACTGTTTCAGCTTCTCGACCGCCGCGTCATGGGCGGCGCCGCGTTTCGACTGGTACTCGACGCGATGCGGCTTCACGCCCAGCCAGTCGAGATCGGCGGCGATCTGGTCGGCATATTCCTGCTTCGAGCGCGCCGTGTCGGTATCGTCGAAACGCAGGATGAACTGCCCGTCATGCTTCAGGGCATAGAGCCAGTTGAACAGCGCGGTGCGCACATTGCCGATATGGATGTTGCCGGTGGGCGATGGCGCGAAACGGACGGTGACAGGCATGGGGATCGGCTTTCAAAGCTGAATGGATATGGGCAGCGGTTAGCGCCCGCCCCGCGTCATTGCAAGCCGCGCTGCCGCAGCCGCCGCCATATCCGCGTTGCGCGCCTCCAGCTTTCGGCTGGCGATCAGCAGCACGGCGCTTGCCGCGAGACAGTAGATGCCCATGACGAATATCTGGCCGGGATAGGACACGCCGAGATCGATCAGCGTCCCTGTCAGGCCCGGCCCGACGGCGGTCGAGAACACCATAACGGCAACGATCAGCGACCGGATCGAGCCCAGATGCCGGATACCGTAGACTTCCGGCCAAAGCGCGCCGAACAGCGTGGTGGAAAATCCGTAGGAAACCCCGAGCAGCCCCATGAAGACGAACGGCGCCCATACGGCCGGAGACAGCGCGAGAACGATGCAGGCGCCTGCGAGCGGCAGGAGAAAGCTCGGCAGCATCCGTACTGCGGAAAATCTGTCGATCAATGCGCCGCAGATGAGCGCGAAGGCGATCGTCATCGCCGACATCAGCGCGAAGGAGGCTGCGAACAGGTCCAGCGACCAGCCGCGCAATTCGACCAGATAGACCTGGTGGAAGAAGATCGTCGTGCCGATGAAGGGCGGTGCCATGATGCCGATGAGCATCAGCCAGAACAATGGATCTCGCAGCACCTCGCCACGCGTCCATTCGCGCGGCGCCGTTACCTTCGGTGCTGGATCGGAGGCTTTCGGCGCGCGTTCCTGCCAATACAGCGCCGCGATCACCGGCATCGCGACGACGACGAGCAGCCCGGCGCCGGTGACCCAGGTCATGCGCCAGCCGATCAGCCCGGCGACCAAAACGAAAATGAAGGGGAAGACCGCCTCGCCTGCATTCTGGCCGAGCGCGACCACCGAGATCGCCCGCCCGCGATTGGCAGCGAACCAGCGCCCTGTCGCGGTCATTGCGTTCTGCGTCATCATGCCCTGCCCGAAGAGGCGGAGGAGGTAGATGACAACAACCAGCATCACAACATGATGCGACAGCGCCATCGCGACGGATCCCGCCGCCAGCAACGGCACGATGATCAGCGTCACCTTCGATGGCGAGAACCGGTCGACCATTCGCCCGACCCAGGTCAGGGAAAGCGCGCTGGCGAGCGTGGCCGCCATGTAGATCACGCCGAACTGGCCATTGGAGAGATCGTATTCGGACCGGATTTCCCCGGCCGACAGCGAGATGAAATAGGTTTGTCCGAAGGCCGAGAACAGCGTCAGCAGGAACCCGCCGAAAAGCCAGCGCACGTTACCGATGATGAAATTGAGGAACGGCATCATGGATCCTGGACAGGAGATTTCCGGGTAACTGCGGCCCGGCGGTCGTTGTTCGCATGCGCGCCGGACGATATGAATGACGGGACGAAAACCGGAAACGCGCCATGACGCTTGAGCATAAACACACGGTCGAGGCAATCCGTCTGCGGCTGACCACGGGCGCGAAACCGAATTATCTGCGCGATTTCGTCTATGGCGGAATCGACGGCGCGGTTACGACCTTCGCCATCGTCGCGGGCGTCGTCGGCGCATCGCTGTCGGCTCATGTCGTCATCATCCTCGGCCTCGCCAACCTGCTTGCCGACGGCATCTCCATGGCGGCGAGCAACTATTCCGGCACCAAGACCGAGGTCGACGATCGCGAGCGCCTGCGCGACATGGAATACCGGCACATCGCTCAGGACCCGGAAGGAGAGCGCGAGGAAATCCGCCAGATCATGGCGATGAAGGGCCTCGACGGCGACACGCTCGAGAGTACCGTCGAGGCGATCACCTCGGACCGCGAACGCTGGGTGGCCATGATGCTGACCGAGGAACACGGACAAAGCACCACGGTCCGCGACCCCATGCGATCGGCGCTGTCGACCTTTGCCGCTTTCGTCATCTGCGGATCGGTGCCGCTCCTGCCCTATGTGCTCGTGCCGAACGGCATGGCGATGCCGATCGCGCTGACGATGACGTCGATCGTGTTCTTTGCCATCGGCTCTCTGAAAAGCCGCTGGGCGTTGACCCGCTGGTGGGTATCGGGGCTGGAGACGCTCGTCATCGGGCTGCTGGCCGCCGGCTCCGCATTCGCGATCGGCTACCTGCTGCGCGACTGGGGCGCCTCCTAGGCGCTGAGCCGTTCGCGCACCGGCTTCTCTTCTTCGCCGGCAATCGTGGTCCGGCCGCGTCCCTCGCCCTTCGAGCGATAGAGGAACTGGTCCGCGGCCGTGATGACCTCGCGCGCTGCGCGCCCGTCGCGCGGCCAGATCGCGATACCGACACTGGCGCCGATCGCCAGTTCATGGCCATGATAGGAAACCGGCTGCGAAGCATCCGCGACAAGGTTGTCGCCGAGCCATTGCAGATGATCGCGATCGACCTGCTTCGTTACCGCCGCGATGAATTCGTCGCCGCCGATACGTGCCACGATACCGTGGTCGCCGATCCGGTCCTGGAACCTCTTCGCGACCGCGCGCAGCACCGCGTCACCGGCGTCGTGGCCATGCGTGTCGTTGACGACCTTGAAGCGGTCGAGATCGATGCAGATGATCGCAACCGGATCGCTTCTGCCGATGAGGTTCTCGAACACCTGGTCAAACTGGTGCCGGTTTGGCAGCCCGGTCAGTGCGTCATGCGCCGCCATGAGACGGTTGCGCTCCTCGCTCTCGGCAAGGGCGCGCAAGGCGCGTCCATGCCGCGTCACGATGTAGACGAGCACCGAGCAGATCAGCGCGCAAAGGCCGACCGCAACCGGCGCGACCGCATGTATAATCGCCGGGCGCGGCGCGCGCGGACGCCACTGGAAGGCCAATTCCGGAGCCGCGCCGTTGTTCGACAACGCGATGTGCGATATCGGCAGGCTCGACGGGACAAACGGGACCACATTCGGCGCCGGCAGCCCCAGCCGGTGGCCAAGTTCGGCAATCACTTGCGGCGTCATCGGCTTGAAGGCGATGAAAACCGCGTCCTCGCCGTCCTTGATCGCGAAATCCTCGGTCTCCGGCAGGATGACCTGCGCGATCGCTAAGCCCGGCCTGCCATTCCAGCTCCGGATCGCCGTTGCCTGCAGCCCCCTCACCACGTCGTTATTTCCCGCCGGAACAAGAAACCCGTTTCCGGCGCTGACACGTTTGGCGTTGTAGTTTCGGCGCGCCGCGGCGGCGAGATCGGCATTGGCCTCGACAATCGAGAGATTCTTGGGATTGCGCAGGATCTGCCCGCCGATCACCGCAACCCCCGCCTCGCCATCGGGAGCGACCGTGACCGCCCACTCGTAGCCGAGCCCGTCGATCATCCAGTCGGCGATCTGCTCCTGGACGAAGTCCATGTCCTCGCCGCCCTTTTCCGCCAACGCGGCGACGGCCTCGTCCCAATAGGCGATCTCGGAATGCTCCCGGATCGCTTCCTGGGTCATCCGGTCGAACTCCAGCCTCGTCGACCGCATTTCGGCGTCGAGAGCGAACCTGTCGGCCTCCCTGGTCGAAAACTGGATGACGATCGCGATCGTCGCGACAAATGCGATGACCATGGCAGCCGCCGCGACATAAACCCTGCGGGCGACGCCCGTTCTCGCGGTCGCCAGCGACAAATCGAATGAAGCCATGCCCTCGTCCCCTGTTTGCGCGGACCATAGCCATAAGAACTGAACAGACGATTGACCGGGTGCGCGGATTAGCCGGCCCGTTTCGATTGAAAGCCGATATTCACGGTGCGATGCTCGCAACCGGAAAAGACAGGGGGATTCGCGATGAAATCGATACTGGGCGCGTGCGTCATTATTCTTGCGGGCGTTGCGAGCGCGATCGCCGGCCCCGAGGGCACCTATGCCGTCACCGGCACCAATCCGGGTGGCAACGGCACCTACAAGGGCACGGTGTCGGTGACGCGCACCGGCGAAACCTACGAGGTGGTCTGGAACATCTCAGGCACGCGCTATGTCGGATCGGCGCTCGGCGCCGCGCCGGTCAAGGGCGTCACCGTCATGGGCCCGGCCGACCCGAGCGACGATACGCTCGCCGTCGGCTACGTCTCCGGGAAGAGCTTCGGTCTTGCGTTCTACGTCGAACAGAAGGACGGAACCTGGGACGGCGTGTGGACCTATGGCGGCTCCGACAAGGTCGGAACCGAAAGCTGGCGGCGCAAATAGCGTCGGATTTCAGCCGATTGCAGCCGGATCCGGATTCACCGCCCGAACGGAAATGCGCCGCTGCGCGGCCCCCGCGGCGGCAATCATCACCAGCATCGCGATTACGGCATAAAAGCCCATGGCGGCGATCATGCGCGGATACGGGATCCCGGCATCGATCAGCCAGCCGCTGATGCCGGGGCCAAGCGCGGTCGAGAAGACCATCATCGCCGTGACGGCGGACTTGATCGCGCCCAGATGCCGCGTGCCGTAGAGTTCCGGCCAGATCGCGCCGAAAGCCGTGGCATAGATGCCGAAGGCCGCGCCCATGCCGGCCATGTAGACCAGGATCGCCCAGGCGGACGGGACGAAGGCGACCGTCAGATTGGCGACGGCCACGCATGACAGCATGGCCGGAAGCAGGATGGCCGAATGAAACCGGTCGATCAGATGACCGGCGGCGATCGTCGCCGCTATGGCGAAAACGGACAGGACAGGCGTCGAACCGGCGAACTGGCCAAGCGCCCAGCCGCGGATCTCGGTCAGATAGACCTGGTGGAAGAAGACGGTCGTGCCGATCACCGGCGGCGCCAGCAGTCCGGGCATCAGCACCCAGAAAAACGGATCGCGCAGCACCTCGCCGCGCGTCCACTGGCGTCCCCCGATCTCGTTTTTCATTTCCGAAGCATGCGGAACGCGCGGCACGCGCATCAGCAGATAAACGGCCGGCAGCACGATCGCGAGAAACAGCGCGGCGTTGACGAGCCATCCGTTCCGCCAGCCGAGAAGCGCCGCGATCGCCACGAAGCTGACCGGCATGACGCTTTCGCCCAACTGGTGACCGAGCGCGGCGGTGGAGACGGCCTTGCCGCGATTGGCGGAAAACCATCGGCCGGTCGCCGTCATCGCCGCATGCGTCATAAGCCCCTGCCCGAACATGCGCAGCCCGGCCAGCGCAACGAACAGGACGACAAGGTTTTTCGCCTGCGACAGCAGCACCATCGATATGGCGAGCCCGATAATGACGACCGCCGCATAGCGTTCGACACGCATGGTGTCGGCGAGCCGACCCGTATAGGGAATCATGGCGGCGCTCGCGAGCGTGGCAAACATGTAGAGCCAGCCGAAATCGCCATGGCTGAGACCGAGTTCGTCCCGGATGCCGCCGCTCGACAGCGCGATGTAGAAAGTCTGGCCGTAGCTCGAAAACAGCGTCAGCATGAAACCGCCGGCAAGCCAGCGGGCGTTATCGCGCAGGAAGACGGGCATTTTCATCGGTGGCAGGCGCTTCGGGCATCGTGTGGGCTCAAGCCCTCTTACTTGCAGAAATCCGAAGCGTTCTCAATTACGGCCGGTCCGAACCCGTATCAGGCCGCGGCGGTGACGGCTTCGGTATCCGGCATTTCGGCAAGCGTGCAGCGCCCGCGCCCCGCCCGCTTGGAATCGTAAAGCACCTGGTCGGCCGCATTGATGATGTCCTTGGCCGTGCGCCCGTTCGCCGGCCAGATCGAAACACCGATCGACGCGCCGATCTGCAGGTCCACGCCCTCGAACGGGACCGGCATGCTGGCATCGCCGATCAGGCATTCGCCCAGCATCTTCAGCACCAGCGGATCGATGCCGGAGGTGACCAGCACGACGAATTCGTCGCCGCCGACACGGGCGACGAGCCCCTTGTCGCCGATCCTTTCGGCAAACCGGCCCGCGGCGGCGACAAGCACTGCGTCGCCCGCGTGATGGCCATAGGTGTCGTTGACCGCCTTGAACTTGTCGAGATCGATGCACATCACGGCAAAGCCCTCGCGCGGCGCCTGTTCGATCAGCCGGTCGAGGCGGGCGTCGAACTGTGCCCGGTTGGCAAGTCCCGTCAGGGCGTCATGATTGGCCATGCGCCGGTTGCGCTCCTCGCTGTCGGCGAGTTCGTGCAGCGCCAGGCGGTAGCGGCGCAGCATGACCGCCAGCAGCGCGGTAATCGCGCAGATAAGCGCGACGCCGAGCGGCAGGACGGCGAGCAGGATCGGCGTGCGCGGATCGGGCTTGTCCCAGAGCAGAGCGTAGGCCGGCTCGCCGGCGAGATTGGTGACGTCGAGGCGCGCGGCCTGGTCCGGCGCGTCCTCGATTCTGCTGATCCGGAAATTGGCGAGGTCGAGCCGCTGGACGGCGTCTTCGATGCCGCCCTGATCGAGATTGCGGAAGGCGACATGGACATGGCCGTCGCCGAAATCGAACTTGCCGTCGTAGTTCCACGGCAAGACCTGCTGCGCCATCAGGAAGCCGAACTGGCCGTCGATCCACACCGGATCGCTGACCACGTAACGGTCGCGGACGTTTTGTGCCGCGTTTCCGTCTTCCCAGTGTTCCGGCAGGCTCGGCAGGACTTGCCTGAAATAATCCCGGGCCTTTTCCGCCAGCGGCGCCGCAAGCGGCGCGATGTCGAGGCTCGTCGGATCGTCCAACTCGACGCCGTCCTTCAGTCCGAGCCGGATGGAGCCGTCTGCGTCGACGACGACGACCTGCTGCAGGCCATAGCTGTTGGCCATCCAGCGCTTCAGTTCGTCGGCCATGAAACCCATGTCGGGCTGGCGCCGGTTCAGCGTCATGAAGCCGTCCAGCGTCGTCGTGCCCTCGTTCATGTAGTATTCGGCGTTATGCCGCTGATCGGCGAGTTCGGCGGTGAGAAGATCGAAATCGTCATCGAGCGCCAGCCCGTTGGCGACGTTGCTCGCCCGGTCGACGATGAAGAACAGCGCGACGACGAAGGCCGCCACGGTCAGCCCCGCCGCGACATAGATGTCGCGCTTCAGCCTGTCCGGATGCGCCCTGCGGCTTTCGCTGTCCATGTGAAGTCCCCTGCCCGGCTGATCTGTTTAGACGGGAAAATTCAACATCAGGTTGCAGGGCTTGGTTAGCGCATCGCTAACCCCGTCTCGGCGGCTTACGTCCGGTCCCGATACCGGTTCGTGATCGGGTAGCGCCGGTCGCGGCCGAAATTCTTGCGCGTGATCTTCACGCCGGGCGCCGACTGGCGGCGCTTGTATTCGGCGATATAGAGCAGGTGCTCGATCCGGTGGACGAGTTCGCGGTCGTGCCCGCGCGCGACGATGTCGTCGACGGCCATCTCGTGCTCGACCAGGCATTCCAGGATGTCGTCGAGCACCGGATAGGGCGGCAGCGAATCCTGGTCGGTCTGGTCGGGCCGAAGCTCCGCCGACGGCGCCTTGTCGATGATGTTTTGCGGGATCACCATGCCGGTCGGCCCGAGCGCGCCCGGCGGCGTGTGCTCGTTGCGCCAGCGCGACAGCGCATAGACCTGCATCTTGTAGAGATCCTTGATCGGATTGAAGCCGCCATTCATGTCGCCGTAGAGCGTGGCATAGCCGACGCTCATCTCGGACTTGTTGCCGGTCGTCACCACCATCGAGCCGAACTTGTTGGAGATCGCCATCAGGATGGTGCCGCGCGTGCGGCTCTGCAGGTTTTCCTCGGTGATCCCCTCATTGGTGCCCTGGAACATGTCGGCAAGCGACGCCATGAAGCCCTCGACCGGCTGGAAGATCGGCACGACGTCGTAGCGGCAGCCGAGCAGCCGGGCGCATTCCTCGGCGTCGGTGAGCGATTCCTGCGACGTGTAGCTGTAGGGCAGCATCACCGCGCGCAGCCGCTCCTCGCCGAGCGCGTCGACGGCGAGCGCGGCGCAGATCGCCGAGTTGATGCCGCCCGACAGGCCGAGCACGACATTCTTGAAACCGTTCTTGTTGACGTAATCGCGCAGCCCCAGCATGCAGGCGCGGTAATCCGCCTCATCGGCCTCCGGGATGCGCGACATCGGCCCGTCCTCGCAGAACCAGGACTCCTCGCCGCGCTTCCACGTCGTCACCGTCACCTGTTCCTCGAACTGGCTCATCTGGAAGGCGAGCTTGCGGTCGGCATTGAAGGCGAACGAGGCGCCGTCGAAGACGAGTTCGTCCTGCCCGCCGAGCTGGTTGGCGTAGAGAACCGGCAGATCGCTCTCGATCACCTGCCTGATGACGACCTGGTGGCGGATATCCGTCTTGCCGCGGTAATAGGGCGAACCGTTCGGCACCAGCAGCAGTTCGGCGCCGCTTTCGGCCAGCGTCTCGCAGACGCCGAGATCGCCCCAGATGTCCTCGCAGACCGGGATGCCGAGGCGCACGCCGCGAAAATCGACCGGGCCCGGCATCGGGCCGGCATGGAACACGCGCTTTTCGTCGAATTCGCCGTAATTCGGCAGGTCGACCTTGTGGCGCTCCGCCGTGACCTTGCCGCCGTCGAGCACCATGATGGAGTTGTGACGCAACTCCCCGCGCGCCAGCGGCACACCGATGACGACGCCCGGACCGCCGTCGGCCGTATCCTCGGCGAGATCGCGCACGGCCTTTTCGCATGCCGCCAGAAAGGCCGGCTTCATCACGAGGTCTTCCGGCGGGTATCCGGAAATGAACAGCTCGGTGAAGAAGACGAGATCGGCGCCGTGGCGCGCCGCGTCGGCGCGCGCCTCGCGGGCCATGGCGAGGTTGCCGGCGATATCGCCGACGATCGGATTGAGTTGCGCGACAGCGATGCGCAGAACGTCAGGGGCTTGGCTCATGCGCGAGCATTAGCGCGCGCCAGCGAGGGAGGCAATTGCGCAGATGCCTGCAAAAGCAGCGAGATGGGAAACGCGAAAGCGAGAGGCCGGTGAAGTGCGCCGAACGAAGCGGCATTAATGCGCTTCGTTCGACGGTTCGCGGTTTTACCGGCGGCCGCTTCGTTTGCGGCCCGGAAGCAGGCCCTCGCGCTGGGCGCGCTTGCGCGCTGCCTTGCGGTCGCGGCGGATGGCCTCGCCCTTTTCGCGATTACGGCGTTCGGAGGGCTTTTCATACGCGCGCCGCGACTTCATTTCGCGGAACAGGCCTTCGCGCTGCATTTTCTTCTTCAAGGCCCGGAGGGCCTGGTCGACATTGTTTTCTCTGACGAGAACTCGCAATGGGTTCCTCATTCGGTTCGTGTTGAAGCGCCGCAGGCGTGTGCGCGACGCCGGGGAATTGCTGCCGGCCGCCTGGATGGCGGCGCTTGCTGGCAGCATCGAAATCGTCTGGATTGACGACAAGCGCCTTGCGCTCTGCCGCGCGGGAAATGCGAAATGGGCCGGGCCGTTTCGCGGAGGCGGAAACCGGCAACCGGAAGCTGTTCCGGCGTCCTGCGCGACAGTCCGGTTCCGCACAGCGGCCGAACCGGACAGTGCCTGTATAGAGGCAAAAGCTCCAAAAGGCCACTTTCGGCTCAAATCCGCCGGGCGGCCACGGGATGAAAAAGACGCGACGGGACCGGGCCCGCGCGGCACGGCGCCTGCTACAGCCGGGCGCCGGCGCGCCAGCGGTTCGGCGGAACGAACTTGCCCTTCCACAAGCCGAGATCGCGCGCCTCGGCCTCCATCTCGTTGAAGACATAGTCCATGCCGTTCGGCCGGTCCGGCACCGCCCAGCCGGCCGCGACGAGTTCCGCGCCGATGTCGAGATCGAGGAAATTGTAACAGCGCACCGGCTGCCACTCGCCCGCGCCGCGTCCGAGGATATCGCACGTGACGATGCCGTTCAGCATTTCGGCGAGCGCGTCGCGCGAGGCCTCGCCGCAGGCATATTCCTCGCCGTCGGATCCAAGGCAGACCTGGCCCAGTTCCGGGGCGTCGATGCCCTGCAGCCGGTACTGCTTGCCGTCCTTGTCCTCGATGGTCTTTCCGTCCAGCGCCTTCGCATGGGAGAGCACGAGATAGCTGTCCGCCTCGGCCGCAGCGGATGCCAGCAGTATCGCGCAGGCGGCGCCGATAATCGTTCGACCTGTATGCGTCATGTCCGCTCCAAGCTCCTTCGACTCGCGATTTCGATGCGCGCGAAACAGCGACGGTGCCTTTGTCCGGCTGGAAACGAGCGCGCCCGAACATGATGAAAGGGTACCGCGGGACCAGGTTATCCACAAGGATGGAAACAAAGCCGGCTAATGGAAATCCACAAGACGATTCAGCCGGAGGGACCGCTCATGGGGCAATTCTCAAGCGAGGTTTTCGAGAATCAAAGACTCTGGATAAGCTCATTTTATAACAATGGGCTAGTAGAGTTCTCTAATCTTTGTCTGGTGCGCTCAGATTGATCCGGCGTATTCGGGACGCATGATCGCTCCAGCCTCCTCACCTGATCGAAAGCGCGTTTCTTTTGGGCCGTTCAGCATTCGATGAAAGAAATATGACGAAGGCCGATTCGATGTTCGCAGCATCCATGATCGCGCCTTGAGTGACCCAGCGACGGAATGCGGCATGGCGCGTTACGATCGAAATCGGTGTTATCGTATGAGCCAGCGAGGCGGAGACACCATGAACGAAACACGCAAAACCGTTCTCGTCCGGGTGACCGGCCGCGTGCAGGGCGTTTCGTTTCGTGCCTGGACACGACAGGAAGCCCGGCGTCTGGGGATTGCCGGCTGGGTGCGAAACGAACCGGACGGCGCGGTCACCGCCCTGTTGTCGGGCCCGGACAATGCCGTCGATGCGATGATACGGCGCCTGTGGAACGGACCGCCCGCCGCGCGGGTTTCCGGCGTCGAGACCGAGGAACGCGATACGCAGGACGCTTTCACGGAATTCGAAATCCGCTCCTGAGCCCGGTTACATCAGCCCGAGCGTCTCCTCGCCGCGGTCGAGGATCACCGGAACGATCAGGTCTTCCTCGTCCTCCAGATGCCTGAGCAGCATCGCCACCAGTGCCTCCGTTTCATCCGTATAGCTGTCGGCGGCGAAGCGCGCGGCATCCCGCCCCTCGCGCAGCTTGCCGAGGAAGGCATTGGCGCCCTGCGCATTGCGCTCCAGCGCGTCGTGGATGACGTGGTGATCGTTGTCGAGCAGCGCGAAGCCACGCCGCAGCCCGGCCTCCGCCTGCACGAAGACCGGGAAATAATGCATGTCCTCGATCTGGTGATGGCCATGCAGTTGCTGCAGGAAGAACTGCAGCCGCGGCACGAAGAACGAGGCGAACGGCTGCGCCTCCAGGCGCCCCTCGCGGTAGTCGCCGAGGCTTTGCGTCAGCATCCCCCCGACCTCGCGGAACATCGCGTGGCGCTCGAGCCAGAACTGCGCCATGCCGCCGAGATTGTCATGCGCGCGCCACTGGTCGCGCGGATAACGCTCCACGAGGTAACGCAGGTCGTCGGGCAACCCGTCGCGCGAAGCCAGGGCAAGTTGCGGATCGATGTCGCTCATGGACGCCAATCTGACCGGTTGAGCCAGCCTTTCAAGGGCCCGATCAATGGAAAAACCAGGAATCCCAGGCAAAGAAGCCGTATTGACGCGAATGATGCGCCCGCTCCGGTTTCGGGTCTTCGCCGGCCGCGCCGTAGGCGAAGAACAGCGGCAGCAGATGCTCGTCGGTCGGATGGTTCTCGGCGATGAAAGGCGCACGCGAGCGCCAGTCGAGAATCGCCTCCTTGTCGCCCTTCTCGAACTGATCGGCGAACCAGCCCGTGAACGCCTCGATCTTGCCGGGCAATTCCGGGTCGGGACTGGTCCCATGCCGTATCGAAGCGAAGATGGCGCGCAGATTGTGGGTGATATGGCCGGACCCGATCAGCAGGATGCCTTCCTCGCGCAGCGGCGCCAGCGCCTTGCCGAGCGCATAGTGGTAAGCGGCGTCGCGATGCGGGTCGATCGACAATTGCACCACCGGGATGTCCGCGTCGGGGAAAGCGAGGATCAGCGGATTCCAGGCGCCGTGGTCGTAACCGCGCTCCGGCGCGATGCGCGGCTGCAGGCCGGCATCCGCCAGCAAGTGGGCAATCCGTGTCGCAAGTTCCGGTTCGCCCGGCGCGGGATAGATCTTTTCGTAAAGTTCCTGCGCAAACCCGCCGAAATCGTAAATCATGCCGGGATGCGGATCGGTAACGACGACGGGTCCGTCCGTCTCGAAATGCGCGGATACGATCACGATCGCCTTCGGACGCGGCAGCCGTTTTGCAAGCGTTGCAAGGAAATCATGCGCTTCCGACGGTTCGATGACGACGTTCGGACCGCCGTGGGAAACGAAGACGCTGGGCATTGTGGTCATGAACTTTCTCCTTGCACAGGCAGATAGTACGACCTGAGCCTGCCGCACGAGAAGACAATCGGCGACTTTGCGTTCAATAATTGGAAACGCCGGCCCCTTATTCCTGCGGCAGACCGTCGGTAATTTCGTAGTAGTCGCCCTTGTCGGCAACATGAATATGGCCGCTTTCGGTCAGCCCGGACGGCAGGTCGAAGGCGCCGGCCATGATCGACGTCGTTTTGCTGCCGTTGCCTTTCCAGAACAGAAGCGACCCGCAGGTCCGGCAAAACCCGCGTTTCGCGTCGCCGGATGCGGCATACCAGGACAGGTTCCCGCCGCCCTCCAGCTGCAATTGCCCGTCATCGCAGGCCGTCGCGGCGACGAAGTGGCCGGTTTGCCTGCGGCATTGCGAGCAGTGGCAGTAGACCACGCGCCGCACCGGTCCTGTCACCGCAAAGCGCACTGCCCCGCAAAGGCATCCGCCCGTCCGCTTTTCCAACTTTTCCTCCGAACAAACAAAACGGGGACGATCATGAACCGTCCCCGCTTATCCCGATGGCTATTGCGCGACGCGGTTCGTCGCAATCTCAGGCGTTGACGACGAGCTTGTTCTCGCCATTGCTGCGGCCCTGCTTCAGGTTTTCCGCGATCAGGAACGCCAGTTCCAGCGCCTGGTCGGCATTGAGACGCGGGTCGCAATGGGTGTGGTAGCGATCGCTCAGTTCCTCGGCGCTGACGGCGCGCGCGCCGCCGGTGCATTCCGTCACGTTCTTGCCGGTCATCTCGACATGGATACCGCCCGGATAGGTGCCCTCGGCGCGGTGGACCTCGAAGAAGCGCTCCACCTCGCCGAGCACGCGCTCGAACGGCCGCGTCTTGTAGCCATTGGCGGTGATCGTGTTGCCGTGCATCGGATCGCACGACCAGACGACTTTCTTGCCCTCGCGCTCGACGGCGCGGATCAGGCGCGGCAGGTGTTCTTCCACCTTGTCGTGGCCGAAGCGCGCGATCAGAGTCAGCCGGCCAGGCTCATTGGCAGGGTTGAGGATATCGATCAGGTTGATCAGGTCGTCCGCCGCGATCGACGGGCCGCATTTCAGCCCGATCGGGTTCTTCACGCCGCGGCAATACTCGACATGAGCGTGGTCAGGCTGGCGCGTGCGGTCACCGATCCAGATCATGTGGCCGGACGTGGCGTACCAGTCGCCCGAGGTGGAATCGACGCGCGTCAGCGCCTCCTCGTAGCCGAGCAGCAGCGCCTCGTGGCTGGTGTAGAAATCGGTCTCGCGCAGCCGGGCGTAATTGTCCGCCGTGATGCCGATCGACCGCATGAAGTCCATCGTCTCGGAGATCCGGTCGGCCAGCGCCTCGTAACGTTCGCCCTGCGGGCTGTCGGAGACGAAACCCATCATCCACTGGTGGACATTTTCGAGGTTGGCGTAACCGCCCTGCGCGAAGGCGCGCAGCAGGTTCAGCGTCGCGGCCGACTGCCGGTAGGCCATTTCCTGCCGGTTCGGATCGGGCGTGCGCGACGCCTCGGTGAAGTCGATGCCGTTGATGATATCGCCACGGTAGGACGGCAGCGTCACGCCGTCCTTGGTCTCGTTGTCGGATGAGCGCGGCTTGGCGAACTGGCCGGCAATGCGGCCGACCTTCACCACCGGCTTGGAGCCGCCGAAGGTCAGGACGACGGCCATCTGGAGGAACACGCGGAAGAAATCGCGGATCGTGTCGGCGCCGTGTTCGGCGAAGCTTTCGGCGCAGTCACCGCCCTGCAGCAGGAAACCCTTGCCTTCGCTGACGTCGGCCAGCTGTTTCTTGAGCGCGCGCGCCTCACCTGCAAAAACGAGCGGCGGATAGGTGCGCAGACGGCCCTCGACCTCGTCCAGGACCTTCTGGTCCGGATAGGTCGGGACCTGCAGGATTGGCTTCTTTCTCCAACTCTCAGGTGTCCACGTCTGTGCCATTGTCGCTACTCGCATTCGCAATTGAAGGGTTCGGTAACGGCGGGGCTTTCGTCTTCCTCGCCCGGGCCGTCGCGCCCCTATACGGGAAAGCATCCTGTGATTCCAGCCCGTATTGCCGGCAAATACCTGCCGAACTAGGCAGGTTCCCTGTAAGTCACGCCATGCGCATCGAGCGCATCATCGAAAAGTCTACTCTCTTCGCGCGTCAGCGTCACGTGGCGAGGATAGCGCGGCGCATGCCGGTCGCGGATTATCGGCGTATCGTCGAAGGCGTGCGTGTCGGCGATAAACCGGCGGACCGCGCCGACGCCGTATTCGTAGAGATAACCCTGCAGCACGGCGTCGAGATAGCTCTGCAGGATCGCATGGCCGGTGCCGGACGCGTGTTCCTGCTTGCCCTCGTAGATATAGATCGGCACATCCACGGCGAGATCGTTGGAAACCGCGATCCTTTCCGGTTCGACGGTTCGCCGGTGATAATTCAACTCCCGCTCGTCGAGTGCCGGAAGGTTCTCCAACCGGTCGAACACAAGCAGGCCCGGCAATTCGTGCTCGGGATCGCTTTCCGCCTTGACGCTCAGAAGCGAAATCGGCTTGCCGGCCGGCTGCGGCCGGCCTTGCCAGTATCGCCGCCAGCCGCGCACCGACGCGCGCACGGCGCCGAAAGTGTCGGTTCGGTGCGTATCGCGGTTCACCAGCGAGCCATAGCCGAAATAGGCGAAAAGCTCGCCGCGCGCTGCCGCTTCCAGGACTTCTTCAAGCTGCTCGGGTGTCATGCGTCCGTAACCGGCGAAAATGCTTCCATTACCCTGACATAGGGCGTCCACCCGGCCCGGTTCAAGACGTGCGGTCAGTCGATCCGCTTGCCGTCCTTCACGCGATAGCTCGGCGCATACATCGTCACCAGCTCTTCCGACGCCGTCGGATGCACGGCCATGGTCGCGTCGAAATCCTCCTTGGTGCAGCGCGCCTTCAGCGAAATGCCGAGCAACTGCGCCATCTCGCCGGCGCCGGGCCCGATCACATGCGCACCGACGACGACGCGGCTTTCCGCATCGACGATCAGCTTCATCATCATCTTTTCCTGCCGGTCCGGCAGGATGTTGTGCATCGGCCGGAAGCTCGCCCTGTAGACGTCCAGTCCGGCGTATTTCTCCGCCGCCTGATGCTCGGTCAGTCCGACCGTGCCGATTTCCGGCTGCGAGAAGACCGCCGTCGGAATGGTGTCGTAGTCGGGCTTCGTCGGATTGTCCTTGAAGGCGGTTTGCAGGAAGCACATCGCTTCGTGGATGGCGACCGGGGTGAGCTGGACGCGGTTGGTCACGTCACCGACGGCCCAGATGTTGTCGACATTGCTGCGCGAATAGTCATCGACGATCACCGCGCCGCGCTGGTCCATCTCGACCCCGGCATGATGAAGCCCGAGACTTTCGGTGTTCGGAACCCGGCCGAGCGCCAGCATCACCTGGTCGGCGATCAGTGTGTCGCCACCGGAAAGATGCCCTTCGAGGCGACCGTCGGCGCGTTTCTCGACCTTTTCCAGCACCTGATGGCAGATCACCTTGATGCCCTTGGCGATCATGGTTTCCTGCAGGTGGTCGCGCAGATCCTCGTCGAAACCGCCCAGGATCTTCTGGCCGCGATAGACGAGGGTCGTATCGACGCCGAGGCCATGAAAGATGTTGGCGAACTCGACCGCGATATAGCCGCCACCCTCGACGACGATCGCCTTCGGCAGCACATCGAGATGAAACGCGCCATTTGACGTGATGCACAATTCGTGGCCGGGCAACGCGTCGTGCAGGTTCGGGCGTCCGCCGACCGCGATCAGGATCTGGTCGGCCGTCACGGTCTCCCCCGTCGCTTCCAGCAGGATCTCGTGTCCGGAGACCAGCCGCGCACGAGTGTCGTGGACGCGGACATTGTTGCTTTCGAGCCCCTTGCGGTAGAGCCCCTCGAGCCGGGCGATCTCCTTGTCCTTCGCCGCGATCAGCGTCGGCCAGTCGAAGGACGTCTCGCCGACGGACCAGCCGTAGCCCGGCGCGTCCTCGAAATGTTCGGAATATTGCGATGCATAGACGAACAGCTTCTTCGGCACGCAGCCGCGGATCACGCAGGTGCCGCCCATCCGGTATTCCTCGGCAAGGCCGACCCGCTTGCCCAAGGCGCCGGCAAGTCGCGCGGCGCGCACGCCGCCGGAACCCCCGCCGATGACGAAGAGGTCGTAGTCGAATTGCGTCATGAAATATCTCCGCTTGCGCACCGGACAGCGCCGGTCAGGTCACCGCCCACATAGTGAATGCACCGCAAAAACGAAAGGCCCGATCGCGGACCGGGCCTGTCGTCGAGATCAAATTGAAGTGTTCGTTCAGTTCTGCGCCGGAGCGTCCGTGGCCGCGCCCTGGTCGCCGCCTTCGACAGGCGCTTCCGCCGGGGTATCGGCCGGAGGCGCGGGCGTGCGCACGCCGGCGTCGTTCAGCGCCTTGGTCACGTTTTCCAGCAGATCGCGCTCGATACCGCGCTTCCAGATCGCGGCCGAACTGTTGACTTCGCGCGACACGATCGGCCCGTTCTGCAACAGCTTCTTGCCGGCTTCGGTCTTGTAGAACGCGGCAATCGCCTTCAACTCATCTTCGGTGAACGCGGCCGCATAGATGCGCGCGGCCTCCTGTTCGAGATCGGCGCGGCGCGAGACCAGCGCGAGCGACTGCTCGTCGACGATCTGCGTGATCTGGTCTTCCAGATCCACGTTGTTGGCGATCAGCCGCGTTTTCAGCTGCTCGGCTGCGGCCGGAAGGATCGCGTCGTAAATATCGGTGGCTTCGATCGCCGAGATCGCTTCGCGCGCCGCGGCCAGATGCTCTTTCGTTACATCCTGAGCCATCGCAGCCGGTGTGAGGGAAACGATGATCGCGAGCGCGGCGAGGCCGCCACGGATACGTTTTGCTGCATGAAAGGTCATGGTTTCGGTCAACTCCGGTTTTCAGTCTTTGCGTGTCTGGGCGGGCTCGTGGCCGCCGCATTAATCTTGTGGCGCTGTCAGCGTCTTCACCTCGCCCTCGCCGGCGACGATCGCGACCGAAGTCATGCCGATGAACATGCCGTGCTCGACCACGCCGGGCACGGCGAGCAGCGCGTCGGACAATGCCTTTGGGTTGGAAATGTGGCCGAAAGATGCGTCGAGGATATAGTGCCCACTGTCGGTTTCGAACGGTTCCCCGTCGCGGACACGGAGCCGGAGTTCACCGGAATAGCCAAGCGACCCGTAAACGTCCTGGATCCCGTGGCGCGTCGCCTCGATGCCGAACGTGTTGACTTCGATCGGCAGCGGAAAGGCGCCAAGCGCCGGGACGAGCTTGCTCTCGTCGGCGATGACAATGAACCTGGCGGAGGCACGCGCGACGATCTTCTCGCGCAGCAGGGCGCCGCCGCCGCCTTTCGTCAGATTCAGTTGCGGATCGATTTCATCGGCGCCGTCGATCGCGAGATCGAGGCGCGGCATCTCGTCGAGCGAGGCGAGCGGAACGCCGAGTTCGACGCAAAGCCGGGCGGTGCGCTCCGAGGTCGGAACGCCGGTCACCCGCATCCCCTCGCCCACCTTTTCCGCCAGCTGATGAATGAACGCCTCGGCCGTGCTTCCGGTGCCAATTCCGAGTTTCATCCCGTCCTCGACATAGGACAGCGCGACCTTCGCCGCAGCGGCTTTCATTGTGTCTTGCGACATGTCCCGGCATTTCTCCCGACGGTTTTCCGCGACCGGTTATCACGGCAGCGCCCTGACGCCAACCGGCAATACGCCGCCGGGCGGCCCAATTGCGTTGCAATATCGGGCGCAGGCCACTAGGTCATCATCAATCCGATGCAACCGACAGGCTAGCGATGAAACCGCCAATCCTCGTGTTCGACCTCGACGGGACCCTCGTCGACACCGCGCCGGATCTGCTCGACAGCATGAACCACGCGCTGTCGCTCGCCGGCGTCGAGCCGGTGCATGACAACGGCTTCCGCAGATATGTCAGCCAGGGCGCGCGGGTGATGCTGGAACGCGCCCGCGCGGCGGCCGGACGCCCCGCGACGCCCGCCGAGATGGATGTGATGATGAAGCATTTCCTCGATCATTATCGCGACAACATGCCCGGCCGCTCCCGCCCCTACGAGCATGTCATCGAGGCGATCGAGGCATTTCGCGCCGAGGATTTCCGCGTCGCGGTGTGCACCAACAAGATCGAGGCCTATGCGGTGCGGCTTCTCGAGACGCTCGGCATCGACACGCTGTTTTCGGCGATCTGCGGCCAGGACACGTTCCCCGTGAAGAAACCGGATCCCGGCCACCTGACCGGCACCATCGAAATGGCCGGCGGCGATCCGCACCGCGCGCTGATGATCGGCGACAGCGAGACCGACATCCGCACCGCCCAGGCGGCCGGCATTCCGGTGGTCGCGGTCGATTTCGGCTACACCGACCGTCCTGTCGGCGAATTCGGTCCCGACCGGGTGATATCACGCTACGACGCGCTCGATTTCGACCTCGTCGACGGCCTCCTCGCACGCCGTTTCGCGACCGGTTGACTTTCGTCATTTGCCAAGACTATATCCGCGCTTCCACGCACGGTCCGGGCGATTAGCTCAGCGGGAGAGCACTGCCTTCACACGGCAGGGGTCGCTGGTTCAATCCCAGCATCGCCCACCATTTCCGGCCATCGCGCCCCGCTCGCGGCAACGGCGTCTCCTCAATCCGGATCACGAAACGCCGCCTCTCGAGTCGCGTCGGGGATCCGCAGGCGCCGGACTCCGACGTCGAACCGGCTAAAACACACGTGAGAATGCAATGCTTAGTTAAGGCAATTGGTGTAATTCAGACTCCAGTTAGCTGGTGGAATGCCGGAACAACCGCACGGCGAAATGATTTTCGTCCGATTTCCAGCATGTAGTCACGTGGATCTTGCTCCTTGCGGGATGAGCAAAGCCCTGTTTGCCCGTCCCCTGGTCGCAGAACTTGACGTTCCAACGCAGCGAAACAGCAAATCATGAAAAACACCAAACAGCTCCCATCGATAGCCATTCGACTTGCCGCGCTCATGGACCGCGAGAGAATCGAAAGCCTGCCGCGCAATTACGAACTGGTCTACGACGTCTATTCCGGCTCGAATCCCGACCTGACGCGCGAATATGCGGCGCTCGGCGAGATAAAGACTCAAAAGGCGCTCGATGAGATCGGCAAGAAATATCTTCCTCATCAGCATGAAGAGAGCATTCTGGCCAAGACGAACGGTGTCATGCAGGGACAGATGTCCGATTTCCTGCAGCTCATTCAGGACGAGCGTTCATCGCTTGCCGAATTCGCAAAGATCATCGACGAGGCCAGCCAGGCGATAAGTTCCGACAAGAATCTCGATCGCTTCGCCCTTGCGAAATCGATCAACAACTTGTCGAAGGCCGCGGCGCAACAGTCCGAAACCAACAAATCGATCGGCGAAGCTGCGGCAGCCCAAAACGCGGCAGTCATCGAACTGAAGAATGAAATGGAAGCGCTCGAAGCGCTCAAATGGGCAGATCCCATCACCGGACTTGCGAACCGCCGGTCCTTCAACAAGACGGTTGTCGGCGTCTACGCTGACCCGAACAAGCCGACGCCGTGCGGGCTTGCCGTCGCCGAATTCGATGATTTCCGCAATTTCAGCACGAGCGGCGAATATCCGTTCTCCAACAATTACCTGCGGGAAATCGCATCGGTGTTCAAATCCGCCAACACGTCCGGGCAGTTCATCGCATATCTGGACAAGGGCCGCTTCGCGTTCGTCCTGAACAGCGAAGATCCCGGTGAGATCATGGTCTATGTCGAAATGATCAGGAAGGCGATGCGGGCGAAAAAACCGCTCGTAACGAAGAGACGTTCCGGCAACGCGGAAATCACGCTTTCGTTCGGTATCGCCATGGCGACGGACGCCGGCAGCGCACACGAAATCATTCAACATGCCCAAAAGGCCCTTGCGGATTCGTTCGCGGACGGCGGCAACACCGTGACGGTCTATTCGTCCGGCAAGCCGGCGGACAGCCGCAGGAACTGGATGATTTACGCGAACAATTGACCGGGCGTTTTCGAGGCCGGTCCCGTGCCGCCGGCTTCCAGCTGCTTTTCTTCCTGAACCCACAGATTTCGCCGCCGTGACGATGTCGGGGTTGAACGGATCACCGGTTCAACACCGGCATCGCCCCTTTCCGGGCCGCCCTCAAAAAGCTTCCGCAACGGCACATTTTTCCCGTTAAACCATTCATTATCCTTGTCTTCCTGGATTTGCTGCACTGCAGCAAGATTTAACCAAAAAGCCACCGGTTCCGACAAAGACTGAGATCTACCGTCCGGAGTCGAACTGATGCAGCTGCTTTTCCGCACGCTGATTTTTCTTGTGTCTGTTTTCAGTACAGTCGGCCCGGCATCCGCCGAGGGGCTGACCGTCACCGACATCGCCTCGCGCCTCGATGCGGTCTGGGTGATGGTGGCCGCGGCCCTCGTCCTGATGATGCAGATCGGCTTCCTCCTGCTCGAGGCCGGTGCTGTGCGTACCAAGAACGCCGTCAATGTCGCGCAGAAGAACCTGCTCGACATGGCTTTCGCGGCGCTGGCGTTCTTCTCCGTCGGTTTCATGATCGGCTTCGGCCCGTCCCTCGGCAATGTGCCCCTCGGCTTCGATTCAGACTTGCTCTTCCTGCGCGACCTCAAGGGCTCCGACGCGCTGTTCTTCGTCTTCCAGGTTATGTTCTGCGGTACGGCGGCGACGATCGTCTCCGGCGCGGTCGCCGAGCGCATGAAGCTCAGCGTCTATGTCGTCCTGTCCATCCTGACTGCCGCCCTGATCTATCCGGCTTTCGTGCACTGGGCCTGGGGCGCGGCGCGCGGCCACAATCCCGGCGCCTGGCTTGCGCATCTCGGCTTCGTCGATTTCGCCGGCTCCACCGTCGTGCATTCGACCGGGGCATGGATCGCGCTTTCCGCCTGCATCGTCCTCGGAGCACGGCTCGGGCGGTTCGACGAGAACGGCAAACCTGTGCGTTTCTTCGGACATTCCCCGGTTCTCTCGGCTGCCGGTACCCTGATGCTGTTCGTCGGCTGGATCGGTTTCAACGGCGGATCGACGCTTGCCGCCTCACCGGCCGTGGCCGACATCGTCCTGAACACGATCCTCGCCGGCGCGGCCGGCGGCGGCGGCGCTTATGCCTGGTTTCACTTCACCGAACGCGCCGCCCATCCGGAAAAGGCAACCAACGGAATGATCGGCGGGCTCGTCGCGATCACGGCCGGGTGTCACCTGCTCGACCCGGCCTCTTCGGTTCTTGTCGGCCTCGGCGGCGGCCTCGTGGCGAGCTGGTCGAACAGACTGCTCGAAACGCGCTTCCGCATCGACGACGCGGTCGGTGCGGTCGGCGCGCACGGTTTCGCCGGCGTTTTCGGCACGCTTGCCCTTGCTCTGCTCGCGCCCGAAGCGAGTCTGCCGGCGGGAACCCATATCGACCAGTTTCTCGTCCAGCTGCTTGGCGTTTCGGTCAACTTCGTCTGGGCCTTCGGCACCGGCTACATCCTGACGCTTGTCCTCAATCGCCTGATGTCCGTGCGCGTCGACGCAGAGGCGGAAACGCGCGGCCTCAATATCGGCGAACACGAAGCTCCGCTCGGCACCGCCCATGTCGAGAACGCGATGCGCAAGCTCGTCAGCGGCGACGCCGACCTGTCGATGCGGCTCATCTCGAATCCCGGCGACGAGGCACAGGACCTCGCCGACGTCTTCAACGATCTGATGGACAATCTCCAGACCGCGGAAAAGAAACGCCGCCGCAAAGCAGACCAGCGCCGGTCGGTCGAGGAAGCGAACCGGCTGGCCGCGTTCGCCGACGCGACCTTCGAGGCCCTCGTGCTGGCAAGCGACCACAGCGTCATCGACGCCAATGCCGCGGCCGAAGACCTATTCGGCCTTCCCGCAACGGAACTCCGCGGCCGTCCGGTCAAGAGCCTGTTTCCGGCGGCCGACTGGCTGGCCGCACTGGGCCACCTCGAAAGCGATACCGGCCGCCCGGCGGAGACCAGCATCAACACGTCCGGAGACGAGCGTGTCCCGGTGGAATTCCGCTGCCGCAGCATCGACTATGCCGGCCGCGACACGCAGGTTCTGGCCTTCGCCGACCTGCGCGAACGCAAGATGGCCGAGGAGCGCATCTACCATCTCGCCATGCACGATCCGCTCACAAACCTGCCGAACCGCGCAAACTTCAACACCCGCCTGCACGATCTTCTCAGCCGGCTGGAAGAGCGGGGATCGTCGACGGCGCTGCTGCTGATCGATCTCGACCGGTTCAAGACCATCAACGATCTTCACGGCCACCCCTCCGGTGACGCCGTTATCGTCGCGGTCGCCGAGCGCCTGCGCCGCGCCAGCGCGCCGGGCGATTGCGTCGCTCGGCTCGGCGGCGACGAATTCGCCTTTGTTCTGGCACATATCGATTTCCCCAATCAGGCCGCCGACCTCGCCCACCGCCTGCTGAGGGCGATTTCCGAACCGGTGCTGCTGCCGACCGGAGACACGATCCGCCCGGGCGCCTCGATCGGCGTGGCGATCGCCCCGCGCGATGCCAACGACGCCGAGACCCTGTTCCACCGCAGCGACGTCAGCCTCTATGCCGCCAAGAACAACGGCCGCAACACCTATGCAGTCTATGAGCCGGGCATGGGCGAGGAACTGCGCCGGCGCCAGGAAATGGAGGAAGATCTCAAGACCGCGGTCGACGAGGAGCAGTTCGAACTCCACTTCCAGCCACGCCTCGACGTGACGTCGCGCTCGATCATCTCCTACGAAGCGCTGTTGCGCTGGACCCATCCCGAAAGAGGCCCGGTTTCGCCGTCCGACTTCATCCCGGTCGCCGAACAGTCGAACCTGATCGTCAAGATCGGCGAATGGGCGCTGCGCACGGCCTGCAAGGCCGCCGCCGAGGACCTCGGAAGCGCTGGCGTCAGCGTCAATGTCAGTCCGCGCCAGTTCCAGGGCAAGGGTTTCGTCGACACCGTGCGCCGCGCGCTGCAGACGACCGGACTTGCTCCATCATGCCTCGAACTGGAGGTCACGGAGAGCCTGTTCATCGACAATTCCGATCATGCCTTCGCGGTACTGACGGAATTGAAAACCATGGGCGTGCGCGTGGCGCTCGACGATTTCGGAACCGGCTATTCGTCGCTCTCCTACGTCAAGCGCTTCCGGTTCGATACGATCAAGATCGACCAGTCATTTATCCGCGAGATGAACGAGGACGCCAACGCGCTGCACATCATCGACACCATCCTGCGCCTGTCGGCCGGCCTCGGCATGTCGGTCGTCGCCGAAGGCGTCGAGGACGAGGCGCAATTGAGCCGGCTGGTCGCCATGGGTTGCGGCGAGATCCAGGGCTATTTCGTGTCGTATCCAATGCCGCTCGCCGACCTCCCACACATGGCGCCGCAGCGCGTCCTCGATATTCTGGAGGCGGCCGCCGCCGCCCAGCCCGACGCGATGATCGACACGCTCGACGAGATGGGCGCACTTCTGCGGCGCAGCCGTATGGCCGGCAAGCGCAGCGCCTGACGCTCAGTTCTTCTCCGACACCGCAATGCGCACATCCAGCACGGCCTGGCGCCGTTCGGTACGGATGACGTCGATCGCGCGTTCCAGCGCCGCCGGCAGATCGCGGCCATGCTCGACGCGTTCGGTATGGGCCCGGCTTGCTTCGGCGATCTTCAGATAATCCGGCGCCGGTTCGAGCGAGGTCAACGGCATGGTGTTGGCGCGCACGGCCGCGCCTTGCGGATAGGCGCCAACGACCGAGCGGCGCACCGCGTTCCACATGCCATTGTTCTTGATGATCGTCAGGATCGGCAGGTCCAGCGCCTCGGCGATCTGGTGGCAGGCCACCGGATTGGCGAAGATGTAGGAGCCGTCACCGATACAGGCGATGACAAGACGCTCGGGGTCGGCAAGCTGCGCGCCGAGCGCGGCGGGCAGCGCCCAGCCGAGGCCGCCAGAATGCGGATTGTTGAAGACCCGGTTCGGCCCGGCGACATCCATTGCGCCCGCCACCACGCCGAGCTCACCGAACACGACAGCGCGTTGGTCCATCGCCTCGGAGACACAGCGGCTCATCCACTCCGCCGTCATCGGGCCGGCGCAACCGGCCTTGGCCTCCGCACGTGCCTTTTCGCGCCGTTCCGCCGCGCGTGCCGCGATCGTCGTCCGGCGCGTCTCCGTGTCACCGCCCGACCCAGCCATGGCCGCGTCAAGCGCCTCGATCGCGGCGACCGGATCGGCGGCGATGGCGAGATCGGTCTTGTAGCCGCGCACCGGCATGCGGGCGAAATGCGGATCGGCGCCGATGTGAACCACCTTCACATCGCCGGACGGCGCATGCAGAGCCTCGATCCAGGGTACGCCGCTGTCCAGAACGACGACCACGTCGGCGCCCTGCATCGCGGTCTTTGCGTCGTAGCCGAGGAACATCGGATCGGCGGACGCCATCACGTTGCGGATCGTGAACGGCTCGGCAACGCCGATGCCGTGCCGATTGGAGAATTCGGAGAGCCTTTGGCCAAGCGCGCCGTCCGTATCGCCACGCTGGCACAGGACAACCGGCGACGACGCCCTGGCCAGCCATTCCGCCGCGATCGCGATCGCCGCCGGATCCGGGAAGGCGCGCGTCGCCACCGGCCGAGCCTCGGCCGGCTGTTGTCGCGTTTCGATAGGAGCCGCAAGCGGTTCGCGCGGCAGGCTGAGATAGACCGGTCCCTTCGGCTCGCTATTTGCGAGCGCCGCGGCGCGCGCGACAAGCGCCGCGCCCTGTTCCGGATAGCGCATCTCGTAATGGAATTTCGTCACGTCGGAGACCAGCGAGGCCTGGTCATACATCTCCTGCCCGTACTGGATCGGCGTGATCCGGCTGCCCAGGCGTCCGCTTTCCGTGATCGGCGTCCGTCCCGACATGACGATGACGGGCACGTTGTCGCTCGCCGCGTTGATCACGCCCATCGCCGCGTTGGCGAGGCCGACATTGACATGCACCATCACCGCCTGCGGCTTGCCGGTGACGAGATAATAGCCATGCGCCATGCCGACGCTCGCCGTCTCGTGCGGAATGGTGATCGCCCGCGGTACCCGCGAAGCGTCCAGGCCCGCCAGTGCCTCGATGATCGGCGGGAAGTCGGTTCCCGCATTGGCGAACAGGTAATCGACACCATTCGCCTTCAGCCCTGTCAGGACCGATTCGGCTCCGTTGGCCGGCAGGCGTCCGCCGTCTTGTTCCTCTGCGCTCATCAGTGCTCCTCCCGCCCTGTTGGCCTCGACCCGGCTGGACACTTCGACGTCAATTTCGACACGAAGACATCCTTCATCGCTAGTCATGATAAAAAATCTCATATATAAAGATTTCTGATCGGTCCATCGGAAACCTTGGCCGACGACTAAAGGGAGGAAAAACATGCGCAAACTCATCGCCACGGCGACCGTGGCTCTCGGCCTGGCATTCACCGGCACCGCCTCGGCACAGAATGTCGGGATCGCGACGTCCAATCCGGGCTCGCTGTTCCACAATATCGGCACGGCCGTCGCCAACGCCGCCAACGAATCCGGCCTCAACACCACCATCCAGCCGGCGACCAGCCCGAACCAGTTCATCCCCTATCTGAACTCGGGCGGCATCGAGTTCGGCGTCGCCAACCTGCAAGAAGTCAACTACGCGATCACCGGCGACGCCTGGTGGAACGGCGTGAAAAATCCCGAATTGCGCATTGTCGGCATGCTGATGCCGCTCGTCGAGGCGATCTTCGTGCGCAAGGACAGCGACATCATGTCGGTCACCGACCTGAAGGGCAAAGCGATGGTCGACGGCTACACGGCGCAGAACACCATCCTGCCGCAGCTCGACGCGATCTACGCGACCGCCGGCATGAGCCGCAGCGACATGACGCCGGTCAACGTTACCTCGGTCGTCGCCGGCGCCGATGCCTTCATGGCCGGCGACGCGGTCGGTTTCATCTTCGCCCACGGCGCCGGCAAGGTGCGCGAGGCGGATGCCGCCGTCGGCGGCCTGCGCGCGCTTCCCGTCGTCGACTCGAGCGATGCCGGCCTCGCCGCCGCGCGCAAATACTGGCCGACCGCCTCCTTCAAGAAATTGCCGGCCGGTGCGATGCCGGGCGTTCTGGAAGACAATGTCTATATCGCCTTCCCGCAGGTCGTCTTCACCCATGCCGGCGTCCCGGACGATGTCGTCTATGCGATGACCAAGGCGATGTATGAAGGCAAGGCGGCGATGGCCGCCACCTTCCCGCCCTTCAAGGCATTCAATCCGAAGGACATGAAGGGCGATCCCGGCGTGGCGCAGTTCCATCCGGGCGCCTTGCGCTTCTATAAAGAAGTCGGCCTGGACTAAGGCGCGAAACATGCCCGCAACCAAACAGGGAGCGGCCGGGACCGGCCTCTCTCCCACGCTCTGGCGGCCCGTCGCCGACACGCTGGCGTTTCTCGTCACCCTGACGGCGATCTGCTGGGCGCTGTCCGTGCCCCGCTATCTGGGGCTGGGCTTCTACCCGCAGCAGTTCTTCGCGGCGATCCTCGCCCTCGTTCTGCCGATCGCCTTTCTCACCTTGCCGGCCCGCCGGCACGAGGCGCGCGACTTCGTGCCCTGGCACGACGCCTTGCTGGCTGTGATTTCCTTCGCCGCCGTCGCCTTTATCGCCGTCGGCTACCCGCAATTCGTCCTTCAGATATTCTCCCGGCCCGTCGAGGTCTGGCTTCCGGGCATTATCATTGTCGTCCTCGTCCTGGAGGCGCTGCGCCGCGCGACCGGCTGGGCGCTGGTCGTCATCATCTGCGCCTTCCTGCTCTATGCCCTGTTCGGCAATCTCGTCCCCGGACGCCTGCAGGGCCGGCCGCAGAACTGGCAATTGCTGTCAGGCTACATGGCGCTTGATTCCAACGGCATCCTCGGCCTGCCGATGTCCGTCGCCTCGACCATCGTCGTCGCCTTCATTCTGTTCGGCACGCTGCTCGGCATCACCGGCGGCTCGCGCTTCTTTACCGATGCCGCGATGATCGGAATGGGGCGGTTCCGCGGCGGCTCCATGAAGATCGCCGTCCTCGCCTCGGCGCTGTTCGGCTCGATCTCCGGCTCGGCGGTTGCGAATGTCGTCGGCACGGGTGTCGTCACGATCCCGATGATCAAGCGCGACGGCTATCCCGGCCACAAGGCGGCGGCGATCGAGGCCGTCGCGTCGACGGGCGGCCAGCTGATGCCGCCGGTCATGGGCGCCTCGGCCTTCCTGATGGCCGAATTCCTGGCCGTTCCCTATTCCTCGATCGTCACGGCCGCCCTCGTTCCGGCCCTGCTCTACTACTTCGCACTGTTCATCCAGGCGGATCTCGAAGCCGCCAAGATGGGCATCCGCCCCCTGCCGAAATCCGAGATCCCGGAAGGCAGGATCGTCGCCCGCGGAACCCATTTCGCGCTGGCCTTCGCCGTCCTGATCTACCTCCTGTTCTGGCAACACTACCAGCCGGAACGCGCGGCGCTCTGGTCCGCCGTCGTGCTGATCGCCACGTCGCTGGCGATCGGCTATCGCGGCCAGCGTCCGACGCTGCGCCAGATCTTCGACAGCATGTCGGGCACCGGCCATTCCGTGGTCGAGATCATCCTGATTTCGGCCGCGTCCGGCCTCGTCATCGGCGTGCTGAACGTCACCGGACTCAGTTTCAACCTGACCTATGCGCTCGTGCAGATCGGCGGCGGCAGCGCGATCGTTCTCCTCGCATTGTCGGCGATCGTCTGCATCGTCCTCGGCATGGGCCTGCCGACACTCGGCGTCTACGTATTGCTCGCGGCGCTGGTGGCGCCGGCGCTGATCCAGGTCGGCATCGATCCGATCGGCGCCCATCTTTACGTTCTCTATTTCGGCATGATGTCGATGATCACCCCGCCGATCGCGCTTGCCGCTTTCGCGGCGGCGTCCATCGCCAAATCGCCGGCCATGGCGACGGGATGGGCGGCGATGAAATTCGGCTGGCTGGCCTACATCATTCCGTTCCTGTTCGTCTTCTCGCCGACACTGCTGCTGATCGGCGCGCCGGTGGACATCGCCGTCGCGATCGCCACCGCGATCGTCGGCGTCTGGCTGGTTTCGGCGGCGCTGGCCGGCTATTTCGTTGCGCGCCTGTCGCCGGTGTTGCGGACATTGTTCGCCATGTGCGGCCTGCTTGCGCTGGTTCCGGCGGGCGCTTTTTCCGGCGCCGTCTTCACGGATGTCGTCGGCGTCGCCGGCGGGCTTCTCCTGATGGCCGCCGAAATCATGCGCAACCGGCGCAATCCGGCACCGGCGGAGGGGTAAGACCATGGCCGCACGCAACAGTCTCGAGCGCGTGATCGCGCTCCTCAACGTCTTTACCGAAGACCACCTCGAGTGGACGCCGGAAGAGATGATGGCCGAACTCGGATACAGCCGGCCGACGCTTTACCGCTACCTGAAGACATTGAAGGAAGCCGGCTTCCTGACGTCGATGCCGTCGGGCGGTTTCACGCTCGGCCCGCGCGTCGTCGAAATGGACTTCCTGATGCGCAAGTCCGACCCGCTGGTGCGCTACGCCCAGCCGCATCTCGAAGCGCTCGCCGCCGCATGGCCGTGCAACTCGCTGATCGTGCGCTGGTACGGCAACAAGCTCCTCTGCGTCGCTTCGGAATCGTCGACTGCGGATGTCGAAACGAGCTATCCGCGCGGGCGCCCGATGCCGCTTGCGCGCGGCGCTATCTCGCGCGCCATCATCGCCTTCCTGCCCCGGCGCAAACTGCTGCCGGTCGTCGACGCCAACCTGGCGGATTTGAATGAGGTCGGGCTGGGAGACGATCGCGACGCGATCCTGGAATCGCTGCGCCAGGTTCGACGTACCGGCTACGCCGTCGCCTATGGCGAGGTGACGCCAGGCGTGGCCGGCATTGCCGCCCCGGTCTTCGACGGCGGCGCGAGCCCCATCGCGTCGCTTTGCGTCACGATTGCGCGCGAAGTCGCCGACAGCCAGGGCGTCGACACCATCGGCCGGCGGGTCGCCGACGCCGCCGGCGAGGTCAGTGCGCTTCTTTCCCGCGACCGCGCGGCCGCGGAAGGCAAGCCGGCACGAAGCGACTGACCAGTTCGGACCATTGCAACACCGATATTGCGGAGCAAAGAATGAAGAAGATCGACATTTTCAACCACATCTGGCCGAAACCGTTCCATCAGGCGCTCATCGACCTCGTCGGCTCGACCTCCGACATTACCCGCCGCTCGGAAGCGGTGCCGATGATGACCGACCTCGACCGCCGCTTCGAGGTGATGGACATGTTCGGTGAGGATTACTGCCAGGTCCTGTCGCTCGCCTCGCCCCCGCTCGAGCATGTGGCCGGACCCGAACAGGCGCTCGAACTGTCGCGGATCGGCACCGATTCCATGGCCGAGCTCTGCGCGAAATATCCGGGGCGTTTCCCGGCTTTCATCTCGACCGCCGTGCTGACCGACCCGGCCGGCGCAACCAGGGAAGCGCGCCGCGCGATCGAGGAAGCAGGGGCTGCCGGCATCCAGATCTTCACCAATGTGAAGGGCAAGCCGCTCGACTCGCCCGAATTCTCCGACTTCTTCGCCTATCTGGGCGAAGCCGGCAAACCCGTCTGGATGCACCCGGCGCGCGGCGCCAATTTCCCGGACTATCTGACCGAGGATCGCTCCGAATACGAGATCTGGTGGACCTTCGGCTGGCCCTACGAGACGTCGGCCGCGATGGCGCGGATGGTGTTTTCCGGCATGTTCGACAAATATCCGGGCCTCAAGGTGATCACCCACCACGCCGGCGGCATGGTGCCGTTCTTCGAGGGCCGTGTCGGTCCTGGCTGGGACCAGATGGGCGCGCGCACGACCGACCGCGACCTCGCCGCCGTGCGCAAGGCGCTGAAGCGCCCGCATCTCGAATATTTCAAGGATTTCTACGCCGACACGGCTTCCTTCGGATCGCGCAAGGCGATCGAGCACGCCATCGAGTTCTTTGGCGAGGATCACGTGCTGTTCGCCTCCGACGCGCCCTTCGATCCGGAAGCCGGCCCGATGTATATCCGCGAGACGATCCGCATCATCGAGGAGATGGACATCTCCGACGAACTGCGCCGCAAGATCTTCCAGGACAACGCCGTCAACCTGCTCGGCCTGAAGCTGCAGGGATGACGGCGATGACCTTTCCCGATGCGAAGAACCATATCGCCGGCAAATGGATCGAGGGTGACACCGCTCGCGGCGAGAGCGTCAACCCGGCCGACGGCAGCCTGCTCGGACATTTCTTTCCGGGCTCGAAAGCACTCGTCGACGAGGCGGCGGCGGTCGCGCGCAAGACCTTCCTGACGACGGGCTGGGCAGCCTCGCCGCGACTGCGCGCGCAGGTGCTGTTCGAATTCGCCGACCGGCTGGAAGCGGCAAGGGACGAACTGGTCGATCTGATCGTCGCCGAGAACGGCAAGCTGCGCGGCGAAGCCATTGGCGAGATGATGGGATCGATTTCCGAGACCCGCTATTATGCCGGTCTCGCCCGCACTGTCCTCGGCCGCACGCTCGAAAGCGCGCCCGGCAATTTCTCGATGATGAACCGCGAGGCCGCCGGCGTCGCCGCGATCATCGTGCCCTGGAACGCGCCGGTGACGCTGCATATCCGCTCGCTCGCCCCGGCGCTCGCCGCCGGATGCACGGCGGTCGTCAAGCCGGCGATCCAGACGCCTCTGGTCCATGCGCGCGTCATGCAGTGCCTTGCCGACTGCCCGTCGCTGCCCGACGGCGTCGTCAACTCGGTCAACGAGAACGGCACCGAGGTCGGCGAAGCAATGGTCGCCTCGCCCGATATCGACGTCATCTCGTTTACGGGATCGAGCCGGACCGGCAAGCACATCATGGCCGGCGCAGCGCCGACCCTGAAGCGCCTCTCGCTGGAACTCGGCGGCAAGGCGCCGGCGGTAATCTTCCCCGACGCCGATCTGGATACCGTAGTGAAGGAACTCACCCACGGCGCGCTGGTGATGGCGGGACAGATCTGCGTCGCCGCCGCCCGGTTCCTCGTCCACAAATCGGTGCAGGCGGATTTCGAGGCACGCATCAAGCCGGCATTCGAAGCGGTGAAGGTCGGTCCCGGCGCCGATCCGTCGAGCGAGATGGGCTCGCTGATCGATATCGCCAACCAGAAGCGCATCATGGGCCTGATCGAACAGGCGGGTGACGAAGGCGAACTGCTCTTGCGCGGCAAGCCGCTCGACAGCGGCGCCTTCATCACGCCGACGCTGTTCCGCATCGACGATCTGCGGTCGGATCTCGTCCAGGAGGAACTGTTCGGGCCGATCGTTTCCATCGAAACGTTCGAGGACGAGGCGGAAGCGGTCACCAAGGCCAACGCCACGAAATACGGCCTCGCGGCAAGCGTCTTCACCCGGGACCTCAACCGCGCCATGCGCATGTCGCGGGCGATCCGCGCCGGCACCGTCTGGCTCAACTCGCATACGCGCCTGCTCGCCGAGGGCGAGACCGGCGGCTACGGCCAGTCGGGCATCGGCCGCCTGCACGGCGTCGAAGGCCTCAACGATTTTCTCGAAACCAAGCACATCTATCTCGAGGCGGGCACGGTGTATGGCGAGGCATGACGCGAAAAGATGACAGGTAAAGACAGGGACAGCGATGTCGTCATCGTCGGCGGCGGGCCAGTCGGCATGGGTCTGGCGATCGAACTCGGCCAGCGTGGCGTGTCCGTCATCGTGGTCGAACGCCACGAAAAGCCGCAACCGATCCCCAAGGGCCAGAACCTGACCCAGCGCACCATGGAGCATTTCCATTTCTGGAACGCGGAAAAGGAACTGCGCGCCGCGCGCACGGTGCCGAGCGAATACGGCATCGGCGGACTGACGGCCTACGGCACGCTGTTGAGCGACTACCACTATGACTGGCTGAAGCGCGAACTGGTGCGCCCCTACTACTTCACCGACAACGAGCGCCTGCCGCAATATGCGACCGAGGATGTGCTGCGCGCCCGCGCCGCGCAAATCCCCGGGATCGATATTCTCTATGGCTGGTCCGGCGAAGACGTTCGTCCAGGACGATGACGGGGTGACCGTGACGATATCCGCGCGGGACGGAAACGACTGCCTGACGCTGCGCTCGAAATATGCGGTCGGCTGCGACGGCAGCCGCTCGGTCATGCGCGACCGCGCCGGCATCGCTCAGACGCGCTCCGATCACGACAAGCTGATGGTCCTGCTCGTCTTCAGGTCGGAAGAACTGCATGAGCTTCTGAAGCGCTATCCCGGCAAGTCGTTCTACAACGTGCTGCATCCCGACCTGAACGGTTACTGGCTGTTTTTCGGGCGGGTGGATCTCGGCTCGACATGGTTCTTCCATGCGCCGGTCCCGCTCGGCACGACAAAGGACAATTTCGATTTCGCCAACTACCTGCATCGCGCCGTCGGCGCCGATTTTGCGGTCGAATTCGAGCATATCGGCTTCTGGGAGCTGCGCATCGCCCTCGCCGACACCTATCGAAACGGCAATGTCTTCATCGCCGGCGACGCTGCGCACAGCCACCCGCCCTATGGCGGCTTCGGCGTCAACACCGGCTTCGAGGACGCGCGCAATCTCGGCTGGAAGCTCGCCGCCGCGCTTGCAGGGCTGGGGCGGCGAGGATCTGCTCGACAGCTACGACGCCGAGCGCCGTCCGGTCTTCGCTTCGACGGCGCGCGACTTCATCGAGAATTTCATCGAGGAGGACCGCGAATTCCTCCACGCGCACGATCCGCAACGGGATCGCGCCGCATTCGAGGCGGCGTGGAACGAGCGCGCGCAAGGAACTGCGGAAGTTCAGTCCTACGAGCCGAATTACGAGGGCTCGCCGGTCGTGTTCGGACCCGAGGGCGGCACGTGCAGCGCCAGCGGCAGCCATGTCTTTGCGGCGCGCGCCGGCCACCACCTCGCGCCGCAGCCGCTTTCGTCGGGCCGCAATCTCTATGAGGATCTCGGGCCGGGCTTCACGCTTGTTGCGCTCGATGCGGACAAATCCGACATCGCCGCGTTCCAGGTGGCGGCAGCCGAACTGGGCGTGCCGCTGACCGTCATTCCGGACAGTTTCGCCGGCGGCCGTGAGCAAATGGAGGCGCGGATGACGCTGGTGCGCCCGGACCAGTTCGTCGCCTGGACCGGCGACAGCGCCGGACGGGATGTGAACGCCGTCCTCGCCCGTGCCGCGGGCTTGGATTAGTGGCCGAGCCCCAGCGCATCGGCGGCGAGCAGCGCCGTCGTTCCGCCGTCGACGGGGATATCGACGCCCTTGACCCAACTGCTCTGCGGCCCGGCGAGGAAGGCGACGACGTCCGCCACTTCCTCCGGCTGTCCCGATCGGCGGGTGCGCGCCATCATCGCGGTCGCTCGCTCGCCAAAGGCATTGACGAAATCGTCGAGGATGCGGGTTTCGACCGCGGCCGGGCTGACCGTGTTGATGCGGATGTCCCTGGCAATAAGCGGCTCGACCTGCCCGACGGACCAGGCGATGACCGCCTCCTTCGACAGGTCGTAGGCGCGCACCGGATCGATCCCCTGTTCGGCGATGAAGCCGGGCAACGCCCGCGGACCGGAAAGCGCAAGCAACGCCTTCACCTGCGCGATATTCTCTTTCCAGCGCGCGCCGGCCTTGGAGGCCACACTGACGATCGACGCGCCGGTCGCGAGTTTCGGCATCAGCGCTTCAGTCATCGCGATCAGGCCGAAGGCGTTGACCGCCAGTATCTTTTCCTCGAGGCCGGAACGCGGCGGCAGACCGGCGCAATTGACCAGCACGTCGAACGGTCCGTCCGCCTTGCCGGCGGCAGCGAGAATGGCATCCGGATCGGACATGTCGACCTCGATCCACCGGTCGACGTCGGAAACGGGTTCGGCGATATCGAAACCGGTGATATGGGCGCCCTGCGCCTTCAGTTTCGCTGCAGTCGCCGCACCGATGCCATGCGCCGCACCCGTCATTGCCACTTTCATTGCGTTCTCTTCCCTGTTCCGCAAACCGGCCGGACAACCCGCCCACCTTTCGCAACAGGAAGCATGCCTGGCGAAAAATTTCCAGCGCGGCGCACTAAAATCTCACTATTTGGGATATCGGATTGATGAATCTGGAAATCGAACTGGCGCTTGCCGCCCTCGCACTGGCCGCCGGCGGCATCCTCAAGGGCGCGACCGGCGCCGGTGCGCCAATCGTCGCCGTACCGATGCTGTCGCTGATTTTCGACGTGCGTTATGCGGTCGCGATCCTTGTGGTGCCGAACCTGATCACCAATTTCTGGCAGTGGTGGCAGTACCGCGACAGGATGCTTCCGGCCCTGTTCACATGGTTGTTCGCCGGCGGCGGCGCGCTCGGCGCGCTGACGGGCTCCTTCATGCTGGCCTACGCGTCGCCCGACCTTCTCCTGATCGGCGTTGGTGTCGTGTTGCTGCTCTATATCGCCTTCCGGCTCGTCCGGACCGACTGGTTCCTGCCCTATGCGCGCGGACTGAGGCTCGCCGGACCGGCAGGCTTCCTTGGCGGCATGCTGCAGGGCGCGTCCGGCCTTTCGGCGCCGGTGTCGATCTCCTTCATGAATGCGTTGCGGCTGGAACGTCCCAGTTTCATCGCGACGATCTCGGTCTTCTTCATCATGATGTCGATTGTCCAGGTTCCCGCGCTCGCCGGCCTCGGCCTCCTGAACGTCAAGATATTGTTGCATGGCGCCCTCGCCCTGGTGCCGCTGCTCGGTTTCATGCCCGTTGGCGCCTACCTCGCCCGCCACATCCGGAAAGAAACATTCGACAAGCTGATTCTCGCGCTGCTTGCCCTGATCGCCGCGAAAATCCTTGTCTCGCCGCTGCTTTGACAGGGTCTACGCCGAAACCGGCGTTCCCCGAGAGCCGCACGCACAAGGCAACAGATTGTATGCATGAATGCGGTTTTCGGAATAACGCGGCGTTTCGTCCGCGAACGAGAATTCGCTTGAATTTCTCCGGAAAATAGGGAGATTATCCGACGACGGGGAGATATGCCGGAACAGTTCGGTTCGGCATATATGTATACCTGAACGCCATGCAGCTTTCATACGGCTGTGCGATTTTCGGGCAACGAAGACGATGGATGGGAGGAGAAATGGCGACATTTGAATACCGTTTCAGGCCTCCGCTTTCGGCCCCGGAGGAACGCGGCGGCACGCCGCCCGAATACGAGCGAACCGAGTTCGATGGTGTCCTTTACGAGAAGGACGTGGCGGTCACCCTCCCCGACGGCGTGACGATCCACGTCGACGTCTTCCGCCCGCTCGACGGGATCGCCGCCCCGCTGATCGGCTGGGGCCCCTACGGCAAGCACGGCCACACGCGCTATTCTGTCAATTTTCCGGCCGCCGAGGTCGATGACGAAAAGCTGTCGGCCTATACCGCTTTCGAAGCGCCCGACCCGGTCTACTGGGTGCGCCACGGCTATGCGGTCATCAACGCGGACCCGCGCGGCACGTGGTATTCGCAGGGCAGCGCCACCTATCTCTCGCCGGAAGAGGCCGAGGATTACGCCGCCCTGATCGAATGGGCGGGAACGCAGCCCTGGTCGAACGGCAAGGTCGGCCTGTCCGGCGTCTCCTATCTCACCTCCTCGCAATGGCGCGTCGCCGAACTCAATCCGCCGCATCTGGCCGCCATCAATCCGTGGGAAGGCTGGAGCGACACCTATCGCGAGGTCGTGCGCCACGGCGGCATACCCGAAACCTCCTTCTGGGATTATCTGCCCGGCCGCTGGGGCCATTCGGTGACGGAAATCGAGGACCTGCGGCTCGAAACGAGGGAACGCGCGCTTTTCGACGACTACTGGGATTCGAAGCGGGCGAAACTGGAAAGGATCGAGGTTCCGGCCTTCGTCTGCGCGAGCTGGACCGACCAGGCGCTGCACACCCGCGGAACGCTCGAGGGTTTCCGCCGCATCGCCTCGGAGCAGAAATGGCTCTACGTTCATGGCCGCAAGAAGTGGGCGCATTACTACGAGCCGCGCTGCGTCGAGATGCAGCGCGCCTTTTTCGATCATTTCCTCCTCGGCAGGGAAACCGAAGTCGCGGCCTGGCCGCCGGTGCGATACGAACTGCGCGAAAAATACTACCAGGGCGCCGAACTTCCCGCCCGCCAGTGGCCGATCGAGGATACGGACTATGTCCCGCTCTATCTGGCGCCGGGCGGCCTCGAAACCGTGCCGGGCGAAGCGGCGACGGTCTCCTATGATCCGACAGCCGGCGAAAGCCTGACCTTCGATCATCGTTTCGACGAAGCCACCGACATCGTCGGCCACATGGCGCTGAAACTGTGGGTCTCGGTCGACGCCGGCGACGACATGGATATCTTCGTAGCCATCCAGAAGCTCGACGCCGCCGGCAAAATCGTGCCGTTCGCCTATTACGCCCAGTTCGAGGACGGGCCGGTCGCGCTCGGCTGGCTGCGCGTCTCGCATCGCGAACTCGACGCGGCAGCCTCCACGCCCTTCATGCCGGTCCTCGCCCACCGGCGCGAACGGAAGCTTGCTCCGGGCGAGATCGTGCCGGTCGACATCGAAATCTGGCCGTCCGGAACACGCTTCGAGGCCGGCGAAAGCCTGCGGCTCGTCATCCAGGGGTCCGACATCTACGACTATCCCAAGCCGAGCGTCCATGCGCGGCACGAGGATCTGCGCAATGCCGGACGCCAGAATGTTCACATGGGCGGCGATCGGCCCGCCCGGCTCTTGTTGCCGATCATCGATACGGCGCGCGGTTCCCCAAATTGACGCAAAGGTGCTGCAAGCCTACGCTTTTTCGAAAACCGACAATCATGTCAGGGAGGAAAAACATGAGAAAGACACTAACAGCCGTCTGCGCATTGACCTTGTCGCTCCTGGGCGGCTCGGCGATGGCCCAGGACACCGTGAAGATCGGTGTCATCAACGCCTATTCCGGCCAGTTCGCCGATCCCGGCGCGCAACTTGATGCCGGCATCAAGCTCTACATGCAGCAGCATGGCGACGAAGTCGCCGGCAAGAAGATCGAGATCATCCGCAAGGATGTCGGCGGCATCGCGCCCGACGTCGCCAAACGCCTTGCCGAGGAACTCGTCGTACGCGAAGGCGTCGACATCCTCGCCGGCAACCTGCTGACGCCGAACGCGCTCGCCGTCGGCGACGTTTCGGCCGAAGCCGAGAAATTCATGGTCGTGATGAACGCCACCACGCCGGTGATCATCACCAAGTCGCCCTACATGATCCGGACCTCGGCGACCGCCAGCCAGATCAACGGCAATTTCGGCACCTGGGTCGCCAAGCAGGGCGTCAAGCAGGTTTATACGATGGTGACGGACTACGGCCCCGGTATCGGCTCCGGCGCGGCGTTCGAGGAGGCCTTCAAGGCCGCGGGCGGCGAAATCACCGGCCAGGACCGCACCCCGGTCGTCAATCCCGACTTCGCTCCCTTCGTCCAGCGCATCGCCGAGGCAAAGCCTGAAGCGCTCTACGTCTGGGTGCCGGGCGGCACGCAGCCGCCGGCGCTTGGCAAGGCTCTCGCCGAACGCGGCATCACCGCGAAGAACACCAAGATCTACGGCCAGGGCGAACTGACCGATGACGCCGCCCTCCAGGCGATGGGCGACACCGCGGCCGGCATCGTCACCGCCTATCACTACAACGTGCACCGCGACGATCCGCTCAACGACGAGTTCGTCAAGGCATATCGCGACGCCAATGACGGCCGCGATCCCGACATCTACTCGATCGGCGCCTATGACGGCATGGCGGCGATCTACAAGGCGCTGGAAGCCACCGGCGGCGACGCCTCCGGTGCGGCGCTGATCAAGGCGGCCAAGGGCATGACCTGGGACAGCCCGCGCGGCCCGATGGGCATCGACGCGGAGACCGGCGACGTGGTCCAGACGATCTGGATCCGCGAAGTGCAGATGGTCGACGGCAAGCCGCAAAACGTCATCATCGACCAGATCGACAACGCAAAATAGACCGAACCCCGAGGCCGGCGCGGCCTTTCCGCGCCGGCCTTTCTCAAGGCTTTTTCAATGTCCACGCTGATTGCAGTCCTGTTCGACGGAATATCCTACGGGATGCTGCTTTTCCTGCTGTCCGTCGGCCTGTCCGTGACGCTCGGCCTGATGAATTTCACCAATCTCGCCCATGGCGCCTTCGCCATGCTCGGCGGCTATGTCACCTATGCGCTGGTCGAACTGGCCGGCTGGCCGTTTCTCGCCACCCTGCCTTTCGCCTTCATCGTGACGGCGATCATCGCGGCCGGTTTCGAGATCGTCCTGTTCCGGCGCATCTACAAGTCCGGCGAACTCAACCAGGTCCTGCTGACGATCGGCGTCGTCTTCGCGTCCTATGCGGTCGCGGCGTATTTCTTCGGCACGGTGCACCACTCCATCGAATTGCCCGGCTATCTGAAGGGGTTCGTCGAGATCGGCGCGCTGAAGCTGCCCTCCTACCGGATATTCCTCGTGGCAGTCGCGCTGCTCATCACCGCCGTCCTTGTCGGCGTGCTCGAATATACGCGCTTTGGCGCCATGGTCCGCGCCGCCGTCGATAACGGCAAGGTGGCGAGCGGCCTTGGCCTCAACATCAGCGTCATCTTCGCGCTGACCTTCGCGCTCGGCAGCGGCCTTGCGGGCCTCGGCGGCGCGCTCGCCATCAACATCCTGTTCATCGATCCGAATTTCGGTTTCCACGTCCTGGTGCCGGTCCTGATCGTCGTTTCCATCGGCGGCCTCGGCTCCATCTGGGGCAGCTTCGTCGCCGCCGCCGCTCTCGGCATCTTTGACGTCGTCGGCAAATTCCTCTTTCCCGAAGTCGGAGCCTTCCTGATTTACCTGTTCATGGTCGTGATTCTGTTCTTCCGGCCCAACGGCTTGTTTGCGAGGCGGTAGGTCATGGATCCGAAAAGCTGGATAGGGGCGAGAGCCCGCATTTCTCCCTACGAACTGATTTTCTGGGTCGCGGCCGCGGTCATTCCGTTCGTTTTCTTCGAGCACTATCTGTCGCTCGCCGCATCCGTCGCGGTTGCGGCGCTGTTCTGCATCTCGCTCGACCTGATCCTCGGATATGCCGGCATCATTTCGCTCGGCCACGCCGCCTTCTTCGGCATTGGCGCCTATACCGCCGGCATCCTCTCGGCCAGGGGCTGGGGCGAGCCGATCTCCGGCCTCGCGCTGGCCGCGGTCGTATCCGCGCTTGCCGGCTATATCGTCAGTTTCATGATCGTCAGAGTGCAGCACCTGGCGCTTCTGATGATCACGCTCGGTCTGTCCTTCCTGATGACCGAACTGGCCATTACGTTCGACCAGTTCACCGGCGGCTCCGACGGCCTACAGGGGATCGACACCTGGAAGCTGCTCGGCATCTGGAAATTCTCGCTGTGGGGCCACACCGCCTATGCCTATGCGATCAGCGTGTTGTTCATCCTGTTCCTGCTGGCGCGCAGGATCGTGCATTCCCCCTTCGGCCTGACGCTGGAAGCGATCCGCGAAAATCCGGTGCGCACCGCCGCGCTCGGCGCGCCGAACCGGGTTCACCTGCAGAAGATTTTCGTTATCTCCGCCGCCTTTGCCGGCGTCGCCGGCGCGTTGCTCACGCAGGTCTCGGAGACGGTCTCGCCCGAGGCGCTCGGTTTCCAGCGCTCGGCGGAAATAGCCGTGATGCTGATCCTCGGCGGCACCGGCCGCCTCTACGGGGCGATCCTCGGCGCAATCATCTTCATGGTCGCGCGTGATCAGATTTCCGGCTTCTACCTGCAATACTGGTATTTCTGGATCGGCCTGATCCTGATCTTCGTCGTCCTTTTCATGCCGCGCGGCATCCTCGGCGGGCTCGAACGCCTTGCCCGTATCGGGAGGCGCTCATGAACAGCCTCGAGACAAACAACATCGGCAAGTCCTTCGGAAAACTGGTCGTCTCCGACAATGTCTCGCTGGCGCTGCCGAAAGGCGCGCGCCATGCGTTGATCGGCCCGAACGGCGCCGGCAAGACAACCCTGATCAACCTGATCACCGGCACGCTCGCGCCCGACACCGGCACGGTGCTGCTGAACGGAGAAGACGTGACGCGGCGGGAGCCGAATGCCCGCGTGAAGCGCGGCCTGTCCCGGACCTTCCAGATCAACACGCTGTTTCCGCAACTCTCTCCGCTGGAATCGGCGACCATGGCGATCTGCGAACGCAACGGCACTTCCGGCCACTGGCTTTCCGGCCTGTCGAAGCAAGCCGAAGCGATCGACGAGGCTTATGACCTGCTGACGAAAGTCGGTCTCGGCGACGACGCCGTGAAGCCGACGCGCGACCTCGCTTACGGCCAGCAGCGCCTTCTGGAGATCGCGCTGGCGCTGGCCACCAGGCCGAAAGTGCTGCTGCTCGACGAGCCCGCCGCCGGCGTGCCGAAAAGCGAGAGCGCGGCGTTGTTCGAGGTCATCGCCGCGTTGCCCGAAGACATCTCAATCCTATTCATCGAGCACGACATGAACCTCGTTTTTTCCTTCGCGAGCAGGATCACCGTGCTCGTGCAGGGCGCGATCCTCACCGAGGGTACGCCCGACGAGATCGCGCATGATCCGCGCGTCCGCGAAGTCTATCTGGGAGGCGCGCATCATGGCTGATCCGCTTCTGGAATTCCGTGACGTGCGTGCCGGCTACGGCGATTCCGTCGTGCTCGACGGCGTTTCCTTCTCGGTGACGGAAGGAGCCGGCATGGCCCTGCTCGGACGCAACGGCGTCGGCAAGTCGACGCTGATCCAGACGATCATGGGCTTCACGCAGTTCCTGTCGGGGACGATTGTGTGGCGCGGCCGGGAAATCCAGTCGGTCAAGCCGCATCTGCGCGCCCGGCTCGGTATCGGCTGGGTGCCGCAGGAACGCGACATCTTCCGCTCGCTGACCGTCGAGGAAAACCTGGCGGTCGTCGCCCGGCCCGGCGCGTGGGATATCGCCAGGGTCTACGACCTGTTCCCGCGCCTGAAGGAGCGCCGGGAAAACAAAGGCAACCAGTTGTCCGGCGGCGAACAGCAGATGCTGGCGATCGGCCGCACGCTCATGACCAACCCGACCATGCTGCTGCTCGACGAGCCGCTCGAAGGTCTCGCCCCGATCATCGTGGAGGAACTCGGCGAGTCCATCCGCAAGATGGTGCGCGAGGCCGGCATGACGCTGATGCTGGTCGAACAGCACGCCGAAGTGGCGCTCGAAATGACCGACAGCGCGATCATCCTGGAGCGAGGACGCGTCGTCCACGAGGCGCCATCGCGGGAACTCGTCAACGACCAGGCGACGCTCGACCGCTATATCGGTCTCAATATCAGCGCCTGACGAACGGAGGCAATCAGATGCAACTCAGGACAGTCGGCAATTCGGGCTTGAAGGCGTCCGCGCTCGGCCTCGGCTGCAACAATTTCGGCGGCCGCCTCGACGAGGACGCGTCCGCTCGCGTGATCCATGCCGCGCTCGATCACGGCGTCACCCTCTTCGACACCGCCGACGTCTACCCGATGGGTGTCTTCGGCCGTTCGGAGGAGATCGTCGGCAAGGCACTTGGCGCACGGCGCGGCGATATCGTCCTCGCGACCAAATTCGGCTACGACGAAGGCACCGGCGGATCGCGCCGCTCGATCATCGCCTCCGTCGAGGCGAGCCTGAAGCGTCTCGGCACCGACTGGATCGACCTCTTCCAGTTCCACAAACCCGACCCCGACACGCCGGTCGAGGAAACGCTGCGCGCGCTCGACGACCTCATTCGCGCCGGCAAGGTGCGCTATGTCGGCTGTTCGCAGTTTTCGGCCTGGCAGATCGTCGAAGCGCATTTCATCGCCAACGAGCTCGGCGCCAACCGCTTCATCTCCACGCAGGCGGAATACAGCCTGCTGGCGCGCGACGTCGAGAAGGAAATCCTGCCCGTCTGCGAAAAATACGGCGTCGGGCTCCTGCCTTTCTTTCCTCTGGCAAGCGGCGTGCTCACCGGAAAATACGCACCGGGCAAGCCGGTGCCGGATGGCACGCGCCTCTCGGGCGGCTCCCGGCTGGCCGGCATTTTCCTCAAACCCGAAAATCTGGAAAAGGCGGAGATGCTCTCCGGGATCGCCGGGGAACTCGGCGGCGAGCTGATCGATCTCGCATTTTCCTATCTCCTGAAATCGCCCGCCGTACCAAGCGTCATCGCCGGCGCCAGCACGCCCGAACAGATCGCGAGGAACGCGCGCGCCGCCGCTTTCGCGCTCTCCGATGACGGTCTCGCCGCGATCCGCGCCGCACTTGCCTGACCGTCCGCGAAATCGCGGCGTTTGACCATCGCCGCATTGCCTTCGCCCCGCATTGCGATATGAAAACCGCCAGATTCTTCAATCAGGCAGGGAAGCGAACATGGCAGACGGACGCAACCAACTTTTTCCGCTTGGCGAAGCAGAAACGCCATGGCGCAAGCTGACGAGCGATCATGTCTCCGTCGACACGTTCCGCGGCGAGGACGTCCTCGTCGTCGAACAGGAAGGACTGCGCCTCCTGTCGGAAGCGGCCTTCGGCGACATCAACCACCTGCTGCGCCCCGGCCACCTGAAACAGCTCGCCTCCATTCTCGATGATCCCGAGGCGACCGAGAACGACCGTTTCGTCGCCTACGACCTCCTCAAGAACGCCAACATCGCCGCGGGCGGCGTGCTGCCGATGTGCCAGGACACCGGCACGGCGATCGTCATGGGCAAGAAAGGCCGCCGCGTCTGGACCGATGGCGGCGACGAGGACTCGCTCGGCGCCGGCGTTCTCGACGCCTACACGAAGAAGAACCTGCGCTATTCGCAGCTGGCGCCGCTGTCGATGTTCGAGGAGAAGAACACCAAAAACAATCTCCCTGCCCAGATCGACATCTACGAGGAAGGCGAGGACGCCTACAAGTTCCTGTTCATCGCCAAGGGCGGCGGCTCGGCCAACAAGACCTTCCTCTATCAGGGTACGCCCTCGCTTCTGACGCATGACCGCATGGTCGAGTTCCTGAAGGAAAAGATCCTGACGCTCGGCACCGCCGCCTGCCCGCCCTACCACCTCGCCATCGTCATCGGCGGCACGAGCGGCCGAGATGAACCTGAAGACGGTCAAGCTCGCCTCGACGCGCTATCTCGACACGCTGCCGACCGAAGGCTCGGAAGACGGCCACGCCTTCCGCGATCTCGCGATGGAGGCCGAAATCCACAAGGCGACGCAGGCGACCGGCGTCGGCGCGCAGTTCGGCGGCAAGTATTTCTGCCATGACGTGCGTGTCATTCGCCTGCCCCGCCACGGCGCTTCGCTGCCGATCGGCATCGGCGTGTCCTGCTCCGCCGACCGCCAGGCGCTCGGCAAGATCACCCGCGACGGCATCTTCATCGAACAGCTGGAAACCGATCCCTCGAAATACATGCCGGAGATCGACGAGGAGAAGCTCTCCGAGCACGTGGTCAGGATCGACCTCAACCAGCCGATGATTCAAATTCTCGACGAGTTGTCGCAACATCCGGTGAAGACTCGGCTTTCACTCAGCGGCCCGATCATCGTGGCGCGCGATCTCGCCCACTCGAAGATCCGCGCCCGGCTCGAGGCCGGCGAGCCGATGCCGGACTATTTCAAGAACCACCCGATCTATTACGCCGGCCCGGCCAAGACGCCCGGAGGGCTATGCCTCGGGCTCCTTCGGCCCGACCACCGCCGGCCGCATGGACTCCTATGTCGACCAGTTCCAGTCCTTCGGCGGCTCGATGGTGATGCTCGCCAAGGGCAACCGCTCGCGCGCGGTGCGCGAAGCCTGCGGCCGCCACGGCGGCTTCTATCTCGGCTCCATCGGCGGCCCGGCCGCCCGCCTCGCCCAGGACTGCATCAAGAAGGTCGAGGTCGTCGAATATCCGGAACTCGGCATGGAAGCGATCTGGAAGATCGAGGTCGAGGATTTCCCGGCCTTCATCGTGATCGACGACAAGGGCAACGATTTCTTCAAGGAACTGAATCTGGGCTGATGCCCCCGGAGGAACAATGAAGCGCGGCTACAAGGCACTCCTGGAAGCGGCCAACGCGGAAATCGAAGCCGTCTCGCCTGCCGAGGCGGCGCGTCTCGCCGAAGGAGACGATGTCGTCCTCGTCGATATCCGCGATATTCGGGAACTGAAACGCGAGGGCCGCGTACCCGGCGCCATCCATGCGCCGCGCGGCATGCTGGAATTCTGGGTCGATCCGGAAAGCCCGTATCACAAGGAAGTCTTCGCGTCCGGCAAGACCTTCATCTTCTTCTGCGCCGCCGGCTGGCGCTCGGCGCTGGCGACCAAGACGGTTCAGGACATGGGCCTGGAGCCGGTCAGGCACATCGAGGGCGGTTTCGGTGCCTGGAAAGAGGCCGGCCTGCCCGTCGACCTGCCGGACGAAAAGAAGGCGCTGACAGCCGCTACCACATCGTCCTGGCGGCGCGGCCGGCCCATTCGGCGTCGTAGGTTGCGGAGTCGAAGTCGCCGCGCGACTGTTCCTTCAGGATGTCACCCGCCGTCGGGATCGCGGCCGGATCGACGTGATGGGCCGGATCCCACAATTTCGCCCGCAGGACGGCACGCCCGCACTGGGTGTAGATCTCGTTGACCGTGACGACGACCGCGGAACGTGGCGTCTTGCCGTCGCGCTCGAAGCTCGCCAGCAGTTCGGGATCGACGGTGACGATGGCCGATCCGTTCATGCGGATCGTCGTCACCGAGCCCGGAATGAGAAACAGAAGCCCCACGCGCGGATCGCGCACGATATTGCGCAAGCTGTCCATGCGGTTGTTGCCGCGCCGGTCCGGGATCGCCAGCGTCTTGTCGTCGAGAATGCGGAACGCCCCGCCGAGTTCGCCGCGCGGCGAGCAGTCGAGACCTTCCGGACCCGCCGTCGCAAGCGAAAAGAACGGCGAAGCCTCGAGGAAGCGCCGGTATTCCGGCGTGATCCGGCTCGCCACCTTCAACAGAGATGCTTCGCCGGGCTCGCCGTAAAGCTGCGACAATTCTTCCAGTGACGTGACAGGCGCGAATTCGCTCATCGGCTGAGCCCCTTTTCCTTCAGTTCCTCCAGATAGACCGCCCACAGGGCGTCCTTCTTGCCGCCGAGCGTGTGCAGATAGCTCCAGGTGAAGATCCCGGTGTCGTGCATGTCGTCAAAGACGATGCGGACCGCATAATTGCCGACCGGCTTCATCTCCAGGATCGCGACATCGCGCTTTCCGCCGACGGTTACCCTTTGGTCGGGCGAGTGCCCCTGCACCTCCGCCGATGGCGACATGACGCGCAGCATTTCGGCGTCGAGCGTGTATGTTTCGCCCGAATTGAATGTGACGGTAAGGCTTTTGCGGTCCTTGGAAACCCGCAATTCGGTCGGCCAGACTGCTGTTTCGGCCATGTCGGAGTATCCGCCTGGTTCAATTGATCACTTGTGATGACTTGACGCGAACGGCTATGGCATCAACATACACGGCAGACAACAAAAAGCGTGATCGCGCCATGACAGATGAAATCGCACTGTCCAACGGACAGACCATGACCGATCCCTTCGGGAGGGATATCACTTACCTGCGGGTCTCCGTGACGGACCGCTGCGATTTCCGCTGTACCTATTGCATGTCGGAACACATGACCTTCCTGCCGAAGAAGGAGCTTCTGACGCTGGAAGAGCTCGATAGGCTGTGCTCGGTCTTCATCGACAAGGGCGTGAAGAAGCTGCGGCTGACCGGCGGCGAACCGCTGGTGCGCAAAAACATCATGCATCTTGTCGGACAGATCGGCCGGCACCTGAAGACGGGCGCGCTGGAAGAGCTGACGCTGACCACCAACGGCTCGCAGCTGACCAAACACGCCAAGGCGCTCTACGAGCACGGCGTGCGCCGGATCAACGTGTCGCTCGATACGCTCGACGCCGGCAAGTTCCGCGAGATCACCCGTTGGGGCGACCTCGCCCGCGTACTCGACGGCATCAAGGCCGCACAGGACGCCGGCCTGAAGATCAAGATCAACGCCGTCGCGCTGAAGGACTTCAACGACGCCGAACTCCCCGAAATGCTGCGCTGGGCGCATGGCCAGGGTATGGACATGACCGTGATCGAAACCATGCCGATGGGCGAGATCGAGGAGGACCGCACCGACCGTTACCTGCCATTGTCGATGTTGCGCGCAGACCTCTCCAGGCAGTTCACGCTGGAAGACATCCCGTTCAAGACCGGTGGTCCGGCGCGTTATGTCGAAGTGAAGGAAACCGGCGGGCGCCTCGGCTTCATCACTCCGATGACGCATAATTTCTGCGAAAGCTGCAACCGCGTTCGCCTCACCTGCACCGGCACGCTCTACATGTGCCTCGGCCAGGACGACGCGGCGGACCTGCGCGGACCGCTACGCGCCTCCGAAGGCAACGAACTGGTCTCCGTCGCGATCGACGAGGCGATCGGCCGCAAGCCGAAGGGCCACGACTTCATCATCGACCGGCGTACCAAGCGCCCGTCTGTTTCGCGCCACATGAGCGTCACGGGCGGCTGACTTGGCCCGGGCGCTCCTGTCCGCTTGGCTCGTCCTGATATTCGCCGCTCCGGCTTTCGCCGACACGCTCACCTATGAGAACAGCCGCTTCGGCACGCGTATTTCATTTCCCGCCGGTATCTTCGACCGGATCGATCCCGCTCCGGGGAATGGCGACGGCCGCAGGTTCCGATCGGCGGACGGTGCCGAACTGGCCGTGTTCGGTCACTACAATGCGCTGGACCTGACGCCCGAGACGCTGATCGAGGAGGCCCGGTCCGGCGCATCCTCGCAGGGCCGGGAGATAACCTACGCGGCCTCCGGCGCCGACTGGGCGGTCCTGTCCGGTCACGAAGGCTCCATGATCTTTTACGAGCGGCATGAATTCGGCGCCGACGGTGTCATCCACGTCATGGACTTGCGCTATCCGGAAAGCCTCAAGACAACCTATGACGATCTCGCGGGATCCATCGCCCGCAGCCTGGAGGGACCATGAACTCGCGCCATCGCCTCGGCCGCGGCACTGTGCCTTGCATTCTCTTTTCCCGCCAGGCGCGCAGGCGCAGGACCCGCCCTTGACGCCTGAAAAGCTCCTTGCAGCCGCCAAGGCGACCTATCCCGGCGAATTGTGCTGGTGGGAACGCGTCGAGGAGAACATGGACGCGACCGCTTCCTGGACGCTGACCTTTCGCTACGACTACGAAAAGGAGGACGGCCCAGACAGGGCCGTCGTGCTGCACCAACTCCCCTGCTTCTATGGCGCCTACAATTTCGGCTCGATCTGGTTCCTGGAAACGGAATACGAGGGCCTTGTGCCGCTGCATTTCGCCGAGCCGGTGCTGGATATCGAATATGCCGATGGCGACGACGCCGTTGTCGAGAAACTTTCGGTCGTGGGCTTCTCGACCACACCGACCCTGATCGACGGCACGTTCGACCCGGAGACGCAAACGATTTCGAGCTTCTCCAAATGGCGCGGCCTCGCGGATGCGTCCTCGTCCGGCACCTGGACATTCCGCGAAGGCGCCTTTGTGTTGACCCGGTACGAGGCCGACGCGACTTACGATGGCGAATCCAATCCGGTGACGGTATACAGCGCCGCCGGGAACTGACCGGCGCATATCCGAGTCGCCCTTTTCTCCCGGTATCCGGCAACCGCCATGACAATGACCGCAAACCTGCGCGCCTCCCTGCTGATGGCGACTTCGATGGCCGGCTTCACCACCAACGACGCGCTGGTGAAATCGCTCGGCGGCGCGGTCAATGCAGGTCAGATCATGTTCGTGCGCGGCGCGATCATGCTGGTTTTTCTTGGCCTCTTCATGCGCCTTGCTCGAACGCCGATGCCGGTGCGCAAGGCGCTCACCGGAGCGATGGCGCTGCGGACTATGGGCGAAATCCTCGGCACGGTCTTCTTCCTGTTCGCGTTGTTTCACATGCCGATTGCCAATGTTTCCGCCGTGCTGCAGGCGTTGCCACTGGCCGTCACGCTTGGCGCGGCCCTGATACTGCGTGAAACCGTCGGCATCAGGCGGTTGTCGGCGATCCTGATCGGCTTTACCGGCGTCGTGATCATCATCCGGCCGGGCCTCGAGGGCTTCACCATCTACTCCCTCTCCGCGCTGTGCACGGTTTTCTTCGCCGCGACGCGTGATCTGGCCACGCGCCTGTTGCCGCACGATATTCCCGCCCTGACCGTGTCACTCCTGACGACGATCGCGGTCTCCGTGAGCGGCCTCGCCATGATGATGTTCCTGGGCGGATGGCAGCCGTTGTCACTCACCGACGTCGCAGCATTATGCGGCTCCGCCATCTTCCTCTTTATCGGCTACCAGTGCATCATCCTCGCCATGCGCGGCGGCGACATCCATATCGTCGCGCCATTCCGCTACGCGAGCCTGTTGTGGTCGATCATCCTCGGCATGGCATTTTTCGGCGAGTGGCCCGATGCCTTCACGCTGATCGGGGCCGCAATCATCGTCGCGACCGGTCTCTACACGCTGTATCGCGAACGCGTCGTATCCCGCAAAGCGGCCTCGGCCAGCATCTCCGCGGCCTCCCCGCCGCCCGCCCGCGGTACCTGACGCGGCGCAATCTTTCATCCGCGCGCATGGCTGGCCTTCCCAATTAGCATATCTGCGAACGCGAAATCGGCGCATTGACACACCATCTGCATTGTGCGGCGCAGCAATGATGCGCGCCGCGTACACCAAAAGACTGGAAATACGGCAATGTCCGCCAACAAACGCAAAGCCAACACGTTCGAACCGCGCGAGATCGAAACGATCATCGCCCGCGCAAAGCGCGAGCGCGATGCCACGCTCCGCAACATGTTCGGTTCGCTTTTCGGCCGCTAAGCCGGCCACCGCCCCGAACAGGGGCGTGACCGGTCGCGCCTTTTGCGATAAGGATGGTTGCCGCGTTTAGCGCGGTCCCTTTTTCCTCCGGTGGGCCGGTTTCATGACATCGCAGAACACCAGCGGCGGCGAGACGCCCGATACCGGCTTGCTGCCCGACATCGCGGCCATCGATGCCGCCAACCTGAGGGCTATCGCCTTCCTGGCGATCTCGATGGCGCTGTTCGCTTTCGATGACATGTTCATCAAGCTGGCCTCGGCAAATGTCGGCGTCGGCCAGATCCTGAGCATCCAGAGCCTGCTCGCGATCGTCTATTTCAGCGTTCTCGCGAAAGCCAAGCAACAGCGTATCACGCGCGAGGCGCTGGTTTCGCCGGCGATCCTGCTGCGCCATTTCGGCGAGGCGACCGGCGCGCTGTGTTTCGTCACCGCGCTCTCCCTGATGCCGATCAGCAACGCCTCCGCAATCCTGCAGGCGTCTCCGCTCGCCGTCACCTTCGGCGCCGCGATCTTCCTGCGCGAGACCGTCGGCTGGCGCCGCTGGACCGCCGTCGCCGCCGGCTTTGCCGGCGTTCTCCTCATCGTGCGGCCGGGCATGGCCGGTTTCGACTACGCCGCCCTCTTCGCCGTCGCGGCCGTCATCGGCCTTGCGATGCGCGACCTTGGCACGCGCGCCGTCGCCCGGACCGTGCCGACAGAGATCATCGCGCTTGGCGCCAACGTCGTCGTGTTCGCAGCCGCCATCGCGCTTCAGAGCGCGACAGCGCCGTGGCAGTGGATGTCTTGGCACACCACGACAATGGTGCTCGCGGCATCGTTCTTCGGCATCATCGGGATCCACCTGCTGACGATCGCCTTGCGGGCCGGCGAAATCTCTGTCATCGCGCCATTCCGTTACAGCCGTCTGGTATTCGCGATCGTCATCGGCCTGGTTGTTTTTGGCGAACGGCCGGACACATTCGCGATCACCGGATCGCTGCTGATCGTTGCGAGCGGGCTCTATACGCTTTATCGCGAACAGATGGCCAGACACCGGAAACCGCGCAGACCATGAGCAGCGAAACCGCAGAAGCAGCCGCACCGGCCGAACACGACTGGACCGGCCCGAAGCCCGCGCTCGCCACGCTGGTGCTCCTTGCCGCGGTCAGCCCGCTTGCGATCAATCTCTTCGTTCCATCAATGCCGAGTATCGCGCGCGACCTCGGCGCGCCTTACGCCACGATCCAGCTCGGCCTGTCGCTCTACCTCTTCATGATGGCCGCCCTGCAGCTCGTCATCGGTCCGCTGTCGGATCTCTTTGGACGCCGGCCGGTCATCTATGCCGGCCTTGGCCTGTTTCTCGTCGGCACCGTGATGTGCGTCGTTGCGCAATCGGCCGAAATGTTCCTTGCCGGACGCATCATCCAGGCGGCGTCCGCGAGCGGAATGGTCCTGTCGCGGGCGATCGTGCGCGATGTCTATCCGCGCGAGAAAGCGGCGAGCGCGATGGGATACATGGTCATGGGCATGGCCGTGGCGCCGATGCTCGGCCCGGCGATCGGCGGCCTGATCGACCAGATCGCGGGCTGGCGCATGACCTTTGTTGCACTGGGCCTGTTCGGCGTCGCGTCCATCGCCGCCGCCGTCGTGACGCTGCCGGAAACGAACCGGTTTCGCGGCGCGCCTTTGCGAAACCAGATCGAAAGCTATCGCCAACTCGCGCGGCTGCCGCTTTTCTGGGTCTATGCCTGCATATCCGCCTTCACCACGGCAACCTTCCTTGGTTTCCTGGGCGGCGGACCGGCGGTCTCGAACGTCTATCTCGGCCTCACGCCCTTCGCCTATGGGCTCTATTTCGCCTTCTGCGCATTTGGCTACTCGGTCGGCAATTTCCTGACCGGCCGTTACTCGGAACGCCGCGGTCTCGAGCGCATGATGCTCGAAGGGACCGTCATCGCCCTGTCCGGCCCCGTCATATCGATCGCCCTGTTCGCCGCCGGGGTGGAACATCCCCTCGCCTTCTTTCTGCCGCTGGTGCTGATCGGCGTCGGCAACGGCCTGACGCTCCCCAACGTGACGGCGGCAGCCATCAGCCTCAAGCCGGACGCGGCGGGCGCCGCGTCAGGCCTGCTGGGCGCTGTACAGATGGGGGTCGGCGCCTGTGCCTCGATCGTCGCCGGCATCATCGCCGGCGAGGAAGGCCTCCCGATCCCGCTCTGCCTGTTCCTTTCCGCCTGTGCGCTGGTCGCGATCGTCCTGACGCTTGGCGCTGTGCGCATGACGGATCGGCCGTAACCGGGGCATTGCCAATCTCCGGCCACAACGGTATCGCGGCATGACAACATCGGCGCACGAGGCCTGACTTGGAACGGACCCCGCTCAACACCCGCGATCGCTTTGCCGGATATTCGCTGGTCTCGATCCTGTTGCACTGGCTGACGGCCATCGCCGTGGTGACGCTGTTCCTCACCCACGAGAACGAGTTCGCCGCGATCCATCTCGGTATCGGCATCCTTGCAGTACCGCTCTTTCTGTTCCGCACCGGCTGGCGCGTCGCGCGGGGCTATCCGCGCATCACCGACCAGCCGGCAATCTTCAACTTCGCCGCGCGCCTTGTGACCCTCGCTTTTCTGCTGTGCATTCTGACCGTTTCCGTCACCGGACTGGCGATCCCGCCACTCAAGGGCGACCCCCTCACTTTCTTCGGGCTCGGCGCGATAACGGTCCCGCTGCAGCCAGACCGCGCGCTGGCGGAAATACTCGGAGAAATCCACGACTTCGCCGGCCACGCCTTCCTGCCGCTTGTTGGACTGCACATTCTCGGCGCGCTCAAACACCACCTCATCGACCGGGACATCGTACTGGTCCGCATGTTTCGCCCCGTCGCCAGGGGCAAATAGCCCTTTCGTTACGGAACTTTTTCCGGTTGCAATCCGCGCGAAAACAGTGGGAGTATTCCTTTTCATGCCCTGCGAGGAGCACGGGCGTTCCATCAGGCATGACAATGCCTTGCACTAAAAGCGTAACCTAAAGAGGAAACTGACATGCGTTTCACCACAGGATTCCTGGCTGCGGCCGCGACACTGGCGCTGACGATCGGCGCCGCGCAGGCCGAAGACATGATGAAGCTGAAGATCGGCACCGAAGGCGCATACCCTCCCTTCAACAATCTCGAGGCCGATGGTTCCCTTGTCGGATTCGACGTCGATATCGCCAAGGCGCTCTGCGCTGAAATGAAAGCCGACTGTGAATTCGTGACCCAGGACTGGGACGGCATCATCCCGGCGCTTCTTGCCGGAAAGTTCGACGCCATCATCGCTTCCATGTCGATTACCGACGAGCGCAAGGAAAAGGTGGACTTCACGAACAAGTACTACAACACGCCGCCTGCGATCGCCGTGCCGAAGGACAGTGACATAACGGATGCTACCGACGCCGGGCTTGCCGGCAAGACCCTCGGCGCTCAGTCTTCGACGACCCACTCCAACTATGCCGAAGCGAAGTTCCCGTCGACCGATCTGAAGCTCTATCCGACCGCCGACGAATACCAGCTCGACATCGCCAGCGGCCGCATCGACGCCGTGATCGACGACGTGATCGTGCTGTCGGAATGGCTGAAGACAGACAGCGGCTCCTGCTGCAAGATCCTCAGCACGCTTCCTATCGATCCCGTAATCAACGGCGAAGGCGCCGGCATCGCGGTGCGCAAGGGCGAGGACGAACTGCGCGAGAAGTTCAATGCCGCAATCGACGCGATCCGCGCCAACGGCACATACAAGGAAATCAACGACAAATATTTCGACGTTGACGTCTATGGCAGCTGATTTCCGATGACAGATCGGCCAGGCGGCGTTCGCGCCGCCTGGCGCCAAGACCCGGCAACCCGGATTCTCGTCAAATAGGTAAGCGGGGCGGATGGAGAAATATCTCACGTTACTCAGTTTTGGCGATCAGGGCTGGAGTGACGAAATTGCATGGGGCGTGCTGGTAACGGTATCGCTCGCGCTCGCGACCCTGCCACTGGGGCTTTTCATCGGCTTCATGATCGCGCTCGGGAAGCAGAGCAGGGAGTGGACCGTACGCACCGCCGCCGACATCTACACCACGATCTTCCGCGGCCTGCCTGAACTCCTCACCCTCTTCATCGTCTATTACGGCCTCCAGATCGGCATCCAGCTTGTCTTCAAGCTGATCGGTTTCGAAGGCACCGTTGAAATCAACTCGTTTGTCGCCGGCGCCATCTCGCTTGCACTCGTCTTCTCGTCCTATGCGAGCGAAGTCTTCCTGTCCGCCTTCCGCGCCATTCCGAAGGGCCAGTACGAGGGCGGTTACGCGCTCGGTCTGCGCCACGGCACGGTGATGCGCATGGTCATCCTGCCGCAACTCATCCGCATCGCCCTGCCCGGCCTCGGCAATCTCTGGATGATCCTGCTCAAGGACACCGCCCTCGTCTCGGCCATCGGCCTGACCGACATTCTGCGCCAGACCGGAATCGCCGCCCGCGTGACCAAGGAGGCATTCCTCTATTTCGGCATCGCCTTCCTGCTCTATCTCGTGCTTGCGCTGATCTCGTCGATCGCGCTGAACCGGATCGAGGCCTATGGCAAGCGCGGAGAGCAGGTCGCGATGAACGGCGTCGCGGAAAGCCTCATCGCCGCCCAGCCCGCGCCGGCGGCACCGCCAAAGCCGTGGACGGCGGCCCGCGTCGCCGGCTATCTCATGATGCTGTTCTGGATCGGCGCGACGATCGGGCTGGTCTTCTATCTCTACGTCGCCTGGGACTTCGACAAGATCGCGCGCTACGGGCCGAAATTCCTTTCGGGCCTGTATGTCACTCTCACGCTTGTCGGCCTTTCAATCGTCATCGGCGCATTGATTTCGTTCCCGGTCGCCCTCGGGCGCATGTCGAAAAATTTCATCATCAGCCGCCTTGCCTTTGCCTATGTCTACATCTTCCGCGGCACGCCGCTGATCGCCCAGCTTTTCCTCATCTACTACGGCCTCGGCTCGTTCCGGCAGCAGCTGGAAGCCGTCGGTCTCTGGATCTTTTTCCGCGATGCATGGAATTGCGCGCTGTTCGCCTTCGCGCTGAACACGGCCGCCTACCAGGCCGAAATCCTGCGCGGCGCCATAGAGAGTGTGCCGAGAGGCCAGTGGGAAGGCGCCGAGGCGCTCGGCCTCAGCCGCATCCAGATATACTGGAAGATCATCCTGCCGCAGGCGCTGATCGTCGCCCTTCGTCCCTATGGCAACGAGATCATCCTGATGATCAAGGGATCGGCGATTGTCGCCCTCGTCACCGTGTTCGACCTGATGGGTGAAACACGGCGCGCCTTCTCGCGTACCTACGACTTCCAGGCCTATATCTGGGCCGCCGTCTTCTACTTCGTCATGGTGGAGGCGTTGCGCAACGTCTGGAACGCGCTGGAGGCGCGGCTGACGCGGCATCTCCTGCGCTAGGGGCTGTCCGACATCTGTGCGTGCCGGCGCAGCCATGAAACGAACGCCTTGAGCGGCGGCCGCATCGCCCCGTGGCGCGTGACGATATAGTAGCCCGATCCGGGTCTGGCGTCCTCGAACAGCACACGCAGGTTTCCGGCGGCGATATCGGCTTCGAGGAATTTTCGGGCCGATGCCGTGACGCCGTCGCCGCGCCGCAATCCGTCCAGAACCATGTAGCCCGGCAGATGGGTGATATCGAGCTTTCCCGGCGCGATCACGCCCTGTCGCTCCAGCCAGAGCGACAGTTCGTTGGTGCCCAGTTCCTGCAGCCAGGGATAGTCGATCAGTTGCTCCGGATCCACAAATTCGCGGTCGCCGACCAGCGACCGCGCCGCAACGATCGCGAAGGTGGTCGGCAACAGCGGTTCGGCATCGAGTCCCTTCCACTTGCCGTCCCCGAAGCGGATCGCGACATCGACACCGCCCGGCGCCAGTGCGACCACCTCCGCCGTCGGATTGAGCATCAGTTCGATATCCGGATGCTGCAGGCGGAAATCGGAAATGCGGGGCATGAGCCAGCTTACCGCGAAGGCGGGCGTCATGGTCACCTGCAATGGCCGCACCGAACCGGTATCGGCCAGGGCGTCCACGGCCGACCTGATCCCCTGAAAGGCGTTTTCGAGGCTACGCGCCAGTTCCTGGCCTTCCGGTGTCAGCGTCACGCCGCGCCCGTACCGCATGACGAGCGACACGCCAAGATGCGCTTCCAGTGACCGGACCTGCTGGCTGACCGCCGCATGGCTGACATTCAGATCCCTCCCGGCATGCGAGAAATTCAGTGTGTCCGCCACCGCCGAGAAAGCCCTGAGGCTGGTGAGTGAAGGTATGCCGCGCCAATCCATATGAAAGACCTTCTTACATATCATATTTATTCCTGACTGGCATTTTACCGACAAGCAGTCAAATTCAAGGAAGGCAATCTGATACTTGGAGAAAGAAATGCTTACCGTCTTCGCTAATTCGCTGATGATCGCCACCCGCACGCCCGGAATTGACTATCGCGCCGAACATCCGCGCGGTTCGAACGACCGCGAGGCCCGCGAACGGCGGCGCCGGGAAATCGGCTCATTTCTCGCTCTCGCGCGGAGCGACGCGTACCGGCAGATGAACGATTGAGCCTCCCGCCCGGCACCGGTCGACCGGATTCACCGGTTGACCGTTCCGCCTGTTAGGTTATGTCTCGCTCGGACAAGCGAAGAGGTGATCTGACATGGCAAAGGCGGCATTCATCGGCCTTGGCGTAATGGGGTACCACATGGCGGGCCACCTTGCGGTCAAGGGCGGACACGACGTCACGGTCTACAACCGCACGGCCTCCAAGGCCGAGAAATGGGTCGAGGAATTCGGCGGCGCCATGGCCTCGACGCCGAAGGAAGCCGCCGACGGCGCCGAATTCGTCTTCGCTTGCGTCGGGAACGACGACGACCTGCGCTCCGTCACGATCGGCGACAATGGCGCGTTTTCCGGCATGAAACAGGGCGCGATCTTCATCGACAACACGACAGCTTCCGCCGACGTGGCGCGCGAACTCCGCGCCGCCGCCGATGCCGGCGGTTTCGGCTTCATCGACGCGCCGGTATCCGGCGGCGAAGCCGGCGCCAGGAACGGCGTGCTGACGGTGATGTGCGGCGGCGACGCGGACGTTTTCGAGCGCGCCAAGCCCGTCATCGAGAGCTTTGCCCGCATGGTCGGCCTGATGGGCCCGACCGGCGCCGGCCAGCTCACCAAGATGGTCAACCAGATCTGCATCGCCGGTCTTGTCCAGGGGCTGGCGGAAGGCATCAATTTCGGCCTCAAGGCCGGCCTCGACATGCACAAGGTGATCGACGTCATTTCCAAGGGCGCGGCCGGGTCCTGGCAGATGGAAAACCGCCATGGCACCATGATCGCTGGCGAGTACGAACACGGCTTTGCCGTCGACTGGATGCGCAAGGACCTTGGCATCGTTCTTTCCGAGGCCGACAACAACGGCGCGTCCCTTCCGGTTACGGCATTGATCGACCAGTTCTACAAGGACGTGCAATCCATGGGCGGGAACCGCTGGGACACGTCCTCCCTGCTGGCGCGGCTGCGCAAGATCGATGGAGCGGGCTGAGCCCTCGCCCGACTGGACCGCGGAGCAGGCGATCGACCATCTGAAATCGCTTGCCTCGGCGCATAACGTCGCCGGCATGGCGCGCTACGGCATCGCGACCTCCAACGCGCTCGGCGTTTCAAACGCCGTCCTGCGCCCGCTCGCCCGCAAGCTGAAACGCAACCATCAGCGCGCACTCGACCTGTGGGCGTCCGGCATTCGCGAGGCGCGGGTGCTGGCGCTGTTTTCCGACGATCCGAAACAAGTGACGGCGGCCCAGGCGCGCGCCATGGCCGCCGAGTTCAATTCCTGGGAGATCGTCGATCATTCCGCCGACCTTTTCTGCGACGCGGGTCTCGCCGACGAACTCATTCCGGAATTTGCCGCCGACGATCGCGAATTCGTCCGCCGCGCAGCTTTTGCGATGATGGCCTGGGGATCGGTGCATCTGAAAAAACGCCCCGACGCCGACATCCTCGCCTGGCTGACGCTGATCGAAGAACACGCGACCGACGACCGCAACTTTGTCAGGAAGGCCGTAAACTGGGCGCTCCGGCAGATCGGCAAGCGCTCGCTCGCCTGCCATGGGCCCGCGCTGGCGCTAGCGGAAAAACTGGCCGCCTCCGACAATCGTACGGCGCGCTGGATCGGCAAGGACGCCGTCAAGGAACTCTCGGCCGAAAAGACGCTCGAACGGCTGAACCGAAAGGCCCGCAAATGAAAGCGGCCCGCCGCCTGCGCGACGGGCCACCCAATCGATAGGCGCAGTCTCAGGCCTTGGCTGACTACATGCCGTCGGCCGCTTCGTCGATGATACCGGTCAGAAGCGTGTTGACCTGGTCACGCTCGCCGCCCTCCGGCAGACGCCGGAAACCGACCGTCACCTTGCCCGGCGTTTCGGCGTTCTCGTATACGAAAACAACATAGGGACAATAAGCGATGTCGCCGATGTCGCCTTCCATCACCTTGCGCGACACGACCGCCGAACAGAAGGTGAAGAACTCCGCATCCTTGTAGAGTTCCTTCGTCGCGCCGACATCGCCGGCGGTGCGTTTGAGCATATCGCCGATGAAACCGTGATAGTCGATCTTGAAGCCGCGATTGACGATCGCGTCTTGCACCGATTGCGCCACGTCGGCGTAATCGGTTTCGGTGACCCGAGTTTCGACGTCGCTTCCCGCGGCCATGGCCGCGCTGCCCGCGAACAGGCTCGCGATCGAAAACACCACCGCGCCGCCCAGGGACGGAATTGATCGGAAATTCATATGCGCCTCCTCCTGTTGATACATCGCAATTTGCTAATGTATCCGAAAAAGCGCATTGACCAAGGTCAATCCGGCACGATTACGCCTTGTCGAGCACCATGTAGTCCAGCGGCATTTCCGTCGTGTACTTGATCTGCTCCATCGCGAAGGCCGAGGACACGTCGCGGATTTCGATTTTCGAGATCAGGCGCTGATAGAAGGCGTCATAGGCGGCGATGTCCGGAACGACGACGCGCAGGAGGTAATCGACGTCGCCGCTCATGCGATAGAACTCGACGACTTCCGGAAAGTCCCCGATCACCTCCGAGAAACGCTTCAGCCATTCGGTCGAATGCGAATTCGTGCGGATCGAGACAAATACGGTCACACGGGTGTTGATCTTCACCGGGTCGAGAAGCGCCACGCGCTTGCGGATAACCCCCTCCTCCTCGAGCTTCTGGATGCGCCGCCAGCACGGCGTCGTCGACAGTCCCACCTTCTTGGCAAGATCGGCCACGGCAATTGTGCTGTCTTCCTGGAGGATGCGCAAAATGCGCCGGTCAAGCTTGTCCATATATGCCTCTATTGGATTATTTTTGCGTGAATCTGGTAAAACTCACATACATGTAAAAAAATATTCCGCCAAGAGGGTCGAAATCACGGTTTCATGAGGTCAGGCGGGCAACTTCGGCGCGCAGCACCGGCAGGAGTTCGGTATCGAACCACGGATTTTTCTTCAGCCACGCATTGTTGCGCCACGATGGATGCGGCAGCGGCAGGATGCGCGGCCTGCCCCCGCCGGCCGGCCGGCCGTCGAAAACAGCATGCCAGTTGCGCACCGTTTCCGTCAGCGTCGGCCGGGCCTCGGCACCCATGTGGTAGGCCTGCGCATAACGGCCGACGGCAACGACGAGTTCCAGTTGAGGCATGGCGTCAAACAGCCGGTCGTGCCAGGCGGCGCGGCATTCCCGGCGCGGCGGCAGGTCACCGCCGTTCCTGTCATGGCCGGGAAAGCAGAATCCCATCGGAATGATGGAGACGCGCGCGGCATCGTAAAACACCTCTTCGCCGATCCCCATCCAGTCGCGCAGTCTGACGCCGGACGGATCGGTGAACGGTCGGCCCGATTTGTGCACCCGCGTGCCCGGCGCCTGGCCGCATATGCATATCCTCGCCGTCGCCGAGGGCACGCAAACCGGATTGGGCTCGTGCGGCAGAGGCGTATCGGACGACGGCGTGTCGCGGCAAATCCGGCAGCCCCTGATATCGGCAAGAAGCGCTGCGAGGTCTTCCTTCATGCGTTGTAGCTGGGCCGATCCCGCATCGCGCTGTACCAGCGATGGAAATTCGTCAGGTCTTCCGGAATCCGGATGCGCGCCGGTTTGCAGAAGTCGGTCGCGATCGTCGCGGTGATATCGGCGACGGAAAAGTTTTCTCCCGCGATAAAGGGGCGCGTCGCCAGTTCATCGTCGAGAAAAGCCGCGAATTCGAGCGCCTTCGGCTTGTTGGCCTCGCCCCATTCCGCGATCTGCGGCTGCTCCCATCCCTTCATCGCCGGGTGGATATGCCGAAACGCCTGCGCCACCACATAAAGGAAATGGAATTCCACACGGCGCTGCCACATTTCGATTTCGGCCTGTTCGAAAGCATCGCGCCCGAACAGCGGCGGCTCCGGACACAGGGCTTCGAAATAGCGGCAAATGGCGATTGTCTCCGACAGGGTGCGCCCGTCTTCCAGTTCCAGCACCGGCAGCCGCCGCATCGGATTGCGCATTTCGATTTCCGGTTCCCGGTGGCCGAGCGCCTCCATGTCGACCGGGACGAGCGGCACGGATATTCCCTTCTCGGCGAGAAAGATGCGCACCCGGCGCGGGCTGGGCGCACGGCCGCCGTCATAGAGCTTGCAGCCTGGAAACTCGCGCTGTGTCATGAATTATCCTCTCCGGTTCGATATCCGAGCATTTCCTTCACGCGGTTGAGAAGCCGGTCTGTCATCCCGGCGGGGCCAATCTCCGCCAAGCCGCCCTGTTTGGCGCGCCATTCGGCCGGTCGCACGAAGGAGCCGCTCCACAGTCCCGCCTCCTCGCGCCTGGCCGCCCGCTCCTCGCTGTCGTAACCGCCATAGGCCACCGCCCAGCCCGCGCGCACCATCGCGGCGTTGACGTCGGTTTTGGCGCAATTGCAGCGCACCAGCAACCGGCCGTAGCGGTCTTCCTCGTTGCCCCTGCATTCGGTCTCTCCATCCTCCAGCAATCCGGCGAGAAAAAGCCGTGCTTGACGCCCGCAGGGATAATCGGCGCCGGAACGGCGGCAGGTCTGATGCAGTTCGGGCGCATCGATGCCGGCCAGGCGCACCCGGCGCCCGTCGAATACGAGCGTGTCGCCGTCGACGGCCCGCGGCGTTCCGGAAAGGTCCTGCATCGACCGCTCGTCGAGAACGGCAGCGGCGATCGCGACGCCGAGAAACAGCAGAAACGTTCCCGCAAACTCGGCAATCCGCCGCGCCGCCGAACGCTTTCGCCGCCGGATCCTATGCAGCCTTGCCATGCGACCCACCCCATTTGAAGGGAGTTTTTAACGTTTTGGAAATAATGTTCATTCACCCAAACGGGACGCCCCTGTCGGCTGCGTAAAGCGTAAGTAGTTGAAACCATGAGTCAATCGCCGTCGGAATATCCCGACAAGATCATTGTTGACCGGCGAAAGTCCTATCGCAACAGCGATGTGCGTCAGGCTGTCCGCAAAACGCGCGACCGTCTGGCCGAACAGGGCATCTCCGATCCCGGTTTCGATGCGGAATTGCTGGCGACAAACGCCCGCACGGTCCTGTCCGGCACGCCCGCGATCATGCTTCTTATCGCGCTCGTCGCTTTCGGCGCAGCGGCGGCCGGCATGGGCGCCAACATGTTCGCCTGGGCAATCGTTTCGACCAGCATGTATATCGCCAGGGGATTTCTCGCCCGCCGGTATCTGTCGCTCAAGACCGAAAAACGCAATCCGGACCGCTGGGTGCCGCTCTTCATCGGCACGCATGTTCTGCTCGGACTTTGCTGGGCCTGGTTCGCCTATACGCCCTGCGTCGCCTGCGACAGCGTCGACATCCTTTTCTTCAAGGCGCTGACATTGCTCGTTGCAATGGCCGCGACCATCACGATCAGCCACAATCTGCGCTGGTCCGTCGTCGCCGAATTCGGCATTCCCCTTGTCGTCTTCGCGATAGTTCACGACGGCTTGTTCGATCCGCGCGGCATCACGGCCTCGGCCGGCCTGCTTGCCGCGTTGCTTTTCTTTTCCTTCATCGCGATCCGCCTCAACCGGGCGAGCCTCGCATCGCTGAGCTTCAGGAGCGAGAACAACGCTCTCGTTGCGGAACTGGAAATGGCCCGTTCCATTTCCGAGGAAGCCCGCCGCCGCGCCGAGGAAGCCAATCTGGCGAAATCACGCTTCCTCGCCTCCATGAGCCATGAACTGCGCACGCCGTTGAACGCCATTCTCGGTTTCTCCGAAGTGATGGCCAAGGAAGTTCTCGGCCCGATGCAGAACGAGAACTACAAGGCGTACGCCGCCGATATCAACCAGTCGGGCCAGCACCTCCTCAAGCTGATCAACGAAATTCTGGACCTGAGCCGCATCGAGGCTGGCAAGCAGGAACTGATCGAGGAGCCTCTCAGCCTCGTCGACATCGTCGAGGATTGCATCGGCCTTGTACAACTCAAGGCGACGCAGAAGAAAATCCGCATCGACCACGCATACGAACAGGACATGCCTCGGCTCTTCGCCGACGAGCGTTCGGTGCGCCAGGTCGCGCTCAACCTGTTGTCGAATGCCGTCAAATTCACGCCGTCCGGCGGCGAGATCAAGGTGAAGACCGGATGGACCGCCGCCGGCGGCCAGTATCTTTCGGTCAAGGACAACGGGCCCGGGATCCCCGAGGACGAAATCCCGATCGTCCTTTCGGCCTTCGGTCAGGGATCGATTGCCATCAAGAGCGCGGAACAGGGCACCGGTCTCGGTCTTCCCATCGTCCAGGCCCTGATGGCGAAGCATGACGGCGTGTTCAAGCTGAAATCGAAACTGCGCGAGGGCACGGAAGCCATCGCCATCTTCCCGCCGGCGCGCGTCATGGATGTGCTGCCCGCGGCAACCGTCGCGCCAGAACGGCGATCCCGTACACGCGCGGCAAAGCCGGCCGCACGGCAGCGGGCAGCGGCCGTCAACGAGGGCTGAACCGCCCGGAGCCGCCCGACACTACTCTTCCTTGTCGCTGACGCCCGCCTCGGCGAACGTCGCCATGCCGGAATGGCAAAGCGCGGCGGCTTTCACGATCCCGGCGGCAAGCGCCGCGCCGGATCCTTCCCCGAGCCGCATGCCAAGCGACAGCAACGGTTCCTTGCCGATCCGCGCCAGTGCCTTGGCATGCGCCGGCTCGGCCGAGACATGGCCGGCAAGACAATGATCGAGGGCGGCCGGATTGGCGGCGTGCAGCACGGCGGCTGCGGCAGTCGCAACATAGCCGTCGATGATAACCGGGATTCGCTCCGTGCGCGCGGCAAGGATCGCTCCCGCCATCGCCGCGAGTTCCCGCCCGCCGAGACGGCGCAGCAGTTCCAGCGGATCGCCGAGATGCGGGCGGTGCAGTTCAACGGCGCGCGCCACGGCATCGATCTTGCGCGTCAGCACTTCGCCTGCCGAGCCGGTGCCCGGTCCGACCCATTCGGCCGCATCGCCGCCATAGAGGCCGTGGAAAATCGCCGCCGCGACCGTCGTGTTGCCGATTCCCATTTCGCCGATGCACAGCAGATCCGTGCCGCCCGCTATCGCCTCCATGCCGAAGGCCATGGTGGCCGCACAGGTCTTTTCGTCCATCGCCGCTTCCTGGGTGATGTCCGCCGTCGGATAGTCGAGCGCCAGGTCGAAGACCTTCAGGCCGAGATCGTTGGCGATGCAGATCTGGTTGACCGCCGCGCCACCGGCGGCGAAGTTTGCCACCATCTGCGCGGTCACGCTCTGCGGATACGGGGCGACGCCCTGGTTCACCACACCGTGATTGCCGGCAAATACCGCCACCAGCGGCCGCGTCACGGCGGGTGCGCGGCCCGTCCAGGCGGCCAGCCACTCGGCGATCTCCTCGAGCCGCCCGAGCGAGCCCGCGGGTTTTGTCAGCTGGGCGTCACGCTCGCGCACGGCGGCAACGGCGGCTTCATCGGGGCCCGGCAGGTTCTTCAGAAGGGTGCGGAAATCGTCGAATGGCAGGCCGCTGGTCACTATGTGCTCCTATCGGGAAAGCTGTGGCGTGTTTATTGCCCCTGCCCTATACACGACGGCGCACCCGAAGCGACACGCAGTCGCGCAATCGCGAACAAAAAGCTGGGACCATGGCCGATCCATCCGAACCGATGACGACTCTGGTGGCGCAGACGATGCGCGCCACCGGCTTTCTGAGCCGCCTGCCCGTTTCGCAGCGCCATTTCGAAACCGGAGGCCCTTCGCCCGCGATGCGCGACGACACCGCGGGCTTCGCCCTTGCCGGCGTCGTGATCGCCGCCGCGCCGGCTTTGCTCCTTCTCGTCCTGTCGACGATCGGCGTTCCGCCATTCATGGCCGCAGTCTTCTGCATCCTCGCGCTGATCGCGGTAACCGGCGCGCTGCATGAGGACGGGCTCGGCGACGTCGCCGACGGATTTCGGCGGCGGCCACACGAAGGACGAGCGCCTGGAAATCATGAAGGATTCGCGCATCGGCACCTACGGCGCCATCGCCATTGCCGGAAGCATCCTTCTGCGCAGCGCGGCGCTTGCGGTGATGGTGCAAGCGCATGGCGCCTTTACCGCCGGTCTCGGCCTCATCGCTGTAGCCGCCTGTTCGAGGGCGGCGATGGTCTGGTTCTGGGCAGGCTTGCCCAGTGCGCGTCCCGGCGGCGTCGCGGATGCGGCCGGAAAGCCGTCGGAGAACGCCGTCGGCACCGCGGCGATATCCGGACTTGCCATTTTCGCGGTCCTCGCCGTCGCCTCGGCCGGTTTCGTCAATGCGGCGATTGCCATACTGCTGGCGCTGGCCGCCCTGCAGGGCTTTTCACGATTTTGCACCCGCATGATCGGCGGCCATACCGGAGATGCGCTCGGCGCCTGCCAGCAGATCGTCGAGATCACGCTCTTCACCGGACTTGCGCTCGGGATTTCCATCCCCAATTGATTCAGAAGGAGGCGCCATGACCGCGATTGAATCGCCCTGCATCCTCGTCTGCTCGATCGACCTGAACACAGGCTACTGTTTCGGTTGCGCGCGCACGAGCGCCGAAATCGCGGAATGGCTCACCTATTCACCCGAATACCGCCGCGAGATCATGGCGCTGCTGCCGGGCCGCCTGGAAACCATCGAACGCAAGCCGCGCCGCGAGACGAAACGCCGGCGCATGGCGCGCGAACGCGGCGCCTCGGCCGAAGGAGCGTGATCGCGCCATGAACCCGTTTGCCTTCCTCGTTTTCGGTATTCTCGGCGCCAGCCTCCTCGTCCTGATCTTCAACGGCAACGACGGAACGATCGGACCGATGACCGACAGCCAGTTCGCAGGCACCGTCTATCTCGGCCTGTTCGGCACAGTGCTCGCGGCAGGCCTGTTCGCCTCCGGACAGCGCTTCGGCGAAGTGGCGCGCCAGGCCGGCATATGGCTGGCCATCATCCTCATGCTGGTCATCGGCTACGAGTACCGCTTCGAACTGCAGGATACCGCCGCGCGGGTGACTTCCGGACTGATTCCGGGCGAACCCGTATCGTCGCAAGCCGCCGACGGCAGCCTCTCCGTCACGATCAACCGGCGCGGCCGCCACTTCGAGACCAGCGGCACAGTCAACGGCTCGCTTCAGACCTTTCTCGTCGACACCGGCGCATCGACGGTCGTGTTGACCGAGGAAAACGCCCGCAAGGCCGGGATCGACCCCGACAATCTCGATTTTCACATTCCCGTTGCGACCGCGAACGGCACCGCCATGGCGGCGCGAGTTACCGGGCTCGATATCGCGATCGGCGGGATAAGCCGGCGCAATATCACAGCGCTTGTCGCAAGCGACAGCCAGATGTCCTCCAACCTGCTGGGCATGAATTTCCTCGACACGCTGCACTCTTTCGAGGTGCGGCGCGACCGCTTGGTGCTGCGCAACTGAAGCGCTAAAGAACGCTGTAGAAGAAGCGCGCGGCGACCACGAACATGAACAGGCCGAACCCGACCTCGAGCTGGCGCTTTTCCAGCTTGTGGGCGAATTTCACGCCAAGCGGCGCAACCAGCAGCGTGATCGGGATGATGAGCGCGACGGCAATCCAGTTGACATAGCCGGTCGACAAGAAGGGCAATCCCTCTTCGCCCCAGCCGGCCCACATCGATCCGATGAAGCCCGGGACCGAGATCAGCACGCCGACGCCCGCCGACGTCGCGACGGCCTGGTGGATCGGCCGGTTGAACAGCGTCATGAACGTGTTGTTCAGGACGCCGCCGCCAATCCCCATCAGCGTGGAGAGAAAGCCGATCAATGCGCCCACGCCGAACCGCGCGGCGCCCGTCGGCAGGTCGTCTCCGAGACGCCAGTCCGACCGGTTGATGATCAGCCGCAGGCCGACGAGGATCGCGATCACCGCGAAGATCACCCGCAATTCCGCGCCCGAAATCGACGCGAAGACGAGCGTCGCGATCAGCACGCCCGTCGGCACGGCGATCACGTAGCTCTTCAACAGCTCCATATCGACCGCGCCCTTCTTCTTGTGCGACATCAGGGAGCGGATCGAGGTCGGCACGATGATCGCAAGCGACGTTCCGACCGAGAGATGCATGCGCAGCCCTTCGTCGACGCCGACGAGGCCGAAGACCTGGTAGAAGACCGGCACGAGGACCGCGCCGCCACCGATACCGAACAGGCCGGCAAGAAACCCTGCAACCACTCCCGCCCCGGCCAGCGCGACGACAAGCCAGGCGACATCCATGAATGCGAAATGGTCCAATTCGGTTCCCCGTCCCCGGATACAAACAGCGCAGAGGGAATGGCCGGATTTACCGCTTATGGCAAGCGGTGAAGTTGCAATCAGGCCGCCTCGCGGCCCGCATCCAGTACCGAGCGCAGCGCCTCGCGCACAACATCGCCGTTCGCGCCGGGTCGCACCGACTGCGTCGACAGGATCTGGCGCCAGTGGCGCGCACCGGCAACCCCGTGGAAAAGCCCGACCATGTGCCGCGTGACGTGGTTTGCCTTGCCGCCCGACGCCACGTGGCGATCGACATAATCCGCCATGGTCTCGACGACGTCGCGGAGATCCGGGCGGGCGGCCGTGTCGCCGTAGACTATGCCATCCGCATCCGCCAGAAGGCCGGGATTCTGATAGGCTGCCCGGCCGAGCATCGCGCCATCGACGCGCCCCAGATGCGACACAACCTCGCTCAGATCCTTGATGCCGCCGTTTATCCCTATGAAGAAATCCGGATATTCGGCCTTCAGGCGATAGACGATATCGTAGTCGAGCGGCGGAACGTCCCGGTTCTCCTTCGGGCTGAGCCCTTCCAGCCAGGCCTTGCGCGCATGAACCCAGATCGCGTCCGTTCCGGCCTCGATCACGCGGGCCGCGAGATCGAAAAGGGCGTTTTGCGGATCCTGATCGTCGACGCCGATCCGGCACTTCACCGTAACCGGCAGGCTGGCGGGAACCGCCGCTTTCATCGCCTCGACACAGCGTGCGACGAGATCGGGTGTGCGCATCAGGCAGGCGCCGAACGTCCCCGACTGAACCCTGTCGGACGGACAGCCGACATTCAGGTTGATTTCGTCATAGCCGAAATCCGCCGCGATCCGCGACCGCCTCGGCAAGCTTTGCCGGTTCGCTGCCGCCAAGCTGCAACGCGACCGGATGCTCGACGGCGTCATAGCCCAGCAGGCGCTCGCGATCGCCGTGGATCACCGCGTCCGCAACCACCATCTCGGTGTAAAGCAGCGCCTTGCGCGTCAGCTGCCGATGAAAGAACCGGCAATGCCGGTCCGTCCAGTCCATCATCGGCGCGATGGCGAATATATTATGTTTTTCAATCATTTAAATAAGCTTTCTAAGGCGCCCCGAGATTGGACGGACCGACTTTACCCGTTCATATGCTAGCTAGTGGATTTTGTTCGATTTTTCAAAGTGCAACGATCAATATCGCTCAACGCCACTTTTCTGCTTTTGGCACAATATGGTTCTGGTCGCCATTCCGCTCTAAGAGTCCTGCCGCAGCTGATCGGCTACGACGGTTCAAGGCGACGGATCGCCTTGAAGGGCAAAACGTCATCCTTGCCCGCCAAGGGCCGCAGCACGAGATCCGGGAGGTTGACGTGTGACCACGCTGCCGTCGTAACCGTCAGTGATCCTCCCCCACTGAATTGGTCCACCGTTATGTTTAGGAAAACGGAGGATCGAAGATGGCGAACAAGCGACACAAGCCGGAAGAGATTGTCACGAAGCTGCGGCAGGTTGAGGTGCTTGTCGGCCAGGGAATGGCGCGGGTCGATGCGATCCGCGAGGTTCGCATAACCGAGCAGACCTACTACCGCTGGCGCAAGCAGTATGGCGGGATGGGAACCGACCAACTGAAAGAACTCAAGCGGCTGCAGAAGGAGAACGAGCGGCTGCGGAAGGCGGTCTCGGACCTGACGCTGGACAAGCTGATCCTGACCGAGGCCGCACGGGGAAACTTCTGAGCCCCGCCCGTCGCCGTGCCTGCATCGATCATGTGCGCAGCCAGATGAAGGTCTCCGAGCGTCGCATCTGCCGCGTGCTGGGCCAGCATCGCTCCACGCAGAGGCGCCGACCGCGAGGGCGTGCCGATGAGGAGCGCCTGGTTGCGGACATGATCGAGCTGGCCCGCCAGTATGGCCGCTACGGCTATCGCCGGATTGCGGCTCTGCTGAGGGATGCAGGCTGGCAGGTCAACGACAAGCGGGTCGAGCGGCTGTGGCGGCGGGAGGGGCTGAAGGTGCCAGCGAAGCAACCGAAGAAGGGACGGCTCTGGCTGAACGACGGATCGTGCATCCGGCTCCGGCCGGAGTATCGCAACCACGTCTGGAGCTATGACTTCGTGCATTGCCGGACCGATGACGGCAAGGCGTTCCGGACGCTGAACATCCTCGACGAGTTCAGCCGGGAATGCCTGGCGATCCGGGTGAAGCGGAAGCTGAACTCGACCGATGTCATCGACGCTTTGAGCGACCTGTTCATCCTGCGCGGCGTGCCGGCTTTCATCCGATCCGACAATGGCCCGGAGTTCGTTGCCCAGGCCGTGCGGGACTGGATCACGGCCGTCGGCGCCAAGACCGCCTACATCGAGCCAGGATCACCCTGGGAGAACGGATACTGCGAAAGCTTCAATGCCAGGTTCCGCGACGAACTGCTGAACGGCGAAATCTTCTACAGCCTGCGCGAAGCGCAAATCCTGATCGAACAATGGAGGAAGCACTACAACACCAAGCGACCGCACAGCGCCTTGGGCTACCGCCCACCGGCCCCGGAAACCATCGTCCCGATGGACCAGAGGCCGGTCATGCACTAACAATCAAACTGGACCACTCAGGTGGGGCTGCTCATTGGACGGCAACGCCCTGCGATTTCACGGGAGGCGTCACGACGCCGAGCGCGATGCATCGTCGATGATGAAAAGCCAGCCCGCATTGTCCAGATTGCGCACGACTTCGATGCCACCGCCGGTCAGCGTATCCATGCCGCCTTTGTCATTGGGGATTTCGAGCGTCCAGTGATTGGTTGTCAGCGCGATATTCTGATAGACTACATGCTTGCGGTCACCGATATCAATTTTCGGCTTGAGGGCCAAAAGCCCTTCATAATCAGCGCGTGTCGCCTCTTGGCCGATCAGTTCGGCCCCATCGGGATTGATGTAGGTGCAATCCTGGGCATAAAGTGCGAGCAGCCCGTCGAGATCACCGGCATTGAACCGGTCTTGCCAGGCATCGTAAACTTTGTCCAAGTCGGTGACCGGCGTGGTGTCGCTCGCCGTCTGGGCCAACGCCCGGTCGGCGGACAGTCCGATACTGGCTGACACAATCCCCGTGGCCATCAGGCGCAGAAAATCCGAGCGGGTCAGATCGTCTGCCTGTTCAGCTTTCGCGCCGCAATTTCCGGCATCGCCGGAAAGCACGCGCCGCCATGTCCTGTAGATTGATGTAATCATCGTTGTCACCTCTCCTAAGCCCTCAATTTGAGATCAGGCTAGCCATGGTGACTTTGGCAGTCTATTTCAGTTCCGGCCGTATTTTGTGCGGTTTCGGCCAACTGCAAATGAGTTGGCGCATGCTGATGTCTGCGGATGTGTCGCATATGATCAGATTCTGGGCGGGATAACCCTACCCTTTGGATTTCTCAGGACACACGCCTGAGCTTTGGGCGGCCAGATGCCGTCATCCGCCGAATAATCTAAGGCCTGCCCGGAAGCGCAAGCTGGTCGATGAGATGCTGGCGGATTGGGGGATATCGATCGGGCGAGCCTGTAAGGCACTGAAGTTTTCGATACCTCGACCTACCATTACAAATCCCGCCGCACCGGGCAGGCCGCATTGGAACGACGGATCAAGGAGTTTTGCGAGATGCGGGTGCGCTACGGCTATCGGCGCGTCCATCCGCTGATGTTGCACGGCGCAATCGGCCAGGCGACCCGAAAATGGTTATTGATCGTGTAAAGGAACTTACTCCCGACGGGTTCGACGATGTCAAATCTATTCAACCGAATTCCGAACGCTAAAGATTTTCGGACGAATAAACCGAGAAAGCCGAATTCTCACGAGCCAGGGTGAACGCCTGAACCGAAATGAGCCTCGCCGTTGTGAGGGCGGCCCGGCTTTGTCAGAGAAGCCAACGCAGATTAAAGAAGGAGCGGGACCAACACTACCCATCTCGCAAGCCGACGCCTTTCTTTCAGCGCAACGGCTCGTCTAACCTTGAATTATCATGGCCGTGGAAAATGGCGTTCCTGGTTGAAATGGTTGAGACTTGAGGCGTGAACGGACAGTGTTTCGAGGAGCTCTTCATAGCGCTTCAAGATTTCGGGATGCAGAGAGACAACTTCGAACGAGGGGGCGCCTTCGCCAATTCAGCAAGGATTTCTCTGGGGTACAAATTGCCGGCATCATCAAAGGCCGAAATGGCCATCACAGTGAAAGACTTTGCAAAATCCCGGCATGTCCAGTTTTTCGCTGGAAATCAACATATGGAGAATTCCCTCGCGCCGCTGAGACAAGCTCCTTCGTGTAGGCGTGCTGCGGATTGTTGAAGACCTCTTCCACTGGACCTTGTTCGACGATTTCCCCTTTGCACATTACCAGCGTCCGATCACAGACATGGCGGACGACTGCGAGGTCGTGCGAGATCAATAGAAGCGAAAACGATGCTTCTTTCCGAAGTTCTCTAAGCAATTCCAGGATTTGCGCCTGCACGGACACATCCAACCCCGATACGATCTCGTCGGCAATCAGAAGACGGGGATTGGAACACAGCGCCCGCGCGATATTCACACGTTGTTTCTGCCCGCCGGAAAGCTGATCCGGGAAGCGTTCCATGACATCCGGCGGCAGCATGACTTTGACCAGCAAGTCTTTGGCCAGTTGCTTTCGGGCCGACGCAGAGAGATCGCTGTCGCGGCACTCAAGGCTCTGGGTCACAAGGCTTCCGATCCGGCGACGAGGATTAAGCGCGGACTGCGGATCTTGGAAGACAAGCTGAACTTGATCAAAAAACCGCTCGCGTGGCGTTGTGGTGCGATCCATGCCTACGACATCGAGAGCGCCGGACGTAATGTCTTCCAAACCGACGACAAGCTTCGTCAAGGTGCTCTTGCCGGATCCGCTCTCACCCACAATACCAACGAATTCGCGTTCGCGAACCTCGAAATCCACCCCCCGCAACGCCTCGACCGTTTGCACCCGACCGAGCCAATCGTACTGGCGATAGGCTTTTGCCAGCCCCTTCGCTCTCAGCACCAAATTGTTTCCAAAGGCAGACTCCTCGTTATCTGCCTTGAGTGGAGGCGGCGTGATTGTTTCAGTACGCTCCGGCCAATGGCAAGCGCTCCAGTGTCCGGCAGAAATTTCGTCTAGCCGAGGCCTCGAACTGCTACAGAGATCGTCCGCGACTGGACAACGCGGCGCAAACCCGCAGCCGGCCATCGCAGTTCGTTCGAGCAGGCCCGGCATCCCCTTTGGCAGGATCATCAAACGGGCCTTCGTCCCCGCCATACTTGGGGTCGCCAAATTCAGGCATCTAGAATAGGGGTGCTTTGGCTCATTGATGATCCCACGTGCATCTCCCGTTTCGACGATACTGCCTGCGTACATGACGGTTACATCGTCACACACGTCGGCGGCGAGCTGAAGGTCATGCGTGATGAACATCACCGACGTGTTATGCGCCTCGCGCATCCTGGCGATGAGTTCTACGACCTTCAGCTGGATTGTCACATCGAGCGCTGTCGTCGGCTCATCCGCTATGACAAGCCGTGGATTGGAGGCGAAGGCCATGGCGATCAGGACTTGCTGCAGCATCCCTCCTGACAATTGATGGGGGTAGCATTTCAAGAGCTCCCCCGGCCGGTTCAGCCCCACTTCAGAGAAAAGATCGATCGCGCGTTGTTCACGCGTTCGCGTGCTTCTGATTCCGATCCTTGCGAGATGGTGACCAACTTGCTGACCGATCGTTAACGTCGGATTCAGCGCGGTCATCGGCTCCTGTGGAATGAACCCGATATCTCGGCCTAGCAGGTCACGGCGCGTTTTCGCCGTCATATCCGTCAGCGTCAAACCGTCGAACTCGATCGAACCACGTGAGATAGAGAGCCCAACAGGCAGTGTATCGGCTACGGAGCTTCCGATCATCGACTTACCGGCACCGGATTCGCCGATGACTCCGAGAATTTTTCCGGGGCCGATCGCCATGTTGACGCCCTTCAGGATCTTGTCGCCGGTCCCCAGCGAAATATCGAGATCCTTGATATGGAGAGTATCGTGTTCCGTCATCGGTCAGGCGTCCCGATTTGCGATTTGACGCGGGTCAAGCGTCCGCCGCAGCCCATCTCCAAAGAGATTGAAGCTCAGGACGGTCACAAAGATCGCAAAAATTGGCAAGGCGAGCCCCCAAGGCGCATCGTACATGTCAATGCGCGCATCTGCGATCATCTGGCCCCAGGCAGGCACGTCGGACGGCACGCCCATCCCCACAAAGGAAAGGATCGCCTCGACCACTACCGAAATCCCCATCTGCAAGCTGAGCAAAGTGATCAGCATGGGCAGGGTTGCCGGCAATATTTCCTTCACAATCACGCGCATATGCGAAAATCCGATGAGACGGGCGAACGAGACATAATCTTGCCCTCGGACCACTTGCACTTCGCTGCGCAGCACACGGCAAAAACGGGTCCAGTCCACCAGCACAATCGCCAATATGACTTTGTCAGTCCCGACACCAAGGCCGATGATCAAAAGCATCGACAGAACAACCGGCGGAAAGGACAGCCAAACCTCCACCGTCCTGCTGATGACCCAGTCAACCCAGCCTCCAAAATAACCCGCCAGATGTGCGAAGAAGGCGCCCAGGATCATTGCGCCGAGGGACGCAGCAGCGGCGACGGTCATCGCCGTGCTGGCGCCGTAGATGAGACGGGAAAGCGTATCACGGCCAAGACTATCGGTCCCTAGAAGATGTTCGGTCGCACCGTCCGGGGCCCAAACGGGTGGCGCAAGTATATAGAGAAGTTCCTGATCATTCGGATGATACGGAGCAAGCCATGGGGCGAATATCCCGCAAAAGAGGATTACCCCGGCGAAGGTTCCCCCGACCAGAAGACCCAGATCAGGTAGGCGAAACGATCTGGCCATCATCCGTTCCTCAGCTTCGGGTTCAGCAAATACGCTGCGGCATCTGCCAACGAGTTGAAGACAAGCGTGGTCGCGCAATAAATCAAGGCAACGGCCATGATGACCGACAGGTCCGCTGTCTGCATGGCTTTGACCATGAGGTTTCCAAGCCCGGGGAAAGAGAAGATCATTTCGACAAGCAGTGTGCCGCCAAACAGTCCGCCGAACTGTGTTCCGACAAGGATGACGACCGGCAGAATTGCATTCTTGAGTGCCTGCCCGAACAGGATTTCGCGATCGCTCAACCCACGAAGCCGGGCCTGCCGGATATAGCTGTGTTGGTAGGTATTTATCAGGCTTGAATGAAGCACGCGCACAATTGTCGGCGAAAATGCAAGGCCCAATGCAAACACCGGGAGCGCGATGTGTTTGATGGCGCTCATGAAGATCACGATGTCGCCGGTCAAAAGGGAGTCGATGAGCAGAAACCCCGTATGAGCGGGAACCTGAAGTCCGGGGTCAAGTCGACCGTTGACAGGGAAGATGGGCAGCAAAACCCCGAACAGGAGAATGAAGAGCAGCGCGAGCAGGAAATCAGGCAACGCCATGACCGCCGACGTAATCGCCAGTCCTATGGCCTCAAATCCCGTTCCGCGGGCCGAAAATAGTAGCAGTCCACCAATAATGCCGACGGACGTGGCGAATATCAGTGAGCACATTACCAACTCGATCGTCGCTGGCAGACGTTCGAACACGATGGTGGCGGTTGACATTCTGTATTGGGAAGACTCGCCGAGGTCGCCGACAACGGCCTTCTTGAACCAGATCGAATACTGCTCCCAAATGGGCCTGTTTAGACCCATCTCTTCACGTTTCTCTTCGACCTGTTGGATCGTTGCAGACGGCGGAAGGGACATTTGCGCCGGATCCACCGGCAGAATTCTCAATGCCCCGAAGACAAGCATCGTAACGATCGCGAAAACCGGGACGATTGCCATGAGCCTTCGGCCGACGACCGACAGAAGTGCTTTGATCAAAACCACATCTCCTAACGCCGGCTAATCACGCCATCGCCACATGTGGCGATGACGAGGCCTTGTTTAGAAATATCCTACTCAGACGTGATCGCGTTCGGTCGAATCAATCCGTTGGCCCAAGGGGTCAGCGCGATGCCCTTTCGATAGCCAATGGTTTGAATGGCTTGGAGAAGGGGAATCATCGCCCCTTCGTTGATGAGGTACTTGTTGAGTTCTTCATACCCCTTGATTCGCTTTTCGTAGTTCGGCTCCTTCAGGAGCGGCTTGATCATGGCAGTAACTTCCGGCGTCCTGTAAGTGGAAAAGGGCAGGTCCGCGTCAAACATGTTTCCGGCGAAAAGCTCGGGATCGCCCGTGCCGTTCTCCCAGACAAAGAGGGATGCGTCTGGAAGCTTGCCCGAGGCATTGAGGTCATACCACTGCGCTTCGGTGATCACGGTCAGGTTGGCCTTGATGCCGACCTTTTCCCACATCGTCACAATGGCGCGCGCGATATCGTAGTCACCGGGAAACTGACCGTTCGTCGTGGCGAAGTCGAGGCTGACAGGATTGTCGATGCTGTAACCCGAAGCTGCCAGAAGCTCCTTCGCCTTGTCCTGATCGTAGGCGAAATGGAAATCTGGCGGGAAGCTCGGCATGCCAGGGATGGTCGGCACGTCGATCGTAACCGCGTCACCGCCAAAAAATGCTTTTGACAGAAGCTCCTTGTCAACGGCGTGGTGTGCGGCGAGGCGAATGTTCTTGTCTGCAAACGTGCCATCGGCGCGAATCGTGACGTAGATTATCCGCGCGATCGGATTGGCGACCGCGTTGTAGCTGCCGCTTTGTTGCAGGCGTTTCACGTCGCGTATGGACAATTCCGTCGCGATGTCGACGGTGCCGGACTCGAGCGCGGCAAGGCGAGCAGTCGGATCCGGGATGATCTCGAATGTCAGCTGTTTGATGGAGGGGAGTTCGCCCCAGTAATCGTCGCGCCGGGTCAAGACGATGCGGCTGTCTCGCGTATACTCTTTCAGCACATAGGGACCGGATCCCATCGGCTCTGTCTGCATCTTCTGCGCCCCAACTTTCTCCGCGTAGGCCTTGGAGACGACATAGCTGGCGCTGAAACTGAGCCATTGCGGAGCGGCCGGGAACGGTTTTGAGAACCGCATGATGGCTTCGGTCGGAGAGACAACCTCGATGTCCGAAACGATGCCGAAGCCCACGACAAGGTCGATTTCATCACCATTCGCGATACGCTCATAGTAGGTATAGCGAAAATCTTCTGCCGTCAGCGGAGTTCCGTCGGAAAATTTCACATCATCACGAAGCTTGACGTGCAGGCTCATGGCGTCGTCCGCCAAGGTCCACTCGGTCAGAAGTCCGGGCACGAGTTTGAGGTCGGGTAACTGATCAATCGGTTGATCGAAAACCGTTTTCAGAATTGTCTGTGGATCGGGAGAGAGACGTTGATTTGGATCCCATGTGACCGGATCTGTTGTCCAGGCAATCGAAATATTCTCGATTTCTCCCGCAAATGCAAAACCCGGTCGAGCTAGTAACGCGCAGCCGGCCACACCGGCGAGCTTCATAAACAGACGCCTGTCGATATCATTCATTTTGGAATCCCTCTTGCTTGTCTTAACGTTACTAATGCTGCCCTAGACAGTCGGCCCCGGTATCGGTATCGGCCCAAGAGGCTTTCTTCCGAAATCACGTCCAAGCTCGGTTGGCCTCACCTCAGCAAGCGCGGTGGCAATACCAACAGTTTGTGTGCGCTTGCCCCAATAGCGACAAACCTTGTCTTGCTCACCAGCGCGGGAGCGATGCATGCGCCGCTTGTCTGATTTGACGCGAAGACGCCGATCGACGGCAGCCAACCGGGAAAAGCTCAATGCGAGAAGCACTTCCTGCCATGCCAATTCCGGTCATTGGTCTGCGCCGATTAATGCGACATCGAAATGCAAATTTCTACCCTTGATTGCAGTCGCATTGCGGTCTTGAGTGACGCTTCTTTGACAATGCGATTCTGCGACTTTCGAAGATACCGCTTCGCCCGGATAGGTGAACGAGCGCGCGTCGATCATATAAAATCCTGACGAGGCTCTAAATCCGCCACTGCTACGATCTGCAAAGACCGCGTGTTGAGCGCAATCAAACTGACCCAGAGAAATCGTCAAATTCGTTCCACCCATTATTGGTTCTTGCATAAAGAGTACGGTCCCACTAACTTAGCGTCTATACCAATTTAGGCCGTTATTTGTGCGAAATCGGCAATTTTTCAGCCCGCATCGACTTTTCCGTCGGGATCACAACCATGCTGTTGCAATTTTTTATATATGAAGCAGATCTCAATTGGGAGGGTACTGCATGAGTGGCATCGAAACGAAAAGAATGGTTCCGGGGCCTAAACGCGGCAGGCGCGTTGCAGCCCGGGACGCTACGGTGCGGTATTTTTTCCTTGATATGATTATCAACGAAATGAATGGCAATTCGTCAGAATGTGCCCGTGCCCTGGCCAAGTTCAAATTGAAAGACAGCAAACCCCTAAATCCGTATGCAACCTATCCGCTTAAATCTTACGTGGAGTTCTTCGAGGAGGCTGCAAGGGCATTGCAGAGACCCCATCTCGGGCTAGAGCTGGGACAGAATTTTCGGCTTTGGGAGATTGGACCCGTCTATCCCCTTTTGGCGACCGCTCCGACCCTGCGGGAAGCACTCGGCGTTTTTTTGCGCTTTCAAGCGAGTTGGCAAAGCCATACAACCTGCACTGTCGAACGGAGATTCGAGGAGACAAGATACGGCTACGTGATTGATGATATGGACATCTGGCCTCGCGTCCAGGATGCGGAAAACGCGATAAGTGGCTTGTGTGCCCTGATCCGGCAGCTTCTATCCGAGCGCTGGAGCCCCGTCGAAATTTGCTTTGAGCACGTCATCAAGGGACGTGAGGAGCCCCTCGAACAATTCTTTCGTTGTCCGGTCAGGGGCAACGAGGATTCCAATAGCATTGTCCTGCGCGACGCCGAACTCGACCGACCGATGCATGCTTGGGTCAACTCGAACGCTCCTGCACGGGCAATTGTCGAAATGCACCTTTTTGATCTCCTTCGGCCGCCTGAGGATACGTTTCAACCGATACACGAAAGGCTTTCTCAATTGATCGACCAAAGGCTGGGAAGGGAGAGCGTAGATCTGGAGGCCTTGGCGGAAAAGCTCGGCATGGCGCCTCGGACGCTTCGCCGCCAGCTTGGCACATTCGGTACCAGCTTCAGCGAAGTCCTTAATCGCGAGCGTCGAAAGAAAGCTGAAATGCTGCTGAGCACCGGAACGATCAAATTGAGCCAGCTTGCGGCACATCTCGGTTATGCAAACCAGTCTGCATTCTCAAGAGCATTCCGTGAATGGACAGGAGAGTCACCCATCACAGCCTTGCGCCGCGCGCGGCGCACCGGCGCCGTCGATGATCATGAAGAGACTGACGCAGATGAACAGAGCAGATGATACGGCGAAGATCAAATGGCCCGTTGCCTCATGCATGAGCTTTTCCCTGCCTCCATCCTGGCGGGATAGCTTATCACAGAAACCTTTGGCCTGATTGTGAATCGGCATCAAACACCGCCTCACCCAAATAAATCATAACCATTTGAAAATGTTAGATTTTTGAAATATTGGGGCGGCGTTGATCCCGCCCCCTGAATGCCAATGCGGCCTGTTAGCCTTCATCGCGATGAATTGCCGTCAAAGTCCTCACCCCACCGGAACCGCTAGCCCAGAATATGTGAATCGACCGGAGTCTTATGGGAGCATGATCAGTCGAGACCCGTCGCCTCCAGGCGCATGCAGACGGCGCGCGGCTCGGTATAGGCGTGAATTGCCTCGGATCCGAACTCGCGGCCAAGGCCGGAGAGCTTTGTGCCGCCGAAAGGCATCGCCACGTCCAGGACATTGTGGGTGTTGATCCAGACGGTTCCACAATCGATCTGATCTGCGAGGAGATGCGCCTTGTCGAGGTTACTCGTCCAGATGCTGGCACCCAGCCCGAATTCGGTCTTGTTGGCGAGCGATTTGATCTGACGGAGATCATTGACCGGCATGGCCAGAACCACCGGGCCGAACACTTCCTCACGGGCAATGCGCATGTCCGGACGACCACCGGTCAGCACGGTCGGACGATAGAAATATCCCTTGCGATCATCACGTTCGCCGCCACAGAGCGGTTCCGCACCTTCCTCGACGCCGCTGGCGACCAGCGAGGCGACACGGTCCATCTGGCGGGCGGAAATCAGCGGACCGAGTTGAACCGATGGATCGAAGCCATTGCCGAGCTTCAGCTCTTGCGCGATCCGGGCGACGCCTTTGGTGACCTCGTCGAAGACCGAAGCCTCAATCAACAGCCGAGAGCCTGCGGTGCAAACCTGCCCGGAGTTGGGAAAGATAGCGTTTGCGGCGCCGGGGATCGCCTTGTCGAGATCCGCGTCCGCGAGCACGATCGTCGGAGATTTGCCGCCCAGTTCGAGCGTCACGCGCTTCATCTGCCGAGCCGAGGATTCGAGGATCCTCTGACCGGTGGCAGTGGACCCCGTGAATGCGATTTTTCGCACCAGAGGATGATCAACGAGCGCTTGGCCGGTCTCATGGCCGTAACCTGTGATGATGTTGATCGCACCATCCGGAATGCCTGCTTCAAGAACGAGCTCACCCAGGCGCAGGGTGGTCAGCGACGCCTCTTCGGACGGCTTGAGCACGATGGTGCAGCCGAAAGCGATCGCGGGTGCGATTTTCTGGATCGCCTGTCCGAGCGGGAAATTCCAGGGCGTGATGCCACCAACGACACCGACCGGCTTGCGTTCCGTGTAGGCACGATAGGTGCCGCCATCGTCAAAAAAAGGCGAAAGCTGGATGTACTCGCCGGCCATCTTTGAGCTCCAGCCGCCGTAATAGCGCAGAGCATCGACGGCGAACTTCATATCAACATTTTTGGAAACTGCATACGGCTTGCCGTTGTCGAGGGTTTCGAGCCGCGCCAACTCCTCGGCATCGCGCTCGATGAGAAGCGCAAGTTTTTCCAACAAGCGCCCGCGGTCGAGCGGCCGCATCTTCTGCCATGCGGAGCTTTCGAAGGTGCGATGGGCCGCCTGAACTGCGCGGTCGACATCGGCGGCGCCGGCGGCGGCAATGTCGGCGATCTTTTCCTCGGTGGCGGGATCGAAGACCGGGATCGTCCGTCCGTCCGCAGCGTCGCACCACTGTCCGTCAATCAGCATCTTGCCGGCCGGGATCCGCACCGCCGACCCGCCTGCCCTCTCGATCATTGCAACCATATCAAATTCACTCCAGGTTCGGATCGGCATCGGCCGGATCCGAGATTAAAAGTCTTCGAAAAAGAGCTTGATCGGTCGCGTAGCCGCCAACCAGGCTCATACCGTCCTCAGAGGCGCTCAAGCCGGTAGGGAGCGGGATCCACGATCGGAGCGCTGCCGGTCACAAGATCGGCCGCCAGTTGTCCCGCCGCAGGTGACGTGCCGAAGCCATGGCCGGAGAACCCAGAGGCAACCGTGAGCCCGGGCACCTTTGCGACCGGGGAAATCACGGGCAGGGAATTTGGGGTGACATCAATCATCCCAGCCCAGCTTTGCTTCACCATAACGGAGTTCGAAAACCGGCCATGCCTTGCTGAGGTTTCGCAAGGCTTCGGCGTTGAGTGCGTCATTGACCGGAGGATCCATCGTTCGGACACGTTCGAGCGGCGACCTCGCGGACGCATTCCAATGGCGGCCCAAAGATATGTCCTTGAGAAAGTCCCTCCCGAGAGACACACGGACGTTTTTCCATTGTGCCCTCAGCATCGGTAGATAACGGTAACCAATCAGCAGGTGATCGAGCATCAGCGGCGCATAAAGAGCCCCGCGCTGGGTGATCGTGTAGCCTCCATCGTGCCGTTTGCGGAACGAGAAATCCGGGGCGCCGACGGCAATTTCGGTCGGCCCATCCATGGGGGCGGTTCTGAAAACGGAGGCCACCAACGGAAGGGTCGGCAGCGAGACGCCGAGGTTGCCGAGAAAGCGCCGGGACCACATGCCGCCGGCAAGGAGGACCTGTTCACAGCGAATTTCGCCGCGCTCGGTCATGACGCCGCTAACCCTGCCCGCAGACATTACCAGTGTACGGACAGCGCAGTTTTCGACGACTAAAGCTCCTTTTGCCATAGCCGCCGTCGCAATCGCGCTGCTCGCGAGAGTTGGCTCCGCGCGCCCGTCCGATGGTGTAAAAATTCCGCCGACCCACTTGCCAGAACCGCCCGGGACCAATTGGTCGATGTTCGCCGGGCTCAACAGACGTGAAATCGAGCGACTGGCCGCCAACCGACTTGATCCAGGTTTCATGTCCGGCCATCTCCGACTCAGTGCGCGCAACATACATAATACCGGCCTGGCTATAACCGACGTCAGCGCCCACCCTTTGAGGCATCTCGGACCAAAGTCGATCCGATTCGACTGAAAGCGGCAGATCGAACTTGTCGCGCCCCGTTTTCCGGATCCAGCCCAGATTGCGTGAGGATTGTTCCGCGGCAATACGACCTTTCTCCAGGACGACCACGGAAATCCCCCGTTCAGCTAAAGTCAGCGCGGCGGTCAGGCCTATAATTCCCCCGCCGATCACGACAACTGTCGTTGATGGCGGAAAATCGAGTGAAGTTTGTACCGGAGCGATAACGGGAGCCACAACCCTGATCCTTGAATGATTGCATCACTTTGCGCGCTCTGGGATTTCGCAAACACGCGCAGATCTTAGGTCAGAGAGAAATAGTCATCTCTTTGACATTCGCCTTGGAGGAACCGCGATAAGCCGTGACTTCGATCTCAACTTTATATTCGGTCGACCCGAGAGGCGGGCAAGTCATTGTCAGAGCCGGGTTGATGCCGCGCATCTTCTCTCCATACGCGGTCATGATCGTATCGATGTCTTGCGGGAACTGAACGAAGACCCGTGCTCTCACAACGTCCGCCAAGGTGGCGTCGACCGCGGCAAGCGCCCCTTCGATATTGGCGAGCGCCTGAAGGGTTTGCTCGGCCAGATCTTCCGAAATCAGCTTCGTCTTCGGATTGCGGCCGGCAGTATTCGAAACCAGGATCAGGTTGTCGATGGCGACGAGGCGCGAATAACTGCCATGCCCTTCAAACTTGGAGCCGGTTTTGACTTTGATGATATCGGTCATGTTCTTCACTCTGCTGGAGGCTGTGATTGCGGAAAGGCAAGGCCATGGGTTTGGCATGTCTGGCCAGCTTCACCTCAATGCGGGAACGTCCCAGAGATTCAGTTTGACGCCGACCCCCGTCTGGACCGCGTTGTGGTAGACGACAGTGCCCCAGGCCACGTCCTCGACAGGCATGCCGCCGACGGACATAATGATGATCTCGTCATCATCGCGCCGCCCCGGCGCTTGCCCGGCAACGATCTTGCCGAGATCTTCAAGCTGTTCGCGAGACATCCTACCTTCGGCAATGAGGTCCATGAACCGGATACCGACTACGGGGATCGAATTGTGGACCGGCTTGGGATTTTCTTCGTACCAGGCTTCGTAAAGACCCGGATTATCGAGGACTTTACGGATTTGAGGAGATTCCATGCCCTCATCGATATTGCTCAGCGCTGGCATCGACAGGAAGGTGCCGGGGCTGATCCATTCGCGCTTCACCATGGGATATGTCGACGGATCACCCGTCGCCCCCGAATTGCAGAAGGTAACGATATCGGAATCCCGGACCACCTCTTCGATACTGTCGACAACGACGACATTCGTGATCTGAGGAAAGATTTCGGACAGCCAATTCAGAAAGCCGTCGAGGTTTTTCTTACCGCGGCCCTTGACCTTGACGGTATCGATCTGTGGGCAGACCGCCATGAAGGCCGAGAGTGAGGTCTTGGCCATCACTCCGGGTCCGAGGATACCGACGACCCGTGAATCCCTACGCGCGAGATGGCGCGCGCCGACACCAGGCACCGCACCAGTGCGATAAGCGGAAAGCAGATTGGCCGACATGACTGCCAACGGCGCTCCGGTATCCGCATCATTGAGGATGAACATCAGGATCGAGCGCGGCAATCCCTTCTCACGGTTTTCGATATTGGAGCCGTACCACTTCATGCCGGCAGTGCGGAAACGACCACCCAGATATGCTGGCATGGCCATGAAACGGCGATCGGGGGTCGGCTTCGGCATATCGGGGAAAGGCGAGCTCTCCGGGAAAATCACCACGGAGCCATGGGAATTGTTGTTCGCACCTGCCATCCGGTAATCACCGTGGTAAAGCAGCCCGAACATCTCTTCCATCGTGTCCACACACGCGGCCATGTCGGTGACACCCGCGCGAATCATGTCCGGCTCTGAAAGGTAGATGAAGTCGATCCGTGTCGACGAACGCGGATCATCGATGGGATGCTCACGATTTTCTAGAAGCATGGAGACCACTATTCCGTTTTTGATCTGCAAAAGCTGTCATGAACATGCAACGCAGGGAATGACCGAAGCGGCCGATAATTTTGCAGATCAGGCCAGCTATTTGCCCGAACATGTTCAAGATTAGGTTTCAGAATGCGTGGTTCGGCATCGGGTCGTCATCCGGCAATAGCCTACGGCTTCGCGCCCCCGCCACGGTCCACCATATATGGCGTGCCGAGCATTTCTCGGTGCTCGGGACGATGCTGCAGGCGTTTGCCTCCATGATGAGTTTCTTGCCCAATGATGGGTTTGGCGATCCGCCGACCGAAGGCAGACATGACGAGCGGAACATTCACGACGAAAACCGCTCAGCCGAGACGCATGTGCCGACCGCCATTCCGGAAGTGCGGCTCTATCGCAAGGTATCGGGTCAGGAAAGCCGGCTTACCTATCTCGGCCATGCGCTGATGGAGAACCGAAATGGGTTTACGGTCGCCTAGCACGTGACCCATGCGACGGACACTGCGGAGTAGGGTTCGGACCGAAACCGTGATTGGGGTCCGCAATCCGCCGTCTTCTGCTGAACTTTTTTCCCAAAAAGACAACAATCTGGTCTCTATCTTTTCTTACTAAAAAGCTCCCGAATACTCTGGATATCACCCATCCTAAGAGTGCCGGACAATTTCGCCGTATCGGGCTGCTTCCGGTCAGACCAACGTCAGCTTGACATCCATGTTGCCCCGCGTCGCGATAGAAAACGGGCACCTCTGATGTGCTCGGGCGACTATATTTTCCGCAATGTCGCGTTCAACCTGCGGGATCGAGATCAAAAGTTCCGCTGTCAGCTTGTATCCTTCAGACGTCGACAGAACACCAATATGCGCTTCGATTGTGGGATCCTCGGGCAGCTTGATTTTCTCAAGCCGGGCGACCAGTTTGGTCGCGCTCAGGAAGCAGCCGGAATAGGCTGCGGCAAACAGTTGTTCAGGGTTCGTGCCATTGCCTCCGGGGCCACCGAATTCCTTCGGCATTGACAACGCAACCTCCAGGTTTCCGTCGTCGCTGATGGCCTCGCCGCCATCACGGCCGCCGGTTGTCTTGACCTTTGCGGTATAGATAAGCTTGTCCGACATGTGCATTCTCCTTTGTTGGGCTGTTGGAATGTGTCAGTTTGACCGAAGGGCGTTCTGGCCATGGGTCATCAAAGTTCTGAAATCTTTTCTTGATCGCTCATTCGCGTAGCCGAAACTTGGACCCCGGTTCGGCTCGAGGCCGCTCAATGCGTTCAGCTGAGCCCACATTTCTGCGGATTTCAGCGCCACTGCCGCACAGTTCACAACCGGGGCGTTCGCAATCATGAAGCCCTTTTCGCCGCCGATCAGAAGGCCCGGCAAGACGCCGGCCGGGACGATAACGTCGGCGCCGGCCTCGACCATCGGCAAAGCACAATCGGCAAAGCCTTTCAGCAAGGCAGCTTTCTTTTCCGCATTCCCGGCGAAGGCTTCGTTGAAGTCCTGGGGGGTCAGGCCGAGGCCTTTCACAAATTTCACCCGGTGACCGAGACCGTAAAGGTCGGCCTGTTCGTAGTGCATGATCTCGAAGGCCGGATCGATGGAGACCAGACCGATCCGCCGGCCCAGTTGCGATGCCGCCAACAGCGTGGCTTCTCCTGTGCCGACAACCGGGATGCGCAGCGCAGATCTCACATCGTAAAGACAGGGATCCTGGAAATGCCCCATGACGAAACAATCATATCCGCTTTCCTCGGCGGCCAGTGCTGCGTCAATTGCCTGCAATCCACAACGCAACTCGCTCAAGCGGCTGAAATCACGATCAGGCGGCACCATGCCGAATACATCGACCTGGGTACCGGGAGCGGCAATTTCATTGAGGTAATTTTGCAGGGTGCTCAGATAAGACGCTCCGATGTTTGAATCCACGAAACTTTGCCAAAAAATCCGCATTGTTTTCTCCGTTCAGCATACTGGCCGCACCCCATTGTTGGCTGGCCCGACATCTCGTTTCATTTTACTTTATATATAAAATACTTTCATGGTTTTATGCTCCATGCCGCGGCTTCTTTCGGGTTCAGAGGGGCCTTCGCCCCTCGTCGTCCCCGAGGAACTCGGTCACCGCCTTGGCGAAGGTGTCGGGCATTTGATCGGGAAGCGGGATCCCCCCGCCGGGAATTTCCAACAATCTCGCATTTCGCAAAGCGGCAACAACCCGGGGAGCCATGGAACAAGCCTTGGTGTCTTTGGCTGGGGCAATGACCAACGTCGGGCATTGAACAAGACCGATCCTGTCCTCCATATGATATCGGTTCACCACCCGATGCCCTTCCGCGGCCATGGGCCCTGCCCTGATTGCATCCACAATAAATCGCTCCAACAATTCGCGACCGCCAGATTGCGGGTAATGCGGCTGACGGCGCGCCCAGAGTTCGGTGAGGTGGCTTCCGTCATCACGCGGCTCGACTTCGTCGATGACACGGGAGCCCGCATGTTCAGCGCGGCGGGCCGCATCCACATAGGACATGGCCGAAATCACCAGCTTGCGAACCCGTTGCGGCGCCCGGGCGGCGATTTCCAGGCCGATCACCGCGCCGGTATGATGCCCGGCGACACAAAATCTTTCGTGCCCCAGCATGCTCATCATTTCCAGCGCTGCTTCGGCCCAGCCTTCGATCGTTGTCTTTTCGGAGGGAAGCGGATCGGAATCCCCAAATCCACGCGTATCCATAGCGATTGCCTGACAAGCCCGCCCGAGGCGCGGCAGGACATCGATGAATTCCATCCATGAGCGCGGAGTTTGATGCAGGAGAAGGACAGGCTCCCCCTGCCCGGCGATCGCGATATGCACGCGTCCCGACGGTGTTGACACGAAGCTTCGGTCGACTTGCGGCATCATGATACGAACCTCGCCAAGTCCAATTGGCCCTGAATGGGCTTGGAAGGTCGCCATTTCATAATCCTGATCGGTCGAGCAACCGGCCAAGTATCAAGACCAGGACCGCTCCCCCGCCAAAAAATGCCATTGTGTAACTGATTGCGCTATGGTCTCCGTCATACAGCCGGGAAGCCATCAGCGCTCCCAGGAAACCCGCGATCATGGTGCAGGCCCCAAAAAGAGACGCGGCAAAGGCCGGCATTTCGGCGGCAGGCTCCAATGCCGAGGCCATGGAAGTTGGCAGTATCATTCCGAATACCAGCACGTAGAGACAGACAGACATCCAGAAGACCTGGAGATTCGGCGAAAGTTGACTTAGGACGAGATGCAAGACGACGGAACCGCTCAGGATGGCTACGGACAGGTTCCCGACTTTCCGCAGGGTGATCCACTTCAACAATTGACCGGCCAGCAACGCGCCCGCGGTGTTGGCAAGGGCCGCGATCGTAAACAGCGCGCCAAAGGCCTCCGGACTGATCCCATATCTTTTTTCGGCTGTAATGGCCCCTATGGCGCCGAGCGAGGCATAGCCGCCAAAGACAAAACCTCCGGTCGCCATCGGCACGACAAAGCGCCGGTTCAAAAGCAGATACCGAGCCGACTTCCTCAAGAACTTCAGCGAAAACCGTTCCGGCCGGCTGCGGCCAAAGTTCGGATCGAGCGCAAAAAAAGTGTAGGCCAGAAACACCAAAGACAGCGCCATCAGGGCGAGGAAAATGGCGCGCCATGAGAACAATATGAGGAACCCCGATCCCAGCACAGGTGCGATCAGTGTTGCCATCGTCAGAATGGCGCCAAGCATCGTCAAGACACGTGCCGCCTCTGATCCGGACGACACATCCCTTACCATCGCACGGGCAATCACCGGCGCGCCGGCCATCAACCCCTGGGCACAACGCGCCGCCAAAAGCAGTTCGAAATTGGGAGCCAGCGCGCAAGCCAGAGACGCGATGGAAAATCCGAACAAGGAAATCAGCAACGCACGACGGCGGCCGAATGCATCCGAATACAGCCCCCAGAAAATCTGGCCGATCCCATAGGCCAGAAAGTAGACCCCCACCAGCAAGGCGCCGCTGGCCTCCGGTTTTCCGAAAGACCGGGCGACAACGCCGGTCGCAGGCAACACCACTTCGACCGTGACCGCGGCCAGGGCGGTGATCCCGCCCATGTAGATCAGCATGTCAGTTCGACTGAACGGCTTCTCCACCTTCACGGGTGCGTGGGGAAGGTTCATTGGAACAGAATCCGCAAAGTTTGAGGTGGCATCACTTCAACTGGTTTGGGAGCCAAGTGGCCAGTTCGGGAACAATGATCAGCAGCCCCAGAACAAGCACCTCGATCAGAATGAACGGCACCGCCGAACCGATAATCTGACCGATGGTGATCCCCTCTGGCGCGACCCCTTTCATGACGTAGAGCAACAGGCCGAAGGGGGGTGTGAGAAGTCCAATTTCCATGGAAATCAGGATCAGCACCATCAGCCAGATCGCATCGATGTCATAGACGGCCTGCAGGGAGTGCGACCCGAGCAGAAAGAACGGCAGGGTCAGGAGCAACATGCTGACCTGATCCATGAACGCGCCCAGAAACAGCAGGATCGCCATCATCATGATGACCACGACCAGCGGAACTCATCTTCAACGAAACCATGGCTTCGAGCAGGCCATTCGTCGCGCCCGAGACCGCCAACGCCTGGGTAAAGACCAATGAACCCGCGATGATGAAAATGATCATCGTGTTGATCTTGACGGTCCCTTTCAGCGCGTCCGCTATAGCTCGCCAGGTAAAATCGGCGCCATCGATACCGGAAATTTTGATCTTCTTGTTGAACAACCGAAAGAAATAGCACGTCCCGAGTGCAGCCAGGCATCCCATCGCCGCGGCCTCGGTGGGCGACGCAAACTTGAAGAAGATGCTGCCTACAACAACCACGAAGATGGACATCAGGGGTGTGACATAGACGAAGAACGGCAACACCCTGTTCAGTGTCCGCTTGAAGTCACCATCATAGGTTCGCACCCAAACCTGCCGGTCTCCTTTGTTGTAGGCGAGCGTAATCGGTCTATCGAGGTGGCTTGTATCCGGGTCGTATGCGGGGGCCAGATCGGGGTTGATGATGCAACGCACAATCACATAGGCAAAGAACAGCAAAGCCATCAGCAGACCGGGCACGATACCCGCGACAAGCAACATGGCCACGGATTGCTGCGCGATGCTGGCGAGAAGAACTGCAAGTGACGATGGCGGGATCAGCATGGCGATACCGCCAACGGCCATGATCGGACCCATGGCGATCGCCGGTTTGTAGCCCCGCTTGATCATGTCGGGCAGCAGCACGTTTCCCAGAATTGCCGTATTGGCCACTGTAGATCCGGAAAGCGAGGAAAATACAGTACCGCCGACGATCGCCACAATGGACAAACGGCCGGGCACGCGCGCAATCATCTGCTCAATGGCGCCGATGGCTTTGAATGCCACGCCTGTCTGCAACAGGATTTCCCCCATGAGCAGGAAGAGCGCGATTGTGGTGAGCGGATAACCGACCGCCTCGTGGAACTCCATGGGCATGCTTTCCAGCGACACCATGACAATCGCCCAGTTGCCGAGCGAGTACCAAGCGCCAATAAACATGGCGGTTCCAAAAAGATTGGCAGCCATGAACGCAAACGCGACAGGGAGACCGAGAAACAGAAAGAAACAGACAGTCCCCAGCATCAGGGCCAATGCGGAATACCACTCCATTGATCAAAAACCCGCGCTTGCTTCGGCGACATATCCCTGCCGTCCGGCACGGTGGTAGCGTAGAAGAAATTCAATGGTGAGGAGGACGAAGGAGATGCAGAAGATCGACAGGACAATCCAGTTCGGAATGCGCAGGTCCTTGTCAGGCAATGTCCCCAGGACATAGGCCGAGATCGTGCTGCGGGCTCCCAGATAGGCCATGATGGCGCACAGGGCGGCTCCAACCAGATCCATTGCACGCTCCAACCAGGCCGCGGCACGGGCTGGCAGGTTGGAGATAATAATATCGACCCGGACATGGGCGCCCTGTTGCAACACCCAGGTCGCAGACAAGAAGACGCCGAAGAAAAGGAAATACTCTGCCCCCTCGTTCAGCCATTCTAGTCCACCCATTCTCAATTTGCGGATCAGAAAATCGAACGGCGCCAGGATGGCGAACATACCGATTGAAATGGCAACGCCGATTGCAATCGCATTGTTGAGTTTCACAAAGATCGCTTCGAAGGTTTTGAAGAAATCGGTCATGGGGCGCCCCCGCCTTCAGTTGAGCAAATCGCCGACCGGCCGGTACCGGCCGGTCGACTTTGATCGGATCGCAGAGCGGATCAATTGCTCTTGGTAAACAGCTCCTTGAGCTTCGGACCTGTCTCGGGGTTCTGTTCAAGGAACTCGGCCCAGGCGGAATCTTTTGCCACACGGAGCCATTTCTCAGCGTCCGCGCCTTCAAAAGTAATCGTCTTCATGCCGTTTTCGGCCTGCGTCGCCTTCATCTTCTCATCAAGGTCTTTCGCGTAGTCGCTGGTCGGCTCGGTGCGAGCCTCGAACTCGAGGATCACGGACATCACAAGGTCGCGGGCTTCCGGGCTCAGGGATTCCCAGCGCGCCAAATTGGCAATGGTGTGAATGGTCGCGTGATAGACGCCGGGATCGACGCGATAGTGCGCGACCTTGTACCAGTCGGGAGAGATCCCACGGAATGACCAGCCAAAGCCGTCAACCGTACCGTTTTCCATCAACGTATAGACCTCTGGCATCGAGGACCGCTGCACCGTCGCCCCCATTGCCTTGAAAAACGCGGTGTAGACAGGCGAGATACGCAGGTTGAGACCTGTCAGGTCCGGCTTGTCGATCGGATCGGCCAGGAAAAGGTTGAATGGGCCGTCGTCATGATGCCTGCCGAGAAAGATCGCGCCTTTCTCCTTCATCAGTTCCTGGAAGTAATCGATGGCGCCGTTCTCACGCAATTCGGCAAAGGTGTAGTCGGACAGGCGCAGAACCGGCGCTTCCGGGGAGCAGGTTGCCAAAAAACGCTTCGGGGCAGCCGGCAATGTCATAGGCGCCGAGCGCCATGCGCTCGCCGACCTGGAATGGGCTTCCGATCGCTGGCGCACCGCCCAACAATTCAATATGGACGACACCCTCGCCGCGCTTGTTGATTTCGGCAACAAGGTCCTCGAACGGAACGCCGGGAGGGGCGCCGATAGGGAAGCAGCTGACGCCACGAAGAACGGCCACCTCCGCGAACGCAGATGTCGCGGTAATGGACGATATTGCAAGCGCTGCTGCGCCGAGCAGAATGGATTTCATGAGCTTCATTTTGGTTCCTCCTAAATTGGTTTTTTTCCAGGACGAGTGCCGATTGACGCTGTGCGCCGAACTTGGCCTGAAACGGACGAGAGTGGATTCCTGACTGCCCCAAATGATTTTGTTGATGCTTGTGGACAGGAAACACAGCCGGGATGGATTGTTGGACCAAGGGGATTCCCGTTCCCCGCCATGCGGCTCGATTGGATGCGGATGGAACCAATTTTTCATTGCATCAGGCCAATCTCGCAATCTTCGCGGTCCAAAATCGGTTCAAGAAAATACCTTTTTATTTTATATATATAATTTTGTCAAAGCATATAAGTGAGCCCGTTCAAATTTGGGAGTGATCTATTTTTTATATAATAATTTCAATGTGTTAAGACTTTTTTCCAGCGCTGCAGACGATATTCAGCGACTCTCGGACACCCTCCGAAGAGGTTTGACGTGAACGGCCCGGCAGATTATTTAACATGTAAGATAACTCATGTCGGACCGGTTTTTTTGCATCTTCGATCTTGGGGAGAACACATTGACGCACTTGGAGCCGACATTCGTGCAGCAGCGGGAAACTGATCGTTATTCCCGGATTTCCATGGAATTCGCGCCCAAGGACAGGACACTATCGACGCTTCTGAAACGCCAGGCCGAGAAATACCGCGACAAGGTACTGGTGTCCTGCGGCGATACCCGCTGGAGCTTTGACCAAACAGCCCGGATCGCGGAATCCTACGCTCGATATCTTGCCAATGCCGGCGTGATGGTCGGAGACAGGGTTGCCATTCATTCCAGCAACCGCCACGAGTTCTTGCAAATATTTCTGGGATGCGCCTGGCTTGGGGCCATTGCCACCCCCATCAATACTGCATTTCGCGGCGCCCAGCTGGCCCACGTGATGAACAATGCCGAACCCAAACTCCTGGTCGTGGAATCCCGGTTCCGGCCGGTCTATGAAGACTTGCCCGCGGGAACCAAGGTGCCCGGCATGGTCTGGCAGATCAAGGACGATGGAATCATCACAGGTGACGGCGCCGATCTGATTGCGACCGATGCGGGCAACATGGAGGTGGTTCCGTGCACGACCCCCAGCCACACGGTCGCAATTCTTTACACGTCCGGCACCACCGGCCCGTCGAAAGGGGTGTGTTGCCCACAGGCGCAAATGTTCTGGTGGGGTGTGTATTCGGCGCGTGCCCTCGGCGTGCGTGAAGGCGATGTACTGATGACCACCCTGCCCGTTTTCCACACGAATGCGCTGAACACTTTCTATCAGGCACTGCTGAACGGATGTGAATACGTGCTTGAACCGAAATTCTCTGCATCCCGCTTTTGGGATCGCGCCAGGGAATCCGGCGCGACGGTAACATATCTTCTGGGCGCAATGGCCGCGATACTGATGGCCCAAACCGCCCGCGGCAACGACAAGGACCATAAGGTGCGGGTCGCACTGGGCGGCGGCGTGCCGGGCCCGATGCAATTTCCGTTTCTAGAGCGTTTTGGTGTTCCCCTGGTCGACGGATACGCCTCGACAGAGACCAATTTTGTATTCTACACCCCTGCTCCTTCGGATCATCCGGGGTGCATGGGATATCTTGCGCCCGGCGCCGAAGCGCTGATTGTTGACGAGCACCAGATGCCGGTTCCGGATGGCGAGGCGGGCGAGCTGCTGTTGCGACCGACCGAGCCGTATTCCTTTGCGTCGGGATATTTCGAAATGCCCGGGAAAACCGTGGAGGCCTGGCAGAACCTTTGGTTTCACACCGGCGACCGCGTGTTGCGTGAACCGGAAGGCCATTACCGCTTCATCGACCGAACAAAAGATGCCATCCGCCGCCGCGGGGAGAATGTATCCAGCTGGGAGGTCGAGCAGGTGATCCTGTCGCATCCCGCCATCGAGGCATGCGCAGCCTATCCTGTTCCCTCGGAATTGGGTGAGGACGAGGTTGCCGTGGCCTTGCAAGTGAAACCCGGCGCACAGTTCGACGAACTTGAGTTGATCAAATATGCGGAAAGCCGTTTGGCCTATTTCGCTGTCCCCCGTTTCCTCAGGGTCGTTGATGACATGCCGCTCACGGAAAACGGCAAGGTCAAGAAAGTGGTTCTGCGATCGGACGGAATTGTCGAAGGCATGTGGGATCTTGACCGTTCGGGCTACAAGATCAAACGATAGGCGCACGCAAAGGACCGCTTCATGAACACTCATGATGACAGACGCGCCGCCTTGCCGTCTCCCTTGCGGAGTTGCACTGCTAGGACGCGTCCGCCGGTGGGTGTCTGTCGCCGGTGGAGCGCAATTTGAACACCACCGCACACAACAGAAACGGATATAACGGCGTCGTGCTCGCATGCCCGGTTACGGTCCCTTATCAGCGTTTTTCGACCAGACCCGCCCATTGGTGGATCGGGAAGGCAATGCGCGGCCTTAGCAAATCGGCCGGCCTCTCCCACAAAGAAATTGATGGCTTTTGCCTGTCCAGTTTCACAGTTGGGCCCGACAGCGCCATCGGGCTGGCGCAGCATATGGGGATGAGCCTGCGCTGGATCGATACCATTCCGCTGGGTGGCGCAAGCGGCATTGCAGCTGTGCGCCGCGCCGCGCGGGCCGTGCAGGCCGGAGATGCGTGCGTGGTCGCCTGTGTCGGGGCCGACACCAACCATGTCGATACATTTCGGCAGACAACCGCAAATTTCGCCCGCTTTGCCCAGGATGCGGTGTTGTCCTATGGCTCCGGCGGGGCCAACGCCAGCTTTGCCCTGATTGCCCGGAATTACATGAACCAGTTCGGGGTAACGCGCGAGGATCTCGGCCGTATCGCCGTTGCCCAGCGCGACAACGCATTGCGCAATCCCAATGCCCTGATGAAAAAGCCGCTCACGCTGGACCAGTATATGGCGGCGCGCCCGATCGCTGACCCAATTCACCTGTTCGATTGTGTCATGCCATGCGCCGGCGCCGAAGGGTTGCTGGTGATGCGCGAGGAAACGGCCAAAGCGCTTGGCCTGCCTTTTGCGCGGCTTCTGTCCTCTATCGAACGCCACAATGCGGTGAACGATGACGTGCAACTTCGTGGCGGTTGGGTGGCTGACATCGACGAACTGTATGCAATTGCCGGCATTCGCCCCTCGGATCTGGACGTGGTGCAGACCTATGACGACTATCCGGTGATCTGCATGATGCAGTTCGAGGACCTTGGGTTCTGCAAGAAAGGTGAAGGCGCGGAGTTCGTCCGTGCGCATGACCTTACGATTGACGGAAATTTCCCGCACAACACATCAGGTGGGCAGCTGTCATGCGGACAAGCCGGTGGCGGTGGCGGATATCTTGGCCTGAACGAGGCGCTCCGCCAGGTTACCGGCACAGCCGGTCCAACCCAGGTTCCCGGTGCCCGCCTGTCTTTGGCCTCGGGGTTTGGTATGATGAACTACGACCGCGGCCTTTCTTCCGGCGCAGTCATTCTGGCGGGGAATTGACCATGGCAGAGCCACTCGAGCACCCGTCCCGCAAGAACCCTCTCGTTCGCACACAGGTGCCGATGCTGCCGCCGTCGTTTCAATCGCGCACCGCGCAACTCCTTACCGCTGCTGCGGCCGAAGGCAGGTTCGCACTGCAAAGGTGCACCGAATGCGGCACGATTGCCTACCCCCCGCGCGATGCCTGCTCCGAGTGCCTGTCGGATGACTTGCCGCTCACCGACCTCCCCACGGGCGGCGAGATCCTGTCACACAGCCTTATCTCGGTGCCCGGCGAGCCTTATTTCCGCGAACGTGCCCCTTGGCTGATCGGGTTGGCAAAGCTGGATTGCGGCCCGATCCTTGTCGCCCATTTGCACGCCGATTGCGCCACGGGCGATCGGGTCCGGATGTCGCTGCAAATGGACAAGGCCGGGAATGCCGCCGCTTTTGCGCGGCCTGAACAGGATGTGCCCAACGTGACCGATGACACCCAATGGCGCGAGATGACCGCGAGTCCCAAATTCCGGCGCGTGCTGGTGACCGACGGGAGAACCCGGGTCGGACAGGCAATCGCCAGTAAACTGGCGGATGCGGGGGCCACGGTCTTTGTCGGGATATCAGAACCGTGGATACCGTTTGAAGGCGAAGAGCGGCTCAAATCCGACAACCGGCTGCAGTTGATGGACCTGAGTGTCGATGACGAGCGTTCGGTGCAGGAACTGGCAGCGCTGATTGGCGGCAAGGTCGACATTCTTGTGAACACCAATGATTATGTCCGCCGCGGAAATCTGCTCGATCAGAAAAACGCGTCCGCCGTCAGAGACCAGCTCAACCGGCATTTCATGGGATTTGTGCATCTTTCGCAAGCCTTTGGCGGGGCTATGCGGGCGCGTGGCACGGATGGTACGAACAGCGCAGCGGCTTGGGCAAACGTGTTTTCGGCCTATGCGCTGGTCAACGCAAATCCGTTCGGCGCGTTCAGTGCGGTACAGGCGGGCTGCCTGTCGCTGTCACATTCATTGCGCGGTGAATTGCGGCCCGGTGGCATACGGGTGATCAACTTGTTTACAGGGCCAATCGATGATGAATGGTATCAGACACTGCCGGCGCCCAAGGTCGCGCCCAATACCATCGCTTCGGAGTTGGTCACGGCGCTGCAGAACGGCCAGGAGGATGTGTTTGTCGGCGACATCGCCCGGGACATTCGAGAGTACCTCAGGGAAAACCCGAAAGGCGCCGAGCGAGCGCTGAACAAGGATCAATCCGCTTGAATGTCCGCTGCCGGCGCTTCCTCGAGCCAGGATGCAAACCGACGTGGCCTCACCAATTCAGACCGTTACCGAATTGAACCTTTTTCAATGCGGTAAATTCAGCTTCCGAGCCCGCCCAGGCTGGTTCCGCCACAGACATAGAGCACCTGGCCGGTTACGAAGCTGGACTTCGCATCGAGGAAGAACAAGGCGGCATTGGCGATGTCTTCCGCCGTGCCGATGCGCTTGACCGGCACGGAGTTGGCGATCTTGTCCTCGAGCTCACCACCTTTCGGGACAATGCCCCAGAAATTTTCGGTTTTGACCGGCCCTGGAGCGATGACGTTGACGGTAATGCCCTGACCCGCCAGCTCGAGCGCCCAGGTCCGGGCCAGGCCATGCACACCCGCCTTTGTGGAGGCATAGGCCGACCGGGTCGGCATTCCCATCGAAGCCCGCGAGCTGATGAAGAGGATGCGGCCGTGACCGCTCTGCTTCAATCCCGGCAACATCGCCTGTGTAAGCGCCAGCGGGGCCGCCAGATGCAATTGGGCAAGTTTCAGAACATCCCCGGGGTTGGCGTCGGCAAGCAGGTTGGGCAGGATCATACCGGCATTGTGCACCAGTGCGCTGATCCGGTGTTCGGCGGCGATCCGCGCCGCAATCTCGGCAGTCGCCGCCGTATCGGTTAGATCGGCCGTATAGCCGTGCAGCTTCTCATGTTCCCAGCCGGGCAATTCCAGGCCCAGGGAAACAACCGCCTCGCCCGCCGCCAGCAGCCGCTGGGCGATCGCCGCCCCGATCCCGGAGTTCCCGCCGGTAATCAGTGTCTTCTTCCCCGTCATTAGACCTACTCCGCATCAAAGAGAGCGAAGACGCGCAAGGGGCTGCCCGAACCGCCTTCGATTTTCAGTGGAGCCGCCACGATCATCGCCCCGAATGTGGGCAGCTTGTCGAGATTGGTGAGGCACTGGAGGCCATAGCGTCCATTGCCATGCAGGATCGAGTGAGCCGGCAGTGGCGGATTGAAATGAGAAGCCTGTCCGGCGTCTGTTCCCACTGTCTCAACAGCCAGCCCGACACAGTCCCGCTCATGCACCAGAAACTCCATGGCGCCCGCATCAGGACCGGGCGAATGCGCTCCGTCTTTCTTGAAGTTCAGATAGTCGGGTGTGCCGACCCGCTTGTACCAGTCGGTGCGCAAGGCAACCCAATGTCGTGGCGGGATCTTTCCGTTCTTCGCTTCCCAGTCCTCGAGAAATGCCCTGGTCAGCACAAAATCCGCGTCAGCAGCTGCCTCCGCGGAAATATCGACAACAACCGCAGGCGCGACAAAGTCGCTGACCGGCACCGCATCAACCGTGTTGTCCGGCAAATCCTTGCCTGTCACCCAATGCGCGGGCGCATCAAAATGAGTGCCAGTGTGCTCATTCATGGTGATGTTGTTCCAGTACCAGGCTGGACCGTTCTCGTCGTAGCGCGAAAGCATCTCGATCCGGAAAGGTGCGCACTGGCCGAATTCGGCAGGTAGAACAATCACCGGAAAATCGGGAGAAAGCGTATTTGTCAGGTCAACGCATTTCAGCTTTCCACTGACCAGCGCTGCCGCCATCTGCGCGCAAAGTGAACCGGCATTGCTCATATATTTTCCTCTCTCATGGTCAATAGCGGATCCTGGCGCCACCGCTTTGCCAAATCTTCCGCGATGTCGCCGACGTGAACCTCTTCCAGCCCGTCCTGAAGCACCTGAACAACCGCCTTGGCAATCCTGGAGGGCGCGACCTTGGGCGGCGGCACCGCCTGGTGCCATTCATCGTCGATCGGCCCGCACAACACACTTGCGACCCGGATGCCGACGCTCGCCATCTCTCCGCGCAAGCCCGCGATCAGGGATTGCCTGGCCGCTGCGCTTGCCGAGAAACCGGCAAAACCCGCATTTCCCGTCATCGCATAGATGGAATTGATGTCGACGAATGCGGAGGCCGAATTCACGCCATCATCCGAGCGCGCGCCCATCGCCGGACAAAAGGCTTGGGCCAAGCGCATCAATCCCGACGCATTGATATCCATGGCTGTTTGCAGCGTCGCAAGCCTGCTGCCGACCGACACACCTCCGGGGCGGATATAGCCTACGGTGTTGACGACGATATCGACGCGGCCGCCAAGCAGACCAGCCAGTTCGCTCACACTGCGGTTGTCGGTCAAATCGAGCGGCACCACATCGATATTGGGTGTCGAAGCGATCCGGTCCTCTCCGTCATACCCGAGCAGCTTGTTGGAATTGCCAAGAAAAACGGTGCTGGCGCCAGCCTCTAGAAGCGCGTGGGCGACCTCCTGCCCAAGCTCGGTCCGCCCGTCGGTAACAAGAACACGGCGGTGCTTGGGCGCCGACGTGAAAACGCGCAGTTGCGGATCATCCTGCATATGCGGTGTCTCCTTCAAAGGCAGGGCGAACATGGCGGGATTGCCGCTGCGGTCCAGTACCAGGCGCATGCTCACCCGGTCGCCAACCGCGACATCGCCGTGAAGATGCGCCACGGCGGTGGGACCTGCGTCAAGTTGAACGGTTCCGATCCGCCACGGCAGATGTTCACGAAAAAAATTGTCCGTGGTTGCGCGAACAATGGTTTCCGCCAGCAACACCGCGGTGTGGGGCTGGTCAGTCCAGCGCAAATTCCCCCAGCAGTGAGGGCAACGGTCGCGCGGCGGATAGGTCGCAACGCTACAGCCCGCGCAGACCTGAAGAACGAACCGCCCCTGCCCGGCGCGCACCGCCATCGCTTTCGCTGCGCGGCTGCGCAGACGGGGCGAGACGTGTCCCAGCCGGGACGTTTTCAACGGATCCTTGCGCTCGGGAGCAGGGAGGGCTTTGCTCATCTCAGTTCACCGCTTCCAGAACCGCTGCTCCGGTGCAAACGCCCCGATCGTAGTTCACAAGCCCGAAGCCCGAGACAAGCGCCCTCCTGGCGCCCGGCACCTGATCGCCCAGCGGACAGTGCAGCACCTGTCTCAATGCTTCGGTGACATTCTGGAACCCGCCGGCCGCGCCCGCCTGACCCGCCGAGAGTTGACCGCCATTGGTATTGAGCGGCAACGAACCGGATATTGTGAAATCGTGTTTGTCGATGAACCCGGCGACTTCACCTTTCCTGCAGAAACCGAGATCCTCCATCTGCATGGCCACGATCACCGGATAGTCGTCGTAGAACTGGATCGTATCGATGTCCTCGGGGCCGCATCCGGCCACATTCCAAAGCGTGTCTACATCCCTTGCCCATCCGCCGCGGATCTGGATCGGGTCTTCGGGAAACGCATTGTGGCGTTCGATCGTCGCCTTGATCGACGCGGCAGGAAGGCTCAGCGATTCCGCCTTCTCTTCGGTGGTCACGATATAGGCTTCAGCACCTGCGCAGGGCATGACACAATCCAGAAGATGAACCGGATCGCTGATAGCCCGGGATGACATGTATTGTTCAAAACTCAGAGGCCGTTTCATCAAGGCATGGGGATTGGACAAGGCGTTTGTCCGTTGTGCCACGCAAAGTTTGGCGAAGCTTTCACGCCCAACCCCGTATGTGCGCATGAAATTGTCGGTAATCAGCGCAAAAGTCGCATTCGGCCCGCCAAATCCATAGGGATACATCGCGTCCTGGGAAAACCGCGAAAAGCCGGCAAGGGTCTGGCGGAAGCTGTCGACCTGATTGGTATCGGCGGCAAGGCACACGACAAGATCGGCGTCCCGTGACTGGACGGCGCGCGCAGCACGGCGCAGCGCCATGACGCCGCTGGCGCCCCCTGTCGGAATGTGATCCATCCATCTCGGACTCAGTCCGAGATGCTGGGTCATGCCGACCACGGTGTCCGGCCCGGACGAAAAACTGGCGAAACAAAATCCGTCGATATCAGCCGGCCCTAGGCCGCTGCGTTCAGCCAGGGCATTCAACGCGGCACCAGCCCACCAATGCGCGGTTTCAGGTGAATAGCGAACATATGGCACGGTGACGGGACAGCAAACCGCAACCCCGTCGTATGGAACCGGGCGCAGTGTCAAACCCTTCGCCTCTTGAGCGAGCGGGTGTCATGAAAGGCGCCATTTTCCATGAGTTCCCCGACCAGGTCCTTGACCTTTCCCCGCAGGATTTTCTGTGTGGCGGTCAACGGTAGTTCATCAACGAAACACACCCAGCCCGGCACTTTGTAATAGGCCATCTGATCGAGCGCCCAGGTCACGATCTCCTCGGCTTTGTCGGCCGAACCGGACCCGCTTTCCAGGATCATCAGCGCCGCAACCTCGTCACCCCTCACCTCGTCCGGGGTCGCTGCGACAGCGGTCATGCGAATGTCGAGGTGCCGGTTCAGAATGGTTTCCACCTCGACGGCGGCGATGTTTTCACCGGAACGGCGGATGACGTTCTTCTTGCGGTCCACGAAGTGAAGCGAACCGTCAGGGTCACTCGAGACGATGTCACCGGTGTGAAACCAACCGCCTTGCCAAACTTCCTGCGTTGCCTGGGAATTCTTTAAATAGCCGGAAAAGAAGCCGTAACGCGGATTGTCGCCCGCACGGCGCACGAGAAGCTCGCCCTGAGCGCCGTTCTCCACATCGCCGCCCGCATCATCGACAATGCGTATTTCAACCTCCGGCGCAGGCCGACCAAAACAGGATGTTCCGATCTTTCGTGGCTCCTCATGTGCGCTTATCACACCGCCACTGCCGGTTTCGGTCATGGCCCATGCTTCGATGAGCGGAAAACCGAAACGTTTCTCGAACGGTGCGTGCAGCTTTTTGTCAACGCCGGCCCCGAAGCCAAAACGCACTGCGTGGTCACGGTCGGCGGGCGACGGTTCGGCCCCGCTCAGCATCGAGGGCATGACACCGAGATAGTGCACAGCCGTCGCACCGCTCTTTCGCACCGAATCCCACCAGCTTTTGGGATGGAAGCGGTCCAGCATGATCAGACAGCCGCCGACGGTGATCATCGCCATCGTGGAAACCGCCATGGCGTTCATGTGGAAGACCGGCAACGGGGTGAGCATCCGCTCGCAATCCTTGCGCAGGCTGATATATCCACCTGTTTCCGCGTACCAGTTGCCCGAATGCAGAAAGTACTGGTTGCTGAGGATGCAGCCCTTGGGCTGGCCGGTCGTGCCCGAAGTGTAGAGCAGCGCACATTCGCTATGGCTATCCGATGTCGCGCTGCCCTCGGCCGGGAGGACAGCCTCGGGCAGCGCATCGCCGGGGGCGATTACTGGCAGGTTCAGGTTGGCATTCAGTACAGCCTGGCGCATCTCCTTGACCCGGTCGGGCAAGACAATCGCCAAGACCATCTCCGAATGCCCGGCAAGATATTCCAGCTCCGCGAGCCTCAAATCCGGATTGATCGGCACCACCGACGCACCAAGGCTGTTGAGCGCCAACCAGATCTCGAGGAATACCGGCCGATTCTGAAGCAGCAGACCGACACGGTGACCGGCCCCGTAGCCGGCCTTGGCGAACCGGTTCGCCCAGTCTGCGACCCGCGCGGCCATTTCCGCGTAGGAAATGTCACCGGCGGGGATCCCATAAATGGAGGCGGTCTCATCCAGAACATGCAGAAAGGGAGCAGCCTGCCTGCGCTCTGCCGTTTCACGAAAGCGAATGAAAACCGTTTCTGCAGTCATCCGCCAACTCATATGAAAAGCTGGATATTGCCGAACGGCGCATCGAAATTGATCAGATCGATCCTCTTGAGCCTGATCTTCAATGCACCATCCTCTTCGACCAGATGATGAGTTACCCAACCGGAATACCGCTCAAGCTGGTCGCCGCGCGTCTCGGTATAAACGAATGACGTCTTCACCCTGCAAATCCCGTCATCCTCGCCCGGCGAGACAACACGCGGCCGTTCGAGAAGGTGATGACACCGGCTCTTCGGCTTCTGGCTGAAAGTCCGCTCCCCGGTCAGGCGTTCCACGCGCACTGTCAAGAGAAGACGATCCTCGTACATAAGCGACGGCTGCAGAACCGGATCCTGCTGCTGCCATTCGAGAGGCATCCAGTAGCGCCCTTCATCGTGAAACAGGGCCAGCCAGTCTTCCCAGCGCATTTCGTCGAGCATCGCGGCTTCGTCGTAAACGAAATCAGTGATCCGTTCGGGTTTCATTCCGCTGCCTCCGCGCTTTGCTTCATGTTGAGGGTCATGAACTTGCTCCAGGCGTAGAACTGGTTACGCATCTGTCGCTCTGACGTACCGTTGACAATCTCGGTGGCTTCACGCGGTTCGCCCGCCTCATAAAGGCGGTGGAGATCGAGCCATTTATTCCCGTTTGAAAGCAGCCCTTCCTGGGCCCTTTCATACATCTCAAGATCATCGTGACCGACGATCGACGTCGGTGCATTGATGAACCGATTGTACATCAGAGCGCGTTCGTACAGCTTGTCGGGCGCACCGACGAGGCGGAAAACAAAGCTCTCCACCAAGGTCTTGTCCACGGCCAGCGGAATGAAATTGCGCAGGATCTGCACCGGCCCCTTCACCATGACATTGGGGAAATAGACAGTGTTATGCCGGACATCGCTCAGGATTTCGTGCGCCCGTTCGGGCCCGTAGGCCTTTTCCATCTGCTCCATGTATTCGGGCACGTCGTCATAGCCCTGGTGGATCGACCCGGAGACGCCGGTATGCCCATGCCCATTCGGCCAAACGCGAATGCCTGCCCCCTCATAGAATTCATAGGGAGACATGAAAGGCGCGTAGAGTTGTACCGCCATCGGGGTCTCGGTGAATTTGTCCTTCTCGCGTTCCCATACGCTGACTGCGGTGCCGGCCGAACTCTCGTGAGCGACCATCGGGTGGCAGGTGTCGGTCTGGTTGTCGACCAGCATCTTCCAGTTGCACTGATGCATGTAGCGGATCGGTGCTCCGACGATCTCCAGCTTCCCCTCCGGCGAACGGTCGATCATGTTGTCGATCGTCGAGAGCGCTTCGCCGAAATACTCCTCGAAGCCGAGCCCGGCGTCGGAGAGGCGTGCAAAGATGAAATCGCGGTAGACCTTCACGTTTTTGATGCGCGGCAGGCCCTTGGAGGCCGCATCCGTGTCAAATCCCGTTCCCTCGTATCCTTTTTTCAATGGGATCGCGAGGAGCGAGCCGTCGGTCTTGAACGACCATGCGTGATACGGACAGCGAAAGAACTTTCCCGTGTTACCACAAGCTTCCGAAGAAATTTTTACGCCCTTGTGCGGGCATCGATTGTGCAAAACATAGATCTCGCCATCACGGTGACGCGAAATCAGGAGAGGCTGATTACCGATTTTGGAAGTAATGAAATCGCCCGGATTCTTCACCTGGCTCGCGTGGCCGATATAGACCCAGGCATTCGGGAAAAGATGCTCCATCTCCAGGTCGAAAATTTCCCTGTCGACATAGGTATCCCGATGAACTGCGCAGCCCCGCACGAGATCGTGTATGGCCGCCGGATTCCCACGGTATCGATCCATCATACCCTCCCTTCGCAAATCAAATGTCCAGAACGAGCCGCGGCGTCTTCGAACGCGACACGCAGATTTGCATCACCTTTCCCGACGCCTTTTCCGCATCGGTCAGGATGACGTCCCGGTGATCGGGTTCACCCTCGATCACATCGCATTGGCAGATGCCGCAATCGCCGCGCTGGCAGTCATAGAGCGGATCAAGGCCCGCTTCCTCCAGCGCCTCAATGATTGTCTTGTCCGCTGGCACGCGGACTACCTGTCCGGTGCTGTGCACGACAACGTCGAAGGCAGTGTTGTGGCTGTCGTCGACATCGGCGGAGAATAACTCGTAATGCAATTGGCTTTCGGGCCAGCCCTGGCTGGCCGCCTCGGCCTTGATCGCCTCGATCATCCCCGTAGGACCACAGAAATAAATATGTGCGTCCGCGGCCAACGCTTGCAGAAGCGCACCGATGTCGAGCGCGTTGTCCTGATCGTCATAGTGCAGGAACAGGCGGTCGCCGCAAATGCGCTGGATTTCGTCGACGAAGGCCAACTTCCCTTCGCTTCTGCCCGCATAGTGGACCTTAAAGCGCCTACCCGTGCGGCTCAGTTCTTCGGCCATGGAGAGGATCGGAGTGATCCCGATCCCGCCAGCGACCAATATCGCCGTTGCAGCGTGGTCCTGCAGCGCGAAATTGTTCGCCGGTTCCGATATCTGCACCTTGTCGCCCTGTTTGAGCGCATGCATGAACCGGGAACCGCCCTTACCGTTCTTCTCGAACAAAACGCCCAGCGCAATCTGTCCGGCCCCTAACTCCGGCAGCCTCAGAAGCGAATAGGCTCGACTACCCCCATCAGTAAGCGACACGCGTACATGCGCTCCCGCCGACCAATCGACCGCGCGCCCTGAAAGGCTGTCGAACACGAGCCTCTTGATGTCGGGCGTTCCGAGACGGCTGATGCAAGCTGGAAGGTGCTGGTCGGCATATCAAACGCTATTTTATGATTTCGCATAGATTTATATATAAAATAATTTCTGTCAAGCGGTTTGCGGCAACCTTGACGGCACCGATTGATTTCCAATAATTTTATATGTAAAAGTATGCAATCGCATGGGCAACGTTCATTTGCATCGCTGCAAACCGCTCTTCGTGACCCATTGTCAGGCTGAGTGCTCGCATGCGGTTCATGGCGGACGTCAAACGATGGTTTCGTTACGTCCGCGAATACGGAAATGATGGCGGAGAATAACTGAGTGCTCTGTCTTCAACACTGGCGATAAAAGGCCCTTAAATCGCGAGACACGGACTTGAACGCGCCAATTAACTGGGAGAACACCATGTCAAAATCAGCACTATTCGCAGTCACGGCTCTTGCGATTTCGGTTGTAGCCGGTCAGCCCGCATTGGCAGAATACCCCGAAAAACCCGTTGAATTCGTTGTGCCCTTCCCGCCGGGCGACCTCGAAGACATTCTCACCCGCAAGATTGCGGAGGAGTTCCAGAACACCTATGGCGTGCCGGCCGCTGTGGTGAACAAGCCCGGCGGCGGCGGCGGTCCCTTCCCGGGTGCCGTTAGTGTCGCAAAAGCCCCCGCCGATGGTTACACGGTCGGATCCTTCGTGCTTGATATTCCGCTGATCGGACACAAGATTGGCATACCGGAACTGGCAGACCAACCCTTTGAGCCCGTGGGGATATTTTTGACCTACCCCTTCATTCTCGCCGCCAAGAAGGATGCGCCCTACAAGACGATGGAGGAGCTCGCGGCGTACTCCAAGGACCATAAATTGACCGTTGGCCACTTCGGCGCCGGTGCAACGCCAACCGAGATCACGCTCGCCGCGCAAAAAGCATTCGGCTTCGAATGGGGCGCCGAGGCGGCGTTCGACGCATTGGATTGCAACACGCTTGCTTCGGGCGACGCGGATGTGATCAACACCACTCTTCAGCTCATCAGACCCTGCCTCGACGAAATCACACCGCTGGCATCTTTCACGGTGAAGCGCATTTCCACGCTTCCTGATGTGCCGACCCTGGGCGAACTGAAACCCGAACTCGAACTGGCTACGTGGAACGGGCTGTTCGTCCGGAAGGATGTCCCGGCCGATGCGCGTGAAAAGATCGCCGCGGTGGCAAAAAAGGTCATGGCAAGCAAGGATGCAAAGGAGCTGAGCGAAGAGACCGGTGCCCAGATATATTGGTTGGATGCGAATGAATCGCGGGAACTGATCAAGAAGGACTCCGCTACGCTGGATAAAATCAGTCAGATGAACAACGACTGATTATCCCTTCCGCAACTTGATGGCAGCGGGCGGTCCGACAACCGGACGGCCCGCTTTCTCGTTGCGGAAACACATCCAATGTCCCGGGTAGATTTCTGCGTGATCCGGTAGCGCCAGCCGAATGGTTCATAGGATCAACATGCCGCCGGGAAACTGGTTTGCAGTTGCGGGCGACGGCAGCAAAAATGCCATGCTTTGCTGCGCCGGGCACCGGACCGAAAGGCGTGTGCAAACTGAGCTATGTTTCTGCCGCGCCAACACGGATCTACGACAAAAGGAATGTATGGCTGTCGCCAGGCAAATATCGGCGGCACCCTCTATTCGGCGTCAGCGGGTCATCAGGGATGTTCGAACCAGTCAAATTCCGGCGGTAATGTTATCCAGGAAACCGAGCGGCGGCTACCGACGGAACCGGCCCCGATCTCCCCGCTCTTCACGCACATTAGGTGCGCGATGCCGGCTGTTCGTCAGCGGTCGCGCTTCCGTCATCTTCTGTTTCCTTGAGATGTTGCTGGACGTGTTCAAATCTCAATGCCCGAATGTGCTGAACGATTACGAACAATATCAGCGCTATTAGAAGGGCGGAAATCGGTCGGTCGAACATGTCCAACGGTGTGGAAATATTCGCGGAGGCGGCCCGCAGCTTAACCTCCATGATGTTGCCAAGCACCATGCCGAGAATGATCGGCACCACCGGAAGATTCAGACGTTTCAGGATCATGCCGAATACACCGAAAGCCGATGCGATTGCACAGTCGGTAAGCGAGTTACGCAGGCTGAAAACCCCGACAAAGCTCAGCGTGAGAATCATCAGACCAAGGAACCTGGTGGGGATTTGCGTCATCCTCAGGAGAAGGTTCGTGGAGAACAGCAGGAATATGACGACCAGGATATTCAGAATGAACAGCGCGATATACAGCGCCATCACCAAATCCAAGTGATCCTTGAAAAGCTGCGGCCCCGGAACGACGTTGTGAACGTAGAAGACGGACAGCATCATGGCGGTCAGCGCTTCTCCCGGGATACCCAGCGCCAGCAGCGGTATCATCGCGGAAGGGGGAACCGCGTTATTTGCGGCTTCGGATGCCACGATCCCCTCCGGTGATCCGTTGCCGAATAGATCCGGATCGCGTGATGTCTTTTGCGCGTAGGTGTAAGACAGGAACTGGGCGGTAAACTCACCCACTCCGGGAATGACACCCATCATCACGCCGAAACCCGATGACACGAAGGCGATCCGCTTCAAACCCAGCAATTCCTTGAAGCCTGCGAACAGGTTTCCCTCGACCCGCGCCGCCCCGGGCACGTGGTCCTTATCCAGCATCAGAAGTAATGCCTGGGCGACGGCGAACAGCCCGAGCACGACGACGATCAGATCGAAACCCGAAGAAAGCCAACTCTGGCCGAATGTGAAGCGCATCGTGTACTTCGCCGGTTCCAGCCCTACCGTACTCAGCAAAATACCGAAGCAAACCAGCATCCCCGCCTCAAGCGTCTGGCCCCGATGAGCCAGGATGACCAGCACGATGCCGAGGAACGCCGCGAGGAAAATTTCGCGGCTGCCGAAATGCGGGGCGACCCATGCCAGAACTGGCGCGAGGATCAGAAGACAAAGAATGGCGAACACACCCCCGAAAAAGCTGGCCGAATAGGCCAGTGACAGCGCCCGGTGCGCCTGCCCCCGTTTCGTCATCGGATAGCCGTCATATGTGGTCAAAGCATTGACGGGTGTGCCGGGCGTGTTCAACAACACCGCCGGAATGGCGCCGCCATACATTGACGAGCCGTAGATACCGAGCAGCACCGTTAATCCGACGATCGGTTCGAGCGAGAACGTCGCTGGCAGCAGGATTGCAATGGCAATCGCCGCACCGACCCCCGGAATGGCGCCGATAATCACACCGCCGATCGAGCCAACCAGAAGAGCGACCAGAACCTGCCAATGCAGGAGAAGTTCGACACCGCCAATGATCGCATCCATTGCGCAGTTCCTCTCACAAATAGATCAACGCGAAGCCGCGTATGGCGTCGGGCAGGTAGTCGTAAATCTGGCCGGGGGGTATCCTGACGTGCAGCATTGCCCTGAACACGATCACGACAGTGACCGCGAACAGCAAGGCCGAGGCGAATGCCAGCGGCCTGCGGTACCCGAGGCGCGCGGTAATGGCGAGCGTGAACAAGATGGTTGATGGCAGGTAGCCCAGGACGTGAACAATGGCCACGTAGATCAGGAAATATGCGACATATTCGAGCGAGCGTCCCCAGAATACAACTTCGCTGAAGTGTGTTGCACGCCCCTTGCCGAAAACAAGCGATCCGAGGATGTGGAGAACCGCAAAGAATACCATGCCGGCTATCGCTACCGTCGGCCAGAACGCCGGCTGGGAAAAGAAGCCGGTACGCTTCACCCATTTGACTTGATCGCCCAGATGAGCTGCCAGAAAAAGGCTGAACCCGAGAAAGGCCAACGCAAAAACCAGATCACCTGGCCGCCGTTCCCGATGGAACAACTCCGCGAATGTCTTTAGCCGGTGCATATTTCTCCGCTCCCTTGTTTCGGCCCTCGAAGGGCAAAGTCCGCATACATCCAGCCCCGCCTTCGGGAGACCATCCGCCTCCCGAGGCGTCCATATGCAGACTATGGTTGCGCCGCGACGATCAAGCCGCCTTCGCGTAGCTTCCCGATAAAAGCGCCCCGAACCCCGGAACGCGGGGTTCGAGCCCCAGCTGGACCAACATCTGATGGGTGGTGGCGACCGAGGCAGACAAAACCGGGATACCGCATTCGTCCTCGACCCGCTGGATCGCGGCAAGAGAGGGCATTTGCACGCAGGCCGACAAGACAAGCGCGTCGATGTTCTTCAGGTTCAGCCGCTTGTAGATTTCGAGCAGGTTCATCGGATCCTGGGCCGCGACCTCAAGATTGTCCGGAATTTCAAGGGCCGCATAGTCCTGAACCGTCACCCCTTCGGCCTCGATATAGTCGGCGACCATCTTGGTGAGCGGCTTCATGTACGGCGCCACGATCGATATCCGTTTGGCGCCCATCAGCTTGAGGCTGTCCACCAGCGCTCCGGCGGAACTGACGACCGGTGCCGGATGACCGTTCTCGATCGTGACGCGATGCAGTCGCTCCTGGCTTTCCCGATGATAGCCCTGACCCATCGCCATGATGGCCACGAGACAGGCATATCCCATAACATCCACCGCCGCATCTGAAAGCTCCAGCGCGCAGCGATCACTGTCGCAATCCATCGCCTTGAGCTCTTCCTTCGTCACCTTCTTCATCCGCATCCGAGAGGAATGAAACGAGAAGCGCTCAGGAAAGATCTCCTCCCTTGCCCGCAGCATGGCCGGGATTTCGCGTTCCATCGTCAGGTTCGACGACGGAACGATTTGGCCGATTTTGATCAATTCGCTCATGTCATCCCCCTATCCGCACGACCGGATTACGCAACACACCGATGCCATCGACACCGCATTCGATGACGTCTCCCGGCCACATGAACTCCTGCGGATTGCGTCCGGCGCCAACACCCGAAGGCGTTCCGGTCGCAATGATATCGCCGGGCTCGAGGGTGATGCCGGTCGAAAGATCGGCGATCAAAGTCGGGATGTCGAACAGCAGGTGTTTCGTGTTCGACCGCTGCTTTTCTTCGCCGTTCTTGGTCAGCCAAAGATCAAGATTGTGCGGATCGGCAATCTCGTCGGCGGTGACAATAGCGGGCCCAAAGGGAGCATAGCTGTCCTGCCCCTTGGAGAAAATCCATTGCCCCGCGCGTCGGTTGTCGCGTGCCGAAACATCGTTGATGACCGAATAGCCAAAGACATGGCTCATTGCGTTTTCCTTGGCGATCCGAGTGGCTCGCTTGCCGATAATCACTGCAAGCTCGACCTCCCAGTCGAGCTGCTGGGTCATCGACGCGTTGTGCTGGATCGGCTCGCCGTCGGCTATAACGGCCGTCGGCGGTTTTGAGAACACAACCGGCTTGTCGGGAAGCTCCTTGGAGGTGTCGAGCGACCGCGCCGATTCCGCGACATGCTCGACATAATTCAGGCCGATCCCGAAGATGTTTTTGCGCGGACGCGGAATGGGAGCCAGCATCTTCACGTTTTCGACGGGAACGGCCATGCCGGCCGGGCGTTTGCCATCGGTGTCGACGATCGCGCGGGTCAGAGCCGCCAACGCATCCGGACCCAGGTCGATCAGATCAAGCATCGAGGTCGGGAACTCTTCCCCGACAACGTCGCCGAGGCGCCCGACGTCAATGACCAACCCGTCCCAGACAACACCAAGACGTCCTCCCGCCGCGGCCCCGGCACGATAGGTTACAAGCTTCATTTTTTAGTTCCTAAAACTTCGTTATTTCTCGACGATCTGATGACCGTCATTTTCGTTCAGCGCCTGCTCGGCGTAGAAGCCAAGCTTGTGCATGGTCGGCAAATCGTTGAATGAGAACAGACACGCATCATCGCCAGTCGCGGTGTTGCAGTGCTCGTGCCACATCCAGGACGGCACGCAGAAAATGTCTTTCTCTTTCCAGTCAAAGCGCTTTCCGTTTATGACGGAATAGCCCTCGCCTTTGGCAACCTGATAGATGATATTGCCGGTGTGACGGTGCGCCTTTGTATGTTCTGACGGACGCAGGAGCTGCATGGTCGCTCCCATAGTCAACATGGGATCGCCGCCCGTGTGCGGGTTGGTGTAGCGCATGATCACGCCGTCAAATGGCGACCCATCGGTCACCTTTGCATAATTCAAAAGCGCTTCGTAGGTTGGGTCCCAACGATATTGGAACAGAGGTGAATAGGGTTTGTCCCATTTGTCCAGTAGTGGCAGCAGCCCCGGTGCGCCGTAGGTCAGCGGGCTGTCATTCACCGGAAGATTTGTTTTCTGATAGTCATCAGGATGCACGGCGTAAAAATTGGCTTCAAGCGCATTGGTCAGCGGAATATCTAGCCCGTCCTGCCACATGCTTGTTTCGCCGTCCTCTGCGATCCCGTGCTCATGCCACGTGCCATTTGGCGTAATCACAAAGTCGCGCGCACCCAGATCGATCTTGTGGCCATCGACAATGGTGTAGGCTCCGGCACCTTCCATGATGAAGCGCAGGGCCGTCGCTGCATGTTTGTGCGCGCCTGCCCGTTCACCCGGTTTCATCACCTGGAGGCCGGAGAACAACCAACCGCAGGCTGCGCTGACATCCTTGCGTTTTGGATTGCGCAGATAGACCACGCGCCGCCCGGCGTCCTCGGGACGCACAAGGTCGATTGCGCGCAACACCTGTTCGCGCAAATCCGAATTGCGCCACAGAACAGGGTCGGAAGCCGGTGTTGGCTCCCAAGGCTCAATCGAATTGGCGACAGTCCATAGTGCACCGGTCTCCAGCTTTGCCAGATCATCATAGTAAGAATTCAGTTCGGCATTGTCGGTAACGCGGGCGCGCCCAAGAATGTCATCGCTGTGTGCAGCATTCGTCATTACAATGTTCCTTCCCTAATTGAGATTGTCGAGGTGAATGGGTTCTGAACCCGGCGGATCACTCTCTTTTGTTCCGTCAGCTTCATGGCGCGGCGGCGTTGTCGCCAAGGCGCTCTGAGGCGCGGCGTTCAAATGAAGCTGGAAAACATCGAAGCGGTTGTAGTGGCCGATAATGTCGTGCATCTGCTTCGGCTGGATACAGCGCGCCAGATCAATTTCTGCGTAAACGATACCCTCATCATCGATAAGGCTATCGCCCACGACCCGGCCATCCGGTCCGATAATTCCTGAAAATGCACTGGATTTGCGCTCCAGCATGGCGCGTGCGTCCGGGCGCACCTTCTCCATCTCGGTGATGATCTCATCGGAGATTGTCGAGGTTGAGACGATCGTGAAGACCTTGCCCTCGAAACTGTGCGACTGCCCACGCAGCTTGATCGCCTCGGCCATGTCGTAATCAGGAGGCGCAACCGGCAGCGAGATGTAGCATGCCGTGTGTACGAGCTCACCTTGGGCAAGTAGAGAATACCGCGCCAGGGTGTTGGTGTTCTCACCACATGCGAGCCCACCCAATGGGCCGATCTCGGTGTCATAGACCTTGAGGCTGGATCCATCACCGCCCGTCCAGGTGAGCTTCTCCGCCCATGTCGGGACAAGCTTGCGATGCTTGCCGATAATCGCGCCATCCGGTCCGATGAAAACCAGAGTGTTGTAAAGTCCGCCCAGCGAGACTGGGCTTCGTTCGTTCACACCGATCACTACATATGTGTCGTTTGCCTTGGCCGCGGCGCACACCGTCTCGATTTCCGGACCGGGCAGGAATATGGAAGCCCGCACCAGTTTTTCGAACCAGGTCCCGCCGGTGACCGGATCGGTAATCCAGTTCCAATACGGATATCCCGGGATAAACACCTCGGGAAACGCAACGAGACGCGCACCGTTGCCAGCAGCCTCGGAGATCAGGTCAGCCGCCTTTTTCGCCGTTGCCGCGGCATCGAGATAGACGGGACTGGCCTGGACCGCCGCCGCCTTGAATCGGGGAAATTCCTTGTCGGGTAACATGGAGGCTCCTACTTGCTATCTTCGTAACGCTGGAAGGCAGTCGTGAGCGCACCGACAATCTGGTCAACATGCTCGGCCTGCAGCGTCAGAGGCGGCGATATGATGATATTGCTGCCGGCGGGTCTGACGATGACTCCCTCGTTGCGCGCGAAGGCGGCAATCATCTCGCCCTGCCCCTTGCCGGGGTCGATCGGTTCACGTGTTTTCTTGTCGGCGACCATGTCAATACCGACCATCAACCCCTTGCCGCGCACTTCGCCGGCAAGCGAAGACCAGGACGGGATGTCGGCAAGGCCTTTGAGCAACCGCTCGCCCTGGATTTTGGCATTTTGCGGAAGGTTTTCGCGTTCGACGATATCGAGAACCGCATTTGCCGCCGCACACCCGAGAGGATGTCCCGTCGAGGTGTAGCCATGGAATATGAACCCCATCGGACTCACGCCCTTGGTCCAAGCCTCGTAGACCCGCCTGTTCAGCACAGTCGCACCCAACGGGATGTAACCGGCGGAGATACCTTTCGCCAGGCACATGATGTCTGGCTTGACGCCCCAACCCCGGGCTCCGAACATCGATCCGGACCGGCCGAAGCCAGTGACGACTTCATCCGAGATCAGCAGAATGCCGTATTTGTCCAGAACCTTGCGAACCCTGGGCCAGAAGCTTGCCGGCGGCACGATGACGCCGCCTGCACCTTGGACCGGCTCTGCGATAAATGCCGCAACCGTCCCCGGTCCCTGATTGATAATGGCACGCTCAAGCTGAACCGCGATCGCTTCTGCAAGCTCTTCGGGGTCTTCGGTATACGGATTACGATAGGTCCAGGGGCTGTCAATCTGGATACATCCCGGCAACAGGGGCTCATACGCGGCGCGATAGCCGACATACCCATTGATCGACGTACCGCCGAAATGGACACCGTGATAGCCTTGCTTGAGAGAGATAAATTTGTAGCGACCGGGCTCGCCCACGAGGTGCCAATACTGCCGCGCCAGCTTGAGCGCCGTCTCAACCGCATCGGAGCCGTTTGCCGAGAACAGGACCTTGACCATGTCCTCTTCGGCAGCCAGCTCCATGATTTTAGCGGAAAGCGCGATGGACGGCGCCGTGGTTGTGCCGGCGAAGCTCGAATAATAGCTGATGTTGTCCATCTGCTCGATGATCGCGGCTTTAACCTCAGGCCGATTATGCCCGACATTCACATTCCAAAGCCCGCCGATCCCGTCGAGATAGGTCGCGCCATCGATGTCGGTGACGAACACGCCATCGCCTTTGGCAATGATCTGCGGTGGATGTTCATCCGAAATGAGCGGATGGATCATCGGATGAAGTTGATGGCGCGCATTGTGCTCGCGGAGGAAGTTGTCGTCCCTGATAGTCATGGATATGTCTTTCCCGTCACGGCAATTAACCCAAAGCGATGCAGACCGACTTGGTCTCGAGATAGTTGTCCAGCGCGGACCGCCCGTGCTCGCGGCCAATGCCGGATTGCTTGTATCCGCCGAATGGCATGTTCTGGTCGGGAAGGTTGTGCGTGTTCACCCACACGGTTCCGGCCTGAATCCGCGGGACATAACGGTTTACCGTGTTGATATTGGTTGACCAGATCGAGGCGCCGAGCCCGTACTTTGTGTCATTGGCCATCCGGATCGCATCCTCGGGATCCTCAAATGGAGAGATCGTGAAGACAGGTCCGAAAACCTCATCCTGCATGATCGCCATATCACGGCTGACATTTGTGAAAATCTGCGGACGGACGAAATAGCCGGCGCCATCATATGCGGCCGTGTCGAGAAGCGGTGTCGCACCTTGCTCGATGCCACCGGCGATACAGGTTGAAACATGGGTCTGATGCTTGGCCGAAACCATCGGGTTGATCTGGTTGGCCGGATCGAGGCCGGATCCGATCGGCAGCGACTGCGCTACCTGCGCCATGATCTCACAGACCTTTTCGTACACGCCCTTCTGGGCATACACCCGGGCCCCGGCACAGCAGGTCTGTCCGGAATTGAAGAACACGCCAACGCCTGCGGCGACGCCGAGTTGCTCGAGATCCATATCGTCGAACATGATCATTGGAGCTTTGCCACCGAGCTCCAGCGTCACCCGCTTCATGTCCTGCATTGCCTGGATGCCGATGCGCTTGCCGACTTCGGTTGACCCTGTGAAAGCCAGCTTGTTGACATCGGGATGGGCTGTCAGCGCGGCACCGGCTTCCTCACCGGTGCCGGTGACCACATTGACCACACCCTCAGGCAGACCAGCCTCAAGGCAAAGCTCAACCAGACGAACCGTGGTCAACGGCGTCTCCTCGGCCGGTTTGATGACAACCGTGCAGCCGCAGGCAAGCGCCGGAGCAATTTTCCAGACCGCCATGTTCAGCGGAAAATTCCAGGGCGTAATCGCACCGACAACACCCACCGGCTCCTTGCGGGTATAGGCGTGGTATTTTGTGCCCGGCGGAACAGAAACCGAGATATCTATGGTGGAGCCTTCGATTTTGGTTGCCCATCCAGCCATGTACCGCATGTACTCGGCGGAGGCGCTAACCTCGACCAACCGCGACAGCATGACCGACTTGCCATTGTTCAGCGTTTCGAGCTGGGCAAGCTCTTCACCATTGGCTTCGATCAGGTCCGCGATTTTCAGCATCACACGCTGCCGATCGACCGGCGACATGGATGACCACTCGCCATTCAGCGCGGCCCGGGCAGCTTGCACCGCCTTGTCCACATCCTCGGCGCCACCGCGCGGCACTTCCGCTATCTTTTCGCCTGTCGCCGGATTGAAAACATCGATGGTTCCGCCATTCGCGGCATCCAGCTTTTGCTTGCCAATGGTCATTCGAACCGGAAATTTCAGAAAATCCGCGACAGCGCGCTCGATCTGAGAGACGGGTGTATGCGGAGCTGCAATCTGCATGTTCTTTGCTCTTTCCCGTAGGGGTCCCAAAACATTTTCGACCGCATAGAGCCGAAACGACTTGACCTATTTTACATATAAATTTATTCATTACCATACATTTTTTAGGAGACGTCGATGGCCGAACGTTCATTTGCAAAAGAAGTGGAGGATCTCCGCCTTGGGGAAGGTGACATTTTCCGGGGCGAAGGAATCCTCGCCATCACTAAGGCACTTCTCCAGGCGGGCGTATCCTACGTGGGCGGCTATCAAGGCTCTCCCATCTCCCACCTGATGGACGTGCTGGCCGACGCCAATGACATTCTCGAAGAGCTCGGCGTGAACTTTCAAAGTTCGGCCAGCGAGGCAACGGCGGCTGCAATGCTGTCGGCTTCGGTCATGTACCCGTTGCGCGGAGCCGTGGCTTGGAAGTCAACGGTGGGGACCAACGTTGCCTCGGACGCTCTGGCCAACCTCGCGTCCGGCGGCGTCACCGGCGGCGCTATGGTGATCATCGGTGAGGATTATGGTGAAGGCTCCTCCATCATGCAGGAGCGCACCCACGCTTTCGCGATGAAATCACAGATGTGGTTGCTGGATCCGAGACCCGAGCACGAGTGCATCGTCAATCTGATTGAAAAGGGCTACGAACTTTCCGAAGCATCCAGCACGCCGGTCATGCTGGCCGTGCGGGTTCGCTCCTGCCACATGACCGGCAGCTTCGTCTGCAAGGACAACAAGCGGCCGGAATTCACGCTGCAGGATGCGCTCAACAGTCCAAAACGCGATCTCGACAGAATCGTGCTGCCGCCTGCCGCCTACGAGCATGAACAGGAAAAGATCAAGCATCGCATGCCGGCCGCGATTGATTTCATTCGCGACAACAAGCTCAACGAGTTCTTTGGCGAGAAAACCGGGAAAACCGGAATCATCACCCAGGGCGGGATGTACAACAGCTTGATCCGCGCCCTGCAGTTTCTGGGTCTGAGCGACGCCTACGGAAACACCAAAATCCCGATCTATGTGATGAATGTCGGTTATCCGACTATCAATTCGGAGGTCGAGGAGTTTTGTGACGATCTGGATGCGGTACTGGTTGTTGAAGAAGGGCAGCCGGAATATATCGAGCAATCGATATCCACCGTGCTTTCACGAGTTTCAGCGCCGACCAAGGTCCGTGGCAAGGCTTATTTGCCGATGGGTGGCGATTACACCGCTGCGGTTCTGAGCAAAGGCATCGGGAACTTTCTTGGTGATTTCGATCCCAAACAATTGGGGAACCGGCCACCGGTCCCCGAATCGCAGCCGATTCTTTCCGAACCGGCCGTCCAAAAGTTGAAAGAGGTCGTTCCTCCCCGGCCACCGGGGCTGTGCACCGGCTGCCCTGAACGGCCGATTTTCGCGGCGATGAAACTCGTCGATGAAGAACTCGGCCAGCATCATGTCTCCGCCGACATCGGCTGCCATCTGTTTTCGATCCTGCCGCCCTTCAACATCGGCGCAACAACCATGGGCTATGGCCTCGGGGCGGCCTCGGCTGCGGCATTCAATGTCAAAGCAGACAAGCGCTCGATCGCGATCATGGGTGACGGCGGTTTTTGGCACAATGGCCTGACAAGCGGTATCGGCAATGCTGTTTTCAACAAGCACGACGGCGTCTTTCTGATTGTCGACAATTACTACTCCTCTGCGACCGGCGGGCAGGACATTCTGTCGTCCCGCGCGTTCAACAAGCGCCGCGACACCAACAACACAATTGTCGACGCCGTGAAAGGAATCGGCGCCAAATGGGTGCGCCAGATCGATCACACCTATGATGTCACCCGGATGCGCGCGGTGCTGAAGGAAGCCCTGACAACCGAGGAGGAAGGGCCGAAAATCATCGTTGCCTCCTCGGAGTGCATGCTCAACAAGCAGCGCCGGGTGAAGCCGCAAATCAGCAAGGCTATCAAGGGCGGCAAGCGGATGGTGACCGCCCGTTTCGGCGTCGATGAGGATGTCTGTACCGGAGACCACGCCTGCATCAGGCTTTCAGGTTGCCCTTCCCTGTCGGTCAAGGAGCTTGAAGATCCCTTGCGGGACGATCCCGTAGCATCCATCGACAATACCTGCGTGGCCTGCGGCAATTGCGGCGAAGTGGCAGACGCAGCGGTGCTTTGCCCGTCGTTCTATCAGGCCGACATCGTTCACAATCCCGGTGCCTGGGACAAGCTCAAAAACGGGCTGGCCATGTCCGTCATCCGGTTCCTGCAGAACCGCCAAGAACCGCCTTGCGGTCAGTTTTGACGCGTGAGGCCGGAATGAAGGACGAAACGGTCAAGCTCGACCTGAAGGCGGCCGGCCCCGCCACGGAACGGCCGATATCCATCGCGATCGTCGCGATGGGCGGCCAGGGCGGCGGCGTTCTGACAGGCTGGATCGTCGCCCTCGCGGAAAGCCATGGATGGGCGGCGCAATCCACGTCGATTCCGGGCGTGGCGCAGCGTACCGGCGCCACAATCTATTATGTCGAGATGATGCCACCCGACGATGCCGGCAGGCAGCCAATACTGGCGCAGATGCCAACTCCGGGCGATGTCGATATCGTTATCGCGTCGGAATATATGGAAGCCGGACGGTCGATCCTGCGCGGCATTGTCACGCCGGAACGCACAACTTTGATTGCCTCCAACCACCGTTCCCTGGCCGTTTCGGAAAAAATGGCCCCGGGCGACAGCATTGCCGACAGCGGAGCCGTGACTGACGCCATCGGCGTTGCCGCTGTGCGGGAAGTCATATTCGACATGAACGCGGTGGCGGTGGAAAACGGAAGCGTGATTTCGGCCGCGCTGTTCGGCGGCCTGGCCGCCTCCGATGGCCTGCCGTTCGACCGTGAGGCCTATCACGAAGTGATTCGCAAGGGTGGCAAAGGGGTCGAGGCGAGCATTCGGACCTTCGACGCCGCTTATGATAGGACGCTGGCTGCCGCCGACGCCCGGCCCACGCCGGCGCCGGTGCCGACGGAGCCCCCGGTTCCCGAAAAACTTTCCGCCCCGCAGGCCGACAGGCTGCTGCAGCGCCTGCGCGCCGGGTTGCCGCAAGAAGTGCGTGAAATGGCCTTCCTCGGCTTGAAGAAAGTCGTGGACTTCCAGGACGCCGCCTATGGCGATGAATATCTTGACCTGTTGGCCGACCTCCATGCGCATGACAAATCGGCCGGAGGAGACGCCCGCGGCTGGCTGTTCACGGAGCAAGCGGCCAAATATCTCGCAAATGCGATGGTCTATGACGACCTGATGCGCGTCGCCGGCTTGAAAACGCGTCAGAAGCGGCGCGAGCGTATCGAGCGCGAGCTTGGACTTTCCGACAAAAACATCCTGCAAACGACCGAGTTCATGCACCCGCGCGCAGAGGAATTCGCGTCCGCCCTGCCCGCCGGGTTGGCTCACTGGCTGATCGCACGCAAGGGCTTATATGCCTGGCTCGACCGTCGCATAAACAAGGGCCGCCGCGTCAAAACCTACTCGCTCCACTGGTTCGTCGCGCTCTATTTCGTCGGATCCATGAAGAGGCTGCGCCGCATGTCGCTGCGGCACGCCAATGAAGTGCGTCATCGGGATGAATGGCTCAATTCGGCCATCCGAGCGCTTGCTTCGAACTACGATCTCGCTGTAGAGATCCTCCGCTTCCGCAGGCTGATCAAGGGGTACTCGGATACCCATGTCCGCGGCCGGTCCAAGTTCGACAAGGTCATGCAGACGACGCAGCAGATCGCTGCCCGTGACGACGCGGCGGAATGGGCACGGCTCTTGCTGGCTTCCGCCGTCAAGGATTCGTCGCACGTGGCGCTGGACGGGACAATTCAAACAATCGAGACTTTCCAATGACATCACATCAGGCGGCCGAGCGAAAGGCATCCATAGTCGCATTATCCCGATCGGATATTTCGCCGATGCTTTGGTCGACAAAAACGATTTTCCGGCACGGGCAGTGCGATCCGGCCGGGATCGTCTACACGCCCAATTTCTTCGACATTTTCAACCGGACCATAGAGCAATGGTTCGAGGAGGCGCTGGGCCTCGAGTACCATGAGTTTCTTGGCTCGCGGCGGACCGGTCTGGGATATGCCAGCGCGTCCGCGGAGTTTCTCATGCCGTGCAGGATGGGCGAAGAGATCGAGATTTTTGTCGCCGTAAGCCGGATTGGCACCAAGTCATACTCCCTGACGCTGCACGCGATGAAGGGCGGAAACGAGGCGCTGCGCGGTCATTTTGTCACCGTGACCACTTCGCTCGAGACACATCGTTCTATTGCGATTCCCGAAGATTTGAGGCATGCGCTCTGTTCATATTTTGAAATGACAAAGACATAAGCGAATTCAGGTGCTGACATGAAGTCCGGCCACGATACGCCAATTCCGGAAGCAAGTGATCCGGACGCCTCAATGGAAAACGAGCCGAACCTGACCTCGCGCCAGAAGGCTGAAACCCGACTGTGGCTTCAAGTCCTCAACGTGCACAGGCTTATTTACGGCGACCTCAACTCGGCGCTGAGCGAGAAGTATGGCCTGTCCATTCCGAAATTCGATGTCCTTGCCCAGCTGTATCGGTATCCCGACGGGCTCTCCATGGGCGAACTTTCGAAGAAGCTGAAAGTGAGCAATGGCAATGTCTCCGGGCTTGTGTCCAGACTGCGCAAAGATGGTCTGGTGGAGCGACAGGTAACCAAGACTGACCGTCGATCCTTCCGGGCTTCGCTGACCGAGAAGGGACGCACCGTTTTTGAAGAAGCAAACAAGCTGCATCGACAGGTTCTCTCAACAAAACTGCAATGCATATCCTTGTCTGATATCAATGCCGTGACCGCCTTGCTCAAGGCAATGTCGATGAAAACTAAAAACGCGTTAGAAGAAGAGAGCACGTGACGGAAAAAGACAGGTCGAAAGTCAAGCAGCGAAACCGCTTTCCGTTCAAATCGCGCGAGAAGTTGCGTCGGTACGTCCCCTATTTAATCACCCGGCTCGCTCATAGATGGGCCGCTGACCAGAATGCTGCGCTTTCGAAACTCGGCTGGAACGGAACGATGATGAGGATCATGTCGTCATTGTCCGCCTACAAGGAACTTACAATCAACGAACTATCTGTCCTGTCCGTAACCGAGCAATCGACCACAAGCCGCAGCATCGAAATTCTTGTCACCGCCGGACTTGTCAATCGCGAAATAAGTGACGACGATCAACGTGTTCGGACAGCCTATCTCACGGAGCTCGGCAAAGCGAAACTGAAAGAGATCGCGCCGCTGGTGAACGGTCTTCATAACAAGCTAATCGAAGATATTGACGAGGAAGAGCTGGAGATCTGCATCAGGGTTCTTCAGAAAATGACAGACAATATCTGTATTAACAAAATTTGACGCGAATACTCCGTGATCGGCCATTGGGCGCGGGAACTGCTCGCTGGTATTATGGGTGGTCAGTTGCCAGCAGAGCCGCGATCGGCTCCATGTGGTCAGCCCCATCCGAGTGGTCTACTTTGAATGTTAGTTCATGATTGGCCTGCGGTCGATTGGGACGACGGCCTCAGGGCCGGCGGCCGGTATCCGAGCGAGCTGTGCGGACGCTTGGTGTTGTAGTGCCGCCTCCACTGCCCGATGACGATTACGGCTTCTCTCATCGTATGGAATATCTCCCCGTTGAGGAGCTCGTCCGTGAGGCGGGCGTTGAAGCTCTCGCAGTACCCGTTCTCCCAAGGACTGCCGGGCTCGATGTAAGCGGTCTTCGCGCCGACTGCAGCGATCCAGTCGCGCACTGCCTGGGCTATGAACTCCGGCCCGTTGTCGGATCGTATGAAGCCCGGTACGCCGCGCATGATGAGCAGATCCGATGGAACAAGGGTGGAAGCAGAGCACATGCTTGACGCCGCCGCGAAGGCCGGCTCGAGCGGCGAGGCTTCTCCTTCTCTCCGGCACAGGACCCCATCGGCGGCGCGCAAGCGATCCGCATTGACTGGCAGAACGGCACTCTGACCGGTGCATCGGAACCAAGGAAAGACGGCGTTGCGCTCGGAGTTTAAGGGCCTTCCGCGGTCCCGGATAAAAATGGCATGAGAGGGACACGCCGGGACGATTTCGGTAAAGGCCGAAGACTCGCCCTTGGTGAGCGTCACCGCCTCAGCCTAGGTCGCCGGGTCGGACCGCTTGAAATAGCGCTTCGCCACCTCCTGCGGTGTCGGTGGATTGACCAGCAGCGGCATGATCGAAAGCTCGTTCACGGCCTTCATGTCGGGAAAGAATGCAACATCGGCGCCCTTGCCCAAGGGTTCGTGACCTTGGGTTTCGTAAGCGGCCAAGCCATGGGGTGCGAGCACGATGTAGCCGGCAATGCGGACCGGGTCGCCATCGACAATCAATCCGGCACGCTGACATTCGACGATTGTCCCGACCAGTGTCGAAAGCGCCTTTTCATTGTGGCGGGTTCTGCTGCTCTGTTCGGGATCTTCATCCTCGCGCGCGGTAAACATCAGCGAGAAGAAGCCCTTGTTTTCCCGCGCAAAGCGAAGATAGGCGAAACCAAGCGCGTTGAACCGCTCTAGAGGGTCGCTTAAGGCCTTGTTCAATTCCTCGTCTTGGTAGGCGGCCAAGGTCCGAAAGCCTTCCGCCGTAAGCGCATCGAGCAGGGCAGCCTTGTCGGAAAAGTGACGATAGACCGAGGTATGCGTAACGCCGAGCGCGCTCGCGAGCTCGCGCATCGAGAAGTTGGGACCGCCGCGTCTGACTATAAGGTCCAGAGCGGTCGTCAAGAGTGCATTGCGCAAGTCGTTGTGATGATAGCCTTTTTTCCGAAGATTCCCTGGTGGTGCCGTTTTCACTTCCTGGTTTCCCTTTGTTCTTCTCCGCGACATCGAAGAGTTTCCCCTGATGGCATGCGCGTTGATATCCCGACAAGGTTTCCGCGCGTTGAACTTTCACAATCGAGTAATCGCAGTTGACGAAACGGTTTCACTCTGCATTAATGTTTCCATCGGTGACATAAGAGTTGACCAAAGGCAACACCGTCACAGCAACGGGAGGTGGGAAAGTGAGTTTCTTGAACGGACGTTCCAACATTACACGCAGGCAGGCTCTGAAATGGAGCGCGACAGCCACGGCTAGCACGTTGTTCATGCCCTCGATCGCTCGCGGTCAGGGCTCTACCATCAAGATCGGCTATGTCGGTTCCCTGTCGGGAATTCGTTCCGCTTTCGGCGAGACCGAGGCATGGACGCTCGAAAAGATGAAGGCGCATTTGGCCAATGGCCTGGAGGTTGGCGGCAAGACCTATGAGGTGGAACTCGTCATCCGCGACAACCAGTCCGACCCTAACCGTTCGAATTCGATCGCCAGTGAACTTGTCCTACGCGAGCGGTGCAACCTGGTTCTGGCCCAGGACGGCGATGGTGCGCTCTCGATCGGCGAACTGGCGGATACACGACGGGTCCCCACAATTTCAACCATGGTACCCTGGCAGGGCTGGTTCTTCCCGCGCGGCGGCAATCCGGCAACGGGTTTCCCCTACACATTTCATTTCTTCGCCGGTTCGGACACCATTCTTCAGACGTTCGTTTCCCTCATGGGTCAAGTCGACACGAACAAGAAGGTCGGAACCCTGTTCCTGAACAACGAGCCAGGGCAAGCGTTCATGGATCCCGAACTGGGCCTGCCCTCCATGCTCAAGGAGGCCGGCTACATGGAAACGGCGGCCGGCGGCTTCCCGATTACCGCCAACGATTTCTCAAACGCGGTGTCTGCTTTCGCCGCTGTCAAACCGGACATTCTGACCGGCTTTATGTACCCCAATCATTTCATTCCATTCTGGAACCAGGTCGGCCAGGCCGGGCTCAAACCGAAGGTCTGCGCGATGGCGGCAGCGTTCCTCTTCCCCTCCGGCGTCGAGGCGTTGGGTGACACTGGAGATGGGATGGCGACGGAAATCTGGTGGTCACCGCGGTTCCCGTACAAGTCGACCATTACCGGCCAGAGCGCCGAGGCGTTGGCGACGGCCTGGGAGGCTGAAGCCAAACGGCAGTGGACACAGCCGCTGGGCTACGGTCACGCCTTGTGGGAAGTCGGGCTTGCCGCCCTTCAGCGCTCAGAGGATCCAACAGATCCGGACATGGTGCGCGACGCCATTGCATCGCTCAATATGGAAACGGTGATCGGCCCGGTGAATTTCGCCGAAAGCCCGATCAAGAGCGTTGCCATCACTGGGCTTGCAGGTGGCCAGTGGCGCAAGGGTAGCGGAAAATATCCCTACGAGTTGAAAGTCGTAGATAACTCCGCCCTGCCCGACGTGCCTCTCGAAGCGGACATGGTTCCGCTCGGCGGCTCCTGACGGAAACTCACTCCATGGCGTTGATTTCCACCGAAGACGTGTCGCGGCTGTTCGGTTCCGTCTGTGCAGTCGATCGGGTCAGCGTCGAACTGAACGAGGGGGAGAGCGTCGGCCTTATCGGCCCCAACGGGGCCGGCAAAACGACGCTGCTCTCGTTGTTGACCGGATCTCTCAAGCCGACGCGGGGCAAGATCACGATGGATGGCATTGACGTGACAATGCTGCCGGTCTTTGCCCGCGTCACTGCGGGAGTTGCCCGGGCCGCACAGATCCCGCAGACCTTCAATCGTCTGACGGTGCGCGAAAACGTACTGTTGCCAGCCTATTTCGGAGCCCAACTGTCACAACACGACGCCGGTGTCTGGGTCGACGAAGTGCTCGAAATGACCGATCTGTTCGATCGGGCGGGCCAGCAGGCCGCGTCTCTGGGGCTCCTCGACCGCAAGCGGCTGGAATTGGCCAAGGCGGTGGCGAGCAAGCCGCGGGTACTCTTGCTCGACGAGGTCGCGGCCGGCCTCACCGAACCTGAAATCGCCTCGATAAAGGAGGTTGTAAAACGACTGCAGCCGGGCCGCGTCATCATTTGGGTCGAGCACATCCCCTTTGCCCTGCAAGGCGTATGCTCCCGGCTTCTTGTCATGGACAAGGGCGCCAAGCTCCTCGACGGACCATTTGACGAGGTCTGGGCGTCGGATGTGTTGCAAAGCACATATATGGGGATGTGACATGACCATGGCTCTCGAAATAGCGAACCTGAGCGCCAGGTATGGCGAGTTCCGCGCGCTGAACGGCGTGTCGATGTCGGTTTCCCGGGGCGAGACCGTGGCCCTTGTCGGCGCAAACGGCGCGGGAAAATCGACCTTTCTGAGAATCCTCTGCGGGTTGATGGACAGCTGGGAAGGGCAGATCGCGGTGGGCGGCACTGAGCTCGCGCGCGGTGACCCGCTCAAGTCCTCGCATCTGGGTCTGGCTCTGGTGCCCGAGGGGCGCATGCTGTTCGGAAGTCTTACCGTCAGGGAAAACCTGCTGATCGGGCAGACCGACCGCGACGGCCCCTGGGACATCGATGCGATCGAGCGACTGTTTCCGGTGATCAAGGAGCGGCGAAATGCCAAACCTTCCGAATTGTCCGGCGGGCAGCAACAGATGGTGGCGATCGGCAGGGCGCTGGCTGCCAATCCGAGGATACTTCTGTTCGACGAGATTTCGCTCGGCCTGTCGCCGCTCGTGGTGCGGGAAGTCTACAGCGCGCTCGCAGCGATCCGGAACGAGGGGGTGACGCTTGTGATCGTGGACCAGGATATTTCCCGTGTCTGCAATGTCGCGGACTCGGTGACCTGTTTCTTCAAGGGAGCCGTGACGTTTCATGGCCCCGCCAAGGGCGTGACCGCCGACGACTTGCACGAGGCTTATTTCGGAGGCAGGTCGTGACAAGCGCACAATTCGTTTCTCTGATATTCCAAGGTCTGACCCTTGGCGGATTATATGCCATGATCGGAGCCGGCCTGGCGCTGAACTATGGCATATTGAAGGTTCTTCAACTGGCCCACGGGGAATACATCACCTACGGCGCTTTTGCCGCTGTCGGCGCCATCGCGCTGTTCCCCGACCTGCCCTTCCCAATTGTCCTTCTGGCCGCATTTCTTGCCTGCGCGTTGCTGGGAGCGGTGGCGCAGTGGCTCATTGTCGAACGCGCAATGTCGTACCGCGACGAAGTCGTGGCCATGCTTGTCACGTTCGGAATGGCGGTGGTGCTGCGCGACTCGCTGGTGGAGGTCGTGGGCGCTGATCTGCGCGGCTTGTCGGTTGGCCGGCTGGGCCAGGCAAACTTCACCATCGGCGGCCTGACCTTCGGGGTTCTGCCGCTCTTGTCCCTGGGCATCGCGGTGGCTTCGTTCGGGCTGCTGGCGTTTCTGACCTTCAAGACACATCTGGGCCGGCAGATCCGCGCGGTTTCCGACCTGCCGGATATCGCGGCACTGGTGGGCGTCCCGGTCAAGCGCATCCATGTCATCGTGGCCGCGCTATCGGCCGGCCTGGCCGCCATAGCCGGCGTTCTTCTGGCGATGCGGGCAAGCGTTTCTCCGTTTTCCGGCCTGGACAACCTGCTGATCGCCTTCGAAGTCGTGGTGCTGGGCGGCCTGGGGTCGATCCGCGGCGTGCTCTGGGCGGGGCTTTTGCTTGGGATGACTCAGGTCGTCAGTACATGGCTCGACAGCAATGCAGGTCTTTTCTATGTGCATCTCGTGTTCTTCATCGTGCTGGTGTTCCGCGCCAAGACCGGGAGGCTCACATGATCCGGACTATTGAAATCGTGGCTCTTGTCGTGGGGGCCATCATTGCATGGCTTGCGGCGACTTACGTCGATTCCGGGCTCCAGTTTCTGCTGTGCGAAGTGTTTCTCCTCTTCATCATGTCGCAGATGTGGAACCTGCTGGCGGGCTATGCCGGGCAGGTCTCGTTCGGGCAGCAAATGTTCGTCGGGCTCGGGGCCTATGGCCTTTGCCTGATTGCCAACAACACAGGCATTCCGGTCTGGGGAACGATTATCATCGTTCCCATCATTGTCGGGCTGATGGCGATCCCGCTCGGGATGGTGGTCTTTCACCTCAAGCACGCCTATTTCGCCATCGGCATGTGGGTTGCGGCGGAAGTCGTCTTTCAGTTCGTCGTCAAGACCCCTGCGCTGGGCGGGTCCGGCGGTATGGTTCTTCGCCCCGGCGGGGAAATGATGCAGGGCTTTCCCGAACAAACGGTGCTGCCGGTCTCGCTCTTTCTGTCGGTAGCGCTGATCGTGGGTTTGCGCATCTTCCTGCGCAGCAAGCTTGGATTGGCGACACTGGCGGTGCGCGACAACGAAGCGGCCGCCGAGGCTGCGGGTGTCAATATCTGGCGGCTCCACATGATCCTGTTCACGCTCACCGGCGCCGGCACCGCCCTGGCCGCGGCGCTCTATTATACCACGACGCTGTTCGTGACCCCGCTGGATGCCTTCGGCGCCAAATGGGTCGTGTTGATGATGTTCATCGTCGTCGTGGGCGGGTTGGGCACGCTGACCGGCCCGGTCATCGGATTGGCTCTGTTCATCGGAATCCGCGAATTGATGACGGCGGCGGGATATTCGGGCGGTCAGTACTGGATCGTCATGGGGCTGCTGTCGACCGGCGTGCTTCTCTTCCTCCCGCAGGGCCTGTGGCCGGCATTCGCCAACTACATCAAATCGCTTCGAGGCAAGGTATCATCATGAACGCTCAGCTACGCAAGGACCCTCATCTCTGGACTGCGGTCGAGGCAGTCGACGCGCTCAAGGCGCGCCGGATCGGTGCGCTCGAGCTTCTGGACCACATGCTTGGGCGCCAGCAGAGGCTGGACGGGGAGATCAATGCGGTTGTCGAGATCCGCGCCGACGCGGCGCGCAAAGCGGCCACCGAAATCGATGCACGCACCGGCGACAAGGGCCCGCTGGCCGGGCTGCCGATGACCATCAAGGAACCCTACGAGGTCGAGGGTTTCCACGCGACGGCCGGAATGCCGGAATTCAAGGATTACGTCTCGCACCAGGATGCGGATGCGGTTGCGCGGCTTCGCGCCGCCGGTGCCGTGATCTGGGGCAAGACCAATGTGCCGCTCGCCGCGTCCGATCACCAGAGCTACAACCCGCTGCATGGCATTTGCCGCAATCCCTGGGACACGAGCCGCACGGTAGGCGGGTCCTCGGGCGGCGCCGCCGCGGCTTTAGCGGCGGGTTTTACGGCGCTGGAGCTGGGTAGCGACATCGGCGGTTCGATCCGGATTCCCTCACATTTTTGCAGGGTCTGGGGGCACAAACCCACCTACGGCATCGTATCCGGGCGCGGCCACGTGCCGCCGCCAGGTGCGCTGGCGGAACCGCCGCTTGCGGTCTACGGGCCGATGGGGCGCTGCGCCGCCGATCTGGAGCTTGGGCTCGATCTGCTCGACGGCGGAGAACCGGACGGGGCCTGGGTTTTGAACCTGCCGAGGCCACGCCACGAAAAACTGTCGGATTTCCGTGTCGCGGTCTGGACCAGGGACAATCCGGTCGATCCGGCCTATGCCGAGGCTATCGGCGATTTCGCCGGAGAGCTTGCCGCGCAGGGCGTCCAGGTTACCCATTTCGACAAGACACCCGAGCCGCTGATCGGCAGTGTGGATCACTATATTGCATTCCTGTTTGCGACAATCGGGTCCGGTCTGCCCGAGGCGGAGCTCGATGCCTACGCGGCGGCCGCGGCCGAGCATGCGCCAGACAGCCTGCCGGCCCTCGTGGCCCGGTCAACGCGGTCCAGCGCTGCGGAATTTGCCGCGATGGTCGAACGCCAGGCGAAATTGAGGCTTGCCTTGCGCGAATGGTTTCGCGACTACGACATACTCTTATGTCCGGTCAGCATGACCGTCGCCTTCCCGCACCAGACCGAGGACGGGCACGGACCGGTCCCGCAAATGTCGCGTGTTCTCGACGTCGGCGGCGAAACCAGGCCGTATATGGAAAACCTTTACTGGCCCGGCTTTGCCACTTTGGGGCACCTCCCTTCGACTGTCCGGCCCCTTCCTGTCCCGGTACGCGGCATGCCTGCCGGCGTTCAGGCCATCGGGCCGGAGTTCGGAGACCGCACGACAATCCGCTTTACCGCGTTGTGCGACGAAGTGTTCGGTGGCTTCGTTCCTCCACCCGGATTCGAGTGACCCGTCACGCAGGGGTAAATCAGTATCGATGCGCGCAATTGCGGTCGTCGCGCAGTGTATTGGACCGCGTAATCGTTCTTCGAACCGATGGCGCTCGATCAAGGCGAAGAGCGTCGGGTGCCCGGCTTCCAACTTACCTCGTCGTAGCTGTTCTGGCGGATGGCCGGTCCGCTTCATGTGATATCCCTTCCTGCGGATGGAGGCCACGCTGTCGTCCATTCGGAATTAGTCGCCGCGCGCGATCCGCCAGAAGTGTCGATGTGCGTCCAAGATCACGGATTATCCCTTGCGGCGGTGATATGTTCTAAATAATAATAAACCTATATATCGGGAGGAAGGCATGTCAACAACTCCGATCGTACAGTTCGGTACGAGCCGTTTTCTGCAGGCGCATGCCGACCTCTTCGTTTCCGAGGCGCTGGCGCGCGGAGATGCGCCGGGGCGGATCACGGTCGTGCAAAGCAGCGGCCATGGCGAGCGCGCAAAGCGTCTTTCCGCCCTCGCGGAAGGCTTCGATGTGCGGCTGCGCGGCTTGCGGGCGGGCGACCGGGTCGACGAAACCGTTCGCGTGACGAGCGTGGCGCGGGGTCTGTCGCTTTCAAGCGATTTCGACGAAGCGCAACGAATTATCGTCGAGGAGGGTCGGATCATCCTGTCGAATACGGCCGATGCGGGGTTCCGGGCGCAGGCGGCGGACCGGTCTGCCGGCTACGATCCCGCAATGTCCTATCCGGCGAAGCTCGCGCACCTGCTGCGGGCCCGCTTCGAAGCCGGCGGCGCGGCGCCACAGATCATGCCGACGGAACTGGTGCAAAACAACGGCGCTGTGCTGCGTGGTCTGGTGCTCGATGCGGCTTTTCGGATGGAGAAGAGCTATCGCGCATGGCTGGCGGACGACGTCATATGGGTCAATTCGCTCGTCGATCGCATCGTCTCCGAGCCGCTTCATCCGGCGGGCGCTATCGCCGAGCCCTACGCTCTCTGGGCCGTGGAGGAGAGGCCCGGGCTGATACTGCCATGCACCCATCGCGACATCATGGTGGTGACCGATCTCGGCCGGATCGAGCGGCGAAAGCTCTTCGTCCTCAATCTCGGGCATAGCTGGATGGTTTCGGACTGGCTTGCGCGCGGAAAGCGCGGCGCAACATTCGTGCGCGACGTCATGGCGCACGCGGCATGGTCGGACCGCCTGCGCTCGCTCTATGCCGAAGAGGTTCTGCCGGGCTTTCGCGCCGCCGGCGAGGACGACGGCATCGGGGAGTATGTCGCGGTGACGCTCGAACGGTTCGCCAATCCGTTTCTCGACCACCGGCTCGAAGACATCGCACAGAACCATGGCGAAAAGCTGCGACGGCGGATCGGGGCGTTCATGGAATGGGCGCGGCGGCATGGCGATGCGGCGGCCAAGCCAATGCTGGACGCCGCTCTTCGGGGAGAAACCGCATGAAGACGAACAGGATCGGCAGGACCGCAGTTGAGGTGACCGAAGTCTCCTTCGGATGCGCGAGCATCGGCAATCTCTACCGAGAAGTCACGGACGACGCCGTACAGGCGGTCCTGCAGACGGCCTGGGATGGCGGCATCCGCTATTTCGATACCGCACCCCATTACGGGCGGGGATTGTCCGAACAGCGGCTTGGCGCGTTTCTTGCCGGGCGAAGCGGATATATCGTCTCGACCAAGGTGGGCCGCGTTCTTTCACCCGCGGCCTCCCCGATTTCGGAGGTGGATGGCTTCGTGAATCCGGCGCAGAACGATGTGCGCTACGATTATTCCGGCGACGGAATCGAGGAGAGCCTCGAGCAGAGCCTCGAGCGCCTGGGCGTCACCCATGCCGATATCGTCTATGTGCACGATATCGGCGAATACACCCATGGCGACCGGAACGGACCGCACATGGAGCAGTTCTTCGGCTCGGGTTACGAGCGTCTCGCAAGACTGAAGCAGGCCGGCCGGATCGGCGCCTTCGGGCTCGGCGTCAACGAGTGCCAAGTGTGCCTCGATGTGATGGACCACGGGCCGATCGATGCAATCCTACTCGCCGGACGACTGACGCTGCTCGACCGCTCCGGGGAGGCCGAACTCGCGCCGCGATGTCTCGCGGAAGGCACCAGCCTCGTCCTGGGCGGGATCTTCAATTCCGGCATCCTCGCCACCGGCCCGGTCGAAGGCGCAACCTATGACTACGGGCCGGCGCCGCGCGAGGTGCTCGAGCGCGTATCCGCCCTGCAGACGGCGGCCGGGCGCTTCGGGCTGCCGCTTGCGACCGCGGCGCTGCATTTCGCCATGCGGCATCCGGCCGCGGCCTCGATCCTCCTGGGAACCGCCAAGCCCGCCACCCTCACCCGCAATCTCGCGGCCCTGGCGCAAGACCTTCCCCCGGGGGCGGAATCCGTCCTAGCCTAGGTCGTGATGGCGCAGCGATGACAGCAGCGTCGTCTTGGAGGTGCGCAAGTGGCGCGCCGCAGCTTCGCGGGCGGCCTCGGCGTCCCGTCTTTCCAGAGCATCGATGATCGCAACGTGCTCGTCGATCGCCGCGGCGTTGCGCGCCTTCTCGTGGGTCTTGTCCCACATGTAGTGGTAGTGAAAGATGAGCGAGATAACTTTCTGAAACTCCTCGACAAAGCGGTTTTTCACGACGGAATTGATCGCGCCGTGGAACGCCTCGTCGAGCTTCGAGAACTCGTGAAAATCCGTATCGATGCGCTCCCTGAGCCCGAGATGGCGCGCCCGCAGGTCGACGAGCCTGGCCCAGATCGGATGATCGACAGGCGCGTCGGCCGCCTGGCTGACGGCATTGAGTTCGAGCACCGTTCGGAAATCCGACAGCTCGACCGCGAAATCCATGGTGAACCCGCGCAACATCCATCCGCCCTGCTTGCGACGGGCAACGAGACCGAAGCGGCTCAGTCCCGCCAGAAACTCCTTCAATTCGTGCTGGGGCACGCCGAATGTTCTGGAAAGATCCGCCACCGAAAGAGGCGTGTTCGCTGGAACGTCGAAACGGAGGACCCAGTCGAGGAACCGCTGTTCGAGGTCATCCGATGACCCGGGCGCATGCAGGATCTCGATCCTGTCCGCGTCGGTCGGCTTGCGCAGAAGCCGCTTCTCGCGGCCATCCCACGAGATCAGGTCGAACTCGGCCATGCGGGTCAGGCAGCGGCGAACCACGGTGCGGCTGACATCAGCGATCTCGCTCAGCACGCGTTCGGCGGGCATCGTCGCTCCGACCTCTTGCGAGGCGCAATAATCCAGCAGTCGATTATAGGTCGCCCTGTATCGCGTGTCGCTTCGTGCCACTGTCTCTTCTCCTTGATGTCGCGCGCCGCAGCGCGGTCTAAAATGACACAGTTTCAAATTATTAAAAACCATTGACGCGGATAAAGTCACGGGTTATTTGGTACTAAATTATTAAATGCAACGCGCTTGGGGAGGAGGCCTCATGTTCGAGGCGAGTAAACCGATGCAGGTCTGGCGTATGAACGGTCTGGTTCCCGGCCAGGTGCAAATGCATCGTCTCTCGGCGCTGCTGACCCTGATGCTGCTGATCCTCGGCTTTGCATTCACGAGCCAGGCGTTCTTCTCGGTCAACAACGGCCTCACGGTCCTGCTTCAGACCTCGGTGATTGGCCTTCTCGGCATTGGCATGACCATGGTCATCATCACGGGCGGGATCGACCTGTCCGTCGGGTCTGTTCTCGCCCTTTCTGGCGTCATCACCGCGATGACCGTCAAGGCCGGACTGCCCGTTATGCCGGCGATGTGCGTGGGCATCCTGGCCGGCGCAGCGTGCGGCGCATTCAACGGGTTCGTCATCACCAAGATGCGCATACCGCCCTTCGTGGCGACGCTCGGAATGATGCTGATCGCGCGCGGCACTGCGCTGCAACTGACGGGCGCGCGGCCGATTTCGCAGCTCGGCGAGAGCTTCGGCGTACTCGGCAACGGCGCGCTTTACCGCGTGGTCGAGATGCAGCCCAACGGCTTCCCGAAGGTGATTTTTCCCGGAATTCCCTATCCGGCGATCCTTCTCCTCGCGGTCGCGATCGGTGCGGCCTTCCTGCTGCGCCGCCGCCAGGTCGGACGCCACATCTACGCCACCGGATCGAACGAGGAAGCGGCGCGGCTGTCTGGCGTGCCGACGGACCGCACCAAGCTCTTCGCCTATACGATGTCGGGGGCTCTGGCCGGCCTCGCGGGCAACGTGCTGATGTCGCGCCTCGTGACGGCGCAGCCGAGCGAAGGCGTCATGTACGAGCTGGACGCGATCGCCGCCGCCGTGATCGGCGGCGCGTCACTCTCGGGCGGCGTCGGCACGATCTCGGGCACGATGATCGGCGCCTTCATCATCGGCATCCTTCGCAACGGCCTCAACATGGCGGGTGTCTCCGCCTTCATCCAGCAGATCGTGATCGGCTTCGTCGTCATCGGCGCTGTCTGGATCGACCAGGTGCGCAGCCGGCGGTGGGTCGACTGAGCGCAAAATTGCATGCATCTCGATAAAGGAGGACTGAGATGAAAACCCTGAAATATCTCGTAGCAGCTTCGGCAATTGCACTGACGGCGGGCATGGCCCATGCGGGCGAAATCGCCGTGATCGTGAAGACCACGAACTCCAACTTCTGGCAGAACGTCAACAAGGGCGCGCAGGCCGCGATCGAAGGCCAGTCCGCGCATACGATGAGCTTCGACGGGCCCGCAGCCGAGAGCGACATCGCCGCCGAGGTCAACCTCGTCGAAAACGCAATCAACCGCGGCGTGTCGGGCATGGTGCTGGCGCCATCCGATCCCGAGGCGCTCGGTCCGGTCGTCAAGCGCGCCTATGAGAGCGGCATCCCTGTCGTCATCATCGACAGCGCCCTGGCCGACCAGTACAAGGATAGCTACCAGGCCTTCCTCTCCACAGACAATTGTGCCGCCGGCGAACAAGTCGCCAAGCGGATGATCGACAAGGCCGGCAGCACGGGCAAGGTCGCGATCATGTCGTATGTCGCGGGCGTCGGCTCCGAGATCGGCCGCGTCGGCTGCTTCGAGGACTATATCGGGAAGAATTCCGACCTCGAGATCGTCGGGCCGTACTATTCGGAAAGCCAGATGGCGAAGGCGCTCAACCAGACCACGGACGTGCTGGCCGCCAATCCGGATCTCGTCGGCATCTTCGGCGCCAACGAACCGACAGCCGTGGGCATGGGCCGGGCAATCGTGCAGGCCGGCAAGGCGGGCAGCCTCGTCGCCCTCGGCTTCGACGGCAATGGCGACCTGCAGCAGTTCGTTCGCGACGGTGTGCTCGATGCCATTGCGGTGCAGGGCTCCTTCGCCATGGGCGAGAAGGGCGTCAACGCCGTGATCGACCTCGTCGATGGCAAGAAGGTCGAGAGCTTCATCAACACCGGCGTCGTCATGGTCGACAAGGACAACATCGACTCCGACGAAGCCCAGAACGTCCTTTACTGATTGCATCCGCCGGAGGCCGCCATGCGGCCTCCGGCACCCTCGAGACCTCACCGAAAGGGCAAGCCATGGCTAAAACGCCGCTTGTGGAAATGATCGACATCGAGAAGCACTTCGGCGGCGTGCGCGCCGTCGACCGTGTCTCGGTGGAGCTCTATCCCGGCGAGGTGGTCGGGGTGCTCGGCCATAACGGCGCCGGCAAGTCCTGCCTGATGAAGATCCTCGCTGGCGCAATGACGCCCAATGGAGGCGAGATCCGGGTGAACGGCACGCCGGTGAAATTCACCGAGCCGAACGACGCCCGGGCCGCGGGCATCGAGACCATCTTTCAAACGCTTGCGCTGTCAGACCATCTCGACGCGCCGGCAAACCTGTTTCTGGGCCGCGAGCTCAAGACCCGGTTCGGAAATCTGGACGATGCGCGCATGCTCAGGGAAGCAAGCGAGGTGCTCGCGCGACTCAACCCGAATTTCAAGAATTTGCGCGATCCGGTTTCCAGCCTGTCCGGCGGGCAGCGCCAGGTCATCGCGATTGCGCGCGCAATCTATTTCGACACCAGGATTCTCATCATGGACGAGCCGACCGCCGCGCTCGGCCCCTCCGAGACCGCCATGGTCGCCGACCTGATCGTCAAGTTGCGCGACGAGGGGATCGGAATCTTCCTCGTCAGCCACGACATGCACGACGTGTTCGATCTCTGCGATCGCGTCGTCGTCATGAACAAGGGCCGTGTAGTCGGCAGCCACCGCATCGACGAGGTGACCAAGGACGACGTGCTGAGCCTGATCATCAAGGGCGATCTCCCGGCGGACTGGTCCGCCAGGAATCTGGAGCCGACAGCATAATGGATGCAACAACGGACGTGATGGACTGCATAGTATGCGCCGAGCCCGGACGGATGGCGCTCGAAAGCCGTCCCCGGCCGGTCGAGGCGCCCGAGGGCTGGATCATGGTCGACATAGCGGCCATCGGCATCTGCGGCACGGACTACCACATCTTCGAGGGAAAGCACCCCTATCTCGAATATCCGCGCGTCATCGGCCACGAGCTTTCCGGCTACATCGCCGAAGGGCCCGACGCGGGCAAACTCGTCGTCGTGAACCCCTATTTTTCCTGCGGCGAGTGCCGCGCCTGCCGACGCGGAAAGCCGAACTGCTGCAGCGCCATCGAAGTGCTGGGCGTGCATCGCGACGGCGGAATGTGCAGCCGCGTCGCCGTTCCCGCGCAGAACCTGTATCCGGCCGACGGCCTCGCACCGCAGCAGGCCGCAATGGTCGAATTCCTCGCCATCGGCGCGCACGCGGTCGCCCGCTCCGGCACGGGACCGGGGGACGTCGTGCTGGTGACCGGTGCCGGACCGATCGGTATCGGGGCGGCGCTCTTTGCACGGCTGGCGGGCGCGCAGGTGCACCTGATGGATATCAGCCAGGCGCGCCTCGATCTCGCCAGGGATCTCTTCGGCTTCGAAAAACGGCACAAGCCGCGCGACCGCATTCTCAGGGGCGAACTTGCGGAGGGGTTCGATGTCGTCTTCGACGCGACCGGGAACGCGAGAGCGATCGAGGCCGGATTTCCGTTGCTGGCGCATGGCGGTAGCGCCGTCCTGGTCAGCGTGGTGAAAGACGATATCACGTTCACGGATTCCGAATTCCACAAGCGGGAGGCGCGCATCATCGGCTCCCGCAATGCCCTGAAATCCGATTTCGATCGCGTCATGGCGGCGATGCGATCCGGCGACATCCCGACCGAGGCGATGGTCTCCGAAGTCATTGCGCTTTCCGACCTTCCTGGCCGTTTCGCCGGGCTGGTCGAGGATCGGGAGCATCTCGTCAAGGTGCTCGTGACCCCATGACGTCTGCCGCGACCGAAAACGCCCCCGTTCTCAGGCTTCACGAGCGCGACAATATCCTCGTCGCGCTCGCCGACATCGCCGCAGGAACGCGGGTCGCCGAAGGCGTGAGGGCAGCGGAGAGAATTCCTTCCGGCCACAAGATCGCGCTACGGCCGGTCGCGCGCGGCGAGGTCGTCGTGAAGTACGGCCAGATCATCGGCGCGGCGACGGCGAAAATCGCGCCCGGTGCGCATGTCCATGTTCACAATCTCGGCATGGGAGAGCACAAGCAGGACCATGCTTTCGGGGCCGGCGCAAAGCCGCTCCCGCCGGTTCACGAACCAGCGACCTTCCAGGGTTTCCATCGCGCTTCGGGCCGGGTCGGGACGCGCAACTATCTCGGCATCCTCACTTCGGTCAATTGCGCCGGTTCGGTGGCGCGCTTCATCGCCGAAGCGGCGAAACACGAAAACCTGCTGGCGGAGTTCGAGAACATCGACGGCATCGTCCCGATCGTGCATGGCACGGGCTGCGGCATGGCGGGCAAGGGCGAAGGCTACGAGACCCTTTTCCGCACCCTGGCCGGCTATGGCCACAATCCCAATTTCGGCGCGATCCTGATGGTGGGGCTCGGCTGCGAAGTCATGCAGATCCCCGATCTCATCGATCGCAAAGCGCTCAAGGATAGCGCCCGCTTCCGCTACATGACCATCCAGCAGACCGGCGGGACGCGAGCCACGATCGACCGGGGGCTGGCCATTCTGCGCGAACTTGCAGCCGAGGCGAACCAGACCGAACGCCAGGAGGCGCCGGCCGCCCGTCTCGTGCTCGGCATGCAATGCGGCGGCTCCGACGGATATTCCGGCATCACGGCCAATCCGGCTCTCGGCATCGCCTCCGACTTGCTGGTCCGGCACGGCGGCATTTCGATCCTGTCGGAGACCTCGGAGATCTACGGGGCCGAGCACCTGCTGACCCGCCGCGCCGTGGACGAACCGACGGGCCGCAAGCTGATCGACCTCATCGAATGGTGGGAGGACTACACGGCCCGCAACTTCGGCGAGATGGACAACAATCCCTCGCCCGGCAACAAGCGCGGCGGCCTGACGACAATCCTGGAAAAGAGCCTTGGCGCGGTGGCGAAGGGCGGGATAGCGCCGCTTTCGGGCGTCTACAAATATGGCGAGCCGATCGATCGGCCAGGCTTCGTGTTCATGGACAGTCCGGGCTACGACCCGTGTTCGGTGACCGGACAGACCGCATCCGGCGCCAACCTTATTGGATTTACCACCGGGCGCGGGAGCGTATCCGGATACCAGCCGGTGCCCTGTATCAAGATTGCCTCAAATCCCGATCTGTGGCGGCGCATGGAGCACGACATGGATGTGGACTGCGGCGAAATCCTCGAGGGCGTGAGCCTCGAAGAAAAAGGGCGAGAGATCTTCGAACTGATGCTGCGCGTCGCTTCCGGCGAACAGACGAAAAGCGAGGCCCAGGGCTTCGGGGCGGTCGAATTCGTGCCCTGGCAGATCGGCGCGATGATGTGAGTGCCGTTTGCATGGATATGCGGGCTCCGATCGGGCGCGCCGGATTTGCGCGCCGGAACCGGAATCCAGTTACTGTTTCGTGTAGGATGCGAATTTCACCCAGGTGCCGCCGCGTTTCGAGGAGTCGACGCAGGCGGTGACGAAGGCGACGCCTGCGACGCCGTCGCCGATGCCGGGATATGTCACGCCGTCGGGAACCGCCCTTCCCTCGCGGCGGGCGATGATGGCCTGCGCGGCTTCCGTGTAGATATTGGCGAAACCCTCCAGGTACCCCTCTGGATGGCCGGGTGGAATGCGCGTCACCCGCGCCGCCGCGTCGTCCGACCCCGCGCCGCCGCGCGTGATCAGCCGGCGCGGTTCGCCGAGCGGTGAATGCCAGAGATAGTTCGGGTCCTTCTGCACCCACTCCAGCCCGCCCCTGGTGCCGTAGACCCGCAACGCCAGACCGTTTTCGTGGCCGGGCGCGACCTGGCTTGCCCAGAGCATGCCCTTCGCGCCGCCCTTGTAGCGCAACAGCACGTGGCAATTGTCGTCCAGCTGGCGGCCGGGCACGAAACTGTCGAGGTCCGCCAGGACGGATTCCGTCTCCAGACCGGTGACGAAATTGCCGAGGTGAAAGGCATGCGTGCCGATGTCGCCGATCGCGCCGCCGGGGCCCGAGCGTTTCGGGTCGGTCCGCCACGCCGCCTGCTTCTGGCCGCTGTCTTCGATCTTCTCGGCCAGCCAGTCCTGCGGATATTCCATCTGCACGATGCGGATGTCGCCCAGATCGCCGCTCATGACCATCGCGCGCGCCTGCCGGATCATCGGATATCCGGAATAATTGTGCGTCAGCACGAACAGCGCGTCGGAGGCTTGCGCCGCTTTCGCGAGTTTGCGCGCATCCGCAAGCGTCGAGGTCAGCGGCTTGTCGCAGATGACATGGATGCCGCGCTTCAGGAACTCGCGCGCGACCGGATAGTGCATGTGGTTCGGTGTCACGATGGCGACGGCCTCGATGCCGTTCTTCAGCCGCGCCTCGCGTTTCGCCATCTCGAGATAGTCGCCATAGGCGCGGTCGGCGGCGACGCCGAGATCGGCCGCCGATGCCTTCGATTTCTCCGGCGTCGAGGAAAACGCCCCGGCGACAAGCTCGTAGCGGTCGTCGATGCGCGAGGCGATGCGGTGGACTGCGCCGATGAACGCGTCGCGCCCGCCGCCGACCATGCCGAGACGGATCCGGTGCGCTGCCATTGTGTTCGAACCTTCGATGGCCATGTCTGTCCTCCCGATCAGGAAATGCCGAGCATGCGGCGGTTGGCGGCCTCGTCCGTGCCGGCGCCGGCGAAATCGTCGAAGGCCTTCTCGGTCACGCGGATGATGTGGTCCTTGACGAACTGCGCGCCTTCACGCGCGCCGTCCTCGGGATGTTTCAGGCAGCACTCCCATTCGACCACGGCCCAGCCGTCGAAATCGTAAGCGCTCAGTTTCGAGAAGATCGCCCCGAAATCGACCTGCCCGTCGCCGAGCGAGCGGAACCGTCCGGCCCGGTCGACCCAGGACTGGTAGCCCGAATAGACGCCCTGCCGACCGGTCGGATTGAACTCCGCATCCTTGACGTGGAACATCTTTATCCGCTCGCGATAGATGTCGATGTTGTCCAGGTAGTCGAGGCACTGCAGCACGTAGTGCGACGGATCGTAGAGCATGTTGCAGCGCGCGTGGTTGCCGGTGCGTTCGAGGAACATCTCGAAGGTCACGCCGTCATGCAGGTCCTCGCCCGGATGGATTTCGTAGCAGATATCGACGCCGCATGCGTCGGCGTGGTCGAGGATCGGCCGCCAGCGTCTGGCCAGTTCGTCGAAGGCGGTCTCGACCAGCCCGGCCGGGCGCTGCGGCCACGGATAGACATAGGGCCAGGCAAGCGCGCCCGAAAAGCTCGCCATCGCGCCGATGCCCATGTTGCGCGAGGCGTCGAGCGCCATCGTCACCTGGCGGACCGCCCATTCCTGGCGCGCCTTCGGATTGCCGCGCACCTGCGGCGCCGCGAAACCGTCGAAGGCCTCGTCATAGGCCGGGTGCACGGCGACGAGCTGGCCCTGCAGGTGGGTGGACAATTCGGTGACCGCGATGCCGTTCTCCGCCGCCACGCCCCTGAACTCGTCGCAATAATCCTTCGATGACGCCGCCTTTTCCAGATCGATCAGCCGTCCGTCCCAGCTTGGAACCTGAACCCCCGCATAGCCGCAATCGGCGGCCCATTTGGTGATCGACGCCCAGGAGTTGAACGGCGCCTCGTCGCCGGCGAACTGCGCCAGAAACAGCGCCGGACCCTTGATCGTTTTCATCGTCTTATCCCACTCTTTCCTATTGTCTTATCTGCGGTTCGCTCCGCAGGGCCGCATGGTCCGGTCGCCCGTTTGGGGATCGGTTCGAAATCCTCAGCAGAGTCCTCCCGAATTCCGCCGGTCATTCCGCTGCCTCCACGCTTTTTGAAGGGCTGATTGGATGATGAATGATTTCGGTGCCGAGAACGGCCAGATACTCGCGGATGAAAGCCGCAAGCGCCGTCCAGCCTTCGGCGGTTACCAGATTGCCGTCGCGCAACGCGTCCTTGCCGCCTATGGGCACGTAGGTGGCCCCGGTCAGTTCGACTTCCGGACGGGTGGTGAAGAGCCCGGCGACCCGCTTGCCCTTGATGACTTCGGGCACCGCCACCAGGACCTGCACCCCGTGGCATATCGCGGCGATCGGCTTGTCATCGCGATGGAACTCGCGGACGATCTCACGCACGCGCTCGTAGGTGCGGATATATTCAGGCCCGCGGCCGCCGGCGACATAGACCGAATCGTAACCGTCGGTTTTCGTCGTGTCGAAGTCCTGCGTGACCTCGATCGCATGGCCCTTGTGCTCGGTCCATGTCATCACCCCAGGGCCGAAGTCGTGAACCGAGGTCGTCACCCGATCACCCCTCTTCGTCTCGGGGCAGATGATATCGACCGTATGGCCGACGGCCTCCAAGGCTTGCTGGACGACGAAGATCTCGTACTCCTCCGAGTATTCGCCGATCAGCATCAGAATGCGCTTGCCGTTCATGTGGGTCTCCTTCCCTTGCTAGATGCCTCCGCGGTTCCAGCCGCGGCCTTCGCTACCGTAGAGTTCGTGGCCGTCCCCGGTGACGGCGAGCGTATCTTCCAGCTTAATGAAACCGCGGGTCGGATGGAGCATCGTGGTTTCCACCGACAGGACCATGCCCGCCTTCAGCGGGCTGTTGCGATCGATGCCCTCGTAGGCGACGGGGTGGTCGGTCATCAGGAACGGCGCTTCGTGGGTTATGACGCCCATGCCGTGCGCAAAAAAGTCGGTGCAGGCGGCGTTGGGCTGTTTCGCCAATTCGCTCTCGCCGGCCTCGATCAGGTCGCCCGCGATGGCGCCCGCCTTCACCTTCGCGAAGGCGGCCTGCTGAACGGTCTCGATCTCGGCGAGCAGGTCCTGCAGTTCCGAGTCGGGTTCGCCCAGAATGCCCATGCGGCAAATGTCCCCTATGTACCCGTCGAGATTGCCGCCCGAGTCGATCGACAGAACCTCGCCCGGCGCCCAGGACTGGTCGGATGAGGCGCGGTTGTGGGAGGCGCCAAGCGTCAGAAGGCAATATTCGAACTGCAGTCCCCGGGCCGTTTCTTCGGCGCGAAGGCGGTCGATAATCTCCTTCTTGGTGGATCCTTCGCGGGCCCGGGAGATGGTCGCCTGCATCGAGGCGCTGATGCGTTCGGAGGCGTCCTTGAGCATTGACAACTCCTTGGGCGACTTTACCGCGCGCAACCGCTCCAGGACACCGCAAGCATCGACGAGCAAGGCGTTCGAGTAGGCGGCCTCAAGGTCCCTCGCCGCGTCTATCGGAAGGAATCCGGGCTCGATTCCGATACGCGGAGAAGCGGGACCCTCGGCTTTCAGGTGCCGGATTGCCTCGGCCATGGCGTCGCGGGTTCCCCAGGCGACCGGGAAGAAATACGGCGTCCAGAAGGGATGATTGGCATGTTCCATTCCCTCCATCTTGTTGGCGATATAGGCTGTCTTTTGCGGCGCAGCCCTTCACATAGGCGACGATCGGCAGATAACGGCTGTGGCCGATCGCATCCATCGCCGAAAAGAAGATGAAGCGATAGCCGCCCAGGAGATACTGGACGTTGTGCTTGGACGTCGCCAGCAGAACGTCGATCCCGGCCTCCTCCATGAGGTCGTCAAGATGGCCGAAATCGTATGGCAGTGCGTCGGTTGCGAGTTTTTCCATGGTTCAGCCACCTGCCTGGATGAGACGGAAATCCGGGAGTTCCTTCAGGAGCTCCTCCGGTCCGGCCGGCGCGTAGACCACGAAGATCCGCATTTCGTCCGATCCCGTGTTCAGCGTGGAATGAAAACGGCTTTCGGGGATGAAAACCGAACAGCCCGCGCGCACGGTTTCGGTGTGCGGATTTCCGTCCTCGTCCTCGACCATTTGTTCGCCTTCGCCTGCAAGGATGAAGATGATTTCCTCTGAGCCGGGATGGTTATGGCGCGCATGGCCCTGGCCGGGCGGTACGGTCACGACGGCGGCGGAGAACTGTTTGGCGCCGTTCACCCCGGGGCCCAGCGTTACGGACAACTGGCCCCAGTCGAAGCCGTACGCGTCGACGTCTTCGGGATATTTGTAAAGGTCCTTCACATCGGTCATGGCGGATTATCCTTTCATCGTGACGGTCTTGAACGCGCGAATCTGATCGGCGATGGCGCGCTCGGCAGGCAGGCGCTCGGCCGAGGACGCGCCGTAAAAGCCGTGGATGCGTTCGGCGTTTTTCAGGACATAGGCGGCATCGTCCGGCATCGAGATCGGCCCGCCGTGGCACAACATATGACGTCTTCGCGGGCCGAGCGCGCAGCGGCTGCCATGGCATCGATCTCGGCAACGCACTGGTCCAGCGTCTTGGCCGAGGTCGCGCCGATGGTGCCGCCCGTGGTCACACCCATATGCGCCACGATAATATCCGCGCCGGCCTCGGTCATCGCGACAGCCTCGTCGGGATTGAAGACGTAGGGCGTGGTCAGCATGTCCTGGGCGCGGGCCTCGGCGATCATGTCGACCTCCAGCCCGAATCCCATTCCGGTCTCTTCGAAGCTCTGCCGCATGGTGCCGTCGAAAAGGCCGACGGTCGGGAAGTTCTGAATCCCGGAAAAGCCCATGTCCTTCAGTTCGGCCAGGAAGCGGGGCATCAGGATGAAGGGGTCGGTACCGTTCACGCCGGCGAGTACCGGCGTCCTCTTGACGACCGGCAGGACTTCGACCGCCATTTCCTTCACGATCTCGTTGGCATTGCCGTAAGCGAGCAGCCCGGCGGCGGAGCCGCGCCCGGCCATGCGGTAGCGGCCGGAATTGTAGATGATGATGAGGTCAATCCCGCCGGCCTCTTCCGATTTGGCCGAAAGGCCCGTGCCTGCGCCGCCGCCGATGATCGGTTCGCCCTTCTCGATCATGGCATTGAAACGGTCCAGAATGGCTTTGCGAGATATTGCTGGCATCAGGGCTCCATCAGTTCCAGGAAAGTTTCGGCAACGGCCTCCGCGAAGGCCGGGTCGTTGATGTGGTACGGCAGAAACACGCACCGATTGTCGTCGTCGATTGTTTCCCGAAGCGCGTCGAAAAGGGCGGCGTCGGCCTCCGGATGCCAGAAATCTCCGCCTTCGACATCGAGCGCGGAAATGCCTTTCGCCGGAACCAGAAGCCGCACGGGGCCACCGCAGGCATTTAGCTTTTCACCGATCCAGCGCCCCATCTCGGCATTTTCCTGCGGCGTCGTGCGCATCAGGGTAACGTTCGGATTGTGCTTGTAGAACTTTCTTCCCCGGTACCGCTCGGGAATGGTTTCCGGGGCCCAGAAGTTCACCATGTCCAGCGCGCCGACCGAGCCCACCCATGGCGCGCCCGTACGGGCCACCACGTCCAACCGGTCGTGATCGGCAGCAAGAACGCCTCCGAAGAGAAGGTCGGCGATTTCAGTGGTCGTGATATCGACAAGGCCGGATATGTAGCCTTGATCGAGCAGCCGTTCCATCGATCTGCCCCCGGTGCCCGTCGCATGAAAAACGAGACAATCGAAGCGGTCACTCAAGCGTTCGGTGATGGCGTTCACGCAGGTGGTCGTCACGCCGAACATTGTCAGTCCGATGGCTGTTTTGTCGTCGGCCGCAACCGGCGATGGCGCTGTCACGGCGCCCACGAGAGCATGGGCCGCATTCGACAGAATGACACGGCTCAGCCGGTTCAGCCCGGCAATATCGGTAACCGAAGGCATCATCACGATGTCCGAGATGCCGATATATGGCGCGGTGTCGCCCGATGCGAGCGTCGATACCATGAACTTGGGAATGCCGTAGGGCAACTCGCGCATTCCCGAACACGCGATGGAGGTTCCACCTCCGCCACCGATCGAGATCATGCCGGCGATTTCGTCACTGTGCCGGCGGCACCATTGCGAAAAAGCGGCACACATTCCCGATACCGCGGTTCGCGATCGTCTCCGCCCAGCACCGCGCTTGCGCCGTCCGGGTGGCAGGATGCGACGTCCTTTGCCGGAACATCGACCGTACCGACGGAGTGCGCGTGCCCAGATCGACGATCAATGCCTGCTGGCCGCCGGCAACGATCAGATCGCGCAAATAGGCGAGTTCTTCACCCTTGGTATCGGCCGTGCCGACAACGTGGATCACGCGCAACGAGAACTCCTCCCCGGAAGTCGCGGCCGTTCTGTTGGCGGCCTTCCAAAAATCCGACTTGACCCTGAATGGGACTGGAGTACCATATTGGAATGGGTGTCCCACGTCAACGCGATCAATCAATCGAACAAGATCCCCCGCCGAAGGGAGCGGCGGGCGCGCACGCATGCGCTGATGGTTCTAACGGCAAACGCCATGATGCGCGAGGGCCTGTCGCCCTCCGTCAGCGAAGTGGCGGGAACTGCTGGCGTGTCCCGCTCGACGGCCTATCTATATTTCCCGAACAGATCTCACAGGCGCCCGCGCGCAGTGGTTGCGGAAGCGCTTGGTCCGATCCTGGACTGGGAGGACCGCGTCAAAGGCGGCGACCGTGTGGCCTCGCTCTACACGACCGCCTTCCTCGGCTCTTCGAGCACGAGGCGACCTTCCGCGCCGCGCTTCGCCAGTTGCTCGAAACCGACGGCGCTGATGCCACGCTCGGCCGGGGCCATCGCCGGCAATTGCTCGCCAGCGCCACGCGAGATCTCGATCTCCCCGAGGAACAGGCCAGGCGGCTCATACGCGCACTCTCGCTGACTTTCGGAATCGAGGCGATGGTGGTGCTGAAGGATATCTGGGGTCTCAGCGACGAGGAGGCACAGGAGACGGCGCTTTGGGCCGCGCAGGCGATGATAGCGGCTGCCCGACGCGAATCCGGAGGGAGCAATGACTAAAATATTTGTATCTGGTCCGGCCAATTTCATGAAAACCGCAAACAGATCGGCCAAGCCGAATACGCCCGGAGCGACCGTCCCGGAGCTTGCCACCTTAACGGAAAACACTGATAGTCTCATTGTTTT
>CAVQHF010000013.1:0-189735 GCA_963712205.1 uncultured Alphaproteobacteria bacterium | reverse complement strand
ACGTTCTATGTCGTGTGCGGGATCGGTGCGCTTGCGAATGTCTTTATCGCAATCCGGCTGTTCGAGTGGAACTGGTCGACCAGCGTGGCCGGTTTCGCAGGGGCGCTGATGAGCGCGGTCTTCAACTACGCGGTGACCAAGCTCGTCACCTGGCGCGACTCCTGAGCCTTCTGTATCTCAGCTTTAGTTGCGTCTGTGGGACTTTAGGCACTTCACGCTGCCAGATGCGCTTCAACCACTTGAGGCTGACGGACCACCCTTTGCGATGCGCCTGTTCTGAAGCATTGCCGGAGGCGCCCTTGGCGGCAATGAGCTTGCGGTGACTTTTCCAAAGCGCCTGCTGCCAAGGATGGCTTACTTAACACTTTCGCGATCGCCCTTCGCAATCACCTGATTGGCTTCAATCCAGTATCGCAATGCCTTGCGCCTGCGTGCCTCGGCTTCGGCGCGGTAGCGCGCCAAATGCGGAGCCTGGGATCGGCTGCCGGCGACAGAATGTGTTTCCTCGGTTCGATTTCTGGAGGAGACATCGCTCTAACTTACCGAGTTCTTGGGCGTCGCATATCTCGCTGCACTCTGTGAGTGATCCAGACAAGGCCCAGGCCAATACATGCGCCGGCCGCTTTCACGAGAGCATCGTCGACTTTCCCATGACGATCCGGGCGCAGGGTCTGCATCCATTCCAGGCCAAACACACTGACCAGAACAATGGCGGTGGCCAGCCAGATGCGTTTGGGGTATGCTGCGGCGAACAGCAGACCGGCGACCAGATATCCGGCCAATCGTTCATCGTATGCCGGTAACGCGGCATGTGGTCGCAGCTCTATCGGTGAAAGCGTGAAGAAAGCCAGCATGAGCAAAACGAGCCAGGCGATGATGCGAAGAGGCTTTTGTATCATTTAATTTCCCTATCGGAGTTGGCGCCTGATTGGCAGCCCCTAAGCCACATGCCTCGACGCCTCCGAGATGCTTTTTTTTGAAAGCCATTGCCGTATCCTGGCGGTGGCGCGCTCCTTTCAATTCCGTATGGTCGCATGCCTCTCACAACCGGAGATGCATCGTGATCGACGCTCCCAAGAATGATGGCGACTGGCCAGACCGACCCTTGGATTGCGAAATGGCGATGGAAGATGCGTTCCTTGCCATTGCAGACAGATTACTGGTTGCAGGGCTGTCACTGGAAGAAACCGCGGAGCAACTAATCGCAGGTGCCACCGATGCCGAGCACTGGGTTGCCGAGGATTTGAGACAGGTGGTTGCCTGGACAGTGCACGCCGGCTGGCGGAAGGCGGAAGCTTCTTACGCCATCATCGGTCTTGCCGGGGATTTTAAGCTATCTGTCGAGGAGAGACGGAATACCATATGTGCAATCAAGCTCGCTTGGGAACGCCCCGATCGATGACGTGAATTCAATTGGGAAGGCTAGCCTGCGGAGCGACCCCTTGGGGCAATGGCCAAACCTGCTCAGGAGAAGGAAGCGGCCGACGTCCGATTCTGGTTGTAGATTGGATTGGCGTCGAACAGTTCGGCATGTTGCGGGAACTCCTCCTCCACGAAGCGGGACAGTTCCGTGAAGGCCCAATGCCGGTAGTCCCAGCCCGGATTGCGGTCCTTCCAGCTCTGCGGCGTACCGTGCGCGCCGTCATAGACGGGCTCGTGCCAGATCTGGTGAATGATCTTCGGTATCATCCTAAATGGCGGGATCTTTCGGCTTTCGATCCCGCCCCCCTGAAACTGTCCGCCGCAGCGTTGCAAGAGCCTTATCCAAAATCACGGCGTCCGGGCAAAAATTTCTCCAAACGGTTTTAAGATGGTAGCCCCAACAAGGGTGCGCTGCCGGCGGGCGATACGGCGATTGACTTGGTCGAGCAGTGTTCGCAAGGTACCGTCACGCCAGCCCGTGGGGTGGGCTCAAACGCAACAAGAACAGCCGAACGGGCACGTGCCCTGCGACAAGCGATCGCGCAGGGGCAAGGTTCGTTGCGCTGTCCGGCCGGCCGGCGGGGAGACATGAGCCAGAACTTTCCGGTACCCAGATATCTCGGGCGCAGTGAATCTGATCGGAGTCCTGGCGCGTTTTCTCCTCCGGCCGCTTCCGACATTGCGTCGCCTGCACGAGAAACATGGACCCTTCGTCTTCCTGACCTATCCGCATTCGACGCGGCGGCGTCCGCAGTTGCTTGCCTGCATCTCCGATCCCGGGCTCTATCGATCGGTTTTTTCCAATACGGCCGACTGGCGACCGGTCAATGTCGCCTTTCGCGGTTTTCGCAACCAGGCCGCCACACGCCTCAGCGTCAGCATGACGCGCCTGCGCGACAAGCAGCATGCGCATTACCGCCGTCTGATGACACCGCCGCTGAGCAAGAACGCCGTGCTTTCCATGAGCGGGGCGATGGGCGAGATCGCCAAGCGTCATACTGACGGCTGGCCCCGCAACGAACCGGTCGATTTTGTCCCGCTGGGCTCGACACTCATGCAAGATCTCGCCATCAGCCAGCTTCTGGGCGACGATCACGCGCGCGCGCTGCCCATCGCCGAGATGATCAACGTCGCGGTCGAATCCGCATGGCCGATACCGGGGCCCGCCTATCTGAAATGGCTGCGCACCGCGCCGAAGCTCGAACGGGCTATCGCCGAATGGGGCGAGAGCAAGCGCGGCGACCGTAACGCGTCGGACCTTTTCTCGATCCTGATGAACAATCCCGATCACGAGGGCGGGCCGCCGGATGTGCCGCTGATCGGGGGCTTGCTGACCTTCACTTTCGGCGCGGCCTACGAGACCTGCCAGAACGCACTGGCCTGGACGCTGTTGTTGCTGGCGCAACATCCGGCGGTCGCGGAGGCGCTTGCCGGGGAAATCGACGATGCTGTCAGGCTCGGCGCCACGACGGGCGAAGCGCTGGAAAACCTGCCGGTTCTCGATGGCGTCACGAAGGAGGGAATGCGGCTGTTTGCACCGGTGTCGATCCAGTTCCGCCGCTCGAGATGCGTCACCGATCTCGGGCCTGTCAGGATTCCGGAGCGGATGCGCGTGCTGGTCAGCGCATTTCTGATCAATCGCGACCCGGCGCTCTATCCGGAGCCGCAACGGTTCCTGCCGGAACGATGGCGGACGCTGAAGGTTTCGCCCTACGACTATACCGTCTTCGGGGCGGGCGGTCGGATGTGTCCCGGATTCGCCTTCGGCATCCAGATGGTGAAGACGGCACTGGTGGCGATCCTTTCCGCCTATCGCATCGAGATCCCGGACGGCAGCCGCGTTGATCACCGGATGACGATCACGGTCGCACCGCATCCGAAGCTGCCGATCGTGTTCAGGGACCGGCTGACGGAACCGCAAGTCCATCCCCTTGCCGGAACCGTGAACGAACTCGTCGACTTGCCGGCCGCGAACTGAACGGAACGAAGCCATGTCTGCCCGAGACCGCATGATCAAAATCTATGACCGGACGATGCGCGGAAGCCATCAGCGCCGGTATTACGGCGACAGCGGCTATTACAATTTCGGCTATTGGGGCAAAGGCGCCCGCACGCAGGCCGAGGCCTGCGAGGCGCTGGTGGACGAACTCGCCGCCAGACTTCCGGAGGGCGGTCGCATTCTCGATGTCGCCTGCGGGCTCGGCGCGTCGACCAGCCGGCTTGGGGAAAGACACGGCCCGGCGAACATTACCGGCATCAATGTCTCGGCAGCGCAGATCGCCGATGCGCGGCAAAGAGCGCCCGGCAGCGAATTCGCCGTGATGGATGCGACGCGGCTGGACTTTCCCGACAATCATTTCGACGCGGTGGTCTGCGTCGAGGCGGCCTTTCATTTCGACACACGCGACAGGTTTCTGCGCGAGGCCTGCCGCGTGCTCAAGCCGGGTGGCATCCTGGTGTTGTCCGACATCCTGTTTCGCGCCCTGCCCGGCTGGTTCGCGGCCGCGGGCCAGGTGCCGCCCGCCAATCTCGTCGCCTCCATCGACGACTATCGCGCCGGGCTGGAACGGGCGGGATTTGCCGAGGCCGATATCCGGGACGAAACGGATGCCTGCCTAGATTTATTTCGGTGCAGCCTCGTCGCCTGGCCCGGGGCGGAATACCGGGCCGGGCGCATGAAGCTCGATCGGCGTATTGCCGCCGCGCTCGTCTGCCGGCTCGTCTCGGGCTATTTCGGTCTTGTGTGCAGGAACTATCTGCTCGTCTCGGCGCAAAAGCCGGTGTGAGGCCGCGCGCATATGCGAACTTCACGGATCGCATCGATCCGCGCCATTCCCTGGCCGAAAAGCACTTCAACCTGCCGTCGTTTCGTGACGATCTCTTCCGGCTTGTGCCGCTTGTTTGGCATCTTCGATCCTCCGTTTCCTAAACATGACGGTGGACCCGCTCAGTGGGGGAGAACCAGTCAAGAAATCCAGTCCAACTCGCCATTCCGCACGGCCGTTCAAACGGAGCCCGCACCAGCGATTCACCTGCAAACGGCGTTTCAAGGAGTAATGGGGGGAAGCGGCCAATTCACGCAAACGCTGTTTGCAGCGACATCGGCCTGGGCGAACCGAGAACGGCAGGGCACCCGCCGCCGGACATGGGCTCGACGGAAGCCGAAGCAACCGGGACGCGCCATCGGACCGGACCGGGACCGACAGCCGAAAGACGGCGGCGTTCATCCGCCAGCGCCGCTCCCCGCTCTCGTCCTCGTCCGGGAACCCGTCCTCCGGGAACTTGCGCTGGAACTCCCAGCCGCGCCTGTAGCGGTCGACGAGATCGTCGAATGCCTCGTCGGCCTGCTTGCGGTCGAAGCCCTGCCGGACGAGGATCGGGATGATCCGGTCGCCGAGGCGGTCCAGCTTGTCCTCGTCCTTGAGCGCTCCCCTGACCGCCCAGTGCAGCGCCGCGCGCGCGATGTCGTCGCGCGTGGGCTTGCGGCTCTGCCGCTGCCGCCTGCGGTACGCGCGCTGCCGCTCCCTCTGCTTCCTCAGCCGTTCCGCGCGTGACTGCGACATGGCGTGTTCTCCCCTGCTCGCTTCGCCAGCGTCTGCCTCCGGCCCGCGAGCGACAAACGCCGTTTGAATGCACGGTCACCGGTTACGGAATCGTTTGCCGAGAGTTTTGAATCGGATGCGGCACGTTATGAATCCGATGCGCGAAGGCTGAATCGGATTTCGGGAGGTCTGAATCCCATTTCGCGACTTCTGAATCGGATTACTGCAAATCATCCTGATGTGGATCGGGTTGCAGGCACGTCGGGATGGCTTTTCCGCGCTCCAGGTGGGTCGATGAATCGCCTGTCCGGAGACCGGAATCGATTTTCCGGACTTCGGAATCGAATGAGCACAAATCGAGATGCCTTGCGGGCAAGGTGACAGGGATCGCGGGCAAGGGTATCCGATGCGCGCGCCGGGGCCTCCGAGCGATCCGGCCAGCCGGAGAGAGGCCGTCCATCCGGACAACCGAAGGGTTGGCTACCCGTCCCCGGCCCTGCTGGCAGGCTGCTGCCGGATGCTTACCGCTCCGGCAGACAGCGCCTCGAGCTCCCCGCCCTGCAGCGTGTCGACCTCCAGCAGGCGCGCCGCCAGATCGATGACCGTTTGCCTGTGCCCGGCGACGATGCGCGAAGCCTGTCGCTCGGCCCGGCGCAGGCGGCGATGGATCCGCCTTGCCGTTCCCGGGGCAAGGCCCAGGAGAAGCACGTCCGGCTCGATCGTCTGGTGCAGCAGCGGATGCCTGCCGCCGAGACCGAAGGCGGTCTCGATACGGATTGCCAGCCGCGTCGCCTTGCCGAGATCGCTTTCGCTGTCGCCGCCCGCCCCCGCCGAGACAGTGCCGAGCACTGCCCGTTCCGCCGCCCTGCCCGCCAGAAGGATGGCAAGCCGTGCCATGAGACGGGGCTCCGTCTCTTCGTCAAAGACATCCTCCTCGGCTGCGACATGGCCGCCGGAAGTGGCCGTTGCGGCGATGGTGACGCGCGTGACGCGGCCGATGCCGAGCGCATGGCGCACGACCGCATGGCCCGCCTCGTGGATGGCGGCCCGCCGCCTCAGCCCGTCGGTGAGCTTCGGCCTCGCGGCATCGAGCATCGTCTCGAGGTCGGCCCAGGCGAGATCGCGTCCCTCGCGCCGGACGATGCCTCTCGCTTCCCGGACCAGCCGTTCGATGTCGGCGCCGGAGAAGCCCTGCGCCTTCACCGCCAGCCGACGCAGGAGCATGATCGCGTCTGTGGTTGCCAGTGCCGTTTGCCTGCCGCTGATCCGATTGCCGCTCATCGGTCCAATTCCCTCGTCCGCTGCCGCCAGGCAATCAGGTTCCGGAGCCGGGCGGCGACGTGGCGCAACCGCCCCTGCCCTGCGCTGGCCTTGCGCCGGAGCGCATCGGTTGCTCCGCGTCCACCTCCTCCTTCGTCCTTATTCATCGCCGCTGGCCGATCCGCCGCCGTCTTCAGCACCGTCGGCAGGTCGTCGCCGAGATGATGCGCGAGGATGCCGACCAGGGCGTCGGTGTCCGGCATCCCGATGCGGACATGGCGTTCGAGGCGGCCCGACCTGAGGAGCGCGGGATCGAGATCCTCGGGCCTGTTGGTCGCGCCGACAACGATGATGCCTTCATGGTCTTTCGCACCGTCAAGCAGTTCGAGCGCGCGGTTGACGACCGCGTTCCAGTAGTCCGCATGGGGACGGTCGGTGGACTGCCGCCTGCCGAGCGCGTCGATCTCGTCGATGAACAGGATCACCGGCTTCTTCTTTCCGGCCTCGTCGAAGGCGAGCTTCATGCGCTTGAGAACGTCGCCGAGATAGCCGGGTTCCAGCCAGGCCATCACCGAGGTCACCAGCAACGGCACCTGCAGCGTGTTGCAGAGCGCGCGCGCAAAGGTGGTCTTGCCCGTGCCGGGCGGGCCGGACAGAAGGATGCGGGTGCTCATCGCCGACCAGTCGAGCTTGCCGTCGCGCCACAGCGCGAGGTCCTGCCGGACGGCCAGCGCCCAGTCCCTGGCCTCGCCATAGCCCGACAACGTCTCGACGCTGAGACAAGGCTTGCCGCCGAGCGCTTGCCCCGCGGCTTCGTTCTTTCCGTCCTTGTCCGAGGTGCGGCCGTCCACGGCTTCCGCCTGGCGTGGCGCTTGCGTCGTCCGCGGCGCTTCCGGCTCGATCAGCTCGCTGCCGGAGGACGGCTTTTTGCGTCCGCGGCCGCCAGTTGCCGTCGTCCTCGTCCTTCTTGTCGTCGTCGGCTGTACCGTTCCTTGCTTCTTCCAGGCGTTTCCTGGCGAGCGTTGCCAGGACCGCGACGGCGTGTTCCGGGTCGACGCCCGGCCGGATCGCCGTGGCGAGATCGGCAAGCGTCAGGCCGGAACAGTCGCCGATCGCCTCGCAGAGATCGGCGCGCACCGGCCCGATCACGTCCGCGATCACCCGGCCGACGAGGCGCGCGTCGAGCGGCCCGACTTCGAGATCGAGATGCGTGGCCGCCTGCAGGTCGGCCGGGATTGTCCGTTTCCCCTCGGCAATGGCAAGGATCGGCATGGCCGCGCAGACCGCGCGGGCGACGTCCTCGCCAAGGCCCGTGCCCTTTTCGATATAGGACCGGTCGCGGCTGCGGAAGACGACGATCGGCAGCGCGGTCCTCGGACCATGGGCATAGGACAGGCCGTCATGGTCACGGACGCCGTAGCCGTCATGGGTCTGCACCGCGAAGGGCAGCACCAGCCCGTCATGCAGCAGCCTGACCAGGTTCTTCTCGAAGCCTGCGACCCGCGAGCGCAGCGTGACGATCGGCGTCGGCGCCGACAGGCGCTTCAGCACGGCATCGAGCGGCAGGCCGCTCTCGCCGACGGCGCGGGCAAGCAGCAGCAGGGTCGCGACATCGACCGGATCGGGCGGCGGCGCGCTGGCGCGCACCAGCCGCACGAAGCGCTCGCGCAAGGCCCGCTCGGCCTGCCTGTCGCGCCGGACCCTCCGGCCGGATGGTTTCGGTTTCGCCACCAGGCTCTGGGTCTTGTTCGAAGCCACTGTCCCGGCAAATTGCTGTTTGGGCCGAACGGTCGGTTCGGCACGCGCCTTCGAAGCGCCGCCGGAGGCGGCTTCACTTCCGGTCGCGGATTCCCGCAACTCCGCCACCACCGCTTCCAGCGCGCGGTCCAGCGCCGCCGGAACCGTTGTCCGCCTCGGGGCGGACCGGGACTTGTCCCCGGCGCGATCGTTTCGCTTGCCTCGCACGCGCGGCTCGTCCGTCCGGCGACGGATAACCAGATGCGCCAGCGGATCGTCGTCCCTGGCCCCGGCCTCGCTCCGACGGAGGCCGTCGATGCCGAGCCTGCGGCGCAGGATCGCGACCGGCAGCGCCGCGAGACCGGAGGCAAGCGCGAACAGCGTCACGGCCGATGCGCCGATCTTGCGCTCGGTCCGGACCAGCAAGCCGCTCTCGACCGCGCGTCCCAGCGCCTCGGCCTCGGCCGCGTGCCGGAGCCGCCACAGGAAGAACCGGACCAGCCTCGCCTCGCTCAAGACGGCCTCCCCGGGGATTCGTCCGGAACGCGCCGCGCCTTCCTCCCGATCGACCAGGCCCCTGCGGCGCAGCCGCGCCAGCATCACGCGGCAGGCCTCGTCGCCCTTCTCCGCCCCGGCCTCGACCAGCCGGGCGATCGAGCGCGGGAAGGCGATGCGCCCGGCGCGGGCGAACTTCTCGTAGTGGAGGGCCAGCGCGAGCGCGACGGCCGGATCGTCGACCGGCTTCGCCTCGCAGTTGCACGAGACGATCAGGCCGCCGCGGATCCTCGCGATGCAGTCCGGGTTGTGCCCCATTGCCGCGTACATGGCGTTCAACGGGCTGTCGGATGCCCTGGCGGCGATCGCCCTGCGCTCGTCGCGGTCCCGCTGGTCCGCAAGCCGCTGCGCGTCGCGCTCGGGCCTGGTCGCGTTCAGCCAGGGCGCAAACGCCTGCATGCCGGAATGGCCGCGCTGGCGCCTGGCGGGGGTGGGTTTGTCGTTCGGTTCGTGGTCGTCACGGTCGCTCATGGTGTGCTCCTGATGGTTGGGCCGCCGCCGGACCCGTTCCGGCGGCGGGAAGATGCGTGGATGTCGGATGGTCAGTGCCGCGGGCCGTCGGCCGGCGACGGCACCGTCCGCTTCCCCGGCACCCGGCATGGCGAAGCCGACCCGCCGTCCGGAGCGCGGAGACGCGGTTCCGGTGTCGTCCGAGGCGTTGCCGTCGGCCGCTGGCGCATCTGCCACCGCACCGGTGTCGCCGGACGTGCGGTGCTGCTCCCGCGGCGGCCGCTCCGCCTGCAGCCTGTCCATCTCCCGCTCCAGGCGGATCGAGAAGCGCTCGCGCAGATCCGCGATCGCCGCCGCGAAGCCGGGGACGGCAAGGATCCGCTCGAGGGCGGCCAGCGGCAGGATGCCCGCCTTCGGCTCGTCGACCTCGCCGGAGACGTCGAGGATCGCGATGCGGGTGCAGATGACCGCATGCACCCTGGCCTGCGCTGGCGAGCCAGTCGGGCGCGACCAGCGCCGCCGCCTTGAGCTTCGCCATCAAGCCCGCGGATCCGGCTCGCCTTGTTGTCGACCGAGCGCTTGATGTCGAACAGGAAGGCCTCCCTTGTCCGCCTGTCGACGACCACGAGGTCGGGCATGAATGTGTCCTCGGCATAGGTCCGGGGCGACAGCCGGATGCCTTCCAGTTCGGCCCAGTCATTGCCGCGCAGCGCCTCGTTTGCCGCCTCGACCAGCGGGAACGGCCTGCCGAGATGCACCACCTGGAGATGCGGCTGCCCTTCGCAGAGCATGGATCGTCGCCTGCTCCACCAGCCGTGCCTCGTGGCCATAGGCATGGTGGCTCAGGGCGACGATCCCGGCATGGCTTCGGAACATCGGATCGGCCCGCCGTTCCGACCGCAGCATCTCGGCGAAGGTCCGGTCGAGCAGCTGCGCCAGCCGCTGTTCGAGGCCCGGCTCCGGGACATGGCCTGCCGGGACTTGGCCTGCCGGGACTTGGGATTGGCCGGGCCCGGCCCGGGTAAAGGAAGAAGACTGCATATGCGTGGTTCCTGTCTTGCCGGAACGGTCGGCCTTGCGGACACGGCCGGGCGGCGGCCGCCGGGAAGAAGGCGCAAGCGCCCCTCCCCGGCCGACCGAGGTCGCCGGACGTGCCCCCGGGCCCGCGTCTTCGCGCGGGTCACCGCAAGGCGCCGTTCCTGGGTGTGGTTTCCTGTGTGAGGGGAACCGCCGTCAGGCGGTCGCGTGCGAGGCCCGTCCGCTGCCAGCCGATGCCGGGCCGCGCCCGTTCACCGGCCCGCCGTCCGAGGCCGCCCGGCCGCGCTCGAGCGCCGCCACCGCGCCGCCGAACGCCATCGCCAGCTGCGCGCGCAGCACCGCCCGGCGCCGTTCGGCCTCACGCTCGTCTTCCCGCGTCTGCGGAGTTTGGGTATTGATCTTCATAGCCCGATTCCTTTCCTGAGAAGGTTGAGGGTCAGGCCTCCTTCGGTGTTGCCAGCACCGTCGGGGGCCGACTTCGTTCCGGGGCTGACCGGAACATCCCCACCATGAACGGATCCGGAACGGATCTGAAGGATCTTTTTTCCGGAAAGCGATCGCGTGGTTAACGGCGGGCTCATCACCGGTGACCGTCGCGAGAAGCGCTTTCTCCGCGAACTGCGGAAATCCGCTTCCCAACGAATCGATTCGCGACATGCGACCGGCCTTCTGGTCCTCCTCGCGACGAAGTGCCCTCCATGCGATGCAATCCCGTCGAGCCCATGTTCGGACGCTTCGGGACAGGCGGCATGCTTCACCCCCTGCGGTCGCTTCGCATGTCCGTTTCTTGCGCGATCCGCCTCCCGGGCGCGGTCCCGCAGGTTCCGGTTTCGGCAAGCAAACGGCGTGCGGTTCTACCCCTTTTCCCGTTTGCGTCTCCCTGTCCGCTTCGCCTTCGCCATCTTCCCGAAATCCAGCCCCTCGAACACCGAGAAGTCGATGTCCTTGCTGAGCGGCAGGCGCGCCATTTCGCGCGCCCTGATCTCGCTGATCGACTTGAAGCCGTAATTGTCGTGCTCGTCGTCGCCGACCGTGTGGCCGGCCTGCAGCCTGCGGTCGCGCGGATCGACCTTGGCGTCGCGCATGTCCTCGATGTTTCCGGCGCGCAGCGAATGGAAGACCTCCCTGTGCCCCTTCTCGATTCCGGCGCTCAGGAACAGGCGCTGCATGTAGGAGGACGCGCTCTTGCTCGGGTTCTTCAGCTTCATGATCTCCGGGAACAGGAACCGCCCGCCCTGCGCCGTCGCCCAGTCGACGAAGCCGATGTCCTTCAGGAAACCGTGCAGGACGAAGAAGCCGATGCTGGCGTCGGTCTTGAACGGGACGCGTTTCCAGACGCCGTCCTGCTTCACGATGCCGTCCGTTTCGGCCACCCAGACGCCCGGATATTTCTCGCGGACGTCGTTCCCGGTCAGATGGACCAGCAGGCCCAGCCTGCGTCCGGTCAGGTGGCCAAGCAACGGCAGCATGGCCTCGTCGAGCAGGCCGCCGCCCACGCCCGCGCGGAAGACCGACGAAATCGCGGCGGCGCTGAGCGGCTGGGAGGACTTCGGTCGCGCGGACGTGCGCGGATAGTGGATCCGGACCTTCTCGAACGGATCGCGAAAGTCGTGCTCCGCGGCCCCGTAGGCCACGACGGTCCGCACGATCCAGAGGTAGCCGTTCTTGAGCGAACTCAGCGCGATCGGCTTCAGGCGCAGGTCGCGGTTGCCTTCGATGATCTCGCGGGCGGCCTTGTCCTTCGGGCGCTTGTTGTTGTCGCCGGGCCAGTACTGCAGCAGCCTCGTATAGGCCTGCAGGTCCGCGCCCCTGTAGGTGTCGATCGGGTGATCGCCGATCAGCTCGGTGAACAGCTGCGCCCGCCATCGCGCGGTCCTGATGTCGTTGCTGCCTTCTCCGGCCTGGATCGCCCAGGAGGAGAAGTAGCTTCTGGCCACCTCGCCGAACCGGGGCAGCGACGACGCCGGCCGCGGCACGAACCTTCGGTCCAGTTCGAAATCCGGAACGCCGGCTTCCGGATTCGGCGTCGCCGTTCCGGCGGCGGACCCGGCGTCCGGGGACATCGCGGCGCCCGGGTCTTCTTCCCCGCCGGGAACGGCGGTTCCGGAAGGGGCCGCCGGGGGCTCCGGCCGAAGCAGGGGTTGGACCGGATGGCTTTTCGGCGCTTCGACGACCTCGTTTCCCGGCGCGGCCGATACCGTCGACGCCAGCTTGTCGACGTAGCGCTGCTTGAGCAGGTCGGCGTTTTCCGTGACGAGCGGATTTCCCTCGCTGCCCCTGGCGAGTTCGCGGGCGATGCCGACGAGCCCCTTCCAGCCCTCGGCGCGGCGCGTTTGCTCCGGCGTCATCGGCGCGACGGGCTGGCCGACGATCTCCAGCGCGAGCTTCAGTTCGCCGCGCATCTCGGCGACCGCTTCCTCGAGCGAGGAACCGCCGTAGACCTGCCCGTCCGCCTCGTCCCCGTTTTCGTCTTCGCGCTTCGCGTCGTCCCGGTCCGTCATCCGCTCCCTCCGCATCCTGTCGAAGCCGAGGCGCGCCTCGGCCGCCAGCAGGTCCGCCAGGCGGCGCGCGCGGCGCGCCGGGCAGGCCCCGAGGCTGATCCGGACCGGCTTCGTTCCGCGCCCGCCGCCGAGGTCCTTGGGCACCCTAATCTGGAAAAGATAAACGGACCCTGACCGGACGAGATAAGGGCCCGGTCCGCGGGCCGCGCCCGGGCGGCCGCTGCCGGACTTTTCCCCGGCGCGCGATACACCGGGCGATACACGGGACGATACACCGCGCGATACACGGGTCTTTGCTGCCATTGCCTGTCTCCCCTTTGGGGGCGGGCTGGCCGGGAACTGCCGGAAAAAGCGGGGATGCCTGCTGGCGGAGAGAAGAAAATCCGGTGGCGGAGAGGAAGGGATTCGAACCCTCGAGACGGGATCACCGCCTACTCCCTTAGCAGGGGAGCGCCTTCGACCACTCGGCCACCTCTCCGCGGACCTCGCCCGTACCATGATTCAATTGGCTGTCCAAGGTTTTTTGGCTTCGCGGGCCCGCGCGACCGGAAGCCGGCCGCGCGCATCTCGTTTTCCTCGCAGACCTCAGCGCAGATCGCCGGGCAGCAGGTCCGCCGGCATGTTCTGGTAGCAGACGGGGCGCAGGAAGCGGCGGATCGACAGGGTGCCGACCGAGGTCGCGCCGAAATTCGTCGAGGCCGGGTACGGACCGCCATGCACCATCGCGTCGCAGACCTCGACGCCGGTCGGATAGCCGTTGGCGAGAACGCGGCCGGCCTTGCGTTCCAGCACCGGCATCAGCGCGCGGCCCGCCTCCGTGTCGGCCGCGTCCATGTGCAGCGTGCAGGTGAGCTGGCCGGAGAGGCTTTTCGCCACCGCGAGCATCTCGTCGAGCATCGGCGACGCGCACGATCAGGCCGAGCGGGCCGAACACCTCTTCGCCCAGCACCTCGTTGGCGAGCCATTCGGCGCCGGTCGTCGCGAACAGATAGGGCGTCGCGTTGCTGCAGGTCGCAGGTGCGAGGTCAGCACCTCCTGCACGCCCCTGGTGCCGGCGATCCGGTCGCGGCCGGCGCGATAGGCCTTGGCGATGCCGTCGGTCAGCATGGTCTGCGCGCCGACCGGCGCCAGCGCCGCCGTCGCCGCTTCGATGAAGGCGTCGGCCTCCGGCCCGTCGATGACGACCGAGATGCCCGGATTGGTGCAGAACTGCCCCGCCCCCATGGTCAGCGATCCGGCCCAGCCCTTGGCGATCTCCTCGCCGCGCGCCTTGACGGCCTCCGGCAGCAGGAACATCGGGTTGACCGAGCCCAGTTCGCCGAAGAACGGGATCGGCTCGGGCCGCGATGCGCACAGATCGAACAGCGCCCGGCCGCCGGCGAGCGAGCCGGTGAAGCCGACCGCCTTGATCAGCGGATGGGTGACCAGCGCCTGGCCGGTCTCGCGGGTGCCGCCCTGGACGAGCGAGAAGACGCCGGGATGCAGGCCGCATGTCTTGATTGCCGCGTCGATCGCCTGGGCGACGATCTCGCCGGTGCCGGGATGGGCGGAATGGCCCTTGACGACGACCGGGCAGCCGGCGGCCAGCGCGGCGGCGGTGTCGCCGCCGGCCGTGGAAAAGGCGAGCGGGAAGTTCGACGCGCCGAAGACGGCGACCGGGCCGATCGGGCGCTGGATCATGCGCAGGTCCGGGCGCGGCAGCGGCGCGCGGTCGGGCAGCGCCTCGTCGTGGCGGCGGTCGAGATAGTCGCCCTTCTCGATATGGCTGGCGAACAGGCGCAACTGGCCGGTGGTGCGGCCGCGCTCGCCCTGCAACCGCGCCTCGGGCAGGCCGGTCTCCGAGGTGCCGATCGCGGTGATTTCGTCGCCCCGCGCCTCGATCTCGTCGGCGATGGCGTTGAGGAAGGCGGCGCGCTCTTCGCGGGTCGAATAGCCGTAGGACCAGAAGGCGTCTTCCGCGGCCTTCACCGCCGCGTCGACATGGGCCGGCGTGCCGACCGCAAAGTCGTGCGCCGCGCCATCGGCCGGTTCGCTCGCGAATGTCGCGTCGCCCGCGACCCAGTCTCCGGCGATCAGGTGGTGTCCAGTCAGCATTACATTCTCCTGTCAGATAAGATTTCGCGCGGCGAGATTGCGCATCAATGCGCCGATGCCGAAGGTCCATTGCGGACATTCGGTCGACAGGCGCACGGTGTTTTCGAAGACTGCCAAGCCCGGGCGACGCGATCGTGACAACATCGCCGAGCTTGTGGGTGAAGCCCTCCCCGGGCACGTCGCGATCCTAAGTCGGCGCGAACAGGGTTCCGAGAAACAGCACCAGCCCGTCCGGATACTGGTGATGGCGGCCAAGCGTCTGGGCGACGAGGTCGGCCGGATCGCGGCTGATTTCCTTCATCGACGAATGCCCCTTGAGAACGAAACCGTCCTCGCCGGTCACGGTCAGATCGAGTTCGGCCGCGCGCACGTCGTCGAGCGTGAAACCCGCGTCGAACAGCCGGATCATCGGGCCGATGGCGGAGCTCGCATTGTTGTCCTTGGCCTTTCCCAGCAGCAGCGCCGAGCGGCCCTCGACATCGCGCAGATTGACGTCGTTGCCGAGCGTCGCGCCGACGATTCGGCCCTTCGAGGACACCGCGAGAACGATTTCCGGCTCCGGATTGTTCCACTTCGAGATCGGGTGCAGCCCCACATCGGCGCCGGGGCCGACCGAGGACAGCACCTGCGCCTTGGAGAAGACCTCGGCGTCCGGCCCGATGCCGACCTCCAGATACGGGCTCCACAGCCCTTCCGCGATCAGCGCCGCCTTGACCTTTGCCGCCTCGTCCGATCCCGCCCTGACGTTGCGCAGCGAGCCGCCGATCGCCTCGCCGACGCGGGCGCGGATATCGAGCGCCTTTTTCGGATCGCCGGCCGCCTTTTCCTCGATCACGCGTTCGACCATGGAACTGGCGAAGGTGACGCCGCAGGCCTTCACCGCCTGCAGGTCGCAGGGCGCGAGAAAATGCGGTTTTGCCAAGTCGCCGGGCGGGTTTGCGGCGATCTCCTCCAGCGCGCCGACAGGCGTCCCATCCGCGGCGCGGACGTAACCGGCCGGATCGTCCATCTCGCAGATATCGCGGACCGTCGGCGCTGCCCTCGACGTGATGTCGACGACCGCGCCGTCGCGCAGCGTGACGACGCTGGGGCCCTCTGCCTCCGGCGACCAGATGCGCCCGACGAAGATGCCGTTGCGCTCGCTTTCATGCGGAAAGAAATTCATCGCAGTTCCCCGATCACATCACCGCCCCGATCACCCAGGGCGTGAATTCGGCATCGCCGAAGCCCAGCGCCTCGCTCTTCGACTTCGTCCCCGAGGCGACGTCGAGGATCAGCCGGAAGATCCGCTCGCCCATTTCGGCGACACCGACGCCCTCGGTGATGATCGCGCCGCAATTGACGTCCATGTCGTCGGTCATGCGCTGATACATGCCGGTGTTCGTCGCCAGCTTGATCGAGGGCGACGGCTTGTAGCCGAACACCGAGCCGCGCCCGGTGGTGAAGCAGATGACATTGGCGCCCGAAGCGACCTGGCCGGTGACCGAAACCGGGTCGTAGCCGGGCGAGTCCATGAAGACGAAGCCCTTCTTCGTCACCGGCGCGGCATAGTCGTAGACGCCGGTCAGGTTGGTCGTGCCGCCCTTGGCCGCGGCGCCGAGAGACTTCTCGAGGATCGTCGTCAGGCCACCGGCCTTGTTGCCGGGCGACGGGTTGTTGTCCATCGAGCCGTTGTTGCGCGCCGTATAGGCCTCCCACCAGCGGATCTGCTCGAGCAGCTTTTCGGCGATCTCCGGGCTTTCGGCGCGGCGGGTGAGAAGATGCTCGGCGCCGTAGATTTCCGGCGTTTCGGCGAGGATGGCCGTGCCGCCATGGCGCACCAGCATGTCGGCGGCCGCGCCCAGCGCCGGATTGGCGGTGATGCCGGAATAACCGTCGGAGCCGCCGCATTGCAGGGCAAGCGACAGGTGCTCGGCCGAGACGGTCTCGCGCACCGCCTTGTTGGCCTCGGGCAGCATCGCCTCGATGCGGCGAATGCCCTCCTCGACGGTCTTCATCGTGCCGCCGGTGCCCTGGATGGTCATGTGCTGGAAGGTCGGGCTGTCCTTCAGCCCGTAGGCCTCCATCAGCAGGCGGATCTGCGCCACCTCGCAGCCGAGGCCGATCATCAATATGCCGGCGAAGTTCGGGTGCAGCACGTAGCCGTTCAGCGTGCGCTGCAGCGCATCGTATCCCTCGCCGTCCATCGCCATGCCGCAGCCGGTGCCGTGCACGAAGGCGGCGACGCCGTCGACATTCGGATAGGCGGCAAGCGCTTCGCCGCCGAAATGGCTCGCGACCATCCTGGCGACCGTGGCGGAGCAGTTCACGGTCGTCAGCACGCCGATATAGTTGCGCGTGCCGACCTTGCCGTTGGACCGGACGATGCCCTTGAACGTCGCGCGCTTTTCCGGCGCGACGAAATCGGTCGGCTTCGCGTCGACGCCGGGCGCCGGATCGCGCGCGAAATCGGCGCGAAACTCGCAATTGTGGGTGTGAACGTGGTCGCCGGGAGCGATGTCGCACGACGCAAAGCCGATCACCTGGTCGTATTTGCGCACCGCCTCGCCGGCGGCGATCGCCGCGGTCGCCACCTTGTGGCCGCTCGGCACGGCGGCAGCGAGCGCAATTCCCTCCAGCGCGGCCCCGGCGGGCAGGCTGGACGTGGTCACGATGACGTTGTCGGCGCCGTGCAGGCGGATGAATGTCGGGATCGTGGCTGTGTCTGTCATGATTTCGGGATGTCCGGCTTCAAGGCGTCTGGGCGCCGGTTGTCGCGAGATAGACCGCGTAGAGCGATTTCGTCGCGGTGATGAACATGCGGTTGCGCTTCGGCCCGCCGAAGGTGACGTTGGCGACCGTCTGCGGGATCCGGATCCGGCCGAGCGGCGTGCCGTCGGGCGCAAAGCAGATCACGCCATTGCCGCAGCTCGTCCAGAGATTGCCGTCGATATCGAGGCGGAAGCCGTCCGGCACGCCCGGATCGACCTCGCAGAACACCCGCGAATTGGAGAGCCTGCCGTCGGCGCCGACATCGAGGGCGCGGATATGGTGCGGGCCGTCCGGATCGTGACTGCGGGCGCTGTCGGCGACATAGAGGATCGTCTCGTCCGGCGAGAAGGCGAGACCGTTCGGCTTGACGAAATCGTCGGCGACGATGTCGAGCGTCCCGGCTTCCGGATCGGCGCGGAAGACGAAGCAGCCCGCCTGCTCCATATCCGCCTTGTAGCCCTCGTAGTCGGACATGATGCCGTAATTGGGATCGGTGAACCAGATCGTGCCGTCGGACTTGACGACGACGTCGTTCGGTGAATTCAGCCGCTTGCCCTTGTAGCTGTCGGCGATCACGGTGAGCGTCCCGTCGGGCTCGGTGCGGGTGACGCGGCGTCCGCCATGCTCGCAGGAGACCAGCCGGCCCTGCCGGTCGCGGGTGTTGCCGTTGGCGTAGTTGGATTCGTGCCGGAACACCGAGACGCCCTGCCCCTCGATCCAGCGCAGAAGCCGCCGGTTCGGAATGTCGCTCCACACCAGCGTCGCATGCTCGTTGAACCAGACCGGCCCCTCCGCCCAGCGGCAGCCGTCGAACAGTTCCTCGACCTCGGCGATCGGAACCGTCAGGTCGTAGAAGCGCTTGTCGTAATAATCATAGCTGTCGCCAACCAGCGCCATGGCATCTCCTCCGCTTTACCGTTTCCCGCCGCCATCGGTGTCGATCAGGCTCGCGACGTCCTCGCGGGCGCCGGACAGCAGCGTGTTCATCGCCTGGCGCGCGCCTTCGCGGTCGCCTTGCCGGATCGCCTGAAAGACCGCCTCGTGCAGCGGAATGGAATTCTGCCGCGCGCCCGGGTTGCGGGCGGACAACTCGAAGCTCTGCGCCAGCGCGGATTCGATCAGGTAGCCGAGCGAGACCAGCATTTCGTTGCCGGAGGCGGCGAGGATTCCGAGATGGAAGGCAAGATCGGCCCGGATGCTCTCCCGGGCGCCCGGACCGTTCCGCTTCATCCCGGACAGGGCCATTTCGATCGCCGCCAGGTCGTCGCCGGTGGCGCGTTCGGCGGCAAAGGCCGCCGCCGCGGGCTCGATCAACTGGCGGATCTCGAACAGCGACCGCACGAAACTGGCCGACGGGCCGGCGGCGAAGCTCCAGGACAACAGATCGGGATCGAGCATGTTCCATTCGTCGCGGCTGCGGACGCGGGTGCCGGTCTTCGGCCGCGATTCGACCAGCCCCTTGGCCGAGAGCACCTTCAGGGCCTCCCGGTAGGCGGTGCGGCTGACCTTCATTTCGGCGCTGGCGGTCTCTTCCGTCGGCAGGCAGGATCCCGGTGCGAGCGCGCCGGACACGATGCGCATGGCGATTTCATGCGCGACCTGGCCATGCAGGCTGCGGCGCGAAAATGTCCGGCTGTTCACCGCGTCACGAAACACGAAAATTCCTCCCGCGCCGGTCTGCGGACCGGCATCCCGCACAGGGCCCCTGTTCTATTCCTCATACAATATGGGTATACGAATGCCGCAGAGGCCGGGTCGTGTCAACGGGCACGCGCTTCGCCGCCGAAAACACCGCCGCCCTTGACTTGCCGGGCCGGGAGAAGCGCTCCTTTCCAGTGGATCGCGCCGTTTTTTCCAAAGTTTATTTGCGCTTATGCCGGTTTGTTACACATGGCGGCGCTTGACAGCAGCGCTGAGTACGGCTTGCTGGAACGACCGCAGACGGAGATGCCCATGCCGAAAGCCAATCCGCTCGTCGCTTCCCTGCCCTCCGCCATCCCCTTTGTCGGGCCGGAACGGCTCGAACGCCAGAACGGCCGCCCCTTCAAGGCTCGCCTCGGCGCCAATGAATGCAATTACGGCGCGTCACCGCAGGCGATCGCGGCCATGGACCGGGCGGCGCGCGAGGATGTCTGGAAATATTGCGACGCCGAGATCTGGGACCTGCGCGAGGCGCTTGCCGCCCATCTGGGCGTCGATATGGACGAGATCGTCGTCGGATCGGGCATCGACAACCTGCTCGGCGTGACGGTGCGCATCTTTTCCGACACCGGCGACGCGATCGTCACCTCGCTCGGCGCCTATCCGACCTTCAACTACCATGTCGCCGGTTACGGCCGCCGCCTCGTCACCGTGCCCTATCGCGACGACAAGGAGGATCTCGACGCGCTTGCCGGCGCGGCGCGGCGCGAAAACGCGAAGATCGTCTATCTCTCCAATCCGGACAATCCGATGGGAACATGGTGGAGCGCCGGCGCCGTCGAGGCCTTCATCGACGCGCTGCCGGAGGAAACGCTGCTGATCCTCGACGAGGCCTATGGCGAACTGGCGCCGGACACCGCGATCCCGCCGATCGATACCGGCCGGGCCAATGTCGTGCGCATGCGCACCTTCTCCAAGGCCTACGGGCTGGCCGGGCTGCGCGTCGGATACGTGATCGGCCCGGCGGATCTGTGCCTCAACTATCACAAGGTGCGCGACCATTTCGGCGTCAATGTCATGGCGCAGCACGGCGCGCTTGCCGCGCTCGCCGACCAGACCTGGCTGGCGCAGGTGACGATGCAATTCGAGGCCGCGCGCAAGCACATCGCCGCCATCGGCGTCGCCAACGGGCTCAAGCCGATCGTGTCGGCCACCAATTTCGTGACATTCGATTGCGGCCGCGACGGCGATTACGCGATGCGTATCCTGCAGGAGCTGAACGCCCGCGACGTCTTCATCCGCAAGCCGATGGCGCCCGGCATCGACCGCTGCATCCGGGTCAGTTGCGGCCTGCCGCACGAACTCGACTATTTCGGAAATGCTTTGCCCGACGCGCTGAAGGCGGCGGGATAGTCCGGGAGTCCGGGACGGAACCGACCGCGATCCATCCCCATGACATCGCGATCCGCCCCGTCCCGGGGCCCCTTCCCCCGGAAGGACAGGCAGGGATGACCGTGTTTAGTGGCAGGTCATCCACTCGCGCGCTTCACGCAGCGCGCGGGCAAGGTCCGGCTTGGTCATCGTCTCGGCGACTTCGGCACGCAGCATCGCGGCGCGCGAGCATCCCTTGATCGCGGCGATGTTGAACCATTTGTGCGCGGCGATCATGTCCACGTCGCATTCGCGGCCCGTCGCGTACATCATGCCCATCTCGAAGAGGATGTCGGCATTGTTCGCTGCTCCAAGAGCCGCCATGTCTGCATTTTCCATCTCGATGCGTGCCATCGTATTGATCCTGTTAATCCCTGTTTCGCCTCCCGAGGCCGCCATTCCTTGATGTTCGTGCGGTTCGGTCCGATGGTCTGGAGCATGCAGCAGCGGATTGAATCGCATGCTAAAAAGCGTGCTTAATTTCGAGCAAACAAAGTTCAAATTCTTCGTAAACTTGTCATTGCATTAACGCTCGAAGCCATTGTTTTTGCTTGGTTTCGTCCGATTTATCTCGACAATTTCCAGGCGCCTGCGAAAGCATTTGCTAACCGTGTGCGCGATTGCCGGCACCGGTTTTCCACGCTTTTGGCGGCCTGCGCGTCGAATACCCGCTTTCAAGCGGTCCGGTTTGCGATTACTTTTACGTATGGGTCAAAATCGACGGCACGGTCCCGGGGACCGGCCGTCCAATCGGGAGGAACAGATGATACGAAAATTCATTCTCGCGGGCGCGATCACCGGCTTGCTCGCCGTCCCGGCGCTTGCCGAGCCAATCGAAGGCGTTTGGCTGCGCCCGAGCACCGGAGCGCTGGTCAAGTTCCAGCCGTGCGGCGGCGGATATTGCGGCATCGTGCAATCCGGCAAATTCACTGGCAAGTCGATCGGCACGATGACGGGCAGCGGCGGCAACTACACCGGCAAGATCACCGATCTGGCGGAAAACAAGACCTACAAAGGCAGAGCCAGCGTCAACGGCGACACGATGAACCTGAAAGGCTGCGTCCTCGGCGGGCTGATCTGCAAGGGCGAGGACTGGCAACGCCAGTAGGCCCCATCCGGCGGGACGGCAACGAACGAAAAGCGGCGCCTCCATCCGGGGCGCCGCTTTTTTTAGAGTCCGCGGTCCGGTCGGTCAGTCACTTTGACGATACTGCGATCAGGAGTTTACCCGCCCAGAAACATACAGACTGACAAGACAAATCCTTGTGCTATGGTGTCAACAATAAGAAATACTCACTGTGGCGGGCCTGACAATGCGTTTATCACTTTTCTCGACTTCAACCTGCAGAACCTTGATTTGTACTGCTGGGGTATTTCTTTCTGTCGCTCTTCCCGCCGCAGCCAAGACGATCCTTGTCTCGGTAAATTCCAATATTCCGTCGGCGATCAAGGAATTCGGTTTCCTGGACAAGAACGGGAACCCGATTGCCGTCGTCGGCAGCTTTCAGACGCAGAACAATGTCACCACGTTCTCGATTCAAAATGACGGTCTTGCCGGCGTGAAGAAGTTCTGCGTGAAACTCAAACCGGGATTTCACGTCCGCGACAGGGCCGGAAAGCGATTTCCCGTCAGTTGCGAGTCGAACCGCGCAACGCGGAACATCAAATATCGATACAAGTTTTACCGCGACTGAGCCGCGACACCCCAGACAATCGAAAAGCGGCGCCTCCATGGGGGCGCCGCTTTTTTTGTGTCCATGTTTCGCTCGATCAGCTTGCGCGCTGGCCGAACAGGACCTTCTTGGCTTCCTGGTCGTTGGCGATGTTGCGGCGGTGCTCCTCTCCGACCTTCAGCCCCGCATCGACCGCCGGGCGCGCCAGCATGGTCTCGAACCAGCGCTTCAGGTTCGGGAAATCGTCGAGGTCCTGGCCCTGGTTCTTGTAGGGCTTGATCCAGCCGATGCTGGCCATGTCGGCGATCGAATAGTCGCCGGCGATAAATTCCCGGCCGGCGAGGCGCTTGTTCATGACGCCATAGAGCCGGTTCACCTCGTTGGTGTAGCGGTCATAGGCATAGTCGATCTTCTCCGGCGCGTACTGGCGGAAATGATGCGCCTGGCCGGCCATCGGACCGAGCCCGCCCACCTGCCAGAACAGCCACTCATCGACCTCGACGCGCTTGCGCTCGTCGGCCGGATAGAATTTGGAGAACTTGCGGCCGAGATATTGCAGGATGGCGCCGCTCTCGAAGACCGAGATCGGTTTGCCGTCCGGCCCTTCCGGATCGATGATCGCGGGCATGCGGTTGTTCGGCGATATCGCCAGGAAGGACGGCTCGAACTGTTCGCCCTTGCCGATATTGACGTATTTGACCTCGTAGGGAACGCCGAGTTCCTCCAGCATGATGCTGACTTTCCATCCGTTCGGCGTCGGCCAGTAATAGAGCTCGATGGGCTTTGTCTGTTCGGTCATGAATTCGGTTCCGGAGTTGGTGCGGCCTGACAGCCGGCCGGTATTGGTTGATCCCCAAGGGCTGCGGTTGCGCACCCGCATGAAGCTTTCGCGAAGCGCCGGCCGCTGCGGGCCGGCAGACTTCCGTGTTCATCGCCGAAACGGACGGTGGCAAGGAGGGGGAGAGGGTCGGGCATTTCCCGCCACCGCGCCGTTTCGGCACCTTCAACAGTATTGAATTCCAAATGAAAGATAATACCGTCTTGGCTCATATGAATTATTCTTCTATGGAATGAACGATGGACGTAATTTCCGCATTCAGAACATTCGTGCGCGTCGCCGAGACCGAGAGCTTTTCGGCGGCGGCGCGCGAATTCAACGTCGGCCAGCCGGCGGTCTCGAAGCAGATCGCCGCGCTGGAGGACTATCTGGGCGCGCGCCTGTTGCAACGATCGACGCGCTCGCTGGCGCTGACTGACGAAGGCGTCGAATTCCTCGGCCATGCGCGCGCCGCCATCGAGGCGGTCGACGAGGCGGTGGAACAGTCGCGCGGTCGCGAGGGCCACGTGGCCGGCGTGCTGCGGATGACGGCAAGCGCGAGCTTTGCGCGCATGCATCTCGTGCCGCGGCTCCGCCTGCTCGGCGCCCGCTATCCGGACCTGCGCATCGACTTCATCCTGCAGGATTCCGTCATCGACCTGGTGGGTCAGGGGCTCGACCTGGCGATCCGCTTCGGCGAGCCGCAGGAGCCGAACCTGATTGCCCGGCGTCTCGGTACGATGCGCATGATCGTCATCGCCTCGAAAGGCCTATCTCGACCGTTGGGGCCGCCCGCAGAAGCCGGAGGATCTGAAGGACCATAATTGCCTGGTTTTCGGCGGGATAGCGGATGGCGACCTGTGGCCGTTCATCGAGGATGGCCAGACGCGGCAGATCGGCGTCAACTGGCGTCTGCGCATCAACAATTCCGACGCGCTGCGTCAGGCGGTCCTGTCCGGCCTCGGCATCGCGATGATGCCGAGCTGGCTGTTTCCGGATCTGTGGGAGAACGAGACGCTGGAGACGCTTTTCGACGATTACGAGAAGCCGTCACTGCCGATGCATGCGGTCTATCCGTCGCGGCGCTATACGCCGGCGAAGGTCCGCGCGATGATCGATTTCCTGCAGCACGAGATCAGCCTCGATCCGACGATGACCGGCGGTCTCGGCCTCGTATGAGCGCGCGGACACGCTCAGACGGTTGCGCGCTGCTTCAGCATTTCGAGCATCCGGTCGCGAATTTCGGCCGGCTCCATGCGCCGGCTCGGATGCGGGAAGGCGTTGGCGCAGCAGATACGGCCATCCGGTTCAACGAGGAAGGTGGCTTCCAGCGGCAGCGACCAGTCGCCCGATTCATTCAGCTTGGAAAGATCGATACCCGCGCTTTCATAGAGGGCGACCATCTTGTCGATGGTATGGGAGCGGATGCCCATCGCCTCGATCAGCTTCTGCTCGGGATCGGTCAGGAGCTGAAAGCCCAGCATGTTTTTCGCTGCTCGCCGCGGCCAGCGCCGAATGGTGGCGCGGCGTGATGCCGACAATGATCACGCCGTGTCCGACGAGATCGGCGCGGATCTCCTCGATGGCCGCGCATCGATGTCGTGCTGTAGGGACACCAGTCGCCGCGGAAAAACAGGAGAACCGCCGGCTTGCCGGCAATCAGGTCGCGCACCGGCTGCGCCCTGCCGTCGGCGTCGATCAACGTCACGTCGGGAACCGTCTTCGGACAGTGCAGAACCGTTCCCCTCCTCCGTCGCGAGACGGGCCTGGTTTTCCGCCGCCTGCGCGCAAGCGGCCGAGATCTTCGGTCCGGCGTTGCGCGCCATGGAATCGCGGAGGAATTGCAGTCGCTTGTTCAGAGACATCGTCTCACCCGGTTCGCGGTTGGTCGGAGAATAGCAAACTCGCCGGAGATGTGTACATCCCCGGCGAGCCTCATTTACCCGGACAGCCGGTTCTTATTTCGGTGCGCCGTCGCCAAGACGGACGGAGTTGAGCACCGGAGCCACCTGGCCGGCGGAAATTGCCGTGCCGCGGTTGGCGGAATCGACGCTCGGTGCGCCGTCGCCGAGGCGGGCGCTGGCGATTTCGTAAGCGCCGTTGCCGATCGAGGCGGTCGAGGTGTAGTCGACGCTGTGCTGGGCTGCGGGCTCCTGGTAGACATCGAGGAGGCTCGAGTTGGCATAGGCGCCGGCGGTGGCGGACAGCACGATGGCGGTTGCTGCAAGAATGGTCTTCATTTTCATATTCCTTTTGGGTTTCGTAACTGGTTCCAGCCTGCTGGCCGGTTCTTATTTCGGTGCGCCGTCGCCAAGACGGACGGGGTTGAGCGTCGGTGCGACCTGGCCGGCCGAAATTGCCGTGCCGCGGTTGGCGGGATTGACGCCCGGTGCGCCGTCGCCGAGACGGTCGTTGCGGATTTCATAGGCGCCGTTGCCGATGGAAGCGGTCGCCGCGTAGTCGACGCTGTGTTGGACTGCGGGCTCCTGGTAGACATCGAGGAGGCTCGAGTCGGCATAAGCGCCGGCGGTGGCGGACAGCACGATGGCGGCTGTGGCAAAAATCGTTTTCATTTTTATTTTCCTTTCGGGTCTTGGTAATTGGTCTCAGCCTTCCGGCTGAGTGATCGAAGACCGCGGCGACCGGTGTTTGGGAGGGAGGTCAGGGAGGAACCGGCCGCCGCGTCGTTTCGATGTTGCGTATATGATTGATGCCACCGGAATACGGAAGTGCGTCAATACGCATATGTTTCATTCCATTTTGGAATTAATATTGTTGAACCCCGGCTGAACGGGGCTCTCAGCGGCGGTTCAGCCGGCCGGCGCGATCATGGCGAAAAACCGATGAGGTCCCCGCCATGCTCTCCCGCCGCTTCACCGTCGTCTGTCTTGCCGCCGCGCTCGCCGGCGGCGGACTTGCCATGCTGATCCAGGAAACCGGCCGCCAGCCCTATCCGTGGAGAACCGAGACCGCGCGCGCCTGCCCGTTCGGTGTCAATCCGGATTGCCTGCGCCTTGTCCGCTGAGCGCGCCGGCAACATGAACGCCGTCTGAACGGCGGTCTCAGGGTCGGTTCAGCGCGTGGCTGTCATTGTCCCTTCAACATCTGAAGGGAAACGATCATGAAAACCGGCCGCCACACCTACCAGTCTCTCCGCATCCTCGTCCGTGCAGCGGCGCTTGCCATCTTCATGATCGGCCCGCTGGCCGGTTTCGCCGCCGCCCAGGACAACACGGCGCGCAAGCTTTCGGGCGCCGGTTTCGTCCTCTATGTCTCGATCCTGCGCAACGCGTGATCGTCATGCCACTTTACGGCGATCGGATATCTGCCTAGCCTCGGAGGCGCGACCAAACCTGAGACGGGGGACCGACGGATGGACGAGAAGATCTGGTTCTATGCCAGCCAGGGCGAACAGAAGGGCCCGATCGACGCGGCCGAACTCGACATGCTGATCGGAACCGACACGATCGGCCCCGATACGCTGATCTGGCGCGACGGCATGACCGACTGGCAGCCCGCCGCCGCCGCCCTGCCCGACGCGCTGATGCCCTCGGCCTGGTCGCGGCCCGCCACGCCGCCGCCCCCGCCGCCATCGCCCGCACGGGAAATGACAGTCCGCGCCGCACCGCGCCGTCCTACGGCGGTCAGGCTCGCGTCGGACCATCCGACGCAATTCATGGACTGCGTAAAGACCGTCTTCAATCGTTACGCCAAGTTCCACGGCCGCGCGCGGCGGCCGGAATTCTGGTATTTCGTGCTGTTCAACTTTATCGCCCAGCTGGCGCTGGGCCTTGTCGACGCGGTGGTGTTCGGCGCCGGAGCGATTTCTCGCCGCTCAACAATCTCTACTCGCTTGCGGTTCTCATGCCGTCGCTAGCCGTCGGCGCGCGGCGCCTGCACGACATCGGCCGGTCCGGCTGGTGGCAGCTGATCATGCTCATTCCGCTGATCGGCATCATCGTGCTGATCGTCTGGTGGGCGAAGCCGCGGCAATGACGGCGAGAACGAGTACGGGCCGGCATAAACCGGCCGCAGCGGGGGAAATGGAACAAACGCCATTTTCCTGCAGTCATTTCGCGTCTATATAACGCCATGACTATACAGACTCTGGAAACACTGCCGCAAAACCCCGTCTCCAGCGCCGGCTGCGACCTGCCGCCGGCCTTCGAGACGCAATCCTTCACCGACGCCAAGCAGGCCGTCGCGGCCCTGAAAGCGCTCTACGAGCGCAATACCGGCTGGCTGCGCGAGCATTTCGAGGCGGTCAGCCGCGGCGAGACGCCGGGCAACCGGGTGCGCGCCTTCTATCCGCAGCTCGAATTCGAGACCGACAGCTACAGCCACGTCGATTCGCGGCTCGCCTACGGCCATGTCGTCGCGCCGGGACGCTATACCGGCACGATCACGCGGCCGGATCTCTTCGGAACCTACCTGGAAACGCAGATCGCGCTGATCATGCGCAACCACGGCGTGCCGGTGAAGGTCGGCGAGTCGGACACGCCGATCCCGGTGCATTTCGCCTTCCTGGAAGGCACCTATGTCGAGCAGGAAAGCGCCGAAAACCTGTCGCGGCCGCTGCGCGACACGTTCGACGTCCCGGATCTCAACACCACCAATGACGACATCGTCAACGGCGACTTCGAACCGGTGCCCGGCCATTCGCTGCCGCTGGCGCCGTTCACCGCGCAACGCATCGACTATTCGCTGCACCGGCTCGCCCATTACACGGCGACCAGCCCGTCGCATTTCCAGAATTTCGTGCTGTTCACCAACTACCAGTTCTATATCGACGAATTCTGCCAGTATGCGCGTGACGTCATCGCCAGGGGCGAAGGCGGCTACACCGCCTTCGTCGAGCCGGGCAATCTCGTCACGCCCGCCGGCGAAAAGTCGCCGGTCTCCGGCGTCGTCCCGGCGCGGCTGCCGCAGATGCCCGCCTATCACCTGATGAAGGACGACCGCACCGGCATCACCATGGTCAATATCGGCGTCGGGCCCTCCAACGCCAAGACGATCACCGACCACATCGCCGTGTTGCGCCCGCATGCCTGGCTGATGCTCGGCCACTGCGCCGGCCTGCGCAACTCGCAGGCACTCGGCGATTACGTTCTCGCCCACGCCTATGTGCGCGAGGACAACGTCCTCAATGACGACCTGCCGCTTTCGGTGCCCGTGCCGCCGCTGGCCGAGGTGCAGGTGGCGCTGGAACAGGCGGTCGCGGAAGTGACCGGCTATACCGGCTACGAACTGAAGAAGATCATGCGCACCGGCACGGTCGCCACGATCGACAACCGCAACTGGGAACTGCGCGACCAGCGCGGGCCGGTGCGCCGGCTGTCGCAGTCAAGGGCCATCGCGCTCGACATGGAATCGGCGACCATCGCCGCCAACGGCTTCCGCTTCCGGGTGCCCTACGGCACGCTTCTGTGCGTCTCCGACAAGCCGCTGCACGGCGAACTGAAACTGCCCGGCATGGCGACCGACTTCTACAAGCGGCAGGTCTCGCAGCACCTGATCATCGGCATCAAGGCAATGGAGAAACTGGCGCAGATGCCGCCGGAACGGCTGCATTCACGCAAACTCAGAAGCTTCAACGAGACGGCGTTCCAGTAGGACGGACGCGCGGACTGCAAACCGCTTCGGCTCTTCAATTCGCGCGACCGTAAGCTTTAGGCTCCGGCGAATCGCCGCTTTCCCGTGCAACAGGCCGCAACGGACCCGTCCATGCCCTTCCTGCCCCGCGCCGTCTATCCGCTGATGATCGGCTCCGCCCTGCTGATGTTCGCGGGCGGCGTCAACGGGCTGATCCTGCCGGTGCGCGGCTCGCAGGAAGGCTTTTCCTCGTTCTCGCTCGGCCTGCTCGGCACCGGCTGGGCGATCGGCTACATCCTCGGCTGCCTGATGATGCCGCGCACGGTGGCGCGCGTCGGCCATATCCGCGCCTTCGGCGCGATGACCGCGCTGGCCGTCATCTCGGTGCTGGCCTCGCTGCTGGTCATCGAGGCCTGGGCATGGATCCCGCTGCGCGGGATCGCGGGCTTTGCCTTCGCGGGCGCGGCGATGATCGTCGAGAGCTGGCTCAACGAGCGCGCCGAGGCCGCCTCGCGCGGCCGCGTCTTCGGCCTCTACACCATGGTCAACCTTGCCGCGACGACGCTCGGCCAGATGGCGCTGACGACCGGCGAGACCTCGACGCACCTGTTCTTCGTCGTCGCGGCGATCTTCTACGCGCTGGCGCTGCTGCCGAGCGGGCTTTACGCCAGCCACGCGCCCAATCCGCTGGTCGGCGCCTCGCTCGACCTGAAGACGCTGTGGCGCAATTCGCCGGTCGCCGTCGCCTCGGTCGTATTGATCGGCATGTCCAACTCCTCCTTCGGCACGCTCGGCGCGGTCTATGGAGAACAGATCGATCTCAGCGTCAGCGCGATCGCGCTGTTCATGAGCCTGTCGATCCTTGCCGGCGCCGGAGCGCAGGTGCCGATCGGCTATTTCTCCGACCGCATGGACCGCCGCCTCGTGCTCGTCGCCATCGCCGCGGTGGCGCTTGCCGTCGACATCTTCCTCGCGGCGGTGCAACCCACATCGTCGACGGTCGTGCTGACGGCCGCCGCCCTCTTCGGCGCCTGCGTCTACTCGATGTATCCGGTCGTCGTCGCGCATGCGAACGACCATGCGCCCGACAACTATTTCCTGCGCACCTCGGGCGGATTGCTGCTGCTCTACGGTGTCGGCTCGATCGCCGGGCCGCTCGCCTCGGGCGTGGTGATGTCGGCAGCCGGTCCGCCGGGCCTGTTCATCACCATCGGGGCCGCGCATCTGGTCCTGATCGGCTACGCATCCTGGCGCATCAGCCAGCGCGCCGCCCCGGCGATACGTGGATTGTTCGTCGCCGCGCAGCCGGCGCGCATGTCGACCATCGAGACCGTTTCGCTTGATCCGCGCGCCGAGGAGGAGGAAATCGAGCAGGAGCGTGTCGAGGAGCTGCCGGAAGACGAGAACGGCTAGCAAATCGTCACGGCGCGGCGGGATTGTCGCAGAACCGGCGCAATTTCCGGACGACAATCCGCCCGGCCAAGGGAGGCATTTTGATGCCAAGGACATTTCTTTCCCACCTCACCGCCACGCTGGCGGATATCGAGGCCGACGGTCTCTACAAGCGCGAGCGGGCGATCGTCTCGCCGCAGGCGGGCCATATCCGCATCCGTGCCAACGGCGACAGCCGCGAGGTGCTCAATCTGTGCGCCAACAACTATCTCGGCCTCGCCGACGATCCGCGGCTGATCGAGGCCGCGAAGCAGGCGCTCGACACCGACGGTTTCGGCATGGCGTCGGTGCGCTTCATCTGCGGCACGCGGGCCTCGCATCGCGAGCTGGAACAGGCGCTTGCGGCGTTTCTCGGAAAAGATGATTCAATTCTCTTCGCCGCCTGTTTCGACGCGAACGGAGGCCTGTTCGAGGCGCTGCTCGGGCCGGAGGACGCGATCGTCTCCGACGCGCTCAACCACGCCTCGATCATCGACGGCATCCGGCTCTGCAAGGCGAAGCGCTACCGCTACGCCAATTCCGACATGGAAGACCTCGAGGCGCAGCTGAAGGCGGCCCGCGCCGACGGCGCCCGCTTCGTCATGATCGCCACCGACGGCGTCTTCTCGATGGACGGCTATCTCGCGAAACTGCCGGAAATCGCCGCGCTGGCGGAGCAATACGACGCCATGGTCATGGTCGACGACTGCCACGCCACCGGGTTCATGGGACCGCAAGGCCGCGGCACGCCGCATCACCACGGCGTCGCGGACAAGGTGCAGATCCTCACCGGCACGCTCGGCAAGGCGCTCGGCGGCGCCATCGGCGGCTATGTCGCCGGGCCGCAGCCGGTGATCGACATGCTGCGCCAGCGCGCCCGGCCCTATCTCTTCTCCAACGCCCTGCCGCCGATGGTCGTCGCCGCCGGGCTGGAGGTGCTGAAGATCGTCGAGGCCGGCGACGATCTGCGCGCGCGCCTGTTCGACAACGCGAAATACTGGCGCGCGGGGCTCACGAAGGCCGGTTTCGAGCTCTTGCCCGGCGAGCACCCGATCATCCCCGTCATGCTCGGCGAAGCGAAACTGGCGCAGGATTTCGCCGCCGCGCTCGACCGGCGCGGCGTCTATGTCTCGGGCTTCTTCTTCCCGGTCGTACCAAAAGGAAAAGCGCGCATCCGCACGCAGATGAACGCCGCGCTGACACGCGAGGACCTCGATTTCGGCCTCGACGCGTTCACCTCCGCGGGCAAGGAACTGGGAGTCATTTGAATGGGTTCCAACGCAACCATGAAGGCGCTTGTGAAGGCGGAGGCCGCGCCGGGGCTGACGCTGACCGATGTCGACGTGCCGGAGATCGGCCCGAACGACATCCTGATCAGGATCCGCAAGACCGGCATCTGCGGCACGGACATGCATATCTGGAACTGGGACGAATGGGCGCAAAAGACCATCCCCGTGCCGATGGTCGTCGGCCATGAATATGCCGGCGAGATCGTCGAGATCGGCTCCCAGGTCGAGGATCTGAAGATCGGCCAGCGCGTTTCCGGCGAGGGCCATGTCGTCGGCCACCGGTCACGCGCGGCGCGGGCCGGCAAGTTCCATCTCGACCCGGAGACGAAGGGCATCGGCGTCAACATTCCGGGCGCCTTCGCGCAATATCTGCGCCTGCCCGCCTTCAACGCCGTGCCCCTGCCCGACGACATCGACGACGAGCTCGGCGCGATCCTCGATCCCTTCGGCAACGCCGTCCACACGGCGCTGACCTATCCCCTTGTCGGCGAGGACGTGCTGATCACCGGCGCCGGGCCGATCGGCATCATGGCGGCGATGGTCGCCCGCCACGCCGGCGCGCGCCACGTGGTTTTGACCGACATCGCCCAGGACCGCCTCGACCTCGCGGGCCGGATCGCCGACATCACGCCGGTCAACACCGCGACCACCGACCTGATGGACGTGCGCGCGCAGCTCGGCATGCGCGAGGGCTTCGACATCGGCATGGAAATGAGCGGCGCGCCGCCCGCCTTCTCCCAGATGATCGAGCAGATGATCATGGGCGGCAAGATCGCGGTGCTCGGCATCCCGACGAAGCCGATCCCGACCGACTGGCAGGCGATCGTCTTCAAGGCGCTGACCATCACCGGCATCTACGGGCGCGAGATGTTCGAGACCTGGTACAAGGAGATCGCGATGATCCAGTCCGGCCTGAATCTGCGCGCCATCATCACCGACCGGCTGCCCATCGCCGACTACGCGCAAGGCTTCGCGCGGATGGGCGAAGGCAATTGCGGCAAGGTGGTGCTGGACTGGGGGTGAGAACGATCCGCAATTGCAGATGACTAAAAGTCCGCAGTGCGGACGGTGCCCCCACCGAACAGCTGTCCGTTTCCATCCGGCGACAGGCTTTATCGACTTTTCGACTGCCGAAGTTCTGATTGCCACTGCAGTCGCCAATCCGATATCCAACGGATCGCAGTAACCTGACTGTCCGAACAGATGACGGGATAGAGGTGGAGAGGGATGCATAAACCCGGCAACGAGGTTCCGTTCTGGTCGGCTGTCGCCATGGGGATCGGCGCCATGGTCGGCGCGGGAATATTCGCGCTGCTCGGCCAGGCGGGAGCAATCGCCGGAAGCGCGGTCTGGATCTCCTTCCTGATCGGCGGGCTGGTCGCGCTGCTCAGCGGATATTCGATCGGCCGGCTGGGCGCCCGCTATCCGTCGGCGGGCGGCGTTGTCGAGTATCTGGTGCAAGCGTATGGCGTGGGCCGGTTTTCCGGCAGCATGAGCGTCATGATGTATATCGCGTCGCTTGTCGCGGTGTCTTTGGTGGCGCGCACATTCGGTTCCTATGCCTACGCCCTTCTTCCGAAAGGATCACCGGGGTGGCTGATCGAGGCATTTGCCGCGGCGATCGTTCTTACCTTCATGTTGGTAAATCTGGACGGCGTGCGCGCAATGGCGCGGATCGAAAGCCTTGTCGTCCTGATCAAGATGTCGGTTCTCATCGCTTTCGCCGTAATCGGAATGATGTTTGTTTCTCCCGAATATCTCGATCCGCGGACATACCCGCCGATTTCGATGATCTTCTACAGCGTCGCCGTCACGTTCTTCGCTTATGAGGGGTTTCGCATCGTCACCAATGCCGCCGAAGACATGCCGGACCCGGGCCGGACACTGCCCAGGGCGATCATGACGGCGATCTTTCTGGTCATGGCGGTCTATATCGCCATAGCCCTCAGTGTTTTCGGAAACCTGCCGCCCGAGAAGGTTGTCGTCGCCAAAGATTTCGCTCTCGCGGAAGCGGCGAGACCCATTCTCGGCCAGCTGGGCTACAAGATCGTCGCCGTCGCCGCCCTGTTCGCGACGGCCTCGGCAATCAACGCCAGCCTCTATTCGGTCACCAACGTCACCTACAAGCTTGCGATGCTCGGGGAACTTCCGCGTGCCTTCGGCAAGCCGATCGCCCATAGCAAGGAAGGGCTCGTGGTGAGTTCCTTCCTCATCATCATGCTCGCCATTTTCTTCGACCTCTCGCAGATCGCCGCAATCGGGGCGTTGTCGATGCTCCTCATCCACATGACGGTCCATATCGGCCACCTCCGGCTGCTCAACGAGACGCGAGCGGTGCCGGCGATGGTTGTTCTCGCCATTGTTGCGAATGCGGCCACGATTGCGCTCGGTGCGTATCACCTTGCCGGGACATCGCCGATGTTGCTTGTCCTGATCGGCGCCTTTTTCGTCCTTGCTTTTACGATTGAGGTCCTTCTGCACCGCCTCGCCGACCGGAGCGTCAAAGTCCGTTATCAAGAACCGTAAGCTGTTCCCGATCGCCGCCGGGATCGCAGACAAGCTGGCTGCGGAAACGGGTGGCCGCGCGGATGGATGCCGACCGGCGGACGCCTAGAATATGCCCGTCACGAACCGGTCCAGGCGGGAATTCTCCCGATAGACCAGCTTGACCGCGACTGCGGCCATCACCCCGGTCAGCGCTCCGCCGAGAACATCGCTGACGTAGTGGATCCCGACATAGACGCGAGACGCGGCGATCAGGATCGCCGCAAGCAGGAAGGCTGTTCCGGCCTTTCGGACGCCGTGCAGAAGAAACACCGCCGCAATGGCGAATGTCGCCGTCGCATGATCCGAGGGAAACGAGAAATCCGCGCTTCGCTCGATGATCAGATGCGTGACGTTCGCGTCGTAGGGCCGCAGCCGATGAACGAACAGGAGGATCAGCTGATTGAAGGCGAGACCGGCGCAAAAAGCGAGGCCGGACGAGACCAGAACATGGCGATGGTGAAGCCGATCGGCGCGCCGCCACCATTGGCCGGCAACTGCCGCGACAAGAACCGGCACGCCGAATGCCGAACTCCAGATCATCAGGTCGTCGACCGGGGCGCTCGACATCGCCATGCCGTTCAGGGCTTGCGTCAGGACAATATCCAGCTGGCGGATGGAAATGTTCACAGCGCTGCCCTTCTCACATGCTCTCGTCGATGTTGTCCGTGCGCATTCGGAGCGCCGGCATGGAGCGGAGGGTATGCTCCATGCCGGCGCTGCGCTTGCGGGGCATTACATCGCCGCCTGGGCGACGTTCACGCCGAGATCGTAGACGAGCTGGCCGCCATAAAAGGCGGTCGCGGTGACCAGAACCGCCCCGACGACTTCTGCGACCGGGACCAGGGCGCGCAAAACGCCGCCGATGGACATGTTGCGCCACCAGACAAAGGCGCGCAGCGCGCCCCACACCACGAAAGCGACGGCGGTGAATGTCCCCAGTCCTTCATGGATCTCGGCGACATCGCTGCTGAAGCCGCCGCTTTCGGCGATCCCGAGGGCGATGTCGCCGAAAAAGAACGTCACGACGGCAAACACGGCGGCCAGAACGGCAAGGCCGGTCGATACGTTCCCGGCTGCGGTTCGCTGCGTCACGCTTGCTCCGCGCGCGATCGCGACGACATCGAAGGCCGCCAGCGTCAGCATGAAAACTATCGGGAAATGGACCAGGATCGGATGGATATGCTGCAGCGGGATCATGGATGTGCCTTTTTCGAATGAGAGAAAATCTTCGTCTGCAAGAGACGCCGCCTGAGCTAGCCAAGCCAAGATTACAGATCGCTGACAGGTGTCTCCTTCGCTGCGCCACGACGGATACGACCCGCCGGACAGCCGGGACAACGATTGCCGGACGGTCGACAAGTTTCGGGTCGTCCGCCGTCCAGCCGTATGATTCTGCTCGCCTTTCCCGGCCTTTCGTCCGCTTTTCCATCAAACGCCCCGAAACCGCTCCCATACTCGCGCCCATGTCTGTCCACGCCAAATCGGACCATGTGCCCATGAACTGGGCTCGGGTGATTGCCCGCAACCGCGACGCGCTTCTGCGTATCGTCGCGGCGCTGTTCGCCATGGCCGGTCTGGCCGACGGCGAAATGACGGCGACGCTGCCGCGCAGTCTGCACAACCATCTCCTGCGCATCCTGCGCCCCGCCGAAGCCGCCGTCCGGCGTCTCGTCATCATCGCCGCGCGCGATCTTGTTGTTGTGGTGGCGCCGGCGCGCCGCAAACAAGCCGCCACACCACCACCACAACAACCAACAACAACAGGCAATCCCGCCGCCGCCATCCCGGCGCTCCCCCTCATCGATCCGCTGAAGCGTTTCGACTTCCGGCCCCGGAGGCGCCGCGCGAAATCCTTCCCGCGCATCACCTTCATCGGCCTTACCGAGCCGACCCCGATCCCCGACGACTGGATTCCCGCGCCCGACGATCCGCTTGACGCCGCGCCGCTTTGCCGCCGGTTGCACATGCTGAAGCGCGCGCTGGACGATCTCGACGGCCAGGCCCGCCGCCTCGCCCGCTGGAAGGCCAGGCGCGATCTCGGCCTCAACCGCTCGCCTCGCTTCAATCCGATGCGTCCCGGCCGCCCGCCCGGACACCGCAAGCGACCGTTTCATGAAGTCGATGACGTGCTGCGCGAGTGCCATGCGCTGGCGCTGGATCTGGAGCGATCCCCCCGCAGTCCGGATTCCTGATCCTGGGCAAAACCCGGCTTCGAAGAAGAAGCCGGTGTCGATGACGCGCGCCGCAACCATGGTGAAGATGTTTGCGCGGCCGGCCCGCCGTTTTGACGGGCCGGCGCTTCGGGTCAGCCGAGGTGGTGGACCTCCGGCATGCCGTAGACGGGCGTGTCGATGCCTTCCATGCGCGCCTTGAGCTGCAGCGACAGGAATTGCGAATAGTGGCGCGACTGGTGCAGGTTACCGCCGTGGAACCACAGGCCTTCCTGCCGGGTCGGCTTCCACATGTTGCGCTGTTCGCCTTCCCAGGGGCCCGGGTCCTTGGTGGTGTCGGAGCCGAGGCCCCAGCACTTGCCCACCTTGTCGGCCACGTCCTTACTGATCAGGTCCGCCACCCAGCCGTTCATCGAGCCGTAGCCGGTCGCATAGACGATCAGGTCGGCCTCGAGCTTGGTGCCGTCGTCGAGGATCACGCCGTCCTCGACGATCTCGGTCACCTGGCCGCGCTTGAGCTTGATCTTGCCGTCGATGATGAGCTGGCTCGCGCCGATGTCGATATAGTAGCCCGAGCCGCGGCGCAGATATTTCATGAACAGGCCCGACCCGTCCTCGCCCCAGTCGAGCCAGAAGCCGGCCTTTTCCAGCGCGTCGTAGAAGTCCTTGTCGCGCTCCTTCATCTGCTCGTAGAGCGGAATCTGGAACTCGTGCAGGATGCGGTAGGGCAGCGAGGCGAAGATGAGATCCGCCTTCTCGGTGGTTACGCCATTGCGCACCGCCTCTTCCGAATAGAGCGCGCCGAGGCCGATATCCATCAGCGTGTCGGAGCGAACGATATGGGTCGAGGAGCGCTGCACCATGGTGACGTCGACATCGTTCTCCCAGAGCGCGGCGCAGATGTCGTGGGCGGAGTTGTTCGAGCCGATCACCACCGCCTTCTTGCCGCGATAGGCGTCCGGGCCCGGATGTTGCGACGAATGCTGCTGGTCGCCCCTGAATTTCTCCATGCCGGGGAATTTCGGAATGTTCGGCTTGCCGGACATGCCGGTGGCGAGCACGAGCTGCTTCGGCTTCAGCACCACCTCCTCGCCGTCGCGGTCGACGACGACGGTCCATTGCTTCGTTTTCTCGTCGTATTTGGCCGACTTGCAGGTCGTCCTGGTCCAGTAATTGAGTTCCATCACGTTGGTGTAGAACTCGAGCCAGTCGCCGATCTTGTCCTTCGGCGAGAAGACCGGCCAGTTCTCGGGGAACTTGATATATGGCAGGTGGTCGTACCAGACCGGATCATGCAGGCAGAGCGACTTGTAGCGGCGGCGCCAGCTGTCGCCGGGCTTGTCGTTCTTCTCGACGATGATGGTGGGCACGCCGAGCTGGCGCAGCCGTGCGCCGAGCGCGATGCCGCCCTGCCCGCCGCCGACGATCAGGACATAGGGCTGCTTCGTGTAGCCCAGTTCCCGCTTTTCGGCCTCGCGCTCCTCCTTCCACGACGGGCGGTTCTTGCCGTGGCCGTGCTTGGCGCCGAGCGGCCGGTCGAACCCCTTGTGCTCCTCGAAGCCCTTGAGCTCCACCAGCGTGGTCAGCAATGTCCAGATCTTGCCGTCCCTCAGGCGGACGAGCCCGTAGCCGCGGCCGACCGCCGTCTCGAACTGGATCCAGGCGGTGGTGACGCCGTCCTCCTGCGTCGGAACCTCGCCTTCGGCGACTTTCCAGCCGGTGGGTTTGGCGGACGACAGCTGGTGCTTCAGCATGTCCTCGACCTCGTCCTTGCCTTCGACCGTCTTGATGTTCCAGGTAAACGAGACGAGATCGCGCCAGTAGCAGTCGTCGAGAAACATTTCGCGCGCCGCGGCGATATCGCCGGCCTCCAGCGCCGCGCCGAACTTGTCCAGGAACGCCTGAACCTGAACGGACAGGGTTTTATCGAGCATGGTTTCCTCCCTTTTTCGATTTCCTCGACAGGAGGCTGACGCATGAAGCGCGTCCTGCGCCAGAATTTTCGGCGCAAAACGACGAAATCGGCGCGGTTTCATGCGTTGGCCGTTGCGCGCGCAACGCCGCGCAACGATTTCGCGCAACAGATTTGTCAGCCGGACCGCGGAAGTCCGAGCTTCTGGGCGCGCCGCAGGATCGTGGAGCGATTGACGCCAAGCCGCCGCGCGGCGCGGGCCATGTTGCCGTCGCAGGCGTCGAGCAGCGCCTGGAGATCGTCTTCCGGCGCGCGTCTCCTCGGCCGGGGCCAGCGGCGGTGGCGGCAGGTCGGTCGCGTCGATCGCGGAGCCTTCGGCCAATGCCAGCGCCACGTCGAGCGTGCTTTCGAGTTCGCGGATGTTGCCGGGCCATGCCCTCGCCTTGAGTTCCGCCCTGGCCGCGGGCGAAATGCGCGGCGCCGCGGCCGAGCGCTGGCGCACCAGCCTGTCGAGCAGCCAGTCGAAATCCTGCCTGAGGCGCAAGGGCGGGACGGCCAGAGTGGCGCCGGCAAGACGGAAAAAGAGATCGCTGCGGAACAGGCCGGCATTGCTTCGCGCCGCCAGATCGGTGCGGGTCGAGCCAATGAGACGGAGATCGCCTCGCCGGGAAACCAGAGCCAACAATCGCGCTTGCCCCCGTTCGTCGAGATCCTCGACGCCGCTCAGGAACAGCGTGCCGCCGATATTGGCGTCGCTCGCCTCGAGGTCCGCAAACCGGTCCGGGTCGATCCCCGAACAGGGCAGCTTGACGAAGGCGCGCTCCGTTGGCGCGCCGGCATGGATCGCGCGCGCCAGCCGCTCCTTTCCGGTACCCGTCTCGCCGGCGATCAGAAGCGGCACCTGCGTCCTCGCAAGCCGCGCGGCCTCGGAAAGCATCCTCTGGATCGCGGGATCGGGGCCGGCAAAGCTCGCAAGGCCGTCGGGAAGCATGCCGCCGGTCCGGGCCCTTGGCAGCGGCACGGCCTGGGGCGCGATGGCGTGGCCGAACAGGCCGCGGCCATCCTTCAGACGGATCACCCGCTCCTCGGCCGGTCGGCCGCGCGTGAGATCCGGCAGATCGTCGACCGAGAGCTCCATGAGGGCATCGAGCCGCTGTCCGATGATTTCGGCACTGGATGCCGCCGGGCACAGCAGGTCGATGGCGCCATGTGTCAGGCCGACGATCCTGCCAGAATCATCGAGCGCCACCGCGGCCTCGGGATCGACCTCGATGAACTCGGGGCTGGCGGAAAAGCGCAGGACCCACTTTCGCCGGGTCATCGCCATCAGGTTCGCCATCTCGACGCGCCGCGCGGAGGTCCGCACGAGATTCATGGCCAGGTTCTGACCGGATTTCGGCACCGCCGAGCGCAGCAACGAGATGTCGAGCACCGCCGAAAGCATGCCGCAGGTGTCGTAAATCGGCGCGGCCGTGCAGGACAGCGGCGTGTGCGCCAGGCCGAAGTGATCCGTCTGGTGGATCGTGACGGCCTCGCCCGTGACGATGCAGGAACCGACGCCACACGTGCCTGCAAGATTCTCGGACCAGTCGGACCCGAGATAAAGCCCCGCCGAACGGAGATCGTCCTCGAACCTCCGGTCGCCAAAAAAGTCCACTGTGACGCCCTTGGAATCCGCGAGCAGAAGAACGTAGTTCTGACCGGCGACCTGCCGGAAAAGCTCCTGCAGGCCCGACCGCGCGATCGCGATCAGCCGCTCGGCCTGTTCACGGTGCTCCCGCAGTTCGGAGTCCGTCACGATATGCGCGGGTTCGGCGCGCGCCGGGTCCATCCCGTAGGACTCGACGCATCTTCGCCAGGACTCCGCGACCAGCCCGTCGCGGCCGGTCGAATTGCCCTGGAGAACGGAAGCGATCTCCTTCACGTGTTCGATATCCTGCACGAGCTCCTCCCTGATCTCGCCGCCGAAGCATAGCCCGAGCACGAGCCGGTTGCCACATCCTTGCCGATCGAGGCGCCCCGGCGGTGCAAAAATCTGCTCCGGGACCGGCACCCTTTCCCTCTCGCCATACAAAAAAAGCTATCCGGCAACCTTGGTCACAACACGGCCTTCCGCTTGCTGATACGATGACGGCGGCAAGTGCCCGACGACAGCACACCACAGCAAAGGAGACCGGAAATGGACATCAAGCGAAGCGGCTCGCGGCCTTCGGAGAAGGGATCGGCGGAGTATTTCACCGGATCGGTCCGCCTCGACCCGGTCATCAGCGCGCCGGACCCTGCCCGCGTCGCCTGCGCCAGCGTCACCTTCGAGCCCGGCGCGCGCACGGCGTGGCACACCCATCCGCTCGGCCAGACGCTGATCGTGACCGCGGGCTGCGGCTGGGCACAGCGCGAGGGCGGACCGGCGGAGGAGATCCGGCCGGGCGACGTGATCTGGTTCGAACCCGGCGAAAAACACTGGCACGGCGCCACCGCGACCACGGGGATGACCCACATCGCCATTCAGGAAAAGCTCGACGGCACAGCGGTGGACTGGATGGAACAGGTCAGCGACGAAGACTACCGGCGGAAGCCATCCTCATCCTGAACTTGTCGAAGAACGAGAGCGACAGCACAAATGCCGGTCCGAGATCAGGCGCGGCGGCAATGGCTGATGCCGCCCTCTCCTGTCAGTCCAGGAACGGCTTCAGGGTCTGGCGGCGTTGCAGAACGGTGAATTCGATCGAGATCCCGCCCTCGAAATGGCGGGCGACCCGGCCGTGCATGCTGCCGAGCCACACCGTAGCCCCGATCGGCGGGACCACGTCGGTTTCCACAGCCGCGCCGGACAGCGACAGATCGATGATCTGGCAGCCGTGCCGCCGACCGTCGTCGAGTGTAAGAACGCCCGCCTGGTTGCGCGGCTCGATACGTTCGTTGCGCCGGTCTTCGGGCAGGTTTAGCGCGTGCTTGCTTTCGAGCCACGTCAATTGCCGGACGAGCTTTGTCTGCTTGTTCGGCGGCGCATTGAATCTCAACGCGAAGCCATCCGGCTTGACGCGCGCGATCCTGCCGTCGAGCCGACCGACATGATCCACATAGGCGATCACCCGCTCGCCGAGCCGTCCGGCCCCGCCGGTGGACAAGCCGACGCTTCCCGGCGACATATCGGCAACACTGCACGGAAACTCGGACCGGTCCGACAACATCAGCCGTCCGTTTAGCAAGACTTTGACGCGCCGGTACTGGCGGCGATCGGTATCGATTTCAGTGTGGTCTTCGCCGAGCATTCTGCAGTCGATCCGGTTGCTCCGAAATGATGGCCGGACCATAGTTACGGTGGGTTAAGCGGCGGTTATCCGGCGAAAACACCGTCTCTGATGCTTAACAATCGGTAGAACATCCAATCGGCACCCCGCCGCTCCCCGCGACAAAATCGCACTTTCAAAGTCACAAATTCGCAGTGATTTACGGGCATAGACTGAGAAAATGAATCCACCTGGACCCCACCTGTCTGACGAAACGAGGCGACCGTGACCATCACCCCGAGCGACCACGCACCGGAAACAACCGGCACCGCGCTCGCGACCATTCCCGCGCCGGCTTTCGCCCGGATGATGACCGAGACGAACGGCGCCAGCCAAGACCGCTACGAAACGCTCGACCGGGCACTCAGGGCATCGATGGCGCGGCTGACCAGCGGCGTGTCGATCCATTCCGCCGGCACAGCCTGGGCCGACTGGCTGACGCATCTTTCGCGCGCGCCGGGGCGTCAGGCGGAGCTCTATGAAAAGGCCGTCACGAATTTCTGGAAACTCGCCTTCGACACGATGGGCCCGTCGAGTCCGCTCGGGCCGGACGGCGGATTCCACGAAGACGCCGACGACCACCGTTTCGGCCATCCGGCGTGGGACCACCTGCCGTTTCGCGCCTGGAAGCAATCCTTCCTCGCTGTCGAGGACTGGTGGAGCGACGCGACGCGGGAAGTGCGCGGCATGCACCACGCCAACGCCGACCGCGTCGCCTTCATGGCACGCCAGATGCTCGACATGGCCGCGCCCTCCAACTCGCCGTTCCTCAATCCGGCGATCATCGAGAAAAGCCTCAAGAGCGGCGGCGTGAACCTCCTTGAGGGCGCGCAGAACTTCGCCGCCGACATGGCGCGCCAACTCGCCAATGCGCCGGCGCCGGATTCGCCGGATTTCCGCGTCGGCGAGGACATCGCCTGCACGCCGGGCGAGGTCATCTACCGCAACGAGGTGATGGAACTGATCCAGTATGCGCCGCAGACCGACAAGGTCCGCGCCGAGCCGGTGCTGATCGTCCCGGCCTGGATCATGAAATACTACATTCTCGATCTTTCGCCGCACAACTCGCTGATCAACCATATCGTCAGCCAGGGCTTCACGGTGTTCGCGATTTCCTGGCGCAATCCGGGGCCGGAGCAGCGCGACCTGTCGCTCGACGACTATCGCCGCCTCGGCGTGATGGCGGCGCTGGACGCCATCGAGCGCATCGTACCGGACGAAAAGATCCACGCCTGCGGCTACTGTCTCGGCGGCACGATCCTGTCGATCGCTGCGGCGACGATGGCGCGTGACGGCGACAAGCGCCTCGCATCGGTCACGCTGCTCGCGGCGCAGACCGATTTCACCGAGGCCGGCGAACTGATGCTGTTCCTCGACGAAAGCGAGATCGCCTATCTCGAAGACATGATGTGGGACCAGGGCTATCTCGACCAGAAGCAGATGGCCGGGGCATTCCGGGCGTTGCGCGCCCGCGACCTGATCTGGTCGCGCGCCATCAAGCGCTATTTCCTCGGCGAGGAAGAAGAACAGTTCGACATCTCCGCCTGGAACGCCGATTCCACGCGCATGCCCTACCGGATGCATTCGGACTATCTGCGCGGATTGTTCCTCGAAAACCGCCTGACCGCGGGGCGTTTCGCCGTCGAAGGGCGCGTGATCGCGCTGAAGGACATCGACGCGCCGTTCTTCGTCGTCGCGACCGAGAAGGACCACATCGCGCCGTGGCGTTCGGTCTACAAGACGACGCTGTTCACCGATTCCGACCTGACCTTCGTCCTGACCAGCGGCGGCCACAATGGCGGCATCGTCTCCGAACCCGGCCATCGCGGCCGGCACTACCGCATCGGCTTTCGCGAGCGGGGCGGCAAATACCGCGATCCGAAAAGCTGGCGTGAGAGCCATGCCCCGCAGGACGGTTCCTGGTGGACGGAATGGGCGGCGTGGCTTGGCGCGCACAGCAGCGCGGAACTGGTCGCCCCGCCGCAAACCGGCGCACCGAAAGCCGGCCTGCCGCCGCTCTGCCCGGCACCGGGGACCTATGTATTCCAGAAGTGAGGCGCGGCCGTTTTACGGTTGACGCAGCCGCCCCTGCCTGACATCAGGTGCCCCTACCTTCATGGCGAAAGCGGCGCGGCCGCCGAACGGCCATCACGGCATTTCCAGGGACAGGACCGGACAGGGCGGCGATGCTGCAGACACCCTACTATCTCATCGACAAGGCGAGACTGAAGCCGAACATGGAAAGGATCGCCTGGCTGCGCGACGCCTCCGGCGCGAAATCGCTGCTGGCGCTGAAATGCTTCGCGACATGGTCGGTGTTCGACTTCATGGCGCAATACATGGACGGCACGACCTCGTCCTCGCTCTACGAGGTGAAGCTCGGTCACGAGAAGTTCGGTGGCGAGACGCATGCCTATTCGGTCGCCTACGCCGATCACGAGATCGCGGAGGTGCTCGCGAATTGCGACAAGATCATCTTCAACACGATCGGCCAGTTGGAGCGTTTCGAAACCGAGAGCCGCGACAAGGTGCGCGGCCTGCGCGTCAATCCCGGCGTCTCGACCTCCGAATTCGACCTCGCCGACCCCGCCCGCCCCTTTTCGCGGCTCGGCGAGCACGACCCCAAGGCGATCGAACAGGTCGCCGAGACGATTTCCGGCTTCATGTTCCACTGCAATTGCGAGAACGAGGATTTCGACCGTTTCGACGCCATGCTCGGTCGATATCGAGCAGCGTTTCGGCCATCTCGTCAGGCGGATGGACTGGATCAGCCTCGGCGGCGGCATTCACTTCACCGGCGAGGACTATCCGCTCGATCGCTTCGCCGAGCGGCTGAAACGCTTTGCCGGCGAGATACGGGGTGCAGGTCTATCTCGAACCCGGCGAGGCGGCGATCACCAATACCGCCACGCTGGAAGTCACGGTGCTCGACACGCTGTTCAACGGCAAGAACCTCGCCATCGTCGACTCCTCCATCGAGGCGCACATGCTCGACCTGCTGGTCTATCGCGAGTCCGCAAAGATCGCCCCGAACGAGGGGCCGCATGAATGGATGGTCTGCGGCAAGTCGTGCCTCGCCGGTGACATTTTCGGCGAGTTCCGCTTTCCCGAGGCGCTGAAGCCCGGCGACCGGTTGAGCATTCAGGATGCCGCCGGCTACACCATGGTCAAGAAGAACTGGTTCAACGGCGTCAAGATGCCGGCCATCGCCGTAAAGGAGCTTGACGGCTCCGTGCGGCTCGCCCGCGACTTCGGCTACGACGATTTCGTCGCCGCCCTGTCCTGATCCCGAAACCTGCCAAAAATTCACCACCCGAAATGCCGGAGACACAGAGGGAGCCTCGGAGGCTTATGAAACGCAACGTACTCATCATCGGTGCGGGCGGCGTCGCCCAAGTCGTGGCGCACAAATGCGCGCAGAACAACGATCTTTTGGGTGATATCCACATCGCCAGCCGGACGCTGTCGAAATGCGAGGCGATTATCGACAGCGTGCGTGAAAAGGGCGCGATGAAGACCGGGGGCGCCCTTGAAGCCCATCAGGTGAACGCGATGGACACGGCGGCGGTCGCCGATCTGATCCGCAAGACGGGCGTCCAGATCGTGATCAATGTCGGCAGCCCCTTCGTCAACATGCATGTCCTGGAAGCCTGCCTGGAGGCCGGCGTCGCCTATATCGACACCGCGATCCACGAGGAGCCGGACAAGATCTGCGAGACGCCGCCATGGTATGCCAATTACGAGTGGAAGCGGCGCGACCGCTGCGCCGAGAAGGGCGTCACCGCGGTGCTCGGCGCGGGCTTCGACCCGGGCGTCGTCAACGCCTTTGCGCGGTTTGCCATTGACGAGTTCATGGACGAGGTGAAATCGATCGACATCGTGGACATCAATGCCGGCAGCCACGGCAAGTATTTCGCCACCAATTTCGACCCGGAAATAAATTTCCGCGAATTCACCGGTACGGTCTACAGCTGGCAGGAAGGCGCGTGGAAGGCCAATTCAATGTTCGAGGTCGGCCGCGAATGGGACCTGCCGGTCGTCGGCAAGCAGAAGGCCTACATGTCCGGCCATGACGAGGTGCAGTCGCTTGCCGTCAACTATCCGCATGCGGACGTGCGGTTCTGGATGGGCTTCGGCGATCACTACATCAATGTCTTCACGGTGCTGAAAAATCTCGGCCTGCTTTCCGAACAGCCGGTCACCACGGCCGAGGGCCAGGAAGTCATCCCGCTGAAGGTAGTCAAGGCGGTGTTGCCCGACCCGGCCTCACTGGCTCCGGACTACACCGGCAAGACCTGCATCGGCGATCTGGTCAAGGGCGTGAAGGACGGCAAGGAGGCGGAAGTCTTCGTCTACAATGTCGCCGACCACAAGGACGCTTACAACGAGGTCGGCAGCCAGGGCATTTCCTACACCGCCGGCGTGCCGCCCGTCGCCGCGGCCATGCTGATCGCCGACGGCACATGGGACACCGGCACGATGGTCAATGTCGAGGAACTCGACCCGAAGCCCTTCTTTACGATCCTCGACCGCATCGGCCTGCCAACGCGTGTGAAGGACGAGAACGGGGACCGCCCCTGGAACCAGTCTGTCCAGGACGGCGAATAGTCCCGCCGGCATGAGCGGAAGGGCATGCCGCCGGCGTCATTCTCCTGCCCAAATCGGAGCGCCCGCTGGCATCGTGGCGGGCGGGCATTCAGCCAGGGAGGAGAACCCCGATGAAGAAGATAATTTGCGTTGCGGCGATGTTGGTATTCGCCACGCCGGCTTTCGCGTTCCACTGCCCGGCCGACATGGCCGAGATCGACGCGGCGCTGCCGTCGGCGAGCCTGACGGACGAGCAGATGGCGCAGGTCAAGGAGTTGCGCGCGCTTGGCGAAAAACAGCACCAGGCCGGCGATCACGCCGCCTCGATCGAGACGCTCGCCAAGGCAAAGGCGCTGCTCGGTATCTGACCGCGCTGCTTTCGGGACAATAAAAAAGCCGGGCTAAGCCCGGCTTTCCGTCATCCCGGCGCCCCGTGCCAGTACATCCGTGGTCACGGGGCGGAGACGATAATTAGGCAGCCTGCAGGTTGTCTGCGGCGCTCTTGCCCGAGCGGCTGTCCTTGACGACGTCGAAGGACAGCTTCTGGCCTTCAACGATGGTGCGCATGCCGGCGCGTTCAACGGCCGAGATGTGGACGAAGACGTCGGCAGCGCCGTCGTCCGGCTGAATGAAGCCAAAGCCCTTGGTGGCATTGAAGAATTTTACGGTTCCAACGGTCATGACGATTTCCTTTCGATAGGTCATGGTAGTGGGCCTGCCACGCGAATTGCGGTGCAGGCTGTGTAGATCGATTTTGAAGGGAAGATCGTCAGTTACGCCCTCAGGCGCGGAAACAATTTTCGAAAAGCAAGATCGATGCGCGCTATATAATCGGTTTCCGCTCCGGAAACAAGCAGGGCCGCGACAAATTGTTCCCGGCGGCGCGGAAATCGATCCACGGTACTGCGCGCCGCGAAAGCGCGGAGAACGCCGGCCGGACTTGCCGCCACATTCAGCCTCATAATCGCCGCAGTTTGGGCGGCATTGTCCGCGCGCGTAGAAAAGAACCGGGAGCGTTTTCGCCTTTCCGGTCAAGGCGATGCGGTGGGAAACGTGGGCCCCAGCAGGAAGAAAGCAACAGCCTCTGCGAGCGGTATCCGCCGATACGTGCTTTCGGCGCTGCTGCAGTTGCTGTTCGCCTTCGTGCAGGCGGATGCCTTCCCCGCGGCACCCGATCTCGACGGCTTTGCGGCCGGCCCGGCCGGCACCGCCCTGCAGACGGCGAGCCTTGTTGCCGGCGAACGCGATCCCGATAGCGCAAGCGCAGGCAAATCCCGCCCGCTCGACCAGATCCCCGGCCAGACACTAACCGAATTGCCCGTCACCGGCAGCTATTTCACGCCGCCACAGCGCGAAGTCGTTCGCGCCTCCGGCATTTCCTCCCACGCCTATCTCGTGCGCGCGCCGCCGCTTTTCCCGCTTTCGTGACCAACCGGGCGCAGCCCTGCTGCGCTCAATGCATCTATGAAGCGAGGAAAACATGAATACCCGAACCAGCATGTTCTGGGGCGCCCTTGTGGCATGCACCCTTCTGTCCAACGCGCCCGCATACGCGCAAACCGACGCCATGAAGACGTCATCGGTCCAGCCATACGGTTTCTGGCTGACCACCCCCACCCCCGAATTCACCGCCAATGCCGGCAAGAAGATCAATATTCCGCTGAGCGTCATCAACGACACGGAGGAACCACGGCGCGCCGAGATCACGCTGAACGGCGTGCCGGACGGCTGGACCTACGCGCTCAAGGGCAGCGGCCACGAAGTCGCGGCCGCCATGGTCGCGCCCGGCGACACGGGCAGCCTGACGCTCGAACTGACGCCGCCGTCGGGCGCGAAGGCAAAGGCCTACCCGCTCGACATCAAGGCGAAATATTCCGGCGGCACGGCGGAACTGCCGCTCGCCGTCACGATTTCGGACGCGCCGGAGGCCTCCGCCGACACTGGTGCCCGAACTGCCGGCGCTGCGCGGTGGCGTCAAGACAAGCTTCGAATACAAGATGAAGCTGACGAACGACGGCGCCGATGACGCGCTGTTCAACCTCGCCGCCGACGTGCCGCCCGGCTTCCAGACGACGTTCAAGAAGGGCTACGGCTCGGAGGAAATCACCGGAATTCCGGTCAAGGCGGGCGCAAACCGCGGATGTGACGCTGCAGGTCAAGCTCGATAATTCGGTGCCTGCCGGACAATATCCGATCCACGTCATGACGGTGGCCGGCGACCAGCACGCCGCCGCCGACCTCGCGCTTCAGGTGACCGGATCGCCCAAGCTCGATCTCACCGGACCGCAGCAGCGCCTCAGCGGCACCGCGGTCGCCGGCAAGGAGACGAGCTTCACCTTCAAGCTCGACAATTCGGGCAGCGCACCGGCCAAGGCGGTCAAGCTTGCCGCCACCGCTCCGAGCGGCTGGAAAGTCAGCTTCAATCCCGCCGAACTGCCCGGACTGAAGCCCGGCGACGAGCAGGACGTCAACGTGACGATCAAGCCGACCGAAAAGGCGATCGCCGGCGACTACATGGTGACGATGAACGCACGGGCCGAAGGCACGTCGACATCTGCGCGTTTCCGCATGACGGTGGAAACATCCACGATGTGGGGCATCGTCGGCCTCGGCGTCATCGGCCTCGCCGTAATCGTGCTGGCAATGGCAGTCATGAGGTATGGTCGCAGATGAGCACGCACGTCATTGAAGCAACCGGCCTGACCAAGCGTTACGGCAGTTCCCGCGCCGTCGACGGGATCGACCTGACGGTTGAGGAAGGCGAAGTTCTCGGAATGCTCGGCCCCAACGGGGCCGGCAAGACCACGACCATCCTGATGCTGCTCGGTCTCACCGAGGCCAGCGAGGGATCGATCAGGATCCTCGGCAAGGATCCGGTCCGCGAACCGCTCGCGGTCAAGCGCGACGTCGGTTACCTGCCCGACGCCGTCGGATTCTACGACAATCTGTCGGGGCGCGAGAACCTGCGCTACACGGCGCGTCTCGGCGGCATGTCCGCCGAGGAAGCCGATCACCGCATCGATGAGGCGCTGCAGCGCGTCCATCTTTCGCATGTCGGCGATCACAGGGTGGCCACCTATTCGCGCGGCATGCGTCAGCGGCTCGGCCTTGCCGAACTGCTGATGCGCGACAGCCGCATCGCCATCCTCGACGAACCGACCTCCGGCCTCGATCCGCAATCGACGACCGAATTGCTGGAGCTGATCCGCGGCTTTGCCAAGGACGGCATGACGGTGCTCGTTTCCTCGCACCTGCTCGACGTCGTGCAGTCGATCTGCAACCGGGTGGCCCTTTTCAACAAGGGCCGCATCGGTTTCGTCGGCACGGTGGCGGAACTGGCGCAAAACGTCGCCGACGGCGCGTTTCACATCGAGGTCGGCGCCGACGGGTTCGATGTCGGCACGCTTGCGGAAAACATCGATGGCGTCAGCGGCGTCACCGCCGACGGCGACGGCTTCTGGAAGATCACCGCCTCGCGCGACATCCGCCCGGATCTCGCCAAGGGCATCGTCGAAAAGGGCGGCGCCCTGAAAAATCTCGATGCCCACCGGGTGACGCTCGGCGAAGCCTACAATCTGTTCTTCAGGGAGGCTGGAAATGAAGCGTGAAGGTTCACCGCTCAAGGGGGTGATGACCATCGCCCTCAAGGAGGCCGCCGATCACATGACGAGCGCGCGCATGCATCTGATCATGCTGCTCGTGCTGCTGACGGCGGCAGGCGCGGTCTACGCGGCGATCGACCAGATAAGGGCGACGACGTCGGAAGATCCGTTCCTGTTCCTGAAACTGTTCACCGTGGCCCGGCAGCCGCTGCCGTCCTTCGCCTCCTTCATGGGCTTTCTGCTGCCGCTGGTGGCGATCGCGCTCGGCTTCGACGGCGTCAACGGCGAATTCGGGCGGCGCACGATGAGCCGCATTCTTGCCCAGCCGATCTATCGGGACGCCGTCCTGTTCGGCAAATTCCTGGGCGGCATGCTGGTCATCGGCATCGCGTTGTTGACGCTATGGCTCTTGATGATCGGTCTCGGCATCCTGCTGCTCGGCCTGCCGCCGTCAGCGGGCGACATGGCGCGCAGCCTCGCCTATCTGGCCGCGACGCTGGTCTATACGGGCGTCTGGCTGGCGCTGGCCCTCGCCTTTTCGACACTGATCAAGGCGCCGGCGACCTCGGCGCTGGCGGCGTTGTCGGTCTGGCTGATCTTCTCGATCTTCTGGTCGATGATCACGCCGTTCGTCGCAAACCTCATCTCGCCCGTCGATCCGTTCAATCCGATCAGCGTGCGTCAACGCCGTTCGAGACCCAGCAGGCACTCGCCCGCATCTCGCCGGCGACGCTTTACGGCGAGGTGGCGCAAATGCTGCTCGATCCGGCTTCGCGCTCGGTCGGGCCGGTGTTCATGTCGCAGATGCAGGGGGCGCTCGTCGGCGCGCCGCTGCCGACGTTGCAGAGCATCCTCATCGTCTGGCCACAGATCTCCGGCCTGTTCGCGGCGATGGTGCTCCTGTTCACCGGCGCCTATGTCTTCTTCCAGCGCCAGGAAGTCAGGGCTTAGGGACCAAGCGTGAGTGCAGCCGGGCGATGGACCTCCCGCCCGGCTGCATCGAAGCCGCAAGCATGCGGGTTTCTCCTCTCCCCGACCAGCGACTGATCCGTCTTCTCAGAGAGGGCGCGGTGTGGGGACCGGTATCGTAGTCGGGCAGTTTAAGTTTCCAGGGCTTGGCCAGTTCGGCTACGGGCGTCTCGTCCGAGGACGCGGGCGGGGCCGGTTCAGGCAATATCGGCTGCGGCGCGGATACGTCCTCCGCCGTCACCGACCATTCCCGCAGCGCCTTGCCGAACGCCTCGGTACCAGTCGATCCGGCAACGAGGCGCAGCGCCGCCCGCCGTCCGCTGTAATAGACGAACGGAATTTCGATCATGTCCGGATCGGACATCATCTGATTGTGCTTCTTGGCGGCCGCAGGCAGGTCGGAGAGCGCGAACAGGAAATACGTTCGGCGCGATATTCACAACCGAGCCGACCATCGGATCACTCACCCCCTGCGCGGCGTTCAGGAAATTGATGCCTTCCACCGAGGCTATTCCGCCGCCCTGATAGCCGTTGGAGAGATCGAAGATGATCTCGATGAGGTGGGTGGCGGGCAGCGTCTTGTCGAGGTTCCGCGTCAACGAGATCGTCGCCCGGAGCCCGTCCGTAGGGAATTGCGACTTCGGCGTGGATCGACGCTTCCGGCGGCTGGCCCGGTGCGGGCGAGGCTTCGACGACAGACCAGGCCACGTTTCCGGGCGCGGCCGGCTTCTTCGACCCGCCCGCCGTCTCGAACAGGAACGCCTTTTCGCCGTCGATTGGCGGAATTACCGGCTGCGCCACAGGTTGGCTCTCCGCCTCTATCGGCGCGGTTTGGGCGGTTGCCGCCAGAACAACCTCCGATTCCGCCGATTTTTCGGGCATGGCGGGCTCGGCGGCCGAGGCCACAGACGTCTGCGGTTCTTCCCCTGCCGATGCTTCGGCCGGCGGCGCCGCATCCGTTTCGACGCCGGAGGCCGTCCGCGCATCCCCGGACGACGGCAGAAGTTGCGATCCGTAGGAAACCACGCCGGCAGCAAGCCGGGTCGCCTTCTCCGGGTAGACAACGGCTCCAGCGACAGCACCGCCGACGCAAAGGATCGCCACGATCGCGAGAATCAACCGGCCGGCGCGCCGTTTGCGCCCATGACTGGCGGCATGCGGCACCGTCGAACCGGATTCGCGGTGCATCAGGCTATCGAATTCGGGCTCTTCGGGCGGCGGCGGCTTGATGGCAACCTGCCGTACCGGCCCAACGGATTTGGCGGCAGGTTGCGAACGCACCGCCGCGGCCGGCGCAGCCGGTTCGGGAGCGTCCGGTTCCATCATGTCGCGGAGCGCTTCTTCCACTTCGGCGGCGATCGCATCGCTCCTGGCCCGATATGCCGAAGACGCATTGCCGTACTGCGAATACCCCTTTCGCACCGGTTTTCCGGGCGGCGGAAACCTCCCCCATCTCCAGTTCGGTGAGAAGGTCCTCGGCGTCGAAGTTCAAATCGACCGTTTCCGCGGTGACTGCCTGCGCCACCAGGTCGTTTTCCGTGTCGCGAATGGCATCGTTGAGCCTTTCGATGCAGGAATGGACGGTCGCGTAATCGGGTGCGGGCGTCAGCCCTTTCAGATATCGGTCGAGCGCCGTGCGGGCACGGCGGTAAACGGCTTCCCGGTTGGCCGGGTCGCTCATGTCCTCCTTGCCGATAGCTCTGCGAAGCAAGGCCGCGATATCGATCTGCGGTGCGGCGGACGCAGGTTTTTCTTCGGGCGCAGCTTCGTCCTCGCGTTCGAGCATCCCGGCGGCTGCCTGTCCGGCAAAATCCATGCCCGGAGACGACTCCGACAGGACGGCCGTCAACGCCATCTCGAAATCGTTCAGCGCGTCATGGCCCGCCGCCTCGGCCCTGAGCGCCTGGTTCGCGGCGCCGCCAGGGGTTCCGCCATGAACGGCCGGCTGCTTCGCGTATCTGCGGTTGAAGGGGGTGACATTCGCGCCGGCACTGACCGGAGCGGGCCCGCCATTGCTCGGCGAAGCGGCGGCGCCTTTTTGCGATGTGGTCAGGGATTGCTCGGCTTCCACGTCGAGAATTGCGTTTTCGAGGTTGTCCAGCGTAGCGTCGATCTCGCCGGTCTTCGCCGAACGCGCCTCCAATTGGCGCCTGATCGCCTTGCGGGCCTTCTCGTAGGCCATCGCCCGCGCCATCGGCGAGTTTTCGGGCAGCCCCTGGATTGCGACTCGGATGTAATTCGTAAAATCGGACACGGAAACCCAAACCCTCCGATGTCTGACCCCTGACGCCACGCCTTCGCTGCTGAACTTACAACGCGAAAATGGAACGTGTCAGACAACCCCAGCCCGCGTTATCCATAGGCCAAATTGGCCGTATGATCAAGGAATTGGAGGAATCTCCGGAATTTCTACCTTATCCGGGACTCGGCGCCCGCGCACCGGGTTCGCCGGCGCGGTCGCGATACCGGTTCCCCCAACCGGGCAGGTCAAGGGCCGACCGAACCGCTCTTCACCGGCTCGTCAGCCCTTTGACCGTTCCGCTTGGAATTGATCAGCATCATGGAACGGGGCCGCGACAAGTCACATCCTGCATGCCTCTTGAAATCGCGAACGGGGATGTATATTCAAGATCGCGAATATAAGAAATCGCAAATGTCTCCATGGGCGCGGCCCCTGAAGACCGAACCGACAGGATACGACAATGCGCGCCACGCTCGCCGCCATCACGTCCGCAATGACGCTGGCCTTGATGCTTCCGCCTCATGCACTTGCCGAAACAATGACGCTCGAACCGTCTTCCGTGACCGACTGGAAAGCGGTCTATGCGCGCATCGAAGCGCGCGACCGCATTCCGGCCCGCGCCCGCCTGGGCGGGACGCTGGTTTCGCTTTCCGTCACCGAGGGTGACATGGTCGAGGCCGGACAGGCCCTCGCCCGGATCGTCGACCAGAAACTGGATTTCCAGATGAACGCGCTCGACGCGAAACTCCAGGGAATCGAATTCGCAGCTTGCCAACGCCAAGTCGGAACTGAAGCGCGGCGAGGAATTGCTGCAGAGCGGCGTCACCACGGCGCAGCGCCTCGACAGCCTGCGGACCCAGGTCGATGTCCTGACCAACCAGATCGATGCGACGCGCGCCGAGCGCCGGGTGCTCGAGGAGCAGGTTGCCGAGGGCACCGTCCTGGCGCCGCTGTCCGGCCGCGCGCTCGACGTGCCTGTCGCTGCCGGGGCGGTCGTTACGCCCGGCGAAAACATCGCCACCATCGGCGGCGGCGGCTTCTTCCTGCGCCTCGCGGTGCCGGAGCGCTATGCCGGCAGCCTGCACAAGGGTGACACCATCCAGATCGAAACCACCGGCATGGCCGAAGGCCAGCTGGCGCGCGTCTACCCGCAGATCGAAAACGGCCGCGTCGTCGCGGATGTCGAGGTTCCCGGCCTGGATGACGCTTTCGTCGATGCGCGCGTGCTCGTGCGCCTGCCGATCGGCGAGCGCACCGCCCTGCTGGTGCCGGCGGACGCCGTCGAGACCGTTTCCGGCCTCGACTTCGTCGCGGTCTCCGAAAACGGCGGGACCGTCAGGCGGACGGTCGTGCTCGGCGAACATCACGCGATCGACGGAAAAGACATGGTCGAGGTCGTGACCGGCCTCACCGCTGGCGAAGAGGTGGTGACCGACCATGAGTGAGGGACAGTTCGACGGCAGCCTCGGCATTGCCGGGCGGCTCACGCGCGCGTTCATCATTTCTCCGCTGACGCCGCTTTTCATCATCGCGGCGCTGGCGGTCGGCCTTGTCGCGCTCATCTCCCTGCCGCGCGAGGAAGAACCGCAAATCTCCGTGCCGCTGGTGGACATTCACATCCAGGCTCCCGGCCTCAAGGCCGAGGACGCGGTGAAACTCGTCACCGAGCCGATGGAAACCATCGTCAAGGGCATCAATGGCGTGGAGCATGTCTACAGCCAGACCCAGGACGACTATGCGATGGTCACGGCGCGTTTCCTCGTCGGCACATCGGCCGACGCCGCGATCCTGCGCGTACATGACAAATTGCGCGCCAACATGGACCGCATCCCGGTCGGCATCGCCGAACCGCTGGTCGTCGGCCGCGGCATCGACGACGTGGCGATCGTGTCGCTGACGCTATCGGCAGACCCCGGCACCGGCATTTCCGCCAACGACCTGACACGGGTTGCGCGCGAATTGCGCACCGAAGTCGCCAAGGTCGAGAATGTCGGCCTGACCTATCTGGTCGGCGAGGCGCCCGAGGCGATCCGCATCGCGCCCGATCCCGAGCGGCTGGCCCTCTACGGCATCACGCTGCAGCAACTCGCCGGCAAGGTGCAGGAAGCCAACCGCACCTTCTCCACCGGCAAGCTGCGCGACAAGGGCGAACAGATCGACCTCGTCGCCGGCGAAACCCTGACGGCGCCGGCCGAGATCGCCAACCTGCTGCTGACCGCACGCGACGGCCGGCCGGTCTATGTGCGCGACGTGGCGCATGTCGAATACGTCTCCGACACGTCCGACCAGATCGTCGCCAATGTCACGCGTACCGACGACGGCAAGGTGCAACGCACGCCGGCCGTCACGCTCGCCGTGGCAAAACGCGCCGGCGCCAACGCCGTGGTTGTCGCGGAAGATGTCCTGCACAAGGTCGAGGAACTGAAAGGCCACCTGATCCCGCAGGGCGTCGAGGTCCAGGTCACGCGCGATTATGGCGAGACGGCGAACGAAAAGGCCAACGAGCTGCTGTTCCACCTCGGCCTCGCCACGATCTCGATCATCGCGCTCGTGCTGTTCGCCATCGGCTGGCGCGAAAGCATCGTCGTGGCGATCGTCATTCCGGTGACGATCCTGCTGACGCTGTTTGCGGCATGGATCATGGGCTACACGCTCAACCGCGTCTCGCTGTTCGCGCTGATCTTCTCGATCGGTATCCTTGTCGACGATGCCATCGTGGTGATCGAGAACATCGCGCGCCACTGGGGCCTGAGCCGCGGCGAACACCGTATCGCGCGGGCCGTCGAGGCCGTGGCCGAGGTCGGCAACCCGACCATCGTCGCCACGCTCACCGTGGTCGCGGCGCTGCTGCCGATGCTGTTCGTATCCGGCCTGATGGGCCCCTATATGAGCCCGATCCCGGCGAACGCGTCGGCCGCGATGATCTTCTCGTTCTTCGTCGCGGTGATCGTCACGCCATGGCTGATGGTGCGCATCGCGGGCAACGCGCCGGTGCATGCGCATGACGACGCCGGCCACCAGCATGGCGGCAGGCTCGGCGCGCTCTATTCGCGCGTCGCACGTCCGATCCTGGCGACCAAGGGCCGCAGCCTGGCCTTCCTGCTGATCGCCGCCGGATTGTCCTTCGGTTCGCTCGTCCTGCTCTACACCAAGGACGTGACGGTGAAGCTGCTGCCGTTCGACAACAAGTCGGAGCTGTCGGTGGTCATCGACCTGCCGGAAGGCGCATCCGTCGAGGCGACCGACGCCGTGGCCCAGGCCGTGGCGCGGACCGTGACGGAGCTGCCCGAAGTCATCTCGGTGCAGACGCATGCCGGCACCGCGTCGCCGTTCAACTTCAACGGCCTCGTGCGGCATTATTATCTGCGCGCGCAACCCAATATGGGCGACGTGCAGATCAACCTGTTGCCGAAGTCCGAACGCAACCGCGAAAGCCATGACATCGCGCTCGAGATCCGCGAGCGGATCAACAAGCTCGACGTTCCGGAAGGCACCAGCATGAAGACGGTCGAACCGCCGCCCGGCCCGCCTGTGATCTCGACGCTGCTCGCCGAGGTTTACGGTCCGGATGCCGAGTCGCGCCGTATCGCGGCCGCCAAGATCCGCGAAGCCTTCGAGGCCGTACCCTTCGTCGTCGACGTGGACGACAGCTTCGGGACGCGAGCGCGCCGCCTGCGGGCCACGATCAACACCGACGACCTGGAGTTCTTCCAGGTGGCGGAGAACGACGTGTTCGACACGCTCGCCATTCTCAATGGCGGTTCGACCGTCGGCTACTCGCATCGCGGTGACGGACGAAACCCGATCCCGATCCGGGTGGAACGCGACAAGGGCGACAAGGTGATGGACACGCGGTTCCTCACGACGCCCATTCCCGCCAACGTCCTGCCGGGCGCGCGCGGGGTCGTCGAACTCGGCGACGTGATCAACGTCAAGGAGGAACGCGCCTCCTATCCCATCTTCCGCCACAACGGGCGGGATGCGGAAATGGTGACCGGCGAACTCGCCGGCACCTACGAGGCGCCGCTCTACGGCATGCTCGCGGTCGCCGACCAGCTGGACAAGATGGACTGGCCGGAAGGCACCAAGCCGGTCATCAGCCTGCACGGCCAGCCGGATGACGAAAGCCACGTCACCCTGTTGTGGGACGGCGAGTGGGAAGTCACCTGGGTGACCTTCCGCGACATGGGTGCGGCCTTCATGGTCGCCCTGCTCGGCATCTACATCCTGGTGGTGGCGCAGTTCGGTTCGTTCAAGCTGCCGCTGGTGATCCTGACGCCGATCCCGCTGACCTTCCTCGGCATCATGGGCGGTCACTGGCTGCTCGGCGCGCCGTTCTCGGCGACGTCGATGATCGGCTTCATCGCGCTTGCGGGCATCATCGTGCGCAACTCGATCCTGCTGGTCGACTTCATCCGCAACGCGGATACCGAGGGCAAGACCAAGCTCGACATCCTGATCGAAGCCGGCGCGATCCGCTTCAAACCGATCCTTCTGACGGCCATTGCCGCCATGATCGGAGCGGTGGTGATCCTCGCCGACCCGATCTTCCAGGGGCTGGCGATCTCGCTGCTTGTTCGGCCTCTTGTCGTCGACGCTGCTGACGGTGCTGGTGATCCCGGCGATCTACCGGGTGATGAGAACCTGAGGGCCGATACCGAAGACAAAAAGGCCAGCCGGTCTCGCCGGCTGGCCTTTTTCTTGTGTTCGCACGGTTCTCCCGGCTCAGAATTCTTCCCAGTCGGCGGCGGCGGCCGCGGCATTCCCGCCGCCCTTCAAGCCAAAGGCCGACGAGACCGCGGTCATCAGTTTGCGGGCTGGCGACGGTGCCCGTTCGGTGTCGCCTTCCCGCGCCGGCCGGACAGCCGGCGCCGCGCTGCCCGCAATACGGAACTCCGCGATCAGCCCGCTCAGGCTCGCGACATCTTCGGCCAGGCCATGGCTGACGGCAGTGGTCTCCTCGACCATCGCGGCGTTCTTCTGCGTCACCTGATCGATCTGGCCAACCGCGACGTTGATTTCCTGCACGCCGGTCAACTGTTCGGCAGTGGCGGTGGCGATCGACGCGACCTTCTCGTTGATATCGGTCACGTGGTGAGCGATCTGGTCGAGTGCCTCGGCCGTGTTCTTCACGAGGTCGACGCCGTGCTTGACCTCGTCGCCCGACTTGTTGATGAGACTCTTGATTTCCTTGGCGGCAACCGCCGAGCGCTGCGCCAGTTCGCGCACTTCCTGAGCGACGACAGCAAAACCCTTGCCGGCCTCGCCGGCCCGCGCCGCCTCGACTCCCGCATTGAGCGCCAGCAGGTTGGTCTGGAACGCGATCTCGTCGATCACGTTGATGATGTTGGCGATTTCGCCGCTCGCCTTTTCGATGTCCTGCATCGCCTTGCCGGCGTCCATGACAACGGTCGTCGAGTGATCGGTGTCGACCTTGGCCGCACTCGCCAGTTCGGCGGCTTCCGCGGCCCGGCCGGAGGTCTCCTTGATGGTCGCCGTGATCTGCTCGAGCGCGGCGGACGTTTCCTCGATGGAGGCCGCCTGCTGTTCGGTTCGCTTGGACAGGTCGTCGGCCGCGGAACGAACCTCGCGGGCGTTCAGGTCGATCGATCCCGACTTCTCGCTCAGACGGGCCATTGCGCCACCCAGTTTCTGCACCGAGGCGTTGAAGTTGAGGCGCAGGGCGTCGAGGCTTTCCATGAACGGCGTCGACAGTGTCACCGACAGGTTCCCGTCGGCGAGTTGCGCGAGGCCGCCGGCCAGCGCATCGACCGCTTCTTGCGTGCGGCGCTGCTCCTCGGCCTTGGCCGCCTCGCGTTCGGCGCGCTCCTTTTCGGACATGGAGCGGTTGGCCTCGGCCTCGGCCTCCAGCCTCACCTTCTCGACGGCGGCATCGCGAAACACGACGACCGAACGGACCATGTCGCCGATCTCGTCGTGGCGGTCCTTTCCGTCGAGCGCGATCCCGGTGTCGCCCCCGGCGAGATTCTTCATGTCGCCGACGAGGGCCGCGATCGGCCGCGTCAGCGTGCGCGAGAACCAGGTCGACAGCGCGATCGACGCCACCAGCAGGCCGAAAGCGATCATCAGCGCCGTGTCGCGCATCGAGGTCACGCTCGCATGCACCTCGTTGTCGTCCATCAGAGCGGCGACCGTCCACCCCGTTCCCATGAAATCGACCTTTGCGAGCGCGACGTCGGCGTGCATGTCGCGATAGCCGTCAAACGTCGCGGTTACGGTGCCGGTCGATCCGAGCGACGCCAATTCGGGGATATCGATCTTCGTGGCGAGTATGTCGTCTTCAGGCGTCTTTGCCGAATCCGACACGAATAGCCCTTCCGGGTTCAAAAGCACCGTCTCGCCGGTCTCTCCGAGACCGGACGTGTTGCCCATGACAGCGTTGATTCCGCCGACAGGCATTTGGAATGCGACGACACCGATCTTGTTTCCGTTTTCAATGATCGGTGCCGCGATGAAGGATGCCGGCACGCCGTTGGATGGGACATAGGACTCGAAGCGCTCGAATACCGCCTGCCCCTCGGCGTCGAGCGCCATCGCGTCCCTGAACGCGCGACCGATCCCCGTATCCTTCCATTTGCCGTTCACGACATTGGTGGCGAAGTCGGGTTCCTTGAACACGGTGTAGATGACGTTGCCGTCCGGATCGATCAGGAAGATGTCATAGTAGCCGCGCTCGACGAGGTGCTTGCGCAGCTTCGGATGAAAATTGCCGTGGATCGCATCATAGGCATCGCCTGCGCCGGCATTGTCCAGCAGGTCCTTCTTGCCAGGTTCGTTCGGGTTGTCGGTGATGTAGCGCTTCTGCAGGACCGCTGTCGCATCATCGCCGGACACGCCCCACGCCGCCTTGAACGCCTTGTAGGCGGAGACGATATCGGTCGAGGTCGCCTGCACCAGCAGATCTTCCCGAATTCCGTTGAGGTAGCTCTGAAGCTGATTTCGCCGCCCGTCGGCAATCGCCTCGAGCTTCTCGAAAGATTTTTCCTCGACGGCCTTCGAGGCAATCGTCAGGCTGGCGGTGCTCGCGACACCGATGGATACAATCGTGAGGATGGCCGCAGCGAGCGGCAGCTTGCGAGAGATCAGCATGAAACAGTTTCCGCGTCGGACTGAACAAAAGGGACATTCCGGGCGGAAAGCCGGATCACGGATCGGACGCATCATCGCACCCGGACAAAACCGACCGGGCGATCCGTTCGATAAAAATGGAGATGCGTTCTGAATATTTGCTTAAGAATTGCCGCTGCGTAATGCCGGCCGGGACCGATGGGGCTCGGAGACGCCGCCCCTCCACAGGGCGGCGCCGGCCACCTTGAGCCTACTCCTGAGACGCGGGCGAAATCTATTTCTCGGCGGGCGGCTCCGCCTGTCCGTAAAGCGGCACGGTCGATATCGCCATCTTGGCCGAACCGTCCTGTACCTGGCGGGAATGCGACAGGTAGATCAGCGTGTTGTTGTCGCGGTCGTAGATGCGCTTGACGACAAGCTTCTTCCAGATCAGCGAGCGCGAGCTCTTGAAGATCTCCTCGCCGTCCTCGCCAAGATCGATCTTGCCGATCTTGATCGGCCCGGTCTGGCGGCAGGCGATGGAGGAATTGGACGGATCCTCGAACCAGTTGCCCTTCTGGAGCCGGTCGATCAGACCGCGGTCGAAATAGGCGACATGACAGGTCACGCCCTCGACCTCGGGATCGGCGATCGCCTCGATGACGATGTCGTTGCCGAGCCAGTCGACGCCGACCTTGCCGACCTCCTTGGCGGAAGCGGGTGCGGCCATAGCGGCGGCGACGGCAAGGGTGGCGACGGCATATCGCAGGATTCTCGGCATGTTCTGTCTCCAGGGGATGTTGCGTCGGCGTTATGTTGGTTCGCGAACCGGTTGCCGCAAGTGCAATATCTCCAATCGCTTCCATCCGTCTTGTTGCGGCGCCCACGACAGGCCTATTCTCGGATGGCGAGAAGGAGACAAGCGCATGGCCAACAAAGTCCCGGGACAAGGCGCCCAAGCTAGGCGAGGCCGATCTGAGCCTGCATCTTGGCCGTTCCGACTACGAGCGCAAGCTTGCTAAAGTTGCAGCGTCTGCTCACGCAGATCCAGCAGGCGTATCTCTTCACCGGCCAGTCGGCCGTGATCATATTCGAAGGATGGGACGCGGCCGGCAAGGGCGGCGCGATCCGCCGGATTTCGGCGGCGCTCGATCCGCGCAGTTTCAAGGTGTGGCCGATCGGCGCGCCGCGGCGATACTATCTCGAGCGGCACTTCCTGCTGCGCTTCATGGAGCGGATGCCGCCGAACGGCGCGATCACCATATTCGACAGATCCTGGTACGGACGCGTGCTTGTCGAACGTGTCGAGAAACTGACGCCGGAGAACCGGTGGCGGGCCGCCTATCAGGAGATCAACGATTTCGAGCGCATGATCACCGACGACGGCACGCGTCTCGTCAAGCTGTTCTTCCACGTATCGCCGGACGAACAACTTGCCCGCTTCGAGGAGCGGCTGCGCAATCCCTTGAAGCGGTGGAAACTCTCCTACGAGGATTTCCGCAATCGCAGCCATTGGGACGACTACGCCACGGCGATCGACGAGATGTTCGAGAAGACGTCGACGAATCATGCGCCGTGGCATCTTATTCCCGCCAACGACAAGAAACACGCGCGCATCGCGGCGATCAAAGCCGTTACCGATTGCCTGAGCCGCGATGTCGATCTGGCTCCGCCGGTGCTTGACGAGACCGTTCTCAATGCCGCGAAAGAGCATATCGACATGACCCCGTCGCTGATCGAGAGCCTTGCCGGCCGCACCGAATGAGGATCGGCCGGGCAAGAATAGCCGGCTCAGGTCGTGCCCGTCGTCGCCGATCCGCTGCGGGCTTTCGCAGGCATGGATGCTGCATTCCATTTCCAGCGTCGAATGGCCGATACCGAATTCCTCGCTCAGGATCGTCTTGACGCGCGCCTTGATGTCGTCGGCGTGACCCCAGGCGCCGCTGTCGATGGCGAGGTGAGCGTCGAGCGCGCTGTCATGCTCGCTCATCTGCCAGAAATGCGCGTGATGGACATTGGTCGACGCCCTCGACCGCCTCCATGCGCTCTGATCACCGCGCCGGTCTCGATATCCGGCGGACTGCCCAGCATCAGGATGCGGATCACGCCGCCGATTTCGCCGAAGGCCTGCCACAGGATGTAGCCGGCGATCAGCAGCGTCACCAGCGGGTCGATCAGCCGCCAGTCGAAGAGCAGGATCAGCGATGCCGGCGACGATGACGGCAACCGAGCCCGAGCGCGTCGGCGACGTTGTGCAGAAAGGCGGCGCGGATGTTCATGCTTTCCTTCGACAGCGCGAAGGTGAGCGCGGCCGTGATCAGATCCACCGCAAGCGCGACGCCGCGATGATCACGACCGTCCAGCCGGCAACGCCCTCCGGCTCGAAGAAGCGCATCACCGCCTCGTAGACGAGATAAAGCCCGATCACGATCAGCGTCGTGTAGTTGATCAGCGCCGCGACCACCTCGACGCGGCCATATCCGAAGGTCATCGCCTCATCCGAAGGTCGCCGGGCGATCCTGCGGGCGCGCGAAGGCGATCACCAGCGAAATCGCGTCGGAGAAATTATGCAGCGCGTCGGCGATCAGCGCGAGGCTGCCGGCAAGAACGCCGCCGATCACCTGGACGACGGTCAGCAGCAGGTTGACGCCGACCGCCAGCGCGACGCGCCGGTCGCCCGCCCCCGGATCGACGTGATGATGGTGGCCGTGTTATGCCCGTGCGGCATGAAATCCTCCTTCGGGAATTTCCCGTGCCGAGATAATGTCTCCAGCGGCTAGAGGTTCAAGGCTGAATCATCATTACAGCGAATTTCCCGCGCGCATGATCGCCTGCCGGGTTGCGGCGACCCCATTCGGTGTTAGGTAACCGACAGCAAAAGGAGCATGTCATGACAACGAAAAAGCGCATTCTCTTCACGGGCGGATCGGGCAAGGCGGGAAAGCATGTCGTGCCCTGGCTGCTCGACCAGGGCCACCGCGTCGTCAATGTCGACCTGACGCCGCTCGACCATCCGGGCGTCGACAATCTGACCGCCGACATCACGGACAGCGGCCAGATGTTCAACGTCATGAGTTCCTATGCGAATTTCGACGAACTGGAGCCGGGCACCGGTGTCCCCTCCTTCGATGCCGTCGTCCATTTCGCGGCGATCCCGCGCATCCTGATCCATCCGGACAACGAGACGTTCCGCGTCAACACGATCGGCACCTACAACGTGATCGAGGCGGCGGTGAAACTCGGGATCAGGAAGATCGTCATCGCCTCGTCGGAGACGACCTACGGCATCTGCTTCGCCGACGGCCGGCGCGATCCGGCGACGCTGCCGCTCGACGAGGATTACGACATCGATCCGATGGACTCCTACGGGCTTTCCAAGGTCGTCAACGAGAAGACGGCGCGCGCCTTCGCGCTGCGCTCGGGCTTCGACATCTATGCGCTCAGGATCGGCAATGTCGTGGAACCGCATGAATACGCGCAGAACTTCCCGACCTATTTCGCCAACCCGGAAATGCGGCGGCGCAATGCCTTCTGCTATATCGACGCGCGCGACCTCGGCCAGATCGTCGATCTGTGCCTTGCCAAGGACGGGCTCGGCTTCGAGGTCTTCAATGCCGGCAACGACACGAACGGGATGAACATCCCGACCGCGGAACTGGCGGAGCGCTTCTTTCCGGGCGTCCCGTTCACGCGCGAGATGGGCGAAAACGAAGCGCTGTTCTCCAACAGGAAGATCCGCGACGTGCTGGGTTTCAAGGAACAGCACGACTGGCGGAAATATGTGAAAGGCTGAGCGGGCTTTCCCGCCTTGCCTCACATGTTCGGATAGACCGGCCCTTCCCCGCCCTGCGGAACCGTCCAGTTGATGTTCTGGTTCGGGTCCTTGATGTCGCAGGTCTTGCAGTGGACGCAGTTCTGCGCGTTGATCTGGAAGCGCACGCTGTCGCCCGGCTTGCGGATCGGCGTCGGCCGGCACGGAGTTGCCGTCGGCATCGATCCACTCATAGACCCCGGCCGGGCAGTAACGGGCGGAAAGCCCTGCGAATTCAGCGTATTCGGAGGATTTCTGAAGGTCCATGTCCTTGACCTTCAGGTGGACCGGCTGGTCTTCCTCGTGGTTGGTGTTCGACAGGAACACCGAGGACAGGCGGTCGAAGGTCAGGACGCCGTCCGGCTTCGGATAGGCGATCGGCTTGAAATGCGAGGCCTTCTCGGTTGCCGCGTAGTCGGGCTTGCCGTGTTTCAGCGTGCCGAGCGGCGACCAGCCGCCGGTGATCTGGTTGATCCACATGTCGATGCCGCCGATACCGACGCCGAGCGCCGTGCCGAAGCGCGACCAGAGCGGCTTGACGTTGCGGACGCGCTTCAGGTCCTTGCCGATCTCGCTGCCGCGCCATGCCGCCTCGTAGGCGTCGAGCGCATTGTCATTGGCCTTGCCGGCGGCCAGCGCCTCGGCGATCGTGTCGGCGGCGATGATGCCGGAGAGCACCGCGTTGTGCGAGCCCTTGATGCGCGGAACGTTGACGAAGCCGGCCGAACAGCCGATCAGCGCGCCGCCCGGGAACGAGACCTTCGGCACCGACTGCCAGCCGCCCTCGGTGATGGCACGCGCGCCATAGGCGATGCGCTTGCCGCCCTCGAAGGTGCCGCTGATCGCGGGATGCGTCTTGAAGCGCTGGAACTCCTCGAAGGGATAGAGATAGGGGTTCTTGTAGTTCAGGTGGACGAACGAAGCCGACCGCGACGAGATTGTCCTCCAGGTGATAGAGGAACGAACCGCCGCCTGTCTTCATGTCGAGCGGCCAGCCGAAGGAGTGCTGCACCAGCCCCTGGCGGTGGTTTTCCGGCTTGACCTCCCACAATTCCTTGATGCCGATGCCGAATTTCGGAAAGTCGCTGTTCGCATCGAGCTTGAAATTCGCGATCAGCTGCTTGGCGAGCGAGCCGCGCACGCCCTCGCCGATCAGCGTGTATTTGCCGTGCAGTTCCATGCCGCGCGCAAACATCGGGCCGGGCGTGCCGTCCTTCTCGACGCCCATGTCGCCGGTGGCGACGCCCTTGACCGAACCGTCCTCGTTGTAGAGCACTTCGGCGGCGGCGAAGCCCGGATAGATCTCGACGCCGAGCGCCTCCGCCCTGCCCGCCAGCCAGCGGCAGACATTGCCGAGCGAGACGATGTAGTTGCCGTGATTGTTCATCAGCGGCGGCATCGCGAAATTCGGCAGGCGGATCGATCCGGCCGGCCCGAGGAACAGAAACTGGTCTTCCTTGACCTCGGTCTTGAACGGATGGTCCGGATCGTCGCGCCAGTCGGGAATGAGCTTGTCGATGCCGACCGGATCGACGACGGCGCCCGACAGGATATGCGCGCCGACTTCGGCGCCCTTTTCCAGAACGACGACGGTCAACTCGGGATCGGCCTGTTTCAGCCGGATCGCCGCGGCAAGACCGGCCGGCCCGGCGCCGACGATCACCACGTCGAATTCCATGCTTTCGCGCGGTTCGTTCATCGGGTTGTCGGCCCCGTTTTCATCGCTCATGCTTTTTCTCCGTAACGGCGCGGCAAAGGATTTGCCCTGTTGCCGGCGCCTTTTTCCAGTCGGCGCCGAATGTATCCCGCAAATCCCGGTTCGCAAGGACCGATTGCGCCTCTTTTCCCGTCATTTTCTTGACCTGAACGTAAACGTAAATCAAGCATTCGCTACCGGATGCCGCTGAATCGCAGTATTCTGTCGCATGGCCACGGGATATGTCCGCAGGAGCGCGGCCGCGCTCACGATCCTCGCCGCGCTGACGGGCGGGGCAAAGGCTGCCGATGCGACAGCCGGATCCGGCGGGACTGCCGCAAACCTCGTTCCGTATGCCTTTTCCGACGAGTTGGGCGGCTTTTCGATCCTCGCGATCAGCGGCGCGGGCACGCGCGACGATCCGGTGCATGTCGCGCAATCCTTCCGCACCGCCTCCCCCGTGACGCTGGTGGTCCGCGCGACGCGGCCGATCAATCCGTTCGGACCGTCCGGCGACTTTGCGACGGGCACGATCCACATCGTCCTCGACGTGACCAACGAAACCGGCATTCCCTGGGTCGGACTGGAACTCGAACTGCAGGAACACATCCACGAACCGAGCATCTATGGCGACGGTTTGTCCTTCGACCAGCGCCAGATCGAACGGGACACCGCGACCTCGGACGCCTTTGCGAACGCCCATTACGATTTCGAGCCCTATGACCGGCTGCTGTTCGAGGCGGGCGCGCTCAATCCGCATGCCCATGCCGAATTCCGTTTCGTCGTTACGGATATCACGCCGTTGCCGACATTCTACATCAAGCTCGATCCGCGCATTCCCGCATCATGAGCGCTTGATGGCGGATGCCGCGTCTGCGAAAGGTGATGGATGGCCAAGGCAACGGACATGACACGGGGCGAACTCGAAAGCCTGCTGCGCTTCTACGCGGAAAGCGGGCTCGATTTTCCGTTGTCCGACGAGGCGGAAAACCGTTTCGAAATCGTGACCGCGCCAGCGCCGAAATCCGCAAACCCGCAATCGGCGCCACCGGCGCAGACGCCGCCCGCGCGCGCGCCTGCCATGCCGGATGCGGACGCGATCGCGCTTGCACAGAAGGTCGCGGCGCAGGCGGAAACGCTCGATGATCTGCGCAAGGCGGTCGAGGCTTTCGACGGCTGCAATCTGAAGCTGACCGCGCGCAACACGGTGTTCGAAGGCGGAACACGTGGCGCGGCGCTGATGGCGATCGCCGACGCGCCGGGACGCGACGACGACGCCTCCGGCGAAGCGCTGACCGGGCCGGAAGGCCAATTGTTCGACCGCATGCTGGCGGCAATCGGCCATTCGCGCGACGATTGCTACCTGGGTTTTGCCGTCCCGTGGCGCGTCCCCGGAAACGGCGCTCCCTCGCCGCTTCAGGCATCGATCTGCAAACCGTTCATCGACCGCCAGATCGAACTGGCGCGGCCCCGCTTCGTCGTCCTCTTCGGCAATGCCGCCGCACGCATCCTGCTCGCCACCCCGGACAACATCCTGCAGATACGCGGCACATGGAAAACCGTACGCACCGCGTCCGGCTTCGAGGTTCCGGCGATCGCGACGCTGCATCCCCGGTTTCTGCTGGAACAGCCGGCGCAGAAGCGATTTGCCTGGGCCGACCTGCTGATGATCCGCGACCGCCTCGACGAAAGCGTTCCGTCCTGACGGCGTAAACGAGGCATGTTCCGTCGCCCCTCTTTCATGCGCCCGCCATGCAATCGCGTTAGCAGGCATATGCACACCCCTGGATGAATATCGATGCTGAACCTTTTCCGTCCCGTCGCCGGACTGCTGGCCTCCACCCTGCTGCTGCTGACGGGCATCGGGCTCATCGGCGTGCTGCTGCCGGTCCGCGCGTCGCTGGAAGGGTGGAGCCCCGTCATCATCGGCTGGATCGGATTCGGTTACGCCCTCTGCTTCACCGCGGGGTGCATCGTCGTGCCCCGCCTCGTGCTGCGTGTCGGGCATGTGCGCGTCTATGGCGTGCTCGCCTCGATTCTCGCGATGTCGGCCCTGCTGCATGCCTTGCTGGTCATTCCCGCCGCCTGGATCGTGTTTCGCGGCCTTGCCGGGTTTGCGCTCGCCGGCACCTACATGATCGTCGAAAGCTGGATCAACGAGAAGACCAGCAACGAGGACCGGGGCAAAATGTACTCGATCTACATGGTGACGACGATGATCGGCGTGATGGCCGGACAGTTCCTGCTTGTCTCCGCCGATCCGGCCACCACCTCGCTATTCATGCTGGCGGCGCTGCTGTTTGCCGCCGCCGTCATCCCGACTGGCCTTTCGAACGCGTCATCACCGAAACCGCTGACCGAGGTTTCGCTGAATTTGAGCAAGCTTTACAGGAATTCGCCGCTGGCATTCATCGGCATCGTGCTCACCGGCGTCACGTTCGGCGCCTACATGTTCCAGGCACCGGTCTATCTGCAACTGTCCGGCTTCGGCGAGGCGAAGATTGCCACGGCCATGGCCGCGGCGATGGTGGGCGGGATGGTGTTCCAGTTCCCGCTCGGACGCATTTCCGACCACATGGACCGGCGGCGCGTCATCGTCGTCATGTCGTTCGCGGGACTGGCCCTCTCGGTAGCCATCGCGACATCGACCGGGATTTCCTTCACGGTCCTGACCGGTTTGATGGCTCTGTTCGGCGGCGTGCTGATGCCGCTCTATTCAATCGTCACGGCGCATGCGAACGACCATGCCGACCCGGACGAATTCGTCGAGATCTCCTCCGGTCTGCTCATCCTCTATGGCGCGGGATCGATGGCCGGGCCTGTGATCGCGGGCGGGTTCATGGCCATCATGGGCCCGACGGGTTTCTTCGTGATGATGGCGGTGTCCTATCTCATCTTCGCACTCTACGCCGCATGGCGCATCTCGCGACGCCCGGGCGTACCGCAGGACGAGATGACCGAATTCACCTATTCGCCGCCGGTCTCCTCGGCCCTGACCCCGGAAGCCATCCAGCTCGATCCACGCGCCGACGAGGCGGCAAGCTGATCGCCGTCAGCCCTGCGGGGTGATGGCGCGCCGGCCCCTGGCGCGTTCGAGGCCGAGGCGGTGTTCGCGGTAGATGATGAAAATGCCCGATGCGGTGACGATGGCCGAACCGATGATCGTCGCCCAACCCGGCACTTCCGCGAAGACGAAATAGCCGATCGCTATGCTCAGCACCACCGAGGTGTATTCGAACGGCGCGATGGTCGAGACGTCGGCATGTCGATAGCTCTGCGTCAGCAGGATCTGGCCGAGGCCGCCGCAAAATCCGGAGAGCACCAGCGACACGGTCTGTGTCATGTCGAGCGCCTGCCAGCCGAAGGGGATCGTCGCCAGCGCGAAGACCGAGGCGGTCACCGAAAAATACAGCACGATGGTCGCCGTCTTTTCCGTGACGAGGAGCCGGCGCACGAGCACCATGGCAAGGCCGGCGATACAGGCGGACGCGAATGTCGCCGCAACGCCCAGCGCCTCATCGCCGCCGAAGTCACCGCCGCCGCGGAAAAGCTGCAGTTTTGGCCAGGAGATGACCAGGACACCGAGCAGGCCGACCATGACCGCGCCCCAGCGGTAACGGCGCACGACTTCGCCGAGCAGGACCGCACCGAAGATGACGGTGACGAGCGGGCGGGCATAGCCGATCGCGGTGGAGTCCGGCAGCGGCAGGCGGGTCAGGCCATAAAAGCCGAGTGCCATGGCCGACACGCCGACGAGACCGCGCATTACGTGGCCGACCGGGTGTTTCGTTTTCCATGCACCGGCCAGCTGACCGACGGCGAGCAGATAGGCACAGATCGGCAAGATCGCGAAAAAGGAACGGAAGAAGACGATCTGGCCGGCCGGCAACTGGCCGGCATATTTGATCGCCGTCGCCATGCCCATGAACGCCACGACGGAGCCGACCTTCAGGCCAATGGCGAGAAAGGGGCGCGATTCGATGTCGGAGGAAGCAGCCGTGGCAGACATGGAACCCTGTCCGTAGCGCCAAACAGGTTGCGAAGAAAGCCTGTCGTTCTTACCGGAACGCAACAGATGGCTGACAAACCGGCATTCCCGGAATAGGTTTGCGCGCCCTTCCCATACCGGGTTCCGGAGAAAAACCGATGCGCTTTCGCCACTTTCCGCTCGCTGCCGTCTTCTGCCTGTTTTTCGGCGTTCTTGCGCATGCCCAGGAAGACAGCACGATCAATACCGGCAACGCGGCGGCCAGCGACAAGGATATCGATACGCGGATCGAGGCCATTTTCGATCAGATCGACGGGCTGCAGGGCGTCTTCGTCACCGTTCATTCCGGCGTCGTGACGCTGCGCGGCAAGGTGACGGAAGCGGCGCTTTCCGGATCAGGCCGAGCAGCTTGCCAAGCGCGTCAACGGCGTCGTCGAGGTCACCAACCAGATCGGCGAGGTCACCTCGCTTTCGGTGCGGCTCACGCCGGTCTACCAGCGGCTGACCCAGCGGGTCATGCAAGCGGTTGGGTATATCCCGCTGCTTGCGGTCGCCGTCATATGCTGGGCGGCGATCTTCCTGATCGGTTGGTTTGCCGCGCGCCCGGGATGGCCGTGGGACCGGATCGCGCCGAACGCGTTTATCGCCAACCTGCTGCGGCAACTGGTCCGGCTGATCTTTTTCGTCCTCGGCGCGGTGATGGCGCTCGACATTCTCGGCGCGACCGCCCTGCTCGGAACGATCCTCGGCGCGGCCGGCATCGTCGGCCTGGCGATCGGTTTCGCGGTGCGCGACACGGTGGAGAACTACATCGCGAGTATCCTGCTCTCGATCCGCCAGCCCTTCCGGCCGAAGGACTATGTCCGGATCCAGGACCTGGAAGGATCGGTTATCAGCTTGACGTCGCGCGCGACGATCCTGCTCGATCTGGACGGCAACCACATCCGCATTCCGAATTCGACCGTCTACAAGAGCAACATCACCAACTACAGCCGCAATTCGCAAAGGCGGTTCCTGTTCAAGCTCGGGGTCGGGCCGGACAGCAATCTGGAACAGGCGCTGGAAACCGGCCTGTCGCGCATCAAGGCGCTCGACTTCGTGCTCACCGAGCCCGGACCGGACGCCTGGATCGAGGATATCGGCGATTCCAACGTCGTGCTGACATTCACGGGGTGGATCGACCAGAACGTCACCGGCTTTCTCAAGGCGCGTTCGGAGGCCGTTCGACTGGTAAAACTGGCGCTGGAGGGCAGCGGCTTTTCCCTGCCGGAGCCGACCTACCGCCTGCATATCGACGACGGCATGCAGCCATCCGGCAGGAAAACTTCCAAACCATCGGCGCCCAAGCCCGCTAAAACGCCGGCAGCGAGCCAGGAGTTGACGACCGCCAACGACACCAGCCCCGACGAGGCCGTCGACAAGAAGATCGAAGAGGAGCGGACGCTCGGGACACGGGGCGACCTGTTGAGCGAGGACGCACCCGACGAACTCGGCGGCTGAAATACGCATATTGCGGCACGTCGACGGCCGCCCGCCTGCCGGGCCAGCCGGACAGTTCCTCCATCTGGCCCGCCAGTATGAACAGCGGCAGCGGGCGAAGGAACTGCGTCAGACGCAATCGGGCGTCAAGAGACCGGAGATCAATCCCGTAATCCCTTGATTTTCCTTCGTCGGCGCACGAAGTGACAAATCGACGCATCGCAGAAGAAGTTTCCGGTCGATGGAGAGATTTTCTAGCCTGAGTTAACCATGCTGGCATATCTGGTTCGTATCTGATTTGCATTGCAATGATTGCCATTTGCTGACGCCCCGAGCGGCGGATGAAGGAGGGGCGCCGAAGCCCCAATCAAGACAGTGCGGCCGAACACCCGCCAACGGTGCGACGGCAATCAACCGGCGCAAAACACTCGGCGTCGAAATCGGCACTTGTCTTCCCGGCACCGGGAAGGACAAACAGGGGACGCGGAATGCACCAGAGCACCGAAAAGGAAACTTGCGCCGATCAGGATATCGAAGGCCGCCTGGCTTTCCTTGGTCTCGACGAAACAAGCCGGGCGCAAATCCGGGAACTCAAGCCCGTCATCGAGCGCGAACTCCCAAAAGCGCTGGATCGTTTCTATGACACCGTGCGCAAAACGCCGGAAACGCGGAAATTCTTCTCCTCCGACGATCACATGCGGGCCGCCAAGGGCGCGCAGATCGGACACTGGACCTCCATCACGACCGGAAATTTCGACGATGCCTATGTCGACCGCGTGCGCACAATCGGTTCCACGCACGCCCGTGTCGGGCTCGAGCCGCGCTGGTATATCGGCGGCTACGGCCTGATCATCGAACAGCTTCTGCACGGTGTGCTCAGGGATATGTGGCCTGCCGGTGGCATGTTCTTGCGGAAGAAAACATCCCCCGACGAAACGGCCGCCATGCTGTCGAGCCTCATCAAGGCGATCATGCTCGACATGGACCTGTCGGTATCGGCCTATCTGGAGAAAGCCGAGGCAGCGCGAAAGCAGACCGAAGAAGAGGCCATGGATGTCATGCGCGTGACCGTGGCCGCCTTCTCCAAGGCAATCACCCATCTGGCCGCCAAGGACCTTTCCTACAGGATGGAAGACGAGTTGCCGGAAGGCTACCAATCGCTGAAGACCGATTTCAACGATGCCCTTGAGATGCTGGCCGGCACGATCGAGAACATCCTGGGCTCCGCGGAGACCATCAATACGGGCTCCGTCGAGATCCAGTCGGCCGCCGACGATTTGTCGACACGAGCCGAACAACAGGCCGCAGCCGTCGAGGAGACCGCCGCTGCCGTCGAGCAGATCACGGCGGCGGTCAAATCGTCGGCCGGGCGCGCCGAGGAAGCCGGTCAAATCGTCGGCCGGACGAAAACAAGCGCCGAACAATCCGGCGATGTGGTGCGCGAGGCGATCGTGGCGATGGACCGCATCAACAAGTCATCCGATGACATATCCCGCATCATCGGCGTGATCGACGAGATCGCCTTCCAGACCAATCTCCTGGCGCTCAATGCCGGGGTCGAGGCGGCGCGCGCCGGCGATGCCGGCAAGGGTTTCGCCGTCGTCGCCCAGGAAGTGCGCGAACTGGCGCAGCGCTCGGCCAATGCCGCCAAGGAGATCAAGCAGCTGATCACTGCCTCGGGCGACGAAGTGAAGACGGGCGTGTCGCTGGTCGGCGAGACCGGCAAGGCGCTCGAAGGCATCGTGACCGGGATCCAGGAAATCGCAAGCAATGTCGAGGCGATCGTCGAATTCGACGCGCGAGCAGTCGACCGGTCTGCAGGAGATCAACGTCACCATCACCTCGGTTGACCAGGGCACGCAGCAGAACGCGGCGATGGCCGAACAACTGACAGCATCGAGCCATTCGCTCGGCAGTGAGGTCGCTTCGATCAACCAGATGCTTCGCGAGTTCACGACCGGACACCAGCAGATCAAGGCGCCGAAGGCCATCTCCGAGGCCGCACCGGCAAGCCCGCGACCCTCGCCCGCCCGCAATCTCAACCGCAAAGTGGCAAACGCCTTCGCTGGGAATGCGGCGCCCGCGGACGACTGGGAAGAATTCTGAGACCTGCCGGTTCCGGATTTCCGCGGCCGCTCAAATTCCGCCCTCCGTTCCGACGGGGGGCGTTTTCGTTTGGCCCACCGCCTAATCGCTCACCGACACGAAACACGCCGGCAATATCGCGACGTTGTCGATGATGGCATCCGCAAGCGGCGACAGCGTATCGCGGGTCCCCGCCCCGCTGAGCACGCCGACGACAGTGCCCGCACCGGCCGCGCGGCCCATCTCCATGTCGTGGCGGCTGTCGCCGACGACCGCGATATCGGCCGGCGCACAGCCGACGGCGGCGCAAAAGGCGCGCACCATACCGGGCCCCGGTTTCGGGCCATGGCCCGAATCCCAGCCGGCGACGAAATCGGTAAAGCCGCCGATCCCCAGCGTTTCGGCGGTTCTTGCAATCGCGCGTTCGCTGTCGCTGCTGGCGATACCGAGTTGCAGGCCCATGTCCTTCAATTCGGAAAACAGCCGCGGAAGATCGGCAAGCGGAACGGCTGCGTCGGCGCCGGCGGCGAAACGGTCGTCGAGCGCCCTGGTCAGCGCCTCATGAGTCATGGGGCTGCCCTCCGCCACCATCCGCGCCGCGATCTCGTGCGCCGTACCCGATGCGAAAAGGCTGTCGGCGACGGTCAATTTCGTGACCGGATCGACTCCGCAGGCGGCAAGGATGCGCTTTTCAAGCACCGGATCGCCCGACGCGCCGATGGCCGCCGCCTCGCGGTTGATCCGCGCCCAGCTTTTCTCGAAATCGATAAGCGTGCCGTCCTTGTCGAACAGGATGGCCTTGATCGTATCGGTCGAAAAATGAGGATTTTCGCGCATCGAATCGCCTGGAATGCCGGTTCGTTTTTCTATACCGGATCGAGCTTGCGTTAAAATCGTTACAACAGCAATGCAAGGCCGTTGCAAGTTCTACAAAAATGCGCTCTTTTTTTGGTATCCGCCGATTGTCGGCAGTCAGTTCAGCGTTCGTCGTCCTCTCCCATTCAGGCAAGGCCCGACCGCGAGCGGTGTGGAATTCGGGCGGACAACAGGGAGAATCGCATGAGACATTCGTTCAGGAAATACACGTCGGCGCTCGCGGCTTCGGTCGTCATCTCCATGAGCGCCGTAAGCTTCGCCTCGGCCGAGGACATGGCCGCGCTCGAATCCGCCGCCAAGGCGGAAGGCATGCTGACCACGATCGCGCTTCCGCATTCATGGTGCGGCTACGGCGATGTAATCGCAGGTTTCAAGGCCAAATACCCGGGCATCGAAGTCAACGAACTCAACCCCGATGCCGGTTCCGCCGACGAGGTCGAGGCGATCAGGGCCAACAAGGACAATATGGGCCCGCAGGCGCCCGACGTTATCGACGTCGGTCTGGCCTATGGCCCCACAGCCAAGGAAGAAGGCCTGATCCAGCCTTACAAGGTTGCGACGTGGGACGAGATCCCGGACGCCGTCAAGGATGCCGACGGCTCCTGGTACGCCGACTATTACGGCGTGATGTCGTTCCTGGTGAACAAGGACCTCGTTGCCAACACCCCCGCCGACTGGTCCGATCTGCAGAAGCCGGAATATGCCGGTCAGGTGGCGCTGGCGGGTGATCCGCGCGCGTCCAACCAGGCGATCCTCGGCGTTCTTGCGGCCGGCTTGGCTGCCGGAGGCGCGCCTGGCAAGGAAGCGGGCGAAAAGGGCCTGGAATATTTCGCCGCGCTCAACAAGGCAGGCAACTTCGTTCCGGTGATCGGCAAGGCCGGCACGCTGGCCCAGGGTTCGACTCCGATCGTCGTCGCCTGGGACTACAACGCGCTTGCCTGGAAGGACACGCTGGCCGGCAATCCGCCGGTCGATATCGTCGTGCCGGCATCCGGCGTGCTCGCGGGCGTCTATGTGCAGGCGATTTCCGCCTACGCGCCGCATCCGAACGCGGCCAAGCTCTGGATGGAATATCTCTATTCCGACGAAGGCCAGCTTCTGTGGCTCAAGGGCTATTGCCACCCCGCCCGCTTCAACGCCATGTCTGCGGCCGGCAAGATTCCGCAGGACCTGCTGGATGCGCTGCCGCCGGCGGAAGGCTACGCGAAGGCCTACTTCCCGACGCTCGACGAAGTGAACGCCAACAAGGAAGCGGTCGTCGGCGGCTGGGACACCGTTGTCGGCACCAACGTGCAGTAAGCACCCTTGACATGTTTGCCCGCCCCGGCGACCGTCGGGGCGGGCTTTCGCCGAGACCGGAACGCCCGTTCCGGACGCCATGAACGAAGGGGACCCATGGCAACGCGAACCGAGACGGCAACGCGAACCGAAACGACAGGCCGCACACGGCACCCCCTGCGCGAACGCCTGCCGCTGCACTGGCTCGGCATCGTGCCCTTCGCCATTTTCATTCTGCTGTTTCTGTTCCTGCCGACGATGAAGATCGTGGTCGGCGCGTTCCAGACGCCGGACGGCGGCTTCACGCTGGCTAACATCCAGGGTCTGAACACGCCGTCGATCCTTGCCTCCTACTGGATTTCCATCAAGATCAGCATGGCGTCGGCGCTGCTCGGCTGCGCCATCGGCTTCGCCGTGGCGGTGGCGGTCGTGCATGGCGGCCTGCCGAAGCGGATTCGAAGCCCGCTGCTGACCTTTTCCGGCGTCGCCTCCAACTTTGCCGGCGTGCCGCTCGCCTTCGCCTTCCTCGCGACGCTCGGCCCGGTCGGCCTCGTCACCGTCTTCCTGCGCACCAAGCTCGGCATCGACCTGAGGCTTCTCGGCTTCAATCTGCTGAGTTTCTGGGGCCTGACGATCACCTATCTGTTTTTCCAGATTCCGCTGATGATCCTGATCATCACGCCGGCACTCGACGGCCTGAAGCGCGAGTGGAAGGAAGCGGCCGCCATCCTCGGCGCGACCAGCGGGCAATACTGGCGCATGGTCGCGTTGCCGATCCTGTTCCCGTCGCTGCTTGGAACGTGGGCGCTGCTGTTCGCGAACTCCTTCGGCGCGGTTGCCACGGCTATCGCGCTGACCGGTTCGTCGCTGTCGATCGCGCCGATCCTGCTGTTCGCGCAGATCCGCGGCGACGTCCTGAGCGACCCGCATCTGGGCTATGCGCTCGCCTTCGGCATGATCGTCATCACCGGGATCGCCAACGCGATCTATATCTGGCTGCGCGCGCGTTCCGAGAGGTGGCTGAAATGAGGCGCCTGTGGTCCTGGGCCGCCCTCCTGTTCGGGCTGCTCTATTTCTTCCTGCCGCTGCTCGGCATGACCGAGTTCTCGCTGAAAATGCGCCGCGGCGTCTATTCCTTCGACGCCTATGCCAGGGTTCTCGCCGATCCGAAGTTCCGAGAAACCTTTTCCTATTCGGTGATCATGGCGCTGGCCACCATCGCCTTCGGCGTGCTCCTGGTCGTGCCGACCGCCTATTGGGTCCGCCTGAAACTGCCGCGTTTGCGGCCCTATGTGGAGTTCGTGACCCTGCTGCCGCTGGTGATCCCGGCAATTGTGGTCGTGTTCGGCTATATCCGGCTTTACAACACATCGAGCTGGCTGCCGCTGACCGGCACCGCGATGGGCACCAACGTCCTGCTGATGTTCGGTTACGCCACTATCTCCCTGCCCTACATGTATCGCGCCGTCGATACGGGGCTGAGAACCATCGACGTCGCCACGTTGACGGAGGCGGCGCAAAGCCTCGGCGCGGGCTGGATCACGATCATGTCGCGGGTGATCCTGCCGAACGTGCTTGTCGCCGTTCTGTCGGGCGCGTTCGTGACATTCGCCATCGTGCTCGGCGAATTCACCCTGGCGGCGCTTTTGAACCGGCCCGCATTCGGCCCCTACATGCAGCTTCTCGGGGCCAACCGCGCCTACGAACCGGCGGCGCTGGCGGTGATCGCGTTCGCCATCACCTGGGGCTGCATGGCCATCATCCAGCTCGCCGCCCGGTTCGCACCGAAACCGGCCACGCTCGCGAAAGACTAGACATGAGTGAATCCCACCTCGTTATCGACCACGTCAGCAAGTCGTTCGGCAGCAACCAGGTCGTCCACGACGCGTCGCTGGCGGTGGAACAGGGCGAGTTCGTCTCGTTTCTCGGCCCGTCGGGCTGCGGCAAGACCACGATCCTGCGCATGGTCGCCGGCTTCGAGATCCCGACGACCGGCCGCATCGTCATCGACGGCAAGGACGTAACCAATCTCAAGCCGAACCGGCGCAACATCGGCATGGTGTTCCAGTCCTATGCGCTGTTTCCCAACATGACGGTCGCCGGAAATATCGGATTCGGCCTCAAGGTCGCCGGCGCGTCCTCCGCCGAGGTCGCCGCCCGGGTCAAGGAAACGCTGGCGATGATCAAGCTGCCGCAGCTCGAGGATCGCTATCCATGGCAGTTGTCGGGCGGCCAGCAGCAGCGCGTCGCGCTTGCCCGCGCGCTCGCGCCGCGCCCCTCGGTCCTTCTGCTCGACGAACCTCTCTCTGCCCTCGACGCCAAGATCCGCGTGTCGCTGCGCGAGGAAATCCGCTCCATCCAGCAGTCCCTCGGCATCACCACGATCTTCGTGACGCACGACCAGGAAGAGGCGCTGTCGATGTCGGACCGGGTAATGGTGATGAATACCGGCCGCATCGAGCAGACCGGAACGCCGTTCGAGGTCTACAACCGCCCGGCAACGCGCTTTGTCGCATCCTTTGTCGGCACGCTCAGCCTCGTCAACGTTACCGTGCAGGATCCCGCAAAGGGCACGCTCGGCGCTGGCGACACCGTATTTTCCGGCATTGCGCTGCCCGCGGGCGCGAAGGCGGGCGACCGCCATCTTTTGGCGCTGAGGCCCGAAGCACTGCGCGTGGGTGCCGAAAAAGGCCGCATCACGCTCACCGGGACGGTCACCACGGTCGACTTCCTGGGATCGGTCATCCGTATCCGCATGGACGCCGCCGGCGCCAGCATCTCGCTCGACATGTTCAACGATCCGACCGTGCTGCCGTCCAAACCCGGCGACCGCATCGAGGTCGGTTTCACGCCGGAAAGCGTGCTTCTGCTGCCGCCCGACAAGGGCTGAGCGTCAGCCGCCGCCAGACTTCAGTTCCGCAAGGATTTGCTCCGTGTGCTCGCCGCGCGAAGGGCTCGTCTTCGGTGTCCACGGCGCATCGCCGGCAAAGCGCGGCGCGGGCGCGGCCTGCAGCGCCGGCGCATCGCCGTGCCAGACTCCACGCGTTTGCATGTGCGGATCGCGCGCGGCCTCGGCGGGATCGAGAACCGGCGCGACACAGGCATCCGATCCCTCGAACAGCGACGCCCAGTGCGCGCGGTTTTCCTTCGCGAAGACCGCCGCCAGCCTCTGCGACAGGTCGGGCCAGAGAGACGCATCGTACTGTCGGGCAAAGGCCGGATCGTCGGCGAGGCCCATGCGCTGCAGGAACTCGGCATAGAATTTCGGTTCCAGGCATTGCACCGAGACGAAACCGCCATCGGCGGTGCGATAGGTGCGGGACCAGTGCGGGCCGTCGAGCAGGCTCCGGCCGCGCGCGATCGACAGCGCGCCGGTCGCCGACAGCGCCATGAACAGGTTCATCATGTGCGCCGAACCGTCGACGATCGCCGCGTCGACCACTGTTCCCTCTCCGGTCTGGCGCGCCCGCAGGATCCCCGACAGCATGCCGATGACCAGATAGAGCGCGCCGCCGCCGATATCGCCGACAAGTGTCGGCGGCGTCAGCGGCGCGTCGCCCGGCGAGGAGGCATACCAGAGTGCGCCCGACGTCGCGATATAGTTGAGGTCATGACCCGCCTGCTGCGCCTTCGGGCCATCCTGCCCCCAGCCGGTCATGCGGCCATAGACGAGCGCCGGATTGGCGGCGCGGCATTCGTCGGGACCGAGACCGAGGCGCTCCATGACGCCCGGCCGGAAGCCTTCGATCAGCCCGTCGGCGGCCGCGATCAGGGCCATTGCGGTTTCGCGGTCGCCTGCATCCTTCAGATCGAGCGCGATGGAGCGCTTGCCGCGGTCGAGCGGATTGCGTTCGGCAAAGCCCGGTGCTGCCGAACCGCCCTTGCGGTGGATGGTGACGACATCGGCGCCGAGATCGGCGAGCAGCATCGCGGCGAAGGGTCCGGGGCCGAGCCCCTCGATCTCGATGATGCGCATGCCCTCGAGCATCCGGCCCTCCCTGCCCTGTTTTTCGCCTCTATTTCCGTATAGGCCGATTCCGCGGTCCGGTCACCGGCCGGACCGCGAGCGCCGACAGGACCAACCGGATGACCGCCGTGACCAGACCGTTGCACCTGCCCGCGCCGCTGCGCGGCCGCGTCGCCGAAAGGGTGGCGCATGTGCTGACGCCGAAGGGCGCGACCATCGATTTCACCAAGCCGAAAGGCAAGGAAGCGCTTGTGCCGCCGGATTCGGTATCGTGGCGCATCTTCAAGAACCCGGTCTCGCTGTTCATCGGCGGGGTCGCCGCGGTGCTGCTGGAATTCGGCGAACCGCGGGTGCGCGACGGGGTCTGGCAGAACACGAGCTTTCGCCGCGACGCCTTCGCCCGGCTGCAGCGCACCGGCTACGCGGCGATGGTAACAGTCTATGGCGCGCGCAGCGACGCCGAACGCATGATCGCCCGGGTGCGGGCGATGCATGAGCGCATCAGCGGCGTCACCAGCGAGGGAGAACCCTATGCGGCGAGTGATCCTGTTCTGCTCGAATGGGTGCAAGCGACGGCGAGTTACGGCTTCATCGAGGCCTATCACCGCTACGTTTCGCCGCTGTCACCCGAAGAAAAAGACAGTGCCTACGCGGAAGCGGTCAATGCCGCGCGGCTCTACGGCGTTGCCGAGCCGCTGACCTCCGCCGCGCAATGCGAGGCGCTGTTCAACGCAAAACGGGACCGCCTGCGGCCCTCGCCGATCGTGCACGAATTCCTCGATATCATGCGCAAGGTCCGGATCGATGGCATGCATGCCGGTCCTGTCCAGCATGCGCTTCTGAAAGGCGCGGTGGATATCCTGCCGGACTGGGTGCGGGAATGCCTCGGCCTCGGCGAGGAATGGCGCCTCAACACGATTGAACGCCGCTTCATCCTGGGCATCGCCAGGGTGAGCGACCGGCTCGTCATTCCGAGCTATCCCGCCGTGCAGGCCTGCCGGCGGCTCGGCCTTGCGGATGACTACCTGTTCGCCGGTCGCAGCGCGGACGCGAGCGCCAAATAGGGCACGGCCGTTTGGCGATCCGGCGCCTTGTCTCGCGTGAATTTCGACCGACCGGACATCTGCCCGTTTCCATTTTTCCGATCACGGCAACAGGAGTAGAATTGAATATTGTTTAGACGCGGAGAAACGAGATGGCCTATTACGATCTTGGAAACTATTCGCGGACGATGACCACGTCCTCCCCGGTCGCGCGGCTCTGGTTCGACCGGGGCCTCATCTGGATCTACGCATATAATCACGAGGAAGCTATCGTCTGCTTCCGCAAGGCGCTTGAGGCCGACCCCGACTGTGCCATGGCCCATTGGGGGATCGCCTATGCGATCGGTCCGAACTACAACAAGCCCTGGGAAGCGTTCGAGGACGCGGAAAAGCCAGCCGCATTGTCGGAGGCCCGAACCGCGCTTGATCATGCCATCGCATTGAAGGATCGAATCGCACCGGTCGAACGGTCCCTGATCGAAGCACTCGTGCATCGCTATCCGGGCGAAGCGCCGGCGGATGATTTCAGCCCCTGGAATGACGCCTTTGCCGACGCAATGCGCAAGGTGCATGAACAGCATCCGGACGATCTCGACGTTTGCGCCTTGTTCGCCGAGGCGCTCATGAACCGCACGCCATGGAAATTGTGGGACCTCCAGACGGGCGAGCCGGCTGCGGGAGCTTATACGCCGGAAGCGGTCAAGATCCTTGAAACGGCCTTCGATATCCTTGACGGCGCCTGGGAACATCCGGGCTTGTTGCACATGTATATCCACCTGATGGAGATGTCGCCGCATCCCGAACGGGCGCTTCGCCATGGCGACGCCTTGAGCACGCTGGTGCCTGATGCCGGCCACCTGCTGCACATGGCGACCCACATCGACGTGCTGTGCGGCGACTATCACAACGTCGTCGCGCGCAACTCCAAGGCAATCGAGGCGGACTGCAAGTTCCTCGACCGCGCGGGTCCGGACAATTTCTACTCGATCTATCGTTGCCACAATTACCACTTCAAGATCTATGGCGCGATGTTTCTCGCCCAGCCGAGGCCGGCGCTGGAGACCGCCGACAAATTGATCGCGACGCTACCAGAGACGATTCTCCACCCGATGGCCGACTGGTTCGAGGGCTTCATCCCCATGAAACAGCATGTGCTGATCCGTTTCGGCATGTGGGACGATATCCTGAGCCAAAAGCTGCCCAAAGACACCGCGCTGTACAGCGTAACCACCGCGATGATGCATTATTCCCGGACGGTTGCGCTCGCAAACAAACGCGATCTTGCCGGTGCGGAATTTGAGCGCGACCTGTTTCTTGCGGCGCGCAATCGCGTTCAGGAGAGCCGGATGCTCTTCAACAACACATGCCGGGACATCTTGGCCGTCGCCGAGCAGATGATGCTTGGCGAACTGGAATACCACAAAGGCAACCATGCGGCCGCTTTCGGGCATCTGCGCCGTTCCGTAGAGCTTGACGACAATTTACCCTATGACGAACCCTGGGGCTGGATGCAGCCGACCCGTCACGCGCTCGGCGCTCTTCTGCTCGAGCAGGGCCACTACGACGAGGCGGAAGCAGTCTACCGGGCAGACCTCGGTCTGGACGCCACGCTCAGTCGGGCCTGTCAGCATCCGCGAAATGTCTGGAGCCTGCACGGCCTGCATGAATGCCTGACGCGGCGCGGCGAATCCGTGGAAGCACTACACATCAAACTTCAGCTCGATCTCGCCGTCGCCCGCGCGCAAGTTCCGATCAGGGCGTCCTGCTACTGCAGGCACAGATCGGCTGCCTGAAACCGCCAACCGACAGGCGCGATACTCAGTCGTCGTTGGCGGAGTTCAGGTCTTCCGGCCGGGTCCCTTCCTCCAATGTGGAAGAGCGCACGAAACCGTGTGCCTGCAGCCATTCGCGCAGGATGCGCTGAACCGCGTCGGCGCGGGAGGGCTTGTCCTTCTGGGCGGCTGCATAGGCGTCGATCCCGCTGAGGAGATCGCGCTCAAAGGCGACGCTGACCTTTTCGGCATCAGGCTCAGGGCGATTGCGATTGTCGGTTGCGGACATTTCTGGAACCGGGATTTCTTTCGCGTAATCAAATTAATATGCGAAGCGGTTGCGGTAGGCAACGCGTTTTCCCCGCCGTTACACTCTGCCGTGGCAGGGCCGCCGCCGATCCGGTAAAAAGACGGTGATTTGCCGCGCAACGCACAAGGAAACGACGCCCCGTGCTGGAAAAGTTCAGGTCACTCTACGAGGACGACACGCCGGTGGCGCAGCGGTTCCGCTACGGCTTGCTGGTCTTCGACCTCGGCACGGTCTTTTTCGTGATCGTCACGTCGTTCTTCCAACGCACCCAGACGGTGGAATTCATCGACATCGTTCTGGGCGTCATCATCCTGGTCGATTTCCTCGTGCGGGTACTGATCGAGAAGAGCAAGGGCATGTTCTTCCTGCGGCCCGCGACCTGGGCCGATGTCGCGGCGGTGCTGTCGTTTCTCGCGCCGATCACCGGCGAGGGCTTCGGTTTCCTGCGCATCCTGAGAACGCTCCGGCTGCTGCACACCTATCAGCTTCTCGCCCGCCTCAGGCAGGACTTCCCTTATTTCCGCAAGCACGAGGACGTGGTGCTCGCCGCCATCAACCTCGCGGTCTTCCTGTTCGTGATGACCGGCCTGATCTACGCGACGCAGTACAGCGTGAACCCGGAAATCGGGAACTATGCCGATGCGCTCTATTTCACCGTGACGACGTTGACGACCACCGGCTTCGGAGACATCACGCTCACCGGCACGGGCGGGCGGCTTCTCTCCGTCGGCGTGATGATCGTCGGCGTCACCCTGTTCCTGCGGCTTGCCCAGGTGCTGTTCCGCCCGGCGAAGGTCCGCTACGAATGCCCGCAATGCGGGTTGAGCCTGCACGATTCCGACGCGATCCATTGCAAGCATTGCGGTACGACGATCCACATCAAGACCGAGGGCGGCGTCTGAAACACGTTTGACGCGCGAAGCCGGCGCGATCACACTCCGGAACCGTCGAAACAGCTTCCTCCAGCCAGACGGAATTTCCCATGCCGGCCGTAAAGGGTTTTCTGATCGATCTCGGGGGCGTCGTCTATCAGGGGGACACGCTCGTTCCCGGCTCCGCGCAAGCGATCGCGCGGCTTACCGAAGCGAATGTGCCGTTCCGCTTCCTGACCAATACGACCAGCGCACCGAAGCGGACCATCGTCGAGAAACTCGCGAGCATGGGCGTGGAAGTCGAGGCAGATCACGTGTTCACGCCGGCGATGGCCGCGCGGCAGCTGGTCGCCGAACGGGGACTGAAGCCGCATTTCCTTGTCCGCCCCGCCCTGATGGAGGATTTTGCTGATCTGCCCGAGGGCGACAGACCGGCGGTGATCCTCGGCGATGCGGGCGACGGCTTCACCTATCAGGCGATGAACGAGGCGTTCCGGCTGCTGGAGGACGGCGCGGATTTCATCGCCCTGGCGAAAAACCGCAAATTCGCCGGCCCTGACGGAAAAACCTGCCTCGACGCCGGCGCCTATGTGGCGGCGCTGGAATATGCGAGCGGATGCGAGGCGGAGGTGATCGGCAAGCCCGCACCGGAGTTCTTCCATTCGGCCTGCGCCGACATGGGGCTGAAGCCGGGCGAGACCGCGATGATCGGCGACGACGCCGAATTCGACGCCAGCGCGGCGGTCGCCTGCGGCCTTACCGGCGTGCTGGTGCATACGGGCAAATGGGCGCCCGGCGCGGCGGACAGGCTGGCGCCGAAGCCAAGCTGCGAGTTCGAGGATTTGCGGGAAGCGGTGGCGGCGATGGCCATCCGCCGCTGAGAAAGCGCCGCTCGCGCTCCGCAGACCGGACAATCCGCAGAGAGACCCGAAACGGGCCAATCAAGACGTGTCGGCCGGGCATTTTTCGGTGCATCGCGATAAGACTCGTTTAACAGCTGGAATGTATAGATATCGTGGATACTGTATTATTCGCCAATAGCTGAATTCTCCTTGCCAGCAAAACGGGCCCGGTTTTTGAAAAAATCCCGCGAAAATGCCGTTACGGAAAGTAACCGCTACAATGTCTTGCTCCATCGGGCAGATGAGGAATTCGATTTCTCTGCCCTGTGGGCGACGCTGCCGGGCGGGGCATGTCACACCCCTTTCCAGTCGCCATGCTTTCTGGATTCCTTTGTCCGCACCATCGCTCCGCGTCACGGCATGCGGCTGCATATCTGCGAGGTCCGTGACACGGACACCGGATCGCCGGTCGCACTGTTTCCCTATGCGGTCCACAAACGCGGACCCGTCCGGATCGCCTCGGTTCCCGACATGGGACTGGCGGACCAGGCCGGACCGGTTCTGGCGAACGACCATCCGATCCCGCAGGAGGATTTCCGCTCGATCTGGACCGCGTTCACCGAGGAACTTCGCGGCGTCGATCTCGTTGATATCGACAAGATCCCGCCGCGCATCGGCGAACAGGACAATCCGTTTCCATGGCCTGGACACGTCCGAGCCGTCGGGAGAAATGCTCGCGCTCGACCTGACCGCCGGCGGCGGAGCCAAATGGCGCAGGAAGTCGGTCTACAAGACCGTCCGCTCGAAGGAAAAGCGGCTGGCCGAGGCCGGCGTGACGTTTCATCAGACGCAGGATCCGCGCGAATGCCTCGATCTCTTCGAGGAACTGAAACGGCAGCGGCACAGGCGGTTCCATTCCATCGGCCGGACGGATTCGCTCGAAGCCCGGCCCGGCTTTGCGGATTTCTACCGGTCCGTGGCCTCCAACGCGTCAACCGGCGGCTCGGTGATGGCGTTCTGCCTGAAGACCAGTGACGAGATCGTGTCGGCCTATCTCGCCTTTGCGGACAGGTCCGTCATGAACGGCGTGCTGATCTCGATCGGCGACGACAAGTGGCATAGCCACTCGCCGGGCATGGTGCTGACCGCCAAGGTCATCGACTGGTCGCAGAAAAACGGCCTGTCGACCTTCTGCTTCGGCACCGGCATGCAGGACTACAAGCTGCGCTTCGGCGGAAGCCCCGTCGCAATGCACCGCCTGTCGCAGCCGCTGACGCCGGTCGGGAGGCTGTTCACCGTCGCACGGCAACTGAAGCATGGCACGCTTTAGAGGCGGGCAACAGTCTCCTCACCGCCCCTCCGTATCCAGCCAGATCGTCACCGGGCCGTCATTGACGAGCGCGACCTTCATGTCGGCGCCGAAAATGCCGTTGGCGACCGTGATGCCGTGGCCTCTCACCTGCTCGGAGAAATGCTCGTAGAGCCGGTTGCCCTCGTCGGGCGGGGCCGCGGTGGAAAAGCCGGGGCGATTGCCCTTGGTCTCGGCGGCGAGCGTGAACTGGCTGACGACAAGCGCCGACCCGCCGATATCGAGCAGCGAGCGGTTCATGCGGCCTTCATCGTCGGAGAAAGATGCGCAGATTGACGACTTTGCGGGCGAGCCATTCGGACTGCGCCTCGGTGTCGCCCCGCATGGCGCAGACGAGGACCAGCAGGCCCGCGCCGATTTCACCCGTCACCGCGCCGTCGACGGTGACGCTCGCCTCGGAAACCCTCTGGACCAGTGCGCGCAACCGCTCCTCCCCGTTCGCAGTTCTCGCCTACCCGTTCAGCGCGTCCCAGACCTTCTGCGGCGTCGCCGGCATGTCGATGTGGGTGATGCCTTTCGCCCGGTAGAGCGCGTCGGTGACGGCGTTCATCACCGACGGGGTCGAGCCGATGGTCGCCGCCTCGCCGGCGCCCTTGATGCCAAGGGCGTTCGTCGTCGAGGGCACGTTGCGGGTCTCGAAGGAGAACATCGGGAAATAGTCGGCGCGCGGCATGGTGTAGTCCATGAAGGTCGCTGTCAGCAGCTGGCCGCTCTCGTCATAGACGGCGTTCTCGTAAAGTGCCTGGCCAATACCCTGCACCACGCCGCCATGCACCTGTCCGAGCAGCAGCATCGGGTTCACCGTCAGCCCGTAATCGTCGACCATGGAGAAGGACGCCACCTCGACGACGCCGGTGTCGGGATCGATCTCGACCTCGCAGATGTGGCAGCCGTTCGGATAGGTCGCCTCGTCCTGCTTGAACTCGCCGTCGGCCTTCAGATCGGCCGGATTCGTCGCCGCCCTGGCGATATCCGCGAAGGAGACCGCCTTGTCGGTGCCCGCGACGACCGCCTCGCCGCCGACGAGTTCGATGTCGTCGGGCGAAGCCTCCAGTTCGTCGGCGGCCAGCTTCCTGATCTTCTCGGCCAGCGCCTCGCCGGCGTAATAGGCCGAGACGCCGCCGAGCGGGATCGAGCGCGAGCCGCCGGTGCCGCCGCCGGTCGGGATACGGTCGGTATCGCCCTGGATGACTGCGACCTTGTCGACGTCGAGGCCGAGCGTTTCGGCGACGAACTGCGCATAGGCCGTCGCGTGGCCCTGCCCGTTCGACTGGGTGCCGATATCCATTGTGATGGTGCCGTCATCGAGCAGCTGCACATAGGCCGGCTCGGAACCTGCAAAGGCGCAAGCCTCGATGTAGTAGGACATGCCGATGCCGCGGATCTTGCCGTTGGCCTTGGACGCCTCGAGACGCTTGTCGAAGCCCGCCCAGTCGGCGTTCTTCATCGCCTGGTCCATGCAGGCCTCGAACTCGCCGACATCGTAGTTGCGGCCGCCCTGCGTCAGGTAGGGCATCTGCTCGGGCCTGATGAAGTTGCGGCGGCGGATCTCGTCGCGCGCCAATCCGGTCTCGCGGGCGCAGGCGTCGACCAGTTTCTCGATCAGGAAGGCAGCTTCCGGACGGCCGGCGCCGCGATAGGCGTCGACGGGACAGGTGTTGGTGAAGACGCCGGTCAGGTGGAAATCGAGCACCGGGATATCGTAGACGCCAGTCGCCATCGCCGCGCCGAACCACGGAATGGCGACACCGAACTGGTGCGTATAGGCGCCCATGTCGGCGATCAGGCGGATGCGCAGCGCCAGGAACTTGCCGTTCTCGTCCATCGCCATCTCGGCATGGACCGTGTTGTCGCGGCCATGTGCGTCGGTGAGGAAATGCTCGGTGCGCTCACCGACCCAGCGCACGGGCTTGCCGAGGCGTTTCGCGGCTTCGAGGACCAGCGGATATTCGCGGTAAACGAAGCCCTTGGGGCCGAAGCCGCCGCCGACATCCGGCGTGATGACGCGCAGATCGACATCGCCGCCGAAGACGCCCTTGGCGATGATGTCGCGCTGGCCGTGCACGCCCTGCGAGCCGCAGGTCAGCGTCATGCGGTTTGCGTCGGCGTCCCATTCGCCGATGGCGGCGCGGGTTTCCATGTAGTTGGAAACGAGGCGGTTCTGGATGAAGTCGATCTTGGTGACATGGGCGGCCTTGGCGAAGATCGCCTCGGCCTTGTCGGCGTCGCCATGGGTGTTGACATAGGCGGTGTTGGAACCGGCTTCGGGCCAGACAAGCGGCGCGCCGTCGTCCAGCGCGCCGGTCATCGAGGTGACGGGGTCGTCGCTGTCGTAATCGATCTCGATCAGTTCGGCGGCGTCCTTGGCCTGGTCGAGCGTGTCGGCGACGACGAAGGCGACGGCATCGCCGACATAGCGTACTCGGTCCGCGCACAGCACCGGGATCGGGCGGTACGGGGCCTTCTCGCCGTCGGGGCCCGGACGCATGCCCATCGCGGTCAGCGTGCCGAGATGGGCGAGGTCCTCGCCGGTCAGTATCAGGCGGACGCCGGGTGCCGCCTTCGCCTCGTCGAGCGAGCCGATCGTGAAGGCGCCATTGGCCACCGGCGAGCGGACGACAAAGCCCTCCAGCATGCCGTCCTTGCGGATATCGGAGGTGTAGCAGCCCTTGCCGCGGATGAAGGCATTGTCCTCCTTGCGCAGGACCGAAGCCCCGATTAGCGATTTCGACCCGAATTTCGGAGGTGCGACATTCATCTTGATTTCAATCCTCTGATCCGCCATGTCGGTCGTATCGCAAATGCGAACAGACCCGGTTTCGCGACTGCGAACATATGTGATGCGATCCGAAAGTCGAGAGCTTGGGTCGCCAAGTATACAATTTTCGCCCCCCGATCGGGCGGCGCAACCCCCGCAAGCAGGACCAAGACATGCGCACCGAAACCGGAACCGTCATTCGCCTCGAAGACTACCGGCCGAGCGATTACCTGATCGACACGACGGACCTCACCTTCACGCTGGAACCCGAGGGCACCGTGGTACGCGCCAAGCTCGGCATCCGGCGGCGCGAGGGCGTTGCAGCCGATACGCCGCTCAGCCTCGACGGCGACGAGCTGACGCTGGCGGGCGTCAAGGTCAATGGCGAGGCGCTGGCGGAAAACGGTTACACAGCCGCGCCGGACAAGCTTGTCATCGGCGAGTTGCCGGCCGATGACACGTTCACGGTGGAAATCGAGACGACGCTCGACCCCGCCGCCAACAAGCAGTTGATGGGGCTCTACCGCTCGAACGGCACCTATTGCACGCAGTGCGAGGCGGAGGGCTTCCGCCGCATCACCTATTTCCTCGACCGGCCGGACGTGCTGTCGGTGTATACCGTGCGCATCGAGGCGCGCACGGAGGATGCGCCGCTGCTGCTGTCGAACGGCAACCGGACCGAGGCGGGCCGGCTCGAAAACGGCTGGCATTACGCCGTCTGGCACGACCCCTTCCCCAAGCCGTCCTATCTGTTCGCGCTGGTCGCCGGCAATCTCGGCGTCGTGCGCGACAGCTTCACCACGATGTCCGGGCGCGCGGTGGCGCTGGAAATCTATGTCGAGCACGGCAAGGAACCGCGCGCGGCCTATGCGATGGACGCGCTGAAGCGCTCGATGAAATGGGACGAGGACGCCTTCGGGCGCGAATACGATCTCGACGTGTTCATGATCGTCGCCGTCTCCGACTTCAACATGGGCGCGATGGAGAACAAGGGCCTCAACGTCTTCAACGACAAATATGTGCTTGCCGACGAGCGCACCGCGACGGACGCCGACTACGCCAATATCGAGGCGATCATCGCGCATGAGTATTTCCACAATTGGACCGGCAACAGAATCACTTGCCGCGACTGGTTCCAGCTCTGCCTGAAGGAAGGACTGACCGTCTTCCGCGACCACGAATTCTCCGCCGACATGCGCTCGCGCACGGTCAAGCGGATCGCCGAGGTGAAGCTCCTGAAGGCGCACCAGTTCCCCGAGGACGCCGGACCGCTGGCCCATCCGGTGCGGCCGCGGCGCTATTCGGAGATCAACAATTTCTACACGGCGACGGTCTACGAGAAGGGATCGGAAGTCGTGCGGATGATCCGCACGATCCTCGGCCCGGAGAAATTCCGCGCCGGGCTCGACCTCTATTTCGACCGCCACGACGGCGAAGCCGCGACGATCGAGCAGTTCCTGAAGGCTTTCGAGGATGCGAGCGGCACGGACCTGACGCAGTTCGCGCTCTGGTACGAGCAGCCGGGCACGCCGAACCTCACCGTCGCCTCGAAATACGACCAGGCCTCGCAACGCTTCACGCTGACGATCGAGCAGCGGCTGAAGCCGCCGATCGAGGGCGCACCGCACCAGTCGATGCATATCCCGGTGAAATTCGGCCTTGTCGGCGCTTCGGGCGACATGGGATGGACCGCCGCCAAAGGCGCCGAGATCACCGATGACGTCATCCATTTGCGTCAGCCGAAGCACGAGATCGTGTTCGAGGGCGTCGCCGAGCGCCCCGTCGCCTCGCTTTTGCGCGGCTTCTCGGCGCCGGTGACGGTCTATCCCGAACCCGACGACGCAGACCTCGCCTTTCTTGCCCGCAACGACAGCGACGAATACGGCCGCTGGCAGGCGCTGTCGGCGCTGGTCGCGCGCCAGATGAAACAGGCGGCTGCGAAGCAAGCCGACGCGCGATGCCGACGTCTTCGACGACGCGACCTGCGAGATCTTCGCCGGCATCGCCGCCGACGAGGATTACGAACACGCCTTCCGCGCGCTGTGCCTGACGCTGCCGAGCGAAAACGACATCGCGCGCGAAATCGGCAACGACATCGATCCGGACGCGATCCATGCCGCCTACATGGCGGCGTCGCGGCAGCTTGGCCGTGTTGCAGAAGGCATCTTCGCGCGACTGTTCCACGGACTGGCGCCGGCCGGCGCCTATTCGCCGGATGCGGCAAGCGCCGGCAGGCGGTCGCTGCGCAACATCGCGCTCGCCTATCTGTGCCATGCCGACCGCTCCAGCGATCTTGCCGCCAAGGCGTTCGCGGATGCCGACAACATGACCGACCGGGCGCATGCGCTGACGCTGATGGCACATCTCCAGCCGCGCGCCGACGCGACGCTCGATGCGCTCAAGGCGTTCCAGGCCGAGTTCCGGAACGAGCCGATCGTCATGGACAAGTGGTTCATGATCCAGGCGACGGCGCCGGGCGCCAAGACGCTCGACACGGTCACGGCGCTGACCAACCAGCCGGGCTTTTCCTGGGACAATCCGAACCGGATCCGTTCGCTGATCGGCGCGTTCTCGGCCGGCAATCCGACCGGCTTCAATCGGGCCGACGGCGAAGGCTACCAGTTCCTGTGCCAGGCGATCGGGCGCATCGACGGCCACAATCCGCAGGTCGCGGCGCGCCTTCTGACCGCAATGCGGTCATGGAAGAACCTCGAGCCCGTGCGGCGCGAACAGGCGCGCATGGCGATGACGGTGCTGGCCTCGAAGCCGCATTTGTCGCGCGACGTGCGCGACATACTCGACCGGACGCTGGCGTAGCACGGCGGCCGGTCCCCGGCGGAAGGCATTCTAATTTCTACCGTTTCTTCCCCTGCGTAATCCACGATGTTCCGCGCAGATCGCGCGGTTGTGAATCCGAAACGAAAAATTTACTTCTCCGATGGGGTGGACAGCCCGAATCACTTTTGATTCATTATGGATGATTCGGGAGTGCGGTATCCGGATCATGTTTCAGAACAAATGCTTGTTGGGCGGCTTTCTTTCGGGGCCGAAACGGACGCCTTGTGCGCCTGGGGGATGAATATTGTCTATTGCGGGGATGGAAAATTCCACGTCGACTGCCATGACGGGCCACGCCCGTTTCCTGGCCGGCCCCGCCTATTCCAAGCTCGAAAGCATCGAACCGATCCTGAAGCGGTCGATCCCGGTTCTGATCATGATCTTCCTCGGCGTGGTGTTCCTCGCCCGCGCCATGGCGCTGATGACGGATCGCGCCGAAACCGCCCATGACGGCAAGCTCTACCTGTCGCTGATCTCCGGCGCGGCCAAGGCGGCGGTCGAAACCGCGAGGGAAACCGGCTTTGCGCCGGCGACCGGCGCGCAATATGAGCAGCTCCTGTTCCGCGCCCTGCCCGAGGAATCGACCTATAACGGCCGCTTCCTGATCATCACCAACACCAGCGGCCGGGTGATCGGCACACGCGGCCTGCATGCCGACCTGATGGGCGAGAACCTGCCGGCGCAACTGAACGGCGCGCAGGCGCTGTTCCTCTTCGGCGGCAATGCGGGGGTACAGCCGGTGACGCTCGACGGCGCGCCGCATCTCGCATCGATGGTGAAGATCGGCGACGGCAACGCGGTGATCGCCGTCCTGCAGTCGGAACGCGATCTCTACGCGGCGTGGCGCAAGCGCGCTGTCGCTCAACGTCACGCTGTTCGTCGCCTCCTCCTCGGTGCTGATCATCCTGCTCTATGCCTATTTCGGGCAGGCGGCGCGGGCGCAGGAAGCCGACGAGACCTATTGCGAGGCGCAGAAACGCGTCGACCTGGCGCTGACGCGCGGCCACTGCGGGCTGTGGGACTGGGATCTGGCGCGCGGCCGCATCTACTGGTCGCGCTCGATGTTCGACATGCTGGGCTACGAGGCCTGCGACGACATTCTGTCCTTCGGCGAGGTCAAGGCGCTGATCCACCCCGAGGACATCGACCTGTTCGAACTGGCCAAGCGCGCCGCCGCGCAGGAGATCCGCCGCGTCGACCAGTTGTTCCGGATGCGCCACGCCGAGGGCCATTTCCGCTGGATGCGCATCCGCACCGAACTCGTCGAGAAGGGTTCGACCGGCGTCCACCTGATCGGCATCGCCGTCGACGTGACCGAGCAGCACCGGCTTGCGGCCGAAAACGAGATCGCCAACGACAATCTGCGCGCGGCGATCGAGAACACGACGGAATCCTTCGCGCTGTGGGATGCCGAAGACCGGCTGGTGCTCTGCAACACCAAGTTCCAGGAATATAACGGCCTGCCCGCCGAGGCCGTCGCGACGGGAACGCCGCGCGACGCCGTCAACGCGCTGATGCGCTCTCCGGTCAGCGAGAAACGCATTCCGAGCCCGAAGAACCACCACGAGGCGCAGACCTTCGAGCGGCAGATCGCCGACGGGCGCTGGCTGCAGGTCAACGAGCGGCGCACCAACAGCGGCGGCACGATTTCCGTCGGCACCGACATCACCCAGCTCAAGCTGCACCAGGAACGGCTGATGGAAAGCGAACGGCGCCTGATGGCGACGATCCACGACCTTTCCGCTCGCCCGCAAGGCGTCGCAGCAGAAAGCGGTCGAACTGGAAGACCTGAACGCCAAGTATCTCGAGGCCCGCGACAAGGCGGAAGCCGCCAACAAGGCGAAATCCGGTTTCCTCGCCAACATGTCGCACGAACTGCGCACGCCGCTGAACGCGATCATCGGCTTTTCGGAAATCCTGCAGTCGGGCATGTTCGGACCGCTCGGCTCCGACCGCTATCAGGAATATGTCAGCGACATCAACGCTTCCGGCACGTTCCTGCTCGGCGTCATCAACGACATTCTCGACATGTCGAAGATCGAGGCCGGACGCGTCCAGCTGGAGCACGAAAAGCTCGACCTCGCCCCGCTGATCGACGAAACCCTGCACATGGTCGCGATCCAGGCCGAGGAAAAGAACATCGCCGTCGAACAGACCATCGACGAGACGATGCGCATCTTCGCCGACCGGCGCGCGATGAAACAGGTCATTATCAACCTGCTGTCCAACGCGGTGAAATTCACCGGCGAAGGCGGGCGAATCCGCATCCGCGCGAAGGCCGTCGGCGGCGCGATCCAGATATCCATCGAGGACAGCGGCTGCGGCATCCCGCCATCGGCGCTGAAGCGGCTCGGACGCCCGTTCGAGCAGGTCCAGAACCAGTTGACCCGCAACCACTCCGGCTCGGGCCTGGGCCTCGCGATCTCGAAGTCGCTGACCGAACTGCATGGCGGCTCGCTGAAGATCCGCTCAAAGCCGAATGTCGGCACCATCGTCGCCCTGCGCATCCCCTGTGGCGGCAAGGCGGTGGAGATGATCGAGGCGGCCGCCGAGGACAGGAAAACAGCCTGACCAACAAAAAACGGGCCGGCAAAGCCGGCCCGAGACTGAGCAAACCCGTATTGGCCGGGATTATTGGCGGCCGAACTGGCCGTGACGGTGGAAACCGTAGCCGTCGCCACGCCCCTCGCCGCGTCCTTCGCCACCACGGCGATCACCGCGCGGCTGCGGCAACTCGTCCTTCTCGATGGCGCCGGAGCCGTCGATATCGAGGCGGGCGAACATGCGCTGCCGATGATTGTCGATTTCGGCCTGCGAAACCTGCCCGTCATTGTCTGTGTCGAAACGCTGGATCATGCGCTCGGCACGGCGCTTGAGCATGTCGCGCTCCATTTGCGCGGCAAGTTCATCGGCAGTGAGATTGCCATTGCCGTCAGCATCAGCGGCGCTGAAGTCGAGCGGCGACATGGCTGCGAATTCCTCGAGCGTTACCGTGCCGGAATTGTCCTTGTCGGCGCGCTGGAACATCCGGTCCGGTCCCATCCTGCCCGGGCCCATGCCGTCAGGCATGTTCCGGCCATAATGGGGGCCTTCGCCGTCGCGCATCATCATGCCGCGCGGGCCGTTGTCCGCATAGGCGGTTGCAACGGCAGTCGCCGAAACGGCAATGCCGGCCAGCAAAACAGTGATTTTCGTTTTCTTGTCCATGACAGTCGTCCTTTGCATCGTTTGTCACCCCCGATGCGAAGAAGCCCATCCCGCGCTTCCCTCACGGGCCGGAGCGTGGATCCCCCAGCACGGTGCGGAAGATTTCCGCCACCTTGCCTTCGGTCTCCACCAGATGTGCCTGCATGGTTTCCAGATTGGGAAACCCGCCGGCCGCACACAGGCGATCGATCAGCCCTTTCGGCGCGGTTTCGGGATCGAATCCCTTTTCCGTGCACAGGCGGACGATCTGCATGATCGCCGAGTAGTCCGAAAACGCCTTGGCAAGGGTTTCCTTGTCGTTTTCTCCAACCAAGGCGTCGTCGGACAGCTTAAAAATATGCGCTGCGTCGGCGCCGTTCAAATTACCATTTGGTAACCCGGTCAGAACGAGAAATTGCGCAATGAAATCAATGTCCATCAGGCCGCCTTCGGCGAGCTTGATATCCCAGACTCCGGACGCCGGCTTGTCCTTGAGAAGACGCTGGCGCATGGACACGATGTCTTCCTTCAGCTTCGCCGCGTCGCGTGGAAGACGCAGGATCTCGTCGAGTTCGGTCTCCACCTTGGCGCGCAGACCGGCATCGCCGGCGACGGTGCGCGCGCGGCACAGTGCCTGATGTTCCCAGGTCCAGGCTTCGTTGCGCTGATAGCGCGAGAAGCCGCGGAATGACGTGGCGAGCGGCCCCTTGTTGCCGGACGGGCGCAGTCGGAAATCGACCTCGTAGAGCACGCCCTCGGCCGTCGGCGCGGAAAGCGCGGCCGTCAGGCGCTGCGTCAGGCGAATGAAATATTGCGACGCGGCGAGCGGCCTTTGCCCGTCGCTCTCGATATTGTCGTCCCCGACCTCGTAAAGCAGGATCAGGTCGAGGTCGCTGCCCGCCGTCATCTCGCGCGAGCCGAGCCGGCCGAGGCCGATGACGCAGACCTGCGCCCCCGCAATGATGCCGTGCTTCTCGGCGAGTTCGGAGCGCGCGGCATCGAGCGCGTATTCGATGATGAGATCGGCGAGATCGGCGAATGCCTGCCCGGCTTCGGCCGCCTCGAGGTTTCCGGTCAGCAGGCGCACGCCGATCAGGAAGCGCTGCTCGGCGGCGAAGATGCGCAGGCGGTCGAGCACTTCCTCGTAGGCGCGCGCCTCGCCGAGGAAATCCTCGAGCCTTCCCCTTTGCTCCTCCTTCTTCGGAACGCCGGAGAAGAAGGCCGGGTCGAGCATGCCGTCGAAGACCAGCGGCTTTGCCGTAATGATGGCGCCGAGGCGCGGCGCCGCCGACAGGATCAGCGCCATGAGATTGATCAGGCGCGGGTTGGACTGCAGCATCGAGAAGACCTGGATGCCCGCCGGCAGGCCGGAGAGAAAACGGTCGAACCCGATGACGCCCTCGTCCGGCTGGCCGCTGTCGGCGAAGGTTTTCAAGAGCAGCGGCGTGATCTCCGTCAGGCGCTCGCGGGCGCGCTCGGATTGCACCGCCCGATAGCGGCCCATATGCCACTGGCTGACGACGCGCCATATGTCGTCCGGGCGCGAAAATCCCATGCGCGAAAGCGTCTCGACCGTGTCCGGATCGGGCTCGCCGCCGGTGAAAACCAGATTGCCCTCGTCGCCAAGTCCGGCCTCGTGCTCGAACAGCGCCGCATAGTGGTTTTCGACCGTGCGCAGATTGCCGACGAGATCCTTGCGGAATTCCTCGCTGCCGTCATAGCCCAGCATGCGCCCGACACGCTCCACGCCCTCCGCGCTGTCGGGCATCTTGTGCGTCTGTTCGTCGCCAATCATCTGTATCGCGTGCTCGACTCGGCGCAGGAAACGGTAGCAGCCGGCCAGCGTCTTCGCGGCGTCAGGCTCGATCGAGCCGTGGGCGGCCAGTTGATCGAGCATGGCGATCGTGCCGCGTCCGCGCAGTTCGGGCACGCGACCGCCGAAGATGAGCTGCTGGGTCTGGACGAAGAACTCGATCTCGCGGATGCCGCCGCGTCCGAGTTTCACGTTGTGACCCTCGATGGCGATCTTGCCGTGGCCCTTGTGGGCGTGGATCTGCCGCTTGATCGAGTGCACGTCGGAAATCGCGGCATAGTCGAGATGCTTGCGCCAGATGAAGGGGCGCATCTCGTAGAGAAAGCGCTCCGCGGCCTCGATGTCGCCGGCTGCCGGTTTCGCCTTGATCATGGCGGCGCGCTCCCAGTTCTGGCCGCGCGCCTCGTAATAGACGAGTGCGGCCTCGACGGGGATCGCGACCGGCGTCGAGCCCGGATCGGGTCGCAATCGGAGATCGGTGCGAAAGACGTAGCCGTCGCCGGTGCGCTCCTGCATGACGCGAACGAGACGCCGGGTCATGCGCGACATGGTTTCGCCGATCATGTAGCGGTCCGGCCATGACAGTCCCGGCGGATCGGGATCGAACAGCACGATCAGATCGATGTCGGAGGAATAGTTCAGTTCATGCGCGCCGAGCTTGCCCATGGAGAGCAGGATCCAGCCCGATCCCTTTTCGGGTTCGGCGGGATCGGCCAGCGTCAGCTTGCCGGTCTTGTGCGCGTCGCGCAGAATCCAGGCCGCAGCCGCGCCGAGCGAGACCTCGGCAAAACGCGACAGCCAGCCCGTCGTCTCGTCGACGGCGAAGGCGCCGGACAGATCGCCGAGCGCGATCAGCAGATGCAGCGCCGCTTTCTCGCGACGCAGCGCCGTCATCAGCACGGCTTCGCTGTCGGCGAATTCCTCGCCATGACGCATCGCCTCGGTGCGGGCAAGGATCGCCCCCAGCTGCTCGCCGACCGGTTGGTCGAAGAGGCTTTCCAGAAGCGCCGCCTGGCGCTCGATCTGGTGCGACAGGAAGGGCGACAGCGCCATGACGGCGAAGAGGAACCCGGCAAGCGGGCTGTCTGCTTCCACCTCGGCGCGAAGCCGTTCGGCCCCGGCTTTGTCGGCGGCCGCAATCAGCGAGGAGCGCGCCTTTGCGGATGCCTCGCCGTCGCCTGGATGAAGCGTTGCCGCCGGTTGTCCGAACCAGGCCGTGCCGTCTTGCGCCATATCCCCTCCGCGATTCCACGAGTCCGATCAGCGGCTTGGACCGAAGGGCCGCGAAATCGATTCAATTGATCGGGGAAAGGTCTAAGGCTTCGCGGCGGGAAATGACAAGACGACTTTCAGACCCGGGACCGGCGTCTTCCAGGTCCAGCTTGCCGCCATGCAGGCTCATGATCGCCGAGACGAGGCTGAGGCCGAGGCCCGATCCCGGCTTGGAGCGGCTTTCGTCGAGGCGCACGAAGCGACCCTTGACGCGTTCCTTGTCGGTGTCGGGGATCCCCTGCCCCTGGTCGGCGATGGCAAGGCGGATCGTCTTGTCGGCATCGTCGCGGGTCGCGGAAATGGTGATCTTTCCGTCCGGGCAGGCGCCGTACTTGATCGCGTTGTCGATCAGGTTGGTCACCGCCTGGCCGATCAGTTCGCGCTTGCCGGCGATCGGCAGCGGCCCTTCGACCTCGTTGACCAGCACCATGCCGGCATCCTCGACCAGCGGCTCGTAGAGTTCCTGCACCTCGGACGCGATCGCGGCGAGATCGACCTCGTCCAGCTTCTGCTTCGAAAAGCCCGCCTCGACGCGCGAAATCAGGAGGAGCGCGTTGAACACCTTGATGAGCTGATCGGCCTCGCCGATCATGTCCTCGAGCACAGTGCGATAGTCGGTGGATTTGTCGTCGCCGGCGAGCGCCACCTCGGCGCGGTTGCGCATCCGCGTCAGCGGCGTCTTGAGGTCATGCGCGATGGAATCGGAGACGTCGCGCAGCCCGTCATTGAGCGTCGAGATCTTCTCGATCATCGTGTTGAGGCTTTCCGACAGGCGGTCGAATTCGTCATTGGCGCCCGAAACCGGCAGGCGGCCGGACAGATCGCCCGCGACGATACGGGCGCTTGCCTCCGAAACCCGGTCGATGCGCTGCAGTGCCCGGCGCCCGACGAAGAACCAGATGAGAAAACCGCCCGCCGCCATGAAGGCGAGCGCGGTGATCAGCGCGCGGCGCACGATCTCGCGGAAACGCTGCGGTTCGCCGAGGTCGCGCCCGACGAGAATGCGCATGCCGCTGTCGACGACGAACACCTGGGCGAGCGCGTGCGGCGCGCGCTCGGGATCCTCGATGACGGACAAATCGTCGCCGAAACGCGCGTAGACGAAGGGCTTTTCCGTCCAGCCTGGATTGTCCAGAACGCCAGGCTCGAGCGCGATGACGTTGCCCGACAGTATGCGCCCTGCATTGTCGGCGACAAGGTACAGATTTGCTCCGGGACGGCGCGAACGGCGGTCGATCTCGCGCACCAGGACGCGCAATCCGCGCTGTTGATAGACTTCGCCGAGGCTACGCACCTCCTGGTCGATCGCAGCCCGCGTCTCGCTGACGAGGAAGCGCGCCGCCGAGCCGGTCATGTAGAAAACGAGGAAAACGGCGCAGGCGGAAAACAGGATGAGATAGAGCGCCGAAAGGCGCGCCGCCGTTGTGTTGAATGCCGACAGGAAACGTTTCATGGCGCCACGGATCAGTCGCGCATCATGTAGCCGGCGCCACGGACCGTGTGCAAAAGTGGCTTTTCGAAGCCCTTTTCGATCTTCGAGCGCAAGCGCGAGATGTGAACGTCGATGACGTTGGTCTGCGGATCGAAGTGATAATCCCAGACATTCTCCAGCAGCATCGTGCGGGTGACGACCTGGCCGGAATGGCGCATCAGATATTCGAGAAGTCGATATTCGCGCGGCTGCAGCGCGATCGCCTGGTCGCCGCGCTTGACCTCGTGGGAAAGCCGGTTGAGTTCGAGATCGCCGACCTGGTAGCGGGTCTCCTGCTCGCCGCCGGACTGGCGGCGCAACAGCACCTCGAGGCGGGCGAGCAGTTCCGAGAACGCATAGGGCTTGGTAAGATAGTCGTCGCCGCCGGCGCGAAGCCCGGTCACCCGGTCATCGACCTCGCCGAGGGCGGACAGCACCAGCGCCGGGGTCATGTCGCCCTTGGCGCGCAGGGCGGAAATGACGGACAGGCCGTCCCGCTTCGGCAACATGCGGTCGACGACCAGCGCGTCGTAATCGCCGCTGTCGGCCATGGCGAAACCGTCGTCGCCATTGCCCGCGATATCCGCGACATGGCCGGCCTCGTCCATCGCCTTTTTCAGGTAAGCGGCGGCTTCGGCGTCGTCTTCAATGATCAGGACTTTCATGGATTTGCTTATCGCGCGCGCGGTGAGGAAAGAAAAGCCGCTTCGCAAGGGAAGTGGCGACGGCAGGTTGAGGGGGGAAGACCTGCCGCCGCCAGCGTTGTCTGTCCGGGGGGATGACATGGTGTAATCCGGACAGGCAACCAGGGAGAAGTCAGCCTTTGCCGACCGGCATCGCGACGAAGCGGTTCGTGTCGTTCTGCTCGAGCAGAAGCAGAGCCGCCTTGCGTCCCGAGTTGGCGACTGCGGTCAGCGCCTTCTCTATGTCGGATGCCGATTCGACCGCCTGGTTGTTGACCTCGACGATCTTCTCGCCGACCTGAATGCCTGCGTCCGCGGCAGCGCTGTCCGGCTCGATACCGGTGACGACGACGCCACTGCCCTGCTCGGCCGGAGCGACCGTCAGACCGAAATCGGCAAGTGCGGTTTCGGCAGACTTGTCCGGAGCGGCCTGTTCGGCCGACGCGGTCTGCTTGAGCGGCAGTTCGCCGAGCTTGACGGTCACGGTTTTTTCCTTGCCGTTGCGCATCAGCGTGACGTCGACATTGGTGCCCGGATTGATACCGGCGATGTCGCGGGCCAGTTCGCGCGGACCCTTCACGTCATTGCCGTTGACGGCGGTGATGATGTCGCCTGCCTTGATGCCGGCCTTGGCTGCCGGGGCATCAGCCTGCGGATCGGCGACAAGCGCGCCCGTGGTCTGCTTCAGTCCCAGCGATTCCGCAATATCTGCGGTCACCGGCTGGATTGCCACGCCGAGCCAGCCGCGCTGGACCTTGCCGTCAGCCATCAGCTGCTTGACCACACTCTTCGCGGTAGAGGCCGGGACGGCGAAGGCGATGCCGACATTGCCGCCGGACGGCGAGAAGATCGCGGTGTTGATGCCGACGACCTGACCTGCGAGGTCGAAGGTCGGGCCACCGGAGTTGCCGCGGTTCACGGCAGCGTCGATCTGGATGAAATCGTCGTAGGGGCCTGCGCCGATGTCACGGCCGCGCGCCGAAACGATACCTGCGGTCACGGTGCCGCCGAGGCCGAACGGGTTGCCAACGGCGACGACCCAGTCGCCGACGCGGACCTTGGAGTCGTCCGCGAAGCTCACATAGGTGAAGTCGCGGTCGGCATCGACCTTCAGGACGGCCAGGTCGGTGCGCGGATCGGCGCCGATCAGTTTTGCGTCGAGTTCGGTGCCGTCGTTCAGCACAACGCTGTATTCGGTGCCGTCGGCGACCACGTGGTTGTTGGTCACGAGATAGCCGTCGCCGGAAATGAAGAAGCCGGAACCCTGGGCAACCGGGCGGGCGCGATGCGGCCGCTGCGCGCGGTGGTCGTCACGCGGGCCGTTGGGGGTGCCGAACTGCGGGCCGAAGTCGCGGAAGAACTTCTGCAACGGCGGCGGAAGCTGATCGAAGTTCTGGCCGTTGAAGTTGAACTGCATATCGGAGGCCGGCTGGACATTCGATTTCACGCGCACGGATACGACGGCGGGCGAAACCTTTTCGATAAGGTCGGCGAAGCCGGGTGCGGCGGCGGGGGTCTGGATATGCACAGCCTCGGCGGCAGCCGGCCCGGTGATCGCGCCGGAGAAGCTGGAAACGCCGACGCCGAGCACCGTCGACGCGATCAGCGCGGCGGCGACCTTGTTCACGATGGATCTACGAGAGGTTTTGTTGGGGGTCGTCATCGGTTCATGTCCTCAGTCTGGAAATTGCGGGCCGGGAAGCCGACCGTGCGGACATGAATAGCGGAGCGAAAATTACACGCCGCTTTCCACTGCATGAATTTTTGGTAATGTTCGGCGGTCGGCGGTCCTCATACCGCCTTGTGCTCCACCACCGTCACCACCTTCGAAGACCCCTCCAGCGTGCGGTGGACCGGGCATTTGTTGGCGATTTCCTCGATCTTCTCGGCCAGTTCCGGCGCGATGTCGCCATCGATGGCGATATGACGCTCGAAACGGTCGATCTTGCCGCCTTTGTTCTTTTCCTCGTCGGTGCATTCCATGCAGTCCCTGGCATGCACCTTCGCATGGCTGACATCGACGGTCACCGAGCCGAGCGGCAGCTTCTTGAAGTCGGCATAGATGCGCAGCGTCATCGAGGTGCAGGCGCCGAGCGCCGCGCCGAGCAGGTCGTAGGGCGACGGACCGCTGTCGGTGCCGCCTGCCGAGACTGGCTCGTCGGCGAAAAACCGGTGCACGCCGGCCTGTACCGTGTTCTGGAATTTCGACTGGCGCGTCTCGGCGACCCGCACATGCTCGATCGGCGTGACGCCCTGCGGCTTGTCCTGCGGCAGGAAGCGCGTCGCCCATCCGCCGATCACCTGGGCGGCGAATTCGGCGTCCTCCGGCCTGCTCAGCAGGTGATCGGCATGATCGAGCGAGATGTAGCTTTTCGGATGACGCGCGGCCACGAAGATGCGCTCGGCATTGTCGATGCCAACAACCTCGTCGAGCGGCGAATGCATGATCAGGAGAGAGGCGCGCAGCTTGGGCAGGCGGTCGAGCAGATTGGTCGACCGCGCGGCGTCGAGGAAGGCCTTGCCGATCCGGAACTTGCGTCCGCCGAGCGAAACCTCCGCCTCGCCGTCACGTTCGATCTTGGCAAGGTCTTCGTGGAACATGTGCAACACATGCTCGGTGTCGGCCGGCGCGCCGATGGTCACGACGCCCTTGACCTCGGGGATGTCGTGCGCGGCGACCAGAACGGCCGCGCCGCCGAGTGAATGGCCGATCAAAAGCACCGGCGCCTCCAGCGTTTCGCGCATGTAGTCGGCGGCGGCGACCAGGTCGGCGACGTTGGAGCGGAACGAGGTGTTGGCGAATTCGCCCCCGCTCGAGCCAAGGCCGGTAAAGTCGAAGCGCAGGACAGCGATGCCGAGGCGCGACAGGTGCCCGGCGATCCGGCGCGCGGCGATGATGTCCTTGGTGCAGGTGAAACAGTGGGCGAACAGCGCGTAGCCGCGGATGTCACCGTCCGGCAGATCCAGCCTTGCCGCCAGCGTTTCGCCCGTTGCGGAGGGAAATTCCCGCTTTTCCGTTGCCATGACCGCCTCTACGTCGTGAAGGATTTCCGGCGGAGGCTAGTGATCGCTGTCTTCACCGTCAGCTAAAATTTTCGAGAGGCGCTCTTCTTCATCGCGGGTCAGCCCGGTGGCAGCCGCCGCGTTCGCCCGGTTGCGGAAGAGGATGATGATCGCTGTGCCGCCGAGCAGAAGGCCGAGAAGCGGCGTGCCCCAGAGCAGCATGTTGCGGGCCGAAAAGCGCGGTTCGAGAAGCACGAACTCGCCATAGCGCGCGACGACATAGTCAAGCACCTGTTCGTCGGTATCGCCGGCCGTCAGGCGTTCGCGCACGATCACGCGCAGGTCGTGGGCAAGGTCGGCATCGGACGCGTCGATCGACTGGTTCTGGCAGACAAGGCAACGCAGCTTCTCGGAAATGGTGCGCGCGCGCGCCTCAAGTGCCGGATCGTCGAGCATCTCGTCCGGATTGACCGCATAGGCCGCGGTCGCGGTGACGAGCAGGAGCGCGCAGGCGGCAAGGAATCGTCTCACGTCCGCGCCCCTATTCCGCTGCCGCGAGAACCTGGCGGCGTCTGGCCGAGGGCACCGGCGCGCCGATGCGCAGCCTGCGGTCCGACAGCGAGAACAGGCCGCCGATAACCATCAGGATCGGCCCGAACCAGATCAGCGTCACGTCCGGCTTCCACCACAGGCGCACAACGATCTGGTTGCTTCCCTCCACCGGGTCGCCGAGCGCGATGTAGATCTGGCTGAACCCGCGCGTATGGATACCGGCCTCGGTCGTCGGCATGCGGCGCGCCGTATAGATGCGCTTCGCCGGATTGATGGTCGCGATCTGTTTGCCGTCGAGGCTCACTTTAAACGTGGCGACGTTCTCGGTGTAGTTCGGGCCCTGACGCGGCTCCATGCCCTCGAACAAGACGCTGAAGCCCGAAAGGTCCGTCGTGTCGCCGGGCGCCATGCGCAGCACGTGTTCGCCCTGGAAGGCCGAGACCGAGACGATGCCGAGCGTGATCACGCCGAGACCGGCATGGGCGAAGGCCGTGCCCCAGACCGAGCGCGGCAGGCCGGAAAGACGCGCCATCGCCGTGCGGATGCCCGCTTTCGGAAGACCGGATTTCTGCCAGACCTCGGCGAAAGCGCCGACGATCAGCCAGAAGCCGATGGTGACGCCGATCGCGGCAAGCACCGGCGCGCCGGTTGCGAGGTAAAGCGTGACAAGACCGGCGAGGATGGCAATGCCGGCAAAGACATAGAGGCGCTGCGCCGCGCCGAAGAGATCGCCGCGTTTCCATGCCAGCAGCGGCCCGAAGGGAACGGCGAGCAGCAGCGGGATCATCAGCGGCACGAAGGTCGCGTCGAAATAGGGCGCGCCGACGGAGATCTTCTCGCCGGTCAGCGCCTCGATGGCGAGCGGATAAAGCGTGCCGACAAAGACGGTCGCCGCCGCCGTCGTCAGGATGAGGTTGTTGAGGAGAAGCGCGCCTTCACGCGAGATCGGGTGGAACAACCCGCCATTGGACAGTGTCGAGGAGCGCAGCGCGAACAGGATCAGCGCGCCGCCGATGAAGAACACGAGAATGGCAAGGATGACGACGCCCCGCGTCGGGTCGCTGGCAAACGCATGCACCGAGGTCAGCACGCCCGAGCGCACCAGGAAGGTGCCGAGCAGCGACAGCGAGAAGGCGAGAATGGCGAGCAGGATGGTCCAGACCTTCAGCGCCTCGCGCTTTTCCATGACGAGAGCCGAGTGCAGCAGCGCGGTCCCGGCCAGCCATGGCATGAAAGAGGCATTCTCGACCGGATCCCAGAACCACCAGCCGCCCCAGCCGAGCTCGTAATAGGCCCAGTAGGACCCCATCGCGATGCCCGCGGTCAGGAATATCCACGCGGTCAGTGTCCACGGACGCACCCAGCGCGCCCAGGCCGCATCGATCCGGCCCTCGACCAGCGCGGCAATGGCGAAGGCGAAGCAGACCGAGAAACCGACATAGCCGAGATAGAGCAGCGGCGGATGGATCGCGAGACCGACATCCTGCAGGATCGGATTGAGGTCCTGGCCCTCGAACGGCGCCGGCGACAGGCGCGTGAACGGGTTGGAGGTGAACAGGATGAAGCCGGTGAAGGCGGTCGCGATCAGGCCCTGGACCGAGATCACCATGGCGCGCAGGCTCGGCGGCAGGTTGGAGCCGAAAAAGGCGACCAGCGCGCCGAACAGCGACAGGATCAGGATCCACAACATCATGGAGCCTTCATGGTTGCCCCACACGCCGGTGAACTTGAACAGCAGGGGTTGCTGTGAATTGGAGTTTTCCCAGACGTTCAGGATCGAGAAGTCGGATGTCACATAGCCCCAGGTGAGCACGCCAAAGGATAACGCGATGGCAGCGAAAACCGCGAAAGCCAGATTGGGCGCCATCGCCATCTGGCGGGCATCGCCGGTCCTGGCGCCGACGAACGGCACAACCGTCTGCAACACGGAAAGCGCAAGCGCCAGGACGAGGGCATAATGTCCGAGTTCGACGATCATTGCGATGCGTTGGCCTCCTTGCCCTGCCAGTAGCCCTGCTCTTTCAGCTTGTCGGCCACTTCCTTGGGCATGTAGTTCTCATCATGCTTGGCAAGCACCGTATCGGCAAGAAATGTTCCGTCCGCCTGCAGCGTGCCCTCGGCGACGACCCCCTGCCCTTCGCGGAAAAGGTCCGGCAGGATGCCTGCGTAGCGAACGACGATCCGGTCGGTCGTGTCCTCGATGGTGAATTCGATGCCGGAATTGTCGGCGTGTTTCACGGATCCCTTTTCGACGAGACCGCCAAGACGGATGCGGCCGGTGTCCTGCCCCGGCGCCGCATGGACCTCGGACGGCGTGCGGAAGAAGGTGACCTGGTCGCTCAACGCCGTCAGAACGAGCGCGACGGCGACGCCGAGCATGGCGAGTGCGCCGAAGATCACCGTGAACCGTTTCTGCTTGCGGGTCATTGGGTCGTGCCTCCTGAAGAAAGGCCGAGCGCGGCGGCAAACTCCACGATCTGGCCGTGCTTGGTCTCGTCGCTGGCGAATGCCTCCAGCGCGCGCTTCACCGCATCCTCGGCTTCGGGCTTCTTGCCCAGCACGGAATAGGATCGGATCAGGCGCTGCCAGCCGGCAACGTCGTCGGGATTGTCGCGCAGGCGCGCGTCGAGCTGCGCAATCATGTTGCCGATCATCGCCTGGCGATCCTCGGCGCTCATAGACTGGACGTTTTTCACCGTTTCCTGGTCGAGCTGCGGCGCGGATGAGCCCGGCGCCATCGCGAGAGCCTCGCCGCCGAAACGGCGCAGCCCTTCCTGGGCGGCCGCCTTCCATTCCGGCGCGGCGCGATTGTCCGCGATCAGGGTCTTCCAGCCTTCGAGCGCTCCGTTGACATTGCCGCCTTCGGCGGCGGCGAGCGCGAGGAAGAAGCGCGACCGGCTGTCATTGGGATCGAGCGCCACGGCGCGTTCGAATTCGGAGCGTGCGTTGACGTCGACAGCACCGCCGGAGAGCATGTAATAGGCCTGCCCGAGGCCAGAACGGCGCGGTGCCGTCTCGCCAAGCATCGCGATCGCGCGCTCATAGGCGTCACGCGCGGCATCGGCGCGGCCGAGACGCAGATACATCGGCGCGAGCACGTCCCAGCCGCGGCCGTCATCCGGATTGGCCCGGAGATGGTCTTCGGCGCGCTTGACCAGTTCCTTGACGTCGAGGCCCTGCAGGGTCTGCGCCGTCATCTGCTGCTGGCGCTCCTGCAGGCGGCCGGCGAGCGGCTGCGCATCCATTCCCGGCGATCCGACCATCGCATAGACGACCAATGCCATGAGCGGCGCGAAGGCCGCGGCGGCGGCCAGCATCGGCCCGCGTGTATTCCTAGCCTTGCCCGTGGCCTCCGCTTCGGCCTGCGCCGCATCCTCCGCGGCCAGCAGACGGCGGCCGATTTCGGCGCGGGCATAATCGGCCTGGGTGGCACTGATCGCGCCGCGCTCGAGGTCGGCGTCGAGTTCGCGCAGCTGATCCTTGTAGATTTCCAGATCGAAATCGTGCTCATGCGCCGTCGCCGCCGGTTCGGCCGGGCGCAATGCGGGCCAGAACACGATGCCGAGCAGCGAAATCGTCAGCAATGCAGCCAGAATGATGAACAACATGGAGGTCAAATAAATATGCAAGTCAGACTTGCCAATGGAATTCGACCGGACGCGACATAATCACGCTGAAAGCTCCTCCCGGCCCTGTTTCGTCAGGTCAACGGCGTCCAGCTTCCGTCGGAATTGCGGCATGCGGTTCCGCGCGTTTTCTCCGACACGCCATCGGCCGTGATGGTGTGCGTATAGGGGCGGCAGTCCTGCGAACCGACGCGATAGGGCTGGGAGGCAACGACTTCGCCGCTGAAGCGGTCGCCGGATTTGCCCCATGTCACCTTCTGGCCGGCCGGTGTGTATTCAAGCGCCTGGTACTCGGCCTGCAACGCCTTGCTGCGCAAGCCGGAGTCCATGCGGGCGCTGATGTCCGTGGCGATGATCCCGCCATTCAGCGCGCTGACCAGTTGCGCGCCGGCCAGACGGTTCGCGGGATCGCCGGTGCCCGGAAAGGCTCCGAAGGCAAGGCTCGGCACCGGCCCGTGGCCGGCCGACGTGCAGCCCGCGGCCAGGCCCGAAAGCGCCGCGGCGAATGCCAGGGATACGATACGCTTCATTTTCGAACTCAATTCCCGCTCCACCCGTTCCTGCCGGTCACCCATGACCAAAACTGTGTCGGTATTTTGTTTCCATTTAGACTTATCCGCAGTTTATGCCAAATCAATGCGCGGCCGCCGGCAGGATAACCTCGACGCGCAGGCCGCCGGCGGCGCTTTCGCCCAGTTCGACCGAACCGCCATAGGCCGACGCCGTTTCGGCGACGATGGCGAGACCGAGTCCGGTGCCGGGCACGGATTCGTCGATCCGTTTGCCGCGTTTGAGCGCCGTCTCGCGCTTGTCGGCGGCGATGCCGGGTCCGTCATCCTCGACAGTGAATTGCAGCCAGCGCTTGCCGTCACCGCCGGCGGCGTCCGCCACCGTGAGCGAAATCTGTTTTCGCGCCCACTTTCCGGCGTTTTCCAGAAGGTTGCCGAGGATCTCCTCCAGATCCTCCTTTTCGCCCATGAAAACATGGGCTTCCGCTTTCATGTTGAAGGCGATGTGCTTGTCCGGATTGAGCTTGCGCATGACCGAGACCAGCTTTTCGGCAACCGGCTCGATCTCGGTGCGGAAGACGATGCTCTCGCGCTGGGCGGCGATGCGGGCGCGCTTGAGATAATGCTGGATCTGGAAATCCATGGCGCGGGCCTGCTCGGCGACGGTTTTCGCCGCCGGGCCACCCTTTGCGCCTGCCTCGTTGGTCAGCACCGAGAGCGGCGTCTTCAGCGAATGGGCGAGATTGCCGACCTGTGTGCGCGAGCGCTCGACGATGCGCTTGTTGTTGTCGATCAGCGCGTTCATCTCGTCGACAAGCGGCTCGATCTCGCTCGGGAAGCGCCCCTCGAGGCTTGTCGCCTCGCCGTTGCGGATGGCGGAGAGCGCGCGGCGCGCGCGATCGAGCGGGCGCAGGCCGAACAGCAGGATCGCGCCATTGATGACGACGACCCCGAGGCCGAACAGCAGTCAGCATCAGCCCGACCTGTCGAGCGAAGTCGCGCACGGAATATTCGAACTCGGTCTGGCTGCCGGCGACCTGGAACCGGGCGATACGGCCGTCGCCGAGATCGATTTCCGATTCCAGAACGCGGATCTGCTCGCCGCCCGGCCCGTCGATGACGAAATGGCGGCTGAACTGGCGGTCATAGGGCAGTTCGGCGAGCGACGGTCCCGCAAGTTCCGTTTCGCCGAGCGAAATCGAGGACAGCGCGGCGCCCTCGATCTTCTCGACCGGCACCACGCGCCAGTACCAGCCGGATTCCGGCTCGAGAAAGCGCGTGTTGCCGAGATTGGGGCTGCCCTGCAACGTGCCGTCGTCGCCGACCGAGACCGCGCCGATCAGATTGAACAGCTGGGCTTCCTGCAGATTGGCGAAGCCGCGCTCGGCATCGTTGCGGTAAAGACCGATCAGCAGCCATCCGAGCAATGCGATCGCCGCGACGGCCCACAGGCTCGAATAGAGGATGACCCGGACGCCGAGGGAATCGAGGCGCAGGTTCAAGGCGTCACCCGGCCTTTTCGGCCGGCTCGTCCGGGGCGGTCATGCGATAGCCGAGGCCGCGCACGGTCTCGATCAGGTCGTGGCCGAGCTTCTTGCGCAGGCGGCCGACAAACACCTCGATCGTGTTGGAATCGCGGTCGAAATCCTGGTCGTAGAGATGTTCGACGAGTTCGGTGCGCGAGACGACCTCGCCGAGATGATGGGCGAGATAGGACAGAAGCCGGAATTCGTGCGAGGTCAGCTTCAGCGTCGCGCCGTCGACCAGCGCCTTCGACGCCTTGGTGTCGATGACGAGCGGCCCGCAACGGATCTCGGAGGAGGCATGGCCGGCCGCGCGGCGGATCAGCGCGCGCACGCGCGCCAGCACTTCCTCGACGTGGAACGGCTTGGTGACATAGTCGTCCGCGCCGGCGTCGATGCCGGAGACCTTGTCGCTCCAGCGGTCGCGCGCCGTCAGGATCAGCACGGGCATCACCCGTCCATCCTCGCGCCAGCGCTGCAGGACGGAAATGCCGTCCATCACCGGCAGGCCGATATCGAGGATCACGCAGTCATAGGGTTCGGTGTCGCCGAGGAAATGGCCCTCCTCGCCGTCGGCCGCGGCGTCGACCACGTAGCCGGCGTCTTCCAGCGCGGATTTCAGCTGCGCATTGAGAGACGCGTCATCTTCGACGACGAGAATTCGCATGGAATCGGACCTCCGGGCAGATACGGACAGACGCTAGCGCAGGCGCGGCGAAACGCCAAACGCGCGGCGCGCTAGCCGTCAACGATGATTTCCTGGCGCTTGGGTCGCTGTCCGTTCGCGCCGGGGATCACCAGCACGATCTTGCACTTGCCGCCCGGGGCCGCCTCGGCGCTGGCGAGTTCGGCGCCCTTCTCGGCGGCGACGCGCTGGCCGACGGCGTAGCAATTGTCGGCGGCATGCGACGGCGCCGTGCCCAGCACGGGAAGTGCGATCAGCGCTGCCATGGTCATGCGAAGCATTTTCTTGGTCTCCAACTTGGCCGCCAAACTACCCGGCGGAGGCTGAACGGAACATGAATGGCACTTTTAACCATTCATGCCCCGAAAATCCTCACGAATTCAACCGATCCTGCTCGTCGCGCTGACGCGCCCGAGAATGGCGACGATGCCGGCGACGGCGGAAATCACCTGCAGGACCGCGTCGGTGAGCGCCGCCTGTCCGCCGGCGTCGACCGGCAGGCCGAGCATTCCGGCGAGCGTCGCGGCGACGCTGACCAGCGCGCCCCAGATGGTTTTCGACAGATACCAGGGTTTTTCTTCGTTCATGACATTTCCTTTCCTTGGTTTCAGGGGATGAGAATCGTTTCGCGGGCGGGAATGCCCTCGCCCACGGACTGGCTGATCTGCGCGACTTCGAGATCGAGCGCGGCATCGGGCGCATCGAGGCCGAGCGCCGTCACCGTCTCGGCGTCGAGAACCAGCGTCGGCTCCGTCGTTTCACTCGAAAGAACAGCGCTTACGCCGTCGTAAATCCGTACCGCATAACGTTCCTCCGCCTCGCCGAGCGGCACGTCGGTGCCGAGCCACGAGTCGCCGTCGATGCGGGTGCGGCGGATCCATGACAAGCGCGATGCCGCCGTCTGCCTGCCGTTGCGCCCCGAGATGCACCGGCGACAGCGGCGTCAGCGCGCGCAGGCCGCCGGTCGCAGCGACCGTCTCGAAATAGCGGTCGGTAAAGGGTCGCCCGGCGACGCCGATCCGTAGTTGCAGCGACAGGCCGATCTCGCCCGCGCGCAGCCCGGCCGGCACCACCGCCTCGTTGAGCAGAACGGCGCGCGCTCCGGCGGGCGCGCCCGCCAGCATCGCGTCCTCGGTTCCGCCCTGCCCGCGCAATAGGCCGGTCAGCCGCCACCGGCCGGCGGAAACCTCCTCGGCAAACAGGAACTGGATGACCTCCCATGCGCCGCTCGCCGATTGCACCGCTAGCAGGTTGCGGCCCGAAAGCAGCGCCGTCTCCGAGACGCTCTCGAATTCGCCGGCGGGCACCGAAAGCTCGACCGCGCAGGCATTGTCGAAACGGCCGGAAAACGCGCCGGTCAGCGGCGCGGTCAGGTCGCCCATGACGGCGTTCGACAGCGCCTGCGTGCGGTATTCGAAGCCCGACGCCTCCGGCGAGACATAGACCGCCTGCACGCGTGGCGGCGACGACCACGCCGCCAGCAGGAACTGCTCCTGCGGGTCGCGGCCCGGCCGCATCGGCAGGTCGAGCAGCAGGAAATCCGGCACGCCGGCGGTATCGCCGAGCGTCGCGGGACGCTGCGAAGGCAGATGCGGAACCCTGGCATTGGCGGGCCTGCGAAAAACCGGAACGGCCTCGACGCGCAACACGTCGCCGAGATCGGTCCGCGTCACCAGCCAGCGCGCGGCCGGGTCGGATGCAAAGGCGAAGACATCGCCCGGTGCGATCCCGGCATGGCGCCAGGCAAGCGCGAAGCGCAGCGTCCGTCCCCTCGCCCAGGCGCGCGCCAGCATCCGGTCGGCGATCGGGTCGATCACGCTCGCATCGGCGATGCAGGGCAGATCGTCCGTCTCCTGGCGCGGCGCACCGGTCTCCAGCCGCCGCGAATAGCCCGTCGCCGTACGATAATCGGACAACCCGTCGCGATAGGAGACGACGATCTCGGCCGGCAATTCGCTTTTCTGCGCCTCGGTCACGTCGCGCAGCGCCTCGCCATCGATGTCGGCGACGTCGCCCTCGTCGATGATCCGCGTCACCGCCGCGCCTTCGGCGTTCAGCGCAAAGCCGCCATCCGCCGCCATGTCGGAGGCCGACCATCCGAAGGCGCTCGCCAGCGGCTCCAGCACGTCGCGCACCGACGCCGGCTGCGAGATCACCACGCCCTGCACCGCATCGGCGACATTGACGGTCGCCTGCCCGTCCGCGCCGTAGCTTTCGAGGATATGCTTCGCCGTCTCGCGCAGCGGCGCGTTTCCAAGGCGGCCGTTCAGCCAGTGGCCGCGCAGCCAGTTTTCGCCATCGCCCCATTCATCCGTCGCCATCGGAAAGGCCGGAAACGGCCGCGCGTCCCAGGCCCAGAGATAGATCCGCGCAGGATCGAGCATCGGCTCGCCGGTAACCGGCGACAGCGGATTGGCGTCATGGCCGCTCGTCCAATGCTCCAGATGCGCCTGCAGGAAGGCACGCTGCTCGCCGTCGTCGCGGCCGCCATTGGAAAACCATGGCACGGCGCTTTCGGACGACTTGGCGTCGGTAAAGACATTCGGCCGGGTCGCGCCCTTGTCGATGGCCGGGCAGCCGAGTTCCATCAGCCAGACCGGCTTCGCCCCCGGCAGCCAATCGGTCGGCTCCACCGCTTCCACGCCGCCAGTGCGGTCGAAATGCTGGTTCGACCACCATGAGACGAGATCCTTGAACCGGAACACCCAGTGCTTGCCCGCCAGCCCGTCGGTGATCGGCGTGCGGATGCGGCCTAGCCTGTCTTCCCCGGAGGCGTAATACCAGTCGTAGCCCTCGCCGCCGGCAATCGCCGCGCGGAAGGCATCCCGGTCGGAGGCCTGCAATGCGCCATCCGGGTTCGCGCCCGGATCGGCCTCATCGGCGTCGCGCCAGTCGGAGAGCGGCATGTAATTGTCGATGCCGACGGCATCGATATTGGCGTCCGCCCAGAGCGGATCGAGATTGAAAAACACGTCGCCGTCGGCCGGATGATAGCCGAAATATTCCGACCAGTCGGCGGCATAGGTGATCGCGCAGTCCGGCCCGACGGCGGACCGCACCTCGCCGGCCAGCGCCCGCAACTCCGCCACGAAGGGAAACGCTCCGGTGTCGTCGCGCACCTGAGTCAGGCCGCGCATTTCGGAGCCGATGACGATGGCGTCGACACCGCCGGCGGCAACAGAAAGGCTCGCATAGTGATTCACCATGCGGCGGTAACCCTCTGGGTTGTCGGCGAATTCCGCGATCTGGGTCGCCGCGGCCACCGTCCGGTCGGCCGTGTCCGGCTGGCCGATCGCCGGATCGCAGGTGATGCGCCCGCGCCAGGGATAGGCCGGCTGATCGCCGTCCGACCAGGGGTCGGGCAGCGCATTGCCATCCGGCACGTCCATCAGGATGAACGGGCACAGCGTCACCTTCAGCCCGCGCGATTTCAGATCCTGTATGGCCGCGATCACGCTGGCGTCCGACGGTGTGCCGCCATAGGCCGGCTTGCCGCCGGACTGCGATACGACATGGACGCCGGCATTGCTCCGCCCCATGCCGGCGACGCTCCAGGCCTGGCTCTCGCCGCCGCCCGAAGGCGAGACGACGCCCGGCCGCAATTTGCACTCTCCCGCGCGCAAGTCGTCGCCGAACCAGGCGACGATCAGCGAGACGTTTTCGAGCGCCGGGCAGACGGCCTGCAACTCGTCGATGGAGGCTTCCCAGTCGGATCCCGCATGCAGCACATGCCGGTTCAGTTCCTTCGTCACGCCCTTTTGCGGGCTCGCCGTCACGAGGCCCGGCGCATAGCCGTGTTCGGTCGAGCCGGGGATGACGCAGACTGCGCGCACCTGCTTTCTCGAGCTCGCCGACCGGGCGGATCACCTCGACCTGAAATTGCGGTACGCGATTGCCGAAGCGCTCCAGCGGCAGCCGCTCGAAGACGACATAGGCGGTGCCGCGGAACGCCGGCGCGAGGCCAGCCCCCTGCTTCGCCTCGATCAGCGGATCGGGAAGCTGCGTCTCATCGCCGGGATAAACCCTCATGGTGATCCCGGTCAGGTCCAGTTCCTTGCCGTCGGCCCAGACGCGCCTGATCGCGGCGACCGGACCTTCGCAAAGGCCGATGGCGAGATTGGCGTAATAGGAATAGGTCGTGACTTTCGGCCCGCCCTTGCCGCCCTGCCGCTCGGTGCGCGCGGTCTCCTCGAAGCGCGTCGCCCAGATCACCGTGCCCGACAGGCGCGCCTGGCCGTAGACGCGGGCGATCGGCGTGCCCTCCTCCGCCGTCAGCGGCCGGGCGCCCGACAGCCGCGCGCCCTCGATGTGGCGCGTCGAGTTGATCAGCGCGGTGTCGATCGCATAACCGGCAAGCGCTCCGGCTGCCGTGCCGATGGCCGCGCCGGTCGAGCCGAAAACGCCGCCGAGCAGCCCGCCCGCGGCCTGCAACAGCAGGGTCGCCATTGAATTTCCTCCGATGGTCGGATGGTGAAGCGCCGGCCGTGCCGGTCAACAAGTGTGGATGATCCCGCGGCGTCGAGTTAACCTAACGGAAGGCAACAGGAGGATCATCGCCATGAAATTCGACAGGGAACTGATTTCCAACGGGAATCCCATGGAGGCAATCGTCGGATTCAGCCGCGCGGTCAGGGTCGGCCCGTTCATTTCGATCGGCGGAACCGCCCCCGTCGGCCCGGATGGCAAGACTGTCGGCGTCGGCGATGTCGCGGCGCAAACGCGTCAGTGTATCGAGATCATCAAGGCGGCGTTGGAGCAAGCGGGATCCGGGCTGCATGACGTCGTGCGGACGCGCGTGATCCTGACCGACATCGACAACTGGAAAGCCGCGATCGATGTGCGCAAGGAATATTTCAAGGACATCCGCCCCGTCGACACCATCATGGCGATCGACCGTTTCGTGAATCCCGAGTGGCTCGTCGAGCTGGAAGTCGATGCGGTTATTGCCGGCTGGGGGACCTGACAGCCGGAAACGCAAAGACGCCCGCCACACGCCGCCGCCATGAGGGCACAAATGCCGAGGTCATGACTGCGTGGCCTTCATAGGCGTGGATGATGCGGTCGTCAGGCGCGAGCAGCGCCAGGTGCTTTGCCGCCGTCCCCACCTGCCAGCGGAAAGCGAGGATGTCGCCCGGCCGCATCGCCGCCGGATCGAGTTCGTCGCAGCGGTCCCGCAACGCCGCCAGCAACGGTTCACCAATCGCCGTCTCCGCCCAGTCGGGCGAATAGGCCAGCCGCGCCGTGATCGGCTCACCATAGAGCTCGCGCCAAACACCGAGAACGAGCCCCAGACAGTCGCAACCGACGCCCTTGCGGCTTGCCTGATGACGATAGGGCGTGCCGATCCAGCTACAGGCGATGCCGAGCGCCTCTTTCCTCGCGGCCTCACGGGACAAGCGGGCCGCCATCGAAATCCGTCTCCTCGTCGGCGTAATTGAGCGCTGCGTCATTGCCGGGAATATGCGGAAAGCCGCGAAAATTGAGCCCGTTGGAAAATTTCGCGCGGCAGGTCTCGAAACGCTTGTCGCAGCCGGCAGCAAGCGTGAACGTGTCGCCAGCGGCGATGCCGGCCATGTCCGGTTCGAACAGTGACAGCTCGTGCCCACTAAAGCCCGCGCGCATGGCGGCGACGGTCGCGGCGGTTCCCGCGCGCTGCCCCGATGCCCAGCTCAGCCGCGCGTGCACGAACCAGCCGTCGTCGTATCCTCCGAGGCCGGTCACCGTGAGTTGCCCCGCGCCAACGGCCGTCACCGTCCCGCTTGCGGAGAACCCCGGCGCGCCGGTGTCGAACCCGCAGCGTCCATCGCCGAGATCGGCGTCGCAATTGCGCAGGAAATAGCGCCCCCGCCGCTCGTCGAATTTCGCCGACAGGCTTCTGAGCTCGACACGGAACGCCCCGTCGATGCGGCGGATCTCGCCGACGACATGGCGCTTGATGAGCGCGTATTGGCCCGGTTCGGCCCAATTGACGAGATATTGCTCTATCCCCGCGCCGTCATATTTGCCCGCCTCGATGTCGGCCTCGCTGATCGCCTCCGACGACAGCGCGCCGGCGACTTCGGCCGTGTCGCCGGCAAAACCCAGGCCGGATTCGATGGCACCCGCGACGAAACCCGTCGCCGGCTCGCAGGCGACGCCTTCCACCATCAGCGCCCGGTCGTGGTCGGTGAAGCCGAGCACGGCCCCGTCCTTTCTGCGGACGATCCAGCAGAAGCAGACGCTCGTTACGCCATTATCGAGATGGTCGCGCAGTTCTTGCGGCAGGTCCGTCATTCGAACACCTCCACAAGCTGGATGTCGGGGATCTCGCCCGCCTCGAAGGAGGTCTGCGTCACCGCGAGTTGCGCATTGTCGAAACGCACCGGCACGTGGAACCGAAACCCGGCCGTCACCGCCGCGCCGGGATCCGGCGCTGTCGCGAGCGTGACGACGCCGGTCAGGGCATCGGCGGAGAAATCCGCCGGGCTCGACAGTTCGATGCCGTCGACCGCGACACGTACCGTTTCCGCGACAGGTTTGGTCACCGGCCGGTTGTCGCCGAGCGCAAGCTGGAATGCGGTGACGGCCCCGTCTCCCGTGCCGATTGCCCGGTCCGTCGGCGTTATGGTTTCGCCCGGCGACACCGACTGGTGATCGACCGGGTCGAGAAAGCGGAAGGCGTTCAGCGGCCCGCCGCGATCCTCGAAGAATTGCAAGAGGTTATGCAGATCGGCCAAGGATTTGATTCCGGTCGAGATCGTGTAGCGCCGCCGCGACCGCGACCAGCGCGCATTGCGCTGCTCCAGCCCCGAGGCGAGCCGCACGATCTCGATATGCCGCTCCGGCCCGCCGCTCGCGCCGAAGGCGAGTCGCGTCGGGAAGACGACGTCGTGAAAGCTCATTGGGGTACCTCATGATTCTGTCGTTCGGCATTTCCGGCGACGCCCGCGTTTTGGCTCGTCCATGAAGGATTTCGGAGTCGCCAAATCCGCCGCGACGTAGCCTGCAAGTTCGTTGTAATCGTGCAGCGGGTGGCGTAAGTTTCAGCATCGAGGAGGTGTGCCTCATGGAGTCGAGCCTGCTCTTTCACGAGGGCAATCGCCGCCTTCAGGATCAGTTCGACAGCCGCCGTATCGCCGACCGGCTGGAACAGGTGACATTGCGCCAGGAGTTCCGGGACTCCGATCGGGAATTCATCGAAAACTCCCCGTTTTTCTTCTTGGCGACGGCCGATGCCGACGGCAGGCCCGACTGTTCCTTCAAGGGCGGCGTGCCGGGCTTCGTCCGAATCACCGGACCAAACGAACTTGCCTTTCCGGACTACGACGGCAACGGCATGTTCAAGAGCCTCGGCAACGTACTGGTCAACCCCGAGGTAGCGCTCCTTTTCGTGGCGATGGGCGCCAAGACGAGTCGGCTGCGGGTGAACGGAACCGCGACCGTGACGCGCGATGACCCGCTGATCGGAGATTTTACCGGCGCCCAGTTGCTGATCCGGGTGCGTGCACGCGCGATCTTTCCGAACTGCCCTCGCTACATACCCGGGCCCGACGGTGCCTCGGTCTACTGCCCGCGTCCCGGCGTGGACCCGGTCGAGCCGGCCTGGAAAAGCTTCGAGGAGTTCAAGGATGCGGTTCCGCCGCGCGCGCCGCCGCCCAAGCGCGGATAGCATATCCGGTTGCTCGGCCGGCCAGGGGGCATGTCCGGCCGCGCCGCGCAATCTCGACGCGACGGGAATTTCCCGTTGCGAACTCCATCCATGATTGTCCCTCAGTTCGCTCTTCGCCCCCGCGCCACGGCTCGGGCCAGCGCGGCGGAGACCTGCGCCTCCGACTTGCGGAAGGAGCCTGCATCCGGTGTGTTGATCGTGACGTTGACCATCACCGGCGCTCCGCCCTCGCCCGTAGCGACGCCCAGCCGCCCGTCCGGTCCGCGGCTCAGGGGCAGGATCGCTTCCGGGCCGGCTTCTCCGGCCACTCCGGTCCGCCCGCCCGAAAGCGGGAAATAGGCGGGCGCGGCCAGCACGCCGCCGCCGGCGAACATCGCATCCGCGCCGACCACACCGCCCTGCGCGAAGGGCAATATGCCCGAAACCCCGGAGAACGCCCGCGAAGCAAAGCCGTTCAGAAGGTTCTGCAAGGGTGCGAGACCGGCATTCAACGCGTTTGTCGCGAGATTCTGGCCGATCGAACGCAGCGTGTCCTCCAGCGAGCGGCCGGAGACGGCCGCGCCCTTCAGCGCGCCGGTCAGCGTGGTGCCAAACGACGAAGCCTGCCGTTCAAGCGATTTCAGCGCCGTCTCGAAGCCGGTCGTGTCGGCCTCGATGGCGATCGTGAGTTCTTCATCCAAGGGTGGCGCCTTTCGTGTCGTATCGTTCCGCCTCGCCCTGCTTGCCGCAGGAGGCCATGTTCGTGCCAGCCGCCCCTATGACCGGCTTGGAATATGCTCCGCTCCGCGCTATCCAAGGTCCGGCTCGCGCATCCGCCGGGCATTTCCCGTCCGGACAGACCATGCGCTCCACCCCCGACCGTATCCGCCACACGATCTGCTTCGAGATACTCGCCATCCTCATGGTCGTGCAGCTCGGCAACAGGCTGTTCGGCATGCCGGCGATGAACATGGGCGCGGTTGGCATCGCCAGTTCGGTCGTCGCTATGATCTGGAACTATCTTTACAATCTCGGTTTCGATCACGCCCTGCTCCGGCTGACCGGACGCTCTCAGAAGAAGGGCTTTGGCGTCCGCGCCCTCCATGCCGTTCTGTTCGAGTTCTCGCTGACCGTCCTGGTGCTGCCGGTGATCATGATCATCCTCGACATCAGCCTGCTGGACGCGCTGGTCATCGACTTCTCGCTGACGGTCTTCTTCCTGATTTACACCTTCGCCTTCAATTTCGCTTACGACCGGATTTTCCCGATCCCGGAGTGAGTATCTTTCTTCGGCCCATCACTTTCCGGTTTGTGTCGCGGCTGCGCCCAGGCTGTCGCCTTGAAGCCGCTGGTGCAGGCGTTGATCGACCAATTGACAATGGCGTCCCGATTACCAAACCCGTGTCACACATTGGACTTTACAAGCCACTCGAAGACAGGGACCGGCAATGTTCAAATCCTATATCATCTGCGGAACGCCGCGGTCCGGCAGCACCCTTCTGTGTCGCCTGCTGGCCTCTACCGGGGTAACCGGAAAGCCGAATTCCTTCTTCCGCCGGCAATCGGTTTCCGAGTGGATGGAAGACTGGGGCCTTCCCGCCCGGGAGACGATGACGGACGCGGAATTCGCCCGCGCCTATCTGGAAGCGGCCTTCGGAGAAGGCGAAAATCGGACCGGCGTTTTTGGACTTCGGCTCATGCGGGAAAACCTCGAAGACGCCATCGGGATGATCGACACGGTCTATCCGGGGCTGCCCGACGACGTCGCCCGCTTCGAAAAAGCGTTCGGCCGGACGCTCTTCATCCATCTTTCGCGCGGGGACAAGGTGGCCCAGGCGGTTTCGCGCGTGAAGGCCGAACAGACGGGGCTCTGGCACGTCGCTCCAGACGGAACCGAACTGGAAAGGCTGTCTCCTCCCGCGCATCCGGTCTACGATCATGATGCGATTGACAAACATGTCACCGAACTGGAGCGATACGACGATGCCTGGAACCAATGGTTCGCGGCATGCCGGATCGACCCGGTTCGCATTACTTACGAGATGCTGTCCGGCGATCCCGCTTCGATTCTGGCCCTGATCCTTGATCGTTTGGGGCTCGACAGCGCGATTGCATCCGGGGCGGTTCCGGAGGTCGCGAAACTGGCGGACGCCACGAGCGCCGAATGGATCGCGCGCTACCGAAAGGAAAAGGCCGGCCATCGCCGCGATTGAACGCATCGCACGGCCCACGGCAATTCGCGGGCGGTGCCTTCTCCTAGCCATCCGGGAACGCCTGTATCATCTTCTCCATCTCCGCCCTGCCCGGCGGCGCATGGACGCCGTGGCCGAAAGCCCGCATGGCGGCGGCGAGTTCGCGCGGCGTCATCGCCCAGAACTCGGCGGGCGAAAGCCGCATCACGGCGAAGCCGAACGCCATCGCCGCGTCCCAAGGGAATCTTTCGGAAGCAAACCGCTCAGCCATCGCCGCCGAAGGTCGCCTGCAGCAGGTCCGAGACGATGCGGGCATAGCCGGCCGCGCCGCCTTGCGTCTGCATTTCGGCCACCTCGTCGCGGGTGAAGGTGTGGCCCGCGCCTTTCAGCCCGGCATGGATGATGGTCAGCAGGTCGTCCGCCGACAGTTTCCCGCTTGAAAAGCGCTGCGTCAGCGCGGTCAAATCCTCGGCGCCGAAATGCGCTTCCAGTTCGGCCAGCGCGCCGAGCGTCAGGCAGAGCGCGCGCTCCTTGCCGCCGAGATCGGCGGCGATCTCGCCTCTCTTGCGATTGATCAGCATCAGGCGGCTCCGAATGTCAGCGCGGAGCCTGATTCCAGCGCGATGTCGAAGGTGACCTCGCCGTCATGGTTGCCGGCATAGTCGAGCGCGGTGATCTGGAAACCGCCCTCGATGGTGCCGAAATCCGGGATCACCAGCTGGCAATTGGTCACCGCCCCGGCGAAGAAGGCCGAGCGCACCGTTTCGTCGGATGCCGCATCCTTGAAGATGCCCGACGCCGAGACGGAGGCGCGCTGGATGCCCGCCCCGTCGAGCAGTTCGCGCCACCGCCCGGCCGACTGGGAATCCGTGATGTCCACCGTCTGTGCGTTGAAGCTGATGCGCTTGGTCCTCAGCCCGGCGACAGTGACGAAACTCGCACCGTCCCGGAATTTCAAAAGCAGATCCTTGCCGCGTTGCGATGCCATCGCCGCCGCCTCCTTGGTTCGAATTGGTTTGGGATCAGGCCGCCGGTTCGGTCAGCGCCCGGAGCCTTATTGTCGCGCGCCAGGCGCGGTCGGCCGGTTCGTAGCCGTGATCGGTGGATACCGGCAGACAGGACACGATCCGCGTGTCGCCGCTGACGCCGGCAAGCGCCGCGAGCGCGGCCGTCACGCGCTCCGCGACAGCCAGCACCTCTGTTCGGCCGGTCGCACGCGACCAGCCGCGGATCGTCACCAGATGCTCCTCGCCCGTCCGGTCGTCGGTGCTCCAGTCCTGCGCCGCCGTCCGGCCGATGACGACGCAGGGAAGTGCCCGATCCGGCGGCACGCGGTCTAAAATGCGATCCTCCCCGCCGAGCAGCGCCACGAGATCCGTGTCGGCGCGCAGCGCGGCGACGATCGCGGCCTGCAGATCATGGGCGGCGCTGCTCATCGCGATCCTCCGGCTTGTCTTTCGGGTCCGGTTGTTGCCTGCGCGCTTCTTCCACGCGCTCGTCGGCGATGATCTCGGCGCGCGTCCTGAGCGCCCGGACCAGCCCGTCCAGCGTCAATCGCATGGTCATGTTCATGACGTTTCCTCCCGCGTCAGGCAGAGGAGATAGCGGCCGGTCTCGTCGAGATCGCGAACCGCGCGGATGGCGAAGACCCGCGCGCCGGTCGCCAGCCGCAGGCCGCTTCGCACGCGGGCGTCGGCGCGCAGCACGACATGATGCGTGATTTCGGCTTCCTCGCCATCGGCGCGGCGCACCGGGCTTGCCGTCGCCGGTACGAGATGCGCCCAGACGGTCGCGAGCGTCTGCCACGTTTCGGTCTGGCCGCCGAGCGCGTCAGCCACACGCACCGCCTGCTGCAGCGCCATCTCGTGGCGCAATCGTCCCGGATCGAAATAGGTCCCGCGCATGGTCACACCGAGAGAAACCGGAAATGCCGCGTCAGCCGCGCATAGAGCGCCGGCACCGAGACCGGCTGGTCGGCGGCGTCGAACACGCCGCGGAACTCGTACCAGTGCGCGACCAGCACCAGGATCGCCCGTTTCAGCATGTCCGGCACGTCGACGCCGGTCTCGCCGTAGCCGGCGTCGAAATCGACCTCGATGCCGTTGGCGCGCATCTGCTGCGTGACGCCGTCGGCCAATCGCACACGCGCCGGGCGCGCCACCAGGTTGACGTAATAATCCGAGCCGTCGAGTACGGTTGCATTGCCGGCGCTGTCATAGACGGTCACGGAAACGATGCCGCGCACCGGCGAATGCATCAGTTCCAGCACGCCGTCGCAGGGCACGCTTTCGAACCAGGCCCGCCATTGCTGGTCGATCAGCGCCTGGCCGGTATCACGTTCGAGATACTGCGTCGCGGTGGCGATCAGGGCGGTGATCGTATCATCCTCGGTGTCGGAGGTGACGCGCAGATGCGCCTTCGCCTCGGCAAGCGTCACCGGCATCGCCGCGGGCGCGGCAATCTGGGCATAGGTCATGGAGTTTCCTTTGAAAAAGGGCTGGAAGATTTCTCTTTTATAATTCTAGATTTTTGCTATATTAAAGGCCTCTAGATAGCAGAAAACTGGAATTATGAAGACACAAGTCAGCACCACACCATCTACCAAACGTGAGCTGCGCACTCTTGGCGCGCTGCTGCGCGAGGCACGTCTGCGCCGTAATTGACGCAGCAACTGTCGCCAACCGTCGGCGATCAGCACGTTCACGCTCGGCCGCATAGAAAAGGGCGATCCCGGCGTTTCCATCGGCGCTTACGCCATGGTCCTGCAGGCGCTCGGCCTCATCGAGGGCTGGGGCTCCATCCGCGACGAGTTGGGAAGCGAGCTTGCCGAAGAACAACTCCGCAAGCGCGCGCCGAGGGAGACATGAGCATCGACGTCTTCCTTGATGCTTTTGGTGATCTTCGCCGCGTCGGCACGCTTCGCCGACATCCAGGTCGCCAGCGGGAACGCGTCACCTACGAACACGATCCGGACTGGCTGAGGTCACCCGAGGCCTTCCAGTTTGATCCGATCTTGCCGCTGCGACGGGGCCCGCTGCATCCGGGCGCGGGAAAGGAAATGTTCGGCACGCTCGGGGACAGCTCGCCCGACACATGGGGGCGCAGACTGATGGACCGCCGCGAACGCCGTCTGGCCGAGCGCGAGGGACGGCGTCCGCATGCGCTGCACGAGACCGACTATCTCCTTGGCGTATCCGACGAAACCCGGCTTGGAGCGCTCCGCTTTCGCGTCGATGGCGTATTCCAGTCCCCGCAACCGAACGGCGTCCCGTCCACGATGGCGCTCGGCGACCTTCTGAACGCGTCGCGGCGCATCGAGCAAGGCGAGGAAACCGACGACGATCTCGTCCTGATTTTCGCGCCCGGATCATCGCTGGGCGGCGCCCGCCCGAAGGCGTCCGTCCTCGACCAGCACGGGAACCTGTCCATCGCCAAATTTCCAAAGGACATGGACGACCATTCGATGGAGCGCTGGGAAGCGATCGCGCTCGACATGGCGGCGGAAGCGGAATTCGGGTCGCCGATCACGATCTGGTCGAAGCAGCGGGAAGAACCGTCTTCCTGTCGCGCCGTTTCGATCGCATTCGTCCGGACGGAGCGAACGAAACGCAGCGTGTACCGTTCATGTCCGCCATGGGATGACGGAGCATGGCGACGGCGATGAGAATTGCAGCTATCTCGAACTCGTGGAAGCGCTCAGTGAACACGGTGCGCGGCCGGCAGAGGATCGCGCGGAACTGTTTCGCCGGATCGCTTTCACCGTTCTCGTCTCGAATACGGACGACCACTTCCGCAACCATGGCTTTCTCTGGACCGGCAGAAAAGGCTGGATCCTGAGTCCTCTCTACGACGTCAATCCCGTTGCGAATTCTCCCCGCATCCTGTCGACGAACATCGATTTCGAGGAGGCAACGGCGTCTCTCGACCTGCTGCGCGCCAACGCCGAATATTTCGTGCCGCTTGGCGAAGCCGACAGGATCATCCGCGAATGCGCGGCCGTCACCGGACGGTGGCGTGACTTCGCGCGACGGCGCGGCGCATCCGAACGCGAGATCAGCCTGATGGCGAGCGCATTCGAACACGAGGAACTGGACGCGGCGACAAAGTGACGGCCCCGGCGGGGAGGAAACCGGGGCCGCCGTTTCAGGATTTCTTACGAAACCCCGAACTTGAGCAGCTTGATCGCGTCGAAGTCCTGCACCCCGCCGCCGACGCGCTTGGTCGTGTAGAACAGCACGTAGGGCTTGGCGGAATAGGGATCGCGCAGCACCGAGACGCCGGTGCGGTCGACGACGAGATAGCCGCGGCGCGAAATCACCGAAGGCGATGGCCATTTCGTCGGACGCCGATGTCCGGCATGTCCTCGGCCTCGACCAGCGGGAAGCCCATCAGCATCGCCTTCTGGCCGACCGCCGCCGGCGGCTGCCAGATATAGTTGCCGTCGGCATCCTTGATCTTGCGGATCGCGGCCTGCGACTTGCGGTTCATCACCCACGAAGCGTTCTGGCGGTAGCCGGCCTTGAGCGCATAGACCGTGTCGATCAGCACGTCGGACGGATCGGACGCCGGCAGCGCGCCGTCGACGCCGGTCGCGACATAGCCGATCTTGTCCCAGGCCCAGCTCGCTTCCGCGATCGTCGTGTAATCGAGGAAGCCGCGCGGCTTGTTGGTGCCGTCGCCGGCGACGAAGGCGGCGCCCTCCTGTTCGGCGAAGGCGGCGTCGACTTCCTGGGCGATCCACTGGTCGATATCGACCACCGAGTCCTCCAGAAGCTGCGCGGTCGCCGCCGGCATGGCGTAGAGCTCCATCGTCGGGAACTGCAATTCGGCGAGCGTCGAGGCCGCCGTCTGCGGCCGCGCATCCGTCTCGCCGACCCAGCCGACCGCCGGGCCGCCGATGGCGAAGGGCTTCTTCAGCACCGAGCCCGAGACCTGCCGGACGCTGGCGATCGAGCGGATCGGCGAAATGTCGCGCAGCCGCGCGCCGATGGCGGCTTCCGTCTCGGGCGGCACCAGATAGCCGCCGTCCGGGCCGGAGCCGATCGACATCGCCTTGCCTTCCAGCGCCTGCAGCCGGCGCTCATCGCCGCGGCGCACATAGTTCTCGAAGGCGGCCTTGTGCTCGCTCGGCACGGCCGGTTCGCCGCCGCCGAGCGGCGGGCGGGCCTGCTTGCGCACCAGCGTGTCGAGCGTGCGCTTCTGCTCGTCGAGCGCCTGGTTGATGCGTTCGACCTTGTCGCTGGTCACGCCGTCGGCGCCGAAGCGGCTCTCGATCTGCGCCAGCCGCTCGTCATTTGCCTGCTTGAACTCGTCGAAGGCGTGCATGAAGTCGTCGAAGGCTTCGGCGACATCGCCGGTCGCCGCCGATTTCAGTTCGGGGGCGGCCACATTATCCTGTTTCATCTCATTCCTCGTGTCGGTTGGAGTTGCCGGGCCGCTTCGCGGATCGTCTTCGCGAGGCCCTTTTCCCCGGCCGCGCCGTCCCGGCGGCGTCCGAGCGAAGCGAAGCCCCTGGCGATCACCGCCCTGGCCTCGCTCCTGGTCAGCCCGGCGTCCCGCACGAGCCAGCGTTCGAATTCGCGCGCCGTCGGCCGGCGTCCGGCCTTGACGGCGGTGACGCGCGCCTGCGGCAGCATCGGGAAGGTCACCACCGAGATCTCCCAGAGGTCGGCCTCGAGGATGCGGCGGACGCCGCTGCGCGCCTCCTTTTTCGCCTTCACCGTCCTGAAAGCCGATCGACAGCCCGTCGAGGCCGCCATTCCTTAACAGCGCCAGCACCTCGCGGCCCTTGGCGACCTCGGTCGAAATCCTGCCCTCGACATAGAGTCCGCGCGCGTCCTCGCGGATCGCCGTCCAGCGGCCGATAACCTCGTCCGGATTGTGCTGGAACAGCATGCGGATGCCGCCGGCGCCTCTGCGCCGCCAGCGATTTGGCGAAGGCGCCGCGCTCCACCGCGTCGCGGCCGAGATCGACCGCGCCGAAGACGCTGGCATAGCCGGAAATCGTGCCGTCGCCGGCTTCCAGTTCCACCCGGTTGAACTTGTGCTCGAGGGCCTCGTCATCGGTGCTCATCGCAGCCCTCCCGCCGTGGCTTGCTTTCCGCGGGCCTGCCGGCAATCAGCCGGTCGCCGAAGCGGATCGCGAAACCGATCGCCCACCAGATCGACAGGCTCGACAGCGCCGAGCCCATCAGCACCAGTTCGTGCGGCGACAGGCTCGCGGCGACGCCGAGGCGCTTGGCGACCGCCAGCCCGGCGGTGCCGCCGAACACGAGCCCCGCCGACATCGAGGCGAGGAAGCGCAATGCCGCCTCGCGCCGGCCCTTCGGCAGCAGATAGGCAAGCGAGATCGCCGAGCCGGCGAGCGCGCCGGCCGTTTTCGCCAGCCACAGGGAAGCGGCCGGCGACAGGTCCGTCATGGTCATGATCTGTCCTCGTTCAGGATTTCGGGCCGTAGCCCACGGCTTCGCGCTTCTCGTCGTCACTGAGGAAGCTCGCCCGCTCCAGCCGCGCCCACAGCGCGTCGCGCTCGGCGGAAAGCCCCTCGATGCGGTCGGCGTCGGGCGCGAGGCGCAGAGGCCCCTCGCCGATGAAACGGGAAAAGGCGTCGGCGGTGCGGGTCACCAGCGGCAGCACGGTCAGCCGGTAGAAGGCGCGGTTCGCCTCGGCATAGTTGGCATAGGTGTTGTCGCCGGGAATGCCGAGCAGCATCGGCGGCACGCCGAAGGCGAGCGCGATGTCGCGGCTGGCGGCGTGTTTGGCCTGGATGAAATCCATGTCCTTCGGCGTCAGGCCCATCGCCTTCCAGTCGAGCCCGCCTTCGAGTAGCAGCGGCCGCCCGGCATTCGACGCGCCGGCATATTCCGTCTCGAGATCGCGTTTCAGCTGCTCGCGCTGCTCCGGCGCCATGTTGCCGCCCTCCGGCGGCGCATAGACCAGCGCGCCGGAAGGCCGCGCCGCATTGTCGAGCAGCGCCTTGTTCCAGGCGCCCGCCGCATTGTGGATGTCGAGCGCCATCAGCGCGGCCTCCAGCGGCGCGAAGCCGCGCAGGTCATCGAGCGGGTGGAACAGCGTCAAATGCAGCAATCGCGGCTCGCCGCCCGCCTCCTCGAAGGGTATCCGCCGTTTGACCGGCCCGGCCTGGTAGTCGACCGCGACCGGCCAGCCGTCCGCCCCGGTGACGACCGACACCCGGTCGGGGCGCAGCAGGTAGAGCGCGTCGCCGTCCGTGCTGCCCGCCGCGCGCTCGACGAAGGCGTTTCCCGACAGCAGCAGGTGGCCGTAGAGCGCTTCCAGAAATGAGGCGCGGGTGTCGCGCGTGTTCGGGCTTTCCAGCAGCGCCATGACCGGATGGTCCGGCACCTCGGCGTCGCCGTCATAGGCGAGCCAGGGCACCGCGCCCGCCGCCTCCGAGATCATCCGCACGCAGCGGTGGACGACCGGATTGCGCATGAAGCCTTCGCGCGACAGGGCGCCGTAGGAGGCCGACGTCCATGCCGCGGTTGCCGCGCCATGCATGGCGACGAAGCCCAGGGGCCAGCCCTTCGCCTCCGCCGGTTTCACGGCACGTTTGTCCCGGCCAAGCCCGAAGGCCCGGGCCAGCCAGTTGGCAGATCGATTCATGGAATTGGTCCAGGTTGTTGATTTCGGAATCGAAAAAGGGGCCGCAAGCGCCCCTTTTCCTGCCCTGCCTCTCGCGGCAGCTGACTATGCCGCTGCGGCTTCGTCCTCGTCGAAGGCGTTGCGCGCGGCGCGTATGTCGTCATGGCGCGTCTCGGCCCAGGCGATCAGCGCCGACAGCGGCTCCAGTACCGAGTGGCCGAGTTCCGTCAGCCGGTAGTCGACCGTCGGCGGCGTCGTCGGATAGACGGTCCTGTCCACCAGGCCGTCGCGCTGCAGCGTCCGCAGCGTCTGGGTCAGCATCCGCTTCGAAATATCGCCGACCGCCCGGTTCAGCGCGCTGAACCGCTTCGGCTCCTCGGCAAGCGCGGTCAGGATCAGGACCGACCATTTGTCGCCGACCCGGTCCAGCACGTCACGCACCGGGCAATTCGCGGCGTCGAACCCCGCTTCCTGCCAGGCGTCGAAACGCTGGCTCATCTCTTCCGTCACGGCCGGGAGGTTACCTTCATGTGCCTTGGTCATGAAAAAGTGCCTCCTTCCATCGCCTTCCGAGAGTTGGTAACGAAAAGAGACCATACCTCATTTAGAGACCTAAAACAAACCTGAAAGGAACAATACCATGACCACCGCAAAATATCTCGTCACCGGAGCCTCCGGCCAGCTCGGCACGCTGGTCATCGCCGACCTCCTCAAGAAAACCCCCGCGGCAAATATTGTCGCGCTCGTGCGCCGGCCGGAATCCGCCGCCGCGTTCGAGGCGAAGGGCATCGAGGTCCGGTTCGGCGACTACACCGATCCGGCGTCGCTCGAAAAGGCCTTCCGCGGCATCGACCGGCTGCTTCTGATCTCGTCCTCCGAAATCGGCCAGCGTGCTGTCCAGCATCAAAATGCCATCTCGGCGGCGAAAAAAGCCGGCGTCGGCTTCATCGCCTACACCTCGATCCTCAAGGCAGACACGTCTCCGCTCGGCCTCGCTGTCGAACACCGCGCCACCGAGGCCGCCATCAAGGCCTCGGGCATTCCCTACGCCTTCCTGCGCAACGGCTGGTACACCGAGAACAAGACGGGCTCGATCGATCCGGCCATCGAACACGGCGCCTATATCGGCGCGGCGGGAGACGGCCGCATTTCCAGCGCGCCGCGCCAGGACTACGCCGAGGCGGCCGTTGCCGTCCTGACGGCGGATGCGCCAGCCGAAAACGCGGTCTATGAACTCGCCGGCGACGACAGTTACTCGATTTCCGAATTCGCCGCGGCGATCGCGAACGCCGCCGGCAAGCCCGTCGCCTATGCGGATATGAGCGAGGCCGATTATGCCGCCGCGCTGGAAGGCGCGGGCCTCCCCAGGGCGTTCGCCGAATTGCTGGCCGACAGCGATGCCGGCACGGCGAAAGGCGCGCTCGAAGACAACAGCCGCACGCTGTCGCGTCTCATCGGCCGTCCGACGACGCCCTGGACCGAGACGGTCGCCTCGGCGGTGGCCACGCGCAAGGCCGCCTGACTGCCTCGTATCCGGCGTCACCAAACCGGGTCAGGTGACTGAAACCGGGATCGAAAACATCTTCCCTCCTCCCCTCGCGGGAGGGGGGAAGTCGACGTCGGGACCGTTGCCGTCCCTCACCCGGCCCGCAAGCCCGGTTTTCGTTCGTGCAACAATCCTGCGTGGCGACCGACGCGGTCCCGTGAAATCGGCTGCCGTTTGTCCGTCGCATTCCTCCGTGGCAAGATTGCCGCACTCAAAGCTTCGGCAAGCGGAGGCGGAAAAATGCTCGACGAAACGCTTCTCACCCTTTTGAAAACGGTCGATACGCCGACGGTCTGCGACGCGATCGAGATCGCCCATGGCAAGCGCGGCTTTGCGGGCTATACGCGCGGCGCCGTGTTCGCCACCGCGCCGCAGGCGCCTGCGATGGTCGGCTTTGCCTGCACGGCCAAGATCGCGGCGCACCATCCGCCGTCGGAAGACGAACGGATGATCCGCGAGAAGCGGCTCGCCTATTACCGCCATGTCGCGAGCGCGCCGAAACCATCGATCATGGTCGTCGAGGATATCGATCATCCCGACGGCGTCGGTGCATTCTGGGGCCGCGTCAACGCAAGCATCCACAGGGGCTTCGGCATTTCCGGCGTGCTGACCAACGGCCTCGTGCGCAACGTCAACGACCTGCCGGAGGACTTCCCGATCCTCGCCGCCGCGACGAGCCCAAGCCATGCCTTTGCCCATGTCACCGGGTTCGGCGTGCCGGTCGAGGTATTCGGGCTGTCCGTTCGCCAGGGCGACATCGTCTACGCCGACCGCCATGGCGCGGCGGTGATCCCCGCCGACATCATCGGCCGGCTGGCCGACGCGATCCGGAACATGCTCGCAGCCGAAAAGATCGTCCTCGACGCGGCCCGCTCCGACGATTTCGACCTCGCCCGCTTCGAGGCGGCCTGGGCGCAATTCGAAAAGGCGCGGCCCGCGCGATAGGGCGCTCACAATCCCCTCACCCTCGGCTCGCCATTGCGTCCAAGCAGCAATTCGCTGACCGCCCAGACCATGGCGTCGAGCCGGTCGGGCGAGCGGCCCGACGCCAGGCCGTCCGTGCCGAATTCGCACATCTCGTCCTCCAGCGCGCCAAGGCCCGGCGCATGCGTCACCCTATTCTGCTCGTAGAGCGCGGCAACGGGTTCGGCGCGCAGCCATTTGCCGCGCTTGGCGTGAACCTTCTTCAGCGCCACGGCGGCGTCGATCTGGCGGATCACGGTCTCGACCATGTCGCCGCCCTGGTTCACCTCGGCGAGGATCAGGTCCGCTCCCAGCGTCTCGTAGAGCGCCACCGCCCTCGCCGCCCAGGCCGACGGTTTCGCCGCCCGCAGGCTCGCATCCGCGATCACGTGAGCGACGCCGTTGCCGGTGATCCCGGCGGCGACGATGCCGCAGGCGTCCGAGGTCGATTTCGAGCCCGCAGGCGGATCGACCGCGACGACGATGCGCCTCAGATCCCTCGGTGTCTCCCGTCGTCGCAGACCGTCGATCTGGCTGCGCGTCCACAACGCGCCGTCGGCCTCTTCCAGGATCTCGGCGTGGAGTTCCTGGCGGCCGAGGCGGGTATCCTCGTATTTGGCGAGGACCGCGTCGAGAAAACCCGGCGCGAGGTTGATCGCGTTGTCGAAGGTCGAGCCTCTTGTGACTGCCGTCGCCGGGTCCGCCGCGAGTTCCTTGATCAGGCGCAACGGCTTCGGCGTCGTGGTGATGCAGGCCTGCGGATTGGCGCCCAGCCGGAGGCCGAACATCGCCATGTCCCAGGTCTCGCGCGGATAGGTCCACGCGCAAATCTCGTCGGCCCATATTTTCTCGTGTTGCGGCCCGCGCAGGCGCTCCGGCTCCTCGGCCGAGAAGATCATCGCCACCGCGCCGTTGGCCCAGACCACGCGGCGCATGGTCGGCTGGTAGACCGGCCGGCCGAGCCAGCGCCCTTCATGGGTAAAGTCGCCCTCCCAGCACACCGATAAGCAGCCCGCTTTCGCCGCGTACCATGATGTCGCGCGCGTCGGCGATGGTCGGCGCGATCAGGGCGATGCGCCCTGCCCCGGCCTTTGCCTGCCTGCGCACCCATTCGGCGCCGGACCGCGTCTTGCCGAAGCCGCGTCCGGCCAGAATCAGCCAGTTGCGCCAGTCGCCCGGCGGCGGCAACTGGCCCGGCCGGGCGAAGATACGCCAGTCATGCCGGAACAGGACGCGCAGAAGGGCATCGTCCGTCTCCGCCAGGCCGAGCAGCATCTCGCGCGGCAAGGTGTCGAGCAGTGAAGTCATCGAGCGTCCCCTGCGCCCCGGCGGTGACCGCCCGGATCAGAACCGATTGCCGGACCGGAGAATCGGCGCTACATTTCGTCAGTCACGGCGGAAACACATCATGCCCGTTGTCCTTGGGCGTCAGCAGAACGCCCCGCATGCGAAAGCTCACAAATGGTGGCCGCCACCCCGGTGACGGCACGGCCTTTCCGTTTTCCATACATCTGAAGAGGACGAACCCATGACCGTAGTGGATCAACTGCGCGAGCAACGCATGCTGCGCGTGACATGGCCTGATGGCACGCAGGCGAATTTTCCTTTCATCTGGCTCCGGGACAATTGCCCGAGCGCCTTGCATCCCGAAACGCAGGAACGCATGCAGGATCTGCTCGCGATTCCGGCGGATATTTCCGCGCATGACGTCGGCGTCGAAGACGATTGCGTCACCGTCGCCTGGGAGGGCGACGGCCATCGCAGCCGCTTTTCGCTCGACTGGCTGGCGCAACACGCGCCCGGCCGGCCGGTCGCCGACCCGGCCGAGGTCGCCGCGAAAATCTGGCGCGGCGATATCGCCCGGCAGGACCTGCCGAAAGGCGATGCCGCGTCCCTGCTCGCCGATGACGGCGCGCTTGCGCGCTGGCTCGCCGAAACCCGCGCCTGGGGCCTTTCGCTGGTCGACGGGCTTGCCGACGACCCGCAGGCGGGCATGGCGGTGGCCCGGCGCATCGGGTTTCTGCGCGAAACGAATTTCGGCACGGTCTTCGAGGTCAAATCGAAGCCGAATCCGAACAACCTCGCCTATACCGCCGTGGCGCTGCCGCTGCACACCGACCTGCCGAACCAGGAACTGCCGCCCGGCTACCAGTTCCTGCACTGCCTCGCCAATGAGGCGGTCGGCGGCGGCTCGGTCTTCGCGGACGGTTACGCCATCGCCGAAGACCTGCGCCGAAAGGCGCCGGACGTGTTCGACCTGCTGTCGACCACGCCGATCCCGTTCCGGTTTCACGATGGCGATGTCGACATCCGGCGTCGCCGCGAGGTCATCACGCTGGATGACGGCGGGGCGGTGACCGAAATCTGCTGGAACGCCCACCTCGCCGACGTGTTCGACATGCCGGCGGAAAGCCTGGCGGAGTATTACCGCGCCTATCGCGCATTCATGGCCGCGACACGCGACCCGGCCTATACGGTCAAGTTCGCGCTCCGGCCCGGCGAGATGGTCGTCTTCGACAACCGCCGCGTCCTGCATGGCCGCGCCGCCTTCGACCCGACGACCGGCTACCGCCATCTCCAGGGCTTCTATGTCGACCGCGGCGAATTCGACAGCCGCCTGCGCGTGCTGGCCCGGACACGGGGTTCGTAACGGCGTTTTCCGCGCGGGGCGCTTTTCCGTCCCGCGCGAGCGAATAAAAAAGGCCGCGGTGCGAAGCACCCGGCCCGTTTGCCCATTTCTGCGATTATGCCTGAAGGCTACACCAGCACCGTGACGGTGTCAAGGAATTTATTCCTGTTATTTCACATCACCAAATCCGGCCGGCGTCCTCCCCTCATCGATCCAGCAACAGCGCCTTGACGGCGGCCTGCAGCAGAGCGAGCGGCACGGTCGGCGCCGTCGTTTCCACGCGCCTGTCGGATCCGTCTTTCGCCGTCCGGAGGCGCAGGCTCGCATAGGGCATGATTCCCCGGGGGCCGAACCCGATATGCCAGGCCCATTCCGGCAGGACCGCGCCGATCAGCGCGATGCAATCATCGACCGAGGACGAATAGCGCGGCGCCGGTTCACCGCCGCCGGCAAGCGTGTCCTTGATCAGGCGGTCGAGATCCCGGTCTTCGCCCGTCGCCGCGCCGATGCGCGTTTCCAGTTCCTCGAGCTTCGATTTCTCCATGGCGGATCGAATCCGGTGTCTTGTTCAGGCAACGGGATCGAAGCTTCGCGCGTCGGCCCGGTTCCAGCGATCGAGATCGTCGACATGCGTCTCGTCACCATCGAGCAGGAACCCCTCGGGCAGATAGGGGAATGCCTGATTGCCCGATATCATCTCGCCGTCCATTCCCCGCTGCATGAAATGATGCGGCAGAAACGCCCGCGGATCATCGAGGCCGGCGGCGCCCGCCATCTCCGCAAGCGCCTTCATCGTATTTCCGTGAAACCGCGCGACCCGCTCCGACTTGTCAGTCACATCGAGGGCGCGTTGCCGCAAAGGGTCCTGCGTCGCGACACCGACCGGGCAGCGGTTGGTGTGACACGCCTGCGCCTGGATGCAGCCGATCGAGAACATGAAGCCCCGGGCCGAATTCGCCCAGTCGGCCCCCAGCGCCAGCGCCCGCGCTATGTCGAATGCCGTCACCAGCTTTCCCGCCGCGCCGATCTTCACGCGGTCGCGCAATCGCGCCCCGCGCAGCGTGTTGTGGACGAAGGTCAGCCCGTCGACCAGCGGCATTCCGACATGATTGGCGAATTCCAGCGGCGCGGCCCCGGTCCCGCCTTCCTTGCCGTCCACCACGATGAAATCGGGGACGATTTCGGTTTCCAGCATGGCCTTGACGATACACATGAACTCGCGCCGATGCCCGATACAGAGCTTGAAGCCGACCGGTTTGCCGCCGGATCGCGCCCGGAGCATGCCGAGGAACTGCATCATCTCGAGCGGTGTCGAAAAGGCGCTGTGCGATGCCGGGGAAACGCAGTCCTGCCCCATCGGAACCGCCCGCGCCTCGGCGATTTCCGCCGTGATCTTGGCCGCCGGCAGCATGCCGCCATGGCCCGGTTTGGCGCCCTGGGACAGCTTCACCTCGATCATCTTGACCTGCGGATCCGCCGCCAGTTCCTCGAACCGGTCGGGATCGAATTTGCCGTCGGCGGTGCGGCATCCGAAATACCCCGATCCGACCTCGAAAATGAGGTCGCCGCCGCCCGCGCGATGATACCGGCTGATGCCGCCCTCGCCGGTATCCTGCGCAAATCCGCCCTTCCTGGCGCCCGTGTTGAGCGCGAGGATGGCATTCGCCGAAAGCGCCCCGAAGCTCATCGCCGAAATGTTGTAGAGCGACGCGTTATAGGGCTGAAGACAATCCGGCCCGCCAATCGTGACCCGCAAATCGCTGTTGACCAGCGTCGTCGGCTTGATCGAATGCGTCAGCCACGTATAGCCGGCGTCATAGACCCTGCGCCGGGTACCGAACGGCCGCTTGTCTTCGACACCCTTGGCTCTCTGGTAGACAATGGAACGCTCGTCGCGCGAAAACGGCTCTTCGTCCTGATCGCTTTCGATCAGGTATTGGCGGATTTCAGGCCGTATGCCCTCGAAGAGAAAGCGCATGTGACCGATGACGGGATAGTTGCGCAAAATCGAGTGTCTGGTCTGCACGACGTCGTAGACGCCGACCGCCGACAGCACGGCGAAGCCGAAGAAGGTGAGCCAGAACCAGGCGCTCCAGGCGACCAGAGCCAGCGACACGACGGTCAATCCCATGACGCATGCAAAAACGGAATACCGCTCCAGAGACTCGAGGCGCATCATGGGACGTTTTCTCCGGCTTGATTCGACATTCCGGACGCCACTTTAGGGTGTCTTGACGCACTTCGTCCAACGACAATCGATGCCGATGCCTGCACGGAAATTGCCGGCGGCGCGAATGAAGCGTTCGGGCGGGAAATGGAACCCGGCCTTTCGTCAGGCCCTGCCGTCGGCCTTCGGACGGATGATATCGGCCGCCGAGACGATCGCGTTGATCCTGCGGTCGGCTTCCTCGTAAGCCGCGATGACGATTTCGCGGATCCAGCGGATCGCCGGATCGTTGGCGAGCCGGGCATTCCAGGCGATGCCGAAAGAGACCGGCGCCATGTCGATGGGCGGTTCGAGAACCGCCAGCCCGAACGCCTGGGCGTCCTCGGCGATGCCGATCGGAGCGAAGGTGCCGAGATTGTCGGTGCGGGAGATCAGCGGCGCAAGCCCGGCGAACTCGGCAACCCTGGCGCCGATGCGGCGTTGCAGGCCGTCGCGCTCGACTGCGTCCTGAACGGTCTGGCGGCCGGCGCCGCCGATATCGACCACGACATGCGGATAGGCGAGCCAGGCTTCCATTCCCCAGTCCGATATCGCCGGATGGTCGCCTCGCGCAAAGACCAGCCGGCGCGTCGGCGGCGAGAACCACGCCTCCAGTCCGTCGGGCGGCGACGTACCCGGCGAGAGCATGGCGAGGTCAAGGCGTTCCTCCACGAGGGCCGCATTGGACAGCGGACTGACCGGAAGCCATTCGAGACCGACATGCGGCGCCTCGGCCAGCACGCGTTGCGAGACAGTCGATAGCAGGGTCGGAAAGGCCGGGATCGCCAGCCGGAACCCCCTTTCACTGATCGCCGGATCGAAGGCGTCGGGCGGGCTGATGACCCGCTCGATGCCACGCAGCAGGGGTTTGATGTCCTCGATCAGCCTGAGCGCGAAGGGGCTCGGCTGCATCTTGCCGCCGACCTTCACCATCAGCGGATCACCGACCTGCTCGCGCAGCCGCGCCAGCGCATGGCTGATCGCCGAGGGCGTCCGGCCGAGCCGCTCGGCCGCCAGCGTGACCGAGCGCAAGTCCATCAGCGCCTCGAATGTGACGAGAAGGTTCAGATCGATGCGGGCCAGGTTAATTTTGTTCATCTGACCTGAAAACTGTTCGTTAGGTTTCCGCCGCCCCGAGGCACAAGCTGGCTCCGGCATCGACGATACGATGCAAACATAACGAGAGGAAGAGAAAATGGCACTCAAAGTCATCGGAAGCGGCTTCGGCCGGACAGGAACGCTGTCGACCAAACTGGCGCTGGAGGAACTCGGCTTCGGGCCCTGCCACCAGATGGTCGAGGTCATGGGCAATCCGGCGCAGCCGGCCCGCTGGGCAGCGGTCGCCGCGGGCGAGGAGGTCGACTGGGAGGAGGTCTTCGAGGGCTACAAATCTCAGGTCGACTGGCCGGGCGCGGCGGTCTGGCGCCAGACCGCGATCGCCTTCCCGGACGCGAAGATCGTCCACACGGAGCGGCCCGAGGACGACTGGTGGAAGAGCTTCGAGAAGACCATCGGCAAGTTCATGTCGATCTACCGGTCGATGCCGCTGCCGCCCGAGATCGCCGGCATCTTCGACACCATGCAGGAACTGATCATCAAGCCCGTCTTCGGCGGCCGCATCAGCCGCGAAACGGCCATCGCTGCCTACCGCAGGAACAACGCGCTCGTGCGCGAGACCGTCCCGGCGGACCGCTTGCTGGTGTTCGACGTCACCGAGGGCTGGGAGCCGCTGTGCCGCTTCCTCGACGTGCCCGTGCCGGCGAACGCGTTCCCGCGCAGCAACCAGCGCGACGAGTTCTGGGCGAAGTTCGGCGGCGAGCCCGATATCGCCATGCCGGCGGACCGCCAGGCGGCCGAAGCCTGACGGGCGATACCGGAGCAGGTTCCCGGGCCTCATCCGAGAAGTGACGCGAAGGAGAACCGTCATGCATGCCATCGTCAATCACCTGCAGATCCGGCCGGATGCCGACTGGAGCGACCTCGCCGGCAAATTCGACGTGATCAATGACGCGATCGACGATCCGGATTTCGGCGGCTGCTGCCTGATCCGGACCGATGACCGGCAGGGGATCATCCTCGTGCTGTACAGGACCCGCGAAGCGCTCGACGAGATTTCGAAAAACGTTGCCGGGCCGTGGTTCGCCGAACATGTCCGGCCGTTTTTGGCCGGGCCGGTGAGCCGCTCGGTCGGCGAGATCGTGGGCGGCGCGCTGACCGCCGCGGCGTGACGGCCCGGTCGGACCGTATCCGGTCAGGCGAGAGACCGGCTCTCGCCGCCGGCGGCCACGGACTGAAGAAAGAAATCCAGCATCGCGTCCAGGGAAGCGGGATCCTGGCGCATGCGGCTGCGCAGCGCGGCGCCTTCCCAGCAGTCGACCAGCAGGTCGGCCATCCGGTCCGTGTCGCTGCCGGCCGGGATATCGCCCCTTTCGCGCGCCTCTTCCAGGCAGCCCGCCATGCGTCCGGCAATGCCGGAAAAGCAGCCCTCGATCTTGTGACGGAACACTTCGTTGATGCCGGACAGTTCCTGGCCCAGCCCGCCGAGCAGGCAGCCCAGGTAGCCCTGTTCGCGGTACATTTCCTGCGTCAGGTCGAAAAAGCGCCGCACGCGCGCCAGCGGCGGGAGCGACCGGTCCGACAGGGCGGTGTCGAGGTCGGCGGAAACCCGCGCCACATAGGCATCGACGACCTGCAGCGCGAAATCCTCCTTGTCCGTGAAGTGATGATAGAAGGAGCCCTTGGGGGTCCCCGCGGCGGCAAGCAGCGTCTGGATGCCCAGATCGTTGTAGCCGCGCTGCAGCATCAGCGGCAGGCCCACCTCTATCAGGCGTTTCTTGGTCGGATGCATTGGTGTCCGGATGTTGGCTTCATGGTCCGGCGTCATGCCGCCACCCGACACTATCGGCAGCGGCGGCGCCCGCAACGATAATTTCGCGGACGCCTGTGGGTCGGCTATCCGCCGGTCTTTTCGATCATGTGGTCGATGACATGGCTGTGCTCGTGCTGCGGGCTGAACATGATCAGCTCCGCATCGGCATCGATCCTCACATTGTGGCCCGGCGGCCAGTAGAACAGGTCGTTGGTCTTCACCGTTTCCTGCCCGCCCTGCGCGTCGGTCGTGGTGATCTCGCCCTTGAGCACGAAGCCCCAATGCGGGCACTGGCAGAGATCGCCCTCCAGGCCCTGGAACAGCGGCGTGGTGTCGACGCCGGCGGCGAGCGTGAAATATTCGCCGCTGATCTTGCCGAGCCCGGTTGCGTCGCCGAAATCCTTGCGCTGGCGGATGACCGCGCCGGGAATCTGCATTCTGGTATCCACCTGGTCTTTTGCTACGTGCATCGCGATCTCTCCCGCAAGCCGGTTTCAAGAAATAGACCGACCGGTCTATTCACAAGACATCCCACCTATCGGCGCGGCTGTCAATGAAAGCCGGGGCGCGATCATTGCCGCGCTGCGTTCGTGTGCTCTTCCATCGAATGAACGAGGTGCCCTCACCCCGCATTCGCCGGTGACCGGCACAGGCTTCACTCTTGCGACTGCGACCTGTTTCATTCTGGCACATGACTGGTTTCACGAGCCGGCGCCGGCGGAAAGCAACAGGGCATTGGCTCCTGCGTGACGCCCAATCCGGGATGACCGGCCGCGCACTTTCCCCTATCGTCTCCCCGGGACACGGGATTCGCACCAGGCGGCAAGGAGCATCCAGATGCAGGGCGGCAGCAATTCGCCGGTTCGCGGCCTCGGCTTCGCGTTCCTTGCCTTCGGCCTGTTCGCCACCCATGACGCGATCATCAAGGCGCTGGGCGCCGACTATTCCGTCTTTCAGATCATCTTCTTTGCGATGCTGTTCGCCTTCGTGCCGATGACGATCCTGGTGCTGGCGGACCAGTCGACCGGCAATTTCCGGCCACGCCATCCATGGCTCCTGCTGGCGCGGTCGCTGCTGTCGCTGACCGCGATGAGTTCGGCTTTCTTCGCTTTCGTCACCCTGCCACTGGCGGAGGTCTATGCGCTGCTGTTCGCAACCCCGCTGCTGATCACGGCGCTTTCCGTGCCGCTGCTCGGCGAAACGGTGCGGGCGCAGCGCTGGGCGGCGGTCTTCGCAGGCCTGGTCGGCGTGATGATCGTGCTGCGCCCCGGCGTCACCGAGCTGTCGGTCGGCCATCTGGCCGCGCTCTGCGCCGCGCTGGCGAGTTCGCTTGCCGCGATCATCATCCGGAAAATCGGAAGCGAGGAGCGCTCCGCCGTGCTGATCCTCTATCCGATGCTGGCGTCGATCCTGGTGATGGGGGCGATCCTGCCGGCGGTCTACGTGCCGGTCGAATTGCCGTCGCTCGGAATGATGGCCGGCGTCGGCCTGCTCTCCGTCGTTGCCCAGCTCGGCACGATCACCGCCTACCGCTTCGCGCCGGCGGCCGTCATCGCGCCGACGCAATACAGCCAGATCCTGTGGGCGACGGTATACGGCATCGTCTTCTTTTCCGAACGGCCCGACACGATGGTCGCGATCGGCGCGGGGATCATCATCGCGTCGGGCGTCTTCATCGTCTGGCGCGAAAGCCGCGCCAATGTGTCGGAGCGCCGGCCGGTCCTGCGCACCGCCAATCCGCGATACGACGCCGGCCCGACGCCGAAGCCCAAATTCTTCCGGCAGAAGAACCGGGCCTGAGACGGCCGCCCCTCACCTCGGCTCGCTATGCAACCCTTTCAGGATCGCGAAACAGCCGAGCAGCAGGACGATGGTGAACGGGAAACCGGTCGACACCGCCATGGCCTGCAACGCGCCCAGCCCGCCGCCGAGCAGCAGCGCGATGGCAACCAGACCCTCGAAGCAGGCCCAGAACACGCGCTGAGGCACCGGCGCGTCGACCTTGCCGCCGGCAGTGATCGTGTCGATCACCAGCGAACCGGAGTCGGACGAGGTCACGAAGAACACGATCACCAGCACGATGGCGATGAACGAGGTGATCTGCTGCAGCGGCAGTGCCTCGAGCATCGCGAACAGCTTCAGTTCCAGCGGCGCGTCGGCGACCGCCTGGTAGCCGTCATTGACCAGCTGGCTGATCGCCGTGCCGCCGAAGACCGTCATCCAGAACACCGAGACGAGCGACGGAATGATCAGCACGGCAGATGATGAACTCGCGCACCGTGCGCCCGCGGCTGACGCGCGCGATGAACATGCCGACGAAAGGGCGACCAGGAAATCCACCAGGCCCAGTAGAATGCCGTCCAGCCCTGGCGGAAATTGTCATCCGTTCGCCCAAACGGATTGGAGAGTTCGGGCAGGTAGCGCGCATATTCGTACGAGATTGTGTGAAGAAGCCGGTGAAGATCGCCAGGTCGGGCCGACGATCAGCACGAAGAGCAGCAGCAGGGCGGCCAGCACCATGTTGATTTCGGACAGGCGCTTGACGCCCGCGTCGAGGCCGGCAACGACCGAACTCAGCGCAACGCCGGTGATCGCCACGATCAGAACGACCTTGGAGACCTCGCTCACCGGAATGCCGAAGATGTGGTTGAGGCCGGCATTGGCCTGCTCGGCGCCGAAGCCCAGCGAGGTAGCCAGTCCGAACAGCGTGGCGAAGACGGCCAGGATGTCGATGATGTGGCCGGTCCAGCCCCAGACGCGCTCGCCGAAGATCGGGTAGAATACCGACCGTATGGTCAGCGGCAGGCCCTTGTTGTAGGAAAACAGCGCCAGCGCCAGCGCGACGATGGCGTAGATCGCCCAGGGATGCAGACCCCAATGGAAGATCGTTGCCGCCATGCCGATATTGCGCGCCTCGGCCGCGTTGCCCGCTGCGCCAGCCAGCGGCGCCCAGCTGTCGGCCGCACCGGCGTTCTCCGCCACGGAGGAGGAGAAATGCGAGATCGGTTCCGACACGCCGTAAAACATCAGCCCGATGCCCATGCCGGCGGCAAACAGCATCGAGAACCAGCCGGAATAGGAATAGTCCGGCGTGGCTTCCTTGCCGCCGAGCCGGACCTTGCCGTAGGGCGAAACGATGAGGAACAGGCACAGCAGCACGAAGATGTTTGCCGCCGAGAGGAAAAACCAGTCGAAGGTCCCGGTCAACCAATTGCGCAGATCATTAAAGGCTGCGCCGGTGCTTTCCTGGAAGGCCAGAGTCACGAACACAAAGGCGATGATGGTCAATCCGGAAATCGCGAAAACCGGATTGTGGATGTCGAGGCCGAACGGCCCGATATTTGTCGTGATATTGTCCTGGCCGACCTGGTAATCGGTGTCGATCAGGGCCGTCTGGCCGTCTGGGGCCGGAATGCCGGTGGTGTCGCTCATTGGGGTCTCCTCCTGGGGCTTTCCCGGAATTGCCGATCGTTCGTGATTGCCGCCAAGGCGCGGCTGCCGCGCCTAGTGGCGCACGAGGAACACCGAGGCGTCGGTGTGGGTCGCCAGCCGGCCGCCATTCGACGGCCAGATGTGGTCCGCGACATTGGGAATGTGCGTCGCCATGACGACGAGGTTGGCGCCCGTCTCGTGCACGGCCTTGATCAGCGCCTCGTCGAGGTCGACCGCCGGGTCGTGGCTGACGACCGGCATGGAGTCGGTGGCGATACCGTGGCGCGCACCCTGGTCGTCGGCAAACGCCTTCAGTTTTTGCGCATACTCGGCCGGATTGTGCCCGAGCGGGCCGGGCAAGGAGGCCGTGACACCCACATAGGTGACAGGGATCTTGTAGAGTTTTGCCAGATTTGCCGCGGTATCGAGCGCAAGCGCCAGCTTGTCGGCATGCGCCAGATCAATCGGCACCATGATCTTCTTGTACATCTTCCCCTCCCGGTCGGTCGTTCTTGCCGGGATTGCCATCCCGATCGTATCCCCCTTTTCAAACTTCCCCTTGGCGGCCGCACTTAGCTGTCGCAGATACGGTGGAAGTTCTTCCGATTGCGACCGAAGGCTAACGCGAAGTCGCCGCCCGATGCAATCCGTCTGCCTCGGCGGCACCTGAAATCGGCGATTCCATCGTCGGAATCGCGGGAAGGCGGATTGCGGGTCGGACAGTTGGGCGCTGGATCGCTGTCCCGGGCTTGCCTGGCTAAATCCTGAATCAATATTCCGCACGGAATTCGTTGTTACCGGAATATTAATAAATACCCGCGAATTATCGCACGCAACTCTTCATGATGCGGCCGGCATGAAGCCGGTTTCTTCCTCGGCTTCGCCGAGATACTGCTCTCAATTTCCTCTCGTGACGCAAAGCCGCCGCCATCCCGCCGGCCCATGAATCCGGACAGCCAGACATGCTCAACTCGGAAATTCTCCAATCCGGAAAGCCGGCTCAAGGCGGCAACGACAATCCGGCATTGCTGGCGTCCAAGGCGTTACGTCTTGCCGAGACCTACGACACCCCGCCGGTCCCGAAGATCTACGAGATCTGGTATGCGTTCGCCGCCGGCAAGCCGGAGAAGCTCTGTCGGGAAATCAGGAAACTGATCGATGAAAACGGAACCGTCAGCACCTACGAACTCGACCAGTTGCACCATGAATTCCTGGCACTGAGCGAAGGGCAGCGCCGTGAACAGGAACTTGCCGGCTATCACCTGGATCGCGAAATGCACAAGGCCATCGGTCTCGTGCAGTGGCATATCGGCTCGAACGACCGTTTCGCGGAAACGCTGAAGAAATCGGCCAACGCGATGACGGCGACCGCCAATCCGGCGAAGCTGCAACAGACGGTCGAGTTTCTGCTTCTCGACAACGGCCGGATGCGCGCTGAATCGGTGAAACTGAGCCACAGCCTCGACCAGATCCGCATCGAAGTCCGCAAACTGGGCGCCCAGCTCGAGAAAGCGCGCCAGAACGAGTTCAAGGACCCGCTGACCAACGTGGCCAACCGCCGCTATTTCGACAGGGCCCTGCCCAGGTTCATCGCCAATTCCTTCGCGGCCGGTTCGCCGCTGAACCTCGTCATGGCCGACCTCGACCATTTCAAGCTCGTCAACGACACATTCGGCCATCAGGTCGGCGACGATGTGCTGCGCTACTTCGCGGCCCTGCTGCAGAAGAACGTGAAGGGACGCGACATCGTCGCGCGCTATGGCGGCGAGGAATTCGCGATCATCCTGCCGTCGACAACCTCCGCCAACGCGAAACTGCTCATGCAGCAGATCATGGCGCAACTGGAGCGCGCGAACCTGGTCGTCTCGAAGGGCCAAAATCCGATCGGCAAGGTGACAAGCACATTCGGCATCGCGCAGGCCATACAAGGCGACGACGCAGAGACGCTGATCAAGCGTGCCGACATGAAGCTTTTCGAAGCCAAGCAGGCCGGTCGCAATCGCATCGCGTCGGACACCGATTGACCGGGGGAATGCAACGGCGGTTTTTCAAGGAAGGATTTTCGGAATGCGGACAACCAAACCCGAAACCATCGTGTTCCTCGCCGGCAGGACGAGAGCATGGTCGAGATCCGGCAATTCGAACGAGACCCCGGGCATCACCGAGGGCCGGACGCAGCTGATGCGGCTGCATGACCGCCTCAAGGGTCCGATCGACGCGCTCGGCGCACGGCTGGCCCCGTCGATGGGCGATCCGGAGACCCTCGACGAGAGCATGGAAGACTAGAACGGCCTCGGCCGCGATACTCTGCGCGCCGCCGATTGCAATTCGAAAGGCCTGAACCGAAGCTACGACGGATCGCGTAGCCAGCCCTTGCCGACGGCGATCACGATTGCGTGGACCTTGTTCTTCGCGTCGAGTTTTCTCACCGCGTTGTTGATATGATATTGCACCGTGTGAACGGTAATTTTGACGTTTTCGGCGATGTCTTTCACGCTCATGCCATCGGCGGTCAGCCGCAGGCATTCGATTTCGCGCCGGTTGAGCGGATTTTCGTCGCCCTCGACTCCGGCCAGAGCAACCAGTTTGACGAATGTGAGCGCGGTAATGTGCTCCAGATGGATCATCTCCTGCTTGGTAACCGGATCGCGCGATCCGGTGAAGGTGATCCCGCCCCAGACGTCCTTGTCAGCCATGACCGGGAAATGGGCGAATGTATCATGGCCGCAATCGATCAGATGCCTGAGCGTGGAACGGAGAGCGGCGTATCGCGGCGCCTCCATGAAATCCGAGCAGCTGGCGGCGCTCGGCAGCACCGATATGCGCGGATGCGTAAACAAAGGCTGTTCGAAAACCTTCTCTTCGATGCACCGATGCAGCAGCTCGTTGTCCCAATTGGTCAGCTTGACCCGGTTGGCAAATCGGCTCGGTTCCGGTCGCAGCGCTCCGGTGACAAGAAAGTGCGGCAGACCGAACTCCATGCCAATATGTTTCAGAACCTGGAATATGTCATAGACGGTACCGGCGCCGTCGAGCATCTCCTCTGCCCGGCGGGTGGACTGATACAACGGAACCCTTATGGCGGCGTCCTGTCTCACACCCGACAGCTCTCCGAATCACGACAACAATGTTACACCACGTTGCAGTAACGTTACGCCGCGGCAATACCATACTGCGTCGCACTTCGGGATTCACACAGGGACGGACCGTGACGAACAATCTGTTTTCGCCGGCGACCCCGCCGAAGTCCGGCTGCGACGGGACCGGCCGACGATGTCGCGAATGCGCCCGAAACAGGCCGTGATTTAAGGGTTTTGCCCGCATCGCAACGGATTTTGTAGAGCGGCATTTCTGCCGCCTGGCGGGGCGCTTCTCCATCCGCATAGCCGATTCTGACTATCGATTTCAGTAGTCCGGCAGACATCGCCCATAAACCTAACCCTGCAATATCTTGTAATGGTCGATGTTACGATCCGCCGCGTTACGGCGCCGCCTCTCCAAAGGCATGAAACCTCATTTCACGCACCGATTTGCGATTGCGTCGAACGCTTATGTTCACGGCTGTCCAAGCAGAGTCGCGGCGAAACCTTCCCAGCAGCCGAACGGATAAGAAGACATGAACACCGTCACACAAGAACACTCCAACGACAGCGATCTTGAAGGTCGCCTGAAGTTTCTCGGCCTCGATTCCGAAAGCATGACGCTCATCCGCAACCGGAAGAAGCTGATCGAGGATTCGCTGGAAAAGGGACTGGACCGGTTCTACGAAGTCGTCGCGGAAACGCCGCGTGCCGCCGCGTTCTTTTCGTCCAAAGAGCAAATGACCGGCGCGAAGCAGGCGCAAATCCGGCACTGGGCTTCCATTTGCGACGGCGTCTACGACGAGGACTATGTCAGCAGGGTCCGCGCCATCGGATCGGTACATGCCAGGATCGGCCTTGATCCGCGCTGGTATATCGGCGGCTACGCGCTGATCACCGAGCAGATCGTCACAGAGGTGCTGAATTCGAGCTGGCCCAAGGCCGGATTGTTCTCGAAAGAACAACACTCCGCGAACGACGTCGCGAGACTGCTGTCGGCTCTCCTGAAAAGCATTTTGCTCGACATGGACCTGTCCATTTCCGTTTACATCGAGGAAGCCGAGGCTGCCCGAAAGCGCGTCGAAATGGAGTCGATGGCTACCGTCCAGAAAGCCGTTACGAGCTTCGGCGAGGCAGTTTCGCGGCTTGGCCAGCACGATCTGACAGCGCGCATCACCGACGACTTGCCGGAGGAATATGCTTCGTTGAAGGAAAGCTTCAACGCGGCGCTCGATCACCTGGACGACGCATTGTCGCAAATTCGCGGGTCGGCTGAGGGGATCGCCTCCGGCTCCAGGGAGGTGCGAACCGCTGCCGACGACCTCTCCCGCCGGGCGGAACAGCAAGCGGCGTCCGTGGAAGAAATGAGCGCCGCGGTCGAGCAGATCACAGCGGCCGTCAAGTCGGCCGCCACGCGTTCTTCGGATGCCAACGCGCTGGTCACGCGCACGAAGACGAATGCCGAGCAGTCCGGAGAGATCGTCGGCAAGGCGACGCTTGCCATGGGGCGGATAAGCCAGTCTTCGGAGGAAATAGCCAAGATCATCACCGTCATCGACGAGATCGCGTTCCAGACGAACCTGCTGGCGCTCAATGCCGGGGTCGAGGCCGCCCGCGCCGGAGAAGCCGGCAAAGGGTTTGCCGTCGTGGCGCAGGAAGTCCGGGAACTCGCGCAGCGGTCGGCAGGCGCGGCAAAGGATATCAATCAGCTGATCGCCGCGTCCGGCGTCGAGGTCAAGGAGGGCGTCTCGCTCGTGGAGCAGGTTGGCTCGGCTCTCGGAACAATCGTATCGGAAGTGCAGGAAGTCGCCGCTCACGTCATGGCGATCACCGAACTCACCCGGGAACAGTCGACAGCCTTGCAGGACGTCAACTCATCCGTCCTGTCGGCCGACCAGGGAACCCAGCAGAATGCCGCGATGGCCGAGGAACTTACCGCGAGCAGCCATTCCCTGGGAAGCGAGGTCGAGGCGATCAATCAGCTTGATCGCGATTTTCCGGACCCGGGACGCCACGGATACGCATCGGCAGCATGATCGCGGGAACAACACCGTCGCGCCGGAGCAACGTCGATTGCGCGCGTAATATGCGCGCGGCCACGCCACCGGGACGCTGATCAGGCGTGCCGGCAAGGCGCTCTTCAAGTCAAAGCAGCCGGCCGCAATCGCATCGTGCCGGACGCCGATTGACCGGGCAGATGCAAAGACGTTTTTTCAAGGCAGGAATTTTCGAAATGCGGACGGCCAAATCGAAAACCATCGTGTTCCCCGCAGGCGGACGAGGACACGGTCGAGATCCGGCGAATTCGACGAGACCCCGGCCACGACAGAGAGCCGGACGAGACTGATCCGGCTGCACGACCGCTTCAAGGGTCCGATCGACGCGCTCGGAGCGCGGGTAAGCCGGCCGGCCGGCGAGCCGAAGCTCCTCGACGAGATCACGGAAAACTAGCGCGGCCCCGCCATGTCCGCCGCGCCGCCGGCTGCGTGCAGAAAAATCGCGGCCTTTGCCCGTCGCGCGACCATCCGCCTCTCCCCTTTGCGGTTCGTTTCCGCTACATGACACGGAAACGGAGCCACACATGACCGACGACCAGTATCCGCCCCTGCCCCCGATGACCACGGGGCCGTCAGGGAAATGCCCGCGTTGCGGACAGGGCACGATCTTCAAGGGGTTTATCTCGCTGAAGGAACGTTGCGACGTCTGCGGCCTCGATCTCACCTTCGCCGATGCGGCCGACGGCCCGGCCTTCTTCGTCATGCTGATCGCCTCGGTGCCGGTGCTCGGCATCGTGCTGTGGCTGATCCTCGGCGTCGGACTGTCCTACTGGCTGACCGCGATCCTGACGGTGCCACTCATCATCATTTTCGCGATCCTGCCGCTTCGTCCGGTGAAGGGCTGGCTTGTCTCCAGCCAGTACTATCACAAGGCCGAATTGGGTAAACTGGATAACCAAGACTAGAGATCGCGCTTGAGAAGGCCGCGCAAATGCGGCATGAACTCGAGCGAGGGGCATGCAACGCAATACGGGCCCGGTCCGTGACACCTGCCGGGCCGCCAAGCGTAGCGTATCGTGCAGGGTTTGCGACGGCCACCATGGAAGATCCATTCAAAATCGGCGAAGAGGACGGCCAGAAACCGCCGGCCAGGAAATCGTCCTTCCTGCTCGAGGTCGACGCCTGGGTCGATTCCAACATGTACGAGTCGCGTTTCGCGGCAGGCGAGTTCTGGGAGGAGGTCGTCATATTTTTCCGGCGCTTCCGCGCCCGCGGCCTCAAGCGCTTCTTCATTGAAATCCTGAGCGAAGGCGCGACGCTCGGGGCCGGCGGCCTCGTCGTCATGCTCATGCTGGCGCTGCCCGCTTCCGAGGAGATCGCCGGCAACTGGCGCAGCCAGGACGAGTTCGCCGTCACATTTCTCGACCGCTACGGCAACGAGATCGGAAAACGCGGCATCCTGCACACCGACGCCGTGCCGATCGAGGAACTGCCCGACCACCTGATCAAGGCGGTGCTGGCGACCGAGGATCGCCGCTTCTTCGAGCATTACGGCCTCGATTTCGTCGGCCTCATTCGGGCGATGTCGGAAAACGCGCGCGCGGGCACAGTTGTCCAGGGCGGTTCGACGATCTCGCAGCAGCTCGCCAAGAACCTGTTCCTGTCGAACGAACGAACCTATTCGCGCAAGATCAAGGAAGCCTTCCTGTCGCTGTGGCTCGAGGCCAACCTCTCCAAGGAGGAGATCCTCAAGCTCTATCTCGACCGCGCCTATATGGGCGGCGGCACGTTCGGCGTCGCGGCGGCGGCGGAATTCTATTTCGGCAAGGATGTCCGCGACGTGACGCTTGCCGAGAGCGCGATGCTCGCCGGCCTGTTCAAGGCGCCGGCCAAATATGCCCCGCATGTCAACCTGCCGGCGGCGCGCGCGCGCGCCAACGAGGTGCTGACCAACATGGTCCAGGCCGGCTTCATGACAGAGGGACAGGTCACCGGCGCGCGCCGCCATCCGGCCGATGTCGTCCTGCGCAATACCGCCGACAGCCCGGACTATTTCCTCGACTGGGCCTTCGACCAGGTGAAGGACTTCGTCATCTCCAAGCACCTGCCCTACCGTTCGTTCACCGTGCGCACGACGATCGATCTCGACCTGCAGCGCGCCTCCGAGGAAGCCGTGCAGTTCTTCCTGCGCCAGTATGGCGAGCAATATGACGTGGACGAATCCGCGGTCGTGCTGATCGAGAACAACGGCGCGGTGCGCGCCATGGTCGGCGGACGCGACTATGGCGTGAGCCAGTTCAACCGCGCCACATCCGCCGAACGGCAGGCCGGCTCGTCCTTCAAGCCCTATGTCTATGCCGTCGCCATGGAAGAAGGCCTGACGCCCGACACCGTCGTGCGCGACGGGCCGATAACATGGCGCGGCTGGTCGCCGAAGAATTACGGCCGGTCTTACCGCGGCAACGTCACGCTGGCGACGGCGCTGGCGAAATCGATCAACACCATTCCGGTGCTGCTGGCGCGCGACTATATCGGCGGCACCGAGCCGATCGTCGAACTGACCCACAAGATGGGCATCACCTCGCCGATCATCCTCCACCACACCATGGTGCTCGGCACGTCGGGGATGACGGTTCTCGACCAGGCGACCGGATATCTGACTTTCGCAACGGGCGGCTTCGCGCATCGCCGCCACGCCTTCACGCAGATCATCTCGCCGTCCGGCGAAGTCCTCTACAATCGCCGCGATTCCGACAATCCCGGCGATCGCGTGCTTGTCGAAGCAGGCGACGCTGTACATGAACCAGATGCTCGCCAATGTCCCGAAATGGGGAACCGGAAGGCGCGCGGACCTGACCATGACGACGGCGGCCGGCAAGACCGGCACGACGCAGTCCTACCGCGACGCGTGGTTCGTCGGCTACACCGGCAACTTCACGGCGGCGGTCTGGTACGGCAACGACAATTACAAGCCGACCAACCGGATGACCGGCGGCAGCCTGCCGGCCATGACATGGCAGCGGATCATGACCTATGCGCATAACGGCATCGAACTGAAGGCGATACCAGGCATTCCGCAGCCGGAAGTGAAGCCGGAAGAAAAGAAGAAGGAGGACGCGGTTGCCGACGGTTCGCCGGAACGGCGCGAGCGGCCGCGCGTGCTGTCGCAAAAGACGTCAAACTTCCTGCGCGCGCTCGGCGACAAGCTGGAAAAGGCCAAACCGCTCAATCCCAGGAAGCTGACGATTGCGGGCACGTTGCCGCGCTGATACCGTCCGCCATGCCAGCCCTGTTGATTTTCTGACGCATTCCGGCATGACATCCGAATGATCCGCGATCTCCTCACCATGCTTTACGGCGTCGCCCTGGCGCTCGGGCTCGGCATTGCCTCGGCGGTCTGGGCGACGAACCAGCTGCCGCTGCTCGGCGTCATGGATATCGACGGCTGGACAGCCAACCCGGCGATCGGCGGCGACCATCCGGATCCCTATTCGCAGGCCTATTTCTCGCGGTCGGGCGGGCTGCCGCTGGCCGCGTCCGAGGGACTGACATTCATCCGGCGGGCCGACGACGCCGGCGAGCCGTTCGACGCCGGCTGCGTGTACGATATCGTCGGTGAAACCCCGAACGCGCGGCGCTGGACGCTGGAAGTCCTTCGCCACGGCTTTCCCTATTCCATCGAGGCGCCCGGCATTCCGGTCGGGCTTTACTCCCGCAACATCGTGAGGTTTCGAGACGGCACGTTCAGGATCCGCGTGGCGCCGCGGCCGCAGCCCGGCAACTGGATCTATGCCGGCTCGTCGGGCCCGTTCGCCCTGTCGCTGTCGCTTTACGATACGTCGGTGGCGAGCGACACCGGGCTCAGCGACCTGCGCATGCCCAAGGTGACCCGGGCGGGGTGCATCCATGGCTAGGTTCCTGTACGCGACCCTGGTCGGCCTGGTCGGCGCGGCCCTCGTCCATGTGGCGATCGTTCTGATGCTGCCGCATCTGTCGGCAAACGACGTCTGGCGCCAGATCGAGGCAAAGACGTCGCTTTATCAACCCGCCCGCCTCGACCGGAACGGAGACGGACCGCTCATCGCCGCCGCCCGCTCGCTTGATCCGATGTTTGCCGTGACCGCCTGCCGCTACAACCTGGCCGACGGCGTGTTCTCCATCACCGCGCCGGGCAATGGCGACTTCTGGTCGATCGCCGTCCTCGACGATTTCGGCCGCATCCTGTTTTCGGCCAATGATCGCATTGTCGCCACCGATGATCTCGAACTCGTTGTCGCACTGCCGCTGCAAATGCGGGTCCTGCAACAGAATCCGCGTGCCGACTTCGCCGACGCGATCATGGCCGAGGCCGGCAGAAGCGAGGGCTTCGTGGTGGTGAGGACGTTCCGCCCCGATACGACCTGGGAGCCGGTCGCCGAGGAATTCCTGCAAAATGTCGAGTGCAGGGCCAATCCGCTCTAACCGGGCGGATCTATTTCTTTGGCTTCGTTACCTTATTCGGCTTTTCGCAGACGGCGCCTTTTTCCACGCGCTCGTGCCAGACGCCCGTGAAAACGATGACTTTGCCGAAAACGCTGTCTCCATCCGCCCGGCATATCGTGCTTTTGCGCCGGTTGGTACGCGGAGCGAATGCCGGGAACGCGACAACCTGTGCCATGTCCTTTACCTCGCTCGCAGAATGCGACTGCCTAAGACCTGACATTTCATGGTTAACAACTTGCTAACGCTTCGCCGCTAGCTTCATGCCACCGAAACAAGCATGGGCGGTGGGCTGATCATGGCACAGGCATTCGAAACCCCGGATCACACGGACAATGACGACATCGCGGTCGCAGCGGTCAGGGAGTTCTGTTCGCGTCCGCGGCCAATGCGCAGCGACGTCAACCGGCTGGTCGATCTCGTCCTCCCGCTCCTGAAGCTCATCGGCGACGACAGCCGCCGCCGGATCGCGGCAAGCCTCGCCACCAATGACTTCGCGCCGAAGACGCTGCTGGCTGACGCTGTGCGACTTTCCGGCCGCGATCTGTTCGCCCATCCTGACGCGCAGCAAGCTGCTCAACGACGCCGAACTCCTCGCCATTCTCTCGCAGCACGGCGAACAGCACGCCCGCTCCATCGCCCGGCGGGGCAATCTCGGCATGCCGGTCATCAACGCGCTGCGGTCGTTCAACAGCGAGGCCGTGAACCGGGCGCTCGATCTGCGCCGCCGCCTCGACAACGCGATGCCGTCGGAACAGGCGCAATCCTTCGACCAGTTCCAGGCCCTGATGCATGGCGATGTCGCCGGGCATGCGCGCCCGGTCGTGCCGATCGACGATGACGACCTGATCTCGCTGGCGCGCGATCCCAATCCGATCCTGTTCCGCACGGCGGTCGCCGACGCGCTGGCGATCACCTTTGTCAGCGCAACGGCGCTGTGCACCAATCCGACCTCGAAAAACCTGATCTACATGCTGCGCTTCGTCGGAATGCCTATCGAGAAGGCGCTGATGGTCTTCACGGCGCTGGCGCCGGACCTCGCCGAGGATCCCGAGGTCACCGCGCGCTTCGAAGCCGTTTATGGCGAAATCACCGCCGACCAGGCTGTCAGGAAGGTCTGGGCGTGGCGCAGCGACGATCTCCTCGCGCTTGCCCGCGAAGCGCTTGCCGCCAACGATCCGAACCTGGTCGGCGCCTCGGACGAGGACCGCGCCGAGATCGAGGGCGACAGCTTCATGAAGGTCGCCTGAGGCGGGCTTCAGGCGATATCGATATATTCGCTCACCGGCCGGCCGAACAGTTCCAGTTCGACGACCCAGAAATCGGGATCGAGACGCGCCTCGCGCAGAAACCGCGCGTCCAGCTCTTCGGGCGCGAGGCCCTCGCCGAGCAGTTCGAACAGGCGTCCGCCGATCGAGGGCGCCTCATGGTCGGCAAAGACGCTCTGCGGCGCCTGGCCGTAAAGCGCCGCCCCCTCGCCGCGCTCGCCGGGCACGCAAATGAAGATCGCGCCGGCCTCGTCCGAACCGCGACGCAGCACCGTGGCGAAACCGCCGGCGCCGTTGACGCGGCGAATGGTGGCCGAAACGAAGATCGATGAGGTTAACCGGCTGGCCAAGGCGGCTCCGTTGCGGGCGGTGGGCTAGGCCTACTGTATAAGCCCGACGGCGCGCATCTTGTCGAGCAGGGTGCCGTCGATTTCGCCGGTCACCGGAAGATGGAACAGGGCCTGGAACTCGCGGATCGCCGCTTCCGTCTGCGCGCCGGAAACCCCGTCGACGACAACGTCGGCGTTGCCGAACGCCCTGAGCGCCGCCTGCACCTTGACGACTTCGGCCGACGGAATCTGCGAGGGCAGCGGCACCGGAGCCGTCTGCGCCTCGCCGGTCGCGATCAGTTCGGCGACGGTTTCGCCCTCGCCGGCGCTTTGCGCAACCGGGCGCGGCGCCGGAATGGCCGCGGTCACGTCGAGATTGTTCTTGATCGACGTGACGAGCTGGGCGTCGGACAATTCGATGCCGCGCAAGCCGACCTTGTTCTTGTAGTCCTCGATGGCGGCGTTCGTTTTCGGGCCGCGCAGCCCGTCGACGTCGCCGTCGTAATAGCCGAGCTTGGTCAGAAGTTCCTGGATGCCGGCAATGCCGGTGTCGCCGCCCGGCGCGAGTTTGAGCGGTTCCGGCGTCTGGTCGACGGCGACGATCGCCGGGCGGCGCATCGGCACCGGCGCGGACAACGGCACCTCGGCATGCGCCGATTGCTGCGATCCCGCCCCCTGGAGCTCGAAACGGCTGACATTGGGCGCGCTTTCGGCGACCCTGGTCTTGCCGTCGGTCTTCGCCACTTCGCTTTGCGGAACCAGGCGCAGCAGTTCCGGACGGGTCGCGAAAAGCGCCGAGGGATGCTGGTGGTCCTGGAAATAGACCGCGTTGGCCGTGAAGAACGTCATCGCGACGCAAAACGCCGTCACCGCACCGGCGGAACCGGGATTGGCGACGATCACTTCGCCGAGATAGGACGCCGTGCCGCGAATGGCCGAGAAGACCGTCATTTCGTCATCCTGCGAGTTGTACTGCATTTCCGTTTACCTTGCGGTTGGTTTCGCCCTGCCGGCTCCGGGCGGCTGAAAGCTCCTCCGTTTCGATATGATGGCCGCGCATGCCCGCGATACGGCTGGCGCTTTCCGGGATGAACACCGTCACGCGGGTTCCCTTGCCCGGCTCGCTTTCGACGTCGAGCGTTCCGCCGTGCAGTTGCACGAGGCCCATCACCACGGTCAGCCCCAAACCGGTGCCTTCGCAGGCGCGCGTATAGGAGTTGTCGGCCTGCATGAAAGGCGTCCCGATCGTGGCCAGTTCCTCGCCGGTCATGCCGATCCCGGTATCCGAAACGCTGATCAGGACGCCGCGCTCGCGACGCTCGGTCGAAAGCCGCACGGTGCCGCCGGTTTCGCTGAATTTCACCGCGTTCGAGAGGAGGTTGAGCACGACCTGCTTGATCGCCCGGCGGTCGCCGTCGGCCTGCGCGATTTCCGGCGCGGTCACCAGATCGAGCGTCAGCCCCTTGGCGTCGGCCTGCGGCTTGAGCATCGAGATGCATTCGCCGGCCATGCCGTTGAGATCGAACGGCTCGCGCTGGATGCCATAAGTGCCGGCGTCGATTTTCGACAGGTCGAGGATCGTGTTGACGACCGACAGGAGATGCGTGCCGGAACTGTGGATCAGTTCGACATATTCACGCTGGCGGTTGTTGGCGAGCGCGCCGAAGAGGTCGCGCCGCAGGATGTCGGAGAAACCGATGATCGAGTTGAGCGGCGTCCGCAATTCGTGGCTGACCGTCGCCAGGAAACGCTTCTGGACCGCCGTGCCCTCCTCGGACGCCGCAGCCTGTTCATCGCTTCGCCCTGCCGGTTCGTGCAGCGTGAGCGCAACGCCGGCGGCACTCGGAAGCAGTTCGGCGCGCACGGTCTTGAAGGATTGCTGCTCGCCGGACTTGGCGAGATTGACGCGCACCGATACCGGCGCAACCGTCTTGCGGGCCTTCGCCACGTCCGACAACGCGCCGAGAAACGCGATCCGGTCGGCAAGGTGCACATGGTCGATAAAGAGGCGGTGCGGACGAAGGATCGTATCGCGATGGCCCGCCACGCGTTCGATCACGCCTTCCGGCGTCAGTTCCAGCGTCGTCGTTTCGTCCTCCGCCGCGATCTCCGTGTCTTCCGCTTCAGCGGCGGGGGCAGCGGGCTCGACGGGAACGATCAGCGCGCGGATCCGCTCGGCGGTGCGCGTGCCGCCGGCGACCTGGAACAGCACGAGACCGCTGGTCAGCGCGAGAAGCGGCGATACGGCGACAAGCGCTCCGGCAAGGGCGCTCCAGCTCGCCAGGGCGAAAAGGCCGGCCATCCAGGGCGTGCTCGAAATGCTCAGCCAGCCGAGTGCCAGGAACGGGATCGCGACATAGGTCAAGGCGATCGCGGCGGCCGCGCCATACGTGCCCGGCAGGCCGAAGCCGCTCAGCAGGATGCAGACGGGCGCGACGACGAAGACGGCGCCGGCACCCAGCGCGATCAGGCGTTCGGCCAGGAACGCGCGCATGGCGTCCGGTTCGCACGCGCCCTTCCGGCCATGGCCGACCGACCGCCGGGCCATGTCGCAAAGCGCCGTCTGATACTGCTCTGATATGGAACCGAGGAAGGCCAAGAATCGCAACTCACAACACATTCACGCACGGCAACCATCGCCGCGCCGCCAAAATCGCAGTTCACCTTTAATGAATGGATAAATGACGCGGCGTGGCGGCGGCGAATTGTCCTGCAGGGAGGGAAAGAGGCAAAGATTTAGCGTTATGGTTAACGCGCGGTTCACATAACAACCGCTTGAAACGGCGCGGCTTTTTCAGGGTCCGTAAACTTTTAGCAAAAATCGCCTAAAATCCTGCTTCCGCTGCTTCGCATGCGCCAAGAGATCGTCAGATAGTGCTGGCATCGGGATTGGTGTCAGTAGACAGGTTTGGCGGAGAACCATGCGTTTTCTCTTGAAGCTCTTCATTCTCGGGTTCATCGGCCTGGCGGTCTTGCCCGCTTTTGCGCCGGAACAATACCGACAGGCCGCGGCCGGGACGGCCGACGAGCCGCAAGCGCCGTCGGCGTTCGAGCTGACGTCCGTCGTCGGGCGCGCCGCCGCCGATGTCCGTGGCATCTGCGACCGCCAGCCGGGCGTCTGCGAAACCGGCAAGGACCTGATTTCCTACGCCGGCACCAGGGCGCGCGAAGGCCTCGTCATCGCCTACGCCATGTTCCGCCACGGCCATCCCTCCATGACCGGCCCGAAGCCGGAAAACGCCGTCGGCGAAACGGCGACGCGGTAAGCGCGCAATCCGCCGGACTTGCCGGGCGGCGCTCCGCCGACTAAGTAGCCTGTCAGGACACGCGGCCTGTCGCCGCGTGCGCAAACGCGGCGATCCAGCAGGCTCATGGACATGGTTCCGGCAATCGAAACGATCATCGACGATTTCGCCTTCCTTGATGATTGGGAAGACAAGTACCGCTACGTGATCGAGCTCGGCCGCAGCCTGCCCGATTTCCCCGAGGCGGAAAAGACCGCCGCCAACAAGGTGCATGGCTGCGTCAGCCAGGTGTGGCTCACGACCGATGTCGAGGACGGCGCCGATCCGGTCGTGACCTTCCGCGGCGATTCCGACGCCCACATCGTGCGCGGCCTCGTGGCGATCATGATCTCTGCCATGTCGGGGCGCAAGGCGTCGGCAATCCAGGCACTTGACGCCGGCGCACTGATGAAATCGCTCGGGCTGGAAGACAATCTCACACCGCAGCGTTCGAACGGATTGCGCGCCATGGTGGCGCGCATGAAGGACGATGCGCGCGCTGCCGCCGAAGCCGCCTGATCCCGCCACCCTCCTCACAATGACGGCCGGAACCCGTCCGCGCCCCAATGCAGGATCCGGCGCGCATGGCGCGTGCCCGGCTGCGGCGGATGGTAATGACGGTCGAGCATCGCCAGCCCCGTCTTGAGCATCAGCTTGGCCGACCGGCGCGGCCAGCCGCGTTCGCGTTCCACCTGTTCCAGGCCCTTGAGGAAACAACACACATCGAGGAGCGCGCCGCCAAGCTCCGGTCCCACCGCCTCGATGGCGCGGTGAACGCGCTCGCGGGCGGCCAGTGCGCCGTCGGTGAGTTCCGCGGTACCGTTGCGGCCGCCCCTGCCGGATTTTGCCACGCGCGAGAAATCCCATGACGCCGTGACGCGCGGCTGCAGCATCGCCTGCTCGAAATCGGCTCGCAGCCTCTCGCCGGCCGCCGTTTCGGTCCGGTCGAGCCAGGACCGGCCATTGCCGTCTTTCAACCGGGCGAGCGATGAAAGCGGCAACTCGGCGTCGTTGACGACGACGCTTTGCCGCCGGCCATCGAAAGTTACCGCGCCGCCGCGCAGGTGCCTGTGCTGTGCCGCAAAGCCGCCGCCCTCGGTCCGGCGCAGGGCCGCCCGCCCCTCGCCCGTGATGGCGATCCGCATTGTGTCGTCCCGCTGCTGGAGATCGACCCAGCCCCGACGCCGCAGATGCTCGCAATCGGTGCGCGCGAACCGAACGGAACGCTCGCCGGGAAACTCCAGCAGCCATGTCGCCGGATCGCCGGTTTCGCGCAGCGCCGCCGGCCGCTTCGCGAGAAGCCGCAGATAGCGCAGCAACCGCTTGTCGCGTTTGACGTCATCCATCCGGGCGCACCGCCTGACGGTCCAGCGAAAAGGCAATCGTGACCAGCTTTTCCATCCGCCCGACGATCAGGTCGAAATCCTCGTCGTCGCGAAGATCCTCGATCGTGTGACAGGCATGAACCACCGTGCTCTTGTCGCGCCCGAAGCCGGCGCCGACGGCCGACATCTTCATGCCGAGCGTCACATGGGCGATATACATGCCGATCTGGCGGACGCGCGAAACCGGCAATGCCGTGCGGCTTGCCGACCGCAACTGGCGGCTGCTGACATTGAAGAAGATCGCAAGCAGGTCGATGAGGCCGTCACAGACGGCGATCGCGTTCTCGCCGTCGAAACGGCCGCGGGCAAAGGGCGGTCCCGCTTCGACGAAATCGCCGGGCCGCGCGAAACCTGTGTCGGGTGCGCCGGGGTCGAGCCCGAACTGCGTTTCAGCCTGATTGTCCTGCGGCATGCCGTGTCATCTCCTTTTAAAGGAATTTATTCCTATATCAGGAGAGCCGACGGTTGCATAAGTTTTCCCGCCGCGATTGCGAAAAAATGCCGACAGCGCGCCGGCGCGGCGATTATCCGGGCGCCCTGCCCGCCGGGTTTATCCAACCGGACCGAACCGCGGTTACGGTCGCCTCTTCCGGATTTTCAAGGGAGAAGGCCTGCGTGACATTCGCCGGGACACACCATGTCGGACCCAAGGGGTGCGAAAACCGCGCCGCATACGGGCCCGGTTCGATTCTGCCAATTGTGTATGCGAGGCCGGAACGGCTGGCGGCGATGCCGATCGGCGAGTTGCGGATCTGGGCGGACCGCATCACGGGTGCGATCAGGCGCGAGCGCGCGAAAAGCGTGATGCGTCACTGGTCCTACGATCTCAACCGCCACATCGCGCTGAAGCAAGCGCGCGACCGCATCGCCGGCGAACTGGAACGGCGGACGACGTCCCGCCCACAAACGCGAAAGCCGCGGGCACGGCCGCGGCTTCGCAATCCGGAAAGACCGGTAACGCCTTAGCGCTTGGATCCGCGCTTGCGGCCCAGTCCCATTTCGCGCGCCAGCTTCGAGCGCTGGGCCGCATAGGCCGGAGCAACCATCGGGTAGTCGGCCGCAAGGCCCCACTTCTCGCGATACTCTTCCGGCGTCATGTTGTAGTGGCTCATCAGGTGGCGCTTGAGCGACTTGAACTTCTGGCCGTCTTCCAGGCAGATGATGTAATCATCGGTGACCGAACGCTTCGGATTCACAGCCGGGCGCGGCTTTTCCTGAACTTCTTCAACGACGCCGGCAAGCGTTTTTCCGAGAGCCGAGTGTATTTCGGAAATCAGCCCGGGCAAGTCTCCGGCCGGTACAGGATTGTTGCTGACATAGGCGGACACGACATCCGCGGTCAGTTCAGCCAAAAGATCATTTTGCCCCGAGGTCTCTGTCATCTTTTTTATAGTCCTTGCGTTTTTAAGAGCGTTGGCGCGATGCCCTCGCGCGCTGAGCGGTTACACTGTCCAAACCGTTTGTGACACGTATCACAACAAATTGGAATGCAATAGTAAAAAACCATGGTGAATAAGCAACCTTCGGTTGCAAATCTCATGTTATTTCATTCTTATAATCGTATAGGATGTATATCGTCAAGGTCAGTGCGATGTTTTTGATTCGCGCATTTCGTCAAGTACTGAAGTTTTCACAAGTCCATATCCAACGACATAGGCAGCTTTCGCAAGCAAATGAGCGGAAATTGGGGCAGTGAGAAGAAAAAACACAATACCTGCCAGCGCCCGCGTGACCGTCGCCGTATCTCCCGCATGAACTGCAAGTGCAAGCAAAACGAGACCCGACCCAAGTGTTCCCGCTTTGGATGCAGCATGCATACGTGAATAAATGTCGGGGAAACGCCACAATCCGACAGCGGCGACAAACGCGAAAAAGGCGCCCGAAAGTATTAACAGGCCGGCAAGGATATTAATGACCGTTTCCATGTCGTCACCCCTTTTTCTGCGGCGTTGTGGCGTTGGTCTCGCGGACGACCGGAGCCGCCGAGGCGTCACGCATTACGGACGGCACCGCGCCTTCGTCGCGCACGTCCGACGCCTCGCCTTTCACAAGTCTCGGCTTGTCGTCTTCGGCTTCCTCGATCCGTCCGCGGGTCAGCACGAAGCGCGCGAAAGCAACGGTTGCGAGGAAGCCGACCAGCCCGAGCGCAATCGCGATGTCGAGATACAGCGTGTAGCCGGTCTTGATGCCAATGACCGCGATGAAGCCGATCGCAACGGCGACGAGCATGTCGAGCGCCAGGATCCGGTCCGGCAGCGTCGGGCCATGGATCACCTTGAACACCGTCAGGAGGAAGGTCAGCGACAGCACGGCGAGCGCGATCTGGATCGCGATGCCCAAAAATTCGGCCGAGGCCATCACCGGAACGCCTCCATGATCTTTCGCTCGAACCCGTCGGCAATGTCTTCGCGCGTCTGGTCGGGATCGGAACAGTCGAGCGCGTGGACATAGAGGAACCGCCGGTCATCGGAGACGTCGACGGACAGGGTGCCCGGCGTCAGCGTGATCAGATTGGCGAGCAGCGTGATCTCGAAATCGCGGTCGACGCGCAGCGGAAAGGCGAAAATTCCCGGCTTCAGCTTCATGTCCGGCGTCAGCACGAGGATCGCGACGCGAATGGCCGACAGCACGAGTTCGTAGATGAACAGCAGCATCAGCGACAGAACGCGGCGCGAGCGGGAGAAGTATCCCATCGAGCCGACCTGTTCGCGGATCAGGGAAAGCGCCAGCGCGCCGAGCGCAAAGCCGAAGATGATATTGATCAGACTGAAGGAGCCGGTCACCGCGGCCCAGACCAGGGCCATCAGGACATTGACGAGATAGAGGTTCATTGCTGCGATTGCACCTCCGTTTGCGGCGCCCCTTGCGGCACCTCCTGCGGCGGAAACACGGTGTCGACATATCCCGCCGGCGCAAGCAGTTCATTTGCTATGCGGTCGCTGACCTGGATCAGCGGCTCGGGATAGAGACCGGCGGCGACTGTCAGCGCGGTCAGCGCGACGAGGGACGCGGTGACGAAACCGCTTGTCGCGGCCGGGGGTTCACTGCCCTCCCCGTCATCGGCCTGGCGCTCGCGCCAGAAGGAAAACGCGAATGTCCGGCCGATGGCGATCGTCGTCAGCAATCCCGTCAGCAGGATGGCGAAAGCCAGCCACCATGCGCCGACATCGAGCGACGCCTTGACGAGATAGACCTTCGCCCACAGGCCGGAGAAGGGCGGCAGGCCCGAGACGGACAGCAACAGCACCAGAGCGATGCCCGCCAGCCATGGCGCCTGGCTGTAGAGCCCGCCCGCCGTCGCCAGCGAAAAGCCGTTCATGCGCCGGCCGATAATCCCCGCGAGGAAATACAGCGCGGTCATCACCACCATCGAATGGACCGCGTAGAAAACGGCGCCGGTCAATCCCGTCTCGCTGCCGAGCGCGAGGCCTGCCAGCATCATCCCGATGCCGGAGATCACCAGATAACCGAGCATGCGGCGGATGTCGTTCTGGGCAAGCGCACCCATCGCGCCGAGCACCATCGTTGCCCCCGCGATGATCGCGATCGTGCCCGCCAGCATGTCGCGCTCGACGGGAAACAGCATCAGGAAGACGCGCAGCAGGGCGTAAACGCCGACCTTGGTCAACAGCCCGGCGAACAGCGCCGACACGACGATCCTCGGCGTGTGGTACGACGCGGGCAGCCAGAAATTGACCGGAAACGCCGCCGCCTTCATGCCGAAGGCGAACAGGAACATCGTGGCGATCGTGAACAACGGCCCGGTCTCGCGCATCCCGGCCGCCTTGCGCGAAATGTCGGCCATGTTGAGCGTGCCGAACGTGCCGTACAAATAGGCGACCGCGAGCAGGAACAGCGTCGTCGCGATCAGGTTCAGGAAGGCGTATTTCGTCGCGCCGTCGAGCTGTTCGCGCTCCGATCCGAGGATCAAGCAGTCCGAAGGACGAGATCAGCAGGACCTCGAACCAGACATAGAGATTGAAGATGTCGCCGGTCAGGAAGGACGCCGTCACGCCCGCCATCATCAGCAGCAGAAACGGATAGAAGCCGTAGCGCCGGCCGGTGCGCCCGACATCGCGCAGCGCGTAGACGCCGCCGGCGAGGCCGACGATGCCGGCGGTCAGCGCGAAGGTCGCGCCAAGCATGTCGGCGGCGAAGGTAATGCCGAAGGGCGGCAGCCAGCGGCCCATGGTCATGACCACGGTGCCGTTTTGCCAGACATGCCAGAACAGGCCGATATCGGCGGCGAGCATCAGCACCAGGCCGGCAATCGCGACATAGGGCTGGCGGTCGGTGTTCTTGCGCGACATCAGGCAGATCGCGCCGAACAGGAAGCCGATCACCAGCGGCGCGACGACGAGATAGTCGGCCGCGGCCGGCGCCTTCATCACCAGCGCCTGGGCAAGATCAACGTGATAGTCGGTTTTTCCGGCCATTGGGGTCCAGTCGTTCAATCAGTAGCCGAGCGGCGGCGCGGGTTCGTCGCGCGGCTCGGCCTCGCGCATTTCGTCGGTGTCGTCGGTGCCGATCTCCTGATAGCTGCGGAACACCAGCACCAGAAGGAAGGCGAAGAAGGAAAACGAGATCACGATCGCGGTCAGCACCAGCGCCTGCGGCAGCGGATTGGCGATCAGGCCTTCCGGCATTGCGGCATGATCCGGGATGATCGGCGGGACTTCCCGGGTGATGCGTCCATTGGTGAAGATCGTCAGGTTGACCGCGTTTCCGAGGATCGCGACGCCGAGCAGGATGCGGATGATGTGGCGCGACAGCATCAGGTAGATCGAGGTCGCGAAGAACAGGCCGGTCAGGATCGTGATCGCGGTTTCCATCAGTCGCGCTCCCTTTCCTCGAGCGCCAGCGCGGTCGAGGTGATCGCGCCGAACACGACGAAATAGACGCCGATGTCGAACAGCATCGGCGTCGACAGCGCCAGATCGACGCCGAAGATCGACGGATAGATCCACAATCCGGTCAGGAACGGCACGCCGGAAAAGAGCGACAGGATGCCGGCGATCGCGGCGAGGAACAGCCCGAAGCCGGACAGCGCCATCGGATGGAAGCGGATCGCGCGGCGCACCGGCGAGACGCCGAAGGCGATACCGTAGATGGCCAGCGCGGAGGCGGCGATCAGGCCGCCGATGAAGCCGCCGCCGGGCTCGTTGTGGCCGCGCAGCAGCACGAAGATCGAAAACAGGATCATCAGGCTCGCGAGATAGGGGGCGACGGTTCTGAAAATCAGCGTGCGCATGGGCCTAGTTCGCCTCCCTGACTTCGGCGTGGATCGCTTCCGCCGTCCTGGCGGCGGCGGGCGGCGGCGCCGGCGGTTCCGTCAGCGCCGAGCGCGAGCGCTTCGGCAGCACGCGGATCAGCGCCAGGATGGCGAGGCCGGAGACCATGACGACGGCGATCTCGCCGAATGTGTCGATGCCGCGGAAGTCGACCAGGATCACGTTGACGATGTTGCGCCCGTGCGCGACCTGCAGCGAATAGGTGTTGAAGAACTCGGTCAGCGAGAAATCCAGATCGACCTCGAGCACGCGCAACAGCAGCAGCGTGAACGCGCCGCCGGCCGCAAGCGCGATCGCCCCGTCGAACACGCGCTGGACCGCCGCGCGGTGGTCCTGCGGCGACAGGCGCAGCCGGGTCATCGCCAGCGCGAGGATGACGACCGACAGCGTTTCGACCATGAACTGGGTGAAGGAAAGGTCGGGCGCGCCCATCAGCATGAACAGGACCGCGACGGCGAAGCCCTGGATGCCCAGCGAAACGATCGCCGTCAGCCGGTCCTTGGCCATGATGACCGCGAACAGGCCGATCGCCGCGATCAGGATGACCGCCCACTCGTAGAAGAAGAGATGCGGGAAGGCCGGCATGGAGGGCCATTCGCCGGCGATGCCCATCGGCACGAGGATCGCCAGAACCATGAGGACGAAGGTCACCGTGATGTAGGTTTCCAGCCGCCCGTTCTGGATGAACCGCGTCACCGCGCCCGACAGGCGCACGATGCCGGCGATCGCCTGGTCGAAGCCGCGGTCCGGGCCCCAGCCGAAGCCGGTCAGGAGGCTCGCCATCGCCGTGCGCACCGGCGCGATGGCGACATAGGAGGCGATCCCCAGCGCGATCGTCGCCAGCGACAGGTAGAGCGGCAGGCCGATATGCGGGACGACCGTGATCGTCACATCCGCGGCATGGCCGGTGACGGCGCTGGCCATCGGGCTCGAAAACCAGTCGTGGAACGCGCCGGAGAACAGCGCCGACAGCAGCCCGCCGAGCGCCAGGACGGCAGGCCCCGCCACCAATAGCACCGGCCCCTCGTGAACGTCTTTCGGCGCGACCACCTTGCGTCCGAGGAAGGGCTTGAGCGCCACGGCGAAGCCGATCGCGAACATCAGCCCGTTGCCGACGATGGCGACGATGGTGAAGACCACCGACCAGGTGTCGCCGAAGGCGAGGCCGGCATAGATCTCCTCCTTGGCGAGGAAGCCGAAGAAAGGCGGCAGGCCGCCCATCGAAAACGCCGCGAGCACGGCGGCCGCGAAGGTGACCGGCATGGCGCGGCGGAGCCCGCTCACCTTGGAAATGTCGCGCGTGCCGGATTCGTGGTCGACATTGCCGGCCACCATGAACAGGCCGCCCTTGAACATGGAATGCGAGATCAGGTAGAGGACCGCGCCCTCGACCGCCTTCTCGGTGCCGAAACCGGTCAGCATCACCAGCAGGCCGAGCGACGCCATCGTCGTGTAGGCCAGCATCAGCTTGAGGTCCGTCTGGCGCATGGCGAGCAAGGTGCCGGCGATCAGCGTCGCGCCGCCGAAGACGGGCAGCACCGTTTCCCATGCGACCGTGTCGCCCATCACCGGGTTCAGCCGCATCAGCAGATAGACGCCGGCCTTCACCATGGTCGCCGAATGCAGATAGGCGGAAACCGGCGTCGGCGCTTCCATGGCGTTGGGCAGCCAGAAATGGAACGGGAACTGCGCCGACTTGGTGAACGCGCCGCCGAGGATGAGAACGAAGGCGGCGATGAAGTACGGGCTGTCGCGCAGGAGGTCGCCCGACGACAGCAGCAGCGACAATTCGCTCAGGCCCGTGATGTTGCGGATCAGAAGCAGGCCGGCGAGCAGCGACAATCCGCCGAGACCGGTGACGACCAGCGCCTGGATCGCGGCGCGGCGCGAGCGTTCGGCGGCATGGTTGAAGCCGATCAGCAGGAACGAGGTGATCGAGGTCAGTTCCCAGAAGACGAACAGCATCAGGAAGGAATCGGACAGCACCAGCCCCTGCATCGACCCCATGAACATCAGGATGAAGGAGAAGAAGCGTCCCTGGTGCCGGTGGCCCTTCAGGTAGCCGCCCGAATAGAGCACGATCAGCGTGCCGATCCCGGTGATCAGCAGCGCGAAGGTCAGCGACAGGCCGTCGACCAGCCAGGAAAAATTGACGTTGAAGGACGGGATCCACGGATATCCGCCGGTGAACCGCTCGCCCTGCGCGACGCCCTCGACATATCCGAGATAGTGAACGAACAGCCCGGCCGGCGCGAGCGCCAGGATCCATGCCGCATTGTGCTTGAAAACGCGCGTCAGGGCCGGCGCGAACAGCGCGGCGATGAAAGGCACGAAGAGTGCGTAGAACGTCATGTCAGGTCACGCACCCAAAAATCAGATCGCCGGGAACACGCGCGGCAGGAAAGTCATGGATTTCATGGTGATCCGACCTAGGTCGGTTGCGCGAAAAGAACAAGGGGAATGCGTGAAATCCGGCCCTTATCAAGGGATTATTCGTTGCCGGCAAGGGATGGAGATCCCGCGGTTCCCGTTACACGCGAGCGCTTGCCGATCACACCGGCAGGCCTATTTGAGAACGCGACGAGGTGACCCATGACAAATTCGACCGCGCTGAAAGTCCAGAAATCCGAAGCGGAGTGGCGCGAGCAGCTCACGCCGGAGCAGTTCCGCGTCGCGCGCAAGCACGGCACCGAACGCGCCTTTACCGGTCCGAACTGGGACAACAAGGCGAAGGGCCTCTACAGCTGCGTTTGCTGCGGCCGGCCGCTGTTCCGCTCCGAGACCAAGTTCGATTCCGGCACCGGCTGGCCGAGCTTCTACGAGCCGGTCGAACCGGGCGCCGTCAGCGAGCACCGGGACCGGTCCTTCTTCATGGTGCGCACCGAGATCCGCTGCGCGGATTGCGATGCCCATCTCGGCCATGTCTTCGAGGACGGGCCGCAGCCGACCGGCCTGCGCTACTGCATGAACGGCGTCGCGATGGATTTCACGCCGGACAACGCTGACGATGTTCCCCATAAAACCGGATGCGCTGATTTTCGATGTCTTCGGCACCTGCGTCGATTGGCGCGGCGGCGTGGCGCGGGAAGTCGAAACGGCGGCGACGGCGCTCGACATGGCGATCGACGGCGCGGCGTTCGCCGATTCCTGGCGGGCGAAATACCAGCCGGCGATGCACGCCATCCGGTCGGGAAAACGCGATTATGTCGATCTCGACATCCTGCACCGCGAAAACCTGGATGCGACGCTCAACGAATTCGGCATCGCCGACAGATTCGACGAAGCGGCCCGTGCAGACCTCAACCACGCCTGGGAGAAGCTTCCACCCTGGCCCGACACGGTGCCCGGCCTGACCCGCCTGAAGCGCAAATTCATCGTCGCGCCCTGCTCCAACGGCTCGATCGCCGCTGACAACCAGGCTGTCGAAATATGGGGAACTGCCGTGGGACTGCATTCTCGGCGCCGGAGTCGCGCGGGCCTACAAGCCCGATCCCGCCGCCTATCTGCGCTCCTGCGAGGCGCTTCAGTTGCCGCGATTCGCGGGTTATGATCGGTCGCCGGCACACGTGCATCGCCCATGGCCGATCTGCCCGCAACGCATCGGATTGGTGTAGAACTGCTTCTTCCCCCGCCCGATCGTGCGTACGCTCCCGGTCGTCGACCGGCCATCTTCCCCGGCGACGGGACATCGTCAAGACACGACCTGCTCAATTTCGCGTTGTGGCGCTTGTCACTTCACGTCGAGATCGTATGTCCGCTCTCGCCACAAGTCACACATGCATCGGAAAACATGACATGCCCGTCCGTTCCAAGGCCCCGTCCGTCACGCCGCCGAAAGCCGAGAAACGCCCTGTCACGATACCCGCCACGGCATCACGCGCAGCGACGACTATGCATGGCTGCGCGCCGACAACTGGCAGGAGGTCTTCAAGGACACGTCCATCCTCGATGCCGATATCCGCGCCCATCTGGAAGCCGAGAACGCCTATCAGGACGCGCTGATGGCCGACACGAAGGCAGCTGCAGAAAGTGCTCTTCGAGGAAATGAAGGGCCGCATCAAGGAGGACGATTCCTCCGTCCCGGCCCCGGACGGGCCCTGGGCCTACGGCTCGACCTGGCGCAAGGGCGGCCAGCAGCCGCTGTTCCAGCGCATGCCGCGCGGCAAGACCGACCGAGGAAGACAAGACCATCATTCTCGACGGCGACAAGGAGGCCGACGGCAAGGCCTATTTCCGCATCGCGTCCGCCGATCATTCGCCCGACCATTCGAAGATGCTGTGGGGCTATGACGACAAGGGCTCGGAATTCTTCCGGCTGCGCGTGCGCGATCTCGACACGCTCGCCGATCTCGGCGACGACATCGCCGACAGCAATGGCGGCGGCGTCTGGGACGCGGCCTGCGAGGGCTTCTTCTACGCGAAGCTCGACGCCAATCACCGCCCGTCGAAGCTGTTCTACCACAGGCTCGGCACCGCGCAGGGCGACGACACGCTGGTCTACGAGGAGCCGGATGCCGGCTTCTTCATGGGCGCCGGCGGCAGCCGCCTCGAACGATTTCGTCTACATCTCTTCCTACGACCACGAGACCAGCGAATACCGGCTGATCCGCGCCGACGATCCGCTCGGCGAACCGGTGATGGTCGCGCCGCGCGAGACCGGCGTCGAATACGAGATGGAGTCGGGCGGCGACGTCTTCTTCATCCTGACCAATGCCGATGGCGCCAAGGATTTCAAGATCATGACGGCGCCGGTTGATGCGCCGCAGAAGGCAAACTGGACCGAGCTCGTCGCCCACAAGCCGGGCCGCCTGATCCTCGCCATCCAGGCCTACGGGAATTTCCTGGTCTGGCTGGAACGCGAGAACGGCCTGCCGCGCATCGTCGTGCGGAACCGCAAGACCGGCGAGGAGCACGCCATCGCCTTCGACGAGGAAGCCTATTCGCTCGGCCTCTCCGGCTCGTTCGAATACGACACCGACATCATCCGCTTCACCTATTCCTCGATGACGACGCCGGCGCAGGTCTACGACTACGACATGGCAACCCGCGAGCGCACGCTCCTGAAGACGCAGGAGGTGCCGTCCGGCCACGATCCGGACGACTACGTCACCCGCCGCATCCTGGTGCCGTCGCATGACGGCGCGGAGGTGCCGGTCACCCTGCTCTACCGCAAGGACACGAAGCTCGACGGCACCGCGCCCTGCCTGCTCTACGGCTACGGCTCCTACGGCATCGCCATTCCCGCCTCGTTCAACACCAACTGCCTGTCGCTCGCCGACCGCGGCTTCGTCTACGCCATCGCGCATATCCGCGGCGGCAAGGACAAGGGCTTTGCCTGGTACGAGGACGGCAAGCGGGGAACCAAGGAAAACACCTTCAAGGATTTCGTCGCCGTGGCGCGCTATCTGGCGGCCGAGAAATACACGTCGCCCGACCGCATCGTCGCGCAGGGCGGATCGGCCGGCGGCATGCTGATGGGCGCGGTCGCCAACATGGCGCCGGACGCCTTCGGCGGCATCATCGCCGAGGTCGCCTTTGTCGACGTGCTCAACACGATGCTCGACGACACGCTGCCGCTCACCCCGCCGGAATGGCCGGAATGGGGCAATCCGATCGCCTCGAAGACGGATTACGAGACGATCGCCGCCTATTCGCCCTATGACAACGTCTCGGAAAAGCCCTACCCGCCGGTCCTCGCCGTCGCCGGGCTGACCGATCCGCGCGTCACCTACTGGGAGCCGGCCAAGTGGATCGCCAAACTGCGCGCCATCAATCCGGATGCCGGGCCCTTCCTGCTGCAGACCCACATGGATTCCGGCCATGGCGGCGCTTCGGGCCGGTTCTCGCGGCTTGAGGAGATCGCCTTGTCCTACGCCTTCGCGCTGAAGGTGACGGGCAAGGCCTGAGGCGACCCGCTCACCGCAATGTGACGGCGCGCACAGCGCGTTTCGACACAATCGGCTTGCATGATGGGCATGCCGGGAAGGTTTGCCGAGGAGGCTTTCTATGACTGCTGGAACCACCGCATTTCGATCGGCGCTCGCCGCCGCATTCGCGCTGTCCGTCACGACGCTGGCGCTGCCGGTCACGCAGGCGTCGGCGCGCACGCTGACCAGCATCAAGGCCGGCGAACGCTGCTCCTGGCCGTTCGCTCCGGCCGGCGTCTATGTCGGGCATTTCCTCGGCTACGAGGAATCGAAATTCGTCTTCGACGATTCGATCCGCCAGTTCACGACACAGCGCTGTTTCCACACCGCGAAAGAGTGCGACAACTGGCTCTACACGATGCAGTCGACCTACCCGGTCGGCGCCTCGCAGGGCCGCTGCCGCTACAAGGGCTGAGCCGGCCGGACAGGCCGCGCGGCCTTGTAAAGTCCGGCGTTTCGTCCCGGATTGCGCACGGCTTTCGATTAACCATATGCGCACTTCCATGGCCTATTTTTCCTTGGGTAAGGGGAATTTTATCCCGATTCCGGCTCTCCTGATCGACGAACGGAAACCGCTGCAGATGGTTCAGCCGAGAACAACGGAATTGCTGGATTCTCCCCTGAAAGGGACGCTTGGCGTCGGCGGGGCGTCGGCTGCCGGCTTGCCGAAGCGTGCCGGCCCGGCGGACGCGGACGGGTCCGCCCTTGGCGGCCGGATTCGGCTGACGCTCGTCGACCGGGACGTCGCGATGCGGCTGATCGACGACATCGGGGCTCCGGGATCGCGTCGCATTTCCAGACACGGGCATGGCTCGAAGCGGTTGCCGATGCGATGGATGGCGGCGAGAGCGCGTTCTTCGTCGCGGGACATGACGGGCAGCGCTGCCGGATCGTGCTTCCGCTCGCCCTGTCGGAGCGGCACGGATTGCGCCGCATCGGATGGCTCGGCCAGGCCGAGTCCGACTACAATGCGCCGCTGTTCGACCCCGATCTCATTCGCGCTTTGTCGGAGGAGGATGTCCGGCGGCTGTGGCGCGACGCCGCGCGGCTGGCCGGCGGCGCCGACGTGGTGTTCGCGCGCAAGCAGCCGGCCGCGATTGCGGGGATCGAGAACCCGTTTTCCGCCGTCGCCTGCGGCCCGGAATCCGATCGGGCGCATTTGCGCAATCTGGTGCGGCCATGGCCGGTCGTCGAGACGGAACTTTCCAGCGCCAAGAGCCGCCGCCGTCTGCGGGAAAAACACCGCGCGCTGGAAAAGCTCGGCGCGGTCGAAATCAGGGCCGTAAGCGAACCGGGCGAAATCCGGCTGTGCGCCGAAAAACTGATGGACTGGAAATCCGAGCAACTGGACCAGTCGGGGGCGACGAACCCGTTCGCCGACGCGGCCTACCGGCGTTTTTTCCATTCGATCTGCGCGCGCGGCGTCGCCGGCCTGCACGGCGTCTTCATCGATGCGGCGCCGGTCGCGGTGACGTGCCTGCTCGCCGATGCGAACGGATGGACCTTGTACCAGACCGGTTTCGACCGCGCCTATTCGCGCCACTCGCCCGGCCGCATCCTCAATCTGGCGCTTTTGAAACGCGCGTCCGAGGCCGGCGCGCGGTTCTTCGATTTCGGCTATGGCGACGAGGACTACAAGCGGTCGATGTGCAACCGCTCGCTCGACCTGACCTATTCGATCATCGCGCTTTCGCCGCGCGGCGCGGTCGCCGCGCTTGCGCTGCGCGCCGCCATGGCGACACGCCGCGCCGTCAAGAAAAATCCGCGGCTCAGGCGCGTCGCGTTCTTTCTCAACCGGCTGTTCTGACGCGCGTCGACGCCGGTTACGCCCCGATCGTGCCGTCCTTTTCGCGCCGCCAGTCCGGCCGCGGGGCCTTGAGCCGCCGCAACGCGCCGCGGCATGACTGGCCGACGAACTTGATCTGCCGGCGGGCCGCTGCGACCGGGCTCGAACTGATCGAGATGGTGCGCAGGTCGTATGCCTTGGCGATGCAATGCGCCTCGCACGCCGCCTTGACCGGATCGGCATAGAAGGCGGCGATCTTGTCGCGCGCCATGCCGGGCGTCGAAAGCCAGTCCGGGATATGGACGTTGCAGAGCCGCTCGACGTCGGTGAACACCTTCAGCGTGCCGGTTCCCGCCGCCGGGCACGAGGTGGAATAGGCGTCGCCGACGAGGACGATGCCGGGCTTGTCGACGCCGCGGCTGACATAGAGATCGATCGGCCGGATGCCGATCGGGCCGGCGATCGTGAAATCCCCGATGATGCCGCGCAGCCACGGCATGGCGGCGCACAGCGTCTCGACGGGCGCGGCCCTGAAGTCCGCCAGCCAGGGATCCTTCGGGTCGCGATAGACGAACAGGTTCGCGCGCATCGTGTTTCCGATCGGAAACAGGGTGATATAGGCGGTCTTGCGGTCCGGGCGGTCGGAATAGCAGGTCAGCGCCGGAAACCCGAACGTTTCGCTGCCCACCGGCTCAACGTCGAAGCCGATCGAGACCGAGTGGCTGGCGCTCAGGATCTCGCGCGTGATGCCGAGCTTCTCGCGCAGGCCGAAATTGAGGCCGTTGGCGAGGATGACGAGCCGCGCCCGGATTTCGTCGCCGCCGGCCAGCGTGACGCGCTGGATCTCGTCGCCGTTGTCGATGTCCGTCACCCTGTCGCAGATGAACTCGACCGTGTCCGGGATCTCGGCGCGGATCGTGTTGACCAGCGTGTCGTAGTGGATTCCCCACTGGTCGCCGTCGCGCTTCTCGATGACGCGGCCCATGCGCGCGACCCAGGATTCGCGGTCATGCGTCGCCGCCGCGCGCACGGTTTCGGCCAGCCCGGTCCTCGCCAGCACCCGCATCTGCGGCCCGTCGATCTTCTCGCAGCGGAATTCCGGGCGGTAAACCGGGCGCGGATCGACGATGGCGACGCGATGGCCGGCGCGGCCGAGCATGGTCGCGGCGATCGATCCGGCCAGTCCGGCCCCGACAATGACGATCTCGGCCTGTTTCATGAGCGTTTCCCGCCGCCTTGCTTGAATGTCCGATAGGATTTCTTCGCCGTCGCCCGCATGGCGCGGTAGGCGGCCTCGAACGCCGCGACGATGCGAAAGGCCGCGGACGCGCCGCGCCGCGCGGTGATCCTGATGTCGCCGACCCGCTTGCGCCCGGTCCACGCCGCCATGTAGCCGCTGTCGTCCTCGGCGCAGGAGTCGACGGTGGCGATGGCGGCGTCTTCGAGAAACGCGGCGGTGTAATCGGTGAAAAGCAGGCTGCCCGGCGAGAATTTGGCGAACGCCTCGTCATAGGCGGTCTTCCATGTCGACGCCGCCTGCCCGGCCACCACGACGAGTTGCATGGCGAGCGGGCGGCCGTCGAGGCGCAGCGCGTGGATGCGGGCCGAACCGCGCTCCGCCAGCGCGCCAACCCCCCTGCGGAAAAACTTCGCGTCGGCCCCGTCGCACAGCAGCGCGGTGCCCTGCGCCTTCTTCCAGCCCGAGGCCTCGAGGGCGAGGAACTCCTCCAGCGCCCGCGCGACCGCCGCCGGCTCCGTGACGACCTGCGAGGTGAGGCTGCCCTGCCTTGCGAGCCGGTTGCTCAACTGGCGCAGTTTCTTGCGGCTCGCCCCGGACATGGCGTTCGCCGGATAGGCTTCCGGATCGCCGTCCGCGATCAGCACCGGCCGCGCGCGCCGTTCCAGCACGACCGGCGCGTTGCCGCGTTCGCGAAGCACGCGCGCAAGCGCCGCCATCGTCGCGCCGTCCATGTCGATCTGGTCGATCGCGATGTCGTTCGGCCAATCGGGCGTGGCGGCGATCCGGTCGAGCATCGCGTGCAGCACCTGCTCCAGGCAATCGCGGTCGATGACGGGCGTGCCGAGAAAGCCGTGCGCAAACGGCGGCGACCGCAGGACGCGGTTCGGCAGCGGCGAGCGCTGCGCGCGCCCGGCGCAAAACGCCCACAGGCCAACAAGCCGCCGGCCGGATGGCGTGTCGGTCCAGGCGAGCAGGACGGGATGGGGAATATCGGGATAGGCGGCGACGGCGGCGCGCAGCAGCGCCGGGTCCATGAAGGCGTTGGGATCGGCGGCGCGGGCGAGAAGATCGCGCCAGCCGGCGTTGAGCCCGGCGAGCGTTTCGGCGTCCGCGACCTCGACCGACAACGCGCCGGAGACCGCGACCGCGATATCCGGGGGAGCGGTGTCTTCGAAGGGTAGCGGCTTCGCCACAACAGTCTTCGCCACAGCAGTCATTAAATGACGCCTCTCAATCCCGCGTGCCGGTGCCCCGCCCGCGCCGGGGCGCGGCCGGATGACCAGGGTTTTCCCTACGTCACGCCGGTGTAGAAATGCTTATTCTGAGGGATTGCGGGCGGTTTCGCCGCGATTCTCGTCGATCATGGTTAAGACCGGCCGGGCGCGGGCGGCCTCCGGCTTCGGCCTCGGCGGCGTCGCGCGCGGCAAGGTGCCGGCCGATCAGGTCGTCGAGCGTCTTCTGCGCCTCGGCGATCGCGGCCGGCGTCAGCATGACGGGTTCGGCGACCCTGGCGGCGATCTGGCCGCAGGTCGGGCAGATGGCGCCGGGCTTCGGCGCGGCGGGTCTGCGTCCGGCCGCGACGAGCGGTCCCAGGCGCTGGCGCCGTTCCGCCTTTTCCTCCGCCCTGCCCTTTTCCAGCGCGGCCTTCGATTTCGGGGCGCGGCGCAGGAAGGTGCCGGGAACGGGCTAGCAGCGGAATCCGCCCCGTTCACGCGCCGGCCGGCTCGGAGCTCTGTGCGGCATTGTTGGCAAGCGCCTCGTTGACGTCGCGGATCGCATCGTCGAGCAGCGTTTCCATGCGCCGGCGGGCAAGGTCGGGATCGCGGTCGCGGATCGCTTCCAGCACGTCGCCATGCTGCCTGAGGCGCTCGTCCTTGATGGTGGCGACGGCGGCGCCGCGCCAGCTGAGCCGGAAGGTGCTGAGCATCGCGGCATGGATCAGCGCGCTGAAGGCGCCGATGAAGCGGTTGCGCGTGGCGAACAGGATCTCGAGATGGAAGCGCAGGTCGGCCTCGATCAGCTCGGTCTCGTTCATCGCCTTGGCCGACATGTCGCGGAAGGCCTCCTCGATCTTGCGCAGCTCGTCCTCGTTGTGGGCCTCGGCGGCGAGCGCGGCGGCCGGAGGCTCGACCATGCGGCGCAGGGCGTAGAGATCCATGGCGATCTCGTCCGGCGGCCGGGTCTGCAGGTGCCAGCCCAGCACCTCCGAATCGAGCATGTTCCAGAACGCCGGCGGGCGCACGCTGGTGCCGACCTTGGGGCGCGCCACGATCATGCCCTTGGCGGCGAGCTTGGAATAGGCCTCGCGAAGCGCCGTGCGCGAGACCGCGTAGCGCTTGAGCATGGTCGCCTCGTCGGGGAGACGGGTTTCCGGCGGGAAGGTCCCGGCGACGATCTCGCGGCCCAGCCGGTGCACGATACTCACACCCGCCGAGACATTCGGGTCGGCCAGAAGATAGGCCCGTTCGGAGACGGTCTTGTCGGTGTCGCCGGATCTTTTTCGGGTTTTCGAATCTTCGTTCATGGCGGACCCGCGTCGTTCACGACGTTCCCCGCAAGTCGAAGGAACTGACGAGGAAGCGGTGCAGCACGATGAAGCCGAACAGCAGCACGCCGCTCGAAATCATGATCCAGGCGCTGTTGAGCGAGCCTTGAAATATGATGAGCGTCGATATCAATCCCAGTATCATCCCGCCGAAGAGCGTGCCCGCGACCATGCCGACGCCGCCGGTGAGAAGCGTCCCGCCAAGCACCACCGCCGCGATCGCCGACAGTTCCAGCGTGCTGCCCGCCAATGGATAGCCCGACGAAGTGTAGAGAGCGTAGACCACGCCGGCAAGCGCGCTGTAGAACCCGCCGGTCGCATAGATGCCGATCGTTGTCCTGCGAATGTTCACGCCCATCAGCCGGGCGGATTCGCGGTCGCCGCCGATGGCGTAGACATTGGTCCCGAAGCGCGTGAAATGGGCGATGAAGATCGCCAGCGCCAGGCTCGCCAGCATGACGATGGCCGAACTTCGAAGCACGCCGCGGCCGGGCAGCGGGATTTTCGCGGAAGCGTAGAGATCGACGAATTCATGGCGGATCGGCACCGAGTCCAGCGTCACCATGAAACAGGCTCCGCGCAGCAGGAACAGGCCGGCCAGGGTGACGATGAAGGGCTGGATGTCGCAGTAGTCGATGATGAAACCCTGCAGCGCCCCGTAGAGGATGCCGAAGCAGATCATCAGCGCGGCGGTGGCCAGCGGATGCCAGCCCATGCTGTCGAGCACGGCCATGCACACGCCGACGAAGCCGATCATCGAGCCGATCGAAAGGTCGATCCCGCCCGACAGGATCACGAATGTCGCGCCGATCGCCGCGATGATGATGAAGGCGTTGTCGGCGAGGATGTTCCCGAGCACCAGCGTCGACAGGAAGTTGCGATACATCGAGCCGCCGATCAGGAAGAGAGCGATGAAGACCGCGACGGTGGCGGCGAGCGGCAGGTATTTCTTGTTCATGACGCACTCCGGGAGACGAGCCGGCCGATCGACCGTCGCGCATTGGCCGATTGCAGGAACAGGATGAGCAGCACGACCAGCGCCTTGATGATGAGATTGTATTCGGGCGGCAGGCCGGAAATCAGGATCGAGGTCGTCAGCGCCTGGATCACCAGCGCGCCGATGACCGTCATGCCGAGATAGATGCGCCCGCCGGCCAGCGATCCGCCGCCGATGACGACCGCGAGGATCGCGTCCAGCTCGATATAGAGCGCCACGGAGACGGGATCGGAGGTATGCGTGTCGGCGGTCATGATGATGCCGGCCCAGGCGGCGAGCAGCCCGCACAGCACATAGGCGATGAAGGTGATCAGCCGCGCATTGACGCCGGCGAGGTTGGAGGCAGCCGCATTGCCGCCGACCGCCTCGATGAACAGGCCGAGCGCGGTGCGGCGGATCAGCAGCCAGAGCACGGCGAAGATCGCCGCGGCGAGCAGCAGGCGGGAGGGTATCAGCCAGACGCTTCCGGTGCTGAGCCCCTGCAGCAGGGCGCTCTCGAAGCTCGGATCCGTGCCGCCGTAAAGCAGGTTGACGAGCATGCCGACGCCGCGCCCCGAGACCATCAGGATCAGCGTGGCGATGATCGGCTGGATGCCGAGGCCGGCGACCAGGAAGCCGTTCCACATGCCGCAGGCGACGCCCGCGCCGAGCGCCATGAACAGGATCACCATGTGCGGATCGCCCATCTTGATGCGCCAGGCGATGACCGCGCCGCAGATCGCGATGATCGAGCCGACGGACAGGTCGATGCCCTTGGTCCCGATGACGATCGCCATGCCGAGCGCGACAAGGGCGGTCGGCACGGCGCGATAGAGAATGTCGACCAGATTGCCGAACAGGCGGCCCTCGACGATCCGGATGTCGAAGAAGTGCGGCGAGATGAAGCCGTCCACGACCAGGATCAGCGCAAGCGCCAGCAGCGGCCAGATGGCCCGGTTCTGGCCGATTTTCCGGAGCCGGCCGGCCGGCATCGTTTCAGTGTTCGCCACCATCTTCCCCCGCGATCATCTGGATGATGTTTTTGCGATTGATGTCCTCGCCGACGATCTCGCCGATCTTCTCGCGATCGCGCAGCACGGCGACGCGATCCGAGGCGGCGACGATCTCGTCGAGTTCGGACGAGGCGACGAGCAGCGCCATGCCCGCCTCGCAGAGCTTGCGGATCAGGGTGATGATCTCGGCATGGGCGCCGACATCGATGCCCCGCGTCGGTTCGTCCAGGATCATGATTTCCGGCTTCGAGGCGAGCGCCCGGGCGAGCACGACCTTCTGCTGGTTGCCGCCGGAGAGCTGCCGCACCGGCTTTTCGGCGTCCGGCGTCGCGATGGCGAGCGCCGCGATCATCTCGTCGGCGAGGCGCTGCTGGCGCGCGCGCGGCACCTGCCGCAGCCAGCCGTCCTTGGCCTGCATCGACAGCATGATGTTCTCGCGGATGGACAGATCGCCGACGAGGCCTTCGGCCTTGCGGTCCTCCGGGCAGAAGGCGATGCCGGCGGCGAGCGAGCGCCGCGGCGATGTCGCGCGCAATTCCTCTCCCCTGACCGTGAGCGTGCCGCTGTCGTTGCGGATGGCGCCGAGGATCAGTTTCGCCAGTTCGGTGCGGCCGGACCCCAGAAGCCCGGCAAGGCCGACGACCTCGCCGGCATGCAGCGTCAGGTCGAACGGCTTGAGCGTGCGCTTGCGGCCGACGCCGCTGGCGACCAGTTTCTCGGCGCCGGTCCCGGCCGGCCCCTTTGTGGCGAAGGCGGCTTCGACCTCGCCGAGTTCGCGGCCGATCATCATCGAGATCAGTTTCTGGCGGGAAATCTCCGACGCCATGCCGGTGCCGACCAGGCCGCCGTTGCGAAGCACGGATATCCGGTCGGAAATCTCGTAGACCTGGTCGAGGAAGTGGGTGATGAAGACGACGGCGATGCCGCGCGCCTTGAGGCTGCGGACGATCCCGAAAAGCGTCGCGGTTTCATGGGCGTCGAGGCTGGCGGTGGGCTCGTCGAGCACGAGAACGCTGGTGTCCTCGTCGAGCGCCCGCGCGATCGCCACGAGCTGCTGCACGGCGACGGAATAGGAGCCGACAGGCTGCTCGATATCGATGTCGAGTTCGAGGCGGGCGAGCTTTTCGCGCGCCTGCCGGCGGGCGTCGCGCCAGGAGATCATGGAGAAGGCGCTGCCGGTTCCCCCGAGTGCGAGGTTCTTGGTCACCGACATTGCCGGGATCAGGTTGACTTCCTGATAGACGGTGGAAATGCCGCGCGCCTGGGCTTCGCCGGTCGATTTGAACTCGACCGGTTTTGCCGTCGAGGAAAATCTCGCCCGCGTCGCGCTCGAGCGCACCCGTCAGGATCTTGATCAGGGTCGATTTGCCCGCGCCGTTCTCGCCGAGCAGGGCGTGGACCTCGCCGGGATGGAGATTGAAGTCGACGCCGGCAAGGGCGCGCACGCCGGGGAAGGATTTCCCGATCGCGCGCATCTCAACCCGGGGCGCCGTATCAGCAGGTTCGTTCATTGGCCGGATCGTATCTGCACTGGAGACAAGGGTACACCCGCGCGCGGCGGACCGCATCGGCGCCCCGGAAACGGGACGCCGAGACACGGGGTGTCTTGCGGATTCCGCCCGGTCAGTTGGCCGTATGCAGGTCCGACGGGATCACGATCCACTTGTCGAGTTCGTGCGGGTTCTTCAGGTAGTCGAGGACCACCGGATAGATGAACTTGCCGACCGCCGAGCGCAATTCGACCGAGGCGTTGGCCTCGCCCGCCGCAAGCGCGTCCTTGATCGCGGGGACATAGTCGACCGAGACCATCAGGACGTCCTTGCCGGGCTTGAGGCCGGCTTCCTTCATCGCCTGGATCGCACCAAGCTGCATGTTGTCGTTATGCGCGAAGGAGGCGCAGATGCCGTCCAGATTGTTGGTCGACTTGATGAAGGCTTCCATGACCTTCTTGCCGCCCTCGGTGGTGAAGTCGCCGGACTGCGTGGCGACGATCTCCATGGCCGGAAACTCGCCGATCACGGCCTCGAAGCCCTTCTTGCGCTCGATCGCCGGGGCCGAACCGGTCGTGCCCTGAAGCTCGACGATCTTGCAGCTGCCCTTGGATGCCGCGGCCAGCCATGCGCCGGCGAGCTTGCCCTCGAGATTGAAGTCGGCGGAAATGCGCGTCACGTAAAGCGACTTGTCCTTGACGTCGACGTCGCGGTCGACGAGGAAGACCGGAATGCCGGCTTCCTTGGCTTCCTTGAGAACCTGGTCCCAGCCGGTGACGACGACCGGCGCGATGATGATCGCGTCAACGCCCTGGGCGATGAAGGCGCGCACGGCGCGCAGCTGCTCTTCCTGCTTGCCCTGGGCATTGGCGAATTTCAGGTCGATGCCGTAGTCCTTGGCACTCTCCTGCATGTTGGCCGAAAAGGCCGGACGCCAGTCGCCCTCGGAACCGACCTGGGAAAATCCGATCGTCTCGGCATAGGCGGCGCCGGAAAGCAACGTGGACGCAGCGAGCGCCGCGCCGGCGAAAAGACATGTCAGTTTCATGATAACTCCTCCCGATTGAATGAAGCCGGAAACCTCCTCCATTGGTGCCCGGCGGATAAAATCATATAGTAGTATTATTGGATGGCAAGAGGCTTTTCGACGCTGAAATGCCCGAACGCGAAATGCGCAATATTCCGGCGCAATCGCGTCGGTTTCCCGGGGTTTGGCGCGGAGACCGGCGGCCGTCCGGTTTCCCCCGCTCATCGGGTTCGCGCTCCTTCGTCTTAGAAAAAGGGCCGCGATGCGAAGCACCCGGCCCTTTTTTCCATGTCAGTCAATGTACGGAAGCCTGCGTGACTGCCGCCCCGCACGGTCTGGCGCAAGGCGCGCGATCACCTCACGCGATCGCCGGCAGCGCGCAGCGGCTCAGCAGCCCTTGCCTCGCATGGCCATGCCCATGGCTTCCACCTTGCCCTTCGAAACCGCGATGTCGCCTTCCTTGTCGCCGCCTGTCAGACTCCCGGCGGGAACACCGACAAGAAACACGCCGAATGCATCGGCATTTGCAGCGTGGTTCTGGGACACCGGCGCGTCTCGCGCGGCCGGCAATCATCTTTCCGTCCCGGGCCTGGATCAGCCTTCCAGCGTGAAGCCGATCTTCACCGTCACCTGCCAGTGGGCGATTTGGCCGTCCTCGATATGGCCGCGCGTCTCCGTCACCTCGAACCAGTGCATGTGGCGGACGGTTTTCGCCGCGACGGCGATCGCGTTTGTGACGGCGTCCTCGATGCCGGTGGCCGAGGATCCGGTCAGTTCGATCGACTTGTAGACGTGGTTGCTCATGGTTTCCTCCCGTTGGTTCACCCCGCGCGCCGTGCGTCGCGATCCTTCCGCGACGCGGACCGCGCTGACGCCACTGTTCGACGACTACAAGGCCGTTCTGAGGCTGTCCGTAACATGCTGTCAGACATCGCCATTGCGGCAGCTTGCGCATTTTGGAGCGGTCACAGGCTTGTGATCGACTGTTGATTGCCGAAATCGGTCCGTTTCTCCCGGGCTGCGTAAACCCTGCATCAGTCGCCAGACAGGTCACTGTGAAACCAGCTCATTGTGGGAGAAACGAATGCGTAAATTTACAGTTGTCGCGGCGCTCGGCGCGGCGCTTTGCGGTGCAGCCCCGGCTCATGCGGAGAACATCGTCGAAGTCGCCAGGGGTGCGGGTACCTTCGGGACGCTTCTTGCGGCCGCAGAAGCCGCCGGCCTGGCGGGAGCCCTTGCGGACGGAAACAACCTGACGGTCTTTGCTCCGACCGACGACGCCTTTGCCGCCCTTCCCGACGGCACGGTGGAAATGCTGCTGAAGCCCGAGAACAAGGACCAGCTCGTTGCCGTCCTGACCTATCACGTGTTGCCGCGCCAGCTTGCATCCAACATGCTTCCCGGCCGGACAATCCACGTCAAGACGATAAAGTCCGGCGGCGACAAGCTGCTGGCCGTGACCAAATCGGCGGACGGTTCCGTCACGGTTGACGGCGCGAACGTCGTCGCGGCCGATGTCGCAGCCGACAACGGTATCATTCACGTCATCGACAAGGTCATGCTCCCGTCGAGCTGACCTTGCTGCCGATGCTGAAACCGGGGGCGCATTTCGGGCGCCCCCTTTTCATATTCCCGGCGGGTCAAAAGGCAGTTCCGGGTCCTGGACGACTACTCGGGAACGCTCTCGCCGCTGCCCCCCAACTCCGCGGGGAAATCCTTCATCTTTGGCAAGCCATCCTTCATGGGCAGCACGGTTTCGGCATAGTTGACATGCACGCCGGGCGTAAATGTCTGACCGGGGATCGTCGCCGCGTAAACATCCATCAGTCCCCAGTGAGGATGGTAGGTCATCAGGTGACCGCCACACTCGGTGCAGAACTGACGGTCGCTGCGCTCGGTCTTCTTGAAGTGCCCGACATGCTCTTGTCCCTTGGTGACCTTGACGTTTTCGTTCTTGAAAAGCGTGAAGGCATTGACCGGTCCGGCAGACCACGACCGGCAGGATGAGCAATGGCAGTATCCCATCCCCTCGGGATCGCCTGTCACTTCGATTTCAACCGCGCCGCAAAAGCACGTTCCTTTGTGAGTCTTGGCCATTTCCCTACTTTCGATCATACGTGTAGCCGGCAGGAAGCGGGCTCTCACGAGGAGCGTGATCATAGCACATATTACGCAAGGTAAGGAGGGTTGCCTTTCCGGGACCGACAGGCGTTGCCCGGCCGATTTCAGGAGGGCGACGACCTGACCGGCCAAGCGGCCCGAAACGGCCGCCATTCTCTCCTGCAGGTCGACCATCGACGCACCGGCAAATTCGAACGTCCACGTGTGGCACACCATGCGAAAGCGGGAAGAATTGCGACCGTTCCTGGACGAGTGCCTTCACAATATCATTATTGTTCAGCAACGATCCCGATGGGTTACCGAACCGAAATCGGGCTTCGAACGAAGTTCGTCCCAGTCTGAGAAGGAACGTCCGTGAGTATCGCCATCCACAAGCTCGACATCGCCATAACGCAGACACTCAACGGACTGACGACATGGAGCGCGTCCGTCGACGATCTTATGATCTGGAGTTCCGCGTTCGGCGTTCCGCTTCTCGTGGTCGCTGTCGCCGGACAATGGTGGCGGCGCACGGACAGGCACCACCATCGTCACATACTGGTTTCGGCCGGCCTGGCCTTTTGCACCGGCCTTGCTTTCAATCAGTTGATATTGCTCTTCGTTCACCGGCCGCGCCCCTATGATGCGAACGTCACGCATCTGATTATCGAGCGGAGCGCCGATTTCTCCTTCCCTTCGGATCACGCGACGGCGACTTTCGCCATCGCGGCGGTCTTTCTCCTGCATGGTGTCCGGCGCCTTGGATTCGCATTCCTCGCGGCAGCGGTGCTCGTCGCCGTTTCGCGCGTCTTTGTCGGCATTCATTACTTCAGCGATGTCCTGGGCGGCGCAGTGACGGGAGTGCTCGCAGCTCTTCTTGTTCGGGTGGCATACCGGGAGCAATCGCGTCTCGACCGGTTCATCACGAACATACTCTAGTCTGCCGCCAAAAGATGGCGTCCACCATCGCGACCGCAATCGCCTTTCCGGTCGCGCACCCCTCCGTGGCCTACGTGGCCGTCTTTGTCCTCGCCCTGTCGGAATCCATCCCTGTTCCGGGCGCGTTGTTTCCGGAACGGCAGTAATCGTTGCTCTGGGCGCACTCGTTCCAAACGGCGTCCTGGTGCTTTGGCCGCTGCTTTTTGCCGCCACAGCCGGCGCCATTGCCGGCCGTGGTCGGTCTGCCTTCAGCGGCTCGCGGCAATCCAGCCTGCGACCCGACGCGCATCCCGTCCGACACCCGTGACCATCGTTGACGAGACTGCGTACTGGAAATGAAGGCCGGCGAAGTAGAGGCCATCACTGTCGGTCGATCTGCCGAAGCGGTGGCGCGGCATGCCGATATCGTCGAGCACCGGCAGGTCGATCCAGTCAAAACCCGGGTGGAAGCCGGTGCACCAGATTACGCTGGTGAAAGGGCACTCCGCTCCGTCTTCGGACACCGCCGTGCGGTTTCTGAACCCCACGATCCTCCCGATCCTGCGGACACCGGCAGCTTTCAACTGGGCGGGTCGCGTGCGGATTAGCGGAATGCCGTGTCCGAGCATGCGGTCACGGATCTTTCGGCCCATTGGAGTCCGCATCGTAAGCACGTGATGGTACATCCCGCGCACGACCATGCGGACCAGCAGCTTGCGCCCGAGAAATCCCCCGATATCGAACGGGACGTTTCCGACATCGCGGCCGGAAAGACAGACCTCGTGCGTGCGGGCCAGTTCGATGGCTATTTCGGCACCGGAATTGCCGGCGCCGACGAGAAGCACCGGACCCTCCGGGATTTGGCCGGGATTGCGGTATTCGCGCGAATGCATCTGGAATATGTCCGGGCCGAGATCGCGTGCGAATTCCGGCACGCTCGGCTTCTGGTAGCTCGCCGCGGCGACCACCACCCGATCGGCCTCGTAGGCACCGTCGGTGGTTTCCACCGCGAAGCGGCCATCCGTCTTGTGCAGCCGTTCGACGCGGGTGTTCAGGCGCACCGGCAGATCAAACCTGCGGGCATAGCTTTCGAGGTAGTCGGCCATCTCGTCTTTCGTCGGGAAAGCGTCCCTGTGCGCCGGAAAGCGGTAGCCATCGAGACTGTCGAACTTTGCCGGCGTGAAGAGCCTGAGGGAATCCCACCGGTTGCGCCAGGCGTCGCCGACCCGCGACGCGCCGTCCACAATGACATGGTCGATGCCCTTGCGCTTCAGGTGATAGCCGACCGAGAGCCCGGCCTGGCCGGCGCCAATCACCACGACGTCGTGTCGCCGTGGCGCGGCCCGGGCCGGCACTCGCGCGGATTGCGCCGGAAGCATGTCCGGCTGGGTTCTCAGCAGGTTCCCGGTTTCGACGAGATCGGCGGGATGGCGATCCATCTTCATCCGGCCGGGTTCAGCGGCTGTGTGCGTGCTGGCCATTGGCTTTCTCCAGTTTGATGTTCACTGGAGACGACCCTAGGCGAGCGGCCGGAAACCTTCTTCGTGAGGATGCCCCATGCCGAAGAATTTTCCGCATGGGGCATTCTACCCATGTCCGCAGGCCTCAGATCACGCCGGTCTTCAGGCCCTTGGCGACGGCGGCGGCGCGCGACGAAACCGCGAGCTTGTTGAAGATGTTCTCGACATGCCGGTTCACCGTTTTCGGGCTGAGCCCGAGTTCGTCGGCGATGCTGCGGTTCGAGCCGCCGTCCGCCATCAGCGCCAGCACCTCGCATTCGCGCGGCGACAGGATGCTGGCGGCGGGATCCCCGGTCCGCGCCCGCAGCGCGCGCAGCCGGACCAGCTCCGGTTCGGCGCCGAGGTCGTTGAACGGCCCTTCGGCGGCGTCGAGTTCGACGCGCGCGCCTTCGAGATCGCCGAGTTCCGCACAACCCCGCGCGATGCCAACGCGCAGGCGGGCCGCGAGATACGGGGCCCCGAACTGCGACCAGTATCCCCGCGCGCGACCGAGCGCGGCGACCGCGTCGGCGAACTCGCCCCTCTCCAGCGCAAGCAGACCCCGGCACTGATCGGCAACGCGGGCCAGGATTTCGGTTCCGAAGACCTCCGCGATCCGGTTCATCTCGCCACAGAGCTGTTGCGCTGCTTCCAGGTCGCCGCAGGCGATGAATATCTCGACACCCGCCGGCAGCAGCGCCACCCTGGCGGCGTCGTCGGGTGCGGTTTCCAGCGCGCGTCGCATCATCGCCGCCGCGTTGTCGCACTGGTCCTGCGCGAGGCGGAGCAGCGCCAGGCCGGGTTGCGGGTCGATCGCAATCTCGCCGGCCCGCCGATATTCCGCTTCCGCGGCCGAAAATTCGCCGCGCAGCCGCAATACCTCGCCGCGCCGGTAGGCCGCGTTGGCCATGGCGGTCTGTTCGGTCGTCCCCTCGAGAGCAAGGCTGGCGCGCTCGGCCTCGGCGAACGCCTCGCTCCAGTGTCCCTCGAGTTGCAGGACTTCGGCCCGATGCACATGGCAAAGCCCCTTGAACGCCTTGGCCTGGGGATTGCGGCGGCACCAGTGGTCGAGGATTGCGACCCATTCGCGCGCGCGCTCCATTTCGAGAACGCGGCAGCAGGAGGAGACATTCTCGCAATAGATAAAACCGCATACGACCGGCGACAGTCGGTCGCTATTGGCGAGCAGCATCGCCTCGTCGATCGGACCGTAACCCTCGTCGATCCGGCCGAGCCGGAACAGCAATCCGCCCTTCAGGCTTCCGGCCAGCGCAATCAGATCGGCGTCGCCCGAATTCTCGCCGAATGCGATGGCCCTGCCGGCGATCTCCGCCGCCGTTTCGTAGGCGCCCCTGCCTCGGTGCATGAGCACTTGCGGCAGCAGCAAATATCCACGCTGGACGCAGTCGGGATTTGTTTCCTCGACATGTTTTCCCGCGCGTTGGAGCCAGCCGGTCCCGGCTCCGACCTCGCCGATCATCATGTAGCGGATACCGCTCCAGAACGCCGCCCGCGCACAGGCCTCGTGATCGGCCTTGGCGGCGTGATGAGCGTATACCCGTTCGAGCGCCGCGAGCATTTCCCGGTCCCGCGCCGCGATACCGGCCGCCCAGACAAGCGATTCCAGATCGTCGATCAGGAGCCCTGTCTCGGCGTCCGCGCGCAGGAACAGATCGGTTGCGTCTGCCCAGGCTTGTCGTTTGTAGGCGTCTCTTGCGGCCTGAAGTGTTTCGTTTCCCGACATCGCGTCGAACAGGGTAGCATGTTCCTTTCGAAGGCGGCACGGGCAGTTCGCGTCTCCGAAGCCCGACTGATCTCTTTGCCCTGAAAACTGCCGCTGCCGCTCATTCCGCTCGCGGCGAACACCCGCTTCCGGGATGGCCGACCGCGACCATATAAGTCAGAGATGGGGCGCATCCCCGCCGGCTGCCTTGGGGCCGGTTGTGGACATCGCGCGGCAGACGGCGAAGGGTTCGCTTTATGCCAGAAGCGGTCAATTGCGTCAGCTTGCAAAATCGCCCGTATTTTCGCCCCGGCAACCGTTCCAACTACGTATCAAACACCTGATCCACGGCGCACCGCCACGTATCATTCCAATCCGATTTGCCGGGCACTGTGCCGAAAAAGCTTCGCGTCGTCCGGGCCGAAATGGAACGAAGTGAGAAAATCATCGACGCAATATTGCGGCAGCGATTTCCGGATAGCGGCGGCAATCTCCCTTGCTTCTCCAATCCGTCCGGCCAAGGCGAGGGAGTAGGCAGCGATCGCGTGGATGTTGGGATGGGCATTGGGACGGCCCGCCGCCTTGAGTCCCCATTCGGCCGCATCCTCGAATTGGCCGAGCCGGATATGGGCCATCGCACGGGCACCTAGCATGCCGAACAGCAGCGGATCGAACGGGCTAAGTTGCCGCGAGTGGTCGGCGGACTGGATCGCTGCTTGCGGATCGCCTGTCTGGGAATGGACGAAGGACAATGCATAGTGGCCGAGCGCGAAATTCGGGCTGAGATTCACGGCCCGGGTCAACTCGTCGAGAGATTCGTCGTGCTTGCCGCGCAGCCACAGCGCTCGACCCATGGCCCAGTGGGCAGCCGGGTTGTGATCGTCGACAATAAGGCTCTGGCTGGCCGATGCGAAAGCGCTGTCGACTTCCTGGTCGCGATCAGCCCAGTGCTGGAATGCGTTCTGCCAGTGGGTGAAGGACAGACCGGCATGGGCGCGCGCGAAGGTCGGGTCGAGATCTACCGCGACGCGGAAGAAATGCCTGGCCCGCTCGTTTTCCTCCCGGGTGAAGCGGTACATGTGCCACAGGCCACGGTGATAAGCCTCCCAGGCATCGAGCGAATTGGGTGGTTTGAGAACGGCCCGGTTTCGCTCGACGATCTCGATCTCGTTGCTGATCGAAGACACGATCTGGTTGCCGATTTCGTCGAGAACAACGAATGCCGCGTCCAACTCCTGGTCGAAGGTTTCTGCCCAGACGATCCGGGTATTGCGCGCCTCGATCAACTCGGTTGTTACCAGGATGCGGCCGTCGTGGCGGCGAACGGTTCCGCTGGCAATATAGTCGACGTTCAGTTGCCGGCCGGCATCCTCCGGGCCGACGCCGCGCTCGGCAAGCGCAAAGACGGATCCGCGCGCAATGATGAAGAGATCACGCAGCCGGGCCAGCCGGGTGATGATGTCGTGGGTCAGGCCATCGGCAAGCCCGCCGCGGACGGCCCCGTCAGCGGTCTGTTCGAGGAAGGGCATGACGGCAAGAGATCCGCGTCGGGACGTGGCGGCATCTCCGTTTGCGGAGGTGAGGTCGGAAAGCGGCGCGATCGGAGACGGATCTGCGGCCATCGTGCTTGAATTGGCGCTCCGGTTGCCGCGCACGATCTGCCACGCCGCCTGAACCGGGCCGAAATCGACATCCTCGCCGGCGAACAGCCGGGCCGTCGCGGCTAGATGTTCGTCGCAGGCGCCGATCTGCCCGCGCTGCGCCAGCGCGTGAAGGAGCGCCGCGTGGGCGCGCGCGTCGAATGGCGCGAATTCGACCCATTTCTCCAAGTATGGGAATACCGCATCGGACGCGTCGGGCAAGCTCGCGACGAGCTGCTCCAGTATAGCGGCCTGGTTGGCGCCGAAGCGCCGCCTCTGCGCCAGCAGCCAGTTCTCGAATTGCGGATTGCGGTCGATTTCCAGTCCTTCCAGGAATTCGCCGCGAAAAAGTGCGCAAAGCGCCTCAAGTCGCTTCGGATCGATCGTATCGAGACCTTGTTCGAAAGCGACGGCAATCTCCGCGACATCGACGAGGCAACCGGAAAGATCGAGGGCGATCATGTCGCCGGATGCGACGACCCTTGCGCGGCCCGGTTCGTCGACGATGCCGCGCAGCTTGCTAAGGCACCAGCGCAATTCGCCACGCGGATCGTTTGGGACGTCCCAAAGCAGCTCGCAAAGGCGGCTGCGCCCGACCGCATGCGGTGCCATTGCCAAATAGGCAAGAAGCCCGCGCACCTTACGCGACGTCGGAAGATCCAGGTCGACACCGTCCCTGCGGATCGTCAAAGGGCCGAGCATGCGTATCTGCAAGCCCGCTCCCGGGCTGTTCCGGTCCGTTTGTGCGGATTCCACGTGCATTTCCACGGTGGCTCCCACGCTGCTTCACCCGCCGGTGTCTTATCACCAAAAACGGCAGTCCGCACCCGCCATTGAATCCGGTGTCGTCAGGGGCTGTCGCCGGCGTCGCAGCGACGCTTTCCATCCGCGACCTGTGAAAGGCACGAAAATGAACATCGAGACAAAAGAGAAGCTTCTGAAGGTCGCGCTTGCGGCCTTCGGCATCATATTCCTTCTGGTTTATCCGGTTGGGCTGTTCTGGCCGTCGGGCTGGGTCTGGCACGCCGGACAGGGCGAATACTATCTCCAGATGATCTGCGCGTTCTATGCGGTTCTGGGGATATTCCTGATCATCGCCTCGCGCGATCCCGCACAGCATCGCAGCCTTATTTCCTTCACCATCTGGTCAAGCGTCGCCCATGGCGGCGTCATGGCCGTGCAGGCCGTCACCGACGGTCACGAGATGGGGCACATGCTCGGCGATGTGCCGGCACTCCTCCTCGTAGCGATCGTGCTCGGATATCTGAGCGCCGGCGCGCCGAAGCAGGCGCACGCGATTTGAACCGACCGGATGAACCGTCCGTGCCAGACCGGGCACGGACGGCGCTACGTGCACGCATTAACGGCAATCCGTCGCGACGCTGCCTGTGACGCGAGAGCCCGATGCTTCAAAAACAACAATGGAGACTGAACATGCAAGACCGACCAGCCATCAGAACAACCGCCGGGCTTGGGCGCCTCTATGACAGCATCATCGACACGATCGGCAACACGCCGGTCATCCGGATCAACAATCTCGGCGTCGGCCATGCCACGATCTACGTGAAGGCGGAGTACTTCAATCCGGCATCCTCCGTGAAGGACCGGCTGGCAATCAGCATCATCGAACAGGCCGAGCGCAGCGGCGCGTTGCAGCCCGGCCAGACGGTCGTCGAGGCGACCAGCGGCAATACCGGAATCGGTCTCGCCATGGTCTGCGCCCAGAAGGGCTACCCGCTCGTGGTGACGATGGCCGACAGCTTCTCGGTCGAGCGGCGCAAGCTGATGCGCATGCTGGGCGCCAAGGTGGTCCTGACCCCGCGCGCCGAAAAGGGGTTCGGCATGTACAAGAAGGCTGTTGAACTGGCCGAGGCAAACGGATGGTTCCTGGCTCGCCAGTTCGAAACCGAGGCAAACGCGGCCATCCACGAGGCGACCACCGGGCGCGAGATCATCAACGACTTCTCCGGCTCGCGACTGGACTATTTCGTGACGGGCTACGGCACCGGCGGTACGCTTGCCGGTGTCGCCCGCGTGCTACGCCGGGAACGTCCGGAGACGCGCATCGTCCTGAGCGAGCCTGCCAACGCACAGCTTGTCGGCAGCGGCCATGCCCAGGAACGCGGTCCGGACGGCGCTCCCGCAGTCAGCCACCCTGCCTTCGAACCACATCCTATCCAGGGCTGGACCCCTGATTTCATACCGCTGGTGCTGCAGGAGGCGATCGACGGCCATCTTTACGACGAGTTGGTCCCCGTCGCCGGACCCGACGGCATCAAATGGGCAAGGGAACTGGCCGGCAAAGAGGGTGTGTTCACCGGGATATCCGGCGGCTCGACATTCGCCGTCGCCCGCCAGTTGGCGGAAAAGGCGCCGGCCGGCTCGGTCATCCTTTGCATGCTGCCCGACACCGGCGAACGCTACATCACGACACCGCTGTTCGACAGCATAGAGGCCGAGATGGACGAGGCGGAGACCGCGCTTTCGTTCTCGACGCCGAGCTGCCATTACGCGGCACAGTAACGGCGTACAACCAGGGAGAACGCCATGAATGCCCGCACCCGAAAAGCAGCGGCTTCGGCCGAGGAAACTCTCGATCCCGCCAATTGGACGGATATACAGGCGCTCTCCCATCGCATCGTCGATGATGCGATTGGCTATCTGCGCGACGTGCGCGAACGGCCGGTATGGCGTGACTTGCCAAATGAGGTGAAGACCTTCTTCGACGCGCCCCTGCCGCGCACGCCGATGCCGATCGAAGACGTCTATCGCGAGGTATCGGAAAAGGTGATGCCCTACCCCATGGGCAATATCCATCCTCGCTTCTGGTCCTGGTACATGGGATCGAGCAACTTCACCGGTGCGCTGGGCGACTTCCTGGCCGCCATCCAGGGGTCGAACCTCGGCGGAGGCAAACACGCCGCCGCCTCAATGGATATGCAGGTGGTCGATTGGTGCAAGGAGATGACGGGCTTTCCCGCATCCGCCGGCGGCACGCTGGTCAGCGGCGGGTCGATGGCCAATCTCATCGGCCTGACGGTAGCGCGCAACGTCATGGCGGGCATCGACGTGCGCGAGCACGGTGTCGCGGCGATCGAAAGGCCGCTGCGCTTCTACGCCTCCGATCAGGTGCACAGCTGCCACCGCAAGGCGATGGAATTGCTCGGTCTCGGCAACACGGCGCTTCGCCGCATCGCCACCGACGCCGAGCTCAGGATCGATGTCGCGGCCCTGCGCGAGGCAATCGCCGAGGATCGCGCGGCGGGGTTCCAGCCGGCCTGCATCATCGGCACTGCCGGCACGGTCAACACCGGCGCTGTCGACGACCTGCGCTCGCTCGCCGATCTGGCGGCAAAGGAAAAACTCTGGTTCCATATCGATGGCTGCATCGGCGCGCTGATCGCCATAGCTCCGCAACACGCACACCGCGTCGCCGGCATCGAACGCGCCGATTCCATCGCGCTCGATCCGCACAAATGGCTGCACGCACCCTTCGAGGTCGGCTGCGCGCTGGTGCGTGACGCGTCGGCCCATCGCGGCGCCTTCGCGGTCACGCCGGAATATCTGGAAACGACGCAGCGCGGCCTCGCCTCGGCGGAATGGCTGCATGAATACGGCCTGCAAACGTCGCGCGGCTTTCGTGCGCTGAAGGTATGGATGGCGCTCAAGGAGCACGGAGTCCAGAAATTCGGTCGGCTGATCGACCAGAACATTGCCCAGGCGCGGTATCTCACCGAACTCGTCGAAGCCGAAGCGGCGCTCGAACTCGTCGCGCCGACCAGCATCAACATCGTCTGCTTCCGCTTCCGACCGCACGGGATGGCGCGAGACGTGCTAAAGGCCGTTAATATCGAGATCATGCTGCGGCTGCAGGAAGAGGGGACCGCGGCACTGTCCGACACGACGGTGCATGGCGAGCACTGCCTGCGGGTCGCGATCAACAATCACCGCACGCGTAGCGAAGATCTCGATCTACTCGTCCGCGAAACGGTTCGAATCGGTGACGAAATTCTGGTGGCAGGAGAAGCGATCTAGTATCCGCTGCGCTTCTCGTAAAATCGCTTTTCCATATCGCACAAATAATAACAGTTATTAGCGTATTGGCGCCGTTCGTTCACTCTGCCGCGAATAACTGTTCCGCTTTTTTTGAACACTCTGCACAGCGAGAGAAACGGCCGCGGACTGCGGCCGATTGCCGGATTCCGGCCGCCTTACTTGGCCGTATCCACGGCGGGAACAGCCTTCAGATAGGCGGCGATGGCGTCGCGGTCTTCCGCCGTCAGCTTCGCCATGTTCTCCTGCACCTCGACCATCGAGCCGCCGACGCTGTCGAATGCCGGCGTGAAGCCGCTTTCCAGATAATAGGCGATGTCGGCCTCGGACCAGTCGCCGATGCCGCCCTTGCCGCCGGTGATGTTGGGAACGCGGCCCTTGCCGTCCGGGTTCGGCGCGCCGGAGAGCCATTTCGCCGTGACCGGGCCGCCGGCGAAATCGCGCGGCGTGTGGCACTCGCCGCAATGGCCGGGTCCCTCGACCAGGTACTGGCCGCGCAGCACTTGCGGATCGTCGGTCGCCAGATCGACGACCGGCGCAGGATCGAGATAGAGCAGCTTCCACAGGCCGATGCCGCGGCGGATGTTGAACGGGAAGCCGAGCCGGTGACCGGGCGCCCTGCCCTCGACGGCCGGCAGTGTCTGCAGGAAGGCCCAGAGATCGGCGACGTCCTGAAGCTTCATCCGCTCGTAGGACCAAT
>CAVQHF010000012.1:667500-845195 GCA_963712205.1 uncultured Alphaproteobacteria bacterium | reverse complement strand
ATATGACGCATTGCTTGGCCCTGCCCGCCAGGGCTATAGGACGTTCCAACCAAACAGGGAGAGGGTATAAATGAGCTTCAAGACGCTTGACGATCTTCCCGCCGATCTGGCCGGCAAACGCGTGCTCGTGCGCGTCGATCTCAACGTGCCCATGGCCGACGGCATCGTCACCGACCGCACCCGCATCGAACGCATCGTGCCGACGATTTCCGAACTGTCGCGGAAGGGCGCCAGGGTCATCCTGCTCGCCCATTTCGGCCGCCCCAAGGGCAAGGTCGTCCCCGAGATGTCGCTGCGCCCCGTCGCCCAGGCGCTGGAGGAGGAACTCGACCACCGCGTCGATTTCGCCGCCGACTGCACCGGCGATGAAGCCAAAAAGGAAATCGGCGAGATGGCCGACGGCGACGTCGTCCTGCTCGAAAACACCCGCTTCCATCCCGGCGAGGAAAAGAACGATCCCGGACCTCGCCAAGGCGATGGCCGAAAACGGCGACATCTATGTCAACGACGCCTTTTCCGCCGCCCACCGCGCCCACGCCTCGACAGAGGGCATCGCCCGCCTGCTGCCGGCCTATGCCGGCCGCACGATGCAGGCGGAACTGGAGGCTTTGGAAAAAGGCCTCGGCTCGCCCGAAAAGCCGGTTGTCGCGATTGTCGGCGGCGCCAAGGTCTCGACCAAGATCGACCTGCTGCAGAACCTCGTCAAACGTGTCGACGCGCTGGTGATCGGCGGCGGCATGGCCAACACCTTCCTCGCCGCCAGGGGCGTCGATGTCGGCAAGTCGCTGTGCGAGCATGATCTCGCCGACACCGCGAACGCGATCATGAGCGAGGCGGATGCCGCCGGCTGCGCCATCGTCCTGCCGGTCGACGCCGTCGTCGCGCGCGAATTCAAGGCCGGTGCGGACAACGACACCGTCGACGTCTCCGCCGTCCCGTCCGACGCCATGATCCTCGATGTCGGCCCGGCCTCCGTCACGCTGATCAACGGCTGGATCGACAAGGCGAAGACGCTGGTCTGGAACGGGCCGCTCGGCGCCTTCGAGATCGCGCCCTTCGACGCCGCGACCGTCGCGGCCGCGAAATTTGCCGCCGAGCAGACGACCGCCGGCAAGCTGGTTTCGGTCGCCGGCGGCGGCGACACCGTCTCCGCCCTCAACCACGCCGGCGTGGCGGACCAGTTCACCTATGTCTCGACGGCGGGCGGCGCCTTCCTGGAATGGATGGAAGGCAAGGAACTGCCGGGCGTCGCGGCTCTGGGCGCCTGACACGCCCCTCCGGCGCCGGCCGCATTTCCCGAACCGTTTCATTGGCCGCGGACACAGGTTCCGCGGCCGGTTAACTTTATGGCCATTTTAAAACGATTGAACAGATTTAAATCGTTTAAGGCTGCGCCCGCCATATTTCTTCTGCCAAACCCGTCTGGTAAGCCCCGGCCTCATTCATGGGAAACCGGTACTGCCGGGCGTCGGAGCGTTGGCGGGCGCCGGACACTTTGGAATTTTATCGACTTCGGGAGAAATAGATGACGCAAGCGGATATGGCGGCGCAGGTCGCAAACAAGGACGGCTTTATCGCGGCCCTCGACCAGTCGGGCGGCTCGACGCCGAAAGCGCTGAAACTTTACGGCGTGCCGGAAAGCGCCTGGTCGAGCGATGACGAGATGTTCGACCTCGTCCATCAGATGCGCACGCGGATCATCAAGTCGCCCGCCTTCACCGGCGACAAGGTGATGGGCGCGATCCTCTTCGAGCAGACCATGGACCGCGAGATCGACGGCGTGCCGACGGCGCAATATCTTTGGGAGAAGCGCGGCGTCGTGCCCTTCCTGAAAGTCGACAAGGGCCTCGCCGAGGCGGCCGACGGCGTCAAGCTGATGAAGCCGATGCCGGATCTCGATGCGCTGCTGGAGCGCGCGGTCGCCAAAGGCGTCTTCGGCACCAAGATGCGCTCGGTCATCGACGCCGCCAACCCCAAGGGCATCGCGGCCATCGTCGACCAGCAATTCGAGATCGGCAAGCAGATCCTGTCGCACGGCCTCGTTCCGATCATCGAGCCGGAAGTCACGATCTCGATCGCCGACAAGGCCGAGGCGGAAGACATTCTTCTCGCCGAGATCACCAAGCATCTCGACGGCGTTCCGGCCGGCAAGCAGATCATGCTGAAGCTGACCCTGCCGACAAAGGCGAACCTCTACAAGCCGCTTGTCGACGATCCGCGCGTCATGCGCGTGGTCGCGCTGTCCGGCGGCTATTCCCGCGACGAGGCGAACGCGCTTCTGGCGCAGAACACCGGCGTGATCGCCTCCTTCTCGCGCGCGCTGACCGAAGGCCTGTCGGCCGGACCAGAGCGACGCGGAATTCGACGCCAAGCTGGCGCGCGGCGATCGACAGCATCTTCGAGGCCTCGCGGGCCGGCTGAGCCGTCCGGAAACGCGGCCTTCACCGCGCTGTCATATTGCTGAGACGTCCGCGGTCTCTAAATGGAACCGTGGCGCCCCGCCGGCGCCGCGGTTTTCGATTGCGAGAGAATGCCCCGATCATGTTGTCCAAGGCGCTGTTCACCTGGATCGCGTTTCCCGTCTATGTCTGGCAGGGCATAGCCGTCCGGCTGCGCATCGAGCGCCTGCATCCGGCATCCGTTCCCCGTGAGGGCCGCTTTCCCGGCAGGGGCGAGGAAATCCGGCTGCTGGTGGCGGGCGATTCCTCCGTCGCCGCCGTCGGCATGACCGCGCTGGAGGACACCCTCACCTTCAATCTCGCCGGAACGATCGCCGAGCGCACCGGCCGCCCGGTCTACTGGCGCGCCGCGGGCGCCAATTCCGCCACGTCGGCGGATCTGCGCGACCACGTCCTGCCGCATGTCGAACGGCGCGACTTCACCCACGTCGTTCTGGTCGTCGGCACCAACGACATGAAGAACTTCCATGTCATCCGCCGCTTCAAGAAGAGCTTCGGCACCCTGCTCTACACCGCGCATGCCCGCTTCCCGCAGGCCCGTGTCGTCTGGGCGCCGGTCGCCGACATGACCCGCATCCCGGCGCTGCCGCGCGCCCTCGGCCGCATCCTGCAGATGCGCGCCGAACTGATAAACTCCATGGGCGCGCGCCTGTGCGGCGAACGCGGCGCCATCGCCGCCGAACCGGTGCCGATCCACGGCCCGCAGGGCTTTGCCCGCGACGGTTTCCATGCCGGCCCGGCCGGCTACCGCTCCTGGGCGGAACACCTCGCCGGTTATCTCGTCGACATTGCCGAACCGAGCAATGTTTTAAAGCTGCAACGTGCTGATCAGGACGATCACCACAAAACCGGCTAGCGGCAGTTTCCAGAAATCGGCGCGCTTGCGCAATCCGGGCAGGCCGATCGGCTTGATGATCTGGATGATCATCGCCAGAACCACGAACACTGATAGCAGTTTGGTCAAGAAACTTCCCGTCGGGTTCGCCTTTCGGGCCTGTGCGCGGCTTTGCCGCGATTAGGCGTAAGTCAAATGGACGAATAGCATCCGTTCTGGCAGGAATGAACCGCAATCCGGCATTGAGCCCGGACAAGTTCATTTGCATGCTGGGAGGAGCGTCGCGCCATGACGGATACGGCCAACGGCGAAACATCGCGCTACTATGCGGTTCATTCTGAGTGGAAGCGGGATCCGGAAGGTTTCTGGGCCGGCCTGGCCGACGCCATCGACTGGGTGAAGCCATGGGACAAGGTGTTCGATCCGCGAGGCCGGCGTTTACGGCCGCTGGTTCACCGGCGCGCAGTGCAACACCTGCTACAACGCCGTCGACCGCCATGTCGAGGCCGGGCGCGGCGAGCAGGACGCGATCATCTATGACAGCCCGATCACCGGCAGGAAGCGCCGGATCACCTACGCCGAACTGCTGCGCGAGGTCGAGGCGCTCGCCGCCGTGCTGCGCGATCTCGGCGTCGAAAAGGGCGACCGCGTCCTGATCTACATGCCGATGGTTCCCGAAGCGGCCTTCGCGATGCTCGCCGTCGCCCGCCTCGGCGCCATCCACTCCGTCGTCTTCGGCGGTTTCGCCGCCCACGAACTGGCGACCCGCATCGACGATTGCCAGCCCAAGGTCGTCATCGCCGCCTCCTGCGGCATCGAACCGTCGCGCCTGGTGCCCTACAAGCCGCTGCTCGACAACGCGATTTCCATGGCGAAGGCCAAGCCCGCGCATTGCCTGGTCCTCGAGCGCGAGGAGCACCCCTACGACCTCGAGCCCGGCCGCGACGTCGACTACGCGGCATCGGTCTGGGCGCACATGGAAGCCGGCACCAGGGTGCCTTGCGTTCCCGTCGCGGCCACCGACCCGCTCTATATCCTCTATACCTCGGGCACGACCGGCCAGCCCAAGGGCGTCGTCCGCGACAATGGCGGCCACATGGTCGCGCTCAACTGGTCGATGGACGCGCTTTACGGCATCAAGCCGGGCGAGGTCTTCTGGGCGGCATCCGACGTCGGCTGGGTCGTCGGCCATTCCTACATCGTCTACGCGCCGCTGATCTACGGCGCGACGACCATCCTGTTCGAGGGCAAGCCCGTCGGCACGCCCGACGCCGGCACCTTCTGGCGCATCATCGAGGAATACAAGGTCGCCTCGCTGTTCACCGCGCCGACCGCCTTCCGCGCGATCAAGAAGGAAGATCCGAAGGGCGAGTTCATCCCGAAATACGACATGTCGGGCCTGCGCTCGCTGTTTCTCGCCGGCGAGCGCGCCGATCCCGACACGATTCATGTGGGCGCAGGAAAAGCTCGGCGTCCCGGTCATCGACCACTGGTGGCAGACCGAGACCGGCTGGGCGATCGCCGGCAATCCGCTCGGCCTCGGCGCGCTGCCGGTCAAGATCGGCTCGCCGACGGTGGCCATGCCCGGCTACGACGTCCAGATCATCGACGATGCCGGACATCCGGTTGCGCCGGGCACGCTCGGCAACATCGTCGTCAAGCTGCCGCTGCCGCCCTCCTGCCTGCCGACATTGTGGAACGCCGACGAGCGCTTCCGCTCGGCCTATCTCGACGAGTTCCCGGGCTACTACAAGACGTCGGACGCCGGCTACATGGACGAGGACGGCTACCTGTTCATCATGGCCCGCACCGACGACATCATCAACGTCGCCGGCCACCGCCTGTCGACCGGCGCGATGGAGGAGGTCATCGCCGGCCATCCGGACGTCGCCGAATGCGCCGTCATCGGCATCGCGGACCAGCTGAAGGGGCAATTGCCGGCCGGCTTCATCGTGCTCAATTCCGGCGTCGACCGCTCCGCCGAGGAGATCGAGAAGGAAGTCGTCAAGCTGGTGCGCGACGAGATCGGCCCGGTCGCCGCCTTCAAGATCGCGCTCACGGTTCAGCGCCTGCCCAAGACCCGCTCCGGCAAGATCCTGCGCGGCACCATGCAGAAGATCGCCGACGGCGAGGACTGGAAGATGCCGGCGACCATCGACGACCCGGCGATCCTCGACGAGATCGGCGACACGCTGAAGCAGAACGCAAGGTCGGCCAGGCCGCCGCCTGACCCCGATGCAAGACAGCCCCGCCATGGCGGGGCTGTCTCGTTCGCGAGGATCGTGTCCCGGCGCTCGCCGTCGCTCAGTTCTGGTAGTAGGTCAGCCTCAGCTTGCCGATATTCTCGCCGATCTTTTCGAAGGCGGCGATCAGCTCGTCGCTGTTCGAGGCGACGATCGCGGTCTCGGCCGACGAGGCGCAGTGGTTGACGAGATCGACCGAATCCACCGAGGCCTCGCCGAAATAGACGAAATACAGCGTGATGCCTTCCGACTTGATCGCGTCGCAGAACCGCTTCGTGCCGTCATCGAACATCGAGATCGTATCGGTGTCGTTGCCGTAAAGGCCGATGCCGTGGTTCAGCAGGTCGTCCTTCGGGAAACCGAATGACGTGTAGCTGTTCATGTATTCCTGCGAGTAGCCGCCGAAACCCGGAATGTTCTGGCCGTCCGTCATCAGGATCAGGATTTTCTGCGCCTGCCCCAGCGGCTTGGCCTGGGTGAAGGGCTCCTGCGGCGTCAGCGTGTGCCAGGCCCATTCCAGCCCGGTGGTGATGTCGGTCGCGCCTTTTGCCACCATCGCATCGATCTTCGCGTTGATCACGTCGAGATCGTCCGTCAGCGGCAGCATCTTCTCGCCATAGCAGAAGCCGTTCGGCCCGTAGCGGTAGGTCGATTTCGAGAGCGTCCGCGAATTCGCCGGATAATCGTATTTCGCCGTGTTGAAGATGCGGGCCCGCGAATAGATCTCCTTGGCGTCGCTCGAATAGGAGCCGCCGTCCTGCATGGTCAGCCAGTCATTGTCCGTGTCCGTGCTGGCGCCGAGATCGTCGAGATAATTGTTGCGGTAGTTGTCGAGGTTGGTGTTGTCGAACGGATTGTACTCGATACCGCCGCTGCTGCTGGTCGACCACGGCTCCTCGCTGGACTGGCCGCGCTCGTCGGGCGCCATGTAGGGCACGAAGAGCGAATCGCCGATCTGCGAATCCGGCGCCGCGCTGGAGAACATGTAGTCCCCGTAGCGGTGCTCGAAACAGCCGGCCCAGTCCTCGTTGGTGAACATGTCGAACACGTCCTTGCGCGTGACGACGCCGATATTCGGGCAGCGCCTTCAGCGCATCGACGTCGATGCCCGGGAACGGCTCCGGAACGGTCACCGACGCCGGGAAGATCTCGCTCACCAGCTGCGGCCGCCAGGAGACATACTCGTCCAGCGTGTTGGAGCCGTCATAGGCTTCGGCGTCCGGAACGTCGAAATACATGTCGCCCGTCTGACCGCCGGCGTTCCGCTTGAACGGCGGCAGGTAGCGGTAATGCGCATGCGAGCGCCCCGCCCAGTCGACCCACCATGCGTTCTTGTATTCGGGGCCGACGACGACCGCCGAATGCCACGGAATGACGGAGAAGGCGATATCCGCGTTTTCGATGCTGGAAACATTGCCGGCGGCCGACGCAACCAGTTTCTTGGCGGCCTTCTTGGCATCCTTGATGCGCGTCGACGAAACGGTATTGCCGCTGTCGTCCTTGACCGTCGTCGAGTTGTTCATCGAACCCGACACGTCCATGGCGAGCGCAACCTCGATGTCGGTGCGCCCGAAGCGCGCCTCGGCGCGGGCGGCGACCTTCAGTTGCGGATGCCCGAACATGTGCATGAAATACGTGTCCTGCATCGTGTATGCATTCAGGCGCACGCGTCCGGTCGTCGGGTCGACCGTGAACTCGTCATAGCCGAGATCGAGATTGGTCGTCGCGGCCATGATTTTCTTGCCCTCGGCGATGAGCGTGTCGGCATCCTGGTTCGGATCGAGGGCGATCCGCTTTGCAAGATGCAGCGCGACGGTCTCCACCGAGGTCTGGATTTCGGTCTTGTTGCGATCGGCGATCGTGTAATCCACCGCGAGCGCGGTCATTCCGAAGATCGGTACCAGCGAAAGCGCGGTCATGATGTATGCGGCGCCGCGCTCGTCGCGCCGGAAAAGACGAAGCAAATTCAACATTGCACTAACCCCTCGTGCCAGCCATGGAGAGGTTACCGTGAGGTAATTTAATGCAATATTTCCCGCATGTTTAAAATTGAAGCTACTGGTTTAATTTTTTTTCGATCAATATCTTCTTACCCTAAGTCACGGCTGAAATGGTGGGGGCCATGATCAAGCGTATCAGAACTTTCCTTTTCAAGGACGAAGACGGCGTCGCGGCCGTGGAATTCGCGATCCTGGCGCCGGTATTCTTCGCCGTGATGTCCTCGGTATTCGAAATTACCTATTTCGCCTACACGTCGACATCGATCCAGCGCGCCGTCGAGGACGCGATCGACAGCATTCGTACCGGTCACGTCTACACGACGATGCTCGCCAATGGCTGGAACCCGGAACAGTGGTACCGCAACGAGATCTGCAGCAACATCGCGATTCCCGACTGCATGACCGCGTTGCATATCCAGGTGCAGACCTTCAACAGTGATTTCGACCTGTACAAGGATTCCGACGTCACCAACACGATCGATGCCGGCGCCTCCGGCGTCCTGATGCGTGTCGAGGCGCGCATCGAGGTTCCCAAGCTTTTCCTGACCAGCGTCATCTTCGGCGACGACGCCATCACGGCGAAAGCGGGCCTGACATTCATGACCGAACCTTACTGACGGAGCGGTGACCATGCAGACGATCGCCTTCCTTCGAGACACGCTCGGCGCCTTCCGGAAAAACACCCGCGCGGCGATCGCCGTGGAAATGGCGTTCGTCCTGCCGATCTTCATCATGGTCGGGTTCCTCAGCTGGGACGCGGCAACGATCTACACCCAGATCAAGCGCGGCACGAAGCACTACTATTCCGTCGGCGACATCATGTCTTCGCAGACCGAGGACATGACCTGCTCGCGCCTCGACAAGGTGGCGGAGCTTGTCTACTCGTCCTACGCCGCCGGCAACTGGGCCCGCCGTCCGCGCCCGCTCGGCAACGACTTCACCCGCGACGGCGCGCTCGACTTCCGCTATGTCATCCGCGTCGTCACGGTGCAGGATCCGGCCACCGAAACGGTGACCGGCGACCTGAAGGGCCGGGTGCGCTGGGAGTATTTCCGCACGCCCGAGGACATGGACACCGAAAGCGAAGTCAAGCCGGGCGAACTGATCGACATTCCCGACGGGCTGCGCATCGCCGGCCAGACCTATGTCCAGATCGCGGGCCGCCTCTGGGTCGCGCCGGCGATCAACTATCTCGGCGTCTTCGACTTCGATCCCTCCGACAATACGATCACCCACACGCAATTCGACGTCGTGCGGTTTTTCCCGTTGCGTTACGTGACCTCGCTGGGGCTCGATTATGACGCTTCCGATCCGCTGACCGACAAATGCTCCGACGGGTCCAACTACGGCCTGTGACGGCTTGACGCCCGCCGCGTGCAGGGCCTAGCACTCCCCGACAACTCGAAAGGGAGAGCTGACATGGCACTGGACGGCAAGAACGCGATCGTCACCGGCGGCGCGCAGGGTATCGGATACGCGATCGCGAAACGCCTGCTGCAGGACGGCGCGCGCGTCGCGCTCGCCGACATCGACGAAAAGAAGGGCGCGGCCGCCGAGAAGGAACTGGCGTCGCTCGGCGAGGTCCGCTTCATCGGCGCCGATGTCGGCGACCGGCTCTCCGTCCACAATCTGATGGCCTCGACGATGGACGCCTTCGGCGACATCGACGTCCTCGTCAACAATGCCGGCATCGTCCATGGCGACGATTTCCTCGACATTTCCGAGGAGGATTTCGACCGCGTCATGCGGGTCAACATCAAGGGCGCCTTCCTGTGCGGCCAGGCCGCCGCGCGGCTGATGGTCGAAAAGGTCAAGAATGGCGGACCGGCGGGCGCGATCGTCAACATGTCGTCGATCAACGGCGCGGTCGCGATTCCCAACCAGGTGCCCTATTGCGTCTCCAAGGGCGGCGTGAACCAGCTCACCAAGGTCATGGCGATGTCGCTCGCCCCCTATGGCATCCGCGTCAACGCCGTCGGCCCCGGCTCGATCATGACGGAAATGCTCGCCTCGGTGAACGACGATCCGGCGGCCCGCAACCGCATCCTGTCGCGCACGCCGCTGCTCAGGATCGGCGAAACCTCGGAAATCGCCTCCGTCGTGTCCTTCCTCGCCTCGAACGACGCCAGCTATGTCACCGGCCAGACGATCTACGCCGATGGCGGGCGCCTGGCGCTGAACTACACGGTCGCGGTGCCCGAAGAGCACTGACGCCGCCCTGACATCCCTCCTGACAGAATGCTGTCAGGAGCCCTGTGCGACAGTCCGGTTGTCATCCATCCCCCACGAAAGGAAGCAGCCATGTCCGAACAACCGAAAAACACCGCCGTCTGGTTCGAGATCCCGGTTACCGATCTCGATGCCGCCAAGCGCTTCTACGAGGAAGTCCTGTCGATCTCGATGACCCGCAACGACGAGGGTCCCAACCCGATGGTGATGTTCTCCGGCGGCTCCGCCACCGGCGTCCACGGCCATCTCTATCCCGGCAAGCCGGCCGAGGCCGGCACCGGCAACACCATCCATCTCGCCGTCGACGGTTCGCTCGATGACGCGATGGGCCGGGTCAAGGCGGCCGGAGGTCAGGTGGTCTCGCCGGTGATCGACATCCCGGCGGGAAGCTTCTTCTACGCGACAGATCCGGACGGCAACTCCATCGGCCTGTTCCGCTACGCGGCCTGAGCCGATGCGACGCGCCGACCGCCTGTTCCAGATCGTCCAGCATCTGCGCGGCGGCCGGCTCGTCACGGCGCGCAAGCTGGCCGATATCCTCGAAGTTTCCGAGCGCACGATCTACCGCGACATCGCCGACCTGCAGTCGACCGGGGTTCCGATCGATGGCGAGGCCGGCGTCGGCTACATCATGCGCGAGGGCTTCGACCTTCCGCCGCTGATGTTTTCGCGCGACGAGATCGTCGCGCTCGTCGCCGGCGCCCGCCTCGTCAAGGCCTGGGGCGGCGCGACGCTCGCCCGCGCGGCCGAGGAGGCGCTGATCAAGATCGAGGCCGTCCTGCCCGACGTCGAGCGCGCCCGCCTGCGCACCACCGAGATCCACGCGCCGACCTATCTGATGCGCGACGAGGACCGCGAGAAGCTCGACGTCATCGAGCGCGCCGCCGAAACCCGCAACGTCATCCGCTTCGACTATGTCGATGCCGAAGGCCAGCCGACGAGCCGCTCCGTCCGGCCGCTCGGCCTGTGGTTCTGGGGCGGCCGCTGGACCTGCGTCGGCTGGTGCCTGCTGCGCGACGATTTCCGCATGTTCCGCATCGACCGCGTCTGCGGGCATCGAGACGCTGCCCGACACGTTCCGGGCCGAGCGCGGCAAGACCATCCGCGACTTCTACCGCCAGATGGAGGACCGCGGCGAGCTGCCGTCCGGTTCCAGATTCGGCGCGTGAAAACAACAAGGCCCGCGCGTGGCGGGCCTTCAAATCGGTAAAACGATATGGCGCTTATTCGCCGTCTTCGCTGTCTTCCTCGGGCTCCGGGCCCTTCAGCGACTTCAGCTTGGCGAACACGGCGTCGGCGTCGAGTTCCTCGTCCTCTTCCTTCGGCGCGGACGGGCGCGACAGGATGTCGTCGACCGGCAGGTTCTCGGTCTCGGATGCCGGCAGCAGGCTGTCGTCCTGTTCCTGCATTTCCGGCGGACGCGACTTGGCTGCCTTCTGGACCTCGAAATCGAGATCGATCTGCGAGCACAGGCCGAGCGCGACCGGGATCGATCGGCTGCAGATTGGCCGAGTTCCAGTGCGTGCGGTTGCGGATCTGCTCGATCGTGTTCTTGGTCGTGCCGACGAGGCGCGAGATCTGCGCGTCCTTCAGTTCCGGATGGTTGCGCACCAGCCACAGGATCGCGTTCGGGCGGTCCTGGCGCTTGGAGACCGGCGTGTAGCGCGGCCCCTTCTTGCGCAGTTCCGGCACCGTGTATTTCGCGGTCGCGAGCTTCAGCACGTGGTTCGGGTCCGCCTCGCGCCTTGGCGATTTCCTCGCGCGTCAGCTGGCCGGTATTGATCGGGTCGAGGCCCTTGATGCCCTGCGCCGATTCGCCGTCGGCGATCGCCTTCACCTCGAGCGGATGCAGCTTGCAGAAATGCGCGATCTGCTCGAACGACAAGCGCGGTGTTGTCGACCAGCCAGACGGCGGTCGCCTTGGGCATCAGAAGCGTATTGGCCATTGGAAAAACCTTTCCTGTTCGCCCGGGCCGGTACCGCGGGCGTGGTATCGAACCACTCATTTCCGGAGAATGCGCGCTCTATAGCGCGTCAGGCCGCCTCGTGCAACCGGATGTGAGGGCGGCTGTTCGACCCGGGTTGGTGACCCTCTTCGACAAACGCGGCGGCGACGATACCACCGGCGAGACCTTGCTCCCGCGCCCCGGCGCCATGGTCACGGTGTGATGTCCGCCTCCCAGGACGGAAAACGGAAGCCGGGGCGCGCATCGCGCTCCGGTTTTTCCTGTTTTCGTGCCCTGCATGCCGGGAATGGCGAACCGGCCGCTTCAGCTCGTGAACCGGCCTTCGCCGCGGTTGGCCATGCCGCAGAAGACGGAGGGATCCAGCGAAAGCCCGCAACGCTGCACCATGCGCCGCGACGGTTCGTTGGCGGCAGAGACGAGCTCATAGACCTCCGCCGCGCCGAGATCGTCCACCGCGGCCCGCAGCATCGCTGCATTGACCGCAACGCCGAGCCGCCTGCCCCGATGCGCCGGGTCGACTGCGACGAGCCCGCCCCAGGCGGACCCCTTGTGCGGGCTGTGATCGTTGTGCGGAAGATGGGCGAATGCGGTCGCCGCGATTGTTCCGTCCGCCGCCGCAATGGCGACAAGCGCCGCCGGGGCATGAACTCCGGTCAGAACCGCTCCGGAAAACGGCACCACCTTGTTGGCGCTCATCACCGTCTGCAATTGCCGGATCGCGGTTTCCCCGGCGCATTCGGCCGGCCCCGTCAACCGGTAGCCGTCCGGCAAGTCGGTCGGAAGATTCGCCAGCGCGGCGCGAATGGTCTCCGCGTCGGCGCGAAACACGTCCCAGATATCGACCTTGCCGTCGCGTTCCGCGAAGCGCGCCCGGATTGCCCCCAGCCTTTCGGCAGGGATCAGCCGCATGCCGAACACGCCGTCCTCGCCAAAATGGTCGAACACGCTTTCCCAGCCCAGGCGGTCGGGATCGTCGCATCCCATGATCCGCCCGATCAGGCAGGCGCCGGGCGTTTCACGCGTCCACTCCGCGAACCTGTCCACTTTCCGCTGCAGCGCCATCTGCCGTTCCGTGCCGTGATAGGCTTCCATGTTTCCCTCCTTCCGTTAGGGAAACAATAGGAACAAGTGGCCCTGCGAGCCAGCCGCGATACAGGATAACCAAAAACCGGGGCGGCGACGCCCCGGTTTTGTTCGTCTCGAGCGGCGTTCCGGCCGTTTTCGCGCCGGTTACTGCGCGGAAACGGTCCCGTGCATGCTGCCGTGAAACTTGCAGTGATAGGCATGGGCTCCGGCCGCGCTGACTGTCACGGTCGCCTTGCCGCCGCCCTTGATCGTCCCCGTATTGAAGCTTCCGTCATCGGCGGTCGCGGTGTGTGGCGCGCCGTCGCCATTGGTGAACGTCACCGTGTCGCCGACCGCAACTTTGAGTTGTGCCGGCTGAAAGGCGAAGCCCTTGATCGTGACCGCATGATCCGCGGCGAATGCGGGCATTGCGACGACCATTGCCGCGGCGGCGAGAATGAAGGCTTTTCCGCTTGTTCGTTTCAGCCAGTGCGATCCGTGCATTGCAAATTTCTCCGATAAAATCCCAACGGAGTCACCTTTGGCGGAAACCCCGCCGACAATCAACCTAAGACGTGGCGGCATGCAACCGCGCGGCGCCCGAAGCCGTTTATCGTCATGGCCGGGCATGGAGCCGAGGGATAAATCCCTGATCGTGTCAGGCTACAGCGCCGCCATGTAGGTCGGCACTTCCTTCAGATGCGGCACGACGATCAGGTGCTCGATCTCGCCGCGCTTGAAGGCTTTCAGAAACCGGTCGTAATCCTTGAAGACCACGCAGCCATTGGACTGGGAGCGGTCCCTGCCGCCGTTGCGCACATACATGTAGGTGTGGGCGAGCAGCCCGTCGCGGTTGAATTTCTTCTTTCCGTCGGCCGGCAGCAGGCGGATGGCCTCGACGCCGTGGAAGCGGCTTTCGCGCATCCTCAGATTGTAGAGATTGGGCGGCGTCGGGCCGCGGTTCTTCTCGGCGACGTAGCGCGGATTGTCCTTCATTTTCGCGAGGCCGGAATGCGCCTCGAGCTTGTCGCCGTTCGGCATGTAGACGGTCGCCGCGCTGATGTCGTAGACGGCCACCTTGCTGCCGGGACCGGGAAGATTCGCATTGCCGCGCTGGCCGAACAGCCGGCCGAACAAGCCATCCGGCTTCTCCTCCTCGGTCTGCACGTCCGGGCTCGCATAGGCGAGCGCCGCGCTGGGCTGGCTTTTCCGCGCGCCGGCGGAATGCGCCGGGCGCCGTTCCGGCAAGGGGGCGACCATGGCGATGGCGGCGGAAGCCGGTTCGTCCTGTGCTTCGCCGGATGCCGTGGCGATCCGCGGTTTCTGCTCCGGCAGGGGAACGCTCATCGCGTCGTCCGTGCGGGCCTCGGCAATCGCAAATGTCGTCGAGACAGCGGCCAGGGCGGCGGGCGATGGCGCCGACGCGAACCTCCGGTCGAGGCCGTCCGGCAAAACGGGAGCGGCGTCCCCGGAAATCCACGCATAATGTTCGACGGCGGGCGGCCGTTCTTCGGTCGCGGGCTGCGCCGAAAAACGCCGCGGATCCAGATCGGCGAAATGCGGCGCCGACGGGTGCGCGCCGGTCCGGTCTTCACGCGCGGAGGCCTGGAAAGCGAGATCGAGACGCTCCCGGAGATTGTCTTCCGCCAGTTGCGCAGGCGCTTGCCGTTGGCGCGCGGCTCGAACCGGCGCGCGCCCTCGGTTTCGGACACGGACGCATGCACGGAGGCCGGCATGGCAACAAGCCCGGCGGACAATTGCACGACGCCACCGGCCACAAGCGGCGACCACCGCCAGCGAGCCCGCAAGGCCGGCGATCGCCAAGGCACTTACCGGAAGGGAAACACGCCTCGACATACCGCGAGCGCGCGACGTCCCCGTTTTACAAGTCTCAACCCTCAATACGCGTCCCCAAATGCGGATGCCGTCCTCGACGTTACAGCGCGGCGATTGGCAAATGCTTGGCGAAGGCCAAATGGTGCCCGTGACGAATAGGGCACGCGCCAATCGGATTCAAGTACAAGAGCCTGACCCCCATCCAGGATACGGCTCTCGTCGGGACTCACGGTCCCCGTGTTCTTCAAAATATCAACGGATAGTAAAGCAAAGATTGCCTGCATCCGCATTGCGGCAGATCAATAACAACGCCCGTGACGAAAATGCGGCAAACTTGTCCACCATCCTTGCTTCTGACTTACCCTTTTGTCGCGGTTCAACGGAAGTGCAGAGGAAGAACATGGTAAACTGGCCTCTGGCGATTGCCCGCAACCGCGACGCGCTTCTGCGCATCGTGGACAGTGCTGTTCGCCATGGCCGGGCTCGGTGACGGCGATGCCCGTCGCGACCTTGCCGCGCCATCTCCACAATCACATCCTGCGCATCCTCCGTGCGGCCGAATCCGCCGTCCGGCGGTTGTGATCATCGCCGCGCGCGATGTTGTTGTTGTGGTGGTGCCGGCACGCCCCGCAAACAAGCCACCACACCATCCACAACCACAACCACAACCACATCCGTCTCCCGCCGTCGCGGCCCTCTCCGCCTGCTCGACCCGCCGCAAACGCTTCCCGACTTCCGCCCTGCCCTGCTCTCCGCGCAAGCGCTTCGATTTCCGCCCGCGCCGCCGCCGCGCGAAATCCTTCCCGCGCATCTGCGTCATCGGCGTTTCGGAACCGCGCCCGATCCCCGAAATCCGGAACCCCACGCCCGACGACGAGATCGACGCCACCCGCCTCCGCCGCCGGCTCGCCGGGCTGAAACGCGCGCTGGACGATCTCGACGGACAGGCCAAACGCCTCGCCCGCTGGCGCGCCAAACGCGATCTCGGTCTCAACCGCAGCAAATATTTCTCGCCGATGCGCCCCGGCTGGCCGCCCGGCCGCCGCAAGCGGGCGTTTCACGAAGTCGACGATATCCTGCGCGAGTGCCACGCGCTGGCGCTGATCCTCGAGCGGAGCGACACGTCGTGAGGCGCGGCAGACAGCGCATGCCCGTAAACCCGACCCCGCAAGGGAAGCGAGGAGATGATGACGCACGCCCTGCCTCCCCCTTGAGGGGAGGCCGGCGAGTGGCTCGCGAAGCGAGACAGAGCCGGGTGGGGGTAAGAACCTCGATCGAGGAGACTTGTTACCCCCACTCGGATCAGCTGCGCCGTCCGCTTCGCGGCCGCCTGGCTTCTCCGGCCTCCCCTCAAGGGGGAGGCAGGGCAGCCCGCCAAGGCCACCGAAGCTCCCCGCCGTGGATTCTCGGGATTAATCCGAGGACCGCGGATGACGACTTTGTTCTACCTCAGCGCAAATCCCGCCTCCGCCCTTCGGGCATCTCCCCAGCTAGCGGGAGGGAGAGGTCCCGCCGCGCCTCACCCCACATCCAGCACGATCTTGCCGATATGGCTGCCCGCTTCCATGCGCTCATGCGCCCGCCAGGCTTCGGTGAGCGGATAGATCATGTCCATCACCGGCTGCACCGTGCGCTCGGCGAAAAGCGGCCAGACCTGTTCATGCAGCTCGCGCGCCAGCCCCGCCTTGAACTCCACCGGACGCGCGCGCAGCGTCGAGCCGGTATGCACCAGCCGCTTGACCATCAGGAGCGAGAAATTGGCCTCCGCCTTTGCCCCGCCGAGAAACGCGATCTGGACGATACGTCCCTCGACCGCCGCCGCCTGGTAGTTGCGGGTGATGTAGTCGCCGCCGACCATGTCGAGGATCACGTCGGCGCCCTTGCCGCCGGTCATCTCCTTCACCGCCTCGACGAAATCCTCCTCGCGGTAATTGACCGCCCGGTCGGCGCCGAGTTTCGTGCAGGCTGCGCATTTGTCGGCGCTGCCCGCCGTGGTGATGACGTTTCCGCCGAAGGCCTTGGCAAGCTGGATCGCCGTCGTGCCGATGCCCGAGGTGCCGCCATGCACGAGAAGCGTCTCGCCCGGCTTCAGCCCGCCGCGCTGGAACACGTTGTGCCAGACGGTGAAATAGGTTTCCGGAACGGCCGCGGCCTCGGCGAAGGTGAAGCCCGACGGCACCGGCAGGGCATTCGTCTCGTGCACGGTCGCGAATTCGGCATAGCCGCCGCCCGCCACCAGCGCGCAGACCGCGTCGCCCTGCCTGAATTTCGACGCGCCCGGCCCGAGCGCCTCGACCGTGCCGGAGATTTCCAGCCCCGGAATGTCGGATGCGCCGGGCGGCGGCGGATAGCCGCCGGTGCGCTGCAGGACGTCCGGCCGGTTCACCCCGGCGCATTTGATCCGCACCAGGATTTCGCCCTCGCCCGGCTGCGGCACCGGCCGTTCGGTCGCCTGCAGGGCGCGCGGGCCGCCCGGTTCGCTGATCTCGATCGCTTTCATCATGCTCATGGATTGGGTCCGTCGCCTGTCTTTTCTTCCGTTCGCGCGGACTGTAGGGTCACCATCCCGGGGCGGCAACCGCGCAGGAGGAGACCGATGGACGAAGATCTGCCGAAAAGGAAAAAAGCCTTCGAGATCGGCCAGGACCTGTCGCTTCTGTCGGCCGACGAACTGCAGGAAACCGTTAACGTCCTGAAGCAGGAAATCGCCCGCATCGAGGCGGAAATGACGTCGAAATCGGCCAGCCGCAACGCCGCGGAAGCGTTCTTCAAGCGCTGAATTGTGCCGATTTCGGTCAAAACGGCATGATTTTGGAATTCCATTAACCCTCCGTTAAGCTTTACAGGTGTTTACTGTGTTTGTTCGGATTTTCCGGACTCATTCGAAGTGACACCGTTGCTTTGTTTGACGCCTCCCTGTTTAACTCCTGAGAGCTGCTTTTGCGGCTCTTTTTTTTGTCCGCATTCCGGCTGCCCCATCCCGGCACAGGCCGCCCCGGTCGTTAACCTTGCATTAAGCATGTTCTTGCGCTGAACTGTTAACATCTACAATATGCCCGTGTGCTGCAGCGCCTCAGCGCATACACCACCAGCAACAACAAGCGGCGCAGCGTTTAGGCAGGGTCCCCGGTATGTCTGAGTTGATCAAACGATCAAACACCATCAGTTTCGTTGAGCGCAAAGCGTCGTCCACCGCATTCAAGAAGCTCTATGCCGACGGCATGGGCCTCGTTGAGGAAACGGCGGCCTATCTCGACGGCGAAGGCCGCGCCGAGGCCAAGCGCCTCAGCCGCGTCTCCGCCACGCTCTATGCCGCGGAATCGATGCGTCTGACCACGCGGCTGATGCAGATCGCCTCCTGGCTGCTGCTCCAGCGCGCGCTCAATTCCGGCGAGATGAGCCGTGAGCAGATGATGTCGGAAAAGAAGAAGATCCGCCTCGACACGACCTCCGCCAAGCTGACCGCCGCCGGTTGGCAGGAGCTTCCCGATGCCTTCAAGCTTCTGGTGAACCGCTCGCTGCGGCTGCAGTCCTATGTCTACCGGCTCGATCAGGATCTGTTCGGCGAGCCCGAAGAGACCCCCGCCATGCCGGCCTCCAAGGACAACCCGGTCGGCTCGCAGCTCGAGCTTCTGCGCACGGCATTCGCAGCACGCTGATCGACCCGTGCATGCGCAACAAAAAAGCCCGGACGCTTCGTCCGGGCTTTTTGATTCAGCGAAGAGTTTCGCGCGATCAGACGCCGAGGCCTTCGTAACGCTTCTTGAACTTCGAAACGCGGCCGCCGCGGTCGAGCAGGTTCTGCTGGCCGCCGGTCCATGCCGGATGCGACTTGGAGTCGATGTCGAGGTTCATGGTCTCGCCTTCGGCGCCCCAGGTCGACCGGGTCATGTATTCGGTGCCGTCGGTCATTACGACCTTGATCATGTGGTACTCGGGATGGATATCAGCCTTCATGTTCTCTGTCCTGCCTTGCGGGCGGGCGATAGGCCGGCATGTCCGCCTTCGTCCCGCGTGTCCGAAATCACGAAAGCCGTGCGCCATTTGGCCACGGCTTCCCAAAAAGATGCGCAGCCTATACATCACCCTCGCCTGAAGCTCAAGGCCGGTGCAAAACACAAAACGGCCCGATTCGCACCGGAACAGAAGACGGGATGGAAAAGACATGACTGACACGCCGCAAAATGCCTCGGCTGAACGCAAACGCCAGCCGCTGCGGCCGCTTGCGCGGATGTGGCCCTATCTGAAACACTACAAGGGCCTCGTGACCGGCGCCGGCATTTCGCTCGTCGTCGCTGCGGGAACGACGCTGTCGCTTCCGACGGCGGTGCGGCGGATGATCGATCACGGTTTCTCCAACAACGACGGCCAGCTGATCAACAACTACTTTGCCATGCTCGTGCTGATCGCGGCGCTGCTCGCCGGCGCCAGCGCCTCGCGCTACTATTTCGTCATCACGCTCGGCGAGCGCGTCGTCTCCGACATCCGCCGCGACGTCTTCGCGCATGTCATGACGCTTTCCTCCTCCTTCTTCGACAGCGCCATGTCCGGCGAGATCGTCTCGCGCCTGACCGCCGACACCACCCAGATCAAGTCCGTTGTCGGCGCAACCGCATCCGTCGCGCTGCGCAACGCCATCCTCGGCATCGGCGCGCTGGGCATGATGGTCATAACCAGTCCGGCGCTTTCGGGCATCGTCATCGCCGCCATCCCGATCATCGTTCTTCCGCTCGTCGCCTTCGGCCGGCGCGTGCGCGCCCGCTCCCGCGTCGCGCAGGACACGCTTGCCGACGCCACCGCCTATGCCAGCGAGGCGATCTCCTCGGTGCGCAGCTTCCAGGCCTTCACCAACGAGGCGATGGCAACGACGCGTTTTGCCGGCGCGGTCGAGGCGGCCTTCAACGCCGCGCGCATATCGGCGCGCACCCGCGCCGGCCTGACGGCATTCGCGATCTTCCTGGTGTTTTCCAGCGTCGTCGCGGTCCTGTGGATCGGCGCCCAGAACGTGCTCACCGGCGCCATGTCGGCCGGCACCCTCGGCCAGTTCCTGCTTTACGCCGTCTTTGCCGCCGGCGCGCTTGCCGCCCTGTCCGAGGTCTGGGGCGAGTTGCAGCTGGCCGCCGGCGCCGCCGAGCGCCTGACCGAACTCCTGGATGAAGCCCCGGTGATCGTGTCGCCGGAAAATCCGGTTCCCCTCCCCGCACCGGCGAAAGGCGCGGTCGCCTTCGAGAAGGTCTCGTTTGCCTATCCGACCCGCCCGAACGACCGCGCCGTCAAGGATCTCGACTTTACGATCGAGCCCGGCGAGACCGTCGCCGTCGCCGGGCCGTCCGGCGCCGGCAAGAGCACCCTCTTCGCGCTGCTGCTGCGCCAGTACGATCCCACCGACGGCCGCATCCTGATCGACGGCGTCGATCTGCGCCAGGCAGCGCTTCCCGAGGCCCGGTCGCGTTTCGCCATCGTGCCGCAGGACGTGACGGTCTTTTCCGGCACCGTCGCCGACAACATCGCCTTCGCCCGCCCCGGCGCGACCCGCGACGCGGTGATCGACGCCGCGAAAGCCGCCCAGGCGCATGTCTTCATCGAGGCCCTGCCCGATGGCTACGACACCGAGGTCGGCGAGCGCGGATTGACGCTGTCGGGCGGCCAGCGCCAGCGCATCGCCATCGCCCGCGCGATCCTGCGCGACGCGCCGATCCTGCTGCTCGACGAAGCGACCTCGGCACTCGACGCCGAAAGCGAAAAGCTGGTGCAGAAGGCGTTGGAGGAACTGATGCGCGGCCGCACGACCATCGTCATCGCGCACCGCCTCGCGACCATTTTGAAGGCCGACCGCATCCTCGTCATGCAGGAGGGCCACATTGTCGAGGAAGGCACTCACCAGTCGCTGACGCAAACGCGAGGGCGGCATCTATTCGCGCCTTGCCAAGCTGCAGTTCGACGATTCCGCCGTGGCCGGTGCCGCCGAATAGAGCCTTTCCGGCGAAGCGAATCCGCTTCGCCATCCCGGAACCCGACGACCAGATGGAACCGATCAGCGCTCGGTCAGCTTGAGCTCGATACGGCGGTTGCGCGCCCGCGCCTCGTCGGTATCGGCCGGATCGAGCGGCTGATATTCGCCGAAGCCGGCCGCCACCAGCCGTTGCGGCGAGACGCCCTGCTCGATCAGGAATTTCACCACCGAGATGGCGCGCGCCGCCGAAAGGTCCCAGTTGTCCTTGAAGCGCCCGCCGGAGATCGGCACGTTGTCGGTGTGGCCGTCGACGCGCAGCACCCAGTTGATCTCCTCGGGGATCTCGCGCTGCAGGTCGATGATCGCGGAGGCGAGCTTCTTCATTTCTTCCGCGCCCGCCGGATTGATGTCCGCCGAGCCGGAGCCGAACAGCACCTCGGACTGGAACACGAAACGGTCGCCGACGATGCGGATGTTTTCGCGGTCCGACAGGATCTCGCGCAGCCGTCCGAAGAAGTCCGAACGGTAGCGGTTCAGTTCCTGCACCCGCTGGGCGAGCGCGATGTTCAGGCGGCGCCCGAGATCGGCGATCTTGGTGTTCGATTCGCGGTCGCGCGCTTCGGACGCGTCCAGCGCGTCCTCGAGCACCGCGATCTGCTTGCGCAATGCCGATATCTGCCGGTTGAGCAATTCGACCTGGCTGAGCGCGCGCTGGCTGATCTGGCGTTCGTTGTCGAGCGTCTGCGACAATTCGCCGATCCGCGCCTCGGCGGCATCGGAGGCGCCGCTGCCGGCCGCCAGCATGCTTTCGAGCCGCGAGCGCTCCTTCTCGGCCTCCGACAGCGAGGCCTGCAGCGCGACAAGCTGGTCCTCTGCGTCCTGGCGGTTGCTTTTTTCCAGCGACAGCAGTTGCGTCAGCTCGTTGATCTGCGAATTGAGGCGGTTGAGAACGGCGTCCTTGCCGGAGATTTCCTGGCTGAGCAGGAACTGCGCCAGGACGAAGACCGACAGCAGGAACATGATCGCCAGGAGCAGCGTCGACAGGGCGTCGACGAAACCGGGCCAATAGTCCACACGCCTGTCCTGGCGGCGGTTGCGGGCAAGCGCCACCGCTATTTGCTCCTGTCGTTCTTCTCGATCGAAGCGGCGAGCTTGTCGAGGGTCTTGCGCATGGCTTTCTGTTCTTCGGCCTGGGATTCGACCCAGTCGCGCATCATCTGCTGCTCCGAGCGCATATTGCGCACCAGCCCCTGGATGCCCTCGGCGAGATTGGCCATCGCCGCGGTCGCCCGCTGGTTGCCGCCCGAGCCGCCCTGCATGGTTTTCAGCGCCTCGGCGACGGTCTTCATGTCCTGGCCGTCACCGCCCGTCGCCACTTGCGCCAGGCCGGAATTGGGATCGGTCACCGAGGCAAGCCAGTTCTCCAGTTCGGTATAGAACCGGTTCTGCGCGCGCCCGGCCTGCAGGTCGAGGAACCCGAGAACCAGCGATCCGGAAAGCCCGAAAAGCGACGACGAAAACGCCGTGCCCATGCCGTCCAGCGGCGAACTCAGCCCGGCTTTCAGCGTCTCGAGGATGTCGTTGACGTCGCCGGATCCCGGTTCCAGCGACTGGATCGTCGAGCCGATCGAGCCGATGGTCTGCAACAGGCCCCAGAAGGTGCCGAGCAGGCCGAGGAAGACGAGAAGGCCGATCAGGTAGCGCGAGGTATCGCGTGACTCGTCGAGCCGTGTCGCGATCGAATCGAGGATCGAGCGCGTCGACAGCGTCGACAGCGTCATCGCCTGCTGGCGCGACAGAAGCGAGCGCATCGGCGCCAGCAGCACCGGCTCGCGCCGCGCCGCCATCAGCGTGTCGCCGGAGCGGAAGGTGTTGACCCAGCGCACCTCGCGGAAAAGCCCGATCACCTGCAGGAACACCAGGATGATCCCGACGGCGAGAACGCCGAGGATAAGCCCGTTCAGGCCGGGATTGGTCACGAAGGCCGTCGAGACCTGGCGGTAGAGGATCGCCGCGACGAAGCCGACGATGACCAGGAAGATGATCATCGAAAGGAGAAAGACCTGCGGATTGGAAAGGCGGTAGGGATCGAACCGGCCATGCGTCGCGCCGCGCTCGTCTGTTCGGTTTCGCCTATCGTCATTCCGTATTTCCTTTGCCCGCGATTGTCCTTTCGGATGCCGCGACCTTAGCGAAAAACATGGCAGAAATAAAAGAACCGATCGACGGTTCGGTGCCGCGTGCTCAGCTTTTTGCCAGCGGCTTGCTGATCGTCGAAATCAGCGCCTTCTGGATCGCCTCGTTGCCGGCCACGATATCGCCGCGCCCGAACATGTCGGCGCCGCCGGCCAGATCCGTGACAAAGCCGCCCGCCTCGCGGATCAGCACGATCCCGGCCGCCATGTCCCAGGGCGAGAGCGCTTCCTCCCAGAAACCGTCGAGGCGCCCGGCGGCGACATAGGCGAGATCGAGCGCCGCCGCGCCGGTGCGCCTGATGCCGACGGAATCGGACATCACGTTGCGCAACTGAACGAGAAACCGGCCATGATCGCCGCGGCCGAGATGCGGGATGCCGCAACCGATGATGCTGTCCGACAGGCTCTTGCGCGCCGCCACGCGCAGGCGGCGGTCATTGAGATACGCGCCGCCGCCCTTTTCGGCGGTGTAGAGTTCGTCCGTCGCCGGATTGAAGATGACGCCGGCGACGAGCTGGCCCTGCCGTTCCAGCGCCAGCGAAACGGCGAAATGCGGAAAGCCGTGCAGGAAGTTCGTCGTTCCGTCGAGCGGATCGATGATCCAGCGGTGCTGGGCGTCCTTGCCGGCCACCTCGCCGCTTTCCTCCATCAGGAAGCCGTAATCCGGCCGGGCGCGTTCCAGCTCCGCCCGCAGCGTCTGCTCGGCGCGCATGTCCGCCTGGCTGACGAAGTCGCCCGGACCCTTGACCGAGACCTGCAGGTTCTGCACTTCGCCGAAATCGCGCGACAGGCCCCGGCCGGCCTTCATTACGGCCTGGACCATCACGTTCATGAGTGCGGAGCGCGCCATTGACTGTATTTCCTCTGCTTTTCCGGGTTACGCGGCCGTTCAGTCGGCGCGGCGCAGATAAGCGATTTCGTTCGTGTCGACGAGGATCTTTTCGCCGGACGCAATGAAGGGCGGCACCAGGATGCGCACGCCGTTTTCGAGCACGGCGGGCTTGTAGGACGACGCCGCCGTCTGGCCCTTGACCACCGGATCGGCTTCCGCGATTTCGAGAACGACCTGGTCGGGCAGCTTGATGCCGATCGGCCGTTCCTCGTGCATTTCGACCGTCACCATCATGCCGTCCTGCAGGAACGCGGCGCGGTCGCCGACGAATTCCTTTTGCAGTTCCAGCTGCTCGTAGGTTTCCGTATCCATGAACACCAGAGCATCGTCCTGCTCGTAGAGGAACTGGAAGTCCTTCTGTTCGAGGCGGACGCGCTCGACCGTTTCACTGGCGCGGAAGCGTTCGTTCAGCTTCGTGCCGTCGATCAGGTTCTTCAGTTCCACCTGGTTGAAGGCGCCGCCCTTGCCCGGCTTCACCGCGTTGCACTTCACCGCGACCCAAAGACCGCCATTGTGCTCGACCACGTTGCCCGGTCTGATTTCGTTACCATTGATTTTCATCTGAGTTCACCGATTTTGGGCCCGAAACCAGACGGGCCTGAGATTGGGCGGTTCAAGACCACAATTGCGTCGATCTTTCAAGCGGCACGCGCGTGCCACGCGCGATCCCGGCCGTTTCAGCGCAACTGATTGGCCCGGTCGAGGGCCGCGCGCTGTTCCTCCTGGGTCAGCCCTTCCCAGAAATCGTCCAGCGCCCGGTCGCGCAGGCCCGCGCGACGCGCGACGATATACCAGGCGGCGGCTTCCGCCTCGTTCGGGTCCGTCCCGAGCGCGCCCCAGTAGAGCTTTGCGACACCCGCCTGTGCCGCGACATTGCCCGCCCTGGCGGCGCGCAACGTCCAGGCGAACGCCTTTTCGAGGTCGCGTTTTCCGCCGACACCATGCAGGTACCAGTTGCCGAGTTCGAACTGCGCCGTGTCGTAGTTCTGGCGCGCCGCCTTTATCAGCCACTTGCGCGCTTCGGCATAGTCCTGGGTGATGCCGCCGGTTCCGTTGGCGAGATACTGGCTGACGGCATATTGCGCGTCGGCGATGCCCTTTTGCGCCGCGCTCAGGAAATAGGGATAGGCTTCCTTGATGTTCTGGCTGCCCGGCCGCTCGTCGATCAGCAGTTGCGCGTAGTTGAATTCGGCTTTGCCGTTGCCGGCATCGGCGGCCGCCTTCATCAGGCTGCGCGCGTGTTCCTTCTGCTGCCTCGTCCGGCTTTCCCTGCAGAAGGATCAGCGCATATTGCAGCTGTGCTTCCGGCACGCCCTGCTTCGCCGCCTTCATGTACCAGTCCGCGGCCTTGTTCCGGTCGCGCGGCACGCCAAGGCCGCGGGCATAGATCTCGGCGAGAAGCGTCTGCGCCGCCGCATCGCCCTTTTCGGCCCGCGGCAGCGCGAGATTGCGGGCTGTCAGGTAGAGCCCGCGCTGATAGGCGCCGAAGGCCTCGTCCGGCGGCCGTTCCCCGAACCGCGCCGGCGCGACGCTGGTTTCGTCCGGAACGGGCCCGTTTTCCTTGGCCGGCGGCGCGTCGGTCGTCTCCGGCGCTCCGCCGGCAACGTTACCCGTATCCGCCGGCATCTGCGCGGCAATGCCCGTCCCGGAAGCGCATGACAGCATCGCCGCGAGCGCCACCGGCAAGACCGTCCCCGCGCGAGTTCTCCGGCCGGTCGTCATTCTCTTCCCGCGAACGCGTAATCTTCGAGGATTTCGTTTGCTTGCGTGACCGCGGCGGCGGGGTCGACGCCTTCACCGAAGACCGCACGCGAAAGCGCGACGAATTCCGCGCCGGTCGCGGCGGCATCGCCGAGCGTGTCGAGTGACGCGCCGCCCATCACGATGCAGGGAATCTCGATCATGCTGGCCCACCATTCGGCCAGTGCCAGGTTCTTGCGATGCGGCCCCGGATGCGTGTCCTGGCCGAACCGGCCGAAGAACATGTAATCCGGCCGCAATTCGCCGAGGTCCAGCGCCCGATGGCGCGTCTCGGCCCCGCCGGTTCCCACGATTTGCTGGCCGCGCGATTTCTCCACTGCCTCGGCGAGATCCTCGACGCCCGTATCGACATGCAGTCCGTCGGCTCCGGACCGGCCGAACGCCTGGGTGTCGTTGACCGCGATCACCGCGGCATCATGGGCATGGACGACCGGAATGCAGGCCTCCAGATGCCGCTGGTAGGACACCTCGTCCATTCCATAGGCGGGAAGGATCACCGACGCGACATCGCCGCCGGTCAGCGCCGCCTCCAGCCGGACGGCGAATTCGGGCCCGGAAGATCCCTCCGGGGCAATCAGGACGAGCCTGCAACGATCTGTTACGGAATGTGTCATGACCGGCTTACTATGGTTACGGCGTCCGGGCTTCAACTGTAAAAAAGACGGTTTTGCGACAACCCTGCCTGCCCGACGACTGCATACCTTCATTGACATTCGCTGTACATGAGCGAGAACGCTTTCGCGAAACCCGGATCCCGCATGACTTTCATTTCCGATCCCCTGTTTTATCTGGCCGCCATTCCCGCGGTCATTTTTGTCGGCCTGTCGAAGGGCGGGCTTGGCGGCGCCATGGCCTTGATCGGCGTGCCGATGATGGCCCTTGTCACCTCGCCCGTCAAAGCGGCCGCGATCATGCTGCCGATCCTGATCGTCATGGACATGGTCAGTCTCTGGACATGGCGCGGCAATTACGACCTGCGCACGCTGAAGATCATGCTGCCCGCCGGCCTTCTGGGAATCGGGATCGGCTGGTTCACCGCCGCCTGGGTGACCGTGCCGCAGGTCCGTCTGCTCGTCGGCGTCATCGCGCTGCTGTTTGCCGCCGACTATGTCCGGCTGCGTCTGCGCACCACGCCGGACGAACCGAAACCGCACAATGTCGCTGAAGGGCCGTTTCTGGGGCACGCTCGCCGGCTTCACCAGCTTCGTTTCCCATGCCGGCGGCCCGCCCTATCAGGTTTACACCCTGCCGCTCGGCCAGGACCCGAAACTCTATGTCGGCACGTCGGTGATCTTCTTTGCGGTCGTCAATGCCGTCAAGCTGGTGCCGTATTTCGCGCTCGGCCAGTTCGACGCCGCCAACCTGTCGACGTCATTGGTGCTCATGCCGATCGCGCCGATCGCCACGATTGCCGGCGCATGGGTGGTCAAGCACATGAACAAAACGATATTTTATCCGTTCATGTATACGATGGTATTTCTGGTCGGATTGAAGCTCGTATACGATGGAATAATGAGTTTTACCGCTTGACGGCGCGTAAGAGCGATTTTACGCATACTAAATGAGTATTGGAGACTCATTTTTTGCAATCGCGGATCCGCACCGACGCTTCATTCTCGAGGAATTGCGCCGGAGCCCCCGTACGGTCGGCGACCTTGCCGAGAATCTCCCGGTTTCCAGACCCGCCGTTTCCCAGCACATGAAAATACTTTTGGACGCCGGCCTCGTTTCGGTTCAAGCCGAAGGGACGCGTCGCATATATGCGCTCAACGACGCGGCATTCATGCCGATTACCATCTGGCTGGATCAGTTCTGGACCGGCGACTGACGCGCCGGTCCTGTCCGAAGCCCTAGTGTCGCGTTTCGGAGCGAAGGCGTTCGATTTCCTCTTTCAGGCGTAACTTCTCACGCTTCAACTGCGTCAGCTCGGCTTGATCGGGCGCGGGTCGCGACGAAACCTGGGATATCTCGGTCTCGAGGTTACCGTGTTTGCGCAAAAGGGATTCAAGGTGAGCTTCCACCGACATGAGCATGCCTCCTTCCAGTTTGTTCGACCAATTGCGGCCGGACTTGATATGGTCGCATGAAATGCGCCTTCTGTCGAATACGCGGCTGTGGAAATAGGTAGAGAATTGTTGCAAAGAGGATAGCAATTGCGACCCTCGGGAACCGCCCCTTGAAAAGGCGGAACGAAAACAAAAAGGACAGGGCATGTCTGACCAGGACCAGGCCGATTTGCGGCTTGCCTATGCGCGGCTCAAGCAGGAGCACGCCGACTATGATGCGGCCATCGACGCCATGATCACCGTCGGTTGCAACCTGATGCAGATCCAGCGCATGAAGAAAAAGAAACTGGCGATCAAGGACACGCTGCAGAAGCTGGAAGACCAGATCATCCCCGACATCATCGCCTGAACGCGCCCCGACCCGAGACACCGACCCCGGAACGAGAACATGCCTGCAAAAGTCGCCATCATCATGGGCAGCCAGTCCGATTGGCCGACCATGCGCCACGCCGCCGATATCCTCGACGAGCTCGGCGTTTCGCACGAGGCGCGGATCGTTTCCGCGCACCGCACCCCCGACCGCATGTATGACTTCGCGAAATCGGCCAGGGCAGAGGGCTTCCAGGTCATCATCGCCGGCGCCGGCGGCGCGGCGCATCTGCCGGGCATGACCGCCGCTCTGACCCCGCTGCCCGTCCTCGGCGTCCCGGTCCAGTCGAAGGCGCTGTCCGGCGAGGATTCGCTTCTCTCCATCGTCCAGATGCCGGCCGGCATCCCGGTCGGCACGCTTGCCATCGGCAATGCCGGCGCGACCAATGCCGGGCTGATGGCGGCCGCCATTCTCGCGCTTGGCGACGAGGCGCTCGCGAAACGCCTGGACGAATGGCGCGCGGCGCGCACGGCGGCGGTCGCCGACCGGCCGTCGGACGACGCCCGATGACGCTTCGCCGCGGCGCGACGATCGGCATCATCGGCGGCGGCCAGCTCGGCCGCATGCTCGCCATGGCCGCTGCTCGCCTCGGGTTCCGCACCTGCGTCCTCGAACCGCAGCCGGACTGCCCGGCGGCCCAGCTCTGCAACGAACAGATCGTTGCCGCCTATGACGATGCCGCCGCGCTCGCCGATCTCGCCGAACGCTGCGATGTCGTCACCTACGAATTCGAAAACATCGCGTCAGATGCGGTGCGCGCGTTGCAGGAGGCCGGCCTGCTCCGCCCCGGCGCGCTGGCGCTTGAAATCGCCCAGGACCGGCTCGTCGAAAAGCGTTTCCTCAACGACAACGGCATCCGCACCGTGGCGTTTCGCGATGTCGCGGACGCCGCGAGCCTTGCCGAGGCGCTCGCCGGGTTCGGCGGACGCGGCATCCTGAAGACGAGGCGCTTCGGCTATGACGGCAAGGGCCAGGTCCGCTTTCGCGGCGACGCCGCCGACCCCGCGCCCGAAGAGGCGCTGAAAGACCTCGGCAACGTACCCGCCATTCTGGAGGAATTCGCTCCCTTCGCGGCCGAGATCTCGGTGATCGCCACCCGCGCCGTGGATGGAACCGTCGTCTGCTTCGACCCGCCCCGCAACGTGCACGAGAACGGCATCCTCGCCACATCGACCGTTCCGTGCGGAATGACCGCATCCGTCGAGACCGCGGCGAAAGAGGCGGCGGCGAAGCTCGCCGGCGCGCTTTCCTATGTCGGGACGCTCGGCCTGGAGTTCTTCGTCATGGACGACGGCAGCCTGCGCGCCAACGAATTCGCCCCCCGCGTTCATAATTCCGGTCACTGGACGGAAGCAGCCTGCACGGTTTCCCAGTTCGAGCAGCATATCCGCGCGATTGCCGGCTGGTCGCTCGGCGACGGTGCCCGCCACAGCGATTGCGTCATGGAAAACCTGATCGGCGACGACATCGGCCGCATTCCCGCATTGGCCGGCGAGGCGAGCGTTCGCGTCCACGACTACGGTAAGACCGAAAGCCGCCCGGGCCGCAAAATGGGCCATTTCACGCGCATTCTCCCCCGGATCGGTTGACATCGGGGCGATTTTACGGTTATCCACCGCCCCACTGGATTTGCGCGCCTTCAGGCGCGTTTTTGTTTGAGCCCGGACGGGCCACCATAGGCGACAAAATGAAGATCAAGAACTCGCTCAAGGCGCTGAAGACCCGTGACCGCAACAACCGGCTCGTTCGCCGCAAGGGTCGCGTTTACATCATCAACAAGCAGAACCCCCGCTACAAGGCGCGTCAGGGCTGACCTGTTGTCGCGGCGCACGCGCCGCGCGCGCATCACGCGATTTTGCATTTGACGTTTGCGTTGCGGTCAATACCTTATCCGCATGCGAACGTTTTTGCGCTTTGTAACCCTCTCCGCGATTCTCTCCCTTGGCGCGCCTGCCGGCCATGCGCAGGAATTCGACGAGCCCGGCACCGGGGAACCGCTCCCCGTCCCCGAGGAAAATCTCGTCGCGCCGCCGCCCGTCTATGATGACGTGCCGCTGGCGGCCGCGCCGGAAAAGACCCGGCTCGACGACCTCTTCGATAAACTGAAGAAGGCGCGCGATCCGCGCTACGCCCGGACATTGGCCGACAGCATCTGGTCGGAGTGGTTCCGCTCCGGCAGCGCCACGGTCGATCTGATGCTGGGCTGGGCCAACACCGCCTTCGAGGAAAAGAAATACAACGTCGCGCTCGACTTCCTCGATCAGGTCGTCACCCGCGCCCCGGATTTCGCCGAGGGCTGGAACCGCCGCGCCACCGTCCACTACGCGATGGACAATTTCGCCAAGGCGATGACCGATATCGAGAAGACGCTGGAACTGGAGCCGCGCCATTTCGGCGCGCTTGCCGGCATGGCGACGATCCTGGAGCGAACCGGCAAGACGGAAGCCGCGCTCAAGGCCTGGGAGCGCGCGCTCGACGTCTACCCTGCCATGGAATCGGCACAACAGGCGGTTATCCGCCTGTCTGACGAACTCGCCGCCGATCCCGTCTGATCCAGTCGCCCGATACGAAAGCCGCCTGCACATGAATATCGTCTCTGTGACGCTGCTGTCCATTGCCGCGATCGCCCTCGTGCTGGCAGCGGCCACCCGCATCGGCGTCCGCAACATCGAGCGCAACCATCCGCCAACCGGTAAATTCGCGACCGTGAACGGCACGCGGATGCATTACGTCCTGGAAAAGGCCGAAGACGGAGCCGATCTGCCGCCGGTCGTCTTCCTGCACGGCGCAAGCGGCAATCTCGCCGACCAGATCGTCGCCTTCCGCGATTCTCTCGCCGGGCGTGCCGACCTGCTTTTCGTCGACCGTCCCGGACACGGCTGGTCGAGGCGCGGCCCGAAGACGAACGACCTGCCCGACGGCCAGGCAGCGACGATCGCGGCGCTGATGGACGAACTCGGCATCGAGAAGGCGGTTATCGTCGGTCATTCCTTCGGCGGCGCGATCGCTGTCTCCTTCGCGCTCAACCATCCCGAAAAGACCGCCGGATCCGTGTTCCTCTCCGCCGTCAGCCATCCCTGGCCGGGCGGCATCAGCTGGTACTACAACCTGACGGTGCTGCCGGTGATCGGGCGGCTGTTCACCGAGACCTTCGTGCTGCCCTTCGGCTTGACCCAGATCGAGCAGGGAACCGCCGGCGTCTTCGCGCCGAACAGGCCCGTCGACAATTACATCGAGCGAACCGCCGTGGCGCTGGTCCTGCGGCCGTTTCACTTCCGCGCCAACGCCGTCGATGTCACCCGCCTGTTCGACTACGTGACCCGCACGGCGCCGCTCTATCCGCAGATCAAGTCGCCCGCCGTGATCATCACCGGCGACAAGGACACGATCGTGCTGCCGCGCGTTCACTCGCTCGGGCTGAAGCGCGATCTCGAAAACGCCGAACTGGTCTGGGTCCGCAATCTCGGCCACAAGCCGGATTATGTCGCAACCGGCCTCGCGGTCGCGGCGATCGAGAAACTCGCCGGCAAGCCGCGCGATCTCCAGGCCGAGGCGCGGGCGCTCGAGGCGAAGATCGCCTCCGACCATTACGGTCCGGTCGAACGGTCGCTCGGAGACATCTCTCCGCCCGGTCAGATACCCGACAGGCCGTCCGAACCGATATAGGCGATACGCAGCATGTTGGTCGCGCCCGGCGTGCGCAGCGGGACGCCGGCGGTGATGATGATCCGGTCGCCCGGCTTGGCGAAATCCTCGCGAAACGCGATCCGGCAGGCGCGGTCGACCATGTCGTCGAGATCGACGGCGTCTTCCGTCACCACGCAATGCAGCCCCCACACAAGCGCCAGCCGGCGCGCCGTCTCGATCACCGGCGACAGCGCGATGACAGGGGTATCCGGGCGTTCGCGCGAGGCGCGCAGCCCCGTCGTGCCCGAGGCCGTGTAGCAGACGACCGCCGACAGTTTCAGCGTGTGCGCGATCTGCCGCGCCGCCGCCGAGATCGCGTCCGATCCGGTCGCCTCCGCATCCGGGCGCTGCGCGTTCAGGATTCCCGGGAAGAGCGGGTCCTTCTCGACCTTCTCCGCGATCCGCGACATCGTCTCGACCGCCTCGACGGGATAGTCGCCGGCAGCCGATTCCGCCGACAGCATGACGGCGTCGGCGCCTTCGAAGACGGCGGTCGCGACATCGGAAACCTCCGCGCGGGTCGGCACCGGCGCGGTGATCATCGATTCCAGCATCTGCGTCGCGACGACCACCGGCTTGCCGGCCTTGCGCGCCGCGCGCGTGATCTGTTTCTGGATGCCCGGCACCGCTTCCAGCGGCATTTCGACGCCGAGATCGCCGCGCGCCACCATGATCGCGTCCGACAGTTCGATGATCTCGTCGAGACGCTCGACGGCCTGCGGCTTCTCGATCTTCGACAGCAGCCCGACACGCCCGCGCGCGATCTTGCGCACTTCGGCGAGGTCATCCGGCCGCTGGATGAAGGACAGCGCCACCCAGTCGATTTCCTCTTTCAGGACTTCGGCATCAGGTCGGACCGGTCCTTCTCGGTCAACGCGCCGACGCCGAGCGTGGTGTCCGGCAGGCTGACGCCCTTCTTGGTGGAGATCTTCGTGCCCGAGACGACCTTGCAGACGATCGAGATGCCGTCGCACTTTTCGGCGACGAGCTGCAGCCTGCCGTCGTCGATGAGCAGGCGGTGGCCCGGCTGCACCGCTTCCAGGATTTCCGGATGCGGCAGATAGACACGCGTCTTGTCGCCCGGTTCGTCGCGGTTGTCGAGCGTGAAGGTCTGCCCCGGCTGGAGTTCGACCGTTCCGTCCGCGAAGGTGCCCACGCGCAGTTTCGGCCCCTGCAGGTCGGCGAGAATGCCGATCGGTCGGCCGATCTGCTTTTCCACGGTGCGGATCCGCTTGACCAGATCGCGCATCAGCTCGTGGCTGGCATGGCTCATATTGATGCGGAAGACGTCGGCGCCTGCGTTGTGCAGCTTGGCGATCATCTCCTCGGTCGACGAGGAGGGGCCGAGCGTGGCCAGGATCTTGACTTTTCGGCCGCGCTTCACTGACCATCTCCTTGCTGCGTGATCAGCGGAGTCTGGGGAATGGTCCCCGCCGCCGGATCCGGTTCATCGACCAGCTGGACCATCCAGTTCGTCTGGTTTCCCGTGTCGTATTCGCGAAAGCCGGCTTTCTGGAAGCCGCGCGCGTAACAGTCGTTCACGCCGGTGATCTTGAACTGAAGTTCTGCGATGCACATGCTGATCGGCCCGTCCCAGCGCCCCCCGCGTACGCCGTCCTCGGCGTAAAGATAATAATAGCGCGATTCCAGCGGCCCTTCGATCAGGGTCTTGCAGGTCGAGCCTTCGATCGCCCACCACCCTTCCGTGATCCAGCCGGCACGCGCCCGGTAGCCGATGGCGACGCCGACGAGATCCTGTGTTGCGTTGCACACGCGAAAATCGGCATGCGCCCGCGGCACGGCGACGAGCGCCGAACCGGCCAGGATGAAAAGCATCGCGAATAACCGCATGCAAATCGATTTATCTAGGCGGTTTATCGGCATTCCGGATGACATTGATGTGACGCAGAACAAATCGCTATTCCCTTGGACGTTTGTCGCATGGCAACACTTTATGTCAATGCAAAGGTGCAACACACCACCGTTTTGCGTGCCTTGGCGTGCCAGGGCTTGAACGCCCGGCGGCGGCGCCGATATGGAAAGGACCGCCGAGACATGGAGATTTCCCGATGACCGATATTTCGCCGGACAAGCAGACCGAGCTGGAGGCGGCGGCTTTCCGTCGCCTCGTTTCGCATCTGCGCGAACGCACCGATGTCCAGAACATCGACCTGATGAACCTCGCCGGCTTTTGCCGCAACTGCCTGTCGAACTGGTACCGCGAGGCCGCGGAAGCCGACGGCCTTGCGATCAGCAAGGAGGAATCGCGCGAAATCATCTACGGCATGCCCTACGAGGAATGGCGCGCGAAATACCAGACCGAGGCCAGCGAGGAAAAGAAGGCGCGCTTCGCCGAGGTTGCGCCGAAACACGGCTGAGCGCCGCGCCGCTCAACCCGGCCAGTCGAAATCGTTGGCCCGGCCCGGTTTCGGCGGTGGCGGCACGCCGTCCTGGACAAGCTGCTGGCGCAGGGTCTTCGCCTGCAGCGGATTGTTGCGCGGCCTCGCCACCGGCGCGTTGATATCGCCAAGCAGCGCCGTCCCGCCGTCCAGGTCCGGATCGGACAGCGGTATCGGATCGAAACGCACGAATTCGCTCTCGCCCTGCAGCGGCGGCAGCCGCATCGTCGAATAGCTCTCCGGCGCCAGCACACTGAGCAGCGGAGCGGTCGCATCCCCGAACATCTGCCGGATTTGCCGCTCGACATAGAAGGCGAGCTTGCGCTTGCCCTGATTGGTGAAATTGATCCCGTCGGAATTGCGCAGCCGGACGGTCTGCCCGTTGATGTCCGAGCCGGTCAGCACGAATGCGCCGTCCTGGTCGACGAATCCGTCCCAGATATCGACGAAGGAACCGCCCACCGCCTCGACCGCCGTGCGGTAGAATTCGTTGAAGGCGAGGATGTCGGCCGACATCGACTTGAAGCGGAACGGCGGTCCGCCGACCCAGATGAACGGGACGCCGCTTGCCTTGACCGCCTCGGCGAAACGGTTGACGCGGGCGACATATTCCTTGTCCCACGCTTCCGTGCGCACCTTTTCCGAGTGCCCGTCGACGCGCATCGCCTGGCGGTCGTTCGAACCGATCATCATGATGACCAGCGCCGGCTTCTCCTCCTCGAGGATCGGCCCGATGGACGCCGGCCAGTCGTAGAAATCATCGCGGACGAAACCGGATGAACCGTTCGCGCGCGATACGACCTTGATCGTCGGCACCTCGGCGAAGGCCTCTTCCAGCCCCTGCGCGAGGCCGCCGGCGATGAAATCGCCCACCACGAGGATGACGCGTGCGGTTTCGAGTTTCTCGACGGTTTGTTCCTGCGGCGCGCTCGCCGGTTCGCTGGAACTGCTGGGGCTGCTCCTGCGCGGAGCGGAGACCCGCGGCCGTTTTGCCCGGCTCTGGGGCACTTCCTGGATCTGCGGCTGCGAACCGCCGCCCCGGAACAGGAGATCGAGCAGGCTGCGCGGGCGCTGCTGTTCCTGCGCATGCGCCGCCGTCATCGCAATGCCGGGCAGCCGCGCGATATCGGCGGCGCCCTGCACCAGGACGGTGGCCAGCGCCAGCGTCACGAACAATCGGAACATGCGAAACAGATACGCCAAAACCCGTAATCCCCGGCGCCGCAGCTCGCCTTCCGGCTGTCGCGCGCCTCGTCAGTTGCGCCGCAGCACCTTTAACAGTTCCATCGACGCATAACCATCCTGTTGCAGGCCGTAGCGGGCCTGGAACGAGAGGATCGCCGTGCGCGATGCCGGGCCGATCTTGCCGTCGACCTCGCCGTCATAGAAACCCGCCGCCTTCAGGCGCTGCTGCAATTCCTCGCTTTCGGAAATGCTGAGCTTCGTGAACGGCCGCGACCAGTCCTTTTGCGGCGGCGGAAATCCGGCGATCTGGTCGGCGAGAAGCCCGACCGCCAGCGCGTATTTGTCGGCATTGTTGTAACGCTTGATGACGAAGAAGTTCTTCACCATCAGGAACGCCGGCCCGTCGCGCCCCTGCAGCACCTTGAGCACGGCGGACTGGCCCGGGCGCGGGAACGGCTTGCCGTTGGCGCGCGTCACGCCGATGCCCTGCCATTTCGCCAGCGACATCGAGCCGCCCGGGAATTTCCGCCCCGGCGGAAGCGTGACCTCGTAGCCCCAGGTCTCGCCGGCCTGCCAGCCGTTTCGCTTCAGCAGATTGGCGGCGGTCCACAACGCATCGGGAACCGAGTTCCAGATGTCGCGGCGGCCGTCGCCGTCGCCGTCGACGGCAAAGGCGAGATAGCTCGTCGGGATGAACTGGGTGTGCCCCATCGCGCCGGCCCAGGAACCGACGAGCCCGTTGCGCGAGACCTCGCCGCGCTGCAGGATCTTGAGCGCGGCGATCAGCTGGCTGCGCGCGTATTTCGCCCGCTTGCGGTCGGCATAGGCGAGCGTCGCCAGCGCCTGCGGCACGTAGTGCAGCCGGTCCTCGCGTTTCAGGAACTCGCCATAGTCGGATTCCATCGACCAGATCGCCAGGATGATGTTGCGGTCCACCCCGGTCTTGCTTTCGATGGCGTCGAGCAGGCGCCTGTACTTGCGCCCCATCTCGCGCCCGGTCGCGACCGAGCGCTCATGCACCCGCCCGTCGATATATTGCCACGCCTCGTCCTGGAATTCCGGCTGGAAACGCGCCTTTTCCAGAACTTCGGGATCGGGCGCCGTGATGCCGGCGAAGGCCCGGTCATAGACCGAAGCCTGGACCCCGTTGGCGACCGCCGTGCCGCGAAAATCGCCGATCCAGCGCTGGAACGCGGCATCCGCCTGCGCGGACGCGGTCATGAGCGGGCTGAGCAGGACCGCTGCGGATATGATCAGCCCTGCGAACCGGTGACAGGGTTTGTGATCCATGGATGAGACTTCCTTTCTCAGGCGTTGCACGAAATCGGATGCGCTTTCGGCCGGCCGGGTTCTGATCTCTGCGATCAGGATTGCCCGACTAGGTGGCATAATTTCGGCATTCGCCGGTCAGCGTTGCAACCGCAGGCCGATGAATGCGGTTGTCTTTTTCGAGCGGTTCGTCGGCTCCGTACTCATCGTCTGTTCGTGGCCGATCCGCGTCGTCAAACCGGCGAACCGGTTGAACCAGTAGGTAAGCGCTGCGCTGGCCGACAGCGTGAACTCGTCCGCCTCGCCATGCGAGTCGCGATAGTCGGCGCCAAGTCCGGCCTCCGCCGTCAGATTGGCGCGTATCCGGTGCGTCACGCCGAGATCCGCCGCGTAAAGCAGCGCCCCGCTTGCGCCGGCCGTGCCGCTCGTTTCCGTCGAGGTCGACAGGCCGAGGCTGACATCGGTCTCGCGGCGCGGCGACCAGTTCAGCGACGCGTCGACCGCAAGGCCGGCGAGATCTTCCAGCGCCGGGTCGGCGATGTCTTCGCGGATATAGCCGGCGGCGATTTCGCCGTTCAGTTTCTCGCCCAGATCGATCGCGGTTCCGACCTTCAGACCGTAGCGCGTCGCGTTGCGGTCGAGGCCGCCGCTGTCGGGCGTGCTGTCCATGCGGCGAATGCCGTAGGAGGCCTCGACAAACGGCGCCAATGCCGGCGACAGCTCGAAACCGGCGCGCAGCTTTCCGTCATAGACCGTGTTGTCGAGATCGCTCTGCGAGACGCTGGTGCCGTCGCTCAGGTCGGCCGCGCCGTAGAGTTCGCGGGTCGCCGCGATCTCCGTCTGCCCGTAGAGCTTGCCAAAATCGTGCCGCAGCGCCAGCGACCCGTCGAAAGTCTGCGTCACCGGATCGTTGGTGCCGGTCACGGCGGGAACCAGCGCCGGATCCGTTGCCGCGAGATAGGCGGCCGATTGCGCGTCGTCGAGATCGTAATTGTAGCCGAGCGAACCCGTCAGCGTCGTGTCGCGGCCGATATCGAACCGGCCCGTGCCGTCGATCGCCAGTTCGGGCGTCAGGTCGTTGCCGTTCTGGACGGTGCGTTGCAGCCGGCCATAGGCGGTCACGTTCAGCGCATGCCGCGCCCAGTCGGAATCGAGCTGCAACCGCAGCGAGGAATCGGCAAGCACCGAGTTCGAAGTGCTTTCGCTGACGACGGGCGGCGCGCCGCTTTCGGACGTCGTGGTTTCGCGCTTGCCCGTCAGTCCCAGTTCCACCGTCGGACGCAGGATGAAGCTGCCGAGCCGGATGCCGGTCGCGGCGAACGGATCGTCCTCCGGCGCCATGCCCTGGCCCTGGATCGGGCCGATGCGCTGCGCCGGAAGCACACGCGTCACCGGATTCGGAATTTCGCTTTGCGGGACCGGTTTTGCTGCCGGAACGGCGATTGTCGAAGCCGTCGTGCCGAAATCGAGGCCGTCGGCCCCGTCAGCGGATGCCCCGGTTGTTCCGTCGGCGGCTGCGCCCGTGTCGAGTGTCTGGTAGGCCGGCGACGGAATGCCCTGCGCGGTTGTCGCCGGCAAGACCGGGTCGCCGACATCGCCGCGCAGCGCACCAAGCGTCTGCGCGTCCGCCGGCAGGGCCTGCGCGGCAGCCATCGCCACGCCGCAGAACAGCGCGGCGCGCGCCCGGCGCAATCGCCGGATCGGATGCGTCCTGATAGGGACCGTTGGCACGGCCTGTCACCTCGTTTTTCCTTACCGAAACCTAAACAACCACGGTTAACGAATGCTTAGGAAAGGAGGGAAAACTGTGCGTATTCAAACTGCCGCGCCGGCCTGCGGCGGTATAGTTCATGGACAAAACCGCGGCGGTGGAGTAGCGGTCGGCAATGAACAGCAAAGCGCATAAAATGCAGCCTTTGGCCGAGCCGGTCGTGTCCGCCCTGAAGACGCTCTCCTTCGAACAGAAGGGGCTGGAAGCGCTTGCCGCGGCGATCGGCAACGGCCTCGGCGAACCGTTCATGCAGGCGATCGGCGTCATCCGGAAGATCACCGGCAGGGTGATCGTCACCGGCGTCGGCAAGAGCGGTCACATCGGATCGAAAATGGCCGCGACGCTGGCCTCCACCGGAACGCCGGCCTTCTTCGTCCATCCCGCCGAAGCCAATCACGGCGATCTCGGCATGATCGCCCGCGACGACGCGATCATCGCCATGTCCTGGTCGGGCGAAACCCAGGAACTGAGCGGCATCCTGCGTTATTCGCGCCGCTTCGAAATCCCGCTGATCGCGATCACCGCCGGCGCCGCGTCGACGCTGGCGCGCGAGGCCGACATCGTGTTGACCCTGCCGAAGGCCGAGGAGGCCTGCCCGCACGGTCTGGCGCCGACGACTTCGACGCTGATGCAGCTTGCGCTTGGCGACGCGCTTTCCGTCGCGCTTCTGGAAAGCCGCGGCTTCAGCGCTTCCGATTTCCGCACCTTCCATCCGGGCGGCAAGCTCGGGGCAAGCCTCACGCATGTCGGCGAGATCATGCATGTCGGCGACCGCCGTCCCGCTCGTGCCGGTCGGCACGCCGCATGCGCGCACGCCGTTCAGGTGCTGGCGGAAAAGCGGGTTCGGCTGCGTCGGTGTCATCGACGGTCGAGGGCATGCTGGTCGGCATCTTCACCGACGGCGATCTGGCCGGAACATCGAGTACGATCTCCTCCGATCAGTCGGTCGACGACGTCATGACCAAAACGCCGAAGACGATGACGGAAAAGACATCTGGCGGCGGCCGCGCATGGACCATGCTCAATCGCAACATCATCACCGCGCTGATGGTCGTCGAAGGGCGCAAGCCGCGTCGGCATCGTGCACTTCCATGACCTGCTGCAGGTCGGCGTCGCCTGACGGCGTTCAGACGCCCTCGACGTCGAGCCGGTCCGAATTGCCGCCCGAAATCCGGACTTTCGTGCCCGCCGGCATGTCCGGCCCCTTCACGCGCCACAGCGTATCGCCGAGCCGCACATGGCCGACGCCGTTGACGATCGGCTGCTCCAGCGTCGCCGTCTGGCCGACGAGCTGCCCGACGCGGTTGTTGAGCAGCGGCTCGTCGCTCGGTCCCTCGTTGCGCGAAAGCCACGAGCGGCCGGAATAGGCAAGAACGACGGACAGGATCAGGAAGGTCAGCACCTGCACCTGCCAGATCCAGAGTTCGGCGCCCAGTCCCCAGACGACGAGCGAGATCGCGCCGACGACGAGGGCGGCGGCGCCGAGCCACAGGAAGAAGATGCCGGGCGCGAGGATTTCCAGCCCGAGCAGGATCAGGCCGAGAATGATCCAGCTCCAGCCGCCGAATTCTTGCAAAAGATCGAGGATCATGTCCGCTCTCCGCGCCTTACGACCGGTCGCCCACGGGCGGCGGCTGGCGGGTGGCGGGAACCGTGCGGCCGCGGCTCTGGCTGGCAGGCTCCGCATTGTCGCCGAACACTTCCCTGGCGATCGCGCCGATCCCGCCGAGCGATCCGATCAGCGACGCGGCTTCCATCGGCATCAGCACGATCTTCTGGTTCGGCGCGGAGCCGATCGCCTGCAACGCCTCGGTGTATTTCTGCGCCACGAAGTAGTTGATCGCCTGGGTCGAGCCGTCGGCGATCGCCTCGGAGACCGAGCGTGTCGCGTTCGCTTCGGCTTCGGCGAGGCGCTCGCGCGCCTCGGCCTCGCGATAGGCGGCTTCGCGCTCGCCTTCCGCCTGCAGGATCGCCGCCTGCTTCATGCCTTCGGCGCGCAGGATCTGCGCCTGTCGCGCGCCTTCGGCCTCGAGAATCTCGGCCCGCTTGTCGCGTTCGGCCTTCATCTGCCGGCCCATTGATTCGATCAGGTCGGACGGCGGATTGATGTCCTTGATCTCGATACGGGTGATCTTGATGCCCCACGGACTGCCGGCCTCGTCGACGACGCGCAACAGCCGCGTGTTGATCGCGTCGCGGTTCGACAGCAATTCGTCGAGATCCATCGAGCCCATCACGGAGCGGATATTGGTCATCGTCAGGTTGAGGATGGCGTTTTCGAGCCCGGAGACCTGATAGGCCGCCTTCGGCGCGTTCATCACCTGGTAGAAGCAGACGCCGTCCGCCTCGACGGACGCGTTGTCGCGCGTGATGACGACCTGTGTCGGGACGTCGAGCACCTGTTCCATCATGTTCATCTTCGAACCGATGCGGTCGAAGAACGGAACGATGATGTTGAGACCGGGATCCAGCGTACGGGTATATTTCCCGAACCGCTCGACCGTGTAGGCAAATCCCTGCGGCACGGTCTTGATCGCCGCAAACAGCAGGATGACAACAAGCGCGGCAAATACCGCAATGGCAATATCGAGACCACCGAACATCAAGCCCTCCAGACGCCGCAAGCGGCATTACGTCATCCCATGCCTTGTAATATGGGGATATGAACCGGTGATTACGATATCGGCTCGAACGCAGACGCCTAGATCCAGCCCTGCAGTTCCCGCCGCACCATCGCCTCGATCACCGCCATGCCCTCGTCGGAATCGTTCAGGCACGGGATGTGGGTGAAGTTCTTGCCGCCATGTTCGTGGAAGATCTCGCCGCCTTCGCCGGCGATCTCCTCCAGCGTCTCCAGGCAATCCGACACGAAACCGGGATTGAACACGGCAAGCGATTTCACGCCGTCCTTCGCCAGTTGCTCGATCGTCTTGTCGGTATAGGGCTGCAGCCATTCCTCCGGCCCGAAGCGCGACTGGAAGCAGGTCAGGAGCCGCCCCTTTTCCCAGCCGAGCCGCTGCTCGAGCAGGCGCGACGTCTTCTGGCAATGGCAGTGATACGGGTCGCCGCGCTTGAAATAGCTCTGCGGAATGCCGTGATAGGACGCGATGACCTTCTCCGGCTCGAAATCGAGCGTCGCCAGATGCTGCTCGATGGAGCGCGCCAGCGCCTCGATATAGACCGGCTCGTCGTGATAGGCCGGAACCGTGCGCACCGCCGGCATGAACCGCGTCGCCATCAGCGATTCGAACGCCTTGTCGTTCACGGTCGCCGTCGTCGCCGCCGAATATTGCGGATAGAGCGGGAAGACGAGAATGCGGTCGCAGCCCTGCTCGCGCAGCGCCGTGATGCGGGAATCGATCGACGGATTGCCGTAGCGCATCCCCCAGTCGGTGATCACCTCGGGATGCCCCTTGAGCGCCTCGCCAAGCTTTTCGGCCTGCGAGCGCGTGTAGGTGCGCAGATAGCTCTCGTCGAGCTCCTTGTTCCAGATCGTCTCATAGGCCTTGCCGACCTTGCCCGGCCGGGTTCTGAGCACGATGCCGAACAGGATCGGATACCAGACCGGCTTCGGCCACTCGATCACCCGCTTGTCGGTCAGGAACTCCTTCAGGTAGCGCCGCATCGACCTGGTGTCGGTCGCGTCCGGCGTGCCGAGATTGACCAGCAGGACGCCGATCTTCTGGATCTTCACCGGCGGGTGGTCCGGCGGCAGCGGTCCCACCGCCCTCGCCTCGTCGCGGTCGATCTTGGTCGTGATGTTCATCGTCTCGTTCCTTTGGCGGTGGAACCTAGCCGCAAACGCCGCAAATTCAATGCCGGATGGCGTCGCATTGCCCTCCGCCGGAACGAAAAAGGGCGCGGGTTGTTGCCCGCGCCCTCGTGGTTTCGAAAATGCCTGTCCTCAGTTCGGAATGGTCAGTTCCGTTCCGATTTTCAGGCCGCGCTTGCGCATGCCCGGATTGGCTTCGTCGATCTTCTTCCACATCGTCGCATCGCCGTAATATTTCTTGGCGAGGTTCCAGAAGTTGTCGCCGGAAACGATGACGTGCTTCTTGGCTTCCATCATCTCGCCTTCGGTCTTTTTCATTTCCATGCCTTCGGGGGCGGGCACCATCGGCCCCTCCGTGGAAAGCGAACCGGCAGAAAGCCCGGTCTGCGGCACCTCGATCTTCACCTCGGGCTCCATGGCCGGCTTTTCTTCCATCGCCGGTTTTTCTTCCATGGCGGGCTTTTCCTCCATGGCGGCGGACTGGATGCGGCCGTCGGTATAGGGCTTGTACGGGCTGTGGTCGGCGATATAGGTCGCCACCACCTCTTCGAGCCCCGGACCGTAGTCATAGGCGTTCATGCCGTCGGTCTTGAAGACGGAATAGCCGTCGCCGCCCGCGCGCATGAAGTTGTTGGAAACGACGCCGTAGGTGGCCTCCGGATCGATCGGCGCGAAGCCGCCGTTGCCGTCCGCGACCATGACGTTGGAAACCCGCGAACCGGGTTCGGCCTTCTCGTCGAAAGTGAATTTCAGGCCGGCGACCTGCGGGAAGCGGCCGGCCCCGTCGGCGATCTGGCTGACGCCGTTTTCGAGCGCCGCGACGACGTCGGACCCCTTCAGCTGGAAGGTCGCGACCGTGTTCTGGAACGGCAGCACCGTCAGCACTTCGCCCATCGTCACCTCGCCGGCGTCGATGGAAGCGCGCAGTCCGCCGCCGTTCTGGATAGCGATCTGGATGCCCTGGTCCTTCGTCCGGTCGAGCATCGCGTCGGCGACGAGATTGCCCATCGAGCATTCCATCGCGCGGCAGACTTCGCGGCTGCCCTCGATCGCGTCGGCGGTCTCGCCGATCACCTTGTTCTTCAGTTCCTCGATCGGCGCGCCCAGTTCCTTGACGCGCGCCAGCGTCGCCTCGTCGGGCGTCACCGATGCGTCGAGCAGGATCGGATCGCCCGAGGCTTCCTTGACGATGCCGATATCGGAGAAGGTGACCACGACATCGCCGAGATATTTCGAATAGGCGTAGGCCTGGACGACCGGCACCTTGTAACCGACCGGATTGTCGACCCAGGTCGGGTAGGGCCCAAGGGCCTTTTCGTCGGTGTTCGACAGCAGCGTGTGGCTGTGACCGCCGACGACCACGTCGACGCCCGGGATCCTGGCGATGGCCTCGAGGTCGCGCGGATAGCCGACATGGGTCAGCGCGATGATCTTGTTGATGCCCTGGCCGGCGAGATCCTTGACCGCGGCGGTGATCGAGGCGACGTCTTCGGCGATCACCACATTCTCGCCCGGCGACGACAATTCGTCGGTGTCATTGGCCACCGCGCCGACGATGCCGATCTTCTCGCCGCCGCGCTCCAGGATCACATAGGGCTTGATGCGGTCGCCGAGCGCCGACTTGTAGCTGGCGAGAATATTGGCCGAGACGACCGGGAATTCGACCTTGTCGAGGAACGTGGCGAGGCCCGGCTCGCCGTCGTCGAACTCGTGGTTGCCCACGGTCATCACGTCGACGGCCATCTTGTTGAGGAATTCGGCTTCGGCCGCGCCCTTGTAGGTCGTGTAGAAGAGCGATCCCTGGAAGTTGTCGCCGGCGTTCAGGAACAGCACGTTCTGGCCGTCGAGCCGCTTGCGGGCATCCGCCACGGCGGTGACCATCCGGGCGACGCCGCCGAAGCACTTGCCTTCGGTTTCGTCCTCCGCGCCGCAGGTCGAATTGTATTTGTTGATCGACTCGATGCGCGAATGAAAATCGTTCATGTGCAGGATGTTCAGCGTGTAGTCGGCGCTGGCGGTTGCCGTGCCGACCGCAAGAACCGACACGCTCAACGCGGCAAGTTTCAGCAATCGTTTCATTGTGTTCTCCCTCATTGACCGGCGCGCCGCAGTCGCGGAGCGTCGCATGGCCGGCTCATCGCATTGTCGTGTAACGGACATGCGAAAGCGGCCGTCGCGACGATGTTTCCATTGTGCGCGGCGCTTGGCAAGGCGCTTTCACGACGAAACGCGAAAGCCCCGGAGAAACGGCAGGATGTTGCCCGGAAGGGCGCGTCAGCCGATGGCGCCGCGGCGCACCAGCGTGAACTGCGAACCGGCGTCGTTGGTGCAGTTCATCTGGCTCGGATTGACGACGATGCAGTTCGCCCGCACCTGCTGCTGGCGCACCAGCGAGGTGAAATTGATCTCGATCGAGCGCGCGTCGACATAGCGATAGCTGCCCTCGGCGAGCCGGTTGCCCGTGTCATTGGCGAATGTGGTGAAGACGCCGTTCGTGAAACTCGACGTGGCGACGCCGCCGGTATCGCTCCAGTTGCCTTCGACCGCGCCCGAACGCGCGGAATAGTTGTATCCCGGCCCGGGCGCATCCATGACGCATCCGCCGAGCGCTGCGAGCGCGACGAAGCTGGCGCCGAGCGCGGCGATTTTGGCGTTTGAGCGGAAAGTCATGCGGTTACCCCTGGGCAAGAATGAGTTTGAGCGAATATGAGCTGTGCCAATTTACGACACTTTCTGAATAGGTTGAAGTCATATTGCCTTTCAACGCGCCATTTCCGCGTTTGTTGCGTCAATGCACAAGTACGTTGCGAAACCGCCACGGATCGCTTTTGTCGATATCTTCGGGAAACAGCCCCGGACGGTCCGAAAGCGGCGTCCAGTCCGTGTAGTAACCCTTGACCGGCCCGAGATAGGGCGTCTGCACTTCCAGGCAGCGCCGGTAGTCCATCTCGTCGGTTTCGACGATGCCCGCCTCCGGATTTTCGAGCGCCCACACCATCCCGGCGAGCACGGCCGACGTCACCTGCAGGCCGGTCGCGTTCTGATACGGCGCGAGCTTGCGGGTTTCCTCCACCGAGAGCTGCGATCCGTACCAGTAGGCGTTCTTCTTGTGGCCATAGAGCAGCACGCCCAGTTCGTCGATGCCGTCATAGAGTTCGTTCTCGTCCATGACGTTGAACTGCGATTGCGGCTTGCCGGCCTGGCCGAACATCTCGTGCAGCGACAATACCGCGTTGTTGCATGGGTGATAGGCATAGTGGCAGGTCGGCCGGAAGGTCACCTCGCCCTTCCGGTTGTGCGCCGTGAAGAAATCCGCGATCGAGATCGCCTCGTTGTGGGTGACGAGGAAGCCGTACTGGGCGCCGGGCGTCGGGCACCAGGTGCGCACGCGGGTCGCGGCCCCCGGCTGATCGAGCCAGATCGCGGCCTTGCAGCCCTTCTTGTACTTGTGCGCGTTCTTCGGTTTCCAATCCTCATGCGTGCCCCAGCCGAGTTCGGCCGGCTGCAGCCCCTCGGCGATGAAACCCTCCACCGACCAGGTGTTGGAAAACTCGTCCGGCTCCTTCGGCGTCTTGGAACGCTGCGTGTCTCGCTCGGCGATGTGGATGCCCTTGACGCCGGCCTTCTTCATCAGCTTCGCCCAGCCCTCGCGGTCATCCGGTTTCGGTTCGGTGAAATCGAGGCCGACATCGCGCGCCAGATTGACCAGCGCCTGCTTGACGAACCAGGAGACCATGCCCGGATTGGCGCCGCAGCACGAAACCGCGGTCGTGCCGCCCGGATGCTTGCGCTTCTCCTTGCGCACGGTTTCGCGCAGCGCATAGTTGGTGCGCGTCGAATTGTCGGCCTTCTCGTCGAAATAGAAGCCGAGCCACGGCTCGACGACGGTGTCGATATAGAGCGCGCCGAGTTCGCGGCAGTATTTCATGATGTCGAGCGAGGACGTGTCGACGGAAAGATTGACGCAGAACCCTTGCCCGCCGCCTTCGGTCAGAAGCGGCTTCAGGATGTCCTTGTAGTTTTCCTCGGTCAGCGCCGCCTGGACATGCCGGAGCCCGTGCTCTTCCATCAGCCCGTTCAGCGCTTCGTCGCCGCGCGGTTCGATCACGATGAACCGGTCCTTGTCATAGGAGAAATGCCGTTCGATCAACGGCAGCGTGCCACGGCCGATCGAGCCGAAGCCGATCATCACGATCGGACCGGTGATTTCGCCGTATACCGGCCATTTCTCTTTCGCCATTTCGGATACACTCCCCGTACTCGGACCCTGTCGATGAGTGCCGCTAAATCACACGCGACTGTCACAATAAAGGAGAAATGCACCCGGCGGCGTGTCGTTGCGCCGCAGATCGCGCAATGAATCCCTTTCTGTCGCCGCAAATCCGCGCTATTTGCCCCGCACGAGGAATTGCAAGAACAGGATTTCGACATGCCCGCCTATCGTTCCCGCACCACCACCCATGGCCGCAACATGGCCGGCGCCCGTGGCCTCTGGCGCGCCACCGGCATGAAGGACGGCGATTTCGGCAAGCCGATCATCGCGGTGGTCAATTCCTTCACCCAGTTCGTGCCGGGCCATGTCCATCTCAAGGACATGGGCCAGCTGGTCGCTCGCGAGATCGAGGCCGCCGGCGGCGTCGCCAAGGAATTCAACACGATCGCGGTCGATGACGGCATCGCCATGGGTCATGACGGCATGCTCTATTCGCTGCCGTCGCGCGAGATCATCGCCGACTCGGTCGAATACATGGTCAACGCGCACTGCGCCGACGCCATGGTCTGCATCTCCAACTGCGACAAGATCACGCCCGGGATGCTGAACGCGGCGCTTCGCCTCAACATCCCGGCGATCTTCGTGTCCGGCGGGCCGATGGAGGCCGGCAAGGTCGTTCTGAACGGCAAGACCCAGGCGCTCGACCTGATCGACGCCATGGTCGCCGCCGCCGACGACAAGGTCACGGATGCGGAAGTGCAGGCGATCGAACGCTCCGCCTGCCCGACCTGCGGTTCCTGCTCCGGCATGTTCACCGCCAACTCGATGAACTGCCTGACCGAGGCGCTCGGCCTGTCCCTGCCCGGCAACGGCTCGACGCTGGCCACCCATTCCGACCGCAAGCGCCTCTTCGTCGAGGCCGGCCACCAGATCGTCGATCTGGCGCGGCGCTACTACGAGCAGGAAGATGAAAGCGTCCTGCCGCGCAATGTCGCCTCGAAGCAGGCGTTTGAGAACGCCATGTCGCTCGACATCGCCATGGGCGGGTCCACCAACACGGTGCTGCATATCCTCGCGGCCGCCCACGAGGGCGAAATCGATTTCACCCTGGACGACATCGACCGGCTGTCGCGCCGGGTGCCGTGCCTCTCGAAGGTGGCGCCCGCCAAGAGCGACGTGCACATGGAGGACGTCCACCGCGCTGGCGGCATCATGCGCATTCTCGGCGAGCTCGAGCGCGGCGGGCTGATCAACCGCGATTGCCCGACCGTGCACGCAGCCACCCTCGGCGATGCCATCGACCGCTGGGACATCACCCGCACCAACTCGGAATCGGTGCGCGAATTCTTCAAGGCCGCGCCCGGCGGCGTGCCGACCCAGGTCGCCTTCAGCCAGTCGTCACGCTGGGACGAACTCGACACCGACTCGGAAAAGGGCGTCATCCGTTCTGTCGAGAAGCCGTTCTCGAAGGATGGCGGCCTGGCCGTGCTCTATGGCAACATCGCGCTCGACGGCTGCATCGTGAAGACCGCCGGCGTCGACGAGTCGATCCTGAAATTCTCCGGCCCGGCCGTCGTTTTCGAAAGCCAGGACGCGGCGGTCAAGGGCATCCTCGGCAACGAGGTCAAGGCCGGCGACGTCGTCGTCATCCGCTACGAGGGCCCCAAGGGCGGTCCGGGCATGCAGGAAATGCTCTATCCGACCAGCTACCTGAAATCGAAGGGCCTCGGAAAGGACTGCGCGCTGATCACCGACGGCCGTTTCTCCGGCGGGACCTCGGGTCTCTCCATCGGCCACGCCTCGCCGGAAGCCGCCAATGGCGGCGCCATCGGCCTTGTCAGGGACGGCGACAGGATCGAGATCGACATCCCGAACCGCACGATCAATCTGGCGGTGGACGACGCCGAAATGGCGAAGCGTCGCGCCGAACAGGATGCCGCCGGCTGGAAACCTTCCGGCCCGCGCAAGCGCAACGTCTCGACGGCGCTGAAGGCCTATGCGGCCTTCGCCGCCTCCGCCGACAAGGGCGCGGTGCGTATCCTGCCGGAATAAGGCTCAGATCAGCGCTGCGGGGATCAGTCCCCGCAGCGAATTGCCGCAGAAGAGCTCCGACGCCCCGGCGAGATCGCCGGGCGTCAACGTCGTTTCCATTGCCGTTCCGCTCTCCAGCAGCGTCCTCCTGAGCACGCCCGGCAGCAACCCGCAGGAAATCGGCGGCGTCCGGAGCGGGCCGTTCGGTTCGAACCGCGCAAAGATGTTCGTGATCGTGCCTTCGCACGCCGCGCCGTCCTCGTTGAGCAGAATGACCTCGTCGGCTTCGGCGCCGGAAAATTCCGCCCGCGCGGCGGTGTAGATGGCGCGCCGCGTCGTCTTGTGGCGCAGCAGCGCGTCCCGCGAATCCAGCCGCGCCGACGCGATGGCGACCCGCCACGTCGTGCCGGGAGACAGCGGACCAAACGGCGCAACGGCAACCGTCACGTCGCCGTTGCGCGCCAGTTCCAGGCGCACGCGAAGCGGCGTCTCGCTGGCCGCGACCTTTTCCATTTCCGAAAGCGCGCCAGCCCTGTCGAAAGCAAAGCCGAGAGCTGCCGCCGACGCTGCCATCCGGTCGAGATGCAGGTCTCCCCGGACGAACCCTTCGGCCGGCTCCCAGCGCAATGTCTCGATCAGCGCGAAATCCATCTGTCCCCCGCAGCGAAACGCGCCTTCAGCAAAGCTTCCTCGTATTCCGCCTCCGCGACCGAATCGAAGACGATCCCGCCGCCGACATTGAAGACCGCCTCGCCGTCCGCGAAAAGCGAGATGGTGCGGATGGCGACATTGAACCGCATCTCGCCGCCCGGCGCGATATAGCCGATGGCCCCGCAATAGGCTTCGCGCGGCGCGGTTTCCAGATCGTCGAGGATCTCCATCGCGGCGATCTTCGGCGCGCCGGTGATCGATCCGCAGGGAAACAGCGCCGCGAAAATGTCGTGGATCGAGGTCTCCGGAAGGAGCCTCGCCCGCACCCGGCTGATCATCTGGTGCAGGGTCGGATAGGTCTCGACCTCGAACAGCGACGGAACGCTGAGCGTCCCCAATTGCGTGACGCGCGAGATGTCGTTGCGCAGCAGGTCGACGATCATCCGGTTCTCGGCCTGCGTCTTGATGTCTTCCCTAAGCTTGCGGATTTCCTCCGCATCGGCGGCGGGATCGGCCCGCCGCGGCGCCGTGCCTTTCATCGGATGGGTCTCGATCCAGCCGTCGCGATCGACCTTGAAGAACAGTTCCGGCGACCGTGAGACCAGACAGGGATCGCAGAGATTGACGCAGGCGCCATACCGCGCGGGTTGGCGAGCCGCCAGCCCGTCAAAGGCGTCGAGCGCGCCGCCCCGCCATTCGCCGCGGATCGGAAATGTCAGGTTCGCCTGGTAGCAATTGCCCGCCCGAAGATGGTTGTGCAACACCGCGAATTTCTCGGCATAAGTTCCGATATCCCAGTCGGAGCGCAGCCCCGAAAGGAACGCGCCTTCGTCGCCCGACTCCCGCGCGCCGACGGGATCGGTCTTGGGACCGTCGAAGAGGCCGAAGCACAGAAGCGGCGTCCGCATCGCCCTGCCGTTCGCGCGCGGCGCGAGCGCCTCGTCGAAATGGAACCCCGCCTCGTAGGCGACGAAGCCCGCGGACCAGTAGCCGTCCCGGCGTGCGCGTTCGAGGATCGCGAACGCGTCTGTCAGTTCCGTCCCGTTGCGCGCCGTCACGATGTCGCGCGGCGCGTCGAACAGCACCGTGCTGGAGTCGAAATCGTTGCGGAAGAGGACATAGGGAGCGAGGCGGCTGCCCATCGGGTACACGTAATCCGGCCAGAGGGAAGTAAACGGGCGCTCTTCGCCCGCATTGCCCGTTAGAACGGCGGCGCGTGCGATCCGTCAAGCGCCAGCCTGGCGCTTTTTGGTCCGGCCTCCGGTTCAGGCCGCCGCGGCGGTGTGCCGGAGATAGTCGACCAGCCGGTCGCGTCCCGCGGTCAGCCCTTTGTAGGCGAGCCCCTCGGCATCGAGATCCATCAGCCGGTCGGCCAGCGCCGCGCACTGGCCGGGTACGCTCTCGATGCCCTCCAGCGGATCCGCATGCACCCGGATCGTGAACAGGATGTCGTCACTGGCGGGGAGCTTGGTCAGCGTCTGGTATTCGCGCCGCAGGAACAGTTTCGCCATCGTATCCGCGTCCGAGCAGTTGATCGGAATGCCGTGCGGTTCGATGTGATGCAGCTCGCCGTCATTGTGCACCGACCAGTTCGACCGCTGCACCTGCCTCCCGACCTGCAGCTTGTCGAAGATGCGCTCGATCAGCACGGCGTTGCGCGTTCCCGCCGAAAAGCCCGGCACGGGAGCATGGATCGCCGTGATCGGCCGGGCGAATTTCTCGGCCAGATTCCAGAAGGTCGGAAAACACAGCGACGCGGCGGCGAGTGTCCAGCCGCCGGCGCGCTTGCGCATGATCACGAGATCGTCGGCGACGAGGCGCGCCGTATCCTGCAGGATCCTGTCTTCGCCCGAGGTCCGTTCCACCCGCCGTCCGGCGACGATTATGGCATCGCCCTCGGCCCGGTAGGTTTCCGGAAAGGCCGCGACGAGATGCGTCCGCAACAGCGCGTCGACTTCGCGCTGGGCATCGAGCGTGTCCGGTTCGGCCATGAAGACCTGTTGCGGATACGCGGCGATCAACCGTTCTTTTTCGCCGAGCTGGAAGGCAAGCCGGTCGTCCGGTTCCAGCCAGCGGGCGGGATCGGCGAGCGGCGAAAGGCCGATGGAGAGGGCGCGCGGAAGTCCGCTCATCGCATGCGTCTCACGCGTCCATTGATTCCAGTTCGTCGATGATCCCCTCGATCACGCTGAGACCCTTGCTCCAGAAGGCGGGATCGGAGGCGTCGAGGCCGAACGGCGCCAGCAGTTCGGAATGATGTTTGGAGCCGCCGGCCCTGAGCATGTCGAAATATTTCGCCTGGAAGCCGGATTCGGCGTCCTGGTAGACGGCGTAGAGCGAATTCACCAGGCAATCGCCGAAGGCATAGGCATAGACGTAGAACGGCGAATGGATGAAATGCGGGATATAGGCCCAGAAGGTCTCGTACCCCTTTTCCAGCCGCACCGCCGGCCCGAGGCTTTCGCCCTGGACGCTCATCCACAATTCGCCGATCTGCCCGGATGTCAGCTCGCCGTTCCTGCGTTCGGTGTGAACCTTGCGCTCGAACGTGTAGAAGGCGATCTGGCGGATCACGGTATTGATCATGTCCTCCGCCTTCTGCGCCAGCATCGCCTTGCGTTCGCGGCGCTCATGCGTGCGTTCCAGCATCGAGCGGAAGGTCAGCATCTCGCCGAAGACCGAGGCCGTTTCGGCCAGCGTCAGCGGCGTCTGCGCCATCAGGGCGCCCTGCTCGCCGGCCAGTACCTGGTGCACGCCATGGCCGAGCTCATGCGCCAGCGTCATCACGTCGCGCGGCTTGCCCATGTAGTTGAGCAGCACATAGGGATGCGCCGACGGCACGGTCGGATGCGCGAAGGCGCCCGGCGCCTTGCCGGGCCGGGCGGGCGCGTCGATCCATGACTTCTCGAAGAACTGCCGCGCGATGTCGGCCATCTCCGGCGAAAATTCGCCATAGGCCGACAGCACGGTTTCCTGCGCCTCCGCCCAGCCGATTGTCGCCTGCGGCGTTTCCGGCAGCGGCGCGTTGCGGTCCCAGGGCTCCAGCGCGTCAAGGCCAAGCCAGCGCGCCTTCATCGCGTAATAGCGATGCGAGATGCGCGGATAGGCCTCGCGCACGGCCTCCGTCAGCGCGTCCACGACGGGCCGCTCGACGCGGTTGGCGAGATGCCGGCTGTCGGCGATATCCTCGAAACCGCGCCAGCGGTCGGAGATTTCCTTGTCTTTCGCCAGCGTGTTGGTGATCAGCGTGAAGGTCGGCAGATGCGTCGAGAAAGTCTTCGCGAGCGCGCGGAAACCCTTTTCGCGGTTCGCCCGCACATGGTCCTGCAGAAGGTTCAGCGTCGGCTCGATCGGCAGGTCCTTGCCGTCGACCTCGAATCGCAGCGCCGTCATCGTTTCGTCGAAGAGACGGTTGAACGCGCCGCGCCCGGTCAGCGACTTTTCGTGAAACAACTGTTCGACGCGATCCTCGAGCTGGTACGGCTTTTCCATCCGCAGATCCGCGACCCACGGCCGGTAATGCGCCAGTTCCGCATCGGCGGCGAGCGCGCGCTCCAGTTCCTCGTCCTCGAGCCGGTTCAGTTCGAGCGCGAAGAACAAAAGGTCGGAACTGATGTCGGTCAGCCGCTGCTGCATGTCGCCGTAGAACTTCGCCTTGACCGGATCCGCCGTCTCGCCCGCGTAGACAAGGCTGGCATAGGCCATGATGCGGCCGAGAAGTTCCTCGAAACATTCATACTGCGCGACCGCCTTGCCGAGGCTGCCATTGGCGGCGGCGACCGAGAGCTTGCCCTTCCACTCCTCCGCGAAGGCTTCGGCTCCGCGTTCGGCCTTTTCCAGGTCGCTTTTCAGTTCCGGCGCATCCAGCCCCGGATAGAGGTCGGAAAGATTCCATTCCGGAAGCTCGCCGAAGGGCGAATCCTCGACAACGGCGCCGGCCTGGCCCGCGGAGCGCATCGGGACACCGGCCGGATTGGGAAGCGGAACATGTGCCATTTTCATATGCCTCGTTGCGGTCGCCGGCCCTAAGACCCTGCAATCGTTAAATTTGTACGAGCCGCTTTAGCCCGCATTTCATGAATATGTGCCAACTTGGCGCACAGAGATGCCGGGGATTTCTCCCGTCGCATGAAACATACAAAAGGTTCGAAGCTGTTCAAGCGATGAGTGCGCAAATCCTAATTGTCGATGACGATCCGGTCCAGCGCCGTCTGCTCGAGGCGGCGGTTCAAAAGCTTGGCCATACGCCCCGTGTCTGCAACGGCGGCGCCGCCGCGCTGGATTTGATCGGCGGCTCGGATGCCAATCCCTTCGGCGCGGTCCTGCTCGACCTCGTCATGCCGGACATCGACGGCCTGACGGTGATGCGCGCCATGCGTGAACGCGACGTCGAGACGCCGGTCATCGTGCTGACCGCGCAGGGCGGCATCGATGTCGTCATCACCGCCATGCGGGCCGGCGCCTTCGATTTCCTCGTCAAGCCGGTTTCGCCCGAACGCCTCAGGTCAGCGCTCGACGCCGCGCTCAAGGTCACGTCCAAACAGGCCTCTGGCCTTGGCGCGAATTACGACGGCACGTCCGCCGTGCGCGCCATGGTCGCCGGCAGCGAGGCGATGGACCGCGTCAAGTCTTTGATGCGCAAGGCCGCGGCAAGCGATATTCCGGTCCTGATCGAGGGCGAGTCCGGCGTCGGCAAGGAACTCATCGCCCGCGCCATCCAGGCCGACAGTGCCCGCAAGAACAAACCGTTCGTCGTCGTCAACTGCGGCGCGATCCCCGAGAACCTGATCGAGAGTATCCTGTTCGGTCACGAGAAGGGCGCTTTCACCGGCGCCACGGAAAAACACACCGGCAAGTTTCTGGAGGCCAATGGCGGCACGATGTTCCTCGACGAGATCGGTGAATTGCCGCTCGACGCCCAGGTCAAGCTGCTGCGCGCCATCCAGGAAGGCGAGATCGAACCCGTCGGTGCCAAATCGAGCAGGAAAGTCGACATCCGCATCATTTCCGCGACCAACCGCGACCTGATCGCCGCGATCAAGGAAAGCCGTTTCCGCGAGGACCTGTTCTACCGGCTCAACGTCTTCCCGATCCTCGTGCCGCCGCTGCGCCAGCGTGAATCCGACATCCCGCAGCTCGTGCATCATTTCATCGAGAGCTACCGCCGCGAGGAGCCGGCCTTCAAGGCGCGCGGTATCTCGCCACGGGCGCTGGCCCTCCTCCAGGCGCATGACTGGCCGGGCAACATCCGCCAGCTCCAGAACGCCGTTTTCCGCGCAATGGTCCTGTGCGACGGCAACACGCTCTCCGAGGACGATTTCCCGCAGATCTCAGCCCAGGTCCACGGTATCGATCCGAAGGAAATCGGCGAACCCGACAAGTCCGGTTCCGAGCGGGACAGGGCCTCGCCGTCGGGCAACAACAGCAACTACGCGCCCTCGATGCGCGATACGTCCGAGTGGTCGGAAGCTTTCGACGCCGGCGACACGCTTCGCATTCTCGACGAAACGGGCAATGTCCGCCCGCTGGTCGAACTGGAATCCGAAGCCATCGCCTTCGCGATCGAGCACTATGGCGGCCAGATGAGCGAAGTCGCGCGCCGCCTCGGCATCGGCCGCTCGACGCTTTACCGCAAGCTCAAGGAATACAATCTCGGCGACACCGGCATCGCCGCCGAGTAACGGCGTCCGCGCAGCCTGACACGCCGTTCCAGCCAAAACGCTTATGCGTTTGGTAACCAAGGGCGTTTGCCCTTCCGAAAACTGCGAATTCTTGCCATCCTATCACCGCATTTTCCGGTCATCACCCATGGCGAAAGGGGAAGATCGGGGATAGTCTTGTGCAGGTCTGCCATTCACGCGCATTCCATCTGGATTTTGCAGGACAGCGGTGTGATCACCTCGATAACAGGCGGTTAACCATGTTTCCGCTAGCTTCCGTAACGGCTCTGTATTCACAGGTTGGTGCGTATTGATAATCCGGACGACAAGAGGGGCGGCTTACCGTTGCCACGACGCCATGCGCATCGGCGGTGCATGTGTTCGTGTTCTCTTGCGTTGCGATTTCCGTTTCCTTTGTGGCCATGTCGTCGGCGTACGCAGAAACCCGTACGCTGAAACTTTACTACATCCATACCGGCGAGCGCGCCGAGATCACCTTCAAGAAGGACGGCAAATACGTCCAGAGCGGCCTCAACAAGCTCAACCGCTTCCTGCGTGACTGGCGCCGCAACGAGCCGACCAAGATGGACCCGCAGCTCTTCGACATCGTCTGGGAAGCCTACCAGATGTCGGGCGCCAGGGATTACATCCACGTCGTCTCCGGCTATCGCTCGCCGGCCACCAACGAGATGCTGCGCCGGACCCGTGGCGGCCAGGCCAAGAAGAGCCAGCACATGCTCGGCAAGGCGATGGATTTCTTCATTCCCGGCGTCAAGCTCGCCAAGCTTCGCGAGATCGGTTTCAAGCTGCAGGGCGGCGGCGTCGGCTATTATCCGAAGTCCGGATCGCCCTTCGTTCATTTCGACACCGGCAATGTGCGCGCCTGGCCGCGCATGAGCCGCGATCAGCTGGTGCGCATTTTCCCGGACGGCAAGACCTTGCACCTGCCGCCGGACGGCAAGCCGCTTCCCGGTTACCAGCAGGCGCTTGCCTCCTACCAGACGCGCAAGAAGAAGGGCCAGGCGACGGCGCTCGCTTCGCTCGACACCGGCCGCAGCGGCAAGAAGAGCGGCGGATTGCTGGCCAACCTGTTTGGCGGCGGCGCCGACGAGGAAGAGGACAATGTCGAGGCAGCCGCGCCGGTTGCGCGGGCGACGAGCGTCATCCGCAGCGAGCCACAACCACAGCCGGAGCCGCAGCCCGAACCCGTGGAAACGCCGGGCACGCTGATTGCCGCGTTGGCGCCGCGCGAGACGCCGCTGCCGCAATTCGCGCCCCGGCCCGAGGCTCTCGTTCCAGCCGGCCAGCCGCAGCAGGAACTGATCGCATCCGCTTCGCCGGCGCCGGGCCCCGTTCCGCCGGCCGACATTCCCCTGCCGGATTCCAGGCCTCCGGTCCTGCTCGCCTCCGCCGACCGCACGCCGCTGACCGCGCGCCGCTCGGCGGCCGAGATCGAAGCCGCGTTGAATGCGGCGGCGCGCCAGCCGTCCAGGCAAGCCCCGACGGTCGAAGACCTGATCGCATCCGCCTCCAAAGCCGCGGCGCCCACCGGGCAGGCCATGCGGATCCCGCTGCCGACCGCCGCCCCGCGCCCCGAACCGCGGCCCGAAATCGCTGTCGCATCGCTTGATGAACCGTCGATCCGGGATCGGGTCCCGACGCCCCTGGCTGCCGCCTATGCGCCGCCGACGCCTGGCCCGCGCCCCGCGTATGACGGCGAGATGCAACTTGCCTCCCTGCCGGCGGAGGAAGATCCGCGCGTCATCGCCAGCTACGATACCGGCGTTGCGACAACCGAGAAGTCGCCGCGCCCGACACTGGCGACCGCCTCGACGCAGCCTGATCGCGCGCCCGATGCCAATATCGTCCCGGTCGACGAGATCAATCCCTCACGCTTCGGGTCCTGGACGACCGCGCAATTGTCGGTCACCGACCACGGCCGCGCTTCCGAGCGTCCCATCTTCATCCAGAACGCGCTGCGCGAAGCGCCGACCGAGGTCTACACCGAAGGCTTCCGCAAATTCCCCACGCCCGATCCGCGCCGGTTCTCCGGCAAGGCGGTGACGTTCCTCGCGGTGGCGAAATTCTCCGGCGGCAGCGGCGGCGACGGCCAGCCCCTGACGCTTCAGATCCCGCTCACCAACTGACCGCAAGACGCGCCGATCCGATTGCGCCGGAGCGTCAGCCGGGCGTCTGACCGGCGGAGTCGTCCGCTCCGGTTGCGGGATCCCCGTTTGCAACGGGCTCTTTCTGTGCCGCCTCCGCCGCCTTCGCTTTCTTGAGTTCGGTTTTCTTTTCGCGGCGTTTGCGCCGCGCGATCCGCCCGGCCCGGTAGCGGACCTTCAGCCACCACAGCCCCTCTTCGACATTCTCGATCTCGTCGTGATAGGCCTCGGCCAGCGCCTCGCGATAGGAGGAATAGTTCTCCATCGCGATTTCCTCGACCCGGTGCATCAACGCCATCCAGGCCGGCGAGAACAACAGCGTGATCGCGGTGACGGCGATCGACAGGCGGTAGATGTCGTAGCCGAGGGCGCCGGCGGTAAAGCCGGCGGCGGCGAGCACGAAGGAGAACTCGCCGATCTGCGCCATCGACAGCCCGCCGACCAGCGCCGTCTCGCGGTCGAATCCCGCGATCCGCAACAGGAACACGTTGAGTATCGTCTTCATCGCGACGACGAAGAGCGACGCGGCCAGCACCACGCCGAGATGCTCGCGGATATAGGTCAGGTCGATCAGGAGGCCGATCGACAGGAAGAAAACGACCAGCAGTACGCTCTGGATCGGCTCGATCACCGGGATGACCTTGTTGCGCAGGGTCGAGTTCCCGATCACCAGCCCCGCGACGAAGGCGCCGTAGGCCGGCGACAGGCCGATCGTGCCCGATATCGCCGCCGCGCCGAAACACGCGGCAAGCGAGCCGAGCGCAAGCAATTCGACATTGTCGCCCACCTGCTCGTCGAACGGTGCCTTGATTTTCGGGCTCCGCCCCAGCCACCACAACAGCGCGCCGAGCAATCCGACGGCAACGGCGATCTTCAGCAACAGCCCGAGAGCGCTGGTTTCGGCGCCCCCGAAGGAGGAGACGAGGATCAGCATCGGCACGACGGCGATGTCCTGGGCGATCAGCACGCCCACCGTGATCCGTCCAGGCATGCGCCGCAGCGCGCCCATGTCGTCGAGCATCTTCATCGCCACGACCGTGCTCGACAGCGCGATGATGAAGCCGAGGATCGTGCCCTCGGCGGTGGTGGCGTCCGTCAGCCACGCAATCGCGAAACCGATCAGCATCGCCGCGGCGAGCTGGCCCGCGGCCACGATGACCGCCGGTTTCAGCGTCGCGACGAAGGCCTTCAGCGACAGTTCGGTGCCGATGAAGAACAACAGCACCAAGACGCCCATCTCGGCGAGCGCGGTGACGTTGTCATTGTTGCTGATCAGCCTGAAACCCGTCGGCCCCATGATGACGCCGGCCAGGATGAAGCCGACCAGCGGCGGCTGCTTCAGGCGCATCAGCCCGAGGCCGGCAAGCACCGCGATCACGATGACGATGGCGATGTCGACCAGCGGGAAGCCGTGATGAATGTCGTCCAATGCGGTCTCCTGTGCGACAGGAAGACCCTACCGGTCATCGCCCGAAACGGCAATTTGGGTTTGAGCGCCGCAATGCGGCCGACCGGCCCGGCGTCAGCCCTCGTCTTCCGGCGCCGGCGCCATGCCGAGCGCGTGCAGGTAGAGATCGAGCACGGCTTCCTGTTCCATGCGCTCGTTCTGGTCCTGCTTGCGGATGGAAACCACCTTGCGCAGCACCTTGGTGTCGAAGCCGGTGCCCTTCGCTTCGGCGTAGACATCCTTGATGTCGTCGGCGATGGTCTTCTTTTCTTCCTCGAGACGTTCGATACGCTCGATGAATGCACGCAACTGGTCGCGGGCGACGCCATTCACGTCGGACATGGGCAGGCTCCTGAATTGGTGGAAATGTTCGTCCACCGATGCCGCATCCGCGTATGCCCGTCAACCATGCCGGTGCGCGATGCACAACGCTTTCGCACCTGGCGGAAGAACGTCCCGGAAAGCGGATTATCCGCGCCGCGCGTCGAAGAGATGTTCGAGTTTGCGCGACAGCAGCCACGCCACCGGAAGAGCGACCACGGCGCCGGCGACGGCGGCCATGATGATGTAGTTCGCCGAGGACATGCCGGCGGTCAGCAGGCCGATCACGATGATCCCCATCAGCGTCGGCGCGGTCAGGAGATAGGCGGCAAGAAACAACGTGAACATGGAAAAACCCCTTCGTCATATTCAACGAAGGGAATATCCGCCCGAATCGGGCATACCCGCTTTGATTTGGCTCAAGCCAAGACGATGCGTCAACGCGGCAGCGTCGTCTCGCCCATCAGGAACTCGTCGACGGATCGTGCCGCCTGGCGTCCCTCGCGAATCGCCCAGACGACCAGCGACTGGCCGCGGCGCGCATCGCCGGCGGCGAAGAACTTGTCCACGGTGGTCTTGTAGTCGAGTTCGTCGGCGTTGACCGAGGTGCCGCCGCGCCGGTCGGTGTCGATCTTCAGCTTGTCGCCGAGCTCGCCGATCACGCCGGTGTCCAGCGGGCCGGAAAAACCGATCGCGATGAAGGCGAGGTCTGCGCGGATGAAGAATTCCGAGCCGGCGATCGGCTTGCGTTTTTCGTCGACCTCGCAGCATTTCACATGCGTCAGCTGGCCGTTCTCGCCGATGAATTCCAGCGTCGCGACCTGGAATTCGCGCTGCGCGCCTTCCGCCTGGCTCGACGAGGTTCGCATCTTGGTCGCCCAGTAGGGCCAGACCGCGAGCTTGTCTTCCTTTTCCGGCGGCTGCGGCCGGATGTCGAGCTGCGTGACCTTCACCGCGCCCTGGCGGAACGCCGTGCCGATGCAGTCCGAGGCGGTATCGCCACCGCCGACCACGACGACGTGCTTGCCGTTGGCGAGGATCGGATCGGACGGCCACGCGACCGACGCGATATTCTCGCCCGCCATGCGCTTGTTCTGCTGCACGAGATAGTTCATCGCCGGATGGACGCCGGCGAAATCGTCGCCCGGAATGCCCGCGTCGCGCGGCTTTTCCGAACCGCCGCAATAGATGATCGCGTCGAATTCCTCGGCCAGCTCCGCAACCGGCTTGTCGACGCCGATATTGACGTTGACATGGAACGTCACGCCCTCGCCTTCCATCTGCTTGGCGCGCGCGTCGATATAGTGTTTTTCCATCTTGAAGTCTGGAATGCCGTAGCGCATCAGCCCGCCGACGCGGCTTTCGCGCTCGAACACATGCACCTCGTGGCCGGCGCGCCCGAGCTGCTGCGCGGCGGCGAGCCCCGCCGGGCCGGAGCCGATGACGGCGACTCGTCTGCCGGTCTTCGTGACCGCCGGCTGCGGCACGACAAAGCCGCTCTCATAGGCCTTGTCGGCGATCGCCTGTTCCACCGTCTTGATGGCGACCGGGATGTCCTCGAGATTCAGCGTGCAGGCTTCCTCGCACGGCGCCGGACAGATGCGGCCGGTGATCTCCGGAAAGTTGTTGGTCGAATGCAGGTTGCGGATCGCCGAGTCCCAGTCGCCATTGTAGACGAGGTCGTTCCAGTCCGGGATCTGGTTGTTGACCGGGCAGCCCGTCGGCCCGTGACAGAACGGAATGCCGCAATCCATGCAGCGCGCCGCCTGCTTGACCACTTCGCCGTCTTCCAGCGGAATGGAAAATTCCCTGAAATGGCGAATGCGGTCCGACGCCGGCTGATATTTCGGCGTGTGCCGGTCGATTTCGAGGAAACCCGTTACCTTGCCCATGTCAATTCCCGGAACTATTCAAGGACGACCGCCGTGCCCGATGCCGAGACCATCAGCATCGAGCCGCTGCCGGCCGAGATGTTTTCATAATCGAGATCGACGCCGATGACGGCGTTGCCGCCGACCCGGGTCGCTTCCTCTTCCATTTCGCGCAACGCGATCTGGCGCGCCTCGCGCAGCGATTTCTCGTAGGCGCCGGAGCGTCCGCCGACGATGTCGCGGATGCCGGCGAAGAAATCGCGGAAGATGTTCGCGCCGAGGATCGCTTCCCCGGTGACGACACCCTTGTATTCCACGATCCGGCGGCCCTCGATCGTGTTGGTGGTCGAAACGATCATCGCGCTCACTCCGCCGCCACGTTCATGCGCATGCGCTCCATGTCCTCCAGCGCACGCCGGTACTCGACCGGCATCACCTTGCGGAATTTCGAGCGGAAGTTCTCCCAGTTCTCCAGGATATGCGCCGCGCGCGTCGAGCCGGTCAGGTGACGGTGGTTGGAGATCAGCTGCAGCAGCCGCTCCTCGTCGTGCCGCGTCATGTCGCCGGAGACGTCGACGCGGCCCTTGTGGGCGAGGTCGCCGCCGTGGTGGTGCAGCTTCTCGAGGATGTCGTCCTCTTCGGGCACCGGCTCGAGTTCGACCATCGCCATGTTGCAGCGCGTTTCGAACGTGTCGTCCTCGTCGAGGACATAGGCCACGCCGCCCGACATGCCGGCCGCGAAGTTGCGGCCCGTCTGGCCGAGCACGACGACGACGCCGCCGGTCATGTATTCGCAGCCATGGTCGCCGACGCCCTCGACGACCGCCGCCGCGCCCGAGTTGCGCACCGCAAAGCGCTCGCCGGCGACGCCGCGGAAATAGGCCTCGCCCTGGATCGCGCCGTAGAGCACGGTGTTGCCCACGACGATCGACTCTTCGGCAACGATCCTCGCGTTCTCCGGTGGCCTGACGATCAGCCGGCCTCCGCACAGCCCCTTGCCGACATAGTCGTTGCCGTCGCCGATGAGGTCGAACGTGATGCCGTTGGCGAGAAACGCGCCGAAGGACTGCCCGGCCGTGCCGCGCAACGTCACGTGGATCGTGTCGTCGGCGAGACCCTTGTGGCCGAAGCGCTTCGCCACTTCGCCCGACAGCATCGCGCCCGCCGACCGGTCGACATTGTGGATCGGCGTGTCGATGTGGACGGGCTCCCGGTTTTCAAGCGCCGGCGCGGCCTCCGCGATCAGCTTGCGATCGAGAATGTCGTCGATCGGGTGCTTCTGCCGCTCGGTCCAGTAGATCGCGCTCTTCTCGGCTTCCGGCTTGTGGAAGACTTTCGTGAAGTCGAGCCCGCGCGCCTTCCAGTGTTCGATCAGCGCTTCCTGCTCGAGCAACTGGGTCTCGCCGATGATCTCGTCGAGCTTGCGTGTAGCCCATCGACGCCAGCAGCTCGCGCACTTCCTCGGCGAGATAGAAGAAGTAGTTGATCACATGCTCGGGCGTGCCCTTGAAGCGCTTGCGCAGCACCGGATCCTGCGTCGCAACGCCGACCGGGCAGGTGTTGAGATGGCACTTGCGCATCATGATGCAGCCGGCCGCGATCAGCGGCGCGGTCGAAAAGCCGTATTCGTCGGCGCCCAGCAGCGCGCCGATGATGACGTCGCGGCCGGTTCGAAGCCCGCCATCGACCTGCAGCGCGACGCGCGAGCGCAGCCCGTTCAGGACCAGCGTCTGGTGCGTCTCGGCAAGGCCCATTTCCCAGGGACTGCCGGCATGTTTCAGCGAGGTCAGCGGCGATGCGCCGGTGCCGCCGTCATAGCCGGAGATCGTGATGTGGTCGGCGCGCGCCTTGGCGACGCCGGCCGCGACCGTGCCGACGCCGACTTCCGACACCAGCTTGACCGAGATGTCGGCCGCCGGATTGACGTTCTTCAGGTCGTAGATCAGCTGCGCCAGATCCTCGATCGAATAGATGTCGTGGTGCGGCGGCGGCGAGATCAGGCCGACGCCCGGCGTCGAGTGCCGCGTCTTGGCGATCGTCGCGTCGACCTTGTGGCCGGGCAGCTGGCCGCCCTCGCCGGGCTTGGCGCCCTGCGCGACCTTGATCTGGATCATGTCCGAGTTGACGAGAAATTCCGTCGTCACGCCGAACCGGCCCGAGGCGACCTGCTTGATCGCCGAGCGCTCCGGGTTCGCCGTCCCGTCAGGCAGCGGCAGATAGCGGTCCGGCTCCTCGCCGCCCTCGCCGGTGTTCGACTTGCCGCCGATCGCGTTCATCGCCCGCGCCAGCGTCGTGTGCGCCTCGCGGGAAATCGAGCCGAAGCTCATCGCGCCGGTCGAGAACCGCTTGACGATTTCCGTTGCCGGTTCGACCTCGTCGATGGCGACCGGCTTGCGCCCGGTCTCCTCGGCGGACCTGATGTGGAACAGGCCGCGGACCGTCTTGGCATGGCGCGCATCGGCGTTCACCTGGGAGGAGAACTCCCGGAACGTGTCCGGCTGCCCCTGGCGCACGGCATGCTGCAGCGAGGCGACCGCGTCGGGCGTCCACACATGTTCCTCGCCGCGCACGCGGTACATGTACTCGCCGCCCACTTCGAGCGCGTTGATCAGCACCGGGTCGTTGGAAAACGCCGCGCGGTGCCGCCGCGCCGTCTCTTCCGCGACCTCGGCAAGGCCGATGCCCTCGATCGTCGTCGCCGTGCCGGTGAAATACTGTTTGACGAACTCGCTCGACAGGCCGACGGCGTCGAAGATCTGCGCGCCGCAATAGGACTGGTAGGTCGAGATGCCCATCTTGGACATCACCTTCAGGATGCCCTTGCCGATCGACTTGATGTAGCGGTGGACCACTTCGTAACGGTCGACTTCCGGCGGGAACTCGCCCTTCGAATGCATGTCCAGCAGCGTGTCGAAGGCGAGATAGGGATTGATCGCCTCTGCGCCGTAGCCGGCGAGGCAGGCGAAATGGTGCACTTCGCGCGGCTCGCCGGATTCGACGACGAGGCCGACCGAGGTGCGAAGCCCCTTGCGGATCAGGTGATGATGCACCGCCGCCGTCGACAGCAGCGCGGGAATGGCGATCCGGTCCGGCCCGACCTGCCGGTCGGACAGGACGATGATGTTGTAGCCGCCATGCACCGCCTGTTCGGCGCGGTCGCACAGCCGATCGAGCGCGCCCGCCATGCCGGCGGCGCCCTCCTTGGCCTTGTAGGTCGTGTCCAGCGTCTTGGAGTCGAACAGGTCCTCGGTGTGGCCGATGGAACGGATCTTTTCGAGATCGCCATTGGTCAGGATCGGCTGGCGCACTTCGAGCCGCTTGCGCTTCGACGCGCCTTCCAGATCGAAGATGTTCGGCCGCGGACCGATGAACGAGACGAGGCTCATCACCAGTTCTTCGCGGATCGGGTCGATCGGCGGGTTGGTGACCTGGGCGAAGTTCTGCTTGAAATAGGTGTAGAGCAGCTTCGACTTGTTCGACATCGCCGAGATCGGCGTGTCGGTGCCCATCGAGCCGATCGCTTCCTGGCCGGTCGTCGCCATCGGCGCCATCAGGATCTTGGTGTCTTCCTGGCTGTAGCCGAAGGTCTGCTGCCGGTCGAGCAGGCTGACATCCTCGCGCAGCGCGCGCGGCGCGACGGGTTTCAGTTCCTCCAGGATGAGCTGGGTGTTTTCCAGCCATTCCTTGTAGGGATGCATCGTCGCCATCTGCCGCTTGATCTCCTCGTCGGAGACGATGCGGCCCTCTTCCATGTCGATCAGCAGCATCTTGCCCGGCTGCAGCCGCCACTTGGTGACGATCTTCTCGTCGGGAACGGTGATGACGCCGGCTTCCGACGCCATGATGACCATGTCGTCGTCGGTGACGATGTAGCGCGCCGGCCGCAGTCCGTTGCGGTCGAGCGTCGCGCCGATCTGGCGGCCGTCGGTGAAGGCCACCGCCGCCGGGCCGTCCCACGGCTCCATCAGCGCGGCATGATATTCGTAGAACGCCTTGCGCTGGTCATCCATCAGCTTGTTGCCGGCCCAGGCTTCCGGGATCAGCATCATGACGGCATGCGCGAGCGAGTAGCCGCCCTGGAACAGGAATTCGAGCGCGTTGTCGAAGCAGGCGGTGTCCGACTGTCCTTCATAGGAGATCGGCCACAGCTTCTCGATCTCGTCGCCGAACAGTTCCGACTGCACCGATGCCTGCCGCGCCGCCATCCAGTTGACGTTGCCGCGCAGCGTGTTGATCTCGCCGTTATGCGCGACCATCCGGTAGGGATGCGACAGTTTCCAGGACGGGAAGGTGTTGGTCGAGAACCGCTGGTGCACCAGCGCCAGCGACGAGACGAAGCGCTCGTCGGTCAGGTCCTTGTAGTAGGCGCCGACCTGAAAGGCCAGGAACATGCCCTTGTAGACGATGGTGCGCGACGACATCGACACCGGATAGAAGCCGTTGTCGCGGCCTTCGGTCTCGGCATGGATGCGCGCCGAAATGACCTTGCGCAGGATGAACAGCCGCCGCTCGAACGCGTCGCCGCCTTCGAGGTCGTCCGCCTTTGCGATGAAGACCTGGCGGTGAACCGGCTCGGTCGCCACGATATCGGGCGCCTTGGACAGCGACGAATTGTCGACCGGTACGTCCCGGAATCCGATCAGTTCCTTGCCTTCCTCGGCCACCACATCGGCGATGATGTCCTCGATATGCGCGCAGAGCTCTTCGTCCTGCGGCATGAAGAAATGCCCGACGGCATATTCGCCGGCCGGCGGCAGCGTGACGCCCTTTTCGGCCCATTCGGCGCGAAACAGTTCGTCCGGGATCTGCAGCAGCATGCCTGCGCCGTCGCCCATCAGCGGATCCGCGCCCACCGCGCCGCGATGGGTGAGGTTTTCCAGCATGGCGAGGCCGTCGGAAATGATCTTGTGGGACTTCTTGCCCTTCATGTGCGCGATGAAGCCGACGCCGCAGGCATCGTGCTCGTTGCGCGGGTCGTAGAGCCCCTGCGCCCCCGGCAACCCGGCGGCGGTTTTGCGGTCGGCCGTGGCTTTCGAACCGGTATTCCCGCCCGAAATGGCAGGTCCGGATTGCGGCATCCAGGTCATCGCTCAATCCTCCGTCTCGGCGCAAGCGCGCGTTTCAGTCGTCCTATCTAGCATTTCGGGCCATGGCTGACACCCGCCTCGGCCGTCGTTCCGGCGCTTCGCCGGCCGTGCTGCCGGTGAGGTCGGAATACCGCTCGTCAGGATCGGATCGGTGCCCTGCGCCTGCAGACGCGTATACGGATCGAACGGCGATTTCCACACCGTTTGACCCTCAATGCAAAATAGGACAGCATTGCTGTCATATTCGTATGACAGATACCGGGACTTTTCTCAAGATGCAAATGCAAAAAAATCAACCCGGAAATGATCGAAAATGTCGCCGGAGCGGCGAATCGGGTTACTTCCTTTCGCAGTTCATGCACTGCGCGATCCCCGCGACCGGTCAATAAGGGAAACCGACATGTTCTTCGCCTCCGACAACTGGGCCGGCGCCCATCCCGAAATCTCGGCGTCCCTCGCAAGACATGCCGGCGGCTTCAACGCCGCCTACGGCGTCGGAGACCTCGACCGGGAGGCCGAGCAGCGCTTCGCGGAAATCTTCGAGCACGAGGTCTCGGTCTGGTTCCTGCCGACGGGCACCGCGGCCAATTCGCTGGCGCTTGCCGCCGTCAACCGTACCGGCGGCGTCGCTTTCGCCCATCCCGACGCCCACCTCCGCGAGGACGAGGGCGGCGCGCCCGAATTTCTGGCAAGCGGCGTGCGCATCCGCCCGGTCCAGGGCGGAAACGGCAAGTTCTCCGCCGAAACGCTGCGCCGCGCGGTGGAGCCGTTTTCGCCGGGCAACGTCAATATCGGCCGCGCCATGTCCGTGTCGGTCACCCAGGCGACGGAAATCGGCACCGTCTACGACCTCGGCGAGATCGCCGCGATATCCGCCGTGTGCCGCGACCATGGCCTGCCGTTGCACATGGACGGCGCGCGTTTCGCCAATGCGCTGGTCTCGCTCGGCTGCACGCCCGCCGACATGACCTGGCGCCAGGGCGTCGATATCGTGTCTTTCGGCGGCACCAAGAACGGCTGCTGGTGCGCCGAGGCGCTCGTCTTCTTCGATCCCGCCATGGCGCGCGACATGGCCTATCTGCGCAAGCGCTCCGGACAATTGTTCTCCAAGTCGCGTTTCGTTGCCGCGCAGTTCCTCGGCTATTTCGAAAACGGCCTCTGGCTCGACATGGCTGCCCGTTCCAACGCCATGGCGCAAGCGCTGGCTGACGCGATAACCGCGAGCAACAGGGCCCGCCTTGCCTGGACGCCGCAGGCAAACGAGGTCTTCGCGGTGCTGGCGAAAGCCGAGTTCGAGCGCCTGCGGGATGCGGGTGTCCGCTTCCATGACTGGCCGGAGCCGGCCGGCATGGATCTGGGTCTCGCCGCCTCGGAAACGATTGTGCGCATGGTCACGAGTTTCGCGACGGAAGAGGCCGATATCGAACGCTTTGCCGAAACTCTTGGCGAATAAGGAAAAAATTACCGCTCAACTTTTCCTCACGGTGAAGTGACGGCCGATAACGCTGCGTTGATTTCCGTTTTATTGGCGCCTCTGCGACTCCTGCGGTCACCGGGCGGCTGAAAAGCCCGGCCAACGACCTTCAGAGGAGTCACATATGTCCAAAGCTACCAAGACCGCATTCAGCGGCGCAGTTCTCGCCGGCGCCGTCGCAGCCGCCATTTCGGGCGCGCAGCTCGTCACCGCGACCGACGCCGCCGCCGCCAACGTGAAATGTTACGGCGTCGCGATGGCCGGTCAGAACGACTGCGCCGCCGGTCCGGGCACGACCTGCCAAGGCACGTCGACGATGGATTACCAGGGCAACTCCTGGAAATACGTCGAGGATGGCACCTGTAGAATCCATGGAACTGCCGGGCGGCCGCATGGGCTCGCTCGAGCCGCTCGACCGCGACCGGCCGGCCTGATCGCGGCAATCTCGCGAATTTCGCCGCAAGGCGAAATGAGGGCGGAATTTTCCGCCTTCCCCCGCCGCCGGAAACCCGGCGGCACCAAGCTTCGCCGGACGGCTGATAGCCCGGCCCCATGACTACAGAGGAGCATCACATGTCCAAGACAACGAAATCAGCATTCAGCAGCGCCCTTCTCGCCGGCGCAGTCGCAACCGCCATGGCCTCCATGGCCCATGCAGGACCGCTGACGCCGGCGGAAGGCAAGGCCGCGATGGATGCCGGCAAGGAGAAATGCTACGGTGTCGCACTCGCCGGATTGAACGATTGCGCCGCCGGCCCGGGCACCACCTGCCAGGGCACGTCCAAGGTCGATTTCCAGGGCAATGCCTGGGTCTTCGTCCCCGGCGGCACCTGCGCCAACATCATGGTTCCGGGCGGCCGCCACGGCTCGACCGAGCCGCTCGACCGCGACATGCCGGCCTGATAGCCGCCTGAGAACCGCTGCAAATCGGAGATACTGCCATGAACAGGACCAGCCTTTCGCAAGACCCGGCCCCGGCCGCCGGCACGTCCCGGTTTGCAGCGCGAACCGCCCGTATCCCGGCTTCGGCCGGGGTCGGGTTCAAGCACAGCCATCTCGAGGCCATCCTGGACGATCCCGATCCGGTCGGTTTCCTCGAGGTGCATGCCGAAAATTACATGGGCGACGGCGGTTTTCCGCATCGCGCTCTGGAGCGTGTCCGCCGGGATTTCCCGCTTTCGCTGCACGGCGTGTGCATGTCGATCGGCGGGCCGCAGCCGCTCAGTGAAGACCACCTTGCCCGCTTCAAGGCTCTGGTCGACCGTTACGAACCCGGCCTCGTCTCCGAACATCTTGCCTGGTCGACCCATGACGACGTCTTCATGAACGACCTGCTTCCGCTGCCCTACACCGACGAGACGCTGGCCCATGTCTGCGAGCATATCGACCGCATGCAGAGCGTCATCGGCCGGCAGATGCTGCTCGAAAATCCCTCGACCTATGTCGTCTTCGAAAACTCGACGATGAGCGAGACCGACTTCATCCGCGAGATCGTGCGCCGCACCGGCTGCGGCCTGCTTCTCGACGTCAACAACGTCTTCGTCTCCGCCACCAATCACGGCTTTTCGCCGCTCTCCTACCTGATGGACTATCCGATGGAACATGTCGGCGAGATCCATCTCGCCGGCCACGCGGTGCAGGAGGACGACGAGGGCGAGCCCCTGCTGATCGACAGCCACGACGCCCCGGTCGCCGACGCGGTCTGGGATCTCTACGCTATCGTCGTCAGGCAGGCCGGTCCGATCCCGACCCTGATCGAATGGGATTCCGATCTGCCGGACTGGCCGGTTCTGCGCTCCGAAGCCGCCGCCGCCGACCGGATTCTCGACGAAGTCGCGCATTCCTTCATGATGGGCAAGAGTCACGGGAAAATCAGCCATGCCGTCGGTTAGCGACATCCACGATCTCGACGCCGCCGGCTTCCGCGCCGCCATCCTCGATCCGGCGCGCGGCAGGCCGCAGACCGTCACCGGCCCGCATGGCAAACAGGCCGACAAGCGGTTCAATGTCTACCGCAACAATGTCACGGTCAGCCTGATCAACGCGCTTGCCGACACCTTCCCGGCGGTCCAGCGCATCACCGGTGAAACCTTCTTCCGCGACATGGCGCGTGAATTCGTGCGCGCCCGGCCGCCGGTCTCGCCGCTCCTGTTTCTCTACGGCCACGAATTTCCGGCCTTCATCGCGGATTTCGAACACGCCGCGCAAATGCCCTATCTCGCCGATGTCGCGCGGGTCGAGCGCGCCTGGCTGACGGCCTATCACGCCGCCGATCTCGAGCCTCTGGCGCCGCAGGCGCTTGCCGCGATCGATCCCGCCCATCTCGCCGATGTGACGTTCCGGCCGCATCCCGCCGCCGCGCTCGTGCGCTCGCGCTTCGCGGTCTTCGACATCTTCGACGCCAACCGCAGCCATGAGACGGTCGGCCGGATCGATGCCGCGCGCGCCCAAAGCGTGCTTGTGACCAGGCCCGGCACGGAGGTTATGGTCACCGCCCTGCCCGATGGTCATGACGCCTTCTTCGAATGCCTCCTGTCCGGCGGAACGCTCGGCGAGGCGGCGGAAGCGGGGATGGCGGCCGCGGAAACATTCGACATCAACGAGGCGATCGGCGGGATCTTGTCCACCGGCGCATTCATCGCCGCCGAAACGGCGCAATGACAAGGACGGGAAATCGCCATGGCTGACACGGCAGACATGAAACGCATGCACGCACACGCCCTCCCGGCGCCGCTCGGAGCGATTGTCCGCCTCCACAACACGGTCTTTTCGCGATTGCAGCGCCTTCTCGCCGGGTGGTTCAATGGCTTTGCCGCCCGCTTCGCCTTCGCCAGCCTGCTGCTGTTCTATTACCTGAATTCGGGCTGGAACAAGCTCGGCGACGGCCTGTTCGGCTTCCTCCATCCCTCGACCGGTGCCTATGCCTCGATCCTGCCGCCGGTGTTTGAGCAATACGGCTACTCCGAAGCGGCCCTGCCGTTCTTCCCCTGGCACGTCATCGTCCTTGTCGGCACATGGTCCGAGATCCTGCTGCCGCTGCTGGTCGTCGTCGGCCTTTTCGGCCGCGTCGCGGCGCTCGGCATGATCGCCTTCATCGTCGTGCAGAGCTATGTCGACGTCACCTATCTGGGCCTGGAAGGAAAGTTCATCGGATCGATGTTCGACCGGTTTCCCGACGCGGTCATCTTCGACCAGCGCATGCTGTGGATCTTCGTGCTGTTGATGATCGTCGTGAACGGCCCCGGAAAGCTGTCGCTCGATTACCTTCTCGGCCGGCGCTTCGGCTGACGCCCCGTCCGGAAAAATCCTGAAACGAAAAAAGGCGGGGTCTCCCCCGCCTTTCATCCTCGCGCTGTCCGGCCGGGAGAAACCGGCGCGCGGCGGGATCAGTTGACCGATTTGGCCTCGATCTGCTTGGCGTCCTTGCCGTTCTTGATATCGATCTTGCGCGGTTTCATCGCTTCGGGGATTTCGCGCTGCAGGTCGATATGCAGCAGGCCGTTCTTCAGTTCGGCGGCCTTCACTTCGACATAGTCGGCAAGCTGGAAGCGGCGTTCGAAAGCACGCGACGCGATGCCGCGATGCAGGAATTCGCGCTTCTCTTCGGTGTTTTCCTCCGGCTTGGCGCCGGCGACGCTCAGCACGTTCGAGCGGGCTTCGATCGTCAGGTCGTCCTCGGAGAAACCGGCGACGGCCATGGTGATGCGGTAGGCGTTCTCACCGGTCCGCTCGATATTGTAGGGCGGATAGGTCTGGCCGTTGTTTTCCGGCTGGGCAAGCGTGTCCAGCATCGAAAAAAGACGGTCGAAACCGACGGTGGAACGGAACAGGGGCGAATAATCAACGTGACGCATGGGATGTCCTCCATTCGTGAGCGACTAGGTTGCGTTTGGCATGTTCGGTTGCCCTTTCTAGGCGCAACCCCGTGATGCCAGCGGACCCTTGAGGGCGTCCGCAGAACCTATTTGGTGATTGCCGAAAGGCGGTTCAAGAGCACCGCCAACACCCTCCTTTCCGGCATGAACGCCGGATGAACGGGCCCTTCCGGTTCCGTTCAGCCGGCATCGGGCAAGTTGTCTCCACGATCAGGGAAACGAACCGCCGGACGCCCCGGCACAGCCCCGAAAGAGGAGACTGACCATGAAAAACGCTCTCACCACCGCCGCCCTCGCCACGTTCCTGTCCATCGGCGCATTCGGCGCGGCTTCCGCCATGCCTGCCGCCGCACCGGCTACCGGCGCCGCCACCGGCACGCACCGGTCGAACTCGTCCATTATCGCGGTCCCGGCGCCCATCGCGGCCATCACCGTGTCCTGCCGCGGCATGTGATCGTCCGCTCGCTGCGCCACCGCGGTTTCCGGCACATCCGTGACGTTCGCCGGGTCCGCGGAGACTATGTCGTCCATGCCCGCGGCTACCGCGGCCCGGTCCGCCTCGTCGTCGACGGCCGCACCGCCCGCATCCTGTCGCGCCAGCCGCTGCACCGCCACGGCCACCAGCCCGGCGTCCGCTTCCAGGGCTCGAACGGCAGCTTCACCTATTCGTTCGGCATCTACTGATCGGACAGGGCTTGGCCGGACTGTATCGTCCCTTCCTGTCCGGTCATTTGCCGGGGGTGCCTTCGCGGCGCCCCCGGTTTTTCTTTGACGTTTGATCAAGACGAACTCCTAGACCTTGTGCGACCGCTTCCGCAGGCAGACCTTCGCCAGCCATGACCACACTCCGGTTTTCCGATACCAATCCCGCTCCGGACATCCATTCCGACGGCTTCGTCGAAACGCCCGACGGGTTTTCGATCCGCTACGCTCTGTTCCGCTCGGAACACCAGCCCTCCAAGGGCACGATTCTCCTTCTGCAGGGGCGCAACGAGACGATCGAGAAATATTACGAGACCATCGCCGATCTCGGCCGGCTCGATTTCGACGTCGCGACCTTCGACTGGCGCGGCCAGGGCGGCTCCGACCGCTTCTTCAAGCGCACCGATGCCGGCTATGTCGATTCCTTCGACCAGTACGCCATCGATCTGGAAACGGTGTTCGAGCACGTCGTGCTGCCGGATTGCCGGCCGCCCTTCTTCATGCTCGCCCATTCGACCGGCGCGCTCGTCGCGCTCTACACGGCGCCCGCCATGGTCAACCGGATCCGGCGCATCGTGCTGTCGGCTCCGTTTCTCGGCCTGCCGGTCTCCAACTTCCGCCATTCGGCGATGCGTGCGGTCACGAAGATCGATGGCCTTTCTCGGCCTCGGCAATCTCTACGTCTCCGGCGGGTCGGCCGAGCGGCTGCGCAAGCCCTTCGAGATCAATCCCCTGACCACGGACGCCCACCGCTACGCGCGCAACATCTCCATCCCGATTCGCCATCCCGAGCTGGCGCTCGGCGGCCCCTCGGCGACATGGATGACCGCCGTCTTCAAGGCCATCGACCGCGTCAGGGATCCCGCGCATATGGCCCAGACCGTGATCCCGACCCTGGTCTTCATGGCCGGCGAGGAGCGCATCGTGTCGAACGCGGCGATCGAATCCCTGACCGCCAATCTGCGCTCCGCGTCGCTGCTGACGATAGACGGCGCGCGCCATGAATTGATGCAGGAGGCCGACGTCTATCGCGAGCAGCTTCTCGCCGCCGTCGAGGCCTTCATTCCGGGAAGCGGCGATCTGATTTCTGGAGCCGCGTTCATGATGTCGAGCGTCGCGGCGTGCAGCTCGGGCGTCGCCGCCGCGACGACGTCGCCGCCATTGATGGCGGTGCCGCCGTCCATGGTGGTCACCACGCCGCCGGCCTGCTCGATCAGCGGGATCAGCGCCGCGATGTCGTAGGTTTTCAGGCCCGGATCGATGACGATGTCGGTGAAACCGGCCGCCAGCATCGCGAAGGCGTAGCAATCGCAGCCGTAGCGCGACAGCCGCACCTTGGATTCCAGCCGGTCCCAGGCCTCGCGCATCGCCCCGGTGCCGAAAAGCGCCGGCGTCGTCGTGAACAGCGTCGCCTCCGCCACCGAATGGTGCTTGCGGGTCGAAAGCGTCACCGGCGAATGCCCGTCGCGCATGAGCCGGCTCCTTTCGCCGTCGGCGACGAAGAATTCGCCCGTATAGGGCTGCGACATGAAGCCGGCGCGCGCCGCGCCGTCGACCTTCAGCCCGACCAGCGTGCCCCAGACCGGAAGCCCGGAGATGAAGGCCCGCGTCCCGTCGATCGGATCGATGATCCACACATGCGACGCGTTCTGGCGCACCGCGCCGAACTCCTCGCCGATGATCCCGTGCTCCGGATACTCCTGTTCGATCAGCGCGCGGATTGCCGCTTCCGCCTGCTTGTCGGCCGCCGTGACGGGGTCGAAACCGTCCATGTCCTTGTTCTCGATCAGCGCCGCGCTGCGAAACAGCGGCAGCGTTTCGGCCGCCGCCGCGGCGGCAAGGCGTTGCATGAAGGCGACGTCGGGCAGTTTTTGCTGGGTCATGAGTGTCATCTGCGCAACATCGCCAGGCGACGCAAGCAAATTTTCGTGAAATTGCGCGTCGCACATTGACAATTGTGCAATGCAGCATAGTCTTGAAGGTGGCAGCTTGCTGCCGCGCCCTCCTTGGGCGTTTCCTCCCTAGACTTTGGCCGCGTCATGCAAATGATGCGGCTCTTTTTTCGAGACGCCGCGCCGATTTATTCCGCGGCGATCGAATAATCGAAGAAATGGCTGTCCGGCAGCGCCATCATCTGCGCGATGAAGGCGCCGATGTCTTGCTGCAGCAGGTGGAAGGACGGCTTCTTGGTGATCGTCGGCTCGTCCATGTAGAGGCCGCGATTGACCTCGATCTGCAGCGCGTGCAGCCCCTTCAGCGGCCGGCCGTAATGCTCGGTGATGAAGCCGCCGGCATAGGGCTTGTTGGACGTCACCAGATAGCCCATCCCGGACAGGATCGATGCCGCCGCCTCGCTCAGGTCGCGGCTGGCGCTGGTGCCGAACCGGTCGCCGATGATGAAATCGGGCCGCACCCCGTCCTGGCCGTAACGCACCGACGCCGGCATCGAATGGCAGTCGATCAGCACCGCGAAGCCGAACCGGCGATGCGTCTGGGCGAGAAGGTCGCGCAGCGTCTGGTGATAGGGCTTGTAGATCCCGGTGATGCGCGCCTCCGCCTCGGCGACCGGCAGGCGCGAATTGTAGATCTCGATCCCTTCCGAAACGACGCGCGGGATCGTGCCGAGACCGCCGGCGACGCGGATCGAGCGGGAATTGGCATAGGGCGGCAGCCGTTCTCCGAACATGCGCGGATCGAGCTCGTAGGGTTCGCGATTGACGTCGAGATAGGCGCGCGGGAAATGCGCCACCAGCATCGGCGCGCCCAGAGGCACCGCGCCGGAAAACAGCTCCTCGACGAAATAGTCTTCCGACCGCCGGATCGCGATCGTGTCCAGCCGGCTCATGTTGAGGAAGCGTGGCGGATAATGACGCCCGCTATGCGGAGAATTGAACACGTAGGGAACCCGCTGGTCGGCCGGCTGTCTGACCTCGAAGGCCGGATGGTCCTCAAAATCGGGTTCGATGTACATATTCCGTAACGGCCGCCTTGCTGATTCCCGATGCGTTTGCCAAGATTGTTGACAGGAGCCTTTCTCCCTGTCCAGTGTCCTGCGCGCCACGAACGGGTGAAAACTCCAGCCGATCGCGGTTTTTTCGGGCCGAATAAACCGGTTGTTTACCCTGTCCGGTAATGACTGGTGCAACAGATTCTCGCCCCGCATTTCGCGTGGAAACTGAACGGGTTAAACATGAACCGCATCCTTCTCGCCGAAGACGACAACGATATGCGCGCCTTTCTCGTCAAGGCGCTCGAAAAGGCCGGCTACCAGGTCGTCGACTACGACAACGGCGCCAGCGCCTATGAGCGGCTGCGCGAGGAGCCGTTCTCGCTGCTCCTGACCGATATCGTCATGCCGGAGATGGACGGCATCGAACTGGCGCGCCGCGCCACCGAGCTCGACCCGGACCTGAAGGTGATGTTCATCACCGGTTTCGCGGCCGTCGCGCTCAACCCCGATTCCAACGCGCCGAAAGACGCGAAAGTCCTTTCCAAGCCGTTCCACCTGCGCGAACTGGTCTCCGAGGTCGACAAGCTGATCAAGGCCGCCTGAGGCCTGTCATCGCGACGCCATATTTATGGCATTCACGCTATTGACCGGTCGCGCCTCTTGTGGTGTATGCGCGGCTCTGAGGCAATTCCAGGAAAAGTGTAGAACGGTTTTCCGTCCGGAATTGCGATGGAACAAGACCCGGGCGGTTAGCTCAGCGGGAGAGCACTACGTTGACATCGTAGGGGTCACTGGTTCAATCCCAGTACCGCCCACCATTCCAAACCCCGAATTGCAGATACCGGCCGGCTCTGCCGCCGCGCGGGACGCTTCAGAAACGGTCCACCCACCGTTTCATCACCGCCACGCACTGATCGCGACTTGAACCGCCGCGGTCGCCGGGCAGCCGCGGCCATGTGACCGCGCGCGGATCGCCGAAATGCACCAGCAGGAACTGCGTGATCGTCAGCCGCAATCCGGCCGACGGATTGCGGTCGAGGAACGGCGAAAGCAGATGGGAATAGAGAACGCTCTGCAGGTCCGGCCGTTGCCGCGCGCCGAGCTCGATCCAGCCGAGCACCTGCGAAAGCGGATAGCCGTTGGTTTCGGCGCGGGCGAGCGCACGGTCCAGCGCCCGGCATTTCAGGGCGAATCCATAGGCCGAATCCTGCAGGGTCGCGGCAAGGCCCGCCCTTTCGAGCGACGCGACGGGATTGGCGAGGTCGAGCTGCGAAAGCAGATACGCCATGCCGCAGTCGTTATCGAAAAAGTGCGTGCGCGCGACGAATTCGCGCGTCTTGCGGCGCAATTCGCCGGCATGTTGCCGCAGGTGATCGTGGATGCGTCTGGTTTCCGGGCTGCCCTGTTCGAACGTGAAGAACAACGCGGTGAACAGCGCATTGACCGGCGTGCGGCCGCGCCGCGTGATCGCCTCGCTCAACAGGCGCTGGCGCGCCACCATGCTCGACCGGAAAGCCGCGTGGTCGCGCAGGCCGATCAGCGCCAGCCGCAAATCGCCAAGCGCGATGTCGGATGTCTCCCCGGCCTGCAATTTCCTTGCGACCTCCCTGATGCGCCGGTCGCGCTCTTCCTCGTCGAGTTCGGGCGCCTTGCGACGCAGGCAGGCATCGACCGCCCGCTTCAGACGCTTCGGTTCCGGCGCCGCGGGCTGCTGGTCGCCCGGCTGCGCCCTGCGCGCGTCGATCTGCCCGGCAAGTCCCGCCTCCGCGCTCATTTGAGCGCTTCCGATCCGCGATAGCTCCCGCGCGCCTCGCTCAGTTCCTCGACGAGTTCGCCGAGATGCGACACGGCGGCGGCGAGCGCGCTGTCCATCTGGCCGATCTGGTCGCGCATCAGCCGCGTCTGCATGTCGATCTGCCCGGAGATTTCCCCGAACACGCCGCCGAGCTTGGCATCGACATCGTCGAAACGTTCGACATGGCCCTGCCACAATTTATGCAGCGCGCCGAGCGTCTCCCTGATGTTTTTCTGGGAACTGCCGACGGTTTCGATCGTCTCCTTCGAAAGGCTCTGGAACGCGCTCAGCGAGTTGTCGATCTGCGCCAGATTGCCGGCGAGGCTTTGCGCGGATTTCTGCATGCCCTCCGTCGTGCCCGCCAGGGATCCCGAGATCGTCGCGACCTGTTTTTCGACCCGGTCGTTTTCCGCCGCCATGCGATCGATGGTCTGGCTCAGCGCATGGCTCGTCTTGCCGGCCTGTTCCGCGATCGCGGTCAGCGCCGCGATGCGGGTGTTGAAGTCCTTGTCGGATTGCCGCAGCTGCGCGACCAGCTCCGCGGTCTTGAGCTTGATCTCGTCGGCGACCGTCCTGGCCATCGACGAAATCATCTCGCGCGTGCCGTCCTGCATTTCGCTCAGGAAGCGCACATGCGTGTCGGCGATCCGGTCGCTTGCCCTCTGCAGCGTGGCGAACAGGCCGGAAAGCGCCTCGGCGCGCTCCTTGAACACCTCGTTGGAATCCTCGAGCCGGGACAGGAAGGTCGCCGTGTTCTCGTCGACGGCGTTCGCGATGGTCCGCGCCGTCGATGCCGCCGTCTCGCGCGCGCTTTCGCGCATCTCGCCGAGAACGCGCGACTGGGCGCCGGCGATTTTCTCGCTCGCCTGTTCCAGCGTCGCCGCGGCGCCCTCGATGCGGTCCGGCAGGACGCTCATGCCCTGTGCGACCGTCCGGATCGTATCCGTCGTCTGGCGCAGCGAAACCGAGATCGTCTCCTCGACGTCCTTGGCCAGCCCGTCGACCGCCCGCGAAATCATCGCGGTGACCGAGGCGACCGCATCCAGCGCCTGCGCCTGCGACCGTTCGGCAACCGTTTCCTGGACTTCGGCCATCCGCCCGCTCGCCGCCTCGAAGGTCTTCGCCGCCGTCTCGATCCTGTCCGGCAGCCGCACCAGTCCTTCGACGATCCGGCCGGCGGCGTCCTGCACCTCCATCAGCGCGTTCTGGGTCGCTGTCTGCACGTTGTCGGCGATCGTCCTTGCGGTCGTCACCGCCGATTCCGCGGCCTCGTCCTGCAACCTGGATACGAACCCGGCCTGCCGTCCGGCAAGATCCGCCCCCGCGTTTTCGAGCGCCACCGCGACCTGGTCCACCCGCGCCGGCAGCGCCGCCATTGCGTCCGACACTTCTTGCATGCGCGTCACGACGTCCTTCGTGCCGGCATCGACCGAGCTCCTGAAGCCCTCTTCAAGGCGGGTCGGCATCGCCGCCATTGCCTCGGCCACCGCCTCCATGCGTCTGAGAACTTCGCCCGCATTGGCGTCGACGGATTTCTCGAAACCCTGCGTCACCGCCTCCCGCGCGCCCTCTTGCGCCGCATCGACGAGGTCCGCATAGCGCGCCGCCAGCGCTTCCAGCCGCGACGCGATGTCGGCATAGCCTTCCATGATCGCGCTGCGCGTCGACTGGCCCATGCTGGTCGCGAGTTCCTCGCCCAGTTTCTGCAGGCTCTTGGCCTGGAAATGCAGCGCATCCTGCTGCCGCACGCCGACCGACTCCGCATTGGCGAAATGAATGTGCTCGACCAGCGCGCCATTGAACCGCGCGACATCCTGCGCCGCGCCCGCGCGCATCCAGGCGACGATGAACCGAAGCACCAGCGCGATCGCGCCGACGACGAACATCAGCAATATCTTGCCTGACGCCGCGGCGATGCCGGCCTTCGTGGCCGCTGCCGTGGCGGCCGGGTCCGCGCCGGCCTGTCCGATCGACGCCGCGACCTTCGCCAGCGCCACCGCCAGGCCGAGCCCGGCGACCAGCAGGCCGACGGAAAGGAATGCGCCGGGAATGCCGGCGGCCATCCTGCGCTCGAGACCGAGGCTCGCCGCGTTGAAATATTCCGACGGTGTCGGCGCGCTCGAAATCACCATCCGGTCGGTCGCCAGCCCGTCATTCAGCGAACTCGGCGCGACGGTGTAGCGGAAGCGCCGCCACGGCCCGCCCACCGTAACGTGGTTTTTCAGCGCCTTGTCTGACGATCCGGAACTTCTCCGCGAAAACGGCGCGCGGCGACAGGCCGGATGCGCCCGGAACACTGACGATTTTCAGCGCGCCGGCCATCCGCCCCCGCGCCCTCAGACGAAGGAAGACGATCGCGCCGGCCAGAAACAGGCCCGCCACCGCCGCGAGAATCATGAAATACAGGTCGAAGACGGGATGCGTCAGGAAAGACAGCCATTCTGCGAGAATATTGCCCTGATCGACGTCACCCATGCTCATCTTTCACTCCCGGCCGCTATACGCGGCGGCCCCCGTGCCGACACGCGCCGTACCGTGCCGTTCCGATACACCCGTTAATTTGCATTTATCTCAGGAATTCGCGCGAAAATACATTCCGGAGGGTCCGCCGTCCTCAATCTTTCGGCGGCGGGAGCCGGTGTCGCGCGCAATGCGCTCCGCATTCGACCGGATTCCATTCCCGCCGCAAAGACGATAAAGGGGGATAATGCGGGGATTGCCCGCGATACACGGGAGACAGCCATGGAACACGCCTTCGGAACCGGAACGGGCCTTTTGACCGCCCTCGTCATCATCGTCATCGTCGGCGGCATCGCCGGCTGGCTCGCCGGGCTGATCGTCAAGGGCGGCGGATTCGGCCTTGTCGGCAATATCGTCGTCGGCATCCTCGGCGCCGTGATCGCGAGTTTCCTCCTGCCGCGAATCGGCATCGGTCTGGGCGGCGGCATCGTCGGCAACATCGTTGCGGCGACGCTGGGCGCCGTGATCCTGCTGGTCGCGGTCAGGATTCTGAAACGCACCTGACGGCGAGCTCGCCGGTTCTCTTGCGGCCGGTTCTCTTGCGATTGACGGATGTCGGGGTTGATTGCCTTTCGCGCGCTGCGTAAGTCAGGCGGCATTGTCTGAACCAACCGGCGCGGAAACCGACATGACCACGATCACCGTTGACGACATCCCCGCCGCGATCGGCACCGAGATCGGGCGCTCCGAATGGCGCACGGTCACCCAGGAGATGATCAATCTCTTCGCCGACGCGACCGACGATCACCAGTGGATCCATCTCGACCAGGAGCGCGCCGCGAAGGAAACGCCCTTCGGCACCACCATCGCGCACGGCTTCCTGACGCTGTCGCTGTTGTCGACGCTGGCCTACGAGGCCCTGCCCGCGCTGGAAGGCGCGACGATGGGTATCAATTACGGCTTCGACAGGATCCGCTTCATGGCGCCGGTGCGGGCCGGCGCGAAGGTGCGCGCGGTCTTCACGCTCGCCGACGCCGACATCCGCCCGTCGGGCCGCGTGCTCAACACCTATGAGGTGACGCTGGAAATCGAAAACAGCCTCAAGCCGGCCCTGACCGCCACCTGGCTGACAATGGCCGTGCTGGAGCGCGAGGACTGAAGTGGGTCAGAGTCCCCGCGCCGCATCCGCCAGAAACGCGAAGGCGTAGTCCGAAAACGACCGCCAGCATTCGACCCGGAAATCGTCCGCGCCCGTGCGGTAGAGCACGATCTCGATCTTGCCCATCACCGTGCGCGAACAGGCCCCGACGGGAAAGGCTTCCAGCGACAAATCGCGCGGACAGCCCGCATTGATGACGTCGGCCGCCGCCGGCCCCGAAACCAGGATCGCCGTGTTGCGGTGGGAGATGTCGACCGCGCTGTGCGCCGCCTTCGATTTGGCGCAGTCGGCGGCAGGATCGGCGGCTTCGTCGAAGACGAACCACTCGTCCGGGCCGAGCCACAGCGCGTGCCGGCCGCCGGCCGACGCCGAGGTTCCGGGCGTTTTCGGCAGTGTCACGCCAAGCGCCTTCGACAGCGCCGCAACCGCCGGTCCGCCGGCGCGCAGGCTGATCCGGCATGCCGCGGGCGCCGCCGATACCGTCACCTCGGCGCCGCCGTGAACCATGCCCGCCAGCGGCAGGGCGCGCGCGATCTGCACATCAGCCATGGAGGCGGCCTCCCTCTTCATCGAAAAACACCGTGTTGGTGACCTCGACCTCGATCACCCGGTCCGGCATCGGCACGTAAAGCGTGTCGCCCATGCGCTCGAAGCCGTCCTCGACCAGCGCCATCGCGATCGGCCGGCCGCAATTCTCCGACCAGTAGGACGACGACACCCAGCCGATCATCGTCATCGGCACGGCCTGTTTCGGATCGGCGACGATCTGCGCGCCTTCCTCCAGCACGGTCCTGCCGTCCTTGACCTTGAGGCCGACCAACTGGCGGCGGCCCTTGGCGACGATATCCGGACGCATCAGTCCGCGAATGCCGACGAAATCGGTCTTCTTCTTGCCGACCGCCCAGGACAGTCCGGCGTCATGCGGCGTCACCGTTCCGTCCGTGTCCTGGCCGACGATGATGTAGCCCTTCTCGGCGCGCAGCACATGCATGGTTTCGGTGCCGTAGAGGCACATGCCTTTTCGGCGTGCCGTGATCGTGCAGCGTATCCCAGACCATCCGGCCGTAATCGGCCGGCACGTTGATCTCGAAGCCCGTCTCGCCGGTGAACGACATCCGGAAGACGCGCGCCGGCACGCCGCAGACTTTGCCCTCGGCCATGCTCATATGCGGGAATGCCTCGCCGGAGAGGTCGATCCCCTCGACGAAGGGCGCGATGATCTCGCGTGATTTCGGGCCCTGCACGGCGATCACCGCCCATTGCTCCGAGGTCGAGGTCAGCCAGACCTTCAGGTCCGGAAACTCCGTCTGGAGATAGTCCTCCATGTGGTTCATCACGCGCGGCGCGCCGCCCGTCGTCGTCGTGACGTGGAACCGGTCCTCGGCGATCCGCCCGACGACGCCGTCGTCATAGATGAAGCCGTCCTCGCGGCACATGATGCCGTAGCGCAGCTTGCCGACGCCGAGCTTCATGAACGGATTGGTGTAGAGCAGGTCGAGGAACTTGGCCGCATCCGGCCCGACCACCTCGATCTTGCCGAGCGTCGTGGCGTCGAACATGCCCGCCACCTCGCGCACCGTCCGGCATTCGCGGTTGACGGCGGCATGCATGTCCTCGCCGGGGCGCGGATAATACCAGGCGCGCTTCCACTGGCCGACATCCTCGAACACCGCGCCCGCCGCCTCTTCCGACGCATGCATCGGCGTGCACCGCGTCGGATCGAACAACTTGCCGCGGGCATGGTTGACGATCGCGCCGAAGGTCGTCGGCGTGTAGGGCGGGCGGAATGTCGTCAGACCGACTTTCGGGATCGGCCGGTCAAGCGCTTCCGCCGCGATGGCGAGCCCGTGCAGGTTCGACAACTTGCCCTGGTCGGTCGCCATGCCGTTGGTGGTGAACCGCTTGACGTGCTCGATGGAATGCATGCCTTCCTGCACGGCGAGGCGGATGTCCTTCGCCGTCACGTCGTTCTGGTAGTCGACGAAGGCCTTGACCACCTTGCCGGCGCCGGCGCCCGGCCCCGCGCCGATCATGCCGCCGGCCCATTTGCCGCCGCCCTCGGTCTTGATCTTCACGCCGGACTTCTTGGCTTTCGCCCGCGCTTCCTTCGCCGCGCGTTCGCCCGCGTCGAGCGCCTCGGCGACGGTTTCGGCAAGCCCGTCCGTGCCGTTGCAGGCGCCGACCGAGACGCAGTCCTGCGCATAGGTTCCCGGCAGGAAGCGCTGGCTTTCCTCGTCCCAGGCGACCTTGCCGCGCGACTGCGAGAACATGTGCACCGACGGCGTCCAGCCCGCGCTCATCAGCAGCGCGTCGACCGGGATGACTTCCGCCGAACCGCCGTTCTTCGGCTCGACCGACATCGACGCGACGCGCAGCTTGCCGCCCGCGCCGGTCACCGCGTGACCGGTCAGCACGCGAATGCCGAGCGCCTTCGCTTCCTCGACCACCGCGCTGTCGGGATTGTCGCGCAAATCGACGATGGCCGGGATGTCCGAGCCGGCCTTCTTCAGGTCGATCGCGGCGGCGTAGGCGCTGTCGTTCGCCGTATAGACGCCGACCTTGCGGCCGACCGCGACGCCGTGATGATTGAGATAGGTCCGCGCCGCCGAGGCCAGCATGATGCCCGGGCGGTCGTTGTTGGCGAACACCATGTGCCGCTCGATGGCGCCGGCGGCGATGATCACGCGTTTCGCCCGCACCTGCCACATCCGCTCGCGCGGCATGTCGGCCTCCGGCGCGGCGAGATGGTCGGTCACCCGCTCGACGAGGCCGACGAAATTCTGCGCGTAATATCCGAACGCGGTCGTGCGCGACAGCACGCGCACATTGTCCATGACGGCGAGGCGATCGGTCGTCTGCTGCGCCCATTCATAGCCGTCCATGCCGTCGAGCCGGGCTTCTTCCTCGAACCACAACGCGCCGCCGAAAGCTCGGTTTCTCGTCGCAGACGATCACCTGCGCGCCCGATTCGGCCGCCGCCAGCGCGGCGCTCAGGCCGGCCGCGCCGCCGCCGATCACCAGCACGTCGCAATGGGCGTAACGCGCCGCGTAATGATCCGGGTCGGGCTCCTCCGGCGCGGTGCCGAGACCGGCCGCGTTGCGGATGACGGGCTCGTAGACATGTTTCCACGCCACCTTCGGCCACATGAAGGTCTTGTAGTAGAAGCCCGCCGAAAACAGCGGCGAGCCGATATCGTTGACCGCGCCGATATCGAAGGCGAGCGACGGCCAGCGGTTCTGGCTGACGGCGTCGAGCCCGTCATGGATTTCCTGCACCGTGGCGCGGATGTTCGGCGTCTGGCGCGCCGCGTCGCGGCGCACGCCGACCAGCGCGGTGGGTTCCTCCGGTCCCGCCGACAGGATGCCCCGCGGCCGGTGATACTTGAACGACCGGCCGACGAGATGCACGTCATTGGCGATCAGCGCCGCGGCGAGCGTATCGCCCTCCAGGCCGGTGTAGCTCTTGCCGTCGAAGGTGAAACGCACCGTGTTGGCGGGCGTCAGCCGGCCCTTGCCGGCAATGCGGTTGGTTCCGGCCGTCGTCATTTCCTGCCGCGCCCCTTCTTCGCCTGAGGCTTGTTCTCGTTGGCGGCTTCGGCCAGGTCGGGCTTCGGCTCGCCGGCCTTGTAGGTTGTCACGAACTTGTCGGAGACCGTGTCGCGCACCGCGTTGAAGAACCGCGCGCAGCCATGGATGTGGCGCCAGCGCTCGAACGTCAGGCCCTTCGGGTTGTCGCGATAGAAGAAATACTGCGCGAAGTCCTCGTCGGAGATGTTGGCGATGTCGGTCGGGCGCGCGATATGCGCCTCGCCGGCATGGCGGAACTCGAGCTCCGGGCGATCTTCCTCGCAATAGGGGCAATGAATGAGAAGCATGGCCTGTCCCTCAGTGCGCGACGGCGGCAGCCGCCGCCTCGTCGATCAGCCGGCCGGAATTGAACCGCTCGATCGTGTAGCCGGCATTGATCTTGTGCGGGTTGTCGTTGGCGATGGTATGCGCGAACACATGCCCCGAGCCCGGCGTCGCCTTGAACCCGCCCGTACCCCAGCCGCAATTGACATACAGCCCCGAGACCGGCGTCCTTGCGATGATCGGCGAACGGTCCGGCGTCACGTCGACGATGCCGCCCCAGGAGCGCAGCATCCGCATCCGGGTGAACATCGGGAACATCTCGCAAATCGCGTCGAGCGTGTGGTTGATGATGTGCAGCCCGCCGGTCTGCGAATAGGAGGTGTACTGGTCCGTGCCCGCGCCGATCACCAGTTCGCCCTTGTCGGACTGCGAGATATAGGCATGCACCGTGTTCGACATGACGACGCAGGGAAAGCACGGCTTGACCGGCTCGGAGACCAGCGCCTGCAGCGGGAAGCTTTCCAGCGGCATGCGCACGTCGGCCATCTGCATCACGACGGAGGTATTTCCGGCGGCGACCACGCCGATCTTCCTGGCGCCGATGAAGCCGCGCGAGGTCTCGACGCCGGTCACCTGGCCGTTGCCGCCGCGTCTTATGCCGGTCACTTCGCAATTCTGGATGATGTGCACGCCGCGGTCCGAGGCCGCGCGGGCATAGCCCCAGGCGACCGCGTCGTGGCGCGCCGTGCCGCCGCGCCGCTGCAGCGCCGCGCCCATCACCGGGTAGCGCGCCGTCTGCGAAATATTGAGTGGCGGGCAATACTCTTTTGCCTGCTCCGGCGTCAGCCATTCATTGTCGACGCCGTTCAGCCGGTTGGCGTGGATGTGCCGCTTGAACACCTGCACGTCGTGCACGTTGTGCGCCAGCATCATCACGCCGCGCGGCGAGTACATGACGTTGTAGTTGAGATCCTGGGAGAGGTTTTCCCACAGCTTCACGGCGTGGTCGTAGAGCCCCGCCGATTCGTCGTAGAGATAGTTGGAGCGGATGATCGTCGTGTTGCGGCCGGTATTGCCGCCGCCGAGCCAGCCCTTTTCCAGCACCGCGACATTGGTGACGCCGTGTTCCTTGGCGAGATAATAGGCCGTTGCCAGCCCGTGCCCGCCGGCGCCGATGATGATCACGTCATACTCGCTGCGCGGTTCCGGCGAGCCCCATTGCTGGCCCCAGCCCTTGTGGCCGCGCATTGCTTCGCGCGCCAATGCAAATCCGGAATATTTCCGCATCGAGATCACCCCGTAAGGTCGTCGTGAACAGGTCGCGAAAGCATGCTTTCCGCGGCACCGGACAGTAGCATTATCGCCGGGTTTTGCGACACCCTGCCCTTTTTGCGACTTGCCATGGCGCGCACGGCAAGGGCAGGGCCCATAAAGAGAGGAAGGCACGGGGATGGGGCGTATCCCGTGCCTTCCCGGCAGCCTGATCCGGAGGAATGAGGCCACCGAACCGAATTGAGGACGAAACGGACCATGATCCCTTCGCCACCATCGGGCGGATGCCCCCGCCCCTCCGGAACATTGTCTTACGTTACGTCATATCTCGATTTTTATCGCATGGGAAAAAAATTACACCCTGCGTTTACACAAAACCGTGAAGCGATCTTATGCCCCAAAAAACGATATTATCGGTCTCACGCCCGGTAGACACCGCAATGCTTTTCTGATATGCGCAGCCGAGATTCTGCGATGAGTTCATCGCGGAGCAGGATGCTTGTTATCCTGTTCGGTCAATCAACACCAATGGAAAGATGGAACCCACGTGCAAGTTCTCGTACGCGACAATAATGTTGACCAGGCCCTCCGCGCGCTGAAGAAGAAGCTGCAGCGCGAAGGCATCTTCCGCGAAATGAAAATGCGCGGACATTACGAAAAACCCTCCGAGAAGCGCGCGCGCGAAAAGGCCGAAGCCGTTCGCCGCACCCGCAAGCTGGCCCGCAAGCGCGCCCAGCGCGAAGGCCTGCTCGGCGGCGCGCCTCGCGCCCGGTAATTCGCGCCGTCGCGATTTCGTCTCTTTTTAATCTCAAAAGGTGGCGTTTGCTTTGAATGAAAGCGCGCTGCCTTTTTTTGTCCGGACGGCGCGCGGATGAGGGATTGATCTCCATGGAAATGACTGGCGGCACGACTGAAGCCGGAATCGTCTCACGCACGGCCCGGCAGTCGCGCGGATTGCGCGCGGGACTGGCCGGCGCCGCGCTGGTTGCGGCGGTCGGCCTGGCCGGCTGCCAGACCTCCGGCGTCGACACCTCGCTCGCGACGACCATCGATGCCGATCAGGGCAGCTCCCAGAACATCGCCTCGCTCACCGAGGTGATCCGCGCCAATCCCAACGATCCGAGCGGCTACAATGTCCGCGGCTCCGCATTCGGCCGCGCCGGCCGCTATCAGGATGCTCTGCGCGACTTCGATCGCGCGATCGAGCTCAATCCGCGTTTCTTCGAGGCCTATGCCAACCGCGCGCTGATCTACCGCTCGATGGGCGATCTCGGCCGGGCTGCCGAGGACTACAACCGCGCCATCAAGATCAATCCGCGCTACGACACGGCCTATATCGGCCGCGGCGAACTCTATCGCCGCGCCAACCGCGCGAACGAGGCGTTCAACGACTTCCAGAAGGCCATCCAGCTCGACACCACCGATCCGCGCGCCTATTTCCGCCGCGGACTCATCTATCAGGGCCGCGGCCAGCACGATTTCGCCATCGACGATTTCTCGACCGCGATCTCGCTGCAGCCGAATGCACCCGAACCCTATAACGGCCGCGGCCTCTCCTATGTCGCCACCGGCCAGCTCGACAACGCCTTTGACGACTTCAACTACGCGATCCGTCTCGACGACGGGATCGCCGAAAGCTGGGCCAACCAGGGGCTGGTCTACGAAAAGCGCGGCGAAACCGCCAAGGCGCGGAAATCCTACCTGCGCGCCCTGCAGCTCGACGGCAAATACGAGCCTGCCCGCACCGGATTGGCGCGCGTCGGCGGCAAGGGCTGAGGCACCGCCCGCCGCGCGGGCCGATACCCGTGCCGCGACGGTCGCCGCATAACTGCGCGTATTTTTGAATAACCCGTCTTACGCCACGAGCCGCCGGACGAATGCCCGGCGCAAGCGCATGTCACAGGTGCGTGTCAGGTGATCGAATGCCGTCCGGCAGCCGTCAGGCCAGGAAATAGCCGATGATCGTCAGGACGATGAACAGGATGATGCCGCCCAACAGGCCGCCGCCGGCGAAAAAGCCGAATGCCATCGAGATGAGCAGGGCAACCGACAGGATCACGATCCACTTGCTCATCGACAGGAACATCGCGAATGTCCGCTCGTGTTCGGCGTAGTCCATATCGGCGCCCGTTTCGGCAGGACCCGTCGGATGATTATCGGCCATGGCAATTTGCTCCGCTAAGAGAATGTCTTTCAACAGCAGCGATTAGCGAAAACGCGGCCCGACTTCAATGCCTTCGATAAAACTGCGTGATTATGCCGCCAGCATCGCGATCTTGGCTGTGGGCAGCACCGTCAACGGCGGCATTTGCATGGCCGGCGTCTCGAACAGCATCTTTCTTTCCATCTCCGTGGAATAGAACAGCGGATAGCGCTGGCAGATTTCGCCCTCCCTGAGCGGGCTCGCGAAAAGCACCAGAGGCACCGCGAAACCCTTGCACTGCTTCGGCCCGGCAATGACCGTGGAGCGGAAGACCCGGCGGTAGAAGGGAACATGATCGACCGTGACCAGCCCGAGACACGCATTCACCTTGAAATGCGCGGTCGCCATGAAGGCAATCCTCAGCGTCAGCAGGGCAAGCCCCGGAACCTCGCGCGACAATTCCTCGTCGACGGCGAACCGGCTCGGATCGATGAAGGTCTGACCCTGATCGAGCAGGGGTTTCAGGACCTCCGGAAAAATTCTCACGGCCTGGCAGTCCTGATTCTCCGGCGTCACGTGAGCGATGCGCAATGTCGAGACGAGCTCGCCATCGTAATACATTCCGAACACCCGCACACCCGGCCAGCGGTCGCTGTCGTCGACGGCGTCGCCGTTGAGTTTCCGGCTGTAGATGGTGTGCGAGTCGAAAGCGCGGCTGCGCAGCTGGCTGATGTTCTCGAAATCTTCAGGCGTAACGACCTGACGATATTCGATATGTTCCATCACCTCGAAAATGGGATCGTGCAAGCTGTTTTCGATCTGAAGTTTTCCGGTGTGTTCCAAAGCAATATTCATCATCTGGTCCCCATCGGAAAATTACAGTAAACAGAGCCTTAACGTTGTAAATAGCAATTGACCCTTTTGCGGCGCGGGAAACTTAAATATTTAAAATTATGGTTAAAATTGACCTATTGGCATGCGCTTGCCGCGACATGCTGCCACATCGGTTTAAAATACGGGGCTAAATGTGAAGTGCCGGAGATCAGCTCGCGGCGACGGCCGCGGGTTCGACCAGGCGTACCGGAGAGACCGGCAGAAGCGTGTGCCGGGCGAGTTCGAGCACGGACGATGGCGGCAATGCCGGCCCGAGAACGAAGCCCTGGATCCGGCTGACGCCTTCGGTCGCCAGCACCAGGTTCAGCTGGTCGTCTGACGACACGCCTTCGATCGTAACCTGCAGGCCGAGCGTCTTGCACAGGCTGGTGACGCCGCGCAGCAGCGCGATCGGCGTCTGTCCGCTTTCGATGCCCTCGACGAACGACCGGTCGATCTTGACCTTGTCGAGCGGCAGCCTGTGCAGGTAGCTGAGCGAGGAATAGCCGGTTCCGAAATCGTCGAGCGATACCTTGATGCCGCGGCTGCGGATGTCCCGCAGCACGCCGAGCATGTCCTGTTCGTTTGAAATCACCGCCGTCTCGGTCACCTCGATCTCGAGGCGCTCGGGCGCGACTCCGGACGTTTCGAGCGCATCGTCGATTTCCTCGAGCAGACGCGAGCGGCGGAAGTCGATGGCCGAAAGATTGACGGATATGTTGACCGTCTCCGGCCAGGTCGCGCAATCGCGCAGCGCCCGGTTGAGTACCGAACGGCTGACTTTGCCGATTATGCCCATTTCCTCGGCGAGCGGGATGTACTCGGCCGGTGAAATGTCGCCGAGTTCGGGATGGTTCCAGCGCGACAGCGCTTCGCAGGCGACGATCTTCCCGGTTTTCGCATCGACGATCGGCTGGTAGCGCACCGTCAGCTTGTCCTTGTCGAGCGCTTTGGCCAGTTCGTTCTTGACCCGCTGGCGCCGCTTGTATTCGGCGTCCATCGACTCCTCGAACACCGACCACACGCCCTTGCCCATCGCCTTTGACCGGTAGAGCGCGAGATCCGCCTTCATCATCATCTTGGTCAGATCGAATTCGTCGCGGGTCGACGCCGCCAGGCCTATGCTCACGGTGACATGAACCTGTTCGCCGCTCAGCTCATAGACGCCGGTCAGGGTGGTGCGCAGGGTCTCGGCGAGCCGTCCCGGCTCCGCCCCGGGTGTCATGTCGGGGACGAAAACCATGAATTCGTCGCCACCCTGGCGCGAGATCATGACGTCGCGCGAACGGAAATCCTTCAGCCGGTGCGCAACCGCCCGAAGCAGCGCGTCGCCCTGTGAGTGGCCGAGCGTGTCATTGACATGCTTGAAATCGTCGATGTCGAGCATGATCAGCGCGCAGTCGCCTATGTCGACCTTCAGTTTCAGCCGCTCGCCGATCAGCGTCGCGAAATAGCCGCGATTGGGCAGCCCGGTCAGCGCGTCGTAGCGCGCCATGTTGACCATCTGCTTTTCGGCGTTGATGCGTTCGGTGATGTCCTCGAACGTGAGAACGGCGCCCGAGAAGGCGCGCGGATTGGACTTGAACTCGACGTGGCGGCCGTCGTTGAACACGAAGCGTTTCTTGTTGCCGCCTTCCAGGATCATCGGAACCAGCTGCCGTCGGAGCTTTTCCACCTGGCGCGCAGACAGGACCCCGCGCATCTTGCCGTAGCGCAGGATCGCCTCGAAATTCCGTCCTTCCAGATTGATATGCGACGGCACGTCGAAAAGCGCCTTTGCCGTGCGGTTTGCCACCAGCACCCCCAGATTGCCGTCGAACATGATCAGTCCGTGCGACATGTTGTTGAGCGCAACGTCGAAACGTTCGGCGATTTCCTGGTTTTTCCACCGACCGTGGATCGCGTCGAGCACCGAGGAGCGGATATTGCGCACCAGCGTCTGGATCAGCAGGATGTAAGGGATGCACAGGATCGCGGCCAGCAGGTGCGCCAGGTCGCCGTAGAGCGCCGCGCCCAGCGATGTCGGAACCAGAAGCGACACCACGATGACGGAGACGAGCTTCGGCGATCCGTAAAGCCGGGCGACAACCGACGGCAGCGTGGCAAAGACCAGCGTGAATGCGGAAATGACGGTGTATTCGCTGTAGGCTACGTGCATCGCCACGAAGGCGTACAGGCCGATCAGTGACGTCGCCGCGCAACCGAGCCAAAGGTACCGGGTTTCCCAAAGGGTCGCCCAGCGGACCTTTTCGTCGACGTCCATCTCCAACATGTTGCGCTTGTCTGCGAGATAGGCGCGCATCTGCAGCAGCCGGGCGAAGGCCGTGACCAGCATGGCGATGATGAGAATGAGGTAAATCGGGTGTCCGGTATCGAGCCAGGCGGCGCCGACGACGATGGCCTGCATCCCCGCGCCAACGACGAGCGAGCGCGAATCCGTGAAGAAGGTATCCACGAAAGACGTGTACACCTCGGCCATCATCGCTTTTGACGTGGTTTGCTTCAACGGATCCCTCGATACCCCGCACAAGCGAAGACCCTAGCGGAATGCGCTTAATGAAGCGTTTAGTGCCGAAGTGAAATTGCACCGCGCCCGAAGCGGCAAATCCCCGAAAAACCAGCGATTTTTCCCGATTTTCGGGAGTTTGGCAACGAAGTTAACGTAACGGAAATTCTCGAAACGGTACGCCAGGCTCAGATTTTCGCCTGAAACGGCTGATTGCTCTCGGCCCGGCGCGTCATCGCCTCGCCGATGCTTTGCGTGCGAATATGCCCGTACCCGGCGATATTTTCCGGCCACGCGGCCAGTCGCGTCGCCTCGGCCAGGCTGGTGTCGTCCGCCATCGTCGCGATGCGGTCGAGATCGCCTTCATAAAGTGCCAGCGTTTCGAGTTCGAGCCGCCGCTCGGAATTGCGCGCGAACACGTTCAGGGGCGAGAAACGAAGGCTTTTCAGCCGCGAAAGCACGCCGAAAACCGTCATCATCCACGGTCCGAACACGGTCTTCTTTGGATTGCCCTTCGCGTCCTTCTTGCCGAGGATCGGTGGCGCCAGGTGGAATTCGAGCTTTTTCCAGCTCGAGAACTCACCCTCGAGCTGACGCCGGAAATCCGGCAGCGTGTAGAGCCGCGCCACCTCGAATTCGTCCTTGATCGCCATCAGCTTGAACAATTGCCGCGCCGCCGTCTCGGTCAGAACGCCCGGTTTGCCGGCGATTTCGCTCTCGCGCGCGGCGACCGCGGCGATACGCGCCCGGTAGCGGTCCGCATAGGCGGCATTGTGGTAGCCGGTGAGAAACTCGGCGCGTTTCGCGATGATCTCGTCGGGCGTGCGCGCGAGTGCGCCGCCGTCCTTCTTGCCCTTTTCCGCCAGCAATGCCTCGATCGCCGCCGGATCGTGCGCCGCGCGGCGGCCCCAGCGGAGCGCCCCGATATTCATGTCCACGGCCTGTCCGTTCAGCCTGATCGCCTGTTCCACCGCCTCGGCGGAGACGGGCAGCCCGCCTTTCTGGGCGGCGAAGCCAAGCATGAACATGTTCGCCGCGATCGTGTTGGCGAAAATCGCGTGCGCGGCGCGCGCCGCGTCGACGAAATGCAGCGTCTTGCTTCCCGCCGCCTTGCGGATCGCCGCGACGAGCTTGTCCGTCGGCAGGCGGTAGTCGGGATGGCGGGCGAAGTCGCCGGGCATCACCTCGGCCCGGCTGACGACGACGAGCGTGTCGTCCTTGCGCACCGAACCCAGCACCTTGCGGTTGCCGGAAACCACGATGTCGCAGCCGAGCACGAGATCGGCCTTGCCGGGCGAAACCCGGATCGAGGAGACCGTTTCCGGCGTCGTGGCGATGCGCATATGCGTGAAGACCGCGCCGCCCTTCTGCGCCAGCCCGGCCATGTCGATGATGCCGACGCCCTTGCCTTCCAGATGCGCCGCCATGCCGAGGATCGCGCCGATCGTCACCACGCCGGTTCCGCCGATCCCGTCGATGACGGCCGCCCATTCCTTGCGGTTGTCGTCAAGCGCGAACACCGGCGCGTCCGGCACGCCTTCCAGCGGATCGGCATTGTGCTTCAGCGGCTCCGCCCGGCGCGTTTTCGCGCCATGCACCGTCACGAAGGAAGGGCAGAACCCCTTCAGGCAGGAAAAATCCTTGTTGCAGCTCGACTGGTCGATGCGCCGCTTGCGCCCGAATTCGGTGTCGACCGGCTGGATCGCCACGCAGTTCGACTGCACGCCGCAATCGCCGCAGCCCTCGCAGACGAGTTCGTTGATCAGCACCCGCTTGTCCGGATCGGGGAACGTGCCGCGCTTGCGCCGGCGCCGCTTTTCCGCCGCGCAGGTCTGGTCGTAGAGCAGCACCGAGACGCCCTTCACCGTCTGCATCTCGCGCTGCACGGTGTCGAGATCGTCGCGGTGATGGATCGTCGTCCCGCCCGGGAAGGTCGCGTGGCCGGCATATTTTTCCGGCTCGTCGGAAACGACCGCGATGCGCTCGACGCCTTCGGCGCGGACCTGCCGCGCGATCTCGTCGACGGTCAGGTCGCCCTCGACATGCTGGCCGCCGGTCATCGCCACGGCGTCGTTGAAGAGGATCTTGTAGGTAATGTTCGTGCCCGCCGACAGCGCGAAGCGGATCGCCAGCGAGCCGGAGTGGTTGTAGGTCCCGTCGCCGAGATTCTGGAAGATGTGGCCGCGATCCGAGAACGGCGCCTCGCCGACCCAGTTGGCGCCCTCGCCGCCCATCTGGGTGAAGCCTTCCGTGTCGCGCTCCATCCAGATCGCCATGAAATGGCATCCGATCCCGGCCGACGCCCGCGCCCCTTCGGGCACCCGCGTCGAGGTGTTGTGCGGGCAGCCGGGGCAGAAGGTCGGCATCCGCGCGGCGATGTCCTGCGTCCCGGCGAAGGATTTCTGCAACTTGCGGATATGGGCGACGCGGGCGGCGATCTCCTCGTTTTCGCCGCAGATCGAAAGTACCCGTTCCCCGACCGCGACGGCGATGTCGTTGGGATCGAGCGCGCCCATGATCGGAAACAGCGTGTTGTTCTTTTCGTCGCGCTTGCCGATCACCATCGGCCGCTTGGTGAGCCCGTAAAGCTCTTCCTTGATCTGCACCTCGATCAGGCCGCGCTTTTCCTCCACGACCATGATCGTGTGCAGCCCTTCGGAAAAACGGATCAGGTCGTCGGGATCGAGCGGCCAGGGCATGCCGACCTTGTAGAGCCGGATGCCCAGTTTCGCGGCCGCAACCTCGTCGATGCCGAGATCGTGCAGCGCCTCGCGCAGGTCGAGATAGTTCTTGCCGGCGGCGACGAGCCCGAGCTTCGGCTTGCGGCCGCCGCGCCAGACGACATGGTCGATCTTGTTGGCCCGGTTGTAGGCGACCGCCGCCTCGCGCTTGTAGCGGTGCAGGCGCTCCTCCTGGCCGATGAAATCGAGATCCATGCGCCGGATATTGAGCCCGCCCGGCGGCATCTCGAATTCCGGGATCACCGGATTGACGCGGTCGGGATCGGCATAGACCGAGCCGGTCGAACTCGATGTTGTCCTTGACGCATTTCATCGCCGTCCACGTGCCGGCGAAGCGGCTCATCGCATAGGCATGCAACCCGTAATCGATGATTTCCTGCACCCCGGCCGGATTGAAGATCGGGATCAGCGTGTCGACGAAGGCGAATTCCGACTGGTGCGCATTGGTCGAGGATTCCGCCGTGTGATCGTCGCCCATCAGCGCCAATACGCCGCCATGCTTCGACGAGCCGGCGAGATTGGCGTGGCGGAACACGTCGCCGGTGCGGTCGACGCCCGGCCCCTTGCCGTACCAGAGCGCGAAAACGCCGTCATGGCGGCCATGTCCGCCGAGTTCGGCCTGCTGCGTGCCCCAGCACGCGGTCGCGGCCAGTTCCTCGTTCAGTCCCGGCTGGAAACGGATCGCGGAATTCGGCCAGCGCGTCGCCGGCCGACCACAGCTGCTGGTCGAGCCCGCCGATCGGCGAGCCGCGGTATCCGGAGACGAAACCGGCCGTGTTCAGCCCGGCGCGCCGGTCGCGTTCATGCTGCATCATCAGCATGCGCACCACCGCCTGGGTTCCCGAAACGAACACCTGTCCGCAGGATAGATCGTACTTGTCTCCAAGGGTGACCGGTTTGAGATTCATGCGTTTCTCCGCACCTGTTGCCGCACCGTCGCACCCGCCAGTGTTGGGTCTCGGCAAGGGTACGTCAAATCATTTCCGTTGTGCAGCGCGACTAGAGAAAGATTAAGCAAAATCAGTCTCTTCCGGCGCAAGAATTCGGTCTTTTAGGGTGCGCGCGGCGAAACGAATTCAATCGCCCGCGGAAAAGCCGCCATCGACGGTGAGCACGGTTCCGGTCATGTAGCGCGATGCTTCCGAAGCAAGCAGCAGCAACGCGCCGTCGAGATCGCCGGGCGCGCCGAGCCGTCGCATCGGGATGCGCGTCTGCAAAACCCGGTCGAGCCCCTTGTCGAAATGCTGCTGTGTCATTGCGGTCGGAAACCAGCCCGGCGCCAGCGCGTTGACGCGGATGCCGTGACGCGCCCATTCGGCCGCCTGGGAGCGCGTCATCTGCTCCAGCGCGGCCTTCGAGCCGCCATAGGCCGACAGCCCGCTCATGGTCTTGCGGGCAAGCACGCTGGTCACGTGGATGATCGATCCGCCGCGCTTTGCCGCGCTCATCCGTTTCATCGCCTCGCCGGTGACGCGCATCGTGCCGTTGACATTGATGTCCATGATCTCGGCAAAGGCATCGTCTCCGAGCGCCTCGGCCCGCTCGAACTGCGCGATGCCGGCGGCGTTCACCAGCACGTCGACCGCGCCGTATTCGCGCTCGACGGCGTCGAAGGCCGCCGCCACATCCGCCGCGTTCCGGATATCGCAGTGAAGATGCAGGATCCGCGCGTCATCGGTTTTGTCCGCACCGGAATTGCTGGCATCGGCGACACGCGCGCCGCGCTCCGTCAGAATGCGCGCGAAATGCGCGCCAAGACCGGACGACGCACCGGTCACCATGCAGATCCGCCCCTCGACGGAAAAAATATCGCTCGCCATGCACTTCCCCCAGAATCCCCGCTGCGAGCAGATAACGATGCCCGCGGCCGCGTCAACTCGCCGGCGCGGCAATGCCGCGCCGGCATGGTGACCGGGATTGCCCGCGCGAACCATTCAAGGCCCGCGCGGTAAGTCAGGGGAGGGTTACGCGAACCACCAGCGCTCCATCCAGCGCTCGCCGTCATTGTCGTAGTTCGACGCCATGTCGCCATGGGCGATCTTGTCGCTGTTGGCGAACACGAAGTTGGCGAACATCGGCAGGACCGAGCCGCCGTCCGTGGTGATGAGTTCCTGCATCTCGTAATACATGGCGCGGCGCTTGTCCTCGTCGAGTTCCGCGCGGGCCAGCACGAGAAGTTCGTTGAACCGGTCGTTGGACCACTTGGTCTCGTTCCACGCAGCATCTTTCGCATAGGCTGTGGAGAAGATCTGGTCCTCCGTCGGACGTCCGCCCCAATAGACCGCGCAGAACGGGTCCTTGAGCCAGACATCTGCCCAGTAGCCGTCATTCGGCACGCGGTTGACGTCTATCTTGATCCCTGCCGAGTTGGCGGAGTTCTGGTACAGTACCGCTGCGTCGATCGCGCCCGGGAAGGCCGCGTCGGCCGCCGAGAGGCGGACATTGAGCCCGTCGAGACCGGCTTCCTTGAGGTAGTATTTCGCCTTGTCCGGATCGAACTCGATCTGCGGGAGATCCTTGTTGTAGTAGCGGTAGCTCGGGCCGATCGGGTTGTCGTTGCCGACGGTGCCGTGGCCGAACAGGATCTTCTCGACGATTTCCTTCCGGTTGATGGCGTGCTTCAGCGCCATGCGGACATTGTTGTCGTCGAAAGGCGCCGTGTTCGTATGCATGGCGAAGGTGTAATATTGCGGCCCGGCGATGGAGTTGATCTCGATGCCCGGCTTGCGGCCGAGCAGCCCGACCGTCTTCAGGTCCAGCTTGTCGATCGAGTGCACGTCGCCGGACACCAGCGCCGTGGTACGCGCGTTCAGGTCGACGACCGACAGCATTTCGGCGGCGTCGAAATGATCCGCGTTCTTCGGTCCAGTCCGTCCGTCGTGACGCTCGAAGCGCGCGATGACGCCCGGATTGAATTCGACCAGCTTGTACGGGCCGCAGCCGTCTTTGGACTTCCAGTCGGCCTTGCCGTCCTTGGCCGGCAGGATGGCGAGGTGATAGTCGGTGAAAACGAACGGGAAGTCGGCATTGCCGCTTTCGAGGTCGAAGATCACGGTATCGTCGCCCTCGGTGCCGATATTCGAGATTCCGGCGACGATCGGTTTGGCGGCCGATGTCGAGTCGTCACCGCGGTGGTGATTGACCGACGCGACGATGTCGTCGAGCGTCAGCGGTTTTCCGGAATGGAACGTCACGCCCTTGCGGATCTTGAAGCGCCACGACTTGGCGTCCGGCGAAGCCTCCCAGCTTTCGGCGAGCGACGGCTCGATCGAACCATCCGTGCCGACGCCGGTCAGGAAGCCGTGCATGCCGAAGGACAGCGCCACGGTAAAACCGTTGATGAACGTACCGGGATCGAGCGTGTCATTGGTCTGGCCGTGGCCCTTGGCAACGCGGATCGTGCCGCCCCTTTTCGGCGCGGCATGAGCAGCGCGCGGGAAAAGGCCGGCGGAGAAACCTGCCGCCGCGATACCGGTAGCGGCGCCTGCCTGGAGAAAACTGCGTCGGGTCGTCGCCCCGCTCCGCAATAATCTCATTTTATGGGACTCTGTCATCGCAACTCTCCCTTTTTGTTGTTTGACGGGTCAATCAAAGAAGATTTATGCCCCGAGAGCAAGCGATTAGCGCCAAATTACTGGCCCCCGATGCCGGAAAATGGGCAAGAGGGATACTCGGCGACGTTTGTGACAGTCGTACGACCAAAAAGTGGTCAGAAAAACTAACCACTCGATTGTGAATTCGGCTCACCGATGCTAGCAAGCAAGGCCAGTCGCCATAATCGGCGGGTATTCGCGTGCGCTTGCAATGTCAGGCGCAACAGCGCAGGAAAGAGCACGTTGCCGGCAGCAAGACCGGTACGGTCATACCGGGCCCGCATCTGGGGAGAGAGATGGCTCCATTACTGAAATTGTCACGCGCCATCGACGCCGTGACCGCCTTTATCGGCCGGTCCGTGTCGTGGCTCATTCTGGTTGCCGTGCTTGTCAGCGCCGGCAACGCAACCATTCGAAAAATCTTCGACACCTCGTCGAACGCCTGGCTGGAACTGCAGTGGTATCTCTACGGCACGGTCTTCCTGCTGGCCGCGGCCTATACGCTCCAGCGCAACGAGCATGTGCGCATCGATATCGCCACCGCGCATTTGTCCAAGCGCATCCGCGACTGGATCGACCTTCTCGGCCACATCTTCTTCCTGCTGCCCTTCTGCGGCGTGATGATCTATCTCGGCTGGCCCTTCATGCTGCATTCCATGCAATCAGGCGAGGTTTCGGTCAATGCGGGCGGCCTCGTCCTGTGGCCCGCCAAGATGATGATTTTCTCCGGCTTCGCGCTCCTGACCGCGCAGGCCTTTTCCGAGATCATCAAGCGCATCGCGGTGATCATGGGCCTGATCGAGGATCCGACCGCCAAGCATGACATGCCGCCGATCATCGAGGAGCTCGAATCCGCGGCCGATATCGATGAGAGGATCTCGAGATGATCGAACTCATCGCGCATAATCTGGCGCCCATCATGTTCACCACCGTGATGGCGATGCTTCTCATCGGCTATCCGGTCGCCTTCACGCTCGCCGCCGGCGGCCTTGCCTTCTTCTTCATCGGCGTCGAGCTCTCGGCCTTCGCGCCGGACCAGATCCGGCTTTTCCCGAGCCTGATCCAGGCCAACGCCAACCGAACCTTCGACGTCATGCGCAACGACACGTTGCTGGCGATCCCGTTCTTCACCTTCATGGGGCTGATACTGGAGCGATCGCGCATGGCCGAGGATCTGCTCGACACGATCGGGCAGTTGTTCGGGCCGGTTCGCGGCGGCCTCGCCTATGCCGTCATCATCGTCGGCGCGCTGCTCGGCGCGACCACCGGCGTGGTCGCCGCCTCGGTCATCGCCATGGGCCTGATCTCGCTGCCGATCATGATGCGCTACGGCTACGACCGCTCGCTCGCCACCGGCACGATCGCCGCGTCCGGCACGCTGGCGCAGATCGTCCCGCCGTCGCTGGTCCTGATCGTGATGTCCGACCAGCTCGGCCGCTCGGTCGGCGACATGTATGTCGGCGCGGTCCTGCCCGCGATGATGATCATCGCCATGTACTGCGCCTACATCTTCTTCGTGACCCTGATCCGCCCCAAGGCCGCGCCGGCGCTTCCCGCCGAGTTCCGCACGTTGGGCGGCGGCGTGTTGTCGCTGCTCGTCATGATCGTGCTGACCGTCGGCCTGCACTACGTGCTCTACAACCACGTCTTCGAGAGCCTGCGCTACGAGACCCGCTTCGTCTGGTCGGCGACCATCGCCACGGCATCCGCGCTCACCTTCAGCCTGATCAACCGCTACATGAAGCTCGGCATCATCTCGCGCCTCGCCGAGCAGGTGATCATCGTCCTGATCCCGCCGCTGGCGCTGATCTTCCTCGTGCTCGGCACCATCTTCCTCGGCATCGCGACGCCGACCGAAGGCGGCGCGATGGGCGCGACCGGCGCGCTGGTCCTCGCCCTGATCAAGGGCCGTCTCCGCCTGTCGACGCTCAAGGAAGCACTCGATTCGACGACCAAGCTGACCGCCTTCGTGATGTTCATCCTGATCGGCGCCCGCTTCTTCGGCCTGACCTTCTACGGCATCAACGGCCATCTCTGGATCGAGGACCTGCTGCTGGCACTGCCCGGCGGCGAGCACGGCTTCCTGATCGTCGTCACGATCATCGTCTTCATCCTCGGCTGCTTCCTCGATTTCTTCGAGATCGCCTTCATCGTCGTGCCGCTTCTGGTCAAGCCGGCCGAGACGCTCGGCATCGACCTGATCTGGCTCGGCATCATTCTCGGCATCAACCTGCAGACCTCGTTCCTGACGCCGCCCTTCGGCTTCGGCCTGTTCTACCTGCGCTCGATCTCGCCGCTGAAGGCCTGGAACGACGAGGTGACCGGCAAGCGCATCGAGGGCATCCGCACCGTCGAGATCTACAAGGGCGCGCTGCCCTATATCGTGATCCAGTTCATCGCGATCATGATCGTCATCGCGTTCCCGCGCCTCGTCACCCACTACAAGGACAGCGAACCGACGTTCAATCTCGACGACGTGCAGATCCAGTTGCCCGGCATGGGCGCGCCGCAAGCGCCGAGCGGCCTGCCCGGTCTCCCGGGACAGGACGGCGGCGGACAGAATGGCGGCTTCGGCCTGCCCGGCGGCCTCAATCTGAATGGCACGGCACCGTCCGGCCTCGGCGACCAGTCCGGCGGCAATCCCCCGGCACCGGGTCTTCCCGGCCTGCCCGGCGGGCTCAATCTCAACGGCACGCCGCCCGCGGTCGAACCCGCCCCGGCCGAACAGCCCGCCGATCTGAGCCAGCCGCCGAAAATCCAGTAGGCGGCAATCGCTTCGCGACAGCCCCCGCCCGCGAGCGGGGGCTTTTTCGTGCCGCGCCGCAATCATCGCCGTGTTGCATTCGGCTGGCATGGACACCACCTGATGGGCGTCTCGCGGCGCGCCGTCCGCATGCGATCCCCTAAACCTGGAGGACCCGATGTTTGATCCCAAGAAGCTTCTGACCGACCTGCTCGACACGCAGGTTCCCGGCACCGAGGGAACGGTTCGCGACAAGGCCGGACAGGTCGGCCAGCTCGCCAGGGACAATCCGATCGCCACCGGCGCCATCGCGGCGATCCTGCTCGGCACCGGAGCCGGGCGCTCGATCACCGGCTCGGCCCTGAAGCTCGGCGGTCTCGCTGCCGTCGCCGGCCTCGCCTGGAAGGCCTACCAGAACTACCAGTCCGGCAACGAACCCGAACAGAGCCGGCAGGAGGCCGCCGGCGACCGGCAACTGCTGCCGCCGCCCTCCGATACCGCCTTCGATCCCGCCCGGGCGCCGCAGGGCGAGGACGAGTTCGCGCTCGCGCTGATCCGCGCCATGATCGCCGCCGCCCGCGCCGACGGCCATGTCGACGACGAGGAACGCGAACAGATCGCCGGCAAGCTCGCCATGTCGGGGATCGACCAGGACGCCGCCGAATTCATCGGGCGCGAACTGAACGCCCCGCTCGATCTCGATGTCATTGTCGCGACCGCCAGGACCGATGCCCAGAAGGTCGAGCTCTACACCGCCTCGCGGCTGACGATCCGGCCCGACAGCCGCGCCGAACGCGGCTATCTCGACATGCTCGCCGGGCGCCTCGGTCTGCCCGACGCGCTGATCGATCACATCGAGGCAACCATCGAGGGCGCGACCGCCTGATCCGCCGCGAAAACGGCCTCCTTTGACCTGCCGCTTGTGCAGCAGCCTGCCTGACCGGTAAAACCCGTCTGATGGCGACACCGAGCGGCGCGCAATTGAGGAGACGTTACCGGCTGGCCACCCGCGCGGTGGTCGGCGGCACGCTTGTATGCCTCGTCCTGTCCGTCTGGCTCGCCCGCGACTGGGCGGGCGCCCGCGCCTTCGACCAGCTGCGCGGCAGCGCCGAGGAAAGCCTCGCTCTCCAGATCGAGGCGCTGACCGGCGTCATGGAGAAGTACCGCCTGATCCCGCCGCTGCTCAGCCGCCGCGCCGATGTCCGCGACCTCTTTGCCTCGCCCGGCCGCGAGCAGGCGGAATCCATGCGCACCCTCCTGATGGGCGTCGCCGCCGCCTCCGGCGCGCGCGATGTCGCCATCGCCGATATCGACGGCAATGTGCTGGCGTCGGCGCGCGGTCTCGCCGGCACGCAGACGATCACCCGATCGGGCCTTGCCGTCGCCGTTTCGCAACGCCGCCTCGGCCGCGCCGCGCTGCGCCTCGCCGACGGCTCGCGCGCCTACGCCTTCGCGTCTCATATCGCCGGCCCGCGCGGACACGGCAATGTCGGCATGATCGTGATCATGGTGCCCTTCGGGACCATCGAGGCGAACTGGTCATTGTCGAGCCAACCGATCATCGTCACCGACGCGCACGAATTCGTCTTCCTGTCGAACCGCCCCGAATGGGTCGGCAAGCCGTGGAAGGCGTCCGAAGCCGCGCCCGGCGTCGCGCCGCTGTCCTTTTCGGCCGGCGAGTTCATGCGCGTGCCGCAAGCCGCGAATGCCCGTTTCGTGGAAGCGTCGCGCACCATCCCGATCCTTGGCTGGACGATGCATGTGCTGGCCGATTCCGCGCCCGTGGAAACGGCGCGGCGCAACGCCGCCCTTGTGGCCGGGCTGGCCGTCATCCTGGCCGGCATGACCGCCTTCCTCGTCGTCGTCCGCCGGGAAATGAACCATGCCCGCAACCGTCGCGAAAAGGCCCAGAGCATGCGGCTCGAGCGTCTGGTGCGCGACCGCACCGCCGAACTCTCCGAGGTCAACGTCGCGCTGCGCAACGAGATCGAGGTCCGCCGCCAGACCGAAGAGCAGTTGCGCGAGACCCAGGACGAACTGGTCCATGCCGCCAAGCTCGCCGTCATCGGCCAGATGTCGGCGACGCTCAGCCACGAATACAACCAGCCGCTCGCCGCGATCAAAACCTATGCCGACAACGCCGCGAAGATGGTCGAGCGCGGCAAGACCTCCGCCCTTCCCGACGCCCTCGCCCGCATCGGCCAGATGGTCGACCGCATGAGCGCGTTGTCGAAGACGCTGCTTGCCTTTTCGCGCAAGCCCGGCACGGCCCTCGTGCCCGTTCCCGTCGAACCCGTGGTCGGCGAGGCGCTTCTTCTCGTCGGCCAGAAAGCGAAGAAGGCGGGCGTCGCCGTCACGACCGACATCGAGCCGGACCTTGCCGCCCATACCGGGCGCATCCGCCTGTCGCAGATCATCGTCAATCTCGTCGGCAACGCCGTCGACGCGCTGTGCGGCGACAAGGACCGCGCGCCCGCCGGCGCCCGCATCGCCATCGTCGCGCGCGGTGACGGCGGCCGCGTCCGCATCGAGATTTCAGACAATGGCCCGGGCATCGATCCGGCCGTGCGCGAGAAGATCTTCGAACCGTTCTTCACCACCAAGCCCGTCGGCTCCGGCCTCGGGCTCGGCCTCTCCATCGTCGACAGCGTCGTGCGCGACCTGCAGGGCTCCGTCCGCGTCGAAAACCGCGACGGTGGCGCCTGCTTCGTGATCGACCTTCCGGCCGCCGGACGGCAGGTGAGGGCCGCCGAATGAGGACCAGGCACCCATGACCGCAAACGCCGCCAGGCCCGATGTCCTGCTCGTCGACGACGACGACGATTTGCGCCACGCGCTGCGCCAGGGCCTCGAGCTCGACGATCTGACGGTCGCCGACTTCAAGTCGCCCGCCGACGCGCTGTCCGCCGTCGGGCGCGGTTTCGCCGGCGCGATCATCAGCGACATCCGCATGCCGGGCATGGACGGCATGCAGTTCATGGCCAAGGTGCTGGAGATCGACCCCGCGATTCCGGTCATCCTCGTCACCGGCCATGGCGACATCCAGCTCGCCGTCGATGCGATGCGCGAGGGTGCCTACGATTTCATCCCGAAACCCTTCCGCGTCCAGGACCTCGGCGCGGTGACCCGCCGCGCGCTCGAAAAGCGCCGTCTCGTGCTCGAAAACCGGATGCTGCGCACCGAACTCGATGCCGGCAGCGGCATCGCCGAACGCATCGTCGGCCGTTCGCCCGTAATCGCCGCTTTGCGCGACGAGATAATGCTGATCGCCGACGCCGACGCCGATGTTGTCGTTCTCGGCGAGACCGGGTCCGGCAAGGAGGTCGTCGCCCGCGCCCTGCATGATTTCTCGGCCCGCGCGCCGGCCGGTTTCGTCGCGCTCAACTGCGCCGCCCTGCCGCCGGATATCTTCGAGTCGGAGCTGTTCGGCCATGAGGCCGGCGCCTTTACGGGCGCGTCGAAGCAGCGCATCGGCAAGCTCGAACACGCCAATGGCGGCACGGTCTTTCTCGACGAGATCGAATCCATGCCGCTCGACCTGCAGGCGAAGCTGCTGCGCGCCATCGAGGAACGCGCCATCGAGCGGCTCGGCTCCAACAAGCGCATCCCGCTCGACGTCCGTTTCGTCGCCGCCACCAAGTCCGATCTCGGCCGGGAAGCCGAGGCCGGGCGCTTCCGCGCCGACCTGTTCTACCGCCTGAATGTCGTCTCGGTATCGATCCCGCCGCTGCGTGACCGCCGCGAGGACATACCGCTCCTGTTCGAGCATCTCGCCCGCCAGGCCCGCGCCCGCTATCGCCGCGAGATCCCCGATTTCACGCCCACCCTCGAACGCCAGCTTCTCGAACACGCATGGCCGGGCAATGTCCGCGAGTTGCGCAACATCGCCGACCGCTGGGTGCTTGGGCTGTGGAACGGTTTCAAACCCGCCGCCACGGATGCCGGCGGGGACTTCGCCGGCCCCCTGCCCGACCGCATCGCGGCCTTCGAGCGCGCGGTCATCGAGGCCGAGATCCGCAAGGCGGGCGGACGGCTGAAGGACGTCTACACGGCGCTCGGCATCTCGCGTAAGGGCCTCTACGACAAGATGCAGAAACACGGCATCTCGTCGGACGATCCCGACGGGTAGGATTCGAAACACGCCGGCGGGCGCATGGGTAGGAATCTACCCGTTTTCGCCGCCTGCCTCGCCCGAAACCCCCGCAAATCCGCCAATCGCGAAACTGGCACGGCCCGTGCTAGTTAACGCAACGAAAGGTTTTGACGCCTTTTGAGGGAGGAGAGGAATTCCGGCCGCGCGACCGCGACGGCGGGTTCCGGACATCTCCCTGTGACGTGAGAACCGGGGAATGGTCCCCGCAGTGGAGGTTAATCTCATGAAAATGCTTCTCGGCGCCGTATCGGCGCTCGCCATTTCGCTGACCGCGACGCAGGCCCTTGCCCAGTGCGACGACGGCGAAATGGTCATCAAGTTCAGCCACGTCGTCGCCGCGACCGGTCACCCCAAGGGCGATGCCGCGACCATGCTCGCCGAACGCGTCAACGACGAGATGAACGGCATCGCCTGCATGGAGGTCTTCCCGAACTCCACCCTCTATGACGACGACAAGGTCATGGAAGCGCTGCTGCTCGGCGACGTCCAGCTTGCCGCCCCGTCATTGTCGAAATTCGAGGCCTACACCAAGAAATACCGCCTCTTCGACCTGCCGTTCCTGTTCTCCAGCCTCGACGCGGTCGCCGCCTTCGCCGATTCCGACGCCGGCAAGAGCCTGCTGAAGGTCACCGAACCCTCCGGCTATACCGGTCTCGGCTACTGGTCGTCCGGCCTGAAGCAGTTCTCGGCCAACAAGCCGCTGCTCGTTCCTTCCGACGCCAACGGCCTGAAATTCCGCGTCCAGACCTCCGACGTGGCCGTCGCCATGATCGAGGCGATGGGCGCCTCGGCCCAGAAGCTCGCCTTCAAGGAAGTCTACGGCGCGCTGCAGACCGGCGTCGTCGACGGGCAGGAGAACTCCTGGTCCAACATCTACACCCAGAAGTTCTTCGAGGTGCAGGACGGCATCACCGAGACCAACCACCAGCTCCTCGCCTATCTCCTCGTCACCTCGACCGAGTGGCTGAACGGCCTCGATCCGGCGGTGCGCGACCAGTTCCTGTCGATCGTCGAGGACGTGACCAAAAAGGCGAACGCCCAGGTCGCCGAGAAGGAAGCCGCCAACCGCCAGAACATCATCGACGCCGGGGCGACCGTTCGCCAGCTGACGCCCGAGCAGCGCGCCGAGTGGGTCTCCACCATGAAGCCCGTCTGGGACCAGTTCGAGGGCGACATCGGCAAGGACCTGATCGACGCTGCCGTGGCCTCCAACGGCTCGTGATGGCCTGATGAAACCGCCGGCGGCCCCTGCGGCCGCCGGCGCCTTATGGGATCGCGCCGCCCGTCGGCGCATATCGGTTTGGGGGGAGTTACGCCATGGCGGTTTTCTGGCCGTTCGTCCTGCTCGTCGTTCTCGTCGTCATCCTGTTCCTCGCCGAGCGCTGGAACCGCGAAGCCGTGAACGCGCTCGAGGAAAGTCTCATCGCGATCCTGCTCGCGGCGATCACCATCATCTCGTTTTCCCAGGTGGTCGCGCGCTACGGCTTCAACACCGGCTGGGGCGGCGCGCTCGAGCTGACCCGCATCCTGTTTGCCTGGCTGATCCTGTTCGGCATGTCCTATGGCGTCAAACACGGCATGCATCTGGGCGTCGACGCCCTCATCCGCACCTTGCCGAAACCGCTTTTCCGCGCCGCCGCGATCTTCGGCGCGCTGTGCTGCCTGCTCTATGCGGCAATGCTGCTGCATGCCGGCTGGCTGTCCTTCTTCGGCGGCAAGGAAGTCACCAATTACCGCCAGTCCGGCGCGCTCGGATACTGGACCCTGATGTACAACACCGGCATCGGCCTCGATGACCTGCGCTATCCGGTCTGGATGCAGGAGACCTTCGGCGTGCAGGAACGCGTCCAGCGCTGGGTCGCCTATCTGATGCTGCCCATCGGGCTCGGCCTTCTCGGCTTCCGCAGCCTGCAGGCCCTCGTCGAGATCTGGCGCGGCGACCGCGAACTGATCATCGCCGGCCACGAGGCCGAGGATCTCGTCGCCGAAAACCGCGACGTGCTGAAGGACTGACGCGCCATGGAAACCGTTCTTCTCTTCGCCCTCGTCATCGGCCTCCTGTTTCTCGGCGTGCCGGTCGGCGTGTCGCTCGGCCTGTCGTCGATCGTCGTCATCGCCTTTTTCTCCAACGACTCCATGTCGTCGGTCGCCCAGGAACTGTTCACCGCCTCGCAGAACTACACGCTGCTGGCCATCCCCTTCTTCGTGCTGGCCTCGTCCTTCATGTCGACCGGCGGCGTGGCGAAACGCATCATCCGCTTCTCGATCGCCACCGTCGGCCATTTCCGCGGCGGCCTCGCCATGGCCTCGGTGCTCGCCTGCATGATGTTCGCCGCGCTGTCCGGCTCCTCGCCGGCCACCGTCGTCGCCATCGGCACCATCGCCATCGCCGGCATGCGCCAGGTCGGCTATTCCAAGGAATTCGCCGCCGGCGTCATCGCCAATGCCGGCACGCTCGGCATCCTGATCCCGCCCTCGATCGTCATGGTCGTCTATGCCGCGGCGACCAATGTCTCCGTCGGCCGCATGTTCCTCGCCGGCGTCGTCCCCGGCATCGTCGCCGGCCTGATGCTGATGATCGCGATCTACGCGATCGCGCGGCGCCGCGACCTGCCGGCCGAGGACTGGAAGGGCTTCGGCGAACTGATGAATGGCGGCAAGGAGGCCGGCTGGGGCCTGTTCCTGATCGTCATCATCATCGGCGGCATCTATGGCGGCGTCTTCACGCCGACCGAGGCCGCCGCCGTCGCCGCCGTCTATGCCTTCGTCATCGCCATCTTCGTCTATCGCGACATGGGGCCGATGAAGGGCCGCCGCTGGCTTTCCGAGACCGAGGCGCGCGGCACGCCCGCCCATGTCGGCTTCTCGGCGACCGTCTACGCGCTCGCCTTCTTCTTCGTCTGGATGGTGCTGTCCTTCTTCGTCACCGCCGACTGGGAAAACGTCACCGCCGCCGGCCGCGCCTGGACCGGCCTTGCGCTTTCGCTCGCCGTCCTCGTCGCCTATGCGGTCTGGCGCGACCCGGCCTCCAATCCGGCCAACCTGCCGCGCTTCGTCGCCGCCGGCCTGCCGGTCTGGGGCCGCAATCTCGGGCTGATCGGCCGCCATTTCGTCGGCGCCTTTTTCCACGCCGACACGCGCAAGGTGATGGTCGATTCCTCCAGGACCATCATCATGCTGATGTTCATCATCGTGAACGCGCTGCTGTTCGCGCATGTGCTGACCGCCGAGCGGATTCCCGCAGGCGATCACCGCGCTGATGGTCGATGCCGGCTTCACCTGGTTCACCTTCCTGATCGCGGTCAACCTGCTGCTGCTTCTCGGCGGCCAGTTCATGGAGCCGTCCGGCCTGCTGCTGATCGTCGCGCCGGTCGTCTTCCCGATCGCCATGGAACTCGGCGTCGATCCGATCCATCTCGGCATCATCATGGTGGTCAACATGGAGATCGGCATGATCACCCCGCCGATCGGGCTCAACCTCTTCGTCACCTCCGGCATCACCGGCATGAGCCTGATCCAGGTCGTGCGCGCGGCCGCGCCTTTCGTCGCCGTCCTGCTCGTCTTCCTGGTGCTCGTCACCTATGTGCCGATGCTGTCGACGGCGCTGCCCTATGCGCTTATGGGCCCGGAAATCGTGACCCGCTGAGCCTGTTTCGCCCTGCGCGCCGCCGGTGCGCCGGGCACCTTCCCCAAGGGCAGCTTCCGGAACGTCAGTCTAACCGCGAAGCCTTTGAAAGTAGTGGCGATTTTTGCTCTGCTCTTTGCGCTACTGTGTCAAAAAGGACACACCAACGTCAAATATAGATCGCACAACCCCCAAGCTGAATTGCCTGTATTCATGAAGCTGTTTACGCTTGAGTAACTGATTCGTGCCAACATGAAACAGTGGTGACATTTAAGACCGCCAGCTCCTCCCTCTGCGGTCTGAAGAAGCCGGGCGATCTTTCTAGAAAAGGTCGCCCGCTTTGCGTCAAAGGGGCGCTTTTTCCGGCAGGGCCCTGCGCACCAGATCCTCGATCAGATCCCGTTGACGCGTAAATTCGAGCCCGGTGACGAATTCCATTTTCCCCGCGATCGCAAGCTGCGCATAGCCGTGCACCATCGACCAGCACGCCGCGACGTCGCGCCAGCCGGCCTCGCCCTTGAACGCCTCGCGCCCGCGGATCATGCCGACGCCGTTGACGAGCACGGAAAAGGCCGCATCGGCGTTGCGGCCAAGCTCCGCGTCGTCGCTTCTCCTGCGCGACGTGCCGAACATCAGCTGCAGCAGTTCCGGATTGTCCAGCGCGAAGCGCACATAGCCGACGCCGGCCGCGATCAGCTGCGTCTTCTTGTCGGTCCCCGCCGACGCCTGCTCCTCCTTCATCGTCGCCGTCAGGCGGGCGAAGCCCGCCGCCGCCAGCGCATCGAGAAGCGCCATCGTGTCCTTGAAGTGATGCGCCGGGGCCGCGTGGCTGACGCCGGCCCGCTTGGCCGCGCCGCGCAGCGAGAACGCGTCGACGCCCTTCCCGATCAGTTCGGCTTCCGCCGCCGCGATCAACGCCGCGCGCAGATCGCCGTGATGATAGGGCTTGTCCGCCTTGCGTGCCGCCGCCATGCCGTCTCCCCGCCATTGCGAATCAGGCAGACAGAATATCTTGACAGCGAAAAAACTCCAAATCGCGACAATTTTTACGGCGTCAAGATTACGGCGGTCGCAGCGCTCACTTCTGCAGGAAATCCCCGATCCGCTCGATCGCCCGCTCGATGTTCTCCGCCGAATTGGCGAATGACAACCGGATATAGCCCTCGCCCAGGATCCCGAAATCCGGTCCGCCGATCAGCGCCACGCCGGCCTCCTCCAGCAGCGCCGAGGCAAGCGGCTTCGCCTTCCAGCCGGTTTCGCTGACATTGGGAAACGCGTAGAACGCGCCCTTTGGCGTGGCGCAGCTGACGCCCGGCAGCGCGTTCATCCTGTCGACGACGATTTTGCGCCGCGCGTCGAACGCCGCCATCATCGTCTCGACCGCGTCCTGCGGCCCGTCGATCGCCGCGATCCCGGCATATTGCGCCGGCGCGTTGACGCAGGACCAGCAATTGACCGCCAGCTTGCGCACCTTGTCGATCAGCATGTCCGGCCAGATCGACCAGCCCAGCCGCCACCCGGTCATCGCCCAGGTCTTCGACCAGCCGTTGAGCACGATCAGCCGGTCGCGCAGCGAAGGGTAAGTGAGAAGCGACGTATGCGCCGCGCCGTCATAGGTCATGACGTCGTAGATCTCGTCCGACAGGATCGCCACGTCCGGAAACTCCGACAGCCCCATCGCCAGCGCGTCGAACTCCGCTCTCGGCGTCACCCCGCCGGTCGGGTTGGCCGGCGAGTTGAGGATGATCAGCCGCGTTTTCGGTGTGATCAGCGACAGCGTCTCCTCCGCCGAGAAGGCGAAGCCGTTTTCCTCGCGGATCGGAACCGGCACCGGCGTCGCGCCGGTGAACTCGATCATCGACCGGTAGATCGGGAAGCCCGGATCCGGATAGAGGATCTCCACGCCCGGCTCGCCGAACATGGTGATCGCCGCATACATGGTCGGCTTGCCGCCGGGCATGATCATCACCGCGTCCGGCGACACCTCCACGCCGGTCGTCGTCAGCGTCCGGCGCACCACCGCTTCGCGCGTCGCCAGAATGCCGTTTGCCGGCGTATAGCCGTGATGGCCGTCGCGCAGCGCCTTCACGGCGGCCTCGACGATATGCTCCGGCGTCTTGAAGTCCGGCTGGCCGATGCCGAGATTGATGATGTCGCGGCCCCCGGCCGCCAGTTGCGTGGCCCGGGCGAGCACGGCGAAGGCGTTTTCCTCGCCCATACGGTCATAGGCGGCGACGGTGTGCAGCATGGACTCCCCCTGAAAAATCGCGCAATCGGTGTCCGCTGTCTGGCATTCGCCCGCGAATTTTGCAATGCAGACGGAGTTTCGGCACGCGAGGGAAACGATGCGCGATCTGACACAATGGCAAGGCTGTGCCGCGCCGGATATTCCGGTGCTCGAAGGGCGTTTCGTCCGGCTCGAGCGGTTGTCCGCCGCGCGCCACGGCGACGGCCTTTACGCCTGCTCGACCATGCCGGACGCCGATGCGCGCTTCCGCTGGCTGCCGGAATATCCGCCGGAAAGCCGCGCCGCCTTCCAGTCCTGGCTGGACAAGGCCGAGGCGAGCACTGATCCGCTCTATTACGCCGTCATCGACAAGGCGTCGGGCGAGATCGCCGGCCGCCAGACCTTCCTGCGCATCGACACCGCCAACGGCGTCATCGAGATCGGCCACATCTTCTGGTCGTCGCTGATCGCGCGCACGCCGGCGACGACAGAGGCCTTCTATCTCTTCGCCGCCCATGTCTTCGACGATCTCGGCTACCGCCGCTTCGAGTGGAAATGCAACGACCGCAACGAGCCGTCGAAACGCGCCGCCGAACGCTACGGCATGACATTCGAGGGCGTTTTCCGTCAGCACTACGTCGTCAAGGGCGAGAACCGCGACACCGCCTGGTATTCCATGCTCGACCGCGAATGGCCCGCCGCCAAAGCCGCCTTCGAGACATGGCTGGCGCCGGAGAATTTCGATGCGGACGGCACGCAGCGCGTGGCCCTGTCGACGCTGACTGCCCGTCATCTGCAAACCGGCAGCCTTCGCCTCGCCCGCCTCGGCCCGGAACACCGCGCCACGGTCGAGCGGTTCCAGGCGGAAGCCTATGCCCGCACCCGCGAGGCGCTCGGCACCCAGCCCATGCCGCTCGACTGGGATTATGGAGAAATCCTCGGTACCTGCGAGACCTGGATCGCCGCGTCCGGCGGCGATCCGACAGGCCTGCTCATCCTGCGGCGGCGTCCCGGCGATCTTTATCTTGAATCGATCGCCACCCTGCCCTCCGCAGCCGGCAACGGCCACGGCACGGCCATGATGTCGGCCGCCTTCCAGCGAGCGCGCTCGCTGGGCCTGCCCGAAATCCGGCTGATGACGAATGCGCTCAATCCGGCGCTCGCATGGTACAAGCGGCTGGGATTCGAAATCGAACGCGAAGAAGTTCTCGGCGACCGCACCGCCGTACACATGGTCGCTACGGTATCTTGAATACCGGACAGTGAAGACAAGGAACGGAAGCCCCGATGGCCGACAACAACGAGTATGACCGCAAGACGCTTGTCTCCGCCGCGGTGATCTTCATCGGCTTCGCGCTGATCCTCTATTTCCTGCCCAACATCATGATCGCCGTCGGCGGCGAAAACCGCTGGCTTGCCGGTGCCGTTGTCGCCGCCGTGCTGGTGCTGCCCTTCGTCGGCCTGTGGCTGCGCGGACGCTGGCGCCGCAAGGACCGCTGACATGAGGATCCTGATCACCGGCGCCGCCGGCATGATCGGCCGCAAGCTGACCGCGCGCCTGATCGCCGACGGCATGCTGGCGGACCGCAAGATCGCAGGTCTCCACCTGCAGGACATCGTTCCTTTCGAGCCGCCGCAGGCCGGTTTCCCGGTCACGTCGGAGGCAAGCGACCTCGCCGAACCCGGCGTCGCAGGAGCCCTGGTCGAAGCCGGACCGGACATCGTCTTTCATCTCGCCGGCGTCGTCTCCGGCGAGGCGGAGGCGAATTTCGACAAGGGCTACCGCGCCAATCTCGACGGCACCCGCGCGCTCTTCGACGCCATCCGGCTGCGGCCGGACTACGCGCCGCGCGTCGTCTATTCCTCCTCCATCGCCGTCTTCGGCGCACCCTTCCCGCCGGCGATCCCGGACGATTTCCAGCAGGTCCCGCTGACCTCCTACGGCACGCAGAAGCTCGTCGGTGAGCTCTTGCTGACCGATTACACGCGCCGCGGCTTCATGGACGGGATCGGCCTGCGCCTGCCGACGATCTGCGTGCGGCCCGGCAAGCCGAACCTCGCCGCCTCGGGCTTTTTCTCCTCGATCATCCGCGAACCGCTCGCCGGCCGCGAGGCCGTCCTGCCGGTGTCGCGCGATGTCGTCCACACCCATGCGAGCCCGCGCTCGGCGGTCGGCTTCCTGCTGCATGCGGCGGGTTTGCCCTCGGCCGCGATCGGCCCGCGCCGCAACCTCACTTTGCCCGGCGTCGCCGTCTCGGTCGGCGAGCAGATCGAGGCGCTGCGCCGCGTCGCCGGCGACGCCGCCGTCGCGCTGATCCGCGAGGAACCGGACCCCGCTGTCGCCGCCATCGTCGACGAACTGGCCGCAGCGTTTCGATGCGAAACGCACGCGCGATCTCGGCTTTGTCGCCGAAACCTCCTTCGACGACATCATCCGCGTCCACATTGAAGATGAGACTGGGCGGCTGACTTCGCCCTAGGCGGCCAAAGCCGCGCCGAACAGGACAAGCCCAGCAGCATCACCAGCGCCGCGCCGCCGATTTCGATCGCGCGATGCAACCCCGCCGACATCGCGCCGGAGCCGGAGAATCGCAGCGCCGCGTTCTTCGCGGTCACGGCGAGCGTCGCCAGGGTCGAGACCGTGATCGCCGTGCCGAGCGCCATGGCGAAGACCGAGACGATCCCGCCGGCAACGAGCCCGTTCAGCATCGCGAAGGTCAGCACGATCAGCGCGCCGGAACAGGGGCGAAGCCCGACGGCCGCCACCGCCGCCCAGGCCGAGCGCCAGTTCATCGGCCCCGCCAGCATCTTCGGATCGGGCGCATGCGAATGGCCGCAGGTCGCGCAGACCTCGCCCTCGCCGTGCTGATGATCGTGCTCATGCCGGTGGCCGTGATCGTGATGATCATGCGCATGCGCCGCCGACAGCGATGCGGCCTGCCGGCGCGGCCTGAGCTTCGTCACCAGCAGCCAGAAACCGAACAGCGCGATCAGCGCATAGCTCGCCGCTTCCATGAACCATGTCGCGTCGGTCATCCGGATCGCCGTGCCGCGCAACACCAGAAAGGCGACGCTGACGAGCACGACCGCCGACACCGCCTGCAGCATCGCCGAGATGAAGGAGAGGACCACGCCGCGGCGCAGCAGCGTCTCGTTGGCCAGCATGTAGGAAGAGATCACCGCCTTGCCGTGACCCGGGCCCGCCGCGTGGAAAATCCCGTAGATGAAGGAAAGCCCGACCAGCAGCCACACCGCGTTGCCGTCATTGCGCATCGCTTTGAGAGCGTCGGTCATCTCGCGATAGAACGAGCGTTGCATCTCGGCGATCCACAGGAAGAAGCCGGCGAAGATCCCGCCGCCCGGCGCCGACGCCACCTCGTTGGCGCCGATCCCGAGCGAGGATTGCGCCGAGGCCGCGCCCGCGGCGAGCGCCAAAAGCAGGGATACGCCAGCGGCCAGGACCAGTGTCTTGCGTCCCGTCGTCATTTGCAGGTGACCTCCATGCGCGTCGCCAGCAGTTTCGACCATTGCGTTCCCATCGGATCGTTGAAGAACGCGTCGGTCAGCGTCGCCTGGTTCTGCGCCAGCGCCTCGTCCGGATCGGGCACCACCATCTTGTGCGTGCAGGACGCCGGCGCGCCCTCCAGCACCATCTGGCTGTCATCGGTGAAGTCGATCGCCGTGTAGAAGGTCGGGTCGTAGACCCCGAAGGACGGCGACGACTTGATGTTCACCGGTTTCGCCGGCTGCGTGGTGAAGAAGATGATCAGCTGCCCGTCGTCGAAGAGCGCCTTCATGTCGGTCACCGGTTTGACGTCGATGCTCTTGCCGCCGACCAGGATGGTCTGGAAATAATTGAACTCCGCAAGCGACTCCGTGACCACCGAGGCCACGTCCTCGAGTTCGGAATCTTCCAGCTTGTTGTCGGTATTGGCGTCGAATTCGAGCAGCACCGTCGACGAGAACACCTCGTCGAAGCGCCAGACATGGCGCATCGTCTCGACATTGCCGTCCGGTCCGGCCACCACCTCCAGCCGCGCCTCCGCGAAGACATGCGGATGGGCGAGCGCCTGCCCGCCTGTGCCTTGAAGGGCCAGGGCGCAAATTGCTGTACCGGCGATTCGTTTCATCTGGACCGGGAGGTTCGTTTGTTTCAAAAGCCAAGACGCGAAAATCCCGGCGGTATTATGACGCCCGCGCATCATAGGTCTTGAACCACTCGGCGAGGAAGTCGACGAAAGCGCGCACCTTTGCCGGCAGATAGCGCCGGTGCGGATAGACCGCATAGATTCCCGCTTCGCTCGGAGTGGATCCCGGCAACACCTCCACCAGCGCACCGTTTTCTATGTCCTTGCGCACGATGAAATCCGGGGAAAGGCCAAATCCCAGATGCGCAAGCACCGCAAGTCGCGCCGACAACGGGCTGTTGACCTCGATCGGCCCGGAAACCGAGACGACGGTCGTTGCGCCGTCGGGGCCTTTCAACGGCCAGTTGTTGCGCCGCCGCGCATTGGTGTCGACGATGCAGGGGCGGCTGACGAGATCCTCCGGGGTTTCCGGCATGCCGTGACGCGCGATGGTTTCCGGCGTCGCCACGATCTGCACCCGGAACGGCGCCAGCCGCCGCGCGATCAGGCCCGGAATCCTCCAGCGTCGTCACCCGGATCGCCAGGTCGAACCCCTCTTCCACGAGGTCGACGAAACGGTCGTCGAGATGGATGTCGAGCCCGATCTCCGGATTGGCGACGGCGAAATCGATCAGCGCCTGGTCGAGCGAGGCATCGGCGAAGGAGCGCGGCGCCGAGACCTTGATCCGCCCCCGCACGCCCTCGCGGCTGTCGCGCACCATGTCCTGCAGCGTGTCGATCTCGCGCACGATCTCGACGGCGCGCTTGTAATAGGTGTGCCCGAGTTCGGTCAGCGAGAATTGCCGCGTCGTGCGGTTGAGCAGCAGCGCGCCGAGTTCGTCCTCCAGTTCGCGCACATATTTCGACAGCAGCGCCTTGGAGCGGCCGATCTTGCGCGCCGCCGCTGAAAAACCCTCGTTCTCGACGACGGCGATGAAGGCGCGCATGCGCGTCAGTGTGTCCATTCAGGCAACTCCGGCTTCCACAAGCCCCACATGTAGGGAGCAGGCGAGTTCGATCAACGCGCGGTCGCTTCCCGCCGGTCCGATCACCGACAGGCCGAACGGCGCGCCGTCGACCGTTCCGGCCGGGACGGTCATCTGCGGAAAGCCGGTCAGGCCGGAAACACAGAGAAGGCACAGCGCCCGTTCGCGATAGGCCTGCAGCGCGTCCGCGCCGCCGTCGGTCAGCGGCGCGGGCCCCGGCACGGTCGGCATCACCAGCACCTTGCCGTCGGCGAGATAACCGGCCAGCGCCGCCCGCAGGGCGTGGCGCGCCCCGGTGTCCGCCGTCGCATCGCCGCAGGAGAGATTTTCCCCGTAGCGGAAGCGCTCTGCGATGTCCGGCGAGACGCGGTTTTCCGGGTCGGAGACGAAATCGCCGCGCAGCGCCCAGGCCTCGTAGGCCTGCAGCCGCCGGAACAGCGTGTAATTGCCGTCGACGTCACCGAGCGCCGGCACCGCCTCCTGCACCAGATCCGAGCGCTGCGCGGATTGTCCTGCCATTGCGCCCGGCTCTCCTCGAGCAGAAGCGGCGCGGCAAAAACCGGTTCGATCAACGCCCGGCCGAGATTGGCGCTATCCGCCGGCAACACGATATCGGCCACCTTGCCGTAGGTCTCCGCATCGCGCGCGAACCAGCCGAACGTGTCGAAACTCGGCGCAAGGCCGCAGGCATGATCGAGCGCGATGGCGCCATGCGTCGGCCTGAGCCCGAACAGCCCGCAGAAACTTGCCGGCGCGCGGATCGAGCCGCCGGTGTCGGAGCCGATGGCGAAATCGCACAGCCCGGCCGCCACCGCCGCCGCCGATCCGCTCGACGATCCGCCGGTCACCCGGTCCGGCGCCGCCGGATTGATCGGCCGTGGGTAATGCGCGTTCTGGCCCATCAGCGAGAAGGTCAGCTCGTCGCATTGCGTCTTGCCCGCGAATCGCGCGCCCGCATCGAGCAGTTTGGCGATCGTCGCGTTCGAAGCCGCCGCCGGTTCGGCCCGTTCCAGGATCGCCGGATTGCCGAAACCCGTGCGCAGTCCCTTCACGTCGAACATGTCCTTCACCGCGAAGGAAAGCCCCGCCAGCGGGCCGGTTTCGGCCGAGCGCGACGACCGCCTCGAAGCCGTGCGGCATGAAGGCGTTCACCCTGTCTTTGGGATCGTTCATATCTATCGAACCGTTTTGCAAATCGCGTTCACGATGCGCATCGAAAAAAGATTCGGCAAGCCCCGATTTTTCATTGATCCGTAATGATTCTGGTCTTATATGCGCCCCACCCAAAGTCGCACGTGCCTGTGGGTGTCCGCCGTCCTCTCGAATTGGTGAGAGGATCGGTAAGGTACCCGGAGCTAACCCCTCCGGTCGCTTCCCGGCCAACCGGACAAGCGAGGACATCTTGAAGCAACGACGGTCGGGTCTATCGATCACTCGTCTGGCGGTCCAAACGCCGGGGTAGTTGAGAGACACAGCCATCCTTGCCAAACGTGCGGTCGGGCGCTTCCCGCCAATCAATGGCAATCAAGACCGGCGAGCCGGTCTGAGATTTTCACGTGGTTCCTCATGGGCCGGCGTCTGCGCGCCTGCCTTGTCCGGAACCGCAGGTTTTTGACGCAGCCAAGGCTGCCCGGAAATGCCGAAGGGATACCGCCATGACGACCGCCCGCATCCATGAATTCCTCGCCACCCGACGTCCCGCTTCCCCCTGCCTCGTCGTCGATCTCGACGTCGTCCGCGACAATTACTGCGCCTTCACCAGGGCGCTGCCGGACAGCCGCATCTTCTATGCCGTCAAGGCCAACCCGGCGCCGGAAATCCTGCGCCTGCTCGAAGGCCTCGGCTCCTCCTTCGACACCGCTTCGGTCGCCGAGATCGAGATGGCGCTGGACGCCGGCGCGACGCCGGACCGCATCTCCTACGGCAACACCATCAAGAAGGAGCGCGACATTGCCCGCGCCCATGAGCTCGGCATCTCGCTCTTCGCCGTCGACTGCGTCGAGGAAGTCGAAAAGATCGCCCGCGCCGCCCCCGGCGCCCGCGTCTTCTGCCGCGTCCTGACCTCGGGCGAAGGCGCCGAATGGCCGCTGTCGCGCAAGTTCGGCTGCGCGCCCTCCATGGCCGTCGACGTGCTGGCGCACGCCGCCCGCCTCGGCCTCGACGCCTATGGCGTCTCCTTCCATGTCGGCTCGCAGATGACCGAATCTCGACGCCTGGGACGCGGCGCTGGCCGACGCCCGCATGGTCTTCGAGGCGATGGCCGAGAAGGGCATCGTGCTGAAGATGGTCAACATGGGCGGCGGCTTCCCGACCCGTTACCTCAAGGACGTGCCGTCGGCCCAGGCCTATGGCCGCGCCATCTTCGACGCGCTGCGCAAGCATTTCGGCAACCGCATCCCGGAAACCATCATCGAGCCGGGCCGCGGCATGGTCGGCAATGCCGGCGTCATCAAGTCGGAAGTCGTGCTGGTCTCGAAGAAATCCGCCAACGACAATGTCCGCTGGGTTTATCTTGACATCGGCAAGTTCGGCGGCCTCGCCGAGACCATGGACGAGGCGATCCGCTACAACATCGTCACCCCGCGCGACGGCGACGAGGCCGAGCCCTGCGTGCTGGCCGGCCCGACCTGCGATTCCGCCGACGTGCTCTACGAAAAGGCCCCCTATGCGCTGCCGCTCACGCTGACGATCGGCGACGAGGTCCTGATCGAGGGCACCGGCGCCTACACGACGACCTATTCGGCCGTCGCGTTCAACGGCTTCGAGCCGCTTCGCTCCTACGTCATCTGACCGCGCGCTCTTAACGGACTTACGGACATGGACCCGCTCGTTCACGACGGCGACGCCGTCACGGTTCAGCTCGAATCCGCCGCCGACGTCGCATCCCGCGACGCCGTTCTGGCGCGCGCGATGTCGGCCAACTGGAAGAAGAAGACCTCGCAGAAGCTGCGCTCCGGCCGGCTTCCCGCCGAAGGCCTCGCCTTCGTCGCCCGCGACAACCAGGGCCGGATCATCGGCACGGTGCGGCTGTGGAACATCCAGGCCGGCATCGACGCTTTCGGCCGCCCGGTCCCGGCGCTGATGCTCGGACCGCTCGCCGTCGACCCGGAGGCGAAGGGAACGGGCACCGGTTCGCTTCTGATGCGCCATGCGCTGTCGGAAGCCACCCGCCTCGGCCACGGCGCGGTGCTGCTCGTCGGCGACGCGCCCTACTACGCCCGCTTCGGATTTTCGGCGGAAAAGACCGGTGCGCTGGCCCTGCCCGGCCCGGTCGAGCGCGACCGCTTCCTGTGCGTCGAACTGGTCGGGGGCTGGCTCGACGGCGCGGCCGGCATGGTGGTGGCGACCGGCCGCAGGAAAGACGAGGGAAAAGGCGGGCAAGCTCAAGCTTGTCGCCTGAGCGATTCCGGAAAAAGTGTGACGCGGTTTTCCGTCCGGAATTGCGAAATACGTCATTGAAGAACGAGAACGGCGGGGGCCGTAGGCGGCGCGGTTGACGTGCGGGAGGAAACTCCCGCGCCGCCTTTTCGATCCATCCGGCAATCAGCGGAACATCATTCCCGGACCCATGCCATATTCGCCGCCCCTCATCCCCATTCCCATGGCGGGCAGAACGATCTCGTCGGCGACCTTTTTCTGCTCGGGATCGAGCACCGCATAGAGCTTGTCGACAGCGCCCTGGATCGCCTTGATCTCTTGCAGCCGGGTTTCCATATGGCTGGCCTGGAACGCGATCCTGTCCGGCAGGCTCATCTTGAGAAAGTCGCCGTCTTGCGCCTGCTGCCTGAGCGCGAGCATGTCGGCATTATGCGTTTCCGCAACGCTTCGGACCGTCTTCTCCACCTCGTCCCATACGCCGGACTGTGCGTCGGTGATCTTCAACTCGGTTCTGAGGAACGCCAGCCGGCCGTCGATCCGGTCGAGCATTCCGTCTTCGCTGAAGACCGGCATCGGGCCGTTGCCCCAGCCCCAGCCGGGCATCGACTGGCCCATGCCCCAACCGGGGCCTCTTCCGGGCTGGTCCTGGGCGATGGAGGGAGCGGCAAGAACCGTGGCGAGCATGCCCGCGGCAATAAGTTTGGTGATTGGATGTTGGATACGCATCGGATTGGCCTCCTTCTCGAGAAAAGCGCAACGCACGGCGTCTGCGTGCCGCGATTCTACGTCGGGACGGCGATCAGATTTTGACGATGATCGGGCGACAAATGGGACATTTCGTGTTGCCCGTCAGGCATTTGCCGCCAACCGGTCACGCGCCTGCGCCAAGTCGCTCGCGCACGCGTTCCCGGCACCGGGCCGGGCGGCGGAAACGCCGCCACCGCGCCCGGCGCCATCCGCCGGGTCGGGCAGATCAGCGGAACATCATTCCCGGCCCCATGCCGGAACCGCCGCCTCTCATCCCCATGCCCATCATCGGAAGAACGATCTCGTCGGCGGCCTTTTTCTGGCCGTCGTCGAGAACGGCATAGAGCGCGTCCGTCGCCCCCTTCATATCCTTGATCTGTTCCAGGCGGGCTTCCATCTGGGTCTGCTGGAAATCGAGCCTGTCGGGAAGCGGCATCTTGGAATAGTCGCCGTCGCGCATCTGCTCCATCATGGCCTGCATGAGGGAATTATGCGCGTCGGACGTGGTGCGGACGGTCTCGGCGAATGCGTCCCACGCCGCCGATTGCGCCTCCGTGATCTTCAGTTCGGTCTTGAGGAATGCGAGCCGCCCGTCGATCCTGTCGAGCATCGTATCCGGGCCGAAGCTCATCATCGGGCCGTTGCCCCAGCCGCCGCCGGGCATCATCTGGCTCATCCCCCACCCTTGCCCTCTGTGCTCCCTGGCCTTGCGCGAGTGCCGGAGCGGCAAGAACACCGGCCAACATGCCGGCGGCGAGAAGTCTTGAAATTGCGGTATGTCTGCGCATCGGATCGAACTCCTTTTTGAGAAACGCAAAGCTTTGCGTTCTCGTGAGCCCACCCTATCGCGAAGCAGGGATCACGCCTTGACCGCGATCAAGGAGAATCGGCCGGAACGGGCCGGTCAGGAATTTGCCGCCAGCCAGTCGCGCGCCTGCGCCAGGTCGGAGGCGAAGTTCGCCCGCTGGCGCGCCTTGTCCGCCTCGTCGCGGATGCGCAGCAGGAAGGACGGGTGATAGGTCAGCAGCACCGGCATGCCGTCCTTGCCTCTTTCATGAATACTGCCGCGCTCGCGCATGATCCCGACAGTGCGGTCGAGCAGCGAGAACGCCGCCGTCGCGCCCAGCGCCACCAGCAGTTTCGGGCGGATCAGCGCGATCTCCTTGTCCACCCACCAGCGGCAGAGCTGCACCTCGCCGGCATCCGGCTTCTGGTGGATGCGCCTCGGCCCGCGCGGCTCGAACTTGAAATGTTTCACCGAGTTGGTGACGTAGGTTTCCGACCGGTCGATGCCGACCTCGCCGAGGATCGCGTCGAACAACTGCCCCGCCGGGCCGACGAAGGGCCGGCCCTGCAAATCCTCCTGGTCGCCCGGCTGCTCGCCGACGAAAACCAGTTTCGCGTCCGCCCGTCCCTCGCCGAACACCGTCCGGCTCGCCGGCCCGTGCAGGTGGCAATGCGTGCACAGCATCGCCGCGTCGCGCGGACCTTCCAGCGGGTCCGGCATGGTGAAATTCGCGCCGCCGGGAACCTCCGCCTCCGCCACCATCCGCGACCAGCCGCGCGATATCGGGATCGGTCTTCTGGCCGATCTTCACCTCGCCGTCGGCCAGCCGTTTCAGCAGCGCATAGAGAAAGGAAAACCGGTCCGGCGCGGCATGGAAGATCGCGTGTTCGGCCATCGCCACGAAGGCGCGCGGCACGGACAAGGCCTTGCCCTCGGGCGGCTCCGGCAGAGCGTTCTCGCCGCCATGAGTTAGCCAATTGACTGACTCGGGATCGACCCCGTTCAGCGCCAGCGCCCGCGCGGCATCGCGCCAGCCGGCGAAATCATGCTCGTCCTTCAGATGAACGGTGAGCGCCATGGCCCGATTTCACCGCATCGCAACGGCGAAATCCAGACCGTCGGTGCGCGCTATCCTCTGATATCGATCACGCCGCAGTCGCCCGTCTCCGAACCGAAGGCGATGCGGTAGCCTTCCCTGTCCCAGGCCATCGAGGAAATCGGCCCCTTGCCGCCCCGGCGCAGCAGTATTTCCTTGGTGTCGGCGAAACGCACCGCCATCACCATGCCGTCATTGTAGCCGATCGCGACGACGTCTTCCGCGGGATGGCAGGCGACGGCCGTCACCATCGCGTCGCCGCGCGTGCCCAGTTCCAGCGGCGCCTTGCCCATCGGGCCGTCCTTGCCGGAAAACGGCCAGACCACTGCCGCCGGCGCGCCCGAGGTCGCCAGCCACTTGCCCTTGGCCGACCACGACCAGCTCTTCACCTTGGCCGGATAGCCGGTCATGCGCATGTGCTTCATGTCGTCGAGCCGCCAGCCATGCAGCGCGTTTTCCTGCATCGTCGTGACGACATACTTGCCGTCCGGCGAAAAACAGATGCCGGTATGCGCGCCCTTCCATTCCAGGTCGATCGGCTTGCCCGCCGTCGCGACCCAGTGGAGCGTGCCGCCATTGTAGCGCGCGGTGGCGAGCCTCAGCCCCTTCGGCGCGAAGGCCAACCCCTCGATCGAGCGCTCCTCGGTGATTTCCTTTTGCGTGCCGTCGTTCAGCTTGACCCAGGCCGTCCTGCCCGCCGAAAAGGCGACGGCGCCCTGCGGCCCGGTGGCGAGCGCGGTGACCCATTTCTTGCCGGTCGAGCCGACTTCGCCCGCCATGCCGTCGGCGTTCAGCGCCCGCACCAGCCCGTCCTCGCCGCCGGTGATCAGCGCCTTGCGGTCGAGCGAAAGCGCCGCGCAGGTCAGCCCGTCATGCATCTGCACGGCGATATGGCCGTTGTCGAGCCGGTGCACCGTCCCGTCGGCGAGCGCATAGACCGGCACGTCGCCGATGAAGGACGCGAAAAGGCAGTAACCGTCGAGATCGAGAGGCGCGACTGTGGGCATGATGTGTCGGATTCCGGTTTTGTGTTTTCCGTGCGCAGCACTTCCCCGGAATGGCCGCGCGCGTCAAGTTGTGATGTGCTGCGGCAAGCTTGAGGAAGCACTTCCAATTCGCGGCGACTTGCCTAAGGTAACGCCATCGACAACCTGATTTGGGGAGAGATCCTTGCCGCACATTTTCAAGATCGTCCGCCGGAACAACGGCGAATATGCCACGCAGTTCGTCTACAATTCCGAGATCATCTTCTGGTCGGAGAATTACGCCGGCAAGGCCAGCGCCCAGAACTGCATCGACTCGCTGAAGAAGAACGCGCCCGATGCGCCCACCGCCGACCTGACCAATGACGAGGACGCCAAGGGCTATCATTTCGAGATCGACAAGGCGAAGAACGGCGAGACCTATGTACGCTTCGTCGCCTCCAACGGCGAGACCATGGTCCGCACGGAGACCTACAGCTCCAAGTCGAGCTCGAAAAACGCCATCGAGTTGCTCAAGAAGAACGGCCCCGGCGCCGAGGTCGTCGACGAGGCCTGATCCGGCCTCGTCCCTTCACCTGAAAATCAGGCGGCGCACGCCTTGAACGTGCGCTCCAGCTTCTCGCGGTCCAGTTCGCGGCCGATGAAGACGAGACGGCTTTCGCGCTTCTCGCCGTCCTTCCAGTCGCGTTCGTGGTCGCCCTCGATGATCATGTGCACGCCCTGGACGACGTAGCGCTGCTCGTCGTCCGGGAACGCGATGATTCCCTTCATGCGCAGGATGTTCGGCCCGTCGAGCTGGGTGATCTTCTGGATCCAGGGCATGAATTTCTGCGGGTCGACCTCGCCGCCGCGCAGCGACACCGACTGGATCGTCGTGCCGTGAATGCCGCCATGATCGTGATCATGGTGGTGATGATGCCCGTGATCGTGATCATGGCCGTGATGATGGTGGTCATGATCGTGGTCGCAATCCGGCCCGCAGGCGTGGTCGGGATCATCGTGATCGAGGAAATGCGGATCGCTTTCGAGCGCCCGCTGCAGGTCGAAGGCGCCGCGGTCGAGGATTTCGGTCAGGTCGATCTTCGACCGTTCGGTCCGGTGGATGCGCGCATGCGGATTGATCGCCCGGATCGTGTGCTCCAGCATGTGCAGCTCGTCTTCGGAAACGAGGTCGGTCTTGTTCAGCAGCACCACGTCGGCGAAGGCGATCTGGTCTTCGGCCTCGCGGCTGTCCTTCAGCCGCAGCGGCAGGTGCTTGGCGTCGACCAGCGCGACCACGGCGTCGAGCCGCGTCTTGGCGCGCACGTCGTCGTCCATGAAGAAGGTCTGCGCGACGGGCGCCGGATCGGCGAGCCCGGTCGTTTCCACGACGATGGCGTCGAAGCGCCCCGGCCGGCGCATCAGCCCCTCGACCACGCGCACCAGGTCGCCGCGCACGGTGCAGCAGACGCAGCCATTGTTCATCTCGTAGATTTCCTCGTCCGACTCGACGATCAGGTCGTTGTCGATGCCGATCTCGCCGAACTCGTTGACGATCACGGCATAACGCTTGCCGTGGTCTTCCGAGAGGATGCGGTTGAGAAGCGTCGTCTTGCCGGAACCGAGATAGCCGGTCAGGACGGTGACGGGAATGGATTGGGCCTGTTCGCTCATGATTGCCTCGTGCTGGGCGGTGTGACGTCTCATGCTCGCATATAGGAGATCATGGCCCGCTCCGCCACCGGTGCTTTCGCGCGACCGCCCGCGCGCCGGCGCGGCGGGAAAAACCGGTTGATCGATGCCTTGATCGGTGTCAAAGCGGGCAGGTCCGATTTACCCGAGAAGAAGAAAACACCGGGAGAACCTGAATGCCGCTTTACAATGATCCGCCTCGAAATGGCCCGCGAACCGGGATTCCCGGACGGCAATCCCCGCCGCGGATACGAACTCGTCCTGCCGTTGGGCAGCGACATGAAGATCGACGGCGCGGAATGGAAGAAACATCCGGAAGCCTGCACGGTCGAGCGTTTCTGGGACGGCGAACGCGCCGAACTCGGCTATCTCGAGCGCCACGCGCGCGGCCACTGGGTCTTCGACTACGATCTCGACGCCGACGATGACGACGAGGCCGGTTTCCGCCTCGGCGAACACGCCTTCAACACCGGCGAATACGTCTCCATCTCCGGCCATGACGGCAAGATGCACACCTTCACCGTCGTCTCCGCGACGCCGCAGCGCTGATCGCAAGCGGGAAATCCTGCCGGGACGACCATTTGCGGCTCGTCCGGCCCACGGTGCCGCGGGGCCGGTATTGCCGGCTCCCGATTCCGTTCCGGAGCAGGCTTTCCTTGGCCGCCAAGGCTAATTTCCGGCCCGTGCCATGCCCCGAAAAATCCTTCACCAGTATAAATTGGCAACCATGATCGGCGCCAATTGAAAAACGATGTATTTCCGCCGCGCCTCTTCGTGTAAGAACAGAGCCTGACTTCCACCGAATTCGGACAGATCCGAAAGGAAACATGGCTTCTTCAGATCCCGTGACACGGTTCGTACATGACGCACTGGCCGCGGGCCGGTCGCGAACGGAAATCCAGAAACGCGCTCGAGCGAGGCCGGCTGGGCGAAGAGCGACGTGGACAAGGCGCTTTCCGCTTTCGCCGATGTCGATTTCACGCCGCCCGTCCCGCGCCCGCGCCCGCAACTCACGGCCCGCGACGTTTTCGTCTACGCGCTGCTTTTCACCGCGCTGACATTCACCGCCGTCTACCTCATCAATCTGGTCCACGGAATCCTCGATCTCGCCCTGCCCGATCCGGCTGACAGGTCCAACGCGGAGGCGCGCGCGATCTACCGCATACGCTGGGCCATCGCCACCCTGATCGTCTCGACGCCGCTCTATGTCTGGATGACAATCTTCACCGGCCGCCAGAATGCGAAGCAGGTCGGCGAGAAGCGGTCGCTGGTGCGCAGGTGGCTGACCTACCTTGCGTTATTCGCGTCGGCGCTGACATTCTTCGGCGATATAACCTACGTGCTCGAGCGCTTTCTGGATGGCGAGTTCACGTTGCGCGTTCCTTCTGAAAGCGCTCACCGTCGGCGCCGTGTCGGCATCGATTTTCTTCTTTTACCTGCGCGACGTGGAGGCCGACCGCGATGGCCGCTAGGGTGTTTCTCACCGCGAACGGTTCTCGTCGTGCTCGCCGCCATCATTACCGGCATCGCGATGACCGGGCGCCCCTCGCAGGCAAGACAGGAAAAGTTCGACCAGCTGCGTTACCGCGAGTCTGGCCGCGATCGCCCGGATCCTGCATTGCGAGAAGAAAAGCGACCCCAAGCCGGTCCTGCCGAAAGAGCTTTCGGAGGATAGCTTTCCGCGAATATTGCGGCGGCTCGACGGCCGCCGCCGACATGTTCGTGGACAATGAAACCGGCGAAGCCCTACCGCTACAGGCGCCTCAACGACCGCCATTTCGCGGTCTGCGCCAAATTCTACGATGCCCGCAAGGCGATGCGGTCCCGCCCCGTTCTGGAGCATTCACACCTACGCGTTCAATCCGGCCAGCGGCTGTATGACCGGCAAGGGCTTACTGACGCCGGTCTTCGGGGCCGGAGGCGCCAATACCGGTCACCGGACAAACAAAAGAAACCGCCCCGCGGCGAAAGCTGCGGGGCGGTTTCTGTTGGCCCGTTGTTACTGCGCGCCGAGCTTGCGGATCCGGCCTTCCACCTTCGCGGTGACCGTGCCCTTCTTGGCGATGTAGTCCATCACGTCATTGGCCATCAGGTTGCCGTTGCCCTTGTTGACGAGCACCCGGCCGCCGCCGAGCGCGCCGTAGCCGTCGCCGCCGGCGAGCATGTAGTCGTTGGTCGCGACCTTGTAGAGCTTGTCCAGATCGAGCGGCGCGTCGCCGACCATGACCTCGGACACGCGGCTTCCCGCCGGCGCGGAAGCGTCGAAGGCGAAGCTGATGCCCGAGACCTGCGGGAACCGTCCGGCGCCTTTCTCGACCTGGCTGACGCCGTTCTCCAGCGCCGCCAGCACCTGCGAGCCCGGGATTTCGGTGACCACCGTGACATTGCCGAACGGCAATTCGGTCAGGATGTCGCGGCGGGTCAGCTTGGCGCCCGCGTCATAGGTCCGGTCGGCGCGGATGCCGCCGCCATTGGTGATCGTGATATCCGCGCCGGAGGCCGCCCGCATCGCGTCGGCGATGAGATCGCCCATCGCCGATTCCTCGGCACGCACCACGTTGCGGCGCGAATTGAGCGGTCCCTCGGTCGAACCGATCTCGACATTCAGGCTGTCGTCGAGCTTGGCGGCAAGCTGGTCGACCAGCTTCTGGGATTCCGCGTCGGGCGTCACGTCGGCGGTGTCGATGAAGCGGAAGGCGGGCGTCCAGCTCACCTTGCGCTTGCCGTCCTTCTCCTCGATCGAGACGGTCAGGTCGACGGGCGAAAGGAACTCGCGCGTCGATCGAGGTCTCGACATAGGCGGTCACGCCGTCGAAGGCGGTGGCATAGGAGTGGTCGTCGCCCGACATGATCACGTCGAAGGCGTGGCTGGCGATCAGCTTGCGGTCGTTCGTCATGTCGGTCTGCACCACGCCGATGACGAGGTCCGCGCCGTCCGAACGGGCCGCTTTCGCCGCGGCGATGGCGGTGTCGACCGTCGGCAGGAATTTCAGGTCGCCCGTGCTCGACACTTCCGGAGATGTGTCCTGCGCCACCGGGACCAGCGCGATCTTCAGGCCGGCCATTTCCTTGACCATCACGCCGCCGAGGCCTTCGACCGGCGAGCCGTCGGCATTGGTGATGTTGATCGCCGCCCACGGATATTTCGACTCCTTGACCTTTTCGATGAAGTTGGCCGGCCCGAAATCGAATTCGTGGTTGCCCGGCACCGCGATGTCGAAGGGCACTAGGTTGGTCAGGTCGATGGTGTTCTGCCCATGGTCGAAGCCCGACAGGATCGACGGCGAGAGCATGTCCCCGTCGAAGACATAGAGCGTGTTCGGATTGGCGGCGCGCTCGGCCTTGGCGACCGCGTTGAGGCGCGCGAAGCCGCCCCGCCCGTGCGATTCCTGGAAATTGTAAACGTCGCCGACGCCGAGGATCGTCAGTTTGACGGTCTCGGCCAAAGCGGGCGACATCGCCATCGTGGCAAGGCTGCTGGCCCCCAGCAAGCATGGCGGCAATCTTGCGTGCATTGATGGCCATTCGAATTCTCCCTTGTTTGCCGAAACCGGAACTTCCATGCGAAGGATTTCCCAAGCAGCAACTCTATCAGGATAGAACCGGAGGGCAATCGTTCCGGCGCCCCGATCTGGTCGTCGAACATACCGCGCGACTATGCACAATTCATGACGCCGCCGGCCCGCTTTCAGGCACCGGAAACACCCGGTCATAGGCAAGATTGAAGGCAAACCCGTAGACCACTTAGAAGACCGTCACGCTCGCATCGAGCAGGAAGGCGTCCCACAGGCTCACGCCGAGATACCAGGCGATCGGCGGCATCAGGATCGCGATCAGCCCGGCTTCGAAGGCGACCGCGTGGACTATTCGCAGAACGATCCCTTTGGCCGTCCTGCCCGTGATGCGCTTCAGCGCATGGTCGAATCCGAGATTGAAGAAATACGTCCACACCGCCGCGATGACCGCGCTGCCGGCGCCGACCACGCCCGTATCCGCCATCGGCAGGTCGAACGCCCGGGCCGCGAGCGGCGTGATCAGCGCGAGGGCGATGATCTCGAACGAGATCGCGTGACGAATGCGGTCGCCGGTCGAGCGCATGTCAGCCCGGCTCGATCCCGGATGTTTCTCGACATCGCGCAACAGTTCGATCAGCCCCGCGACCGCATGGTCGAGGATCTTTTCGCCCAGTTCCGCCGACGCGCCGGACGCGTTGCCGGCGGCGCCGGCATTCGACAGGTCCGACATCAGCCAGCCGAAGGCATGCGGCCCGTAGGCCCGCAAATGATGGTAGTCGCGGATGAACTCCGCCTGGCGCGAATTGAAGTTCGCCGCGTTTTCCATCGTCACCTTGTCCGGGTGGATCGCCAGCATCACCGACGTCTCGATCAGCCCGCCATGGATGTCGAGATGCTTCTCGTCCGCGCTCATGACCCCGTCCGGCAGGCCGAACCGCATCCAGCTCGTCGCCACGGCGAGCATGTTGAACCGGATCCTCAGTTCGGTCGCGACGATCGTCATCAGCGGCGAGTTTCCGCCATGCGCGTTGAGCATCACGAATTTGCGGATGCCCGACCGGTGCGCCTGTTCGCCGGCGCGCACCCAGCGCCGCACCGCCTGGTCCCAGTCGAGCGTCTTGGTGCCCGGCACATGCATGTGTTCCGGCGAATAGCCGATCTCCTCGACCGGCAGGAACACGACCGGCGCCGAATCCGGCAACTTGTCGATCAGCCGCTCGACCAGCGCCTCGGCGATCAGGCTGTCGGTCTCGAACGGCAGATGCGGGCCGTGCTGCTCGGTCGCGCCGAGCGGAAGCACCGCGATCCACTTGGCCGCATCGGCCGGCGCCTGTTCTTTCTCCGGCAGCGTCTCGACGCGCCGCCGCATCCGGTTTCGTTTCGCTTCGCGCCCGCCCGTCATGTCGCCTCCGCGAACAGTTTCGCGATCGCGCCATGGTCGTGGCGCAGTTTTTCGATGTCGACGCCGACCGGCATGCCGTCCTTGACGGTCCACCGGCCCTTGATCATCACCCGGTCGGCGCGGTGCGCGCCGCACAGCACCAGCGCCGCCAATGGATCATGCGCGCCGGAAAACCGCAATTCGTCGAGCGTGAACAGCGCCAGGTCCGCCTGCTTGCCGACCGCGATTGCGCCGATATCGTCGCGCCCGAGGCAGGCCGCCGACCCCGCCGTCGCCCAGCGCAGCGCGTCGAGATGGCTGACGGTCGCATCGTAGCGGATGCGGTTCAGCATCAGCGCGTGGCGCACGCCTTCCATCAGGTTGGAACTGTCGTTCGAGGCCGAACCGTCGACGCCGAGCCCGACCTTGACGCCAGCGGCTTCGAGATCGCGCGTCCGGCACAATCCCGAGGCGAGCACCGTGTTCGACGTCGGGCAATGGCTGACGCCGACGCCCGCGCCGCCCAGCCGGGCGATCTCGCCGTCGTCGAAATGGATGCCGTGCGCCAGCCAGGTCTTGCCGCCAAGCCAGCCGCAATCTTCCAGGTAGTCGACCGGCCGGCAGCCGAACATCGAAACGCAGAATTCGTCCTCGTCATGCGTCTCGCCGAGATGGGTGTGCAGCGCGCAGCCGCATTTGTTGGCGAGCGTCGCCGTGTCGCGCATCAATTCGCGCGTCACCGAGAAAGGCGAGCACGGCGCCAGCGCCACCTGCAGCATCGCCCCTTCCGAGGCGTCGTGATACTTGCCGATCACCCGCTCGCAATCGGCAAGGATCGTGTCGGCGTCCTGCACCACGCTGTCCGGCGGCAAGCCGCCATCCTTTTGCGACAGGTTCATCGAGCCGCGGTTCAGCACCATTCGCATGCCGAGCGCCGTCGCCTCTTCCGCCTGGATGTCGAGCGCGTTCTCGAGTCCGTCCGGGAAGACGTAGTGATGGTCCGACGAACAGGTGACGCCCGACATCATCAGTTCGGTCAGCGCGAGCCGTGTCGCCAGCCGCAGCGCCTCCGGTCCGAGCCGCGCCCAGATCGGATAGAGCGCCGTCAGCCAGTCGAACAGTTCCTTGTTGATCGCGGCCGGATGCGCCCGGGTCAGCGTCTGGTAGAAATGATGGTGCGTGTTGATCAAGCCCCGGCAGCACCACATGGCGCGACGCGTCGAATGGCTGGCATTCGAGCGCCGGCTTGCCGCCGGCGGGCACCAGTTCCGCGATCCGGCCGCCGTTGACGACAACGCCGCCCGACGCATCCGCGCCGTCGGCCGCAAGGATCGCAAGGGGTGTCTTGATCCACAGGGGAGTGGAGGGGTTCATCTCGGCATGCCCGCCTTTCTCTCCGACCATTCCTAGAGGATAGCGACGGCCTCTGCCAAGGGCGGACAGCGGCGGGCTTTTCAGGCAGCTTGCGGCGACATGCTGTCCGGCAGCGCCTGGCCGATGAGAACCCGGCGGACAAGGCTTCTGTTTTCGGCGATGAAATCGCAGAACGTCGAGATTCGCGGCGTTTGCCGCAGGTCGCGATGGACGAGCAGGTACCAGGTCGTTGTCAATTCCGGCACGGGATCGAACAATTGCACCAGACCGTGCTCTGCCCCGAGCGCCACCGGCAGCGGCGCCGCGCCGAGCCCGGCCGAAACCGCCTGCAGCAGGCCGGGAATACTGTTGTTGCGCGCGACGCTACGGGCATTCGGAGCGATTCTCCTGAGCCATTTCGCCGCCCTGTGTCCGGCGATCGGCCCGTCGAATTCCACCACGACATGGCTGTCGAGTTCGGCCGGCGTCGCCGGCTGTCCATGACGCTCGACATATGACTTGCTGGCGTAAACCGCCCAGGGCGAAGTCGCCAGTTTTCGCGCGACGAGATCGTCTCCGGCGAGTTCGCCTGCCCGGATCGCGATATCCGCCTCGCCGCTGGCGAGATCCATGAAACGGTCGCCCATCACCAGTTCGACGGCCATGGCCGGATAGCGCCGGTGAAACGCGTCCAGCAGTCCCGACGTCGCGAAACGATTGACCAGCGCCTCGGGACAGGTCAGGCGGATGATGCCGGCCGGTTCCGCGGCCGATGCCGCGACATGACGCTCGACGGCAAAAGCCGCGCTCTCGGCATTTTCGGCCAGCGGCAGCAACGCTTCGCCCAGCGCGGTCAACCGGTATCCCCTGGGATGCCGGGTCACCAGCCGCTGCCCGAGACTCCGTTCCAGCTCCACCAGTCGCCGCTGCACGGTCGACTGGCTGGTTTTCAAGGCCCGGGCCGCGGCAATCGTGCTGCCGTTTCGCGCGACGGCCAGGAAGAACTTCAGATCGTTCCAGTCATACATTGGCGGTTATGCATTTCTGCGTTTGCGTTACCCGCAATTGCGGCTGCCGGAACGGCGAACCGCATGGGATGGTCGCCTGGCCGGTCGCACCAACCTTACATCAAACGGTTCGGTTCGTCCGGTCCCGATACACAAACCGGAGAAACCATGATGGACGTCACATTCGACGCCGCCGCCTTCAAGGCCGGCACCCGCATGCAATGGGACAAGTCGGCCGCCGGCTGGAACGGCCACACGGCCATGATCCGTCAATGGCTGGCCGTGGCGACCGGCGCCATGCTCGACATGACCGCCATTCGCGAGGGCTCTCATGTCCTCGACGTCGCGGCGGGCTCCGGCGACCAGACGCTCGAAATTGGGATGCGGATCGGCCCTTCGGGCCGGGTTCTGGCAACCGACCTGTCTCCCGCCATTCTGGATCTCGCCGCGCGGAATCTCGCGCGCGCCGGACTGGCCAATTTCGCCACCCGCGTCATGGACGCGGAGGAACTCGATGTCGAAAGCCGGTCCTATGACGCCGTCATATCGCGGCTCGGCGTCATGTTATGCCCGGATCCGGTCGCCGCGCTGTCCGGCATGCGCGAAGCCCTGAAACCCGGCGGGCGGGCGGCCACGCTCGTGTTCTCCACGCCTCAGGCCAATCCATGCGTCGCGATCCTCATGTCCGTCGCCCTGAAACATGCCGGTTTGCCGCCGGCCGATCCGTTCCGGCCCGGAAGCCTTTTCAGCCTGGGCAAGCCGGGCCTGATCGACGACCTTTTTCGCAAGGCCGGGTTCGCGGATGTCGCGACCACCGTCATTTCCGCGCCTTTCGCCGTTGCGTCGACGGCCGATTATCTCGGCTTTGTGCGAACGTCCGCCAGCCCTATCCTGCAAATCCTGGCCCGCCTGGACGCGGACGGCCAGGCGGCGGCCTGGGCCGAGATGGAGGAGGCCCTGAGCCGGTTCGGCCACGAGAATGGATGGACCGGACCGAACGAACTTCTGTTAACCTGCGCGACGCGCCCCTAGACGGGACGCCGGTGGCCGTCACGGCCACCGGCGTCCCGATCGACGGCGCACCATGAATCGTTCGGTTGGGATTTTGCTGTCGATGTTTACCAGGAAGTCCGGCATCCGGATCGCGATTATCGTCCTGCTGGTGGTTGCCGCCAATCTCGCGGGGAGCTACGTCGCGTCCACCCTCAATCTCCGGATCGAGCAGAGCGCCGTCCTCGCCCGCTGGGGCATTGTGGCCTTCGCGATCGCCTATACCGGCCTGCTCGCCATTCCCTTCGTGCCCGCCGCCGAGATCGGCATGGTGCTGCTGGCCATGCATGGCCGCACGGTTGTCCTGCTGGTCTATCTCTGCACCGTCACGGGGCTATCGATCAGCTTCCTGGCCGGCCGGCTCGTTCCGCTGCAGGTCATCGCGAGATTGTGCCGTTTCCTGCGTTTCGAGCGCACCGCCGCGCTGCTTGTCGAAATCGAGGACATGGCGCTGCCCGAACGCCTGTCCCACCTGATCGCGAATGCGCCGAACCGCGCTGTTCCGTTCCTGCTGCGCCACCGCTATCTCGCCCTCGCCCTGGCGCTCAACCTGCCCGGCAACTCGGTCATCGGCGGCGGCGGCGGCATCGCCCTGATCGCGGGATCGGCCAGGCTGTTTTCGATCGCCGGCTTCCTCGCCGCCATCGCCATTGCCGTGTCGCCGGTGCCGCTCGCCGTCTATGTCTTCGGCGTCATGTTCTTTCCGACGTCGTAGCCCGTCCCCGCCCGCGTCATCCGCGGGCAAACGGGCGCAAACTTGACGACAATTCTTTCGTCGGCTAATCAACAAGAATGAACCGTTACTATATCGAGAAGGACGTCGAGGAGGTCACCAAGCTTCTGGCCAGCCTCCACAATACCGCGCGCGTCAGCCGCACCCATATGGCCCGCGAATTGCAGTCCACCGGCCTTTACGCCGGCCAGGAAAGCGTCATGGAACTGCTGGCCGCCGGCGACGGCAAGACGCTCGGCCAGCTCGCCGCCGCGCTCGGCGTCAAGCCGCCGACCATCACCAAGACGGTAAGCCGGCTACAGGAGCAGAATTTCGTCGAACGCAAGCCCTCCGAAACCGATGCGCGCCAGACCCATGTCTGGCTCACCGATCAGGGCCGCGCGCTTCTGGAGCAGATGCAACGTGCCGTCCGCGCCGCCGAGGCCCGCGCGCTCGACGGCGTCAAGAAGAAGGAACGCAAGCAGCTTGCGAAAATCCTCGCCAAGATCGACGCCAACCTGACCGGCGCGGAACTGCCCAAGGAACGGAAAAAACCGCTCCGCGCCGAAAAAGAAGAAAAAGGGAGCCGCCCGCGACGCCTGACCGCAGGCCGGACGCGAGGCTTCGCTTGCTATTGCCGCGCCGCGTTCTTAAAGATATTTAAAACCGTTTAAGGGGGGATCCTTGGCGCAGAAAATCAAGCTTTCCACGATCGGGGAGGCGCTTGGCGTGTCGACCGCGACGGTGTCGCTCGCCCTGCGCGACAGCCCCCTCGTGGCCGAAGCCACCAAGGAAAAGATCAAGGCCCATGCGCGCCAGATGGGCTACATCTACAACCGCCGCGCCGCCAGCCTTCGAACCTCCAAATCCGGCATTATCGGCGTCGTCGTGCACGACATCATGAACCCGTTTTACGGCGAGATCCTCAAGGCCATCGAGATGGAGCTCGACCGGTCGCGCCACACATTCCTGCTGTCGAACCACTACGACAATGTCGAAAAGCAGCGCGATTTCCTCGACACGCTGATGCAGCTCGGCGCCGACGGCGTCATCATGTCGCCGGCGATCGGCACCCCGCTCGACGACATCGATCTCGTCCTGCGCAACGGCCTGCCGGTCGTCCTCATCGCCCGCTCGATCCCGCGCGCCAGCTTGCCCGTCTTTCGCGGCGACGATTCCTTCGGCATCGGCCTTGCGACCCGGCACCTGATCTCGCTCGGCCACAAGCGCATCGCCATGATCGGCGGCACCGACGACACCTCGACCGGCCGCGACCGCTACCAGGGCTATCTCATCGCGATGCAAAAGGCCGAACTGCCGGTCAAGCCGGAATGGCGCATTCCCGGTCCGCGCACCAAGCAGGCCGGCTTCGAGGCAACGGGCGAATTCCTCGCCCTGCCCGACCGGCCGACCGCCGCGGTCTGCTGGAACGACCTTGTCGCCATCGGCCTGATGAACGGCATCGCCCGCGCCGGCCTCGTTCCCGGCGTCGACATTTCGGTCACCGGCTATGACGACCTCGAGGAGGCGGCCATCGCCACCCCGGCGCTGACGACGGTCTGGAACGGCCAGCCGGAAGTCGGCCGCCGCGCCGCCCGCGCCCTGCTCGACCGCATCGACGGCGTCAGGGACCACTCGGGCACGCTCGAACTCATCCGCCCCGAACTGCATATCCGCCAGTCGACCTCTCCCGTGAAGGAGCGCAGCTAACCATGCCGCAGAACCTGAAAGCCGTCAGCGTCGCGCTGCCGGCGCACTTCAACTGGCGCGCCGGCGAGCGCATCGAGGCAGAATTCGCCGCCGTGCCCTTCGACAAGCCCGATCCGGCGCTGATCCCGGCCGAACAGCGCGGCGAGATCCGCGCGCTGGCCGCCTGGCTGAGCCCCGACTATATCCCGCTGATCGATGCCCTCCCGAAGCTGGAGATCATCGCCAATTTCGGCGTCGGCTACGACCCCGCCTCGACCCTGCACGCGGTCGCCAAGGGCATTCCGGTCACCCACACCCCGAACGTCCTCGACGAGGAGGTCGCCGACACCGCGCTCGCCCTGCTGCTCAACGCCACCCGTGAATTCTGGCCCGCCGAGGAGTGGCTTCGCCAGGGCAAGTGGGAAAGCGAGGGGAATTACCGCCTGACCCCGCTGACGCTGCGCGAGCGCACCGTCGGCATCTACGGCCTTGGCCGCATCGGCAAGGCGATCGCGCGCCGCGTCGAGGCGTTCGGCCTGCCGGTCCACTACCACAACCGCAGCAAGGCCGCCGATGTCGCCTATCCGTATCACGCGACGCTGGAAGAGCTTGCAAGCGCCGTCGACACGCTGATCTGCGTCGTGCCCGGCACGCCCGAGACCCGCCACACCGTCGACGCGACCATCCTGAAGGCGCTTGGCCGCGACGGCGTGCTGGTCAATATCGGCCGCGGCACCGTCGTCGACGAGCAGGCGCTGGTCACGGCCCTGCAGGAAGGCGTCATCGCCGCCGCCGGCCTCGACGTCTTCGAGGACGAGCCGCATGTGCCGGCCGAGCTGATCGCCATGAAGAATGTCTGCCTGATGCCGCATGTCGGCTCGGCCTCGCGCCACACCCGCGCCATGATGGGCGACCTCGTCGCCGACAACCTCGTCTCGTGGTTCTCGAAAGGCGAAACCGTCACCGCCGTGCCGGAGGCGAAGCACCTGGCGAAACGCAAGGCGGGGTAGACCCGGGCCGCCCTGAACCGGTGTGGCGAAAGACCGCTAGACGGGTGCATCTTCGCGCCCTTTGTAATCTCTTTCCACGATCTTCTTTTCCTCCCGAACGGCAAGGCCGACGAGGTTCAGGTCGTCTGTCGCGTACCGCTCTACGGCGGCCCTGTTCGTCGGCGTCGTGGCCGGTGGAGAACATGTCTTCGATGTAGATCGCCGTCGAAACCCCGCGATTGACGGCACGCTGATGGATTTTGCCGAGCGTCCTCCTCGGCCGGTCGTCAACGACGATCATCGGCCTGGATCATCAGGGCTCGGCAGGTACGCCTGGCCGCTTGCATCTCGTAGCTCCCTCCACGCAGGTCCTTGTCGGCGACCGACGAAACAGATACCGCTTGTCAGGAAGGCCGGTTACGTTCTAGTCTTCTGCACAGGTCAGCAGATCGTCGCTGCACGACAATGGCGTATCTTGGTGTCAAACATTCCTGGCCGCCCAACTCTTCGTTTCGTCGCCAAGATCGGCGAAGTGATTGATAAGAAATTCAATTTGTGCCTCGCTTTATCGCGGCTGCCGGCCTCGGCATTCAGGCGGTCCATTTCCTTGTCCAGCAAGGGCAGCATCTCCTTGGCACCGGGCGAGGCCGCGATCAGCTGCGCGCGCCTGTCCTTCGGATTGGGCCGCCGCTCGACGAGGCCAAGGCTTTCCATTCGATCGAGCACGCCTGTCACGCTGGCGCTGTCGAGTACCATGCGTTTCCCGATCTCCGCTCCGCTCACCGGGTCGGAGTCCGAGAGGACTTTCAGGACCGCATATTGGACAGGCGTAATATTGAAAGGCGCCAGCAATTCGCGCGCCCGGCGCGTCACCTGCTGGGCGGCCTTCCCGATCATGAAACTGATGCAATCCTCGACGCGATCCAACCTGTATCTCTCCATATTCCTTGCCTACAAATTACTTGCATACGAGTAAATTGGATGCAAGCGAGAACACCAGGCAATGTCCGCTCTGCCCCCTTCCCGCCTCCATGACGCATTCCTGATATCGCCGCGCATTGCCCCGTGTTATGCGCTCGCCATGAGCCAGACCGCCTCCACCGGGCTTGCCCGGCAGCCCGCAGCCGGCATCGCCTTCATCCTGGTCGGCGTGTCGGCGATCTCGGTCAACGACATGCTGATCAAGCAGCTGTCGGCCGGCTATCCGCTGCACCAGATGGTGTTCACGCGCTCGCTGATCGGCATCGCGTTCTCGCTTCTTCTTGTGCAGATGGAGGGCGGACTGGCGATCCTGCGCACCCGCAGGCCCCTGCTGCATCTCTTTCGCGGTCTCGTGATCGTGATTTCGAACCTGACCTTCTTCACCGCCCTCGCCGTCATTCCGCTCGCCGAGGCGACCGCCCTGTTTTTCGTCGCGCCGCTGATGATCACGCTATTGGCGGTGCCGCTGCTCGGCGAGAGGATCGGCGTCTACCGGCTCGGCGCGGTCGGCTTCGGTTTCGTCGGCGTCGTCGTCATGCTGCGCCCCTGGGAACGGGGAGAGGAAACCGGCGCCGGGCTCCTGACCCTGCTGCTGCCGGTTCTCGCCGCCTTCACCTATGCGCTCTACCAGATCCTGACGCGCAAGCTCGGCGCGTCGACCAAGGCGTCGGCGATGGCCGTCTATATCCAGGCGATTTTCATTCTCGTCTCGCTGGGGTTCTTCCTGGTCGCCGGCGACGGCCGTTTCGCGCAGGGAACGCACAACGAGAGCGTCCAGTTCCTGTTGCGCGCCTGGGTCTGGCCGCAAGGCGCAGACATCTGGCTTTTCCTCGGCCTCGGCCTGAACTCGGCGATTGTCGCCTATTCGCTGTCGCAGGCCTATCGTCTCGCCGACGCCGCCACGATCGCGCCCTTCGAATATGTCGGTCTGCCGCTTGCCGTGATGTGGGGCTGGCTGATCTGGGGCGAGGTTCCTGGCGCCGTCGTCACGGCGGGCATCGTGCTGATCATGGGAAGCGGCCTCTTCGTCTTCCTGCGCGAGCACATCAGGAACCGGCGGCTGGTCAGCGCCGAGCGCGTCCACAGGCGTTACTGACGGCGCGTCCGCCGTCCGTTAGCAAGCCCTTAACCATAAACCGACGATAGTCGGCGCCTGTTTGTGCATTCGTGGCGGGTGAATGATGAGATCATACGCATACTGGATCAACGGCGCCGTCGTTCTCGGCGTCACGGGAATGATTGCGGTGAACATCGGCGTCGCGGGTCCCGGCATAGACACGATGACCACGGCCTCCGTCGTCTCCGCCGAGAATACCGACCGTTTCATGGTCGTCGATCATGCCCACAATCACACCTGCATCGTCGCCCTTCACCGCGCCGCCGGCTACGATATCCACCGCCTCGAACCGGGCCATTGCGACGGCATGCCCGCCGACCTCGAGGAGGCGCGCACATGGCAGGACACCGAGACCGGCAAGGTGCGCATCACCGACCGCAAGGGCAATGTGCTGATGCGGCTTTCCGTCAGCGACAAATACGGTTGGGACGTCGTCGAGCCGAAGAACCTCGCGCTCTCCTTCGAGGCATTCTGAACTTCGTCACGTTTCGTACTGCGCGTAGCAGAGATGCGCGAGGCTGAGCAGGGTCTCGCGGTCGACCGCGCCCGACAGGGCATAGCCGAAACTTCCGTCCGTCCAGTAGAACGTCGAGACGCCCTCGCTTTCCTCGAAGCGGAAATCGGTGCCTTCATGCGCCGGGTTGGTGCCGATCAGCACCGTCACCCTGTCGCCGCCGACATCCTCGTACATCAGCATCGCGCCTGGCTTCTCGGCGAACGGCACCAGCCGGCCGCCGACGAGCAGAAAGCCTTTCGCGGTCAGGTCGGGCGCGGTGAGCTTGCGCCCGATGCGCGCGCCGAGCCAGTGGACCAGATGCTGCTCCTGGTCCGCGCCGACCTCGACGGGATGGCGCACCTCGCTCGCATAGACGAGATAATTGGTCCTCGACGCTTCCGGCAGCATCAGCGCCACCTGTTCGCCGCCGCGATCGGTGAAGGCGGCGGTCATCAGCGCGCCCGTGCCGCCGCCGGCGAGGAAGAACAGCGCGAAACCCGCTGCCATCGCCCGGCCGAAACGTTTCGGTCGGCGCGCCGAGGCGCCGGTGATCAGCGCCCGGTCGCTCGTGCCCGCGGCAGCCGGTTCGCGTCCGAAAGCGCCGCGGATCGCCTCGTTCTGCGCCTGCCATTTGGCAACGTCGGCCGCGGCTTGCGGATTGTCGGCGAGCCATGCCTCCACCGCCGCGCGGCGCAGCGGGTCGAGCACGCCGTCCACATAGGCATGAAGGTCGTCTTCGCCGATATCGCTTTTCGGGCGGTCGGTCATCTGCTTCTCCGCAATTCCACTACATTGCCGGCCGCGAGCGCCGCAGCCAGGCTGCGCCGCGCCCGCGACAGGCGCGACATCACGGTTCCGATCGGGATCTCCAGCATGGCGGCCACTTCCGCGTAGCGGTAGCCCTCGACGACGACCAGCATCAGCACCGCCCGCTGGTCCGGGTCGAGCCGGTTGAGCGCCGCCGCCAGCCGGTCGCTTTGCAGCGGATCGCGCTCCGGCGCGTCGCTCGCCGGTTCGTTCGCCTCGTCGATCTCGACAAAGGTCGGCATGGTGCCCAGCCGGCGCGCCCGGTTGCGGTTGAGATTGGTCAGGATCGTCATCAGCCAGCCCTGCAGATTGTCGCCCCGCCAGGTCGCACGGCGCGCCAGCGCCTTCTCGACGCAGTCCTGCACCAGGTCCTCGGCATCGTCGTTCGAGCGCGCAAGGCTGCGCGCATAGCGCCGCAAGCGCGGCAGGATTTCCAGAACTTGCGTTTCGAACCGGTTCATGCCGCCGCATCCTTGGGGGCGCGCGAGCGCGCCCCCGCCCGGGTCGGGCGTTCGCGTGTCAAAGGGTCAGGGACGGGCAATGTCCCACACGCCGTTGACGCCGTCGCCGGTGGTGTCGCCTTTCTTTGCATCCTTGATCCAGAAATACAGCGGCATGCCGTTCTTGGCCCACTGGTAGGTGCCGTCCTTGCGCTCGATGACCGAATACGGCCCTTTCGCCTTGTCGCCGTCGGCGGCCGTCAGCGGCGGCCAGTTCTTGGCGCAGCCGCCATTGCAGTTCGAAACGCCCTTCTTGTCGTTCTTGAAGGTGTAAAGCGTCATGCCGTTCTCCCCGGCGAGCACGTCGCCCTTGGCGGTGGAGACGGTCGTCACGGGCGCGGCGGCGGCTGCCCCCGCGATCAGGAAAAAGGCGGCGGTGGCGGCTATGGCGGTTCTCATCGGATAACTCCCTTGATCGTGTGTCCTGCGAAAACGGAACCGTCCGTCTTCAATGCGTTAGACACCGCCGGGAGCCATTCTATTCCCCTGCCCGCGAAATTTTTCAGGCGGCGAGCGCCCGCTTCGCCGCGCGCGCCCGCGCCGCGTCCCCGAAGGCGCGGAAAAGCGCCCCGGAGGGATGGTCGGATTTCGCCCAGTATTCCGGATGCCACTGCACGCCGACGACGAACCCCTTCGCGCCTTCGACCGTCACCGCCTCGATCGTGCCGTCCTCGGCGCTCGCCTCGACCGCCAGTCCCGGCGCCAGTTTCTCCAGCGCCTGGCGATGCAGCGAATTCACCTCGACCCGGTCGGCGTTGAAGATGCCCTCCAGGCATCCGCCCTTCTTCACGTCGACGCCGTGGGTCAGCTGGAAGCGGATATCCTGGTCGTCGCTGACCGGCGCGCGGTGATCGGCGATGCCCTCGCGCGTCTGGATCTCGTGCGCGATCGATCCGCCGAGCGCGACGTTGAGCTCCTGCATCCCGCGGCAGATCGCGAACAGCGGCACGCCGGCATCGATCGCGGCGCGGATCAGCGGCATCGACGTCGCGTCGCGCGCCTGGTCGTAGGGCTCGTGGTCGGGCGTCGGCTCCTCGCCGTAGAGCGACGGGTGCACATTCGACTTCGAGCCCGTCAGCAGCACCCCGTCGACGCGCGTCAGCAGCGCCTTGTAGTCGATGTCCTCGCCGAAGGCCGGAACGATCAGCGGAAGCACGCCCGCGACCGCCATCGCGGCCTCCAGATAGGTCTGCGGCGCGGCGTGCCAGCGGTAATTGTCGAAATCGCGGACATCGGCCACCACGGCGACGATCGGCTGCATGATTTTTCACTCCGTCGGAATCATGCGCTTTATGTATCGGCGTCGGCGCGCATGCAATGGTCTTGTTTTGCCTGCATTTTGGCGCACTGATGTCGCAGGGTTGGCTGCGGCCGCGCGCGCTGATGGCAAGTGGACAAGAAAATTTACCATTTGGGGCAAATTGCCCCGCCCTGCCTGCTGGACAGGCAAAGTCAAAGCTGTAAGGTACACGCCGAGTTCCGCCGTGAAACAGTCCCGTGACCGGGTTGATGGGGTGGCCTCGTAACATTGTTATCTGGGAGGATCATATGGATCGTCGTTCGTTTATCAAGAAAACCGGCGCAGTCGGCGCTGGTGCTGCTGCCGCGACTGCGCTCGCCGCACCGGCCATCGCGCAGTCGATGCCGAAAATCACCTGGCGCTGCTCCTCGGGCTTCCCGAAGGCGCTCGACACCATTTTCGGCGCGGCGGAAGTTTTCTCCGACGCGGTCAAGGAAGCCACCGACGGCAACTTCAACATCCAGGTCTTCGCCGCCGGCGAGATCGTCGGCGCGCTCGAAGGCGCTGACGCCGTGCAGAACGGCACCATCGAAATGGCGCACACCGCGTCCTATTATTTCTGGGGCAAGGATCCGACCTTCGCCTTCGGCACCGGCGTTCCCTTCGGCCTCAACCAGCGCATGACCAATGGCTGGATGTATGAGGGCGGCGGCCTCGACCTGCTCAACAAGTTCTACGCCAAGTCCAACATGATCTCCTTCCCGGCCGGCAACACCGGCGCCCAGATGGGCGGTTGGTTCCGCAAGGAAATCAACACCGTCGAGGACATGCAGGGCCTGAAGTTCCGCATCGGCGGCTTCGGCGGCAAGATCATCGAGAAGGTCGGCGTCGTTCCGCAGGGCCTGCCCGGCGGCGACATCTACCCGGCGCTCGAAAAGGGCACCATCGACGCGGCCGAATTCGTCGGCCCCTATGACGACCAGAAGCTCGGCTTCAACAAGGTCGCCAAATACTACTACTACCCGGGCTGGTGGGAAGGCGGCGTTGCGCTGCTCAACATGATCAACCTCGACAAGTGGAACGAGCTTCCGTCCAGCTACAAGGGCGTGATCAAGAACGCCTCCGCTCTGGCGAACTCGGTCATGATGGCGCGTTACGACACGCTGAACCCGGTTGCCCTGAAGCAGCTTGCCGGTTCCGGCACGCAGCTGCGTCCGTACAGCCAGCCGATCCTCGAGGCCTGCTTCAACGCGGCCCAGGAAACCTACGCGGAAATCTCGGCCGAAAACGCCGACTTCAAGGAAGTCCACGACAGCTACATGGGCTACCGCCGCGACGCCTATCTGTGGTTCCAGCTGTCGGAGTACAACTTCGACACCTTCCTGATGCTGCAGCAGCGCGCAGGAAAACTCTAGATCGAAGCTCTAGGTCGCCTGGCGATACCAACAAGGAACCCGGGACGGTCCGCCGTCCCGGGTTTTTCTTTAGGCTTCAGGCCGTGTTCGCGGGATCGCCTCGCGGGCCTATTTCAGCGCTGCGGCCTCTTTCGACAGCGCGGTGATGCGCGCCCAGTCGCCGGCCGCGACCGCGTCCTTCGGCGCCACCCAGGAGCCGCCGACGCACAGCACGTTCGGCAGCGACAGATACTCGGTCGCGTTTTTTGCCGAGACGCCGCCGGTCGGGCAGAATTTCACGGCCCCGAAGGGCGATGACAGCGACTTCAGATAGGCCGTGCCGCCGGCCTGTTCTGCCGGGAAGAATTTCAGCAGCGCAATAGCCCTCTTCCAGCGCCGCCATGATCTCCGACGAGGTCACCGCGCCGGGCAGAGCGGCACCGGGCCGTCCCCGGCCGCGTCGATCAGTTCCGGCGAAAGGCCCGGGCTGACGATGAATTTCGATCCCGCCTCGACGGCCTCGTCGAATTGCCTGGCATTGAGGATCGTCCCCGCGCCGACCACCGCGTCCGGCACCTCCGCCGCCACCCGGCGGATCAACTCCAGCGCGGCATCGGTTCGCAACGTGATCTCGATCGCCGGCAGACCGCCCGCCACCAGCGCCCTCGCCAGCGGCACCGCGTCTTTCGCGTCGTCGAGCACGATGACCGGGATCACGGCCTGGCCGGTCATGATGGGAAGAAGCGCATCCGTGTTCTGGGGCATGTGAAAGTCCTCGATGAAGTGATGCCTTGGCGTTTAAATCGGTTTAGCTCCGGCGTCCAGCCCGATGCCGGACAATGCGGGCGGCGAAGGGCATCATACGCCGCAAGAGACCGATCAGCCACAGCAGGCGGCGCGGCGCCGGCCTCGCGCCCAGCGCCCGCGACAGCTCCGCCTTCGTCGCCGGCCCGGCAACGCCGTCGCCGTCCAGCCCGCGTTCTGCCTGGAACCGCTCCACCGCGCGCGCCGTCTCCGGCCCGAACCGCCCGTCCGGCGCCAGCGGATAGCCCGCCGCCGTCAGCATCCGCTGCAACCCGGTCACTGCCTCGCCCCGGTCGCCGCGCCGCAGCAGCCCCGTCTGCCTGTCCCTTCCTTCGCCCGCGCCGCGCCGGTAACGCGCATGGGCGGCCGCGATCCGGCTGTCGTAGCGATGCACCTTGTAGCGCGGCCCGTTATAGGCCCGCGCGAAGGCCGCCCAGTCTCGCGCCCGGATGGTGTCGATCAGCCCTTCATGCTCGAGAAACCGCAGCATCAGCCGGATCTGGCCGCCCACGCCGGAACGCGCCTCGGCGACGAGGGCGTCGACCGATCCGTAACCGAGCGCTTTCCAATGCGATCCCATCACCTGGCCGATGCCCCAGGAGACCGACTGCAGCGCCGCGTCGCGGTCGATCGCCATCGCGTCCTCCAGCAGTCGCCAGCGCGCCGCCTGGGATGCCGGGTTCTTCACCGCGCCCATGGCGGGCGACGCCAGCCCCTTTGCCCGCGCTTTCGCACGGTTTCGCGTTGTCGAGCAGCCGGTCGAAATAATGCCCCTCGAACCGGATCAGCGGTTCGGGTTTGCCCTCCACAACTGCGAATGCACGCCCGCCGCTTTCGACCTCCGCGATCGCCAGCAGCGCCGCCGGCTCCAGTCCCGCCTCCCGCGCCGCGCGGGTGATCGCCTCCATCGTTTCCGTCGAGAACATCGCCGCTTCCGTTTTCCGTTTCGTCCGGACGATTGTCGCCGCCGCCCGGATGCGGTGGACAAGTTCAATCCACCGGCGATTTGACGAGGGTCATTGCTGCGGCACGCCGCGAGTGGTCTTCTGTCCGCGAAACGGGAGGATGACGCATGCGCCTGCTCGTTGCGGCGGTCGGCTGGATTGTAGCGCTCTTTCTCGCGCTCGCCGCCATCGCTTTGACCGCGATGGGCGGAACCTTTCAGGCCGCTTTGATGGTGCTGGCGGCGCTGATCGCGTTCCCGCCGGTGTGGACGCTCGTTCAATCGGCGACTGGCTTCCGGCTTCCCCCGTGGCTGCGCGCGGTCGCCGTCATTGTTCTGCTCGCCGGCGTCTTCACGGTGACGGCGCTCAATCCCGCGACATCGATCTACAAGTCGCCCGAAATCGAGGCGGAGTTCCACCGCCTTTACAACGAAAAGCTCGCGGACTGGCCGGTCCCCCACGAGGACGTTTTCGTCGATACGGATTACGGCCGCACCCATGTCATCGTCAGCGGGCCGGAGGATGGTCCGCCCGTCCTGCTCTTCAACGCCTCGGCGCTCGCCGGCTGGTCGTGGATCCACAATGTCGCGGCGCTTGCGAGGAACCACCGCGTCTATGCCATCGACAATATCGGCGAGGTCGGCCTCAACGAGATGAACAACAGGGACGCCGTCCCGAAGGACGCCCCCGCGATTGCCGCCTATTACGGCGCGATCATGGACCATTTCGGCCTCGCGCGGGCGGATATCGTCGGCGCATCGATCGGCGGCTACATCGCCACCGTCATGGCCCTCCACGCGCCGGATCGCGTCCGCCGGCTCGTCCTGCTCTGCCCCATGGGCTACGGCTCGAGCGACAGGACAGTGGCGATCATGGTGCTGGCGCAGTCCTTCCCGTTTCCCGCCATCCGCGATCTCGCCTTCCGCTGGGCGCTCGGCGACGATCCCGTGACGCAAGAGAGTTTCGGCGAATGGTTCCGGCTGGTCCTGACCGGATCGATCCCCAACCCGGTCCCGCCGCATTCCTTCACCCCCGGGGAACTGGAAGCCGTCAAAGCCCCGACGCTCGTCTTCTTCGGCACCGGCGACGATATCGTCGGCAATGTCGAGGCCGCGCGCACGCTCGCGCAGAACATTCCCGACGTCGAGACCGTCGTCGCCGAGAGCGGCCACATGATCGGCGCGGAAAAGGCCCTTCTGGTCAACGCGACGACCGTCGAATTCCTCGACCGCTAGCACATTTCCGGGCAAAGTGGAACCCCGGTTTTCCGCGCGGAACGGCTCCGCGGAGGACGATGGCAACGATCCCGCTCGGCCGCCATCTTCCGCCCGGAGACGGGCAGAGAGCCCGAAGGCCCCGCCCGTCACCCCTTGCCTCGCTTTCCGATCGGCAGTAACCGAAAGCCATGGAAAACAACCCGCCCTACACCGTCGCAGCGCTCTATCATTTCGCGAAGTTCGGCCGTTTCGCCGAATTCAGGCCGCAGCTGGAGGCGGTTTGCGAGGAAGCGGGGCTGAAGGGCACGCTGCTGCTCGCCAGCGAAGGCATCAACGGAACGGTCGCCGGCTCCCGCGAGGGCATCGACCGGCTGATCGCCTTCCTGCACGCACAGCCGGAATTTGCCGGTCTCGAATACAAGGAAAGCTACGCCGAGAAGGAACCCTTCCTGCGCATGAAGGTGCGCCTGAAGAAGGAGATCGTCACCATGGGCGTGCCCGGCACCGATCCGACCCGGATCGTCGGCACCTATGTCGATCCGGCCGACTGGAACGACCTCATCGCCGACCCGGGCACCATCGTCGTCGACACCCGCAACGACTACGAATACGCGATCGGCACCTTCGATAAGGCGGTCAATCCGGAGACGACGAGCTTCCGCGAGTTCCCCGACTGGGTGCGCCGCCACGACAACGAGCTGAAGGGCAAGAAGGTCGCGATGTTCTGCACCGGCGGCATCCGCTGCGAAAAGGCGACGGCCTTCGTCAAGACGCTGGGCTTCGACGAGGTCTACCATCTCAAGGGCGGCATCCTGAAATATCTCGAGGACGTGCCCGAGGACGAAAGCCTCTGGCATGGCGACTGCTTCGTTTTCGACGAGCGCGTCGCCGTCGGCCACGGGCTGAAGCCCGGCGACTACACGCTGTGCCGCGCCTGCCGGCATCCGCTGACGCGGGAGGAAACCCGCTCGGACAAATATGTCGAGGGCATCTCCTGCCCGCATTGCCACGACAAGCGCACCGAGGAGGACCGCGCCCGCTTCGCCGAACGCCAGCGCCAGATCGCCCTGGCGAAGAAGCGCGGCGAAAAGCATATCGGCGGCGAATGACGGTCGCCCCCGCCGATCTCGTCCCGGCAATGCAGCGCTCCCGCGGCGTCGGCACGCTGGAGGTCAAACGGTCCGGCGGCGCCACCCGCATCGCGCGGCTGCACCAGGCGGGAAACGCCAAAATCCGCGTGCCGAAGACCTATGGCAAGGCGCTCGAAGCCGTGCTGATCAACACCTCGGGCGGCATCACCGGCGGCGACACGCTCGCCTGGACGATTGCCGCCGCCGCCCGCCACCGAGACCATCGTCACCACCCAGGCCTGCGAGCGGATCTACAAGAGCACCGGCGACACCGGCCGGCAGGAAAGCGTGATCCGCGTCGGCGCCGGCGCCAGCCTGTTCTGGCTGCCGCAGGAAACGATCCTGTTCGACGGCGGACGGCTGCGCCGCGGCCTCGACGTTTCGCTTGAAGCGGACGCCCGCTTCCTCGGCCTCGAAACGCTGGTTTTCGGCCGCGAGGCGATGGGCGAGACCGTCGCCTCCGCCTTCTTTCATGACCGCTGGCGCATTCGCGGGGCCGACGGCGATCTCGTCCATGCCGACGACGTCCGCTTCGACCTGCGGGGAGCCGGCGAAACGGCCGATGCGCGGCCGTCCTCGGCGGCAACCGCGTTTTCGCGACGCTCGTCTTCGTCACCCCGGATGACGGCGAGAGCCGCGACCTGTTGGTCACCGGCGCCCGCGCGCTGCTGAAGGACGCCATCGGCGGCGCCAGCCAGATCGGCGGCAAGGAAGGTGACAAGAAAGGCGGCAAGGTCGTTATCCGCCTCGCCGCGCCGTCGAGCTACATCCTGCGCAGGCAACTCCTTCCGGTCATCGCCCTGTTTCTGGGCGATAGGGCGCTGCCGAAAGTGTGGAGCCTTTAAAGCAATTCCAGGAAAAGTGGAAACCGGTTTTCCGTCCGGAATTGCGTGAAACAAGGAGTTGGATGGCGTGACGGCGCCGCGCCGATCCGTTTGTCCACCGCGCTCTGAAACCGTGCGAAACTGACCGGTAAAACCGGCGGCAGGTCTGCCGGCAGCAGGTCGGCACTTAACCACTTCGCAACCACGTCCCGACTACAACTGGTCAATTGCCCATACGGAAGGGAGCGACGCTCGCCGGTATGCAACTCGACCCCCTCACGCTGATGGTTCCCGCGGTCCTTGCGACCGCCTTCGCCGGCATTCTTCTGATCGGCGCGTGGTGGTTCAATCACCGGATACCTGCTCTGATATGGTGGAGCGCGGCGAATGGTTTCAACGCGGCCGGCCTTGCCGTCCTGACTGCCGGTTTCGCCTGGCATAGCCCCGGCCTGATCGCTCTTGGCAGCGGCATCAACATCATGTCCCCGGCCATGGTCTGGGGTGGAGCCAGGAGCTTCAACGATTTGCCCGCGCGCATTCCCGTAATCGCCGCGGGCCCCGTGATCTGGCTCGCGGTCGCATTGCTGCCATTCGGCCATGACAATCAAAAATGGGCGGCTGTCGCCGCATTCGCCGCGTGGTTCTCTTACGTTTCGGCCGCCGTCTGGATTCTCTGGCGCACACGCGCCGAAAAACTGGCCGCTCGCTGGCCCCTGATGGGGTTCATGGCTGCCCATTCCATTATTTATCTCGGCGCCGGCTACGACGCGTTCACCGGTCAATTCCCGCTGAACCAGCCGCCCCCGCTCGACAGCTGGTTCGGAATCGTCCATTTCGAAACGATTGTCTATGCCATGGGCACCGCTCTGTTCATGGTGCTCGTCTGCAAGGAACGCATGGAGGCCGGATATATCGAGGCCGCCCGGACCGATCCGCTCACCGGCGCGGCCAACAGGACCGCCTTTTTCGAAACCGCCCATCGCCTGATTGACCGGTGCCGGCGGGAGCAATCGCCCTGTTCGCTGATCATGTTCGACCTCGACCGCTTCAAGATGATCAACGACAATCACGGCCACCAGGTCGGCGACCGTATCCTGCGCGATTTCGCCGATACCGTGCGTCTGTCGCTGCGCCCGAACGATCTCTTCGGCCGCTATGGCGGCGAGGAATTCGCCGTCGTTCTGCCCGGCGCCTCTATCGAGACCGCCTGCGTGATCGCCGAACGCATCCGCCAGGTCTTCGCGGACACCAACAAATTCGTCGATGGAAAGCCGGTCCGCGCCACGGTCAGCGCCGGTGTCGCCGTCGCATCGCCGGAAATGACCCTTGAGGCTGTCATCGGGGCCGCCGACATGGCGATGTATGCCGCAAAGGATTCCGGGCGCAATCGCGTCGAACGCGCCTCCACGGTTTCGGCGACCGCCAGGGTCAATGTCGTCCGCATAGCCTGACCCGGCCGGACGCCCCGTTCCACCAACGCCCTGCTTCACGCGCCCCCGCGCTGGACGTGCAAAAAACGGTTGTTAGTTACAAACGTAACCATTACCTGTGCATGCGGACTGCGATGCGGCCGTCCGCGGAGGAGCAGCGGCGAAGACGGCACGTGACCGGGATTTCCGCACTCGCGCGCCCGGACATGACGGCGTCGGCTGAAACATGAGGACGAATGGATGAAACTGGCGACGCTCGACAACGGAACTCGCGACGGCAGGCTTGTCGTGGTCTCCCGCGATCTCGCCCGCTTCGCCGCCGCCGACACGGTCGCGCCGACCTTGCAGGCCGCTCTCGATGACTGGGCTGCGAAGGCCCCCGCGCTCGCGGACCTGGCGCGCGCGATCGAAAGCGGCGATGCGCCGACCGAGGCGTTCGACCAGAACCTGGCTCTTTCGCCCCTGCCGCGCGCCTACCAGTGGGCGGACGGCTCGGCCTATGTGAATCACGTCGAACTGGTGCGAAAGGCGCGCAACGCCGAGATGCCGGCGACGTTCTGGACCGACCCGCTGATGTACCAGGGCGGTTCCGACGCCTTCCTTGCGCCCCGCGCGCCGATCCGCATGGCCGACGAGGCCTGGGGCATCGACATGGAGGCCGAGGTCGCCGTCATCGTCGACGACGTGCCGATGGGCGCCACTCTCGAACAGGCGAAGGCCGCGATCCGCCTCGTCATGCTGGTCAACGACGTCTCGCTGCGCGGCCTGATTCCGGCCGAACTCGCCAAGGGCTTCGGCTTCTTCCAGTCGAAGCCGTCTTCGGCCTTCTCGCCGGTCGCCGTCACGCCGGACGAACTGGGCGACGCCTGGGACGGCGGCAAGGTTCATCTGCCGCTCCATGTCGATCTGAATGGCGCGCCGCTCGGCCGCGCCAATGCCGGGGTCGACATGACCTTCGATTTCCCGACCATCATCGCCCACGCCGCCAAGACCCGCCCGCTCGGCGCCGGCGCGATCATCGGCTCGGGCACCGTGTCGAACAAGGATGCCGACGGCAGCCCCGGAAAACCGGTCGCCGATGGCGGGCTCGGCTATTCCTGCCTTGCCGAAGTCCGAATGATCGAGACAATTTACGACGGCGCCCCGAAAACGCCGTTCATGCGGTTCGGCGATACCGTCCGCATCGAGATGCCTGACGAAACCGGCAAGTCGATATTCGGGGCGATCGAACAGACAGTGGAAAAATACGAAGGAGCCGCCTGATGGCAAAGCAATTCGCAAGCGCCGGTGATCTGACCGAAAAGAAGATCTCGTTCACCGAGATCGGCAAGGACCTCTGGGCCTTCACCGCCGAGGGCGATCCCAATACCGGCGTGATCATCGGCGACGAGTCCGTCATGATCGTCGAGGCGCAGGCGACACCCGAGCTCGCCAACAAGGTGATCGAGAAGGTGCGTTCCGTCACCGACAAGCCGATCAGCCATCTGGTTCTGACCCACTACCACGCCGTGCGCGTGCTCGGCGCCGCCGCCTACAAGGCGCCCACGGTCATCATGAGCCAGAAGGCCCGCTCCATGGTCGTCGAACGCGGCGCCGAAGACCGCGAATCCGAATTCATGCGCTTCCCGCGCCTTTTCATGGGCTATGAAAATGTCGACGACATCCCGCCGCTGACCTGGCCGACCACGACCTTCAACGACCGGATGACTGTCTATCTCGGCAAGCGCCGCGTCGATCTGCGGTTTCTCGGCCGTGCCCACACCGCAGGTGACATCGTCATCCACGTCCCCGACGCAAACGTCATGTTCACCGGCGACATCGTCGAGTACCACTCGGCCTGCTATTGCGGCGACGGCCATTTCAACGAATGGCCGGCGACGCTGGAAGCGATCCGCGCCTATGACGTGGAAGCGATCGCTCCGGGCCGCGGCGACGCGCTCGTCGGCAAGGAGATGGTGAACAAGGCGCTGACAAACACCGCCGACTTCGTCTCGTCGACCTACCGCCCGGTCGCCCGTATTGCCCAGGGCGGCGGCTCGCTGAAGGAAGCCTGGGACGCCTGCCGCGCCGAATGCGATCCGAAATTCGCCAACTATGCCATCTATGAGCACTGCCTGCCGTTCAATGTCGCCCGCGCCTATGACGAGGCGCTTGGCATCGATACGCCGCGCATCTGGACCGCCGAGCGCGACGCCAGAATGTGGGACGCTCTGCAAGGCTGAGACAACGGACGGAAACTGTTGGGAGGACCGATCTTGAACCAGACTGTTGAAACGAACGGCAAGAAGATATTCGAAACGCCGCTCTACCCCTACCAGCGCTCCGCCGATCAGGAGCCGGGAGCCAGGGCGCATCACCCGGTCGTTGTGGCTGGCGCGGGCCCGATCGGCCTCGCCGCCGCCATCGACCTCGCCCAGATGGATGTGCCGGTCGTCGTTCTCGACGACAATGACAAGGTCTCCTGGGGCTCGCGCGCCATCTGCTTCGCCAAGCGCCCGCTCGAAATCCTCGACCGGCTCGGCTGCGGCGATCCGATGGTCGACAAGGGCGTTGTCTGGAACATCGGCAAGGTCTTCTTCGACGAGCGGCAGGTATACGACTTCAACCTGCTGCCCGAGAAAGGCCACAAGCGCCCGGCCTTCATCAACCTGCAGCAATATTATTTCGAGCAATATCTGGTCGAACGCGTCCGCGAATTGCAGGCCGAGGGCAAGCCGATCGAGCTGCGCGGCGGCAACAAGGTCGTTTCCGTCACACCGAAGGACAAGGGTGTCGCGCTGTCCGTCGATACCCCCGACGGGCCCTACACCATGGACAGCGACTGGCTGATCGCCTGCGACGGCGCCGGCTCGCCGATCCGCGCGATGATGGGGCTCGACTTCGTCGGTCGCGTCTTCGAGGACAATTTCCTGATCGCCGACGTGGTGATGGACGCCGACTTCCCGACCGAGCGCTGGTTCTGGTTCGACCCGCCCTTCAACCGCGGCCAGTCGGCCCTGCTGCACAAGCAGCCCGACGGCGTATGGCGCATCGATCTCCAGCTTGGCTGGAACATCGACAAGGACGAGGAAAAGAAGCCCGAAAACGTCATCCCGCGCCTCAAGGCGATGCTCGGCGACGACGTCAAGTTCGAGCTCGAATGGGTCTCGATCTACACGTTCCAGTGCCGCCGCATGGAGAAGTTCCGCCACGGCCACGTGATCTTCGCCGGCGACGCCGCGCATCAGGTCTCGCCTTTCGGCGCGCGTGGCGCCAATTCGGGGCTGCAGGACACCGACAATCTGTGCTGGAAGCTGAAGCTGGTGATGGACGGCCTCGCGCCCGAAAGCCTGCTCGAGACCTACGATGTCGAGCGCGTTCATGGCGCTGACGAGAACATTCTCAACTCCTCGCGCTCGACGGATTTCATCACGCCGAAATCGGACGTCAGCCGCGCCTTCCGCGATGCCGCGCTCGATCTTTCCGAACGCTTCGAATTCGCCCGGCCGCTGGTCAATTCCGGCCGGCTGTCCGTGCCCTGCGTCTATGACGGTTCGCCGCTCAACGGCCCCGACGCGCTCGAAGGCGGCCCGGCGCGCACGCGCCCCGGCGCCACCTGCCCCGACGCTCCGCTTGGCAAGGACTTCCTGCTCGACCGGCTCGGCGGCGAATTCCAGTTGCTCGCCATCGATGCCGAGGTGCCGGACAGCGTCGAGGATGGCGGCATCGCGGCGAAAGCCGTTCGCGTGGCCGCGGGCGACGATCCGAGCGGCGATCTCGCCGCGCGCTATCTCGGAGACGCAAAGTCGGCCGTCTACCTTATTCGGCCGGATCAGCATGTCGCGGCCCGCTGGCCGTCCTTCGACGAAGCCGCGGTCAGGGCCGCGATCCGCCAGGCAACCGGGAGGGCATGACGATGGCGAAACTGATCACCACACCGAACATCGCTGCGCCGGATGATTTCTACGCCGACCTGCTCGCGGTCCACGAGGGACTGACGAAGGCCGAAAGCGACGCGCTCAACGCGAGGCTCATCCTGATCCTGGCGAACCATATCGGCGACCGCGAGACGCTTGCCGAAGCGCTCGACGCCGCCAAGCCGAAGAAATGAGAGGAGACACTGCAATGAAGATCGAGAAGATTCATCACGTCGCCTATCGCTGCAAGGATGCGAAGGAAACCGTCAACTGGTACGGCGAAATGCTGAACATGGATTTCGTCCTGGCGATCGCCGAGAACCATGTTCCCTCGACGCACGAGCCCGATCCCTACATGCACGTCTTCCTCGATGCCGGCGACGGCAACGTGCTCGCCTTCTTCGAACTGCCGACCAAGCCGGAAATGGGCCGCGACCCGAACACCCCGGTCTGGGTCCAGCACATCGCCTTCAAGGTCAAGGATCGCGACGAACTGCTCGCGTTCAAGGAGCATCTGGAGAAGAAGGGCGTCGAGGTCCTCGGCGTGACCGACCACTCGATCTTCCACTCGATCTATTTCTTCGATCCGAACGGCCACCGCGTCGAACTCGCCTGCCCGGACCCGGAGGAAGATGCCCTGCTGGAGCGCCTGACCGCGGTCAAGTGGGACATGCTGGAGGAATGGTCGAAGACCAGGCGCGCGCCGCAGCACGCCGACTGGCTGCACGCCAAGGAACTCGACAAGGCGCTCTAGGTTTTATCCGCCGGGTCAGGCCTGTGCCTGGCCCGGCTTCTTCACGATTCCGCGCGCGACCCAGTCGTCGAAGATCGCCAGCGCCGTGTCGCAGAATTCCGCATCGTTGATGTGGCAATCCAGGGCACGAAGCGAAACATTTTCCGGACACGCCCTTTCCATCTCGTCGCAGAACGCCGCCAGGCCCTCCGGATCATGCAGGTCGGCGCCCGGCCGGTCCCATTCATGGCACCCGCCTTTCGGCAGCAGGAACTCGACCGGCCCGGTCGCGCTTCCCATCTGCTTGCACAATTCGCGCGCCACTTCACGGCGCTGGTCCGGCTCCAGGACAATCGAGGTCAGCAAGCCGGTTATGCGCATGCGAGGGCGTGTCCCTGAACCGTTCCGGCAGCGGCTGCCAGCCGACGAAGTCGATCAGGTCGATGCAGCCCGGCGCGACGAGCTGCGGGATGCCGGCCTTGCCGGCATTGGTCAGCCGGTCGGCGCCCGCCGACAGCCCGCCCATCATGTGATTGCCGACCTCCTGCGTGGCGAAATCGAACACGCAGGCGAACGCTCCCTCGGCGGCCAGCGCTTCGAAGGCCCGCCCGCCCATGCCGGTGGCGTGGAACACCGCGACCTCGAAACCGCGTTTTTCCAGTTCGGGTTTGAGGGTCACCATGTAACGCAGCACGGTCTTGCCGAACGACGTCATGCCGATCAGCGGACGGTCGCGCACCGGCGGCTCCACCGCCCGCGCCGCGCCGAGCACCGCGCCCGCCGCCTGGCTGAGCGAGGATTTGCACACCGAATTGAGACCGTAGAGGCCGCCTGCCCACAGGATCATCTGGATGTCCGGCGCAAGCCGTTCCGCCGGCAGCAGCGGCGAGAACGAGACCGTCGAGACGACAAATTTCGGTACGCCGAGCGGCAGCGCCGCCGCGACGTCGAGCGCAAGATCCGTACCCATCGTGCCGCCGAGCACGATCATGCCGTCGAAAATGCCCTCGCGGTGGAGCCGCGCGGTCAGCGCGGCAGCGCCGTTCGCCATGATCTGCATCGCGTGGTTCTCGTCGCCCGAGTCGATCGCCGCCTGGATCGAGCTGCCGCCTTCGGCCGCGACATCGTGCTTGGAATAGTCGGTCGGCTCGGCCGGGTCGCCGAGCACGCTGACATCCATCGTCACCGCCCGTCCGCCCTGCTTCGCGATGCACTCGGCCATGTAGGAGAGCTCGTCGTTCTTGGTGTCGTAAGTCCCGATGATGAGGATCGTCTTGTCGCTCATTGCGTCTTCCTCACAACTGGATCCATGCGGTCTTCAGGTCGAGATATTTGTCGAAGGCGTGCAGCGACTTGTCGTGCCCGTTGCCCGACTGCTTGACGCCGCCGAGCGGCACGGTCAGGTCCGACCCGCCATAGGTGTTGACATGCACGACCCCCGCCCGCACGGCGCGGATCATCCGGTGGGCGCGCGACAGGTCGCTCGTCCAGACGCCGGACGACAGGCCGTATTCCGTGCCGTTGGCGGCGGCGACGGCGTCCGCCTCGTCCTCGAACGGGGTGACGGCGAGCACCGGCCCGAACACTTCCTTCTGCGCCAGCGTGTCGGTCGCGCCGACGCCGGTGAAGATCGTCGGCTCCATGTAGTAGCCGCCGGTCTCCTCCAGGATGCGGCTGCCGCCCCGGTAGAGCGACGCGCCTTCCTTCTGCGCCGTCTCGACGAATCCGAGGCTCTGTTCGAGTTGCCTGAGGCTGTTGATCGCGCCGATCTGCGACGTCTGGTCGAGCGGATCGCCGACCTTCAGCGCCGCGGCCTGCTTCGCCAGTTCGGCGACGAATTCGTCATGTACCCCGCGCTGCACCAGCAGCCGCGTGCACGCGACGCAGACCTGGCCGGAATTGCGGAACATGCCGTTGACCGTGACCTTCGCCGCCTGGGCGATGTCCCTGGCGTCGTCGAAGACGATCGACGGCGACTTGCCGCCGAGCTCCAGATAGACGCGCTTCAGGTTGGACCGCGCCGAATATTCGAGCAGCCGCCGCCCGACCGCGCCCGACCCGGTGAAGACCAGCACGTCGACATCCATCGACAGCGCCAGCGCCTCGCCGGCGACCTGCCCCCGGCCCGTGACGACATTCAGCACGCCTTTCGGCAGGCCCGCCTCCGAGCGCCAGTTCCGCCAGCCGCAGCAGCGAAAGCGAAGCCGTTTCGGCCGGTTTCAGAACCACCGAATTGCCCGCCGCGATCGCCGGTCCGAGCTTCCATGCGCCGATCATCAGCGGGAAATTCCACGGCACGATGGCGCCGACCACGCCGACCGGCTCGCGATGGATGAGGCCCAGATGCGTGTCCGCCGTCGGCGCGATTTCGCCGTAGAGCTTGTCGATGGCCTCGGCATAGTAGCGGATCGTCGCCGCCGCCGATCCGGCCTCGGCCTTGAACGCCATGGAGAATTCTGTGCCGTTGTCGCGCACGCCGAGAACCGTCAGCGCCAATGCCTCGCGCTCGATCAGCTCCGCCCATTTGAGCATGACTTTTTTGCGCGCCGCCGGCGGCTGGCCGCACCAGCGCCGGTCCTCGAACGCCGCCCGCGCCGAAGCGACCGCGCGATCGACCTCGGCGGGCGTTGCGTCGGCGATGGTCGTCAGTCGCGATCCGTCGATCGGCGATATGACGTCGAGTGGCGCGCCTTCACCTTCCTGCCACGCGCCTTCAACAAGGAGTTTCTGCGGCGCGACAGGAATGCGCCGAAGCGCGTCGATCTGAACTTGGTCTGCCATTCGGCCTCCTTCAGCGCTTTGCGGTCGAGCCAGACTTGCCTCACATGCATGACCAGCACGCCGACGATCACCAGGAACAGGATCATCGCCACCGGCCGGTCGATGAAGTCGAACGGCTCGTTCACCCGGGCCATGCCCGCGCGCAATTTCACTTCCATGATGTTGCCCAGCACCATGCCGAGAATGATCGGCACGATGGGCAGCGACAGGCGTTTGAGTATGTAGCCCACCATCCCGAATATCGCGGCGATGATGCAGTCGGTCACCGAGTTGCGCAGCGAATAGACCCCGACGAAGGACAGCGTCAGGACGGTGATGCCGAGGAACCGGTTCGGGATCTTCACCACGTTGATCAGCGGCCGTGTCGCGACCAGCAGGAAGAGCAGCACCAGCACGTTCAGGATCAGCAGCGCCAGGTAAAGCGCGATGATGAAGTCCATGTGTTTCTGGAACAGCGCCGGGCCGGGCACGACATTGTGCACGTAGAACACCGACAGCATCATCGCCGTCAGCGCCTCGCCGGGAATGCCGAGCGCCAGAAGCGGCACCATCGCGGCGGCGGGCACCGCGTTGTTGGCGGTCTCCGACGCGATCAGGCCTTCCGAGGAGCCGTGGCCGAAATCCTGCGGCCGCTTCGAGGTCTTCTGCGCATAGGTGTAGGAGAGAAACTGCGCCGTGAACTCCCCGACGCCGGGGATCATGCCCATCAGCACCCCGAAGGTGGCCGAAACCGTCGCCACGCGCGGATGCCGCGACAATTCCCGCAATCCCTGGAACAGCCCGCCGCGCAGGCGCGTGATGCGGATTTTCTCGTCGTCGCTCGTCAGCAGCACGAAGGCCTGGCTGAGCGCGAACAGGCCGAGCACCACGACGATCAGGTCGATGCCGCCGGACAGAAACGCCTGGTCGAAGGTGAAGCGCTTCGAATATTTGACCGGCTCCAGCCCGATGGTCTGGATGAAGATGCCGAACGCCGCCAGCGATCCGGCGATCAGGCTCTGGCCGCGATGCGCGACGATGACGAGGATGATGCCGAGAAGCGCGGCGAGAAAGATTTCCCGGCTGCCGAACAGCGGCGCGACCCTGGCGAGCACCGGCGCGAAAAGGATCAGGCAGATCACGGAGAAGATGCCGCCGAAGAACGACGCCGAATAGGCGAGCGAGAGCGCCCGCCGCGGTTCGCCGCGCACCGTCATCGGATACCCGTCATAGGTGGTCAGCGCATTGACCGCCGTGCCCGGCGTGTTGATCAGCACCGCCGGGATCGACGCCGCCATACATCGACGAGCCGTAGATCCCGAGAAGCACCGTCAGGCCGACGATCGGCTGCATCGAGAAGGTCGCCGGCAGAAGGATCGCGATCGCGACGGCCGGCCCGACGCCCGGAATGGCGCCGATCAGCACGCCGCCGACGGATCCGACCAGCAATGCGAGCCCGACGTCCCAGCGGGCCAGAATTTCGACACTCGAAAGAAACAGGTCCATGGTGCCTTCAGAGGTTCAGGATGAAGAAGCTGCGGATCGCGCCGGGAAGGTATTCGTAGACCATGCCGCCGGGGATTTTGACCGAGAGGAAGCTCTTGAAGACGACGACGGTCACGACCGCGAAGGCGATGCTTATCAGGATCATCTTGCTGCTTCGATATCCGAGCCGCCAGGCCAGCGCCGGCACGAAGACCATCGTCGTCGGCAGGTAACCGACGATCGGAACGACGAAGACATAGCCCATGAACCAGGCGGCGTATTCGAGCGCGGACGCCCATTTGCGCGCCTCGATCCAGTCGGCCGCACTGGAACCGGTGCCAGGGCAGTTTGATCAGGTAGAAGGCGCCGAGCACGAACATCGCGCCGAGCCCGGTTGCCGGCCAGAAACGCGGCTGGGCGAAGAACCCGGTCTTCGCGACCCAGCGGGTTTCGCTCGGCACCTGCGCCAACAGGAAAGCGGAAAAAAGAACGAAGACAACGGCAAAGATCAGTTGCCCCCGTCTCGGTCCAGGAAATCGGCGCTCGCGCTCGGTTGTCACTTTGGCTTGCTCTGGATAAGGAACGGGCCCGGATATGCCGGGCCCGCGGTCTGTCTTTTACTTCAGCAGTTCGCCGATGCGGTCGATGGTCTCGATATCCTTCTTGATACGAGCCGCGCTCTCCTCGGCGTTTTGCCAATAGACCAGCGCACCCGTCTCCTTGGCGACTGCTTGCGCGCGGTCGCTCATCACCGTCTTGGATGCGACGGCGATGATCTTGTCGCGAACGTCCTGCGGCGTCTCCTTGGTGACGAACAGGCCGTTCCACAACGCGATGTTGAGCGACGGATCGAGTTCACCGATGGTCGGCGTATCCGGAATGAGCGGAATGCGCGTATCGGTGATCGAGGTCAGCACCTTGACCTTGTCGAGGCACGGCAGGATCAGCTGCAGCGTCGTGTTGATGACGTCCGCATCGCCCGAGGCAAGCGTGTTGCAGTCGAGCGCGTCGAAGGCGGCATCCGAACCCCATTCGAAGCCGGCGTTCTTCGCATAGGCCTTGGTCACCTGCGTCGGCGTCAGCACGTCGCCGAAATGGCCGAGCGCGACGTCATGATCCTTCGCGTAGGCCGCCAGCTCCTCCATCGAGGAATAGGGCGCATCGGCGCTGGTCGCGATGACGAAGGGATAGGTCAGAAAGATGCCGAGCGGATCGAATTTTTCCGGCGTCAGTTCCGGAATGCCGATCGTGTGGCCGACGACCGGCACGCCGATCACGAAGGAGCCGATCGTGTAGCCGTCCGGCGGAGCCGTGGCGACGTCGATCGCACCCGGGAACGGACCGCCGCCGCCGCCGGGCTTGTTCACCACCGCTGCCGCAACGCCGTACTTGGCCTGGAAATCGTCGGCGATCATGCGCGTCAGCACATCCTCGAGGTCGCCCGGGGGCCACGGCACGATGAAGTTCACGGGTTTTTCGGGATATTCGGCATGCGCGGCGGTACCGAGCAGCATCATGGCGCCCGCCAGAGCGCCCTTCAGGATGTTGGATTTGAACACAAGCTACCTCCCTATAGTTGGTTCATATAGTGAACCATTGGTTCTAAAATAGATTGACATTCAACTTCTTCCTCTGTCAAGGAGTTTGGAACCGCGCCTGCAGATTCCTTTCCTGCGGTCAAAAACATTGTCCACGACCAGGGGAAATCCCGAATGGGAACCGTGTCTAAAGCTTTGTCTTTGCTGTCGAATTTCAATCAGTCCCGAACCGAGATCGGGTTGAGCGAGATGGCGCGGCTGGCCGGGATCAACAAGGCGACGGCCTACCGCCTGCTGAGTGAATTGCAGGAGAGCGGCTTCATCGAACAGGCCGGAACCGACCGATCCTACCGCCTCGGCGCCGAAGTTCTCCGCCTTGCCAGGCTCCGCGAAGCCGCCGTTCCGCTGACTACCGCGTCGCGCGGCATTCTCGACCGCCTTGCCGGCGAGACGCACGAAACCGCGCATGTCAGCATTGTCCGCGGCATGCAATTGAATGCCCTTGGCGCATGTCTATTCGCCGAAACATGCCACGCGCGTGATGATGGAGGACGCCGAAACGCTGTCGCTTCACGCCACGGGGTCCGGACTGGCGGTGCTCGCCTTCTCGCCGGACGAGTTCATCGACGCCGTTCTGGCGCGGCCGCTGACCAGGCACACACCCGACACGGTGACCGATCCCGACGCGATCCGGGCCTTGCTCGCGCCGATCCGCAAAGCCGGCTTTGCCGAATCGGTCGGCGGGTTCGAGGCCGAAGTGCACTCCCACGCCGCGCCGGTCTTCAATTCCGACGGCGCGCCGATCGGCGCCGTCGCCGTCGCCGCGCCGGTGTCGCGCGTGACCCCGGACCGGATCGAGATCATTCGCCGCGCCGTCCTGTCCGGCGCCATCGAATTGACGCGGGCGATCGGCGGCTTCGTTCCCGAATGCTTCCCGCAGGCGGACGCCGCATGACGAAGGCCTTGATCCTCGATTTCGGCGGCGTCGTCACGCGCACCCTGTTCGAAACGCATGACCTGACCGAGGCCGCGCTTGGCCTGCCCGCCGGAACGCTGCGATGGCGCGGTCCGTTCGACCCCGACAGCGACCCGCTGTGGCGCGACATGCAGGCGGACCGCATCTCCGAACGCGAGTACTGGCTGCAGCGCACGAGGGAGACCGGCGCGTTGCTCGGCAAGAACTGGACGCAAATGTCCGAGTTCGTTCGCGCCGCAAGAGGCGGCGATCCCGACGCTGTCATCCGGCCCGAATTCCGCTCTGCACTGGACACGGCAAGGAAGGCACGCGTGAAACTCGCCATCCTCTCCAACGAACTCGACCTGTTCTACGGCGAGGATTTCCGCGACAAGCTGCCGTTCCTCGACGATTTCGACGTCATTGTCGACGCGACCTATACCGGGATCCTGAAGCCCGATCCGCGCGCCTACCAGGCCTGCCTCGACCGGCTCGGCCTGCCGGCCGGAGACTGCGTCTTCGTCGACGACCAGATGCGCAACATCGAGGGCGCACGGGCCGTCGGGCTCCAAACCGTTCACTTCAACGTTCGCCAGCCGCGCGAAAGCTATGCCGAAGCGCTGTCACTGCTGGAACTCGCCGATGGGAGGATGACATGAAAGATTCCAATTTTCTGAAGGAAAACAACGCCCGCCACATGTGGCACCCGATGGCGCACCCCGCCGACAGTCTTGCCAATCCGCCGAAGATCATCACCGGCGCCGAAGGCGTGCGCATCCGCGATGTCGACGGTCACGAAACGCTCGATGCGGTCGGCGGCCTCTGGAACGTCAATCTCGGCTTCTCCTGCAAGCCGATCAAGGAGGCGATCGCCGCGCAGCTCGACAGCCTCCCCTATTATTCGACCTTCCGCGGCACCTCGAACGACGCCGTGATCGAGCTGAGCTACCTGCTGCGCGACTTCTTCGCGCCCGACGGCCTGACCCGCGCCTTCTTCACGTCGGGCGGATCGGACAGCGTGGAAACCGCGCTCCGCCTCGCCCGCCAGTACCACAAGGTGCGCGGCGAGGCCGGACGGGTGAAATATCTGAGCCTGAAGAAGGGCTATCACGGCACCCATTTCGGCGGCGCCAGCGTCAACGGCAACGCCAATTTCCGCACCCAGTACGAACCGCTGCTGCCGGGCTGCTTCCACATCCCGGCGCCCTATACCTACCGCAATCCGTTCAACGAGACCGATCCGGCGAAACTGGCGCAGCTCTGCGCCTCCGCGCTCGAGGACGAGATCGCCTTCCAGGGCGCCGGCACCATCGCCGCCTTCATCATGGAGCCCGTTCTCGGCGCCGGCGGCGTCATCCCGCCGCACGAGAGCTTCATGCCGATGGTGCGCGAGATCTGCGACAGGAACGGCATCCTGCTGATCGCCGACGAGGTCATCACCGCCTTCGGCCGCACCGGCGGCTGGACCGGCTCGCGCCACTGGGGCGTCAAGCCCGACATGATGGCGACCGCCAAGGCGATCACCAACGGCTATTTCCCGTTCGGCGCCGTCATGCTCTCCGACAAGGTGGTCGAGGTCTTCGAATCCGACACGACCGGGCGCGCCGCCATCGGCCACGGCTACACCTATTCGGGCCACCCGGTCGGCGCCGCCGCCGCGATCGCCTGCCTGAAGGAAACCGAAAAGCTGAAGGTCAACGAGAATGCCGCCGCGCGCGGCGCGGAGCTCTTCGCCGGCCTGAACGGCCTCGCCGAAAAACATGACCTGATCGGCGACGTGCGCGGCGGTCACGGCCTGATGTGCGCGCTGGAACTCGTTTCCGACCGCGCCGCCAAGACGCCGCTCGACAAGGCGACCATCGGCAAGATCTACGAGGCGACCTACCGGGCCGGCGTGATGGTGCGCGTCTCCGGCCCCAACATCATCCTGTCGCCGCCATTGATCCTGACGGCGGATGACGTCGCGAAGATCGTGTCGGCGCTCGACGAGGGATTTGCAGCCGCCTGAAGGAGCGTTTCCAGGCGAAGTGGAAGCCGGCTGCCGGTCAGGGTTCGGGAACGATCAGGACGAGGCCGTCAAGCGCGTCCGTGGCGGTGATCTGGCAGGACAGCCGGCTCGACGGCAGCCGTTCGGCTTCCGCGACATCCAGCATCGCGTCCTCGTATTCGCCGGCCTCGCCGGCCGCTTCCCGCCACGCCTCGTCGACATAGACATGGCATGTGGCACAGGAGAGATTGCCGCCGCACTCGCCGATGACATGCGGCACGTTGTTGGCCACGGCGGCTTCCATCATGTTCAAGCCGTTTGCCACGTCGGCGGCGATTTCGCGGCCATCCGCGAGTTTCCAGGTTACCTTCATTATTCGGCCTCACACAAAATAGACGTAGAAATCGCGCAACGCGTCGCCTTCGAGATCGCGCGTCTTCTTGACCTCTTTTTCCTTCATGAACACGTGGTTGGCGACGAGCCCGGCGCCCACCGCCTCGGCCAGCGCCGTGTCCGCCGCAAGGTCGGCCGCCGCACCCTTCAGGTCGATCGCCGTGCCCTCTTTCGCATCCGTGTTGTCGAAGCCGTCGCCCGTCTCGATCGGCGGCAACGTGTAGCCGTTTTCCACCCCGAGCCGGGCCGCCTGCAGGATCGCGGCGACCGCGGTGTAGGGATTGGCCGTGGCATCGGCCATGCGGTGTTCCAGCCGCGCCTTCGGACCGCCTTCCGATGAAATGCGCGTCGTGACGTTGCGGTGGTCGCCGCCCCAGTTCTGCCAGTAGCCCGACAGCGATCCCGGCTGCAGCCGCTGGTAGGAATTCGCCGTCGGCGCGACGAGGCCCGCAAGCCCCTTGTGATGATGCAGCAGCCCGGCCAGGCATCCGCGCGCCAGGTCGTTCATGTGATCGGGCCCGCCCCGCTCGCCGGTCGACAGCGCATTGCCGCCCGTGCCGTCGACGAAGGAGAAGTTGATATGCATGCCCGAACCGCCGCATTCGGCGATCGGCTTGGGCATGAAGGTCAGGATCACGCCGTATTCCAGCGCGATTTCCCGCGCCATCAGGCGAAACAGCACGATGTCATCCACCGCCTTGACCGCATCGTCGAAGGTCAGCGTGTATTCGAACTGCGGCGAATCGAACTCGGCCGTGACCATGTCGAGCGAAAAGCCGAGTTCGTCGGCCATTTCCCAGATCCGGTCGTTGAACCGCAGCGGATCCGCGAACGGCCCGGTTCCGTAGACCACGCCGCCCGGACTGTCATAGGGCATCAGCCGCCCGTCTTCGCCGGCGACCATCGCATAGGCCTCGAGCTCGATGCCGACCTTCGGCGTCAGTCCCTTTTTCTGCCAGTCGGCCACGGCGCGTTTCAGCGCGCCGCGCGGGCACAATTCCAGCGGCTGGCCGGCATCGTCGTAGAGATCGCCGATCACGATCTTGGTCGCGTCGTCCCAGCTGTCGCGGATATCGTCGTGCCGCCAGACAAGTTCCATGTCGGGCAGTCCCTGCATCATCATCGCGCCGGGCGCGTCCAGCAGGTCGCGGTCGTAATGCACGCCGAAGGTCGAGCGGCAGAACCGCGTCGAGGCGTCGCCGATTTTCGATCCCGGCAGATACTTGCCGCGCACGATGCTCAGGTGGTCGCAAAAGACGGCGCGCAATCTGGTTTTCATGAAGCTGTTCCTCAGGCCATTTCCACGGAGACGGGCAGGCTCTTGATACCACCGACGAAATTGGATCGGAGGAATTTGTGCGGCCCCGCGGGTTCGATGGATTTGATCCGGCGGGCGAGTTCCTGGAACAGGACGCGCACTTCCAGCCGCGCCAGCCACATGCCGAGACAGACATGCGGCCCGCCCTGCCCGAACGACATGTGCCGGTTGGGACTGCGATAAAGGTCAACGCGGAACGGATCCTCGAACACCGCGTCGTCGCGGTTGCCCGACGCGAACCACAACAGCACCTTGTCGCCCTCGCGGATCGTCTTGCCGTGCATCTCGAAATCCTGCGTCGCGGTGCGGCGGAAATAGAGCGCCGGCGTCGCCCAGCGGATGATCTCGTCGGGCGCCGTCTCCCAGACCGCCTCGTCCGTCTGCATCTGGCCGAGCAGTTCGCGCTGGTGGCACATCGCCTGGATGCCGGCGGCGATGGAATAGCGCGTCGTGTCGTTGCCGGCGGCGACCAGCAGGCAGAAGAAATTGCGGAATTCCGTTTCCGAGATCACCTCGCCGTCGCGCCCGGGCTGCAGGATCAGGTGCAGCACGCCCTCGGTATCGCCCGCGGCGGCCTTCTTCGCCATCAGCTCCTTTGCATATTCGTAGAGCTCCGCGCCTGCCGGCGAGTTGAACGGCATCATCCGGAATTCGTCGGTGTCCATCTTGTCGAGGACGTGGTCGGTGAAGTCCGGATCGGTATTGGCGATCAGCGCGTCGCCCTTCTCGACCAGCCAGGGCAGGTCCTCGTCCGGCGTGCCGATGATCCGGCCGAGCATGCGCATCGGCAACTGGCGGGCGATTTCCTTGGTCGCGTCGAACGTGCCGAGCGGCAGCGCCTGGTCGAGAATCTCGTCGCAGAGCTCACGGATATCGCTCTCGAATTGCGCGATCACCGTTTTGGAGAACGCCTTGGCGACCTTGATCCGCGTTTTCATGTGTTCCGGCGCGTCGGTTTCCTGGAAAGTGCGCCGCGCCAGATATTCCTCGTAGGACTGGTCTTCCATCCGGATGCCGCGCGCCGACGAGAACACCGCCGCATTGCCGTTCATCGCCGTGATGTCGGCATGGCGCGTGACCGCCCAGAACCCCTTGCCGCCATCCCAGTCGCACCAGTGCAGCGGATCTTCCCTGCGCAGGCGCGCGAAGGTGTTGTGCGGCGGGCCGTCCACGAAGGCGTCGTGGCTGGAAAGATCGGCATGGCCGTCATCGGTCGGAACCCAGACTGTCAAAATGCTTCCTTCCCAATTGCCGTTTTGTGTATATTATGCGCACTCATAAATATGTAAACACATTTCTGCGGGACCCTCGTGCACCTGGCCATACTGATGACGAACACGGATGAGAGCGCCTTCGCGCGCCGTCATCCGAAAGACGGCGAAAAGTTCTCCGCGCTGGTCGCGAGCGTGCGCCCGGACTGGACGTTCGATGTCTTCCCGGTCAAGGACGGCGTTTTCCCGGACGACCTCTCGGCATTCGACGGTTTTCTGATCACCGGCAGTCCGGCCTCGGTGCATGACGGCGAACCCTGGATCGACCGGCTGCTGGAAACGATCCGCGAGATCGTGAAACGCGAGATCCCGCTCTTCGGCGCCTGCTTCGGCCACCAGGCCATCGCCATGGCGCTCGGCGGCAAGGTGGAGAAAAACCCCGGCGGCTGGGTGTTCGGCCTGACGAAAGCGGACGTCGTCGACCGCACGCCCTGGATGGAGCCGCTCGGGCAGAGCCTCGCCCAGTACGGGGCGCATATCGAGCAGGTGACGGAATTGCCGCAAAACGCGCGGGTTCTGATCGGCTCCGCGGCCTGCCCGGCAGGCGGCTTCGCGATCGGCGACCGCGTCTATACCACGCAGAATCATCCGGAAATGACGCCGGATTTCATCGCCGCCCTCGTCGAGGAATATGCGTCGAAAATGGACGGCGACGTGATCGAAAAGGCGCGCGCATCGCTTGCCGAAAGCCCCGATTACAAGCCGTTCGCCGAAAGCATCGCCCGCTTCTTCGAGCAGGCGGTCAGCCGACCGCGGCCAGCAAATCCATGACCGTGCCCCGGTCATAGTTGAAATGCGCTTCCATCGCCGCTTCGGCCTCTTCGCGCTTGTGGCCGGCTATCAGCGTGGCGATTTCGCGGTGGTCGCGCGCTGACGCTTCGACGGAGCCCGGATAACGGTAGCGCGCGCGGTAGTAGCCCATCAGCTTGCGCGCATTCGTCTTGATCAGGTCGATCAGGAATGGATTGCCGGCAGCCCGCGCGATCACCTCGTGAAAGCGCAGGTTCAGCTGATAGTAATCCGCCGGGCGGCTGCTGCCGAATTCGGCGGCGTGCTCCTCGCAGGCTTGCACGATGTCTTCCAGTTCCTGCGCCAGAGCGGGCGTCAGCCGCCGCGCCGCCAGGCCCGCCGCCTGCGCTTCGAGCCGCGCGTGAACCTCGATGATCCCGAGAAATTCTTCCAGGCTCGGCTTGAACAGCACCGCGCCCTTGCGCGCATTGCGCTGGACGAGGCCCGCCGTTTCCAGCCGGATCAGAGCTTCACGCACCGGCGTTCTCGAAACGCCGTGCCGCGCGATCAGCGCCTGTTCGTCGATCACGTCGCCGGGGCCGAGTTTCCCTTCGTCGATCGCAAGCAGGATTGCCTCGATCACCGTGTCGGTTTGCCCGGCCATGTGCGTTCCCTGAATATTTTAATGCCCGCACTGTATATATAACGCTTTGGCCGCGATCCCAAGTCGAGCGATCCCAAGTCGAGCATTGCCAGGCCGGGTGTTGCCGGACGCGCTACAGTTTCAGCGCGTCGAGCTTGTTGAGCAGGTCGAGCAGCTCTTCCAGCTGCGCCTTGCCGAGATGCTCTTCGAGCCGCGCCATGATCCGCTCGCTCTCTGCCATGTTGGAGGCGATGAGGTCGCGGCCCGACGCGGTGATGGTGATCTGCAATCTGCGCCCGTCGGTCGGATGCGGCGTCCGGTTGACATAGCCCTTCTCGACCAGCGTGTGCAGGATCCGGGTCAGGCTCGGCAACAGCAGGCAGGAGCGTTCGGCGATTTCCGTCGGGTCCATGCCGCCGTTTTCGTCAAGCACCCGCAGCACCCGCCACTGCTGTTCCGTGACGCCCGCATTGGCGAGCATCGCCCGGATCGGACCCATGACCTTTTCGCGCGCGCGCAGCAACGCGATCGGCAATGAACGGGCCGTTGCCAGCGCCGCGGCTGGCTTGACCGGGATTTCGGTTTTTTCCATCTGATTCTTCTGCCTTTCATTTGCCGTTAGGGCAATATGCAGCTGCGCTGGAGACGCTTGACTCCACCGCTCAATAAAGTTAACATGTTAACTATTGCGATACCGGAGGAGCCGCAATGCCGCACATCATGATCGACTATTCCGCCAACATGGAAGACGCTGTCGACATGGCCGCGCTGTGCGAGCTGCTGCGCAAGACCGGTATCGAGACCGGCGTTTTCCCGATGGCGGGAATCCGCGTCCGCGCCTTCAGGGCGGATCACGTGGCGATTGCCGACGGTGATCCGCGCCACGGCTATATCGACATTTCCATTCGGCTGCGCGGCGGACGGACATTCGAGGCGAAGAAGGCCGCGACCGAGAAGCTCTTTGCCGCGGCGAAAGCCTATCTCGAGCCGGTGATCGCCGCGAAATCGATGGCGCTGTCCATGGAGATGCGCGACATCGACCCGGAACTGAGCCCGAAACTGAACACGATACGCGACCACCTGAAGGAAGGCTGATCCCTTGACGACCCTCGAACAGAACCTGGAAAAGCTCTCCGGCTATCTCGCCCGTTTCAGGGAACGGGGCATCCCGAACCGGATCGGCGGAGAAGACCGCCCGGCGATGTCCGGCGCCACGTTCGACAATCATTCCCCGGTCGACGAAAGCTTCATCTGCACCGTCGCCAAAAGCGGCGCCGCCGATATCGACGCGGCGGCACAAGCCGCCAGGGCCGCCTTCCCGGCCTGGCGTGATCTCGAAGCGGCAAATCGCAAGAAGATCCTGCACCGTATCGCCGACCGCATCGTCGCGCGCGCCGACGAGATCGCGATGGCCGAATGCTGGGATACCGGCCAGGCGTTCCGCTTCATGTCCAAGGCGGCGCTTCGCGGCGCCGAGAATTTCCGCTTCTTCGGCGATCGCGCACCGTCCGCCCGCGACGGCCAGACGCTGCCGTCGCCGACATTGATGAACATCACCACGCGCGTTCCGATCGGCCCGGTCGGCATCATCACGCCGTGGAACACGCCCTTCATGCTGTCGACCTGGAAGATCGCCCCTGCGCTCGCCGCCGGTTGCACGGTCGTCCACAAGCCGGCCGAATTCTCGCCGCTCACCGCCCGCATCCTGATGGAAATCGCCGAGGAGGCCGGCCTGCCCGCCGGCGTCTGGAACCTCGTCAACGGCTTCGGCGAGGACGCCGGCAAGGCGCTGACCGAGCATCCGGCGATCAGGGCCATCGCCTTTGTCGGCGAAGTCGAGGACCGGCTCGATGATCATGAAGCAGGGCGCCGACACGCTGAAACGCGTGCATTTCGAGCTCGGCGGCAAGAACCCGGTCATCGTCTTCGACGACGCCGATCTCGATCGCGCGCTCGATGCCGCGATCTTCATGATCTATTCGCTCAACGGCGAGCGCTGCACCTCGTCCTCGCGCCTGCTGGTGCAGGAAACCATTGCCGACGAATTCCAGAAGAAGCTGGTCGAGCGCGTCAACCGGATCAAGGTCGGCCATCCGCTCGACCCGGCGACCGAGATCGGCCCGCTGATCCACAAGACGCATTTCGACAAGGTGACGAGCTATTTCGACGTCGCCCGGAAGGACGGCGCGACCATCGCCGCCGGCGGCGAACGGGTGGGCGACAAGGGCTATTTCGTCAGGCCGACGCTGTTCACCGGAGCCCGCGCCGACATGCGCATCGCGCAGGAGGAAATCTTCGGCCCGGTGCTGACCGCGATCACTTTCAAGACCGAAGAGGAAGCGCTCGACATCGCCAACGGCGTCGAATACGGCCTGACCGGCTATGTCTGGACCAACGACCTGACCCGGGCGCTGCGCTTCACCGACAGGCTCGAGGCCGGCATGATCTGGGTGAACTCGGAAAACGTCCGCCACCTGCCGACACCTTTCGGTGGCGTCAAGGCCAGCGGCATCGGCCGCGACGGCGGCGACTGGTCGTTCGAGTTCTACATGGAACAGAAACATATCGGCCTTGCCACCGGCCGGCATCACATTCCGCAACTCGGCAAGTAAGAACGGCGGGACAACCGCCCGTGCCGCTCACGGGGAGGAAACAAGATGGGTGAAATCGTACTGGCCGCCAAGGTCACGCATGTACCGACACTCCAGATGTCCGAGCAGGAAGGACCGCTCAAGGGCAAACGCCAACCGGCCATTGACGGCCATCTGGAGATCGCGCGCCGCGCCAAGGAACTCGGCGCCGACACGGCGGTGATCTGCGACACCCACTGGCTGGTGAACGCGGGCTTCCACATCAATGCCAACCACCGCTTCAAGGGGCTGCTGACGTCCAGCGAGTTTCCGCAATTCATCCGCGACATGCCCTATGACCACCGGGGCAATCCCGAACTGGGCGACGCCATCGCCGAGAAAGCGACCGAACTCGGTGTCTACACGCTCTCCCATCACCTCGACTCGCTGGACCTCGAATACGGAACCCTGGTCCCGATGCATTTCATGAGCCGCGAACACGACATGAAGGTCGTCTCGGTCGCCGCCTTCTGCACCGTCCACGATCACGACGAGAGCCGCGTCGTCGGCGAGGCGATCCGCGCCGCCGTCGAGGCCTCGGACTCGAAGGTGCTGCTTCTCGCCTCCGGCTCGCTCTCCCACAAGATCTGGTCGAACAAGGACTATGCGCCGAATAACGGCACCTTCACCATCTCGTCCGAGTTCAACCGCCAGGTCGACTTGCATGGTGCTGGAGATGTGGAAGCGCGGCGACCACGCCACCTTCCTGAAGATGCTGGGCGATTACGCCAATCACTGCTCGGGCGAAGGTTCGATGCACGACACGGCGATGCTCTATGGTGCGCTTGGCTGGGATGCCTATGCCGGCAAATGCGAGATCGTGACGGAGTATTTCCCGAGTTCCGGCACCGGCCAGACCAATGTGATCTTCCCCGTCACCTGACACGATCAGAAACAGAGAACAACGATGTCCATTCCCGCTCCCGTCCTCTATCCGCCGTTCAACATCGTGCGCCTGTCGCATGTCGAACTGGCGGTGACGGACCTCGCCAGAAGCCGCGCCTTCTATGTCGACACGCTGGGCCTTCAGGTGACCGACGAGACCGCCGACGTGATCTATCTGCGCGCCATGGAGGAACGCGGCCATCACTGCATCGTCCTGCGCAAGGCGGAGACGGCGGTCGCCCGCGACCTCGGTTTCAAGGTCTTCGACGAGGAGGACCTCGACAAGGCCGAGCATTTCTTCAAGGGCAAGGGCCTGCCCGTCGAATGGGTCGAGCGGCCCTATCAGTCGCGCACCTTCCGCACTCGCGATCCGCACGGCATCCCGCTGGAATTCTACAGCCGCATGGACCGGCTGCCGCCGATCCATCAGCAATACAAGCTCTATCACGGCGTCAAACCGCTCCGGATCGACCACTTCAACTGCTTCACGCCGAATGTCGACGAGTCGGTCGCCTTCTACAACGAGATCGGTTTCCGGGTGACGGAATACACCGCCGACGAGGAAACCGGCCGGCTCTGGGCGGCCTGGACCCACCGCAAGGGCGGCGTCCACGACATCGCCTTCACCAACGGCCGCGGCCCGCGCCTGCACCACACCGCCTTCTGGGTGCCGACCCCGCTCAACATCATCGACCTGCTCGACCTGATGGCGACGACCGGCTGGGTCTCCAACATCGAGCGCGGCCCGGGCCGGCACGGTATCTCCAACGCCTTCTTCCTCTATATCCGCGACCCCGACGGCCACCGCATCGAGATCTACTGCTCCGACTATCAGACGGTCGATCCCGATCTCGAACCGATCAAGTGGGACCTGAAGGACCCGCAGCGCCAGACGCTGTGGGGCGCGCCCGCGCCGCGGTCCTGGTTCGAGGAAGGCAGCCTGTTCGAGGACACCGATATCGTCGAACCGAGCCTCAAGGCCCAACCGATTGTCGCACCGTAAGGAAGATCCATGCGCTGGAACGAATTCGCCGAATGGGGCCGCAAGGTCTCCGACTGGGCGGTAGAATATCACCAGGGATTGCGCGACCGGCCGGTGCGCGCGCAGACCGCGCCGGGCGCGATCGCCGGCGCCTTGCCGGCCGCACCGCCGGACACGGCGGAAACGATGGAGCAGATCTTCGCCGATTTTGAATCCATCGTGATGCCCGGCATCACCCATTGGCAGCATCCGCGCTTCTTCGCCTATTTCCCGGCCAATGCCGCGCCCGCCTCCGTGCTGGCGGAATACCTCGTCTCGACGATCGCGCCGCAATGCATGCTCTGGCAGACATCGCCGGCCGCGACCGAGATGGAAACGGTGATGCTCGACTGGCTGCGCCAGTCGGTCGGCCTGCCGGAAGGCTTCGCCGGCGTCATTCAGGACAGTGCGTCGTCGGCAACACTTGCCGCCGTCCTGACCATGCGCGAAAAGGCGCTCGGCTGGGACGGCAACACGTCCGGCCTCGCCGGCCAGACGCCGCTGCGTATCTATTGCTCGCGGGAGGTCCACACATCCATCGACCGCGCGATCTGGGTGTCCGGCATCGGCGAGGCCAATCTGCGCCGCATCCCGGTCACCGGCGAAAACCGCGGCATGGACGCCGCCGCGCTCGATGCGGCGATCCGCGAGGATATCGCCGCCGGCTTCAGGCCGGCCGGGATCATCGCCTGCATTGGCGGCACCGGCGTCGGCGCCATGGATGATCTGACCGCGGTCATGCCGGTCGCCAAGGCGCACGGTCTTTACGTCCATGTCGATGCGGCCTGGGCTGGCGCGGCCATGATCTGCCCCGAATTCCGGCATTTCTGGGCCGGCGTCGAGGAGGCCGATTCCGTCGTCTTCAATCCGCACAAATGGCTCGGCGCGCAGTTCGACTGCTCCGCCCATTTCATCCGCTCGCCCGACGATCTGGTGCGCACGCTCGCCATCCAGCCGGAATATCTGAAGACCCATGGCGCCGAAGGCATCATCAACTATTCGGAATGGTCGGTGCCGCTCGGCCGCCGCTTCCGCGCGCTGAAGATCTGGTTCCTGATCCGCGCCTATGGCCTCGACGGCCTGCGCCAGATGATCCGCAATCACGTCGCGTGGTCGCAGGCACTCGCCGAAAGCCTGCGCGCCGAGCCGGATTTCGAGATCGTCACCGAACCGGTGCTGTCGTTGTTCAGTTTCCGTTACAAGCGCGCCGGCGCGGATCCGGACGCGCTCAATCTCGCGCTGGTGACCGCGATCAACAATGACGGCCGCATCTACCTGACCCAGACCCGCGTCGACGGCCAACTGGTCATCCGCTTCCAGGCCGGCCAGTTCGACGCCACAGCGGACGACGTGACGATGGCCGGCGATGTCATCGTCGAAGTCGCCCGCGCCATGGAGACGCCGAATGCCTGACCGGATCGCAAGTTTTTCCGCCGGCGGCGAGACTTTCTACGGCGTCGTCGCGGAGGACGGCATGATCGCCCTGTCGCCGGACTTCCCGCAATGGCCGACCCTGCGCGAAGTCGTCGAGGCCGGCGCGCTGGAAGAGCTGGTCGACGCCGCCAGGGGCAAGGCGGTGACGCATCCCGACGGGACGTTCCAATATGAAATCCCGGTTCCCGCGCCCGAAAAGATCATCTGCGTCGGCGTCAACTTTCCGGACCGCAACGCGGAATACAAGGACGGCCAGGACGCGCCGAAAAACATGTCGCTCTTCGTGCGCTTCCCGCGCTCCTTCACCGGCCACGACCGGCCGCTGATCCGCCCCGAGGCCTCCGACAAGCTCGACTACGAGGGCGAGATCGCCGTGGTGATCGGCAAGGGCGGCCGCCACATCCCGGAACACGACGCGCTTCGGCCACATCGCCGCGCTGACGCTGTGCAACGAGGGCACGCTGCGCGACTGGGTGCGCCACGCCAAGTTCAACGTCACCCAGGGCAAGAATTTCGACAGCTCCGGCGCGATGGGCCCCTGGCTGGTGCCGTTCCGCGATCCGGCGCAGATCCTCGATGTCCGTCTCGTCACCCGCGTCAACGGCGAGACCCGGCAGGACGACCGCACCGGCCGGATGATCTTCCCCGTCGCCCGGCAGATCGCCTATATCTCGACCTTCACCACCCTGGTGCCGGGCGACATCATCGTCACCGGCACACCGACCGGCGCCGGCGCGCGCTTCGATCCGCCGATTTTTCTCAAGCCCGGCGACGAGGTCGAGATCGAGGCGGAAGGCATCGGCGTGCTGAAGAACGGCGTGGCGGACGAGACATGACGCTTTCGGAAGACGAAATCGAGCGGGCGGCCGAGGATCTGTTCCAGGCCGACGCGACCGGCCGGCAGATCGGGCTGCTGACCGTCCGCCATCCGCACATGGAAATGGCCGACGCCTATGCGGTGCAGGCGGCGCTTGTCCGCCGCAAGCTGGAAGCCGGCCGCACGGTAATCGGCTGGAAGATCGGCCTGACCTCGAAGGCGATGCAATACGCGCTGAACATCGATATTCCCGACAGCGGCGTGTTGCTCGACGACATGGCTTTCGACAACGGCGCGGACAATTCCCGCCGGCCGTTTCATCCAGCCGCGCATCGAGGCCGAAATCGCTTTCGTCATGAAGGCGCCGCTCGCCGGCGAAGACGTGACGCGCGACGACGTGATAGCGGCAACCGACTATGTCGCGCCGTCGCTGGAAATCCTCGACACCCGCATCCTGCGTGCCGACCCGGAGACCGGCCAGACGCGCAGGATCTGCGACACGATCTCCGACAATGCCGCCAATGCCGGCATCGTCCTCGGAAAGGAAAAACACGCCGTCGATGATTTCGACCTGCGCTGGGTCGGCGCGATCGTTTCGCGCAACGGCGAGGTCGAGGAAACAGGCCTCGGCGCCGGCGTCCTGAACGATCCCGTCACCGGCATTGTCTGGCTGGCGCGCCGCATGGCGCGAATACGGCCAGAGGATCGAAGCCGGCCAGATCATCCTGTCCGGCTCCTTCATCCGCCCGGTCGAATGCCCTCCCGGAACGAAAATTCACGCCGATTTCGGCCCGTTCGGAACCGTAACCTGCGATTTTGCCTGAGGAACCCAGATGCCCGCACCCAGGAACGAATTCAAGGCCGCGCTCGCGCGTGGCGAACGCCAGATCGGATGCTGGTTGGGGCTCGCCGATCCCTATTCGGCGGAACTGATGGGAACGGCCGGTTTCGACTGGCTCCTGATCGACGGCGAACACGCGCCGAATGACCTGCGCTCCATCATGGCGCAACTGCAGGTTCTGGAAGCGTCGTCCTCGCATTCCGTCGTCCGCCTGCCGATCGGCGAAACCTGGATGATCAAGCAAATTCTCGACATCGGCGCGCAGAACCTGCTCGTGCCGATGGTCGAGAGCGCGGAACAGGCCGCGCAACTGGTCAAGGCCGTGCGATATCCGCCGAAGGGCGTGCGCGGTGTCGGCGCGGCACTCGCCCGCGCCTCGAATTTCTCCGGCATCCCGGACTATCTGACGACCGCCGACGCGGAGATCTGCCTTCTGGTTCAGGTCGAAAACCGGGCCGGCCTCGCCGCGCTTGACGGCATTCTCGCGCTCGACGGTATCGACGGCGTCTTCATCGGCCCGTCCGATCTCGCCGCCGACATGGGCCATATCGGTAAACCGTTGACCGATGAGGTCCAGGAGGCAATCGCCGACGCGGTTGCGCGTATAAGGAAGGCGGGTAAGGCGGCCGGCATCCTCGCGACGGATCCCGAAACCACAGAAAAATATGCCGGTCTCGGCGTCACCTTCCTCGCCGTCGGCCTGGACGTGACATTGCTCGCCGGCGCCGCGAGAAAGCTGGCCGCGCAATACAAGGGCTGACCGGCGCCGGGCCTGCCTTCGGCCTCCGACATTCCGAACGCGAAAGCCTGTAAATCCGGAAGAACAGCAGAAATCCGGACACAAAAAAACCCGCTATCCCAATGGGATAACGGGTTGATCTTTGGTTGCGGGGGCAGGATTTGAACCTGCGACCTTCAGGTTATGAGCCTGACGAGCTACCGGGCTGCTCCACCCCGCGCCAAAAGCTTCGAAGAAGCATTTGCCGCAGCACTGACAGGCAATTGCGGAGCAAATGCCGAAAGTGCCGCGCCGGAAAGCGCTACTGCAGGCGCCCACAGGCAAAAGCTGAGTGAGGCGCACGTAAAGAGAAGAAGCTGGTTTGTGCTTGGCAGACCTGGCAGCGACCTACTCTCCCGCGTCTTAAGACGAAGTACCATCGGCGCTGGGGTGTTTCACGGCCGAGTTCGGAATGGGATCGGGTGCAGCCACCCCGCCATAACCACCAGGTCGGCGAAGCACAAACAAACAAGAAGCTGGAGTTTCGAGTGCCACGACATGATCCGTGGACACAAGCAATGAGAACGATCAAGCCAATCGAGCTATTAGTACCGGTAAGCTTCACACATTACTGCGCTTCCACACCCGGCCTATCAACGTGGTCGTCTTCCACGGCTCTGATAGGGAATACTCGTTTCGAGGTCGGTTTCCCGCTTAGATGCCTTCAGCGGTTATCCGTTCCGTATATAGCTACCCTGCTATGCCGTTGGCACGACAACAGGTCCACCAGTGATACGTCCATCCCGGTCCTCTCGTACTAGGGACAGATCCTCTCAATATTCCTACACCCACGGCAGATAGGGACCGAACTGTCTCACGACGTTCTGAACCCAACTCACGTACCGCTTTAAATGGCGAACAGCCATACCCTTGGGACCTGCTCCAGCCCCAGGATGCGATGAGTCGACATCGAGGTGCCAAACAACCCCGTCGATATGGACTCTTGGGGGTCATCAGCCTGTTATCCCCGGCGTACCTTTTATCCGTTGAGCGATGGCCCTTCCACACGGGACCACCGGATCACTATGACCGACTTTCGTCTCTGCTCGACTTGTCAGTCTCGCAGTCAGGCAGGCTTATGCCATTGCACTCAGCGAACGATTTCCGACCGTTCTGAGCCCACCATCGCGCGCCTCCGTTACTCTTTAGGAGGCGACCGCCCCAGTCAAACTACCCACCACACACTGTCCCGGACCCGGATAACGGGCCGCGGTTAGATATACACGAAGATAAGGGTGGTATTTCAAGGATGACTCCACCTGAGCTGGCGCCCAGGCTTCAAAGTCTACCACCTATCCTACACATGTCTTGGCGAATACCAGTGTGAAGCTATAGTAAAGGTGCACGGGGTCTTTCCGTCTAACCGCAGGAACCCCGCATCTTCACGGGGAATTCAATTTCACTGAGTCTATGTTGGAGACAGCGGGGAAGTCGTTACGCCATTCGTGCAGGTCGGAACTTACCCGACAAGGAATTTCGCTACCTTAGGACCGTTATAGTTACGGCCGCCGTTTACCGGGGCTTCAATTCAATGCTTGCACATCTCCTCTTAACCTTCCGGCACCGGGCAGGCGTCAGACCCTATACGTCGCCTTGCGGCTTCGCAGAGCCCTGTGTTTTTGGTAAACAGTCGCTACCCCCTGGTCTGTGCCACCCTCCTACGGTTGCCCGCAAAAGGGTCACGCTTCTTCCGAAGTTACGCGTGCAATTTGCCGAGTTCCTTCAACATAGTTCTCTCAAGCGCCTTAGTATTCTCTACCTGTCCACCTGTGTCGGTTTGGGGTACGGTCTATACGGAGGAGCTATTTCCTGGAACCCCATCACTGCCAGTTCAATCCAATAAGGACTGACAGCTTACGGAATTCGTCACTACCTCCAGGTTGAGGAATATTAACCTCATTCCCATCGACTACGCCTTTCGGCCTCGCCTTAGGAGCCGACTAACCCTGCTCAGATTAACTTTAAGCAGGAACCCTTGGACTTTCGGCGAGGGGGTCTCTCACCCCCTTTATCGTTACTCATGTCAACATTCGCACTTCTGATATCTCCAGGAGCCCTCACGGGTCTCCCTTCACAGACTTACAGAACGCTCTGCTACCGCGTGCACAAAGTGCACACCCGCAATTTCGGTGCATGGCTTGAGCCCCGTTACATTTTCGGCGCAAGATTCCTTAATTAGACCAGTGAGCTGTTACGCTTTCTTTAAATGATGGCTGCTTCTAAGCCAACATCCTGGTTGTTTTGGGAATCTCACTTCCTTTCCCACTTAGCCATGACTTGGGGACCTTAATTGGCGGTCAGGGTTGTTTCCCTCTTCACGACGGACGTTAGCACCCGCCGTGTGTCTGCCAGCTATTACTTCCCGGTATTCGGAGTTTGGTTAGGATCAGTAAGACGGTGAGTCCCCATTACCCATCCAGTGCTCTACCCCCGGGAGTATTCGGCTGACGCTCTACCTAAATAGATTTCGCAGAGAACCAGCTATTTCCGAGTTTGATTGGCCTTTCACCCCTAGCCACAAGTCATCCCGACACATTGCAACGTGTATGGGTTCGGTCCTCCAGTTGGTGTTACCCAACCTTCAACCTGCTCATGGCTAGATCACTCGGTTTCGGGTCTAATGCAACGAACTGAACGCCCTGTTCAGACTCGCTTTCGCTGCGCCTACACCTATCGGCTTAAGCTTGCTCGTTACACTAAGTCGTTGACCCATTATACAAAAGGTACGCCGTCACCCTTGCGGGCTCCGACTGTTTGTAGGCATCCAGTTTCAGGTACTATTTCACTCCCCTTGTCGGGGTGCTTTTCACCTTTCCCTCACGGTACTGGTTCACTATCGGTCATGCACGAGTACTTAGGCTTGGAGGGTGGTCCCCCCACGTTCAGACAGGATTTCACGTGTCCCGCCTTACTCGAGGACAACAGTTCGCATTACGTGTACGGGGCTATCACCCACTACGGCCACTCTTTCCAGAGTGTTCCACTTGTCTCACTGTTGCCACTGGCCTGGTCCGCGTTCGCTCGCCGCTACTGACGGAGTCTCGGTTGATGTCCTTTCCTACGGGTACTTAGATGTTTCAGTTCCCCGCGTTCCCTTCTTACCCCTATGTATTCAGGATAAGATACCTTTTAGTGATACTTGGAAACCAATGGAGCCCGAAGGCAACGCCGTGAAGCGTCTTGAGCCTTACGGCTCTATTGAATTTCCAAGTATCTAAGGTGGGTTTCCCCATTCGGAAATCCATGGATCAAAGCTTATTCGCAGCTCCCCATGGCTTATCGCAGCGTATCACGTCCTTCATCGGCTGTGCATGCCAAGGCATCCACTAAATGCCCTTAAGACACTTGATCGTTCTCATTGCCAATGTCCACGGCGCCGCAAGGGCAACCATGTTCATCGACACTACGTGCCAATTTCACGACACCCGGACGGGCGCCATGTCATTGGCGAAAAGACCAGCTTCTTGAGATCTGTCCGGTGGCGCGGTTAGGCTGCCAATCAGGTGCCGGCGATTGAGCGTCGCCGACGACATGCCGATCAAATCGGCATCCGAACATATCTTCTCTTCACGATATTTGCAGAACAGGCGGCACGCAGATGCGAGCCGCAAACTTATACTTTCCAACGAATGGCATTTGGTGGAGCCTACCGGGATCGAACCGGTGACCCCCTGCTTGCAAAG